>CAMTWP010000047.1:0-7377 GCA_947085475.1 uncultured Novosphingobium sp. | reverse complement strand
GCCATCCTCTGGACCAAGGCAAGAGCGACCAGACGCCGGCAGGTCTCCTGGCTCACGGGTCACAGCTTGATGCACGCCTTCCCAGACCTCGCATGATTTAGCGTCCGGCCCAGTGGCTGCCCCTTCCAAGAGGAGCGATGTACATCGCGCTATCCGCTTACAGTTGCAGAGACAGCCGCGGATTTGGAAGCAAGCTTCCGCACCGCATTCCCGATTAAGCCCCTTTCGGGGGCACCGGCGCGATCAATGAAAGGCGGACTAGTCTGCCCGTCGATACCTCACCTAACTGAAGTGATCGGAAAAGCCAATAACGCTTGGAGCAGGGATTGAATCAACGATTACTGCATCCCGCGCCACCATTGCCATTGGCACGGCCAGAGCGCACCAACCGCGCGCACTCGATTTGAATGGCGGGTTTTCACTGAACCTATCGTTGGCCATCGGACTCCTGTACGACCGGAAGTGGTCGGCGGCCACCCTTTGCGTTGATTGATCCGAATGGCCGCTAACCCGATTTCGCAACCTTGAAGCTGCCTTTCCGGTTCGTCCGTAACCCCGGTCGTTTACTGGAGAATTTCGCTCATGATGAAGGTGGAGAAATTCACGGCTAAGGGTTCCAACGTCAGCGCACTTTTGGGATCATCAGTAGAATCCGTCACACGAGCTTCCATGATCTTCAACCCATGCGTGAACCCGCATAGGCGCAACGTTTTCCTTAAAACTTTCAATCCCTTGGACTGACCACATCATTCCCAACTTCTGCCCAGTCACGGCAATGGCTTGGCGGCGCATCCCTATTGATGCACCGCCTCGGCATGCCGTGAGCGTCGACAGCTGCCATGGCCGCTGTTCGTCCCGGTCCGTCATTGTCTTCAGCTATGTACAACTCTGTAACGTAGGTCGGCACTCCGATAAGCGCGAGGCGCTCATTACCAAGCGCTGCCCAGCACGGGATTTGCTTGATCTGGGCATAGCTCGCCGCATCCTCCATGCCCTCAGCAATGGCGAGCACGTTGCCTTCGAACCGTGGTGCCCAAGCACCCTGTCCGGGCTTTCCGAGCATAAACTTGCCCTCATGCCATGTTCCGTCGCTCGTAAGCCTAATACGTTGGATGGCCGTGATCCGGTGCCCAGTTCTGACAGCGACCAGTAACGCGGGCCGGAAGGTGGTTTTGGGCTTGCGGCCGAACGGGCACCTTGGATGAAAGCGTAAGTCGGGGAGATCGACTGGCAGTCGACGCGATCGAAGGTAGACTTCGCCGAGCGTCCCCCGGATTTCTGTGCCCTGATCCCAGATCCTTCTGACATTGGGCGCAGTTCCTTCGGGACGGTAACTCGGGGGAGGGGAGTTCAGGATCGGTTTGGTTCGACCGATTGCGCGCAGGACATCCTCGCTGCGGCATCCCGCAAAACAATGAACCAGAATACCCCGCTCGCCCTGCCGGATGGAAAGGGAAGGGGTTCTGTCTGCGTGCGCAGGGCAGATGCACATCGCGTAGGAACCGTGCCAACGGCCCTTCAGTGCAGCAACGATGTCGATGGTCTCCTGGCTGGGTTTGAGCGCAATCAGCATAAACTCGCTCCTCTCAGCTCAGCCTCACCATCTTTCCCCTTTGGATCGGCCCGACCTTCTCTAGCACGGCGCGCGATGGCCAACGCCCCTTTCGTCTATGCGATGCCAGATTGTGGGCGATTGCCATGCGCCGCCTGTTCATTTAGAAACGTGGGGCGATATCCGAACCACGCCGAAAGGTGTGGTCATGAAAAATCTTCTATTTTTGCTGGTCGCTTTGACGCCGACGCCATCATCGGCGCGCGAAGCCATTCTCGACGTGTTTTCGCCAGAGGCAAAACCGGACTTCGCTGTGCTCGCCCCACAGTTGCGCGGGGCGGTCGATCTCGAGCAATCAGTGGAACCGCCTCCGGCTCCAGTGGATGTGTTTTCACCAGAGTTGCACGGCGACTTTGAGTTGGTCCCTCACAGCTTCACGATCAATCCCTATGCCGCGCGCCCCGCTGTTCCTTCGTGGATGCGGGCAGGTGCATCATTCATGGGTCCTGGGTCTTCACCCTTCCGCCCTTCGCAGGATGACCCACTCTGCCAGTCCCGCAGCTTCTTCCCGCGATATGGTATCAGCAGGGATGCCCAGGCTCGCCGGACAGCCTATTTCAACCTGATCGTCGACGTCGCTTGCGATGCCGGGGTGCCCGTTGTTCTGTTTGATGCCCTACTGGCGCAGGAAAGCAGATATCGCCCCTTCGCTCGCAGCAGCGCCGGTGCGATGGGCATGGCTCAGCTGATGCCCGGCACGGCCCAATATCTGCGTGTCACCGACCCTTGGGATGTTCGGCAAAACCTAGTGGGCGGTGCGCGGTATCTTCGCGAGCAGCTGGATCGCTTCGGGACATGGGAGCTTGCACTTGCTGCCTACAATGCAGGCCCGGGCCGTGTGGATCAGTTTGGCGGCATCCCGCCGTTTCGTGAGACTCGCAACTATGTGCGCACGATCATGGGTTCGATCGGCAATCCGAATTCGACTGGCGGTGTCTTACTGACCTCGGCCGCGCTTCCCGCGCCCAATCCCTTTCGGCGGGTGCTGCTTGCCTCATTTGAAGGAAGATCAAACGTCCCAGAACACTGAGAACCCAACGTGCCAAGCATAGTACACACTGATTGCCAGAATGACGGGCGCGCCCTTGAGGTAGTTGAGTTGCCATCGAAGCCAGACCTTCGGGATGACCAGAGCTTTCTGAATTCCCGTTTGGTGGACGGGTCGCCACCTGCCAGTGCGCCAGTCGTCGGCCGTCACTACTACCGAGAGCACTGCGCAGATCAGCGCCATCATTCCCACGCCGATGTAGAGCGATGTCCAAGCAATAAGGGCTTCCTGCTTCATGAGTCGGACCTAGTGCAGCGATGATCGAATAGAGATACGCATTTTCGAAGCTCTTGTATCCCCTTGCCGAATACTGCTTTTCTGCGGCCGAGCAGCGTGTGGCCGAGATTGAGCTCACCGCTGCGGGCGCGCCGCACCAGCGCCTGCATGTATGCATCGGGCGTCTTGCGGATTTGTCCGTTGGCCAGGTGATGCCCGGTGATCAGCGCGCACAGGAGTGCGATCCCTGTGCCCAGTGTCGCACTTGCCCGCGCGGCCGTAGCCTGGCCTATCTGGCAGACGCGAGCGACCTCGTGGAGCTCGGTCAGGCCCGGTCGGGTTCCAATTTCGACCATGCCGTCGATAAAGGGGAATAGGGCAGGGGCTTCGGCCCAAACGAAACCCGATCGATGTATGCCGTAGACATCATTCGCGTCGGCCGAGACCTGCGCGTTCTGACAAGCATCGGCTGTTTCTTGCTTCACCCTGTCGGCATCAGGAGTGGTTCGAACGTCATCAGGTTCCCGTCGGCAAGCGCCCTCTGCCAAGCCGTATACAGATTCAAGAGCTTCTTCAGGGCTGTATTGATGGTGGCCATCCCGGCGCACCCTAGTGTCCCCGGAAGGTGTCAGCGACGCAATGTCGTCGAGCGATATGCGCTCTGACAACCGATCAAGCAGCCGGGTCGCGACCTCAGCGAGGCGGCCGAGCACTGCGATCGCGTCCATGGATCCTTTCCGCCTCTGGTATGCGCGCCGCGCCGCAGCGATCGCATCGAGCTTCTTTCTGGCCTTGTCAGCCCAAAGGTGGCCCTGCTCGAACGGCCGCAGCAGCCGGTACGCGCTGCTTGTTGCCTTTCGAATTTCTTTGGGCAGGATCAGGTTCTGCTCGGCCAGGGCCTTCTCGGTTGCGGCCAGTTCTGTGAGGTAATCCTCGAGGAGCAGCAGCGGGGCTAGCGACCATCCTGAGGCGTCGGAGCGCTCCTCGCTGTCTCGTGACCCAAGAAATCGCTTGCCGTTGCCGGCGAGGCAATGGGGGATGATCAGGCCGTATTCGGCAAGGCGCCTGATGTTCTTGCGCGCGGCCGTCCATCCGATCCGGCATTTGAGATGGTCGTTCGAGGCGGCAATGAGCGGGCCGCAGCGGCTGTCCCAGTCGATATTCATGGCGGCGATGCTCGCGGCGGCATCGTAAAGATCGCGCCAGACGATCCTCGGAACATCGATCGTCACGGGCGGCATTCTCGCGAAGGTCTCGATGATATCGAGTAGTTTGCGCCGACGCTGTCTGCCTGTATTTTCGGTCCCGGTCTGTCCGAACCCTCGCATCATCTTGCTGACGCGCGCTGCATGTCTTGCCCGATCTGCCGGGTCTTTCATGAAAGTGATCATGGTCAGCTGCTCGGTCTCGAGCATCCCCAAGTTTGGCAGACAGGCACCGATCGCTGCCGCTCCCCGGCGGCGGCTATTCACCTCCCAGGCTGCTTGATTCTGGACAATAGTCATCCTTTCGCTCCCTCAGTCCTGAGGTGCGGCACAGACAAAGAACATTGCCCGCAAAATTTGCGAAAAATGCTTGCAAGTTGTCAGGTAGCAGGTAGCTTGCCGGTGTCTCTCGCCACGCTTTGGCGCGGCAAATTACAGCTTCCTTCGAAAGGCCCGGGCGCTGCCCGGGTTTTTCATGTCTGCGTCGCTGACCTCCCTTTCATATGCACCAGCTGGTGCGGCGATCCCTGGCAGCGTTCGGGCGCGTTTCATCGCGCGCAGAAGCGCTTGTTTGCCATTCGGTCTGTTGCTAGAAAGCGAGGTGAACTTGGCGCTCTGGCAACAGGATGCGTTAAAGGGGGTCCCGTTGGCGCGGGGCCCCCTTTCAATTTTAGAGCATCATCGGTTGTCCTTCTGATGGTTCAGGTGATCTGACGCTGAGCGTTGTCGCCACAATCGCTGCGATGACCGCTTCCCTGGACGAGAGATCATCCCTTTTCAGCTGGTCAATCATCTCGATCATGGCTGCTGGCAGCCAGATTTCGAGGGGGCGCAAACCATCCTGACGGCGTTTGCGTCTTTGCTCCGCTTTCCGGTGCTGCGCCATATTTGCGCTTCGCTGTGCGGTGCAGGACGTCTGCCCGTGACCAGTCACGCGGTTCGTCATGCAGCGCGGGCTCGTTTCGCCGTACAATGCTCAAGCATACGCATGTTCAAAACCGCCGCCGTTATGCCGGCTTTCTAGCGACATGTGATGTTTGGCGATGGCCGACGATGTCTTACGGGCGATCGTGTCACACAGGCTTTGACGAATGGTCTCGAACTGCCCTTCGCAGGCTGCGAGTTCGCTTGGTAGCCGGGCGGCCAGTGCGACCGCAACCAATGCCGTCGTCTCGCAGCATGGGTCTTCGTAGGAGCTGGCGCTTTCATAGCACAGCAGAACGAGGCCTGCTCGGATAGGGTCGATTTTCAGATGGAGCAGGACGCGTTGGAATTCGTCGATCGTCAGATTTCCATCTTCGACCTTGTCGAAGAACTTCTTACGCCGACTTTCTTTGATCACGCCTTCATCGGTCAATTTGCGCAAGCTTGTGTTCTGCAGCCTCATCTGTTCCTTGATGAGCGCTGCATACAGTTGGTTTACGCTGTGAGCTCTGCTGGCGACTCCATCTTCCATCCCATCGCACATGCGTGCCTCCACGATGCTATGTGTTCCCCTCCATGCAATTTCATAGTTTGAATTTGTTGATTTGCATTTGGTAAGTGGAAAATTCACCTTCTGCAACCAACATTGCGCAGAAGAGCAGTGTTTCTCGCACCCCGCAATGAGCCTTGGTAGCGGCGTTCAGCTCGACTTTCAGCCGCTCAACCGCCGCATTGTCCGTGGAATTGAGACGGACGTAGATCCGAACGGGTCCGTCCACAGGAAGCAGGGTCTCCAGCGCCGCGGAATGTCCATCTTTGAGGGCTGGGTACCGCTCCAGCGCATAGAGAATAACGTCTTTGAACGTCACAAAGCGCGTCTGCTCAAGGCTGAGTGCTGCGATGGCCCTGACGATATCTTCGAAGGCGTGTGCGCTGACGGAAATCTCGTGGGCTACATACGTGCTTTTGCTCAATTCGATCTCCTTTCTCTCGATGTGGCAGCGTCTGAACTTGTCATCCTGCAACTGCGCGGTTTCCGGGTCATCCTTTTTGCGCATTTTTACCCGTGGGGCGAATTCCTCTCCACCTTGGGGCTGATTTTCGCCCGCTGTGGGGCACAAACATCCCCGGTGTGGGTCGCAAATTGGACCACGGTGGGAAATTCTCATTCCCAGTCTGGGAGCGAATCGAATGCTGGGCGGGGTTCAATTCTGCCCCAATCTCTCATTTCCTTAGAAATCCTGACACTTCGGTATTGAGAAATGGTTCCTCCCGGGCGGACTTTGGCTGTGGCGGCAGACGCCAGCATCCAACCGAAAGGGAAATCTCAATGACAAGTCTCGATCTGAAGAATCGCAGCGGCACGCTTGCTGTTGCGATTGCGGCGCTCGCGGCCGCCAGCGTGTTCGGCGCTGATGCCGCAATGGCGGGGGCCGACACGACCTTCAACACCGCTCTCGCCCAGTTCACCGGCTTCCTTGAAGGCTCCGGGGGCCGGATCATCACCGTGCTCTCGCTCGCCGGCGGGATCGTGGCGCTTGCGTCGGGCCGCTTCTCGCTCGGTCAGGTCGCAATCCCTGTGGGCGTCGGCGTCGGCGCCGGGACCGGCATTCCGATCGTCACCGCCTCGGTTACCGGCACGGTCTGAACGCTGCGCCCTCGCTTCATGATGGCAAGGGTACCGCAGTTCACCCTTTGGGCTGCCGCTCCTTGTCCTCCCTCTGGCGGAGTTGATCCTTGGACCAGTATTCGATCCCAAAACATCTCGACGATCCAGAACTGATCGGGTTCTGGACCCTCGATGAATTCCTGGTGATGGTCATACCCTTCACCTGGGGCATCCTCGCTCAGCACGTTGTCATCGGGCTTCTTTTGGCCCTGGCTGCGTGGTTCGGCTATCGCAAAGTCAAAGCTGGGCGTTCGATGCATTGGGTCCTGCATTTTGCCTATTGGCATTTGCCGGGAGAATTCTTCGGTCTGAAGGTCGCTCCGCCATCTCATCTTCGTGTGATGGCGGGCTGATATGGAAATCTCTTTTGCTCATGAGGCGTCGCAGCGGACCCTCAAGCAGCGCAACCTGCTTGCGCTCATCTGTGTCGTGCTCGGCATTCTCGTGGTGGTTATGTTCACTGCGGCATCGACGCGGGACCGCGAGGTCGTGCTGCAGCCCATCCTGCCCAGCCAGATGACGCTGAGCTCTGCGGCGCTCACGCCCGAATATCTTGAGGCCGTGACGCGCGACACCGCGCAGCTCGCGCTCAACCGCTCGCCCGAAACACTCCAGTACTGGCTTGATGGCATCGTGGCCATTTCCGCGCCGGAGGCGCGCGGGGCTCTCAAGGCCAAGCTCCTGCGGATCGTGGCTGAGCAGG
>CAMTWP010000046.1:0-53255 GCA_947085475.1 uncultured Novosphingobium sp. | reverse complement strand
GCACATCGCCATTCGCATCGCCAACCGTCCCGGCTCCCGTCGCAAGGCTCGCAACAACGCCAGAACCCGCAGCCGAATAATCCGCCGTATCAACACCCAATCCGCCATCAAGCGTATCCGCTCCAGCGCCACCAGCCAAAATATCATCACCCGCCCCGCCGCTTAGCAGATCGTTGGCAATCGTACCTGTCAGGGTGTCGTTGAATGACGAACCGATCAGACGCTCGATGCTGAGAAGCATGTCACCTTCGGCAGCGCCGCCGGTGCTTACAGAGCCATCGACGCTGACCTGCACGCCTGCGTTGGATGCAGAATAGTCAACCGTATCAACGCCGTCGCCGCCATCCAGAAAGTCAGAGCCTGCGCCGCCATCAAGCGTGTCATCGCCGACGCCACCCACCAAAGAGTCAGCGCCTGCGTTGCCGCGCAAACGGTCGCTGCCCGCGCCACCAATCAGCGTATCGTTGGCTGTGCTGCCAGTGAGATCATCGTCAAAGGCCGAGCCAACGATGCCTTCAACCGAGTGTAGCACATCGCCCGAGGCATCGCCGCCCACGCCGAGCGACCCATCCAGTGAGACGTTAACGGCGTTTGCGCTGGCGCTGTAGTCAACCAGATCGTTGCCATCGCCGCCGTCGATTTCGTCAGAGCTTGCGCTGCCCAGAATGCGGTCATTGCCCAGCCCACCCAAAATGGTGTCCGAGCCAGTTCCGCCGCCAAGCGTATCGGCAAAGGCCGAGCCAACCAGTACCTCGATGCTGCTGAGCACATCGCCCAGTGCATCGCCGGCGCTGCCCACTGTTCCATCGAGCCCGACGGAGACACCCGCCGCAGCAGTGCTGTAGTTCGCCGTGTCAATGCCGCTTCCACCAAGAAGAGTATCTGCGCCAGCGTTGCCGGTCAGGATATCATCGCCGCCGCCGCCCAAAAGCGAGTCATTTCCGATACTGCCGGTAAGTGTGTCGCTGCCAAGGCCACCGACCAGCGTGCTGTTGGCAGCGCCTGCGGTCAGGCTATCGTCAAAGCTGGAGCCAACGATCTGTTCGATGCTGAAAAGTGTATCACCCTCAGCCTCGCCGCCGATGCCGACGCTGCCATCAAGGCCAACGGTGACGCCGCCGATAGAAGAGGAATAATCGGTAGTATCATTGCCTGCGCCGCCATCAAGGCGATCTGCCCCGCTACCGCCAATGATCGTATCATTGCCGGTGCCGCCATCAAGGCGATCAGACCCTGCACCACCGCGAACGGAATCATTTCCGGCGCCGCCGTTCAAGGTCGCAGCCGTATTGCCGGCCCAAAGCGTATCATCGAAGGCCGAACCGGTCAGGTTCTCGATCGAAACGAGAATGTCACCCTGGGCATCGCCGCCAACCCCGGTGGTGCCATCAAGACCAACCGAAACCGCCGAAGCCGAACTTGTATAATCAACCGTATCAAGGCCGGTGCCGCCATCCAGCAGATCTGCGCCTGCACCGCCATCAAGCGTATCATCGCCCGTGCTGCCAACCAGGTCATCGTTGCCATCCCGGCCAATGAGCAAGTCGTTACCAGCGCCGCCGACAAGCGTGTCGTTGGCATTAGTGCCCGCCAGCCGGTCGTCGCCCGAAGAGCCGATCAGCACTTCGATGGAGGACAAGGCATCGCCCTGTGCATCGCCGCCCTGTGCGGTGCCTGCTTGCAGATCGACGTCTACAGCGAGAGCTGAGGCGGCGTATTCTGCGGTATCAATGCCCGCGCCACCTTCAAGCGTATCAGCACCCGAACCGCCGATCAGCGTATCGTTGCCGCCTCCGCCCTGCAACCGCTCGTCTGCGCTTGCGCCGACGAGCAGATCAGCGAAACCTGTGCCAATGACGTGTTCGACGCCCAGCAAAGTATCACCAGTTGCATCGCCGCCAAGGCCTGCGGAACCGTTGAGGTAAACTGTTACGCCCGAGCTGGACGTTGCGTAGTCCACGGTGTCGAAACCGGCTCCGCCATCCAGCGTATCAGCGCCCGATGCGCCGATCAGAATGTCATTGCCGCTGCCACCAGTCAGCAAATCTGCGCCAGCGCCGCTTTCCAGCGTATCATTACCGGCCCCGCCCTCAAGCGTGTCAGCACTCAGGCTGCCGGTAAGGCGGTCATCAAAGGCCGAGCCAACCAACCGCTCGATACCGCTGAGATTATCACCTTCAGCATCGCCACCAAGGCCAAGGCTGCCATCAAGCGCGACAGTAACGCCAATCGCCGATGTATCGTAGCTGGCGGTATCAAAGCCCGTGCCGCCGATCAGGGTATCAGCACCAGAGCCACCATTGAATGCGTCATCGCCTTCACCGCCCAGCAAGCGGTCATTGCCGTCGCCGCCTTCGAGCGTGTCATCGCCCGTGCCGCCCGAAAGGGTATCGTCTCCGGCCATACCGCCGAGCCGATCATTGCCTGCTCCGCCTTCAAGGATTTCAGCAGCGCCTGCACCAATGATTGTATCATCGTAAAGCGAGCCAATGACGCGCTCAACATTGCTGACGCGATCTCCTTCGGCGTCGCCGCCCTGGCCCGAACTGCCATCGAGCGTAAGTTGGATGCCTGCCGAGGACAGCGCATAGGTAACCGTATCAACACCCGTGCCGCCGTCGAGAACATCGGCACCGCCGCCGCCTTGCAGCGTGTCATCGCCAGCCCCGCCGATGAGCGCGTCTGCTGCGCTGCCACCGGTCAGGGTATCGTCGTGGATCGAACCCAATATGCGTTCAATGCCCGAGAGCTGATCGCCTTCGGCATAGCCGCCAGAGCCTGTGCCGGTCTGAATGTTGACATCGACGGCGCTATTGGATGCGCCATAATCTGCCGTATCGAAGCCTGCCCCGCCAGCGAGGCTATCTGCGCCAAGCGAGCTGAACAGGGTGTCATCACCGCCGCCGCCACGCAAGGTATCGGCATTGTCCGCACCATAAAGCGCATCGGCAAAGCTGGAGCCGATAATGCCTTCAACACTGATATAAACGTCATTTGCTGCATCGCCGCCCAAATTGGCACGGCCATCAAGACCTGCGACGATTCCGGCATTGCTGGCAGAATAATCGACGATATCAACACCGCCGCCGCCATCGAGAACGTCTGCGCCGCCCAAGCCTTGCAGCGTGTCGTCACCAAGGCCGCCGAGGAGGCTATCGGAATTATCGCTGCCACCCAGATGGTCAGCAAAGCTTGAACCAACCAGCCGCTCAATGCCGCGAAGGCTATCGCCTTGGGCATCGCCGCTTTGTCCGGGGTTGCCATCAAGCGTGGCGGTGATGCCCGAGGACGACGTGCCATAATCGGCCGTATCGATCCCATCGCCACCATCAAGCACGTCAGCACCTGCGCCGCCGATCAGCGTGTCATCGCCTGCGCCGCCGCTCAGCGAATTGTTGCCCGTGTCGCCGGTTAACAGATCAGCGAATGCTGTGCCGAGGACGCCTTCGATCCCATCAAGGACATCGCCTTCAGCATCGCCGCCATCAGCAGTCCCGGCAAGAAGGGATACCTGAACACCTTCAGCACTTGCCGAATAATCAGCAATGTCCGAACCACCACCGCCCTGGAGCGTATCAGCGCCTTCGCCACCTGCAAGGGTGTCATTGCCAAAGCCGCCATCAATGAAGTTTGCGTCATCATCGCCAGTAAGGCTGTCCGCCTGATCCGAGCCGCGCAGGTTCTCGATGCTGTCGTAAGTATCGTTTTCAGCACTGCCGCCCAGCCCGGTGCCAGTTGCAAGATTAACTTCAACCGCGCCAGCAGAGTCAGAGTAATCTGCGGTATCACGGCCAGCGCCGCCCATCAGGGTATCTGCGCCCGACGCACCACGCAGGGTATCGTCTCCGGCCCCGCCTTCGAGGATATCGTCCGCGGTGCTGCCGATGAGAACGTCGGCAAAAAGGCTGCCTACGACCCGTTCGACGCCCCGTAACACATCGCCTTCGGCATCATCACCCATGGATGCATTGCCATCAAGACGTACAGTAACCGAACCTTGGGCAAGCGAGTAATCGGCAGTATCGATGCCTTCGCCGCCAACCAGTGTATCGGCCCCAAGGCCACCAATCAGCGTATCATTGCCAGCGCCGCCGGTAAGCATGTTGGCATCATCGTTGCCGGTAAGGCTATCATCAAAGCCGCTGCCGCGCAGGTTTTCGATGGCCTGAAGGATATCCCCTTCAGCATCGCCGCCTTGACCAACAGTGCCGTCAAGGGCGACTGAAATGCCTTCCAAGCTGCCAGCGTAGGAGGCCGTATCGAGACCTGAGCCGCCGTCCAGCGTATCGGCACCGCCGCCGCCTGTCAGCGTGTCGTCGCCCGAACCACCTTCAAGCAAATTGACATCGGCATTGCCAAGGATCGTGTCGGCAAAAGCCGAGCCTGTGACTTGTTCAACATTCGTGATGATGTCGCCCTGGGCATCGCCGCCAAAGCTGCGCGTGCCGTCCATGCGGACATCGACAGCCTGAAAACTGGCCGAATAATCGGCAGCGTCAAAACCGCTGCCGCCATCCAGCGTGTCAGCGCCTGCGCCGCCCAGCAGCGTATCATCACCGTCGCCACCGATCAGGATATCGGCACTGACGCCGCCAATCAGAACGTCGTCGAATGCTGAACCTTCAAGGCCTTCGATGCTGGCATAAACGTCGCCAATGGCGTCGCCGCTTTGCTGCGTAGCATCAAGCGAGACGACCACGGCATTGCGTGAACCTGCGTAGCTGGCGATATCGATGCCGTCGCCACCTTGCAGAAGGTCAGCGCCAGCGCCGCCTTCAAGCGTGTCATTGCCCACGCCGCCGGTCAGCGTCTGTGCGCCGCTTCCGCCAACCAGACGATCATCGAATTCGGAACCGATCAGGTTTTCGATATTGGCGTATGTATCACCCTCTGCGTCGCCGCCATGGCTGACGCGACCATCAAGGTAGACTTCGACCGCTACCGCGCTTTGCGAGAAATCTATGGTATCCTTGCCAGCGCCGCCGTCGATCTGGTCGGCTCCAGCGCCGCCTATGATCAGGTTGTCGCCAACGTTGCCAGTAAGAACGTCGTCATACGCTGAACCAATGATGTTTTCGATGCCTGCAAGAACGTCGCCCTGAGCATCGCCCCGCTCGCCAGCGCGGCCATCAAGATATGCGGTCACGCCGCTGGTTGCGGCAGAATAGTCGGCAAGGTCTGTACCTTCACCGCCATCAAGGCGATCAGCACCAGCGCCGCCCACCAAGACATCATCGCCAGCGCCGCCTTCCAGCGTTTCGTTGGCAGCGGCCCCGATGAGTGTATCATCTCTTGCAGAACCAACCACATATTCGATGCCGGACAGTTGATCGCCTTCAGCTTCCCCACCTTTAGATGCGGTGCCATCAAGGTTAATCTCAAGACCTGTCTTGACCTCGGTCGTTGTCGAGGCCGCAAATGCGTTGGAGTAATCGACCTTGTCGATGCCGCCGCCGCCTTGAATGGTATCAGCGCCCTTACCGCCATGAAGCGTATTGGCACCGCCGTCACCAATCAGTGTATCGCCCTGCGCCGAACCGATCAGGCCCTCGACGGACTTGTAGGTATCGCCGCTGGCAGCGCCACCCGAACCCTTGCCGCTGGCAAGATCAACCGTGACGCTGTCTCGTGAATTGGCATAGCTGACGATATCGAAACCGTTGCCGCCATCGATTTCATCGGCGCCGATCCCGGCCACGATCGTATCGTTGCCATCGCCTGCGGTAATGATATTGCCCGGTACGTTCGAAAAAAGGACATAGATCGGATCGCCGCTGACCGGGTTCTTGACCGTCATGTCTGCATCGCTGCCGACAACCTTGATGCCGAACGATGTCGACACCGAAACTGCGTTTACCGAGGTCTTTCCGTCGGTTGACAGTCCAAGCTGAACCGGCAGGAAGAATTCGTCCTGAAAGCCGCTCGACGCCGCAGCTGTCCCGTCTGCGGGCACTTGATAGATCAGCTCCAACTCAAACGAAAAACGCGACTGCGATGTTGGGACGGGAACCGACAGGCCGGTTGTCGCATCAGTCATCGTCGTGATTTTGGTGATGTTGCCCGCGTCGATATCGACGACCCAGCCACGATCCGTCTTCACCGCGTTGGCGATGCTGAAGCCGTCGGGGAGCGAAGGGATCGTGATCTGCAGCAAGTCGAGGCTACCCGCAGGCACCATGGCCTCGACTTTCAGAACTCGCAGCGAGGCACCTTCAGGAGCCTGTTTCTGGTTGTCTGCATAGATCAGGTCATCGCTGGCCGAACCGGTGATCGTCTCTTTGACCGATTGCTGCGTGTAACCTGCGTTCGTACCACTGCCTGAACCGCCAGTAGAACCGGTAACGGTTGTTACCCCGTTCTCGGTCGTGGTGGTCACACCCTCTTTGTTGAAAAGGGTATACTGCAGCGTGGGCACCAATTTTCCGATACCGGCAGGACCCAAAGCATCATCCGGCGCAGGCTTCTCAGCTGCCTTTGACGGCGGATTTACACTGGCTGGTGATCCGGCTGACGACTGAGTGCTGCTGATCTTGTCGGTTAAACGTGAAGATTCTGAATCGAATTTATGCTTATTCTCCTCCTGCGCAGCGGTATTCTGCTGCGCATTGGCGGCATCGCTCGGCTGGACAGCTCCACCGGCAGGGGGAGTCTCGCCATCGGCCTTGGCATCGTTATCGCTGGGGGTTTCTGCATCGGCGGACGACAAGGAAAAATCGATGGCCACCGCGCTTTCGCGAATTTCGCCAACGTCTGACAAAGCCGCTTCGGCCAGAACCTCTTTATCTGTAAATACCAACAGCGGCTTGCGGCCGGAAAATGCCGCCAGTGCCATGCCGGGGATGATGATCTTTGATCCATCGGCAAAGGTGAGGATCGCATCAATATCGACGATTTCAGCTTTGAACTGGCTGTATGCAACACCAAGTTCGGCGCGGTCATCAGCGCCAAGATTGACAACTTTGGCAGCGCCATAGTTTTGTCCCTCTTGGGTGAGCTTGCCGCCAGAATTTCCTGATACAACGGCTTCGTCAGCAAGCTGCGCGCTATCCTTGGATAGGAGCTTGGCTTTCAAGCCATTCATGAGTCCGCGTACCTTGACCATTCGCCGAATGCCTAACCTAGTGGTGGGTCAAGTCTCTCTTGAAACGCCTACGGTAAGGTTCGCATACTTATACGTATTAACCGTAATTGGAGAGGTTGTCTTGACGATTGAGCTGTACGCCCAAGACCTAACTTATTGAGAGATTAGCGTTTTGCGCCAGAGTTCGATTGTTGCGTTTTCTGCAGCGGGCTTTGCGCCACAATGTTTGGTAACGGTTCGCCCGAACTCAGAAGATCAAATAGACCGCCTAGCTTTTGCAGGACCCGGAACTCGGCAAGTTGCAAGGCAATCTGGTTCGAATACTGCCGCGCCCGTGCTGCATGAAGGATCTGCTGGCTATCGAGCAGATCGAAGACTGAGCGGCGGCTTTCACGGAACTGCTGCCGATAAACATCTGCTGTCTTTTCAGCGGCAGTGATTTCGGATTCTATCGTGGCAATCTTTTCGCGCGCGAATGCGAGACTGTTGAAGTCTATGCGCAGGTCCTGTTCGACCTCACGACGGCGACGGTCCAGCTCGTAATCAGCCTCGCGCAGGCGCGCCGAAATGCGGTTGCGCACGGCAATATCCCGCCCGCCATTGAAGAAGCTGTAAGACAGAGTGACCATGGCCCGGACATCTTTGTTCAGCCCGGTCGCCCCTGACACATCATCGCGCCAGTTACCTTGCGCCATCACGCCGATTTTTGGAAAGAAAGTGCCGGTCTGACTGGCCTTCTGGCGTTCGAGCGAACGCCGGTCTTCTTTCGCTTGTGCATAGCGCGGGCTTTGCGTGTCGATCAATGCGACGGCATCTTCCTGATTTGTCGGCAGCTTCCCATTGGTTGAAGGAAGATCGACAACTTTGCCGGGCAAATGGAAGGTAAGCCTGCGATAGGCCTCTTCGGCCTGTGTCAGTGCACTGCGACGGTCAATCAATTCGGCCTGAAGCGCCTGGAAGCGTGTCTTGGCCCGGCTGACATCAGCAGAGCTGGTCAAACCCAAATCCTCTTGGATAACCACCATATCGAGGATTTTCTGTGTGGCTGCGATCTCGGATTCAGTCAGTTCGATCAGCTTGGTACGCTCAAGCATGGAAAGGTAAGCATCACTGATCTCATAGGAGATCGCCTCAATGCGCTCCCGCGTGCCCCATTGGGCACTACGATACGTCGCACGTGCGCGTTTGATATCGTTAATCGTGGTGCCAAAATCCCAAAGATTCTGGTTAAGGGTGACAACACCTTCAGCACGCCGCAGCGTCGTTCTGTCGCCTGTCGATGGCACGGCCAGTTCACCGCCCAAAGCGACTTGCATATCGACATGTGGCAAGTAGCCGGACCAGGCCTCATTCACACCATATCGGGCGTCATCTTGACGGGCGAGAGCAATCTGGATTTCAGGGTTCGCCTTCAGTGCCTCGATGATCGCATCGCGCAGCGATTCAATGCCCTGAGGTCGATCAGCCAAGCTGTCAGATGGAGACGATTCTGCCAAAGTAATCACCGGCTCTGGAACCAGAGCTGGTGCCGCAACTGCGGGAGCCGGCTCTGGAGCCGTAACTAGTGCTGGAGCTGCAGCTGGTGCCTGGGAAGGAACTGGCGCTGAGGCTGCCTCGGCCAGCGAAATTGCCGGAAGTTCGTTGTCTATCAGTGCCTGTGTTGCCAAGGTCGGCAGACCCGTACCGGGCAACAGCGGCTCGGTGATGCTGAGAGAACCCAAAAGCGGCGAAACGCCAAGACCGGCAATAACGCCGGGACTATCGATAATGATGCTGTTGGTGCGTGCAGGCAATTGATACCCGTACGTGACAGTGGCATCCTCTGTGAAGATCGATGCAGCCACCACCATATGGTCGCTCAATGCGGGCAGTTCAGGCAAAGCCGATGGCGCTGCATTAGCGCGGGCAATCCCCGAAGCTGTCAGGCTCATCACTACAGCGCCGGATAGATAACCCAAGCCTGCCGCTTTGCCGAAAGGGAAAGACGAACTTGTCCGTATTTGCCCAACCACGTGTCATTTCCCCGCATAGCCATCCTATGCGTCAAGCTATGAACCGACGTGGTTAATCTTGGTTCGAAGGCGGATAAGTAAGAATGCGGATGCGGCACTAGAGGCCAGATCGGCCTCCAGAACACCTGCTTTTCATGAATTTGTTTATGAATTCATAATCTTGACATAAGCCACGAACGCAAGCGCGACATCCGCACTGTTCACTTTGTTATGAAATTTTCGCACTGCGAAGCCCGTATCAGTGCACCGAATTGTTCTGTTTGTTTGCCAAACCGATCAAGACTTCGATTTGCGCATCACTCATTGGTTCATCAAATCGCAAACCGAACCCTGCCGGGCTGGTACTCATGATCCTTCCGGTTACGTCAACGCCGCCAAAGCTCAGCGTGATTGGCACGTCGCGACGATCCATGATGTAAAGCAACTTGGGCCGGAATTGCGCGCCTCCGCTGGAGAAATCGGTGACGATCCCTTCGAAGTTCACAAGGCGGTCCCCTACCACAATATTGCCCTCAATTCGGCAGTTGTATCTTTGGGCTGAACGACTGAAGTCGGGGCGTTTGCGCTTAAAAATGCGGTTGAGCGTGATCATTGCGAACGACCTCCATCATTTGCGCGCAACCGATCTTGATCGGGCGCAGCATTTGTTGCAGCAATTTCCTGAACGCCGTCTTCCTGGGCTGCTTGCAGGCGCTGTCGAAGCACCGCCAATTCCAGCCGCGCACCGTACAGACTGGCGGCTGGTGAATTCGCGCTATCATCCTGCCCGGCAAGCTCTTCTATGCCGCCGAGGCGCCGAGACAGTTCGGCAAGAATTTCACTGTTTGTCTCAGTTGTCCCCGACAATTGGGCGAGATGTCGCGCATTGACCTCGTGGTCTTGGCCCAGTCTTTCAACAGTACCGCCGAGCGCCGTATCGACCTTCCTCACAAGGCGGCGTTGGGCTACATTCATTTGGCGAATATCGCGCAGCAACTCACGGCGTGCTCGGGCCAGCGCCCGATCTTCGCCAATCCGCAAAATCCAGCGCGTGAACGATCCAAGCAAGCCTGTCCGGCTGTTTGCGCTCAATTCGCGGTTATTGGTCGCAAGGCCGATTTCCAGCAATTGCGCATTCAGCGTACCGATGCGTTCAAGCTGGCTATGCAGGCGCTCTGGATCAAACGCCGCGGCCGGTGCTTGCTGCGTGCGGATGAAATCAAGCGTTTCGCGGATAGACCGACGATCTTCAGCGGCTTGTTCATGCAATCCGTGGAATTGCTGCACCAGCACGGCTTGGTTGCGCGCAAGGTCTTCCACACAGGCCGTAATCGGTTTGAGTAGCGGCTCGGGATCATACAACCGCGCGAGCAGGCCGTTCATCGCCTGGATTGACTGCGAAAGCCCCAGCACGGCGCGGTTCGTTTCCTGGCTGACCATTGAGGAATCAAGGACCGTTTCGCGCAAGTCGCGCAAATGGCGTCCGCCAAGTTCAAGCGCGCGGATAACACCAGCACTGGAACCTTGGCCCTGTGCAGCCCCTTCCGAAGCGGTCGTTTCCAACGACGAGACATTCGAAAGCCAATGCTCGAATTCATTGCGCACGACTTTCATCGAACCGGTCATGAACCGTTCGAGCGCGCCCAGAACCATCGACGTCAACAGACCGAACAACGATGAGGAGAAGCCCACGGACATGCCGTTGAGCGGCGCCTTCATGCCCTCGATCATCTTGCCGAAGCTGTCAGCCCCGCCGTTCAAATCCATCGAACCAATGAGTTCACTGACCGAGTGGACGGTCTTCATCAGGCCCATGAACGCGCCGAGAAGACCCAGGAACACCATGAGCCCTGAGAAGTACATGAGCGTCGATTTGCGATCATTAATGCGCATATCGACATCGTGCAAAATGAGCTGCGCTGAAGCGTCCGAGATTTTCAGCGTCTCTTGCTTGCCCATTTCTTCGGCGATCATGCGATAGCCTTGGCCAAGAAGCTGCGGCTCCTTGAACACGATCGCCGGCGTTTTGTAGGGGTCGTCGGGGCGCTGTTCTTGCGACCCGTAATCGATCTTCAACGCCTTCATGGCGAGAATTTCGTTTTTGAGGCCAAGGACATGTTTGAAGGAAATGCCTGCCGCTACGCCGAAGAGGCCGAAAATCGAAAGGTTCAGGGCAGCCTTCGCCATGATGCCGTCGATGACGAAGTCACGGGCATAAATGCCAATACCGACCAGCCCGACCATGATCGCGATCATTTTCAGAAGGTCAGAACGTATCTTTTTTTCCATGACTTGGAGCTTTCTCGGTTCCTGCAACGGGTCAGGGCTTGATAACAACGCGGACGGTGTGGCCTTCCTTCGACCGCATATCGGTCACACGCACTTGCGTTGCGATGTTGGAAGGTTTGACGCCCGCCCTCACCAACAAGTTTCGTGTCACTGCAGCACGGTAGAAGCCGATCCGCTGTGCCTCCGACAAGGAAGCGTCTTGCGGCGTCATCGCCCAGATTTCGAATTTCATGCCGTTCTTGGCATGCTTTTCGACAAACTTGACGATGGCGTCGTTGTTGTCCGCACTGTACCTGATGGCCGTGGGTTCGAAGTCGATCTGCAATAGCGTATCGGCTGTTTTAACCTCGACACCGGTTGTGGCATCGGGCTGTTCCATAGCCTTGACTTTGACCTTTAACAGATCCGGGCTTTCACGCGTGCGAATGGTCAGTTCGTCGCGCCCCGTGACCGGGTTCTGCGTGCGCAAAATATCGCCTAGTTCCGCGATGGAGGTGCCCTTTTCGGCATCAATCTGAGTGCCTTGCGACTTTTGTTGCGCACTTGCTGCGCTTGGGTCGCTTTTTGCGCCACTGGCTTTCAGTTTGGCTTCCATTTCCGCCGCCATCGTGGTCTTCAACTGCGCAACCACGCGCTGCGATAGAACCATCACAGCTGCGCTCATGATGACAAGCAGGAACGTGACAACCATGATCACCGTCGTGAGCACGTCCACGAACGCTGGCCAGTGATTGACTTCACCCTCTGATGATCCGCCTGCCACTAGGATTTCCCTGCTGGTTTAGCTTGTTTGATGTGCCGCTGAGATGTCATGCGGCCCTCGGCATTGGGCGGGATTGCAATTTGGCGAGAACCTCGGCCTTCGGCGCGTCTGCAATGATCTTGCCGTTATCAAGCCAGATCACCCGATCGACGATTTCGAGCAGCGCAATGCGGTGCGTGGCGATGATCAAAGTCTTATCCCGCGTCGCGTGTTGCAACCCGGCCATAACCGTCTTTTCGCTGCCAACGTCCATGGCCTCTGTCGGCTCATCGAGCAAAAGTACCGAGGGGTCGCGCACAAGGGCTCTGGCCAGCAAAACGCTTTTCCGTTGGCCACCCGAAAGGTTCCTGCCGCCCGCTCCAAGCTTGCGGTTATAGCCTTCAACGCTGCGCTCAACAAAGCTGTCGAGGTTTGCCGCACGCACGGCTTTGGTCACGACTTCTGCCGACGGTTCGTCAATGCCCAGAAGAATGTTGTCCCAGATGCTCGTATCGAACAGTTGTGCATCCTGACTGCACAGGACAACCCTTTGGCGGATTTGCGACGTGGCATAATGCCCTGCGCTGTAACCATCGATCAGATACTGGCCCGATTGTGGCTCAAGCATTCCGGCAAGGACCTGAAGCAGCGTCGACTTGCCTGAACCAGAGCGACCGATGAAGGCGATTTTCTCGCCGGGCTTGATCGTCAAAGACAGATCTTGCAGCGCAAAGGCTGTGCTGTCTTCATGCTTGTAGCTGACCGACGCCAGGGCAAACTCCCCCTTGATCGCCTGCTGGCGCACGCCAGGATCTGGAATTTCGCGTTCAGGCTCAAGCTGCAATAGCTCGGCAAGGCCCGTGAACTGGGTTCGCGCCTGCTGCGCCTTGGATAGCAAGGACACCGCCGTGGTGACCGGAGCCATCGCGCGGCTGGTCAGCATGCTGACCGCAATCAGCGCGCCAGTTGTCATGACGCCGGCCTTGATTTGGAAAACGCTGATAATAACAACAAGCACCGTGACCAGTTGAACCAGCAAAGCTGACGTCGCTTGCGGCAAATCATTCCATTTGCGCGCCGATTTCGCCGTAATGCCGATGTGATCCGAGACTTTATCCCAACGACCGAGGAAGTGTCCTTCAGCCATGTTCGCCTTGATCGTCTCGATCCCGGCCGCCGCATCAACCACCAGATTGTTGCGCGCATGCATCAGCTTTGAACAGCGCGTCGCCGATAGCTTTGCAGCAAAGCTGGCCACCAAACCAATGCTCAGCAAGGATACAGCACCAATGATGGGTGCAAAAGCAGTGTAGCCGCCGATCAATGCGATCAGCGCAACAAACGCCAGAAAGAACGGAACGTCGATCAGGAACGTGACAATCAATTGCGGCACAAACAGCGCGATGGAATCCACATCGCGCAAGGCGTTCATCATGGATCCAACGCTCAGGTTCTTTTTGCCCACCCGCGCGCTCATGAAACTGTTCATCGCGCGGTTCTGCACAATTTGCGCAACACGAACGCCGACAGCATCAACAAAGCTGGTGCGGATTTGGCGGAACGCGCATTCGAATACCAGCGCCAGAACAACACCCGCAGACAGCGCCCACAGCGATTCAATGGCCAGGTTCGGCACGACTTTGTCGTAAATCGCGCGCATGTACAAAGGCAGCGCAAGGCCACACAAATTGAGCAAAGCGGCGGTCATCACCATTTGCCCAAGGCGTCGGCGTTCTGACATGAACACGCCCAGCATCCACAGCCGGGGATTTTTGCGAACGAAGCTGCGCTCGTCTTCAAAGTTCAGACCATTTTGCGGGTCTGCATGACCGCAAGCCAGCAGGGTTGTGTCGCCCAGCACGTTCAAATCGCTGCGAAGCACCTCGTGCTCGCCATCGCGATCAAGAATGGTAAAGCTGGTGCGGCTTGGCGCGCCGGTAATGATGATGGCACCATCGCCTCCGGCCATGACCAATAATGGCAGATCTTCTGTGCCAACATCGCCCAACCCAGCAACATAATCGCGGGTTTCCATGCCAATTCGGCCCAATGCAATAGGCACATAGCGGGGATCAAAATAACCATCTTTTACCGGAAGTGCAGCGGTCAACATCGCGGCGCTGGCCGTATAGCCGCAATGCGCAGCAAGGCGCTCCAAGGCCGCAACAACCGTCATCGGGCGCATCAACTGCGCCTCATGAGTCACCTGATCATACCGCGGTGTCTTGCCCGTGAAGAACAAGAATGCGCGATCCAGCAAACTCATCTGAACTCTGGCAACGGGTGTTTGCATGTGTGGTGGAGCCCCAATTTCCTTTTCACAGAATTAACCAAACAAAGGTAAATTGGGGTTCACAGGCTAATACGCAGATTTACATAGACTTGGGTTTTCTGCCTTTAAGCATAATCAGGCGTAGTTGCTCTCGATCACACGAGGGCCACGTTAATGTCGTTAGCAGGAATAAGAGACCGCATTATTCGCAAGATGGGCGGCGCCTTCCTCTATGAAAACGTCTCAAGCCGCGAACTGGCAAATGCCTTTTCTGGCAAAGGAATGGGGCTTGCCGATCAGGAAGCCACGCTGAAACCGTGGAGCCGCCGCATCAAGACGCGCAAATCGAGCAAGCTGCTGGTGATCCTTGGGTTGATGATTGTCAGCTTCTTGAGCTGGGCCAGTGTCTTTGAAATCGAAAAGGTCACGCGCGGTTCGGGACGGGTCCTGCCTTCGGTACAAAATCAGGTTATTCAACACCTTGAAGGCGGCATTGTGCAGCAAATCTTGGTGCAAGAAGGTCAGCGCGTTGAAAAAGGCCAGATCCTGATGCTCGTCAAGAACCAGCTTACGGCCTCTGACCTCGAAAATGCGCGCATTGATGTGACCGCCAAAAAGATCATGCTGGCGCGCATGGACGCCGAAGTTGGCGGCGCGCGCTTTTTCATTACCCCGCCTGCACTTTCTACCCTCGCCCCTGAAATTGCCCGATCTGAAGAAGCCCTGTTTGCCTCGCGCATTCAGCAACGCGGATCAGTGGATGGCATTGCAACCGGTGAAGCCGATGCCAAGCGCGCCCAGCTTTCATCCTTAAGCGCCAGGCTTACAAACTTGCGCAGTGAGGAATCCTTGCTGATGGTCCAACTGGGAAAACTTGAACGGGCGTTTCAGGCCGAAGCTATTTCAGAGCGCGACGTTCTGGAAAAACGCTCAGCCTTGCTATCCTTGCGCACACGCATTGCCGATGTGCAAAACCAGATCCCCGAAACGCGCGCGCAGATATCATCGGCCTCGGCCCGTCAAGGCGAGGTCTGGACGCGCATGGTCCAAGATACCGAAGAGCAGGCATCGCGGCTGCGGCTCGAACTGGCCAAAGCGGACGAGGCCATGCTTGCCTTCCAGGATAAAGCGCAACGCGAGGAAATTCGCGCGCCGATGGACGGCGTCGTCAACAAGTTGTTCATTCAAACCGTTGGCGGCGTAATCAGGGGTGGTGAGCCACTTGCCGAGATCGTGCCCGTGGACAAGATCATCATGATCGAAGCACGCATTGCGCCAAAGGATCGCGGCGAAGTTTGGGAAAAACTGCCCGCCACGATCAAGATTTCGGCCTATGATTCCGCAACATTCGGCAGCCTTACCGGCCAAGTCTACGATGTGTCGCCCGACGTTTTGCAGGACCCTCGCGGCGACCCCTATTACCGCGCACGCCTGCGCGCCGATGCCACGAATTTCGGCAATGGCCGCCCCGTTCTGCCGGGCATGACCGCCGAGGTGAACATCCTTTCGGGCAAGCAAACGATTCTGGATTACATCTTGGGACCGCTCATCCGGATTAAGAATTCCGCCCTGCGCGAGTGAGTTCCGGGCCGTCCTGTTTACTCGAATAATCACAGACAATTGAGCCGAGCACGCCACTGCCCTACGGTAATTTCGACAATCGCCAAAATACGATAGCGATGGGCGCTGTAGAACCGCAAGATTGGGCTATTGAAGCACTTGGTGCGCTTGCTCATGAAACGCGGCTTGTGGTGTTTCGCATGCTCGTCAACGCTGGCCACAACGCGATGATCGCGGGTGCCATTGCTGATCAGCAAGGCGTGCCGCCTTCCACTTCATGGGCAAGCTGATCGCCAGCGCTTATCCGCGCACCACTGCCGTTGCTTTCACCGCGGCGGGCAACAACTTTGAACTGGCGGTTGCGGTTGCGGTTGCGGTTTCGATTGCCATCGCCGCCGTCGTAGGAACGCCCTGAGTTGCCAAGTATGCCCGCGGCCCTCGCGCTTTTCGTTCATAAAGCGATTTGATATTCTGAACAAGTTTACACTATTTACAGTGTCCAGAGGTGTCTCTCGGGCTCCTTCGCGCGGGCTTGCATGCGCCCTGCCCCGCAAAACGACGCAAATCTTGGCGGGGCGCGGTGAAGATCATGGACGGGGCAAAGAGCCCATAAAACTTGTCCCGGAACGGAGCCTGTAGGACAGCAAAATCTGCATCTAGTTCTGGATCGACTTTGCCGGTCCGTCCTGACAGTTACGACGCGGGCAGCAGGGTCTTACAATTGCTGTTAGGCTGAAAATTACAAGCTTTGTAAAGTGATTGAGCGCCGCCCCGCATTCTAACGCTTCGTCTCGATTTCGCTGATCGAGGGATGAAGATGACATACAAGTATTTCATGGGAGCGGCCCTGACTGCTCTTTCAAGCGCATCACTGGCACCTGCGGCCCATGCGCAAACTGCTGGCGTTACCGGTCACCAGAGCATTCCGGCTTTGCCTACGCCCAACATCAACGTCGGCTTCCGTGATCTATCCGGAGACGGCACCGCGATTGCGGGCACTGTTCGCGTCGATGCCAGCACGTTCCATGCCTACCGGATTACCGACAGCGGCTATGAGGCTTTGCCGGGCATTGCTTCCGACGCTTACGTGCAACCGAACGGAATTTCAGATGACGGTGTCCGCGTCGTCGGTCTGTCTGCCGCGACGTCTTCGTCCCGCACGACAGCCGTGGTGTGGCAAGGCACCAATCTGACCCAGTTGCAGCACCTTAATCCCACCGCCGGAGCCTCTCAGGCTAGCGTCGCCAACGGGATTTCCGGAAATGGGCGTGTAATCGTGGGCAGTAGTACTGTGGCGGGGACCGGGGCCCATCACGCGGTGCGCTGGGTAGACGAAGCTGCCCCCGAAGACATCCACGGTGCCGGGCTATCGGCATCGTTTGGCACCCGCGCAAGCCGTGATGGCAGCGTGGTGGTTGGCTATGCCACTTCTGCCAGCCGCTCGAATGAAGCCTTCGTGTGGAACGCAACTGACGGTATGCAAACATTAGGCGTGGTTGCATCGCAGGCGTCAGATTCGCTGGCTGTGAGCCGCGCCGAAGACGTTTCGGCCGACGGGCTGGTGGTCGTCGGCTTTTCACAGGGTAGCGGCATCAACCGTGAAGGCTTTCGCTGGACGTCTGGCGGAGGAATGACCTCGCTCGGACTGCTGAGCGGCGGCAATTCCAGTGCAGCCTATGCGGTGAATGCCGATGGCAGTGTCATCGTGGGTTCAGCCACAAAGCCATCGCCAGTAGTTGCCGGCATTCTGGACACCGTTGCGATCCGCTGGACCAGTTCTGGCGGACTTCAGACCGTGGTTGATTGGTTATCGGCCAATGGCGTGGCTGTAGGCACAAACACCTTCACCGACGCCGTGGGGGTCAGTGATGACGGACGAACGATCATCGGCACGGGCCAGATCAACGGCGGCACGCAGGAGTATATCGCCCGGATCGCGGTAGCATCACCGACGCCAACTCCAACTCCAACTCCGACCCCGACTCCAACGCCGACCCCAGCTCCAACTCCAGTTCCAACGCCGACTCCAAATCCGACACCTGCTCCGGGCAGCGGGGTTATCGGGCTTGTGGATTTTCTCGCAACGGTCTCAAATAGCGGGGTCACCTTCAACACCATTATCAACGCCGCAAACCTTGCGTTATTCGGTGCTCATCACCGCCCACTTAAAGACTATGCGCAGACAGCGGGGACGTGTGCCTGGCTTGTCGGCGACTTTGCCAGCGGCCGTAATGGCCGCAAAGGAGCCGTGGCCGAATTCGGGCTGTGCCATGATCTTGGAAGCGCAGTACGCATGGGCTTCGGCGGCGGCATAGATGCCGTGGATCAGGATCTTGCACTCGGCGGTTCCATGTTTGGCGAGGGCTATCATCTTGTTGGAGAAGTTGACGTCCAGCCTGCTGGTACTCCGCTACTCCTCAGCGTCACAGGATACTATGCCGACTGGAACCTCAAGGTGAATCGTGCCTACCGGAACGGCACTGCTATCGACTTTTCGCGTGCGCACACCGCAGCTCGCAGTTGGGCTATTCGGGGAAGGGCCGACTGGCGCGAAATGGTTAAGACAGGCCCGGCAAGCCTGTCGCCATATGCCGCCTTCACTTACAGCCGCGTAAATGTTGACGGCTACACCGAGCAGGGCGGCGGTTTCCCGGTGCAGCTTAATGCCGCGAGGGCCAATGCCAAGGAGCTGCGGCTTGGTGCGGTGGCTGCGCTCGCGATCGGGCCGCGTGCCTCACTTCGAGGCTCAGGCGAGTGGGTCGGTCGGCTAGACCGGTCAGCCCCGGCAATCAGCGGCGTGATCGTCGGCGCGACACCGTTCAACGTTGCCGCACCGCTGGCTCAGTCCGATTGGGGACGGCTGGGGGCCGATCTCGACGTCAAACTTGGGCGAGCAGCTTTGCTGTCCTTCTCCATGCATACGGTGCTTGGCCGCGGAGAAGACGCCCGACTTGCCGGCAGCGTAGGAATCCGCTTCGGCTTCTGAACATAAGTTTTGCCCTTGGATGCCCGATCCGAAAGTTGCTTGAGGCATTTTCGGATCGGGCCTTGAAATCTGCGCCGGCATGGGGCGCGCATGAATGGCTATCGGATGGGGAGTAAACGGCTAGAGCCAGATGACATCAGGTTGCACCGCCGGCACGGATACCGCTTGCAGATCCAATGTGCGAATTGCGGGCGCTCTATCGGCTATGATCCCGACACACTGATAACGCTTTGCCATTGCGTGGCTGGTCCCGGTCAATTCCACAACTTGAACAACGGTTCCGATGCAAGGAATGTGGCAACCGCAATGTGCGATGTGGTCATATCATGGCAAGTAGATGACTGCTCGCGCGCAGGACCAGCCGTTCCAAGCCACAAGCCCACTAAGGGTATTTCGAAGAAAATTACCCCTCAACCCTTAAAATCATTAAATAAATTAAGGGACTTGGCGGAGAGGCAGGGATTCGAACCCTGGATACGGTCACCCGTATGCCGCATTTCGAGTGCGGTGCATTCGACCACTCTGCCACCTCTCCGTGAAGTGTCCTTTGGGTGCCAGTTACGGCATTGCCCGGTCGAGGAAGCGCGCGGTTAGCGCATGGTATCGGTCTTGCCAAGCAAAAAGCGGACACCTTTTCCACCGTCTCGCTTGTTTGCGGCACAAGCTGCGCCTATATGCAGGCTATGGACCGTGCGAGTTTCTTTTCGCCCCAAGCCGGACGCGATATTTCGGCTCCCCCCGTCTCATCGGCGCGCTTTTCGATTGGAGAAGTCGTGCGGCACCGCACGTTCGGTTTCCGCGGCGTGGTTGTCGATGTGGATCCTGTCTTTGCCAGTAGCGAAGAATGGTATCAATCGATCCCCGAAGACATCCGCCCGCTTCGTGATCAACCCTACTACCACCTCCTCGCCGAAAATGACGAGAGCAGTTACGTGGCATATGTCAGCCAGCAAAACTTGCAGGGCGATGCGGACGCAGGGCCGGTTGATCACCCTTCAATCGAGGAAATGTTCGAAAGCTTCCGCAACGGACGTTATCACTTGCACCGCAGCCTTTCGCATTAACAGATACAAGGGGGCCTATAGACGGCCCCCTTACCCGTCAGCTTTTCAGCCGCCAACCTGACCGGAGCGTGACATAGAGCAGCGCCGCAATGGCAAGGTTCAATGCGCCGAGGCCAATTGCGCCATGCAGGACTGCAAGATTGGTATCGCCAATGTCGCTTTTGCCCAAAAAGCCAAAACGAAAGCCTGAAATCACATAAAAAATTGGATTAGCGCGGCTGACCGCCTGAAACGCGGGCGCCAGATTATCGATCACATAAAACGTACCGGACAGCATCGACAGCGGCGTGATCACGAAATTCGTGATCGCCGCGTTATGATCGAATTTTTCCGCCCAGATCGATGCCAGAACCCCGATCAGCGCCAGCAGAATGGCCCCCATCAGACCAAACCATACAACGGCCCACGGGTGCCTGATGCTCAAATCCACACCGGGCCACAGGACCATGGCGGCAGCGACAGCAAAGCCCACCAGCACGGCACGAGTGACCGCTGCGCCCACCAGCGCCGCCATCAATTCACCCGTACTGATCGGTGGCATCAGATAGTCTACGATCGTACCTTGAATCTTGCCGACGAGCAGACTGAAGCTGGAATTGGCAAAGGAATTGTTGATCATGGCCATGGCGATGAGGCCCGGCGCAACGAAGGTGGCAAAGTTAACGCCCAGCACAATTCGGCTGCTGCCGCTGGCACCACCGCCCAACGCCAGCGTGAAAATCATAAGATAAAGGAGCGTCGTTATCGCCGGTGCCCAGATCGTCTGGGTCTGCACCTTGAAGAAACGCCGAACTTCCTTCATATAGAGAGTCCATAGCCCCAACCTGTTGAAGCCGCGAAATACCGGCTGTCCTGGTGGAGTGAAGGTTCCGGCGTTGCGGTGAGCCGCGTTGTCGGTATTGACCCCATCACGGGGCGACGATTGAATGGTCATGTTCAGTGCGGTATCGCGCGGGCAAGCCATTGGCAAGAATTGCCGACCGGGCATTGCTCGGACAGATAAAAACAGTCGGGCTTTGCCCGTCTGAGTGAAGGACGTTTGAAGGCATGAGCTGGACCGAAGAGCGCATCGAAAAGCTGGCGAAAATGTGGGAAGGTGGTTCTACCGCCAGCCAAATCGCCGAAGAGCTTGGCGGTGTCAGCCGCAATGCCGTCATCGGCAAAGCGCATCGCTTGGGGCTTAAGGCGCGCCCTTCCCCTGTGAAGGCGAACGACAAGGCTGACGCTCCGGCCGCCGCCCCAGCGCCAAAGGTGGCAAAGCCCACGCCGCCGCCCGCGCCGGAACCAAAGATGGCCGTGCCGCCACGTCCAGCACCCACCCCCACGCCGCCCCCAGCCCCCCGCGCATCCTCGCCAGGGCCTGAACTGCGTGATGTAACCGCGGTTGAACCAGGCACCGAATTGCCAACGCCAAAACCGATGCCGCGAATCGTTTCGGTCGGCCCCGGTGGCTTCTTGCGCCAAGGCCCCGGTGATCAGCAGGCACCAATTCCGCCGGCACCGCCGCGCCGTCTTGTCCCTGCCCGCCCCAGCGCGGAAATCTCGGAAAAGACCAGCCTGCTCGATCTTAATGATCGTATCTGTCGCTGGCCAATGGGCCACCCCGGTGAGCCTGATTTCCACTTTTGCGGTGATAAGGTGAACCCCGGTTTCCCTTACTGCGTCGATCATTGTGGCCGTGCTTATCAAGCGCAATTGCCACGCGGCCATCGCCGCCCTCCACCGCCAATGCCATTTGGCGGACCGCGCGTTCGTTAAGACTTCGGCATTTTCCTGCGGAAGAATACCTAATTGGAAAATCCGGGCGCCGTGGTGATTAATTCACTACGGCGCCCGTCGTTCTTCTACACATGAATCACGATGAATCAGCACGCGGTTCGCGGTCCCGACTCCTCAAGTGGCTTGGCCTCTCTGATGATGATCAGGTCGATGATTCTGCTCCCACAGTTGACGCTGAAAGCTTTCGCGATCCAACTGCGCGCGAAATTTGGCTTCCGGCAAAGCGTCGCATGATCGGCAAAGTGGCTGATTTCCTTATCGATCATGATCTTGAAGTGATGCCGCACACGCTGGGCATTGCTTATGATTGCATCACCGGCGGCAATCCCAAATTGTCGCAAGCCATCCTTGAACGCACCGAAGCCGGATTGCCGGTCACGCTGAAGTGGCTGGAACAGATGCAGCGCGAAGAATCAGGCGAAAGCAGCGCCGAGATGCTCGCAGCCCTGATGACCCGGCTGGAAGAAAGTCTTCAGGAGTTCTCACGCACCACCAACAGCGCGCGCTCTGCAACCAGCGAATATGGCGCGGCGCTTCAGCAGCACGTCGATGACCTTGAACAGGTCAGCAAGGCTGGGGTTGTGATAACCGAACTGGCGTCACTTGCGCGTGCAATGATGAACCGCACGCGCGAAATCGAACTCAACCTCAACGAATCTGAAAATCGCGCGGCCACTTTGCAGCAAAGCCTGGACGAGGCTCGCCGTGTGGCCGATGAAGATCACTTGACCGGTCTTCCTAACCGCCGAGCCTTCGAATTGATGTTCGACAGGGAAATCGAAAGCGCCAAAGCAGCAGATGAGCAACTGTGCGTGGCCTTTGTCGACATTGACCATTTCAAGCGCATCAACGACACGCACGGCCACGCCTCAGGCGATCGTGTGCTCAAAGTGGTTGCTGAAACGCTCAGTCGGATCTCAAATGCGCGTTGCCATGTGGCACGGCACGGAGGCGAGGAATTTGCGATCATTTTCCGGGCCTTGACGCCGGAAAAAGCCTGGGAACGGCTTAACGGAGCACGAGAAGACATCGCCGAACGCCGCCTGGTCAATCGCGCAACCGATATGCCGTTCGGGCGAATAACATTTTCAGGCGGAATCGCCGATGTCTTTGCTTATGCTTCCAAAAGCGAAGCTCTGCGCGCGGCTGACGAGGCTCTGTATGTGGCCAAGCAATCCGGCAGGAACCTGATCAGGCTGGCGGGGCAAGATCCGCCGCCCATGCAAGACGCCGCGTAGCGTTTGGTTCGGTAGTTATCCATGCCAGCAGGAGGCAACGATCTGTCTCCTGCATGCATGAGACACCTATACCTTTAGCGATATTGGGAATTCTGGCTGCGCTGGAAGGTGTAACGCGCGACATTGCCTTCGATTACATCCTTCTTGAACACCACGCGCATTTCGTCAGCGCCTTCTTCGCGGGTGCAAACAAGGCGTGTTCCGCCCGATGGAAGCGTTTCGATCGCGCTGATCGAAACACCTGCCTGTTCGCAGCGTGTGCGGACTTTTGCTTCAGGCAAGCTCAGATTCATGGCGCGGCTCATGCGGGTGTCCTTTGATTTGAGATATCGGGAATTTTGGCGTCGTCGATGACGCGCGACCAGCCATTTGCGGCATCCGCACCCTTGGCATGCTGCCAAGCATGAATGCGCTTGGCCACCGAACCTGCAGATTCAAGGTGGCGCGTGCGAAGCATGCAGTTGGTGCTGGACATCGCGCGGATCAGCGATTGCTGATGCGCGGAATACTGAAAATTGAGGTCCATGACGGACTCCCACTTCGTAAGCGGGAGCGCATAGGGTCTCTCAGCCGATGAAGCCTACAGTGGTCGTCTCATCGATATTGCTCACCTAAACGCAAATCGTTGAAAATGCAACTTCTCCCGCCAAACGCGCGTTAGCCGCGCCCGCGATAGGATGCCACGCCTTGATCAGGCAACCACAGGCCGGCAGGTGGAGGGCCAGACTGCCAAAACACGTCTATCGGAATCCCTCCGCGCGGATACCAGTAGCCGCCAATACGCAACCACTCCGGGTTCATCTCGGCAAACAATCGCTGGCCAATACCAACCGTCACATCTTCATGAAAACCGGCATGATTGCGAAATGATGCAAGGAACAGCTTCAAAGCCTTTGATTCCACGATGGTCTCACCCGGCGCATAATCAATAACCAGATGCGCAAAATCGGGCTGGCCGGTCACGGGACATAGCGATGTAAATTCCGGCGCAGCAAAGCGGATCATGTAAAGCGTTCCGCTGCGCGGATTGGGCACATAATCAAGCGTCGCCTCTTCCGGACTGGCGGCAAGTGTACTGGATTTGCCGAGGAAAAGCGGTCCTTCACTGGCCATGTCTCAAACGTCCTTGAATTCGGTCGGTGCACCTGCAGACAAGCGCGATCTGTGCGCGCCATGCACCTGTCGCAGCGTCAGGGCAAGATAGCCGGTCCTGCCCGTTGGTTCAGCCGCGATTAAACCACAATGCCCTGTCCGCAATGGCATGTTCAGGAGCATGGGGTTCGTTTTGACATTTCGGATGCTGCTTGCGGGGATGCTTGGGCTGTTCAGCGCAAATGCGTCTGCGCAAGACGCCAATAGCTACCAGTTGCCGCCCACGCCGGCACAGACGGATGCCGTTCAAGGACCGGTCGTCGCTGACGCACCGCCGCCTCGCGCCGTCATCGTACCGCCACCTGCGCCTGTGATCATCATTGAGCCGCCTGTGGTAACGCCAAGCCCGACACAGCAATCGACACCCCGCCGTTCACCGACCGCACGAACAACACCAAGCGCCATCCCAACTCCGTTGCCTGTCTCCCCGACAGATGACGATTTTTCTGCCTTGCCACCTCCTGCTATCCCGCTTCCTGCCCCTTCCCAAGATATGCAAACTGAACAGCCCGTTCCGGCGCAAAATCGAGACGTTCCATGGGGTTGGATAGCACTTGTCCTTACTTTCGCAATTGCTGCTGGCGGCTGGCTGGTTTGGCGGAGACGGGCACAAAGCGAACCGTCAGTGGCAGCGCAGGCACCTGTTCTGCAATGTCCCAAGGCCCCACTTCAATCTGCTGCAGAACCAAAGCCTACCCTGCCGCCAGCAGCCACCAAGCCGCTTCTGGTACTAGATTTTGCAGCAGTGCGAATGAGCGTGAGCCTTGTAAACGCAACGCTTTCCTATCGCATGATCCTGATTGCCGACGACAACATTGATTCGGTGATTGTGCGTGGAGACATGACGTCGGCCCACGCCTCTCGTCCAAATGAAGAGCAGCTTTCCCTTATTGATGCCCCCATCCTTCACCGGTTTGACCATATCAGTGCGGGCGTTGAAGTGGAACTAAAGGGCGATATCCGCCTGCCGTTGTCTGCCATTACGCCCATAAGGCACGGCAACGCAGTGCTATTTGTGCCGCTGATGCGTATCGAAGTGGATGGAAAAGCGGCGGGAGAATCTCTCAAAATACGGACCGCATTCGTGTCGGGGCTTAACGATCCAGCCTCAGGCCAACGCTTGCGGCCGATCCGCCTTGATCATGGGCCGCGCGTCTATTCAGATGTGGGGCAACGTGCATTGGTCGTGCCCGCTTTTGCTTGAATGTGATCGAACGCTTTTCCTTCTCGACGCCCACGAACGTCACGGCTAGTCTGCGTCTGACGAACCCGCTTAAGATGGGTCGCAAAATGCAGGCAGGAGCACACAAAACCATGGATTCACTGGTGTCTACCCAGTGGCTCGCGGACGAAATCGGCGCGAGTGACCTTCGTATTGTCGACGCAACGGCATTTTTGCCGGAGCATTCGCGCAACCCTTTATTGGAGTACGAAGCGTGCCATATTCCCGGCGCGGTTTTCATGGATTTGGCCGATATCGTCGACACCGCCTCACCCCTCGCTAACACTCTGCCGTCTGCCGAAAAATTCGCCAGCCGGATGCAGGCTTTGGGCCTTGGTGATGGCAGCCGCGTGGTGATTTACGACGATAGCCCGGTTAAAACCGCCACCCGCGCCTGGTTTATGTTGACGATGTTTGGCGCACAAAATGTCGCCTTGCTCGATGGCGGGATCGCCAAATGGAAGGCAGAGGGCCGCCCTTGTGCGCAAGGCCGCGAAACTTTGCGCCAACGCCACTTCACCGTATGGTCTGATAACAGTCACGTCCGCTCAAAAGCTGATGTCATCGCTAATCTTTCCAGCAATAACGAACAGTTGGTCGATGCACGCGGCGCGCCTCGCTTTACCGGCAGCGTCCCAGAGGCCAATCCAGCCCTTGCCAGCGGCCATATCCCCGGTGCTTGCAACGTTCCCTATTCCACCCTTTTTGCCTCCGACGGCACGTGGAAATCGCCCGATGCGATCAAGTCCGCGTTCGAGGCTGCTGGGGTTGACCTGTCACGCCCGCTGATCTCTTCATGCGGATCGGGCATGACCGCCAACGTCCTGATCTTTGCGCTCCACCTGATTGGCAAGAACGACGTGTCACTTTACGATGGATCGTGGAGCGAATGGGGCCTTGATCCGGAAACACCCAAGGCAACGGGCCCCGCATAACCGCCCACTCCCCGCTCGTGTCGAACAGGTGACTTCAAGCCAGATGACACGGTCTGCAATTTGGGTGCCAAGAAAGGTCGAAGTTTGCGATTCGTGCTGCTAACAGCAAGGCGACATGAGCAAACCAACGAACAACAATGATCTGGGCGCGGCAACGCGCGGAGTATTGGCAGGCCGCCGTGCCGAATGGACCGGAACGCCCGACCATCCCGGCGCGGTAGTCAACCCACCGGTGTGGCGCGCTTCAACCCATCTTTATCCCAACATGGCCGCTCTGCGCGCATATCCCGCCAATAACGACGGCAAGTTCTACTATGGCAGGCGTGGTGGGCCGACACAGTGGGCGCTGGCTGATGCGCTGACCGAACTGGAACCGGGCGCTGCCGGAACCGTGCTCTACCCTTCCGGTGTCGCTGCCATCGCTGGTGTGCTGCTCACCGTGCTGCGCCCCGGCGATGTCCTGCTGATGACGGACAACGCCTATGAACCCAGCCGGGCCATGGCTCGCGGATTGCTCAAGGATTTTGGCGTAGAAACCCGCTGGTTCGATCCGACGAGGATGGCCTCGTTTGAAGCGGCCTGCTGTGATCGCACCAAAGCAGTGCTGCTGGAAAGTCCCGGTAGCCTGACGATGGAAGTGCAGGACGTGCCCGCGCTTGCGGCCGCTGCCAAGGCGCGCGGGATCGTCTCGGTTCTCGACAACACTTGGGCATCGGCGTTCGGTTTTGCGGCTCTGACGCACGGCGCAGACATCTCGGTGATGAGCCTGACCAAGCACGTTTCTGGCCATTCCGATTGCATGATGGGCAGCGCCAGCGCGGGCGAGGACTGGTATCGCAAGCTGCGTGTGCGCGCCCAAGGTCTGGGCAATGTGGTCTCGCCCGATGACGCCTCCTTGATGTTGCGCGGCTTGCGCACGATGAAGCTGCGCCTTGAGGCGGAAACAGCGTCTGCGCTGGCGATTGCCCAATGGCTGGATCATCGCCCGGAAGTAGCGCGTGTACTGTGCCCGATGCTGCCAGGATCGCCGGGACATAGCTTGTGGGCGCGTGATTTCACCGGCGGCTGCGGGCTGTTCAGCTTCGTTTTGAGAGGCGGCACATCGGCGGCGCGCGATGCTTTGATAGATGCGCTGGGCCTGTTCGGCATCGGCTATTCGTGGGGCGGGTTCGAAAGTCTGGCCACGCCGGTTGACCCTGCGTCCATCCGCACCGCCAGCGGATGGCCGCTGACGGATATGGACGAAACCGATCGCTTCGGCATTCGCTTGTCCATTGGCCTTGAAGACACAAGCGACCTGATCGCAGACATTGAACAGGCGCTTGCCATATGGTTCGCGCATGGAGGTCGCGCATGATCGAATGGAAACAGCAGATCGCTGAAGGCATTCGCCTGCTTAACGCCATCGGTTTCGATATTGGCAATTACCACATTTCCGTTTGGGGCGCTTTACGCATTGTAATCGTGGTAGTGTTGGTGTTCGTTCTGGGCCAGTTGGTCAGCAAGCTGGCACGGCGCATGTTCCGGCAGATCGACAGGCTTGACCGCGCGCAACAACTGTTGGGCGAAAAAATTGCCTCCATCGCGGTTTGGGCCTTGGCGATCCTGATCGGCATTGATGTTCTGGGGATTAACCTCACCGCGCTGACCGTGTTTTCCGGCGCGTTCGGCCTGGCCATCGGTTTTGGTTTGCAGAAGACTTTCGGCAATCTCATCGCCGGAATTATCCTGCTGATGGACCGATCAATCAAACCGGGTGATGTGATTGCGGTGGCTGACGGCAAGGGCAACACATTCGGTGAGGTCAAGAAAATCGGTATCCGCGCCGTATCGGTCACCACGCGCGACAACCGCGAATACTTGATACCGAATGAGAACCTGATGACTCAGCAGGTTGAAAACTGGTCCTATTCCTCACGCGAAGTGTCCATCAACATTCCGGTCGGCGTGGCCTATGGCAGCGATCTCGATGTGGTCGAAAAATTGCTGCTCAAAGCCATCAGCGGAACGCCGCGCGTGTTAAGCTTCCCCTCGCCCGGCATCATTCTGTCGGCTTTTGGTCCCAGCAGCATCGATTTGACGATGGTCGTGTGGATTGACGATCCCGAAGCGGGGGTCGGCAATGTGCGGTCCGATGTGTTGTGGAAGGTCTGGCGTTCGTTCAAGGAAAACGGCATCGAAATTCCTTATGCGCAACAGGATGTAAATCTGAAGGACAGCGCAGGACTGCGCCGCCTGGCCGATGCATTGGCTGCGCGCGAACGTCCTGCAAATCCATGATCCGGGGATGGCGCTAAAGCTGATCTAGGCCAGCGACAAACCATTCTCACTGGTCTCTTGCCGCGCCTGCCTCCATTTGCATCCAATGAGCCAACCCGTTTCAAGAATCGGAACCGTATTCCTTGTTGGCGCAGGTCCGGGCGATCCAGACTTGTTGACGCTGCGCGCGGCGCGTTTGGTGATGAATGCGCGGGTGCTTGTGCATGATGGGCTGATTGAACCTGCAATCCTCGCCATGGCGCCCAAGGGTTGCCGTTTGATCTCTGTCGCCAAGCAGCGTTCGCGCCATACGATGCAACAGCACGAAATCAATGCACTGTTGGTGCGAGAGGCTTTGGCGGGCCATGATGTGGTACGCTTGAAGGGCGGCGATCCGTTCGTGTTCGGGCGTGGTGGCGAAGAAGCTGAAGATTGCTTTGCCGCTGGCGTGCCAGTGCAAGTTGTTCCCGGCGTCAGCGCGGCAATGGGAGCAGCAGCCTCTGCCTTGATCCCGCTCACGCACCGCGATAGCGCCAGCATCGTCACCTTCGTAGCAGGCCAGTGCAAAGGCCTGACCGACCAGAATTGGGCAGGACTTGCAGGCACCGGACGCACACTGGTAATTTACATGGGCGTTGCTACGGCAGATGCAATTGCCGAAAAGTTGATGGTGGACGGCCTTGCGCCGAACATGCCGATTGCCGTGGTCGAAAATGCCGCGCGTCCTGAAATGCGCGTTCTGCGCGGGGACTTGGCCTGCCTTGGCGCGGTAGTTGAAACAAACAAGGTCAAGAGCCCTGCGCTCATCATCATCGGTGATGTCGCAGGCCGGGGAGACATGATGGAATTGAAGCAAGTTATGGAGATGCCAGTGTTGGGAACAGGCGCATGAAGATCATCACCGGAAATGATCTGCGGACCGGAGACGTCATTTGGTGGACCGGGCATGGCTGGTCGCGCCTTGTCAATGATGCGGTTGCCGTGGGTGATGATGCAGAAGCCATCATCGCACAGGAAAACGCCAAGCAAGTGGTGACGGACACACATGTGATCGAAGCGGAAACGACCGCCGATGGCGTGCGCCCCGCACACATCAAGGAACGCATCCGCGCTCTGGGTCCAACCGTACGGATGGACCTTTCGCTCAAGCCTGCGGACCCTGCCGCCGCCAACTGGGTGATCTGAAATGTATCAGTATGACAGCTATGACCACTCGATGGTCGATGCGCGCGTTGCGGAATTCCGTGACCAAGTGCAGCGCCGCCTTGCCGGTGAAATAACCGAAGACCAGTTCAAGCCCTTGCGCCTGAAGAACGGTCTCTATCTCCAGCTTCACGCCTACATGCTGCGCGTTGCGGTGCCTTACGGTACGCTTAGCAGCAGCCAGATGCGCCTGCTGGGCGACATCGCGGACAAGTATGACCGCGGCTATGGCCACTTCACCACCCGCCAGAACATCCAGTACAACTGGATCAAGCTGGAAGATGCGCCAGACATTCTTGCCGACCTTGCCTCGGTGGAAATGCACGCGATCCAGACCAGCGGTAATTGCATCCGCAACACCACGTCGGATCAATTCGCGGGCGCTGCGGCTGATGAACTGGTCGATCCGCGCCCTTATGCTGAACTGCTGCGCCAATGGTCGACGTTCCATCCGGAATTCGATTATCTGCCGCGCAAGTTCAAGATCGCGATGATCGGTTCGGAAACCGACCGCGCGGCGATGAAGCTGCACGACATCGGCATCCAGTTGGTCAAGAACGATGCGGGCGAAATCGGCTGCAAATTCTACGTCGGTGGCGGCATGGGCCGCACGCCGATGATCGCACCCGTGATTGGTGAATTCGTGCCGCCGTTGCAGATGATTTCCTACCTGGAAGCCTGCTTGCGGGTCTACAATCGCTATGGCCGCCGCGACAACAAGTATAAGGCGCGAATCAAGATCCTCGTCCATGAAATTGGCGCGGACGAATATCGCCGTCAGGTGGAAGAGGAATTCGCCCACATCCTGACGCTTGGCCTTGAACCGCCAGCAGCAGAACTGGAGCGTATCAAGGGCTTCTTTGAACAGCCCGGTTTCGTGGCTGATGCATCTGACGATCTGGACGTGTCCGATCCCGATTTCGCGCTGTGGGTCGATCAGAACACCCATGCGCACAAGCAGTCGGGTTACACCATCGTCAACATCAGCCTGAAGCCCACTGGCGGCATTCCGGGTGATGCCAGCGCGGACCAAATCCGCCTGATGGCCGATCTTGCCCTGGACTATTCGTTCAACGAACTGCGCGTCACCCATGCCCAGAACATCGTCCTGCCGCATGTGAAGAAGGCTGACTTGTACACGATCTGGCAGAAGCTGGACGAAGCCGGCCTTGCCAATGCCAATCTTGATCTGATCAGCGATATCATCGCTTGCCCGGGTCTCGATTATTGCGCTCTGGCCAATGCCCGTTCGATCCCGGTCGCTCAGAAGATCTCGAACCGCTTTGGCGACCTTGGTCGCCAGCGGACCTTGGGTGAGCTGAAGCTGAAGATTTCGGGTTGCATCAATGCTTGCGGGCATCACCACGCGGGCCACATCGGCATCCTGGGTGTCGACCGTAAGGGCGTTGAAAATTATCAGCTCTCGTTCGGTGGCAGCGAAGGCGCAGATACCTCGCTTGGCACCATTACCGGTCCCGGCTTCAGCGAAGATGGCGTGGTGGATGCAGTTGAGAAGGCGACAGATGTCTACCTCGCTCAACGCACCGATGGCGAACGCTTTCTCGATACTTACCGCCGCATCGGCATGGCCCCATTCAAGGAGGCGATCTATGGTTGAGCAAACACTGCGTTACCGCAACGACGAACCCGTTAGCGATCCCGCTGTAACGGTCGATGCGTTCGCCAATCAATCGAACGCCACCGCCGTGCGGATTGAACCGGGCGAGGATGCGCGCGCGCTGTTGCCGTACCTGACACGCATCGCGCTGGTGGAAGTAAACTTCCCGACATATGGCGATGGGCGCGGCTATTCGGCTGCGCGCATTTTACGTGAACATGGCTATGCGGGCGAACTGCGCGCGGTGGGCGATGTGCTGGTCGATCAGCTTTCGCACATGCGCCGCTGCGGTTTTGATAGTTTCGCGCCACAGCAACCTATCAGCACGCAAGCGGCTGAAAAGGCATTCGGGACATGGCCAGACGTCTATCAAAAGACCGTTGATGGCCGTCCTGCGATCTGGGCAAAGCGCCATCCGGGCTGACGCCTGAATCCGAACCGACTGGACAGCATACGCAATGGACCGTTCCATGACCCGCAATCTCGATCGCAAGATCGACCTGATCGACACTGGCCCTCGTTTCAGCGATACCGATGCGATCCGGCTTAACAATCTGTTTCGGGGCACCGACACGCAGGATATGCTGCGTTCGGTGATTCGCGATGGCTTGGCGGGCGACCTTGCGGTGGTGTCCAGCTTCGGCGCGGAAAGCGCCGTTCTGCTGCATCTGGTGGCGCAAGTGGACAAGGGCCTGCCCGTCTTGTTCCTTGAAACGCACAAGCATTTCCCCGAAACCATCGTCTATCGCGACCAGTTGGTCGATGTGCTCGGCCTCACCAATCTGGTGATCGTTGAGCCTGAAGCTGACGTGATCGCCAAAAAGGACGAGAACGGGTTGCGCTGGTCGTGGGATCCGGATGGCTGCTGCGAAATCCGCAAGGTTGAGCCGCTTGCCAAGGCATTGCTGCACTATGATGCGTCGATAACGGGCCGGAAAGGCTTTCAGTCGTCCACCCGTGCGGGCTTGCCACGCTTCGAAGTGGATCGGTCCGACGCGCAGGGCCGGTTCAAGATCAACCCCCTGGCGTCTTGGTCCAAGGAAATGCTCGAAGCCTACTTCACCGAACATGCCCTCCCCGTGCATCCACTGGTTGCCCAAGGCTATCCCTCGATCGGCTGCGCGCCTTGCACCAGCCACGTTGCGCCGGGGGAAGACCCGCGTTCAGGCCGCTGGAAGGGCTGGGACAAGACCGAATGCGGCATTCATTCGCCCACTGATGGCAAACCGGGTGATGAATTGCCGCCGGGGTACGATCCGGTATTCTGATCAGCAGAGTTGATCATAGAGATCAGCGCGCCACGAGCATAAACGGAGCCCATAGCGCAGGGTTGCGCGCATCTTCCCTTTTCCCGCTTTTCATAACTTGAAGGATCGCACGACGAAGCGCCTCGTCGGCAGGCACACCCTTTGCCGAGGCAGCGAGGATGCCGATGGATAGTTTTGCCGCTATGTCATCGCGCACCGGCCAATGGCTCGCCACAACCCGTCGCGCGCCGGCGAAAAGAAACCCGCGAGCAAGACCGGTGTATCCCGCCGCACTCTGCTGGTCGCCCGCCGCGGTGTCACAGGCTGACAGGATCACCCAGTCGGCATCGATATGCAGCAGCGCAGCTTCTGAGGCCGTCAACAAGCCGTCATTGTCAGGCGTCTCAATCTGCGGCGGGGTCAGGACGAGTGCCGGTTCACTGCGCGCATCAAATGCTCCTGCCACCAATCCGTGCGTCGCAAAGAGCAATACGCCCACATTTGTATAATCAAGATTGCGCACGGCAGTTTCCGTGGCATCGGTCCCTATCAAAACCTGCGCGGCTGGCCCTTTCCATTGCGCAGCCACAGCCGCAATTTCCAGCTTTGCACCAGGCAAAGGCTGTAACTTCCCAATCCGGGCAGAGCGAGTCTCGCCTCCGACAAAGAGATCTGGTCCAGCCATCACCCCCTGCGTTCCGGTCAGCGCAGGTGCCCCAATCGCAACGAGATTACGCCGCGCGGTCTTGCCCGGAACAGCCTGTTCCAGCGTGGCAAGCGAAGGCATGACCGAGACGGCGTGATCCTCAATCAACCAGCGCGTATCGGCAACGGATTTTCCCGCATGGCTTGCCAACAGCGTGAGCGGCAACGCGGACAAAATGTCCCCGGTCACAACGCGCAAGCGTTGCCCCTTGGGGATCAACGCTGCAACGGCGGGTGTAAAAATCGCCTGATGAATCTCGTGCGTCGCTGCAATATCAAACGGCACCACAGTACCGCTATCGGTGCCAACACGAATGCGGCGAACTAGGCCGCGCAAAGCTTCGCGACGAATGGGTGCGTGGCCAACGACCACGCGGTCGCGGGTCATTGCCATCGTGTAAAGCCCAAGGTCGCTTTCCTCGATCACTAACAGCGTTTCATCTGCCGCAAGTCGAGCTTGCGTTTCGGCTAGCTTGACCGGGCGTGGCCGCAGCAACGAGCGAAACTCCGGTGCCTTTGCATCAAGTTCCGTGTCGAATGCGCTAAGAGCTTCTTGTGCAGCAGTGACCGCTTGTTCCAACGGCGCGCGCGCCGTTCCCGCTTGCAATCCGGCTGCTCGCAGCAGTGCGGCATCGGCATCGGCAAGTTTCCCCGAAGCTTCTTGTCTGCGGCGCAGCAATTGACCAAGCGCAGAACCACCAGCCTGCTCACGCGCTGTCACCGCCACTGCAGCGCGGCTGGCATCAGTCTCGACAAGGACCTGCAGGACCTCGAACGTAAAATCAGTATCGCCCGCCAGCACCGCAGTTTCCAAGACCTGGCTAAAAGCCTCGATGTTGTCGATCACGCCGACAACTCTGTTTTGCGAGACTTCAAGCTGGTTATTGACGGCAATCGACGTGCGGAAGGCATCGCGCACTTCGGCCAGCCCCTTAGCAACGCGCCCGCGCCGCACCTTGATCCAGCCGAGCGAGATCTTGCTGTTAAGTGTCTGGAAATGCGTAGGTGGGCGCAGCTTTGCTATCGCTGCGGCGGCTTCAGTCGCAGTAGCTTCTGCCAATTCAAGCCTATTTGCGTGAGCGTATGATTGAGCAATCTTAAAGCGATTAAGTGCATATGTCAGCGGATGTTGCTCGGGCAACTTCGCCAAAAGTGCGGCCCCTTGTTCGCGTAAAATAAGTCCGCGTGCACGATCTCCTGATCGATCAGCGGCCGACCCCGCGCTCAACAGTGACGACGCCTGAGCAGGAATAACCCTGTCCTCGCCAAAACGACGTGCAGCTTCCTCAAAGAAGGGCAAAGCGTCTTGCGGTCGATCAAGGTTTAATAAGGCAATCCCCAGATTACCAAGAAGATTGGCCCGGTCACCATTCGAAAGTCCCTCAATCTTGCGACTTACTTCAACCGCGTCGCGAAGCCACGGCACAGCTTCGCTGGTACGCCCTTGCAACAACAGTTCGACGCCAAGTTGGTTTTTCAAACGCGGCTGAAGGGGATCCGAAGGGTCAAGGCTTGGGACTAGCGCCACCAGTTCACGGATAAGCGCCTCTGACTCGTCGATACGCCGCAATATGTTCAAAATGCGCGCATATTGGAATCCGGCTTTTATACGCAGGCGATTCGTATTGGCTAAATACAATCGGCTGGTCCGCCATGCATGTTCAGAAAGTTGGACTGCCTCATCAAGTTTGCTCAGGCTGGCCAGGGTCTGAGCAAGAAAGGTCTCGGCTTCAAGCGCCGCTGGGCTATCAGCTCCATACAATTTGCGACGCGCTTCCAGCGCCTTGCGTCCGAGTTGGGATGCGGTGATCGTGCGCTGCTGTTTCTCTCGAAGGGTCGCTTCGGCAAGATCAATTTCCGGCGTAACGCTTGACGATACCTTTAAACCGCGCGCTTCGGCAAGCGATCCCTCTGCTTCATCGTAACGCGAAAGAGTGGTCAGCGCGATGACCCGTTCCGCAAGGAGCAAAGAACGATCATCTGGAGCAGTTGTTGCAGCAAGACGTTCGGTAATTGCCACAACTGCATCATTTGGCGCTAATTCATTATCTGGATCGTTGATTGCAGCTTGGGCTGGGCTCGTGCATGCGATCAGAGTGCTGGCAATCGCCGCTAAAACCGCACGTTGCTGCGCGATAAAGACACCCCTGATTTGCACCCGAAATGAACATACTATCCGTTATGTCATTGTGGCAAGAGGTACTAAAATTGTGAGACGTGATCAAAGCGGCTGTGGCCTCACAATATCACTTCAGCCAGCCCGCTTCACGATACCATGCGGCTGTTGCGTGAAGGCCCATCTGTGTTTCCACTTGCGGGATCCAAAGCGTGGGCGGCGGCTGATTGCCCTGCCCCACACGCCAGTCGGGGTGACACATGTAGCCGACTCGATCCATCGTCAGTTTGGCGCCGTCGCCCCGGAAGCGTGAATCAAGCTTTGCGCCAAATCTTAGCATTCCTGCGGGCAGATTTATCACAAAAACGCGCTTGCCAACCGCTATGCCAATCGCTTTGGCGATCTCATTGTGGCTCCATCCGCCGACCTTGCCGTCGTCAGGTTCAAAGGTCAGGTGAGTCACATCTTCACTACCGGGGATCAACGCCAGCAACAGGCGCGCCAGATCACTGACATGGATGAGCGAGGCATGGCCTTTGGGCGGGACCGGCAACACGCCGTATTTCGCCGCCTTGAACATATCGAGCGTATCTGTGTCGCGCGGACCATAGACCCAAGGCGGGCGCACCACGGTCCAATCAAGGCTGCTGGCCTGCACCACTTTTTCCCCGCGCAGCTTGGACTTGCCATAGACGGACAATTCCGGTTCGCGCGCCGACAGCGACGAAACATGGACGAAGCGCGGCACGCCCGCATCCAGCGCGGCGTTGACCACGTTCAACGTGCCCCAGACATTGCCGTCTTCAAAGCCTTGCGGCGTGGCTGCATTGACCACGCCTGCGATATTCAGCACGACGCTGGCCTTGCCCACCAGGCGTTGCAGCGCGCGGCGATCGGACAAGTCACCTTGCACCCATTCCACCCCGGCCCGCGCTTCTTGCGGACGCCGCGTGAGGGCACGGACTTCAATTCCGGCGCGGGCGGCATATTCCAGAACCGCCTGCCCAACGAACCCGGTTGCCCCGGTGATCGCCAGCAATTCAGCCGCCATTACAACAGCACCATTTGGTCACGATGGATCAATGCGGATCGCGGCGCATAGCCAAGCAGGTCTTCATGTTCGCGGCTGGGGCGCCCCATGATCCGCGCGCATTCAGCCGCGTCATATTCCGACAGGCCGCGCGCCAACACTTGCCCATCCGGCCCCAACACCGCAATCGCGGCCCCGCGCTGAAATTCGCCATCAACAGCCGTGACGCCCGCTGCCAGCAAACTTGATCCGCGCTCAAGCGCCGTGGCAGCCCCAGCATCCACATGAACCGAGCCGCGCATCCGCATCTTCCCACCCAGCCATGCCTTGCGCGCTTGCTTGCGCCCGCGCGGCAGGAACAGGGTGCCGCGATCTGCGTGCAGAGCATGCGCGATCGGTGAAACCGGCTGTCCGTCAATAATCGCTAGCGCAATGCCAGCAAATTCAGCAATCTCGGCCGCTTGCAGCTTGGACGTCATTCCACCCGAACCCAGCCCGGAGGAGGATCCGCCCGTAGCCATGGCGTGGATTTCCGGCGTCACCCCGCGTACCACTGGAATACGCACAGCATCGGGCGCGCGCGGATCGCGGTCATAAAGGCCATCGATGTCCGAAAGCAGCAGCACCGCGCTTGCGCCCGCGGCTTGCCCAACGCGGGCGGCCAAGCGATCATTATCGCCAAACCGGATTTCCTGCGTGGCGACAGAATCGTTCTCGTTAATCACCGGCACTGCGCCTGCGGCCAGCAACGTGCCCAGCGTTGCGGTGACATTCAGATAGCGGCGGCGGTCTTCAAGGTCTTCAAGCGTCAGCAAAATCTGCGCCGCCGTTAGCCCATGGCCTGCCAGCAGTTCCGCCCACAATCCCGCCAGTGCAATCTGCCCAACCGAGGCTGCCGCTTGCGCATCGGACAGGCTGCCGCGCCCGCCCTTGCCCAGTCCCAGCTTGCGCGCACCCAAGGCAATCGCGCCGGACGAAACGACAATCACTTCTTGCCCAGCGCCCCGCGCCGCAGCAATCTCTGCCACCAACGCTGCCAGCCAATCCCGGCGCGGTTCACCGTCTTTACCGACAAGCAGCGCCGACCCCACCTTGACCACGATACGTGGGCAAGAGGCAGGATCGGTCAATTGGGCAAGCTGGCTGATGTTCATATATGAGCCGCTTAGGATAATTGTGACAAGGCGTGAAGGTCTACCGGTCGTAACTCTGGCGCTAACTGGCGATCAAATCGGCGACCACGGCTTTTCGTCTTCTGCATCCTCAACTTCGCCGGTTGGGCGTTCAGTCATGGTTGCGGCTGGCAAATAGCCCAGCACCGCATCAAGCAAAGCATCAATGCCTTTGCCCGTAGCGCCAGAAATCGGGAAGACCTTGTCCGCGCCGCCATCCAGCAATTCCTTGGCGAAGGCCTGAACCAGTTCCTTATCGACCAGATCGATCTTGTTCAGCGCAATCAAGCGCGGCTTATCGCTAAGGCCTGCGCCATAAGCTTCCAGTTCGCCCTCGATCACATGCATGGCCTCAACCGGATCGGTATCGCTATGGATGTCGACCAGATGGATCAACACGCGGCAGCGTTCGATATGGCCAAGGAAGCGATCGCCGATGCCCGCACCTTCTGCCGCGCCTGCGATAAGGCCCGGAATATCGGCCAGTACGAATTCACGGTTGCGATGACGCACCACGCCCAATTGCGGACGCAGCGTGGTAAACGCATATTCGCCGACCTTGGCTTTGGTGTTGGTGATCTGGTTGATGAAGGTGGATTTGCCCGCATTCGGCAGGCCGACAAGACCAGCATCGGCCAGCAGTTTGAGCCGCAGCCAAACGTACATTTCCTCACCCGGCCAACCGGGGCCGCACTGGCGCGGGGCACGGTTGGTCGAAGATTTGTACGAAGCGTTACCGCGCCCACCATCACCACCGCGCAGCAGCACCACTTGGGTGCCCACTTCGGTCAAGTCGAGCAGTACGGTTTCACCGTCATCGTCGATCACTTGCGTGCCCACAGGTACGCGGACAATCAAATCTTCGCCGCCAGCACCCGTGCGGTTGGTGCCTGCGCCGCCATGGCCGCGCTGCGCCTTGAAATGCTGGGTATAACGAAAGTCAATCAGGGTGTTGAGGCCAGCAACGGCTTCGAAAATGATATCGCCGCCCTTGCCGCCGTTGCCGCCGTTGGGACCGCCATATTCCTCGTATTTTTCACGGCGAAAGCTGACCGCACCGGGGCCGCCTGCGCCCGAACGAATGAAGATTTTTGCTTGGTCGAGAAAATGCATGACGGGTTACTGATCCAACAACAGGCCCGAAAAAACTGCCTAAGCGTATGTTGCCGACAGATAGAAACCGCGCAAGGCCTGCTTGAAACATGCGGTTCTGATAATGCCTGACAGAGCCTTGGGGAAAACCCTCACCGTTACGCTACGGCCCCGTTGTCAGCATCGTTCCCAACAGCTTGTGCCATCAGAGGCGCAGCCCATAGCGCAGCGCCTCTGGTGTGACCAGACTGATTCTCACCTAATCAAGATGTGGGGCGCTTAGCTTCCGCTTACACCCGGATTTGATGCCACCGGCCGCGATGCCGGAATAAACGGCGGTGCGGGCGAAACTGACGTGCCATAGCGCGCCTCCCATGCCGACAATTCGTTGCGGTAGGTTTCGTAGCGACGGTAAAAATCGTCAAACACCACTTCGATGCTCGGCAGGCTGCGAACGGCAAACGGCTCAAGCTCTGCCGATTTGATCGCAATGCCATCCAGCATGACAGCATTCACCGCATCGCAAAAATCGCCGAGCGTAGGCGGCAGCGCGTAATGATTGTAGACCGAGGTAATGTAGCTTTCGCGCGGCGCGATGTATTTCGCCCCGTAACGTGCCTTGAATTCTGCATCGAGCTTCTTGTTGAATGCATTCAAAGTCTTGGCGTGCGCAGTCAGGAAAGTTTTATAGCGCGGCAGAATCTCGGCATGCTTGGGCGCGCTGCAATTCAGCGCCGCAACATTGAAGGCTGATCGCAGGTTCCACACCATTTGCGTGTTTGAAATATCGCGGTTGATCGACTTGCGCAGGCCGCTGGCATCGGCTGGCGGCAAATATATGTTGCCTGAGGCACCGTTCGGCGGCGTTGGTTTTGGCGGAATCCGGACGACTTTTACCGGCGGTGGCGGTGGCGCTGGCGGTGCTGGCTTTGGAGCGCACGACGCGAGGCCAAGGGCCAAGGCGGATACAAGTAAGGTTGGCGCAATCGCGCGCCGGATACGTAGCATTGGTGTTTCCCCAGATGATGCCATTGGTTCAAAGCATTCTGACTTTCAATCAGGAACTTGAGCCCGGCTACCTTTCTGCAAGCTTAAAAAATTGCCCTAGCGTGACTACAAGGATTTGCAAAACCCCCTACAAGAAAAAACCCGACGAGCCGAAGCTCGCCGGGTTTAAAATGTGCTTAACTACGTAAGGATCAGCGGCGTTCGCCCATGAACTGCAGCAGAAACTGGAACATATTGATGAAGTCCAGATAAAGGCTGAGCGCGCCAAGAACGACGGCCTTGCCAGCAAATTCGGTGCCAGCGACGTATGCGTACTGCTCCTTGAGGCGCTGCGTATCGTAGGCAGTAAGGCCCGCGAAAATCAGGACGCCGAGGATGCTGATGGCCCATGCAAGACCGCTGGACTGCAAAAACATGTTGAGCAGCGAAGCGATCAGCAAGCCAAATACGCCCATGATCAGGAAGCTGCCCATGCCGGACAGGTCCTTCTTCGTGGTGTAACCGTAAAGGCTAAGACCCGCGAAAGCACCAGCGGTTGCGAAGAAGGTAATCGCAATCGAAGGGCCTGTGTAGATAAAGAAGATTGACGACAGCGACAGGCCCATGGCCACGCTGAAGCCCCAGAACATCGCCTGCATGGCGGTTGTCGAAAGGCGGTTTGCACCAAAGCTCATGATCATCACGAACGCCAGCGGCGTCAGCGCCACCACCCAGCGCAAAGGCGTGCCGAATACGGCTTCAGCCATGCCAGACGTTGCAAACAACAGCGCCACAACGCCCGAAAGCAACACGCCCGACGCCATGTAATTGTAGATCGACAGCATATGACGGCGCAGGCCAACATCGAACACTTCGCCACGGGCTGAAGCGCCGGAAAGGCTCGGAGACGCGCCGAAGCCCGTTCCGGTGGGCCGAGGGTCGTTCCAATTTGCCATTTTCAAAGCTCCATTCTTAGGCCACTATGGCCATATGCACTGAATATCGGCGCAGTGAGCCAAGGTTTCAAGCGAAACCGGCATATTCATAGCACAATCATTGTAACGAATTGTTGCGCAGCTTACCCTCGCGCGCGCGCTTGCTCGGTCATTTCCGCACTGCGATCCCGCGCACCGCGCAAAGTATCTTCCATGAGCAGTGCCAAACGGCGATTAGCATCAAGAACGTCGATGCCCACTTGTGTCACACCGCCGGGGCTGGCGACGCGGCGCGCCAGTTCGCCCGGCGCGTGTTCGGATGATGCCGCAAGCGAGGCAGCACCTTCCACCATCGACAGTGCCAACCGGTCCGCCTGATCACGCGGCAATCCAAGCGCCGCTGCACCTTCAGCCAGTGCATCGATGAAGCGATAGACGAACGCGGGTCCCGACCCAGCCAGTGCTGTCACCAGATCCATATGATCCTCGGTCGCAAGCCATTCCGCCTGACCCAGCGGTGCCATAAGCCCATCAGTCTGTTCCCGCGCCGCGATGTCAGCATCACCGAACAACGCAATGGGCGATTTGCCAAGCGCCGCCGCCAGATTGGGCATCACGCGCACAATGGCATGAGGCGCAGGAAACGCGCCGCGCAAAGTCGCCAAATCAACGCCTGCAAGGATCGACAACAACAGCGTATTTGATCCAACAAACGGCTGCACCATCGCCATAGCATCGGTCAATTGCTGCGGCTTGAACCCCAGCAGCACGACGTCAAACGCCGCCTCACCCTCAGGCGCTGATCCCAGCAGACGCACGCCATCGGGCGCAGCATCCAGATATGGATCAACAACCGTGAAGCTTTCAGGTGCAAAGCCGCCATTCAGCCAGCCCTTGAGCATCGCCCCGCCCATGTTACCGCAGCCGAACTGAAGAAGTGTCATCGCCATACGCAATTACGCCTCACCCGCAGCGTCAACCATGGCGCTGGTCAGCGCCTCAGCGGGAGTTTTATCGCCCCACAGCACAAACTGAAACGCTGGATAGAACCGGTCACATTCGTCGACCGCAGCCTCAATCGCAGCTTGTGCTTGGCTCAAACTCAGCAAGCCGTCATCACCGAGCATCAGTCCATGCCGGTACAACAGAACCGAACCGTTCGACCAGATATCGAAGTGTCCAATCCACACTTGTTCGTTGATCAGCGCCATCAGTTCGAAAACCGCGCTCATCTTATCGTCGGCAATGCGGATGTCGGGCAGGCACAAAATCTGCAATACGTGATCTTCGGCGCGCCAGATCGCACGAACCTGATAATTGGCCCAGGAACCCTGGATTTCGCCGCTCACCTCGTCATCCGAGACGAACTCGCAAGGCCAGCCGCGCGCCTCGAACAGTGAGGCGATCATGTCGACCGGAGCTGCCTCGTCGCGCTCATTGTCGTCATGGCCGGTCCGCATGGTACGTCCCCTGAACACTCGATGGGTCTCCCCGGATGGGCGGCCCCCGGCAAGGCGTTGTGCCCGACCTGCCGTCACCCGCATCCATGAAGGCTGGACCCCCTCAACGACAATGACAGGTTAACAAGCGGTTGGGCAAAACTCGATAAGCCTGTGGGAAAGCTGTGGACAAGGCGTGAACAATGGCCCGGCGCTGCCCTCCAGCGTCATTTCAACACAAGTGTATCCACTGCCTGACCAGCTGGGCTGGTCCACTGATAACTGGCAACACCGCCTTTGCTCAGCTTCGTAATGAAGTCTTGCGCCAAAGCTTCGCTTTCAAATGGACCCGTTAACAAGCGATAATTGCTTCTCCACGGCGATAAGTACGGTTTGCGGCCCCGGAACACCGTAGGCGCTTCCTTCACCAGACGTCGCCATTCATTGTCCATGACACCTTTGTTGGCCCCCGTCAGCACTTGCACCCATATCCGGCTAGGATGACTTGGCGCTGCCTTCTTGGCTTTTGCGTCTTTGGCATCCTTGGCGTCCTTGGCGTCCTTGGCCGCCTTTTTAGGATCTTTGCTGGCAGCCTTTGCATCCTTGCCAGTGACCTTGCCCGGCTCCCTCGTGCTGGTACGTGAAACATCGGTGGGTCCATCCGGACGCTCTCCTCGCGGATCAGCCTTGGGTGGTTTAGCTACGGGTTTGGGCGCGATCTTGGTAATATCTACCGCTTCTACCGGTGCCGCACGCTCTTCCGCTGGGGGCGTGAACGTCTTGAACAAGCTGGCAAAATCAGCTGGCCGGTCGGGCTTTTCCGCGCTTTGTGCGATCGGTGCCGGCACAGACACCGTTTCGGTCGGCTGGACGGCTTGCGGTGCAACCGTCGCCAATGGCACCGGCAGCGATGCCGGGGCCGATGGCGCGATGGGCGATGTCGCAGTCGTTGACGGCGCAGCGACTGTGGTCGTGCCCCCCACCAATGCCAGATCGAAACCGGGCGCAGGGCTGCTTACCACAGGCTTTGACGGCGCAGGCGCAGTTGATGTCAAACCGGTTACTGGTGAAAACGCTGGAGTCGTTGCGACTGAAGCCACGCGAACGGGAGCCACGGGCACCGGCTGTGGCAAAGTTTGGGGCTGCGTTGGGGGCGCAACTATGGGTTGTTGGACTTGTACGACCGTAGTCGTGGGTGTGGGCGTTGCCACAATTCTTTGCTGCGGCGCGCGGATCGGCGGCACTGCTGGACGCTGCGCACCGGGCGGAAGATCGAGCACTGACAACACGCCAGTCCGCACTGGCGGCTGGGAGGCACGTGCAACAGGTGTTGGTATAGCAGGCCGGATCACAACAGTTTGTGCAGACGGTGCTGCCGTAATACTTTGTACCGGCACCCTTCCCGGAACCGCAGTCAGCGGCGGCTTGGCAGAGGCTGCCGAGGCAAGCTGCTCATCCCGACCCGGACGGCGGCGCTTGGCCCGGCTGGGCTTTTCCGAACTTCCAGCAGGCCCAAGAGCTGCTCCTGATGGGATAAGCCCGGCCTCAGCCATCCTTGGGCCGCGCGGATTCAACGCTGCATATTGCACGATGCGTGGATCATCGCGGCCGATGTCGGCGGCGCGCGGAAAGCGCCCAAACATGGCCGCCGCGGCCTGCTGCGCTGGTGTTAACCGGGGCATATACCGCAAATAAGGTGCAATCCCGGCTGCCAAGTCCTGCGGCATCGAGGCATAAGCCACCGCAACAGCTTCATCTGGGCCGCCCGTCACGGCCATCACAAAAGTGCGCGTCCGCCACGTTGGCCGGTCTTGCCGATTGATCAGCGGTGCAATCAGTGCCTCGGCTCCGCGTCTGTCACCTGAAATCGCCAAACTCAAAGCATAGCGGCGCGTGATTTCGTCGTCTGCGCCCTTGCTCAAAGCCACCGGATACCAACGTTGCGCACGTCCGTTATCGCCCACCAAATCGTAAGCCAATGCGCGGTCTGCTGCCATGGCAAAGGTATCAGCCCCTGCCCGCTCTGCATCATCAAATGCGCGCACCGCCTCGACAGGGTTTTCAGCCACCAAATAGGCTTTACCCATTAACATTTTGGAACGTGAATTGGCAGGCTGAAGTTCGTTTGCCCGCGTCAGGAAGCCAATGGCAGCGTCGCTATCACCCAGACGCAGTGCCGCTTCGGCAGCATCATAAAGCGCAGTTACGTTGCGAGGGTCAGCCGCAAGACGCGCGAGTGCGGCATTCAATTCGCGGCTTGGGCTTGGCGTTGTGGACTGCACCACCGGCCGCGAAACTGTGGGGACGCCATCCGGGCTATCATCGACTTGCGCGATAGCTGCGTTCGACGCAGCCGCCAAAAGCAGCACCAGCGATACCCTGAAGCCTGAAGCACGAATGCCGGGCGCGCATGTAAAACGAATCGTCATCCAGCAGCGCCTATACAGACTTGAATATGAAGCGGCGGCAACGTGCCGCCGCTTCGTTAAGACTTACTGGTTGTTTTGGCGACCAAGAAAGCGCGGTATATTCAACGCGCTACCATCATCACCGTCCTCGTCTTCGCGGCTACCGCGTGACAGGTTCGCCATCCGTTCAAACAATGTGCTTCCCCCGGCAGGCTTGGCTGCAGGCTCCTCCAAAGGACGTCCCATGCGGGGCATCGCAGCATCAGCCAAAGGCGCTGATTCTGCCGGCGCCTCGTCGAGCCCACCAAGCAGCAATTCGTCAGCTTGCGGTTCAGCAGGCGCTTCCTGCGCTTCTGACAGATTAAGCGTGAAATCAGAATCTTGTGGGTGAGAAACAGCTGGCTGCGCCTGATTTGAAGGTGGGGCAAAGTTAGCCTGTGGCGCGGTTTCCGTGAACGCAGGCGGCGCGGCAAAAGTCGGCACCGTTGACGCAGAAGCTGGAACAGCGGGACCACGCGAGGTTGATGGCATTGTCATCGGGCGAGAGGCGACCTCAGCCTGCTCGGCGCTTTGTTCGATGCCGGTTGCAACAACCGAAACGCGGATTTTGCCATCAAGGTTCGGGTTGAATGCCGAACCCCAGATGATGTTGGCGTTGGGATCAACCAATTCGCGAATGTGATTGGCCGCTTCGTCCACTTCGAGCAGCTTCATATCATCGCCGCCGATGATCGAAATGATCACGCCCTTGGCGCCCTGCATCGAAACGCCGTCAAGCAGCGGGTTGGCAATGGCGCGCTCAGCGGCTTCGAGCGCGCGATTCGGGCCTTCACCCTCGCCCGTTCCCATCATCGCCTTGCCCATTTCACCCATGACCGAGCGCACGTCGGCAAAGTCGAGGTTGATCAGGCCGGGCATAACCATCAAATCGGTGATAGAGCGGACGCCTTGCTGGAGCACTTCGTCAGCCAGCTGGAACGCTTCCTTAAAGGTAGTCTCAGCCTTCGCCACCAGGAACAAGTTCTGGTTGGGAATGACGATCAGCGTATCGACGTGCTTTTGAAGCTCTTCAATGCCGCTTTCGGCTGCGCGCATACGGCGCGAGCCTTCAAACAGGAATGGCTTGGTCACAACGCCCACCGTCAGCACACCCTTGCGGCGCGCTGCTTCGGCAATCACGGGCGCAGCGCCGGTTCCGGTACCGCCACCCATGCCAGCGGCGATAAACACCATGTGCACGCCTTCGAGCGAGCGTTCGAGGTCTTCAAGCGTTTCTTCGGCAGCGGCCCTGCCCACTTCTGGACGGGCGCCAGCGCCAAGACCTTGCGTAATGTCAGGGCCAAGCTGGATGCGGTTTTCCGCGATGGAGTTGTTCAGCGCCTGCGCGTCAGTGTTAACCACGACGAAATCGACGCCTTCGATCTTGGCGTTGATCATATTCGCGATGGCATTGCCACCCGCGCCGCCGACGCCGATCACCGTGATCCGGGGACGAAGTTCGTCAATGGCCGGCGGTCCGATGTTGATGCTCATAGTCGGTCTCCCAAACGGGTCAGTCATCCGCCAATCGTGGCGTAGAAAAATTATCTATTAACCTCTGGCACAAGGGAGACCAACGAATCAAAGGCGGATCAACCTTTTCCACAGGTTGCAGCACTATGACGGCTGCAAATACTGCCATTTCCGATGAGGAACGCGGAATAAGCTCCTCAAAAATAATCTTTCACCGCACGCCCAAGCCGATTCAGCAACTTTACGCCCCTGTAACTTCCGGTCGGAGTAAAGGCAGGACCAATCGTGCGAATATCAACGGGATCAGCAGCAGCAAACAGCACGAGTCCCACCAAAGTTGATGAACTTGGCGTTGCGTGGGCTGGCGGGAGGCCCAGCATTGTTGGCGGCGAACCAATCCGTACCGGCCGCCCCAGCGCCGATTGCGCGTAGTCAGCAAGTCCAGGCAGTTGTGCACCGCCACCTGTCAGGACCACTTGCTGGCCGGTCTGCCCGACAAAGCCCATAGACTTCAGCGCCTTGGACACTTCCTCAGTGAAAAATCCAAGCTGTTGCGTGATCACGGAAATCAATTCAGCGCGCGGGACGCGATTCTTGTCATCGGCATGGCGCGCCACGGGGCCGCCTTCGGGATCACCTGGCGCGTTAACCGGTATCATCTCACGATGATCTGCAGGGCTGGCAATGGCCGACCCTGACATGCATTTCAGCCGCTCTGCCTGATACCGGCGAATGCCAAATGCAGATGCAATCGCATCAGTAATATCGCCCGAACCGTACTGGATCACCATCATGCCCAGCAGCATTCCGGCTGCGTAAACCGAAACCGTCGTCACTTCTGCACCGAACTCGACCAGCGCCACGCCCAGTTCCCGCTCTTCAGGCGTTAAACACGCATGGCCTGCAGCGATTGGCGATGCCACAACCGTTTCGACATCAAGGTGCGCGTTCTGCACCGCTTCGCGCAAGTTGCGAATCGGCGCGCCGTCGGCCAGCATCACGTGGATATCGACGGCCAGACGCTCTGCATGTAGACCTTTGGGGTTTGGCACCCCATGCGCGCCATCCAGAGTATAGTGTGCAGGCTGGGCATGAAGCACGGTGCGGCCATCAGGCTCGATCATTTCGCGCCCTGCTACCAGCAGGTGCTCGATGTCGTCCTGCTCAATCCGCCGACCGCCGATGTCCACTTCGACGCGCGTTGTCGTGCTGGCAAGCCCTGCCCCCGAACACCCGATCCACACCTTCTGAATGCCAATGTTGGCCATCTTTTCAGCGCGTTCTATAGCATCGCGGACAGAATGCGTTGCGGCCTGCATATCGGTCACATAACCGCGTTTAATGCCTTGTGCAGCGCGGTGGCCTGAGCCCAAAACAACCATCTCGCCCGTTTCGGAAAGCCCTGCAATCATCGCAGACACACGAAAAGAGCCGATGTTTACGGCAGCAAAAACCTTTGAAATCCGGGGCGCAGCCATAATTTTGGCTTATCCCTCATCAGACTTGGCATCAGATGATGCCTTTGCCGCCGCATTGGCCTTAATACGTCTGGCTTCTGCCTTGGCTTGATCCACCGCAAGCTTTTCTGCCGCGACATCATCGGCATGCCCCGGCACCCGCATGTAAATCCGGTCCGATGCGCGCATATCAAACGCTGCAACTTTTCCACCCAGCAAGCGGTTGACCCCATCCATGCGGGCAAAGCTTAGCAACGCGCTCGCGGCCTTTTCATCGCCTTCGGGCAAAACCAGCATCTGACCGGTCTTGAACGTCAGGTTCCAGCGGCGATTGCCCACCCATTCAGCTTCCGAAACTTGGGGCTTCAGCGCCGGTGCGGCTTCAAGCAGGTGCGTCAAATCCGCCACCCGTTGACCCACGCCGGGGCCTGCCAGAACCAGCATACCCTTGGCGCGATCCTGCTTGATCGGTTCGAGTTCTGCGCCGGTTTCATCGATCAGAACCATGCGATCAGGCTTGCGCAACACCGCATGCGGGCTGCGCTCGACAATATCGATCACCAGTGTATCGGGCAGTTTGCGCGATACGCGCGCGTCCTTGACCCATGGCAGTTCGTTCAATTCATCACGCAATCCACCCAGATCAAGCGTGGTCATCGCGCGATCATTTTGGCCAAGAATGCGTTCGTAAATCTTCAATTCGTTCATGCGGTTAACGCCGCGCACTTCAAGATGGCTTACCTTGAACCCGGCATCTGATGCGATGAAGGCAGCCTGTTCGGATGCCAGCGCCGGAATGCCCGCCATCACCGCCACGGTCCACACAATCGCGGCGGCCACGGCCAGCACCACCGTCATAACAATCCGGTGCAGCGTCTCATCGCTGAACGGCAGCCAGCGCATCACGCTATCAACGAGCGAGCCGGTTTGCTGGCGCGCGGTGTGGACTTTGCGTTGCGTGCTACGCGCGGCTGCAGCCCGTCGCACACCCTTGCCGCCCCGCTTGATCGTCTGCGCCATGATGATCAGCCCTTTCCGGAATCGTTAAGGGCTTCGGCGATAATCGCCTCAACCAAATCGGGGTAATCCATGTCCAAAGCCTTGGCCTGTTCGGGCACGAGGCTGAGCGGTGTCATTCCTGGCTGGGTATTCACCTCAAGCAGGAACAAGCCCTCAACGCCTTGACTATCGTCCCAGCGAAAGTCTGATCGGCTGGTGCCCTTGCAGCCCAACAACTTGTGGGCGCGCAATGCAATGTCCTTGCACGCCTCGGTAATTTCATCAGGGATCTGCGCCGGACAAATGTGATCCGTCATGCCCTCGGTGTATTTGGCATCAAAATCGTAAAAGCCGGACTTGGGCTTGAGTTCAGTGACCAGCAAAGCGCGGTCGCCAATCACTGCCGTCGTCAATTCCAGCCCGCGAATGAACGGTTCGGCCAGCAACTCGTCAAATTCCTGCCAAGGGCCAACCGCGTCAGCCTTGATCGGATTGCCGTAATTGCCCTCAGCGGTGACAATTGCCACGCCGACCGACGAGCCTTCATTGACCGGCTTTAAGACGTACGGACGCGGCAGCGGATCAGCGCGGTAAAGTTCTTTAGTGTGGACGATGCGCCCACCGGGCATGGGAATGCCATGCGGCACCAGCGCCTGCTTGGTCAGTTCCTTGTCGATCGCGATCACCGACGTGGCCAACCCCGAATGCGTGTACGTCAGGCCCATGATGTCCATCAGGCCTTGGATCGAACCATCCTCGCCCGGCGTGCCGTGCAAGGCGTTAAACACGACGTCAGGCTTGGCGTCCGCCAGACGCAAGGCGACATCGCGATCCATATCGATCCGTGTGACTTGATGACCTTTGCTTTCAAGCGCCTTGGCCACGCCTTCGCCCGACATCAGGCTAACCGGCCGTTCGCTCGACCAGCCACCCATCAGCACCGCGACATGAAGTTTCGGAAGTGTCACGGCCTGCCTATCCTCTTGATTTCCCATTCGAGATCAACGCCGGAATGCTGTTTGACCCGGCGGCGAACCTCTTCGCCCAATTCCTCAATCTCGGCGCTCGTCCCCTCGCCGGTATTGATCAGGAAATTGGTATGCTTTTCACTGACTTGCGCCCCGCCGATGGTCAACCCTCGGCAACCGGCCTTGTCGACCAGTTCCCACGCTTTGCCGCCATCGGGATTCTTGAACGTCGATCCGCCAGTTTTTGAGCGCAGCGGTTGCGATGCTTCGCGCGCGGCGCTTATCCGGTCCATCTCGGTCTGGATGGCAGCAGGTTCACCCGGTTCGCCTCGGAACCGTGCGGCCACCACCACGCAGCCATCGACCAGATCGGAATGGCGATAAGTATAGCCCAGTTCCGACAGTGGCAGCGTCGCAATCTCGCCTGAGCGTATCACTACGTCGCAATCAATCAGCACATCTTTCACTTCGCGCCCATACGCGCCACCATTCATCCGTACAAAGCCACCCACTGTGCCGGGAATGGAACGCAGAAATTCAAGGCCTGCTATACCATTGTCGCGCGCGGTCGATGAAACGAGGATGCCGCTGGCACCGCCGCCGCAGTTGAGCGTGACAGCGTCCACTTTCTCAACTTTCGCAAAGGCCTTGCCCAGCCGGATCACCACTCCCGGCACCCCGCCATCGCGCACGATCAGGTTCGAGCCAAGGCCCAGCGCCATCACCGGGATGCAGGGCGCGAGGCCTGCCATAAAGTCTTGCAGATCAGTCACATCCTTGGGTTCAAACAGCCAATCGGCCGTGCCACCAGACTTGAACCAAACCAGCGGCGCGAGTGGCGCGTTTGCGGTGACTTTTCCCCTTACCCCGTTCGTGTCGAGCGTAGTCAAGACACCATGCGCGGCGCTTTCCGTGTCTCGACTACGCTCGACACGAACGGAGGATGGAGTTTCGCTCACCCCTGCCCCCTCTCACGCACAATCGCATCCGCCAAACCGGCAGCCCACTTGGTAATGTCGCCCGCGCCCAAGCAAACAACCATATCGCCGGCTTGCACGCTCGCCGCCAATTCCTTGGCCAAGGCATCCGCGCTATCAATCAAATGCGCGCTGCGGTGGCCACGCGCCTTGACGCCCTCAATCATCGCCGCGCTGTCAACGCCCTCAATCGGCTGTTCACCGGCGGCATAGACAGGCGCGGCATAGACCACATCGGCATCGTTGAACGCGCCCTGAAACTCTTCCATGTGATCGCGCAGGCGGGTGAAGCGATGCGGCTGCACCACAGCAATCACCCGGCCCTGCACGCCTTCGCGCGCGGCAGCCAGCACGGCACGGATTTCGACCGGGTGATGGCCGTAATCGTCGATCACCGTGACAACTCTATCGCCCACCGCAACTTCGCCAACCTTGGTGAAGCGGCGCTTGACCCCGCCAAATTTGGCAAAGCCGGTGCGGATCAACTCGTCTGAAACGCCCATCTCGGCAGCGACAGCGACAGCGGCGAGCGCATTCTGCACATTGTGACGGCCCGGCATCGGCAATTCGATGCCGTCAATCCGGCGGAACGATCCATCGCGTTGACGCAACATGACGTCAAAGCGATTGCCGCCGGGGATCGGCGTCACCGCTTCACCGCGCACATCGGCTTGTGCCGAAAATCCGTATGTCACCACGCGGCGATCGCGCACTTTGGGGATGATCGCCTGCACTTCAGGGTGATCAATACACAGCATCGCTGCGCCATAAAATGGAACGTTTTCAATGAATTCAACGAAAGCAGACTTCACTTTATCGAAGCTGCCATAGTGATCGAGATGCTCAGGATCAATGTTGGTGACTACTGCCAACGTTCCGTCCAGACGCAGGAACGAACCGTCGCTCTCATCGGCCTCAACCACCATCCAATCGCTATCGCCAAGGCGCGCGTTTGATCCATAGGAATTGATGATACCGCCGTTGATGACAGTCGGATCCACTCCGCCTGCATCCAGCAAACACGCGATCATCGATGTGGTGGTCGTCTTGCCATGCGTACCTGCAACCGCAACCGTGCTTTTCAGACGCATCAGTTCCGCCAGCATTTCAGCCCGGCGCACAACTGGAATGCGGCCTTCCAACGCGGCCACCACCTCAGGGTTATCACGCTTTACGGCAGTAGACGTGACGACCACAGAAACGCCCGCCACGTTTTCGGCGCGTTGCCCGATCATCACGGCAATTCCGCGTGAACGCAGGCCTTCGACGACATAGCCCTCTGCCATGTCTGATCCCTGCACCACATAACCCATGTTGTGCATGACTTCGGCAATGCCCGACATGCCAATGCCGCCAATACCCACAAAGTGAATGGTCCCAATTTCGGTGCCAACACCCTTCATGCCAGTTGCTCCTGACCGGAACTGGCTTTGCCGCGCGTATCAACCCGCAAGATGTCCATGATCGGTTCGGCGCCAAAGCTTTCGACCAGATCGGCCAAATCGCTCACAGCGTTTGGCAAACCGCAATTCCATGCAGCGTGGGCGGCGTTGGCCAAGGTGTGGGGATGTAGCGCCATTGTCTGTATTTGCTTGGCCAGTTCTTTGGGGGTGAAGCCGCTTTGTCGAATAGCCCGCGCGCCGCCTGCCGCCACGATTTCGCGCGTGTTGGCGGCCTGGTGATCGTCCGTTGCAATTGGCAGCGGGATCAGGATTGCGGGTCGGCCAACCGCGGTCAATTCCGCAATCGTCGATGCGCCAGCCCGGCCGACAAACAAGTGCGCGGCTGCAAGCCGACCCTGCATATCTTCAAAATACGTGCCGAGTTCTGCCGGAATTTCATGCGCGGCATAGCGAGCACGTACGGCTTCCAAGTCTTCGGGCCGGCACTGCTGCGTCACTTGCAAACGATGGCGCAGCGCGGGTGGCAGCATCGCAAGCCCATCGGGTACAACCTCGGAGAGCACCGATGCCCCTTGGCTGCCGCCGGTCACCAGCACACGAAACAAGCCATCTTCGGTGAACTCAGGGAAAGGTTCGCCCCGCAGCGCCAGCACTTCGGGCCGCACCGGATTACCGACACGGTGAACTTTGCCCCAAAGCTTGGGATCAAGCCGCTCAACCTCGCCATAGGCAGTCGCGATGGCGTTGACCCGTTTGGCAAGGAAGCGATTGACGCGGCCCAGCACCGCATTCTGCTCGTGAATAACTGTGGGGATTTTGGCCGAACGCGCCGCCAAAAGCGCAGGCAAAGCGGGATAGCCACCAAAGCCGATCACGCATGACGGCTCAAAGCTCTCGAACAATCGCAGCGCCATGGCCCGGCCCTGCCAGATCGCGCGAAGGCCCTTCCACAGCGCCACCGGATTTTTGCCAAGACGGCCTGCGGGCAAGACATGGGCGGGCAGGAAATCTGGCTTTCCGGGAATCTTCGCGCCGCGCTCGTCAGTTACCAAGGCGACATGATGGCCTCGACGCTCAAGCTCGACGGCGAGCGCAAAAGCCGGGATCAAGTGGCCGCCTGTGCCTCCAGCGGCGAGGACATAGTGTCGGGAAACCGCGCTCATTTGCCTAAGAAATCCGAAAGCTCGAACTTTTCCCGTGAAAGATAGGGATTCCGGCGGGTAATCGCCAGCAGCAAACCTACCCCCAAGAGCAATGCAATGGTCGATGATCCGCCATAGCTAATCAGGGGCAAGGTCATGCCTTTCGAAGGGAAAAGTTGCAGGTTCACAAGGATATTGATGAAGGCCTGCCCCACCAACTGCGCGGTAAGACCCGCAGCAGCAAGGATAGTGAACAAGTCCTCCTCATCGAGCAG
>CAMTWP010000045.1:0-9819 GCA_947085475.1 uncultured Novosphingobium sp. | reverse complement strand
TCAACGTCATGCCTGCAAGGTGGCTGACGGAATGTTCTATCCATCGAGAGTGACGCAGTTTGTGATCAATGGCAGCCGCGGCGACGGCAAGGACAGCTATTCCCTTAGGGTGTCATTTCGCCCTCAGCCGGAACCGACCCCCTGTTGACCTGACGTCAACAAGTCGCCGCCGAAAACACTCCGCGATGCAGCTGCGGCAGACAGAAGAAAGGAGACATAGAAGAGCTATTCCTGATAAGGATCATGCCAATAAAGGCGGCAAATATTCTTGAGCGGAGGGTGGCATACAGGTGCATTTTGATTGGCCGAAGCTTTACGCCTCGGTGTTGGGACGCCCCGTCCAGGAAAAGCTGGCCCAAGGCGCTGCCCGGCTGATTGAGCATGATATTCGCGCGGAGAAGCGTCGCGCCGGCGAGGTACTGGGCGGCAGCGACGAAATTGCCCGACGATATGGACTCGCGCGCGAAACGCTGCTGGGCGCTGTCCGGTTGTTGGAAGATCAGGGCATAGCCCGCATGCGGCGTGGCCCCGGTGGCGGACTCATGGTTCTGGAGGAGAGCCATGCAACCTTAACCCGCTTTCTCGCCGAATATTTTCTGATCCGCGGCATTACATCGGTGCAACGCAAAGAAGCTGAACATGCGGTTGCGCTGCTCAGTCAGGCTGCGGGGACTGGGCCAAGTGACAGCGAGGACTATAGTAGCGGTTATTCTTATGCACTGTTGACGCGCGGGCTGGATTATAAATCACCTGCTGCTGAACCCAACGGCGTTTCTAAAATCAGCCGAGTGTTGCGGCCTTTCGTGGATGCGCTCGAAATTTTGGAGCAGTGGGAAGATCCGCCTCGCCCGTCAGCGCTCAACGAGGGCAGTCTCGCTATTCTGGTCGCCCGTTTGTTGGCGGACGAAGTGCGGCGCCTGCGTGAGCGCGGCGAAGAACGGCTGGGCTCGGAAGCGGAACTCACGGAGCGGATTGGCGTGAGCCGTCAGGTATTGCGGCAGGCGGTGCAGATGCTCGAAACCCGCGGCGTATTGATCTGCCGCAGGGGCCGGAGCGGTGGCATGGAGATCAGGCTCGAGCATGCACGGGATGCAATCGAACGCATTACTCAACACTACACTCGTTTGGATGTAGGCGCGGCCGAGTTTCGGCCTATCCTCTCCCTAATCGGCCGGCTCAATCGCCACGTCATGGGGATGCGTACTGAACCCGGCGATTTTACGGGGTTGAGGCGGATGATTGCGGAACAGGACTGGACAGACGCAAACGGGCATGTCCGACGCATTCATATGGAATGGCGGATGATCGACAACCCGGTACTCAGTCTGATCGAACAATCACTCGCGGCGTATCGCGCCTGCAAGGCGGGCAAGGTCGCCATGGACAATGCTTATGACGTAGACCGCCTGAAGGCCTGGTCGGAAGAATATCTGGAAAGCCTTGCAGTCGGCGACCTTGCGGCCGCCGACCAGGTTTATTGCGCGATCCATGGTTATGCCGACCGGGTACTGGGGCGTTACTAAGCGGCCGCTCCGGTGACGACGACACGCACGCGAGCCAGATTGGGGATACGCAAGTAGGGCGTAGATACGTCGCCTTGCCGATGAGCCGTCACGCGGACAGTCACGAAATAGGTGCCCGGCTTGTCATAGCTGTGACGCCGCTCATAGCTTCCACTTGCCGCCGTCCCGTCCACGCTTTCTTCCGCAGCAGGGAACCGGCCGGTCCCGTCGAAATCCCATTCGACTGCCACGATGGTGCCTTGCCCGGCCGGCACTTCAGCCATAGCTGAAATGGTAAACTCTGCGCCGACGGCCACTTCGGCGCGTGCGGCTCCCTCTATGCTTGCGGAAACCACCGGCTGGATGCCGCCGCGTTCGGAAGCTGCGGCTGGCAGGGTGAGTTTTCCGCCCGCGTAGCTATAGGCGCTATCGGGCGGAGCAATCCCTCGTTCGACCCAGGCGACGAGATCGGCCAGGCCCTGTTCGATAATTCCCGAATAATCGATCAGGCGTGAGGTGGGAGAGGGGACGATGCTTGGCGGCAGAAAGGCTGGGGGGATATGCTCGGCATTTTCCACCCATTGCAGGCGGAAATTTTCGGGCATTCCGTAACGGGCAACGCCTTCGGCATAAAGGATCGCCTGATCCGGCCATAGGGACGTGTCGTGCGTATGCTGCATGTAGAGCAGCTTGCCCTTGAACTGCGCGGAATAATGTCCGCCAAAGGGACTGGGGACAGTGATACGGGGCCGCTGGGGAAACATGGGACTACCATCGACGATGACCTGGTCAAAACCCTTTTCACCATCGATGACATGGTGCCTGTGCCAATAGCAATATGCGAGATAGGCGTCATTATCGACTTCTACCTGATCGCCCGGCCGGACCCCTTCCGCCTTTGCATTTCCGTCGGCACCAAAGCCGTCGAGCAATAGCGTATCACCGAATACGCCCGTCACGAAAAGCTGACGCCCGGCAGCCTCGCCGCTCAGTATGCGGACAGATGCACCGGGAAGATAGCCGGAAGGTTGTTCGGCCAGCCGGATAGCAATCTGCCGGTCCGGCGGGGACATGATCGCCATGAAGGAACTCGCCTCCATGGCCGCCGGGCCGCCAGCATGGACCTCGGCAGCGATGTCGGCCGCGGTGCGGGCCTCGTCCACGCCAGTCTTGAACCGCACAATCCGGTCGCCTTCGAAAAGGTGCGGCTGGTCATGTCCCGCATAACCCGGCTTGCTCCAGAAATCAGGGGTATAGCCAGGATCCTGACGTGCGAATACTGCTGCGTTCCAGCACCACATGGCGGCCTGACCCATGGGTTGGGCAATCATATATTCCGCGCCTCGGGGAAAACCGAGACGATATAGATCGGCCAGTGCTTCCCGCTCATGCGCGTTCAGCCCCTCGAACGGATTGCCGCTGCCTCCCGGTTCGGTCGCATCAATGACCTTGGCAAGCTTGTTGCGGAGCAGGCGACGAACATTGAACATGGCGCCGAAACCCGTGGGCTGCACGCTTTCAATCGCCTCATCCGCTTTCCCTGGAGCGATGGGGCCGCCGCCCATGAAAGGCAGGGCGCCATCATAAATGTCGGGCGCATTTTCCAGACACAAGGGGGATCGGCGTGCGCCGCCACTCCCGCCATAGACATAGCCATGATGCGGCACTTCGCCATAATGATGCTTGGCGAGATGTTTGGCGAAACGCGCCGATTCCGCGCTGGCCCGCCAGCCATAGAGGCCCGGATCGTCGCCTGCGCGCTGATCAAGGTCATTGCCGATATGACCCTGATTGGATTCCAGCATATAGCCGCCCAGACGAAAGGCACCGGGAACTCCGCCGAGCACGCCTGCCAGCGGTCCGACGAAAGCGAATTCAGTGCCACCCAATCCACCGCCTAGCGGCTGGAAAAAGCGCCCTCGATATACATCCTTTTCGGGAAAGTAGATCGCGAACCGGGTATCGCTATTCTCAAATCCACCATGAACATAGCGATGCGGCAATGGATCGGTCCGCATCTCGTCCGCGTCGATGAAGGGTTTGCCAAAATAGGCGTCGGTCGGGACATAGCTATTGATGGCTTGTGTCGTTGCTTCGAGAGTTCCAGCCATGATTAACTTACCTTGGGACGCTCATTGCGCGGGAAAGCCGCTTGATAGGTCTGGGCGGCGCGAAAGATTTTCGCCTCGCTACCCGGAGGGCCGGCAATCTGTAGACCCACTGGAAAGCCGTCGACGAAACCGCAGGGAACCGAGATGGCGGGGAATTTCAGCCAGTTGAACATATCGGTGTGGCTGCAATAGCTACCCATGAAGCTTCCACCCGGATATTTGGGGCCATCGGTGGTCCAGCCCGCTTCCCATTCGGCAATCGGGCGGGTGATGAGCTGCGATGTCGCTGAAAGGATCAGGTCATGCGTCGCAAACAGCTTGCGGAAGCGGTCCCAGTTACGGCCGCGCGCCTCGAAACCGGCTTGCATTACCTCGGGCGGCGGCAGCGGCAACCCTTCGGTCGGGTAGAAAGCGAGCCACTGCGCCATGCGGTTGGGCATGATGTCATCCCAAACTTCCTTCGTTTCCGCGACGTTGGCGCCGAGCGAACCCATTTTTGCGGCTTCGGCCCGGCACAGCGCGATCACCCGGGCGCTTTCGGGCCCGGCATAGCGCTCTGTGAAACCGAAATCGTCGGTCCAGGCCAAGCGCATGCCTTTCACGCCCCTGTCGATCCCTGCCAGGAAATCATCGGGCTCGGTTTGGATCGAAAAGGGATCGCGGCCATCGGGGCCTGCCATCACCTGTGTCACCAGCGCAGCATCGCGGACGCTGCGGGTGAGCGGACCGACCGTGATACCAGCGGGCGGACGTGGCTTGGTATAATCGAGTTCAGGGATTAACCCGCCGGTCGGATGCATGCCCACGACGCCGCTATAGGCTGCCGGTAGCCTGGTGGAGCCGCCGCCGTCCGATCCGATGGCAACCGGCAGCATGCCGGCGGCCACGGCTGCTGCGCCGCCGGAACTCGACCAGCCGGGCACACGGCTGGTGTCCCAGGGGCTGCGGGCTTCCGCGTCCCAGTTGAAGGGTTTGAAAATGCCTTCGCCTGACAGCGCGCCGCCGCCGCCTGCGCCGAGCATGCTGTTGGTGCCCATGATGATAGCACCGGATTTTCTGAGACGCTCGACGCCGAAATGATCATTCCGGGATATCGCGGCAGGCTTATCGCCCGCCTGATGTCCTTTAAGGCCTGCAACCGGAATATGATCCTTGACCGCGATGGGAACGCCGTGAAGCGCCCCCAACCGATCGCCGCGGGCAATCGCCGCATCGGCTGCCCTGGCCTGCTCCAGCGCTCCGGCTCGATCGAGCGTGGCATAGGCGTGAAGCGTCTTGTCGAGCGTGTCGGCACGGTCGAGGAAGTGCTGCACAACCTCCGTCACCGATACATCCTTGCGCGCGATCCGATCGCGAAGGTCGGTTGCCGTGGCCCAATGGAGATCGTTACTCCCAGCCGCAGGGACTGCCGCGCTCACGGCCGCCGGCGCCAATATGCCAGCGGTCGCGCCCGCTGCACCTTTTGCGAAATCCCGCCTTGTCATCGTCATCATCCTCTCCTTGCGGGGCTGGTCACTTGGGATCGACGCAGCTGTAATTGCCTGCATCGAAACCGAAATCGCCCGGTCGTCCGTTGAATTTCGCTGTTTTGGGATAGGCGCACATCAACACCGTGCGGGTCGGTGAAATCATGGCATCGGGAGCCGGGCGTCCAGGCATACCCTCGGGCAAGCCCTCTGGCACGCTGGGGCCTGTGCCAACGATAGTGTCGGGCGCAATGTCGCGCTCACGCCAGGCGATAAGCTTTTCAAGTGCGCGGTCGGGGACGTCCTGCGGTCCCATGCCTCCTCCGCAGTGATATGTTCCCGGTGCCAGAAACAGCCGTGCGAAATCGCTGCTGCCGGGGACGGACTGTTGAAGGTCGTTGTAATGGGTGATGATCTCGCTGACCGGGATTCCGGGGTCGGCGATGCCGTGCCAATAGATTACCTTGCCGCCCTTTGCCTTGAAGGCCGAGAGTTTTTCCGGATGACGGGGGGACAGGTCCGCCCAATCATAGCCTTCGGCCAGCCGCTTGACGTCTGCTGGATTGTCGAAACTGAATCCGTCGATCACGTCCAGCTTGGGGTCACGGATGAACATATCGCGCATGAAGCTGTTCGCGATGATGTAGCCTGCTGTCGGGGGCGACGGTGCCCAGGGATTGGCCTGACCCTTAACGGGCCGGGTGGCGCCCATGAAGAACTGTGTCCAGCCGGTAGGATTGGTAAGCGCAAAACCATTACGCGGCCGACCGGGATATACCGCGGGCGGGCCAAGGGCGATCGCCTTGACGGTATCTACCTCATCCTTGGTGAGGCAGTTGGGGCCATCGCCTCCTTTGCACAGCAAGGATGCCGGGTCGAAGCCGCAGCTATTGGGGTCTGCGACCAGCCCATTGGGTGACGCACATTGCTTGATGACAGTCCGCTCGATCAGCGCCAGCTTGGCGGGCGAAACCCAGGCATTAGGCGTGCGGAATATCTGCTGCGTGGTCCAGGTGAACCAGGACGGGTCCCATCCCAGCCCCGGCGCCCCCACGACAGCGCCATCGAAATCGTCGGGATAGCGTTCGATAGCCTGCTCGGTCATCCGGCCGCCGCCCGAGCAGCCGAGCATATAGCGATACATTTTCTGAGCGCCATAAAAGGCCCGCGTCAAAGCCTGCGTCGCGACAGCGGTGACATGACCGGCCCGATGGGCGTGGTCCAGCATCGCGGTCGGATTATCCTTTGCAAAACTCCAGTCGAGGATCGTGCCCTGATGTCCCGTATCCGTCACGGCTAGGGCGAAGCCCGCGCCAAGCAGCTTGGGGTTGGCAGGCGGCATAAAACCGGCCGCCCCGCCCAGACCCATGAAATAATAGCGGCCGTTCCATTCGTTAGTGGGCAGCGAGAGAGTGAAATTGATCGTGGAGTCGGGCTTGGTCGCCTTGGCGGTTCCGACAATCTTGCAAAAGGGCGTCGGCATCTGCAGTTGATCGGCGCTCAGGATGTTGGTGCCCTGGGGCGCGATTTTCTGGAGCGCATCGACGCTGCATTGCGCCTTGGGTTCTGCGGAGGCAGGGGGTGGACTGTCCGCCGCCACGGCACTCGCGGATGCGATGGCCAGGGCGGAGGAAATAAAAAGACAGATCTTTTGCATGTTCATCTCCTAAACTGCGTTATGATCGGCGCCGCGAGTTCCCCCTTCCGCGGCGCCGCCCTTCCATCAGAATTCAAAGCGTCCTTCCACGCCGAACATGCGCGGTTCGCCATAGAGATAGGCAACCGTCCCGAACTGGGTGGGGAGCTGATTATTGCCGCCGACGATATAGTCCTTGTCGGTGACGTTGCGGGCGAACACCGCGGCACTGAAGCCACTGCCGGCGATACGCCGCCAGTCGAGACGCAGGTCTATCTTGGTATAGGACGGCGCGATGGAGCCAGGAATGCTGAGCGCCGCTATGGGATTCCCGTTAAAGCGGTTCACCGGATCGAAGGCGATCAGGCTTTGATAGTAAATATTCGCCGTTGCTGTCACGTTCCCCAGGCTTTCCGGTATAGGCAATGTTATGCGCGGCGTGACATTGAGCTGATGCTTGGGCGAATTAGGAAACCGGCTATTGCTCAGGTCGCCAAGCGAAGGGTCGGTGTAGCTGTCATATTTAGCATCTAGATAGGTATATTTGACAGCCACATCGAACCATTTGGCAGGTTTGACCACCAGATCGACGTCAACTCCCTTGATCTTGCCTGCCGCCGCGTTCCGGGTGACGGTCGACGCCGGCGTCGTATTGAGGTTCACGAAACGCTGGATGTTTTTGTAGTCGTCATAGAACAGGTCGACATTGGCTCTGATCTGCCACCCGCCAAGCTGCCATTGCGATTTCAGGCCGATCTCATAATCCGTAACGGTTTCTGGCGCGAAAAAACGGTCAGCGGGATTAAGCGCAGTGGAATTGAATCCACCGGATTTATAGCCCTTCCGGACGGATGCGTAGACGTTGATATCCCGATTAATCTTATAGAGGGCGTTCAGATTCCAGGTCGTCGCCTTGAACGTGCCTGAGACCGTTGCGCCTCCCAGCGGAATTTCAACGCCGGGAAAGGGCACAAGCGTCGTTGCACTGGTCGAAGAGCGGAAATCCTTGGTTCTGCGTATACCAGCGGTAAGCGTCAGTCCGTCGGTCGGACGGAGGTCGAATTGTGCATAACCCGCCTTGCTGGTGTTTTTGCTGTTGCTGATGGCAAAGGCCCTGATCGGCCCTCCGAAAGGCACCAGCACATATTGCACCGTGTCGAACTGAACGCTGGGCGGCGACTTGAAATATTCGTCATAATAGCCGATCGTGCCGGTCAGCATACCGAATTCACCGTGCAGTTGCACTTCTTCGGTACGTTCAATATTGAAATCGGATTGATAGGGATTGCTGACGTCCAGAATGGGCAATGGCGTGCCGTCGATATCATAGTCGGTCTTCTGCTTGAACAAGCGTCGGCTGAAGATGTTCTTGACCGAAATATTGTCGTTGATCTTAGCAGTCGTGGTGTTGACGAAACCCTTGGATTTGAGACCATTGCCCAATGGGAAATTGACATTGATTGTGCGCGGCCCTCGCGCAAGCTGTTCCGCCAGATAGGTGGTCAACTGACCTTCGAGTGGGGCAATGTTCGGATTGAGAGAAGCTGGCGTGAACCCGGCGATGGCGGCGCCGGAGCCTGCCTCATTGATATGGGTATATTGATAGATGAAATAGTTCTCCAGCCATTCAAAAGGCTGGATAACGACGCTGGCCCGGAACGAGGTTTTGCGTTCATTGTCCGTGCGTGAGTTGTCGAACAGGTTTTTGGTGAACCCATCACGGCGCAGAATCTGTCCTGACAAGCGAACCATGAGCTGATCGGGAATGAGCGCACCGCCCATCGCGAATTCCAGATCGTGCCGGTCATAGGAGCCAAGACGCCCGATCACATAACCGGAAAACTCATTGCCGGGCTTGCGCGGCACGAACAATACGGCGCCGCCTGTGGTGTTACGGCCGAATAGCGTGCCCTGCGGCCCCTTGAGGACCTGCACATTTTCCAGGTCGAAGAACTGCTTTCCGAAATTGGGCACATCCGCAAAATAGGTGACGACGCCTGGCGAGTTCTGACCGAATGTCTGGCCTTGTCCACGGATGGAAAAGGTGGTGTCGTTGCGGTTGGACGCGGTGTTCTGGACGCTCAGACCGGCGGCCACTGCGGGCAGGTCGTTCAGCGTCGTGACGTTGCGCTCGTTCAGGGTGTCGCCATCAATGGCGATGATCGAAATGGGCACGTCCTGCAACCGTTCGGATTGTCGCCGGGCGGTAACGATGATGTCTCCGCTGAGATCGGAGGATAATTGCGCGGGCGAACCTTGCTGCGCCAGCGCGGGTTGCCCTGCCAGACAGGTGGCGAGCGCCGCCAGGCCAACGTGAAAACGATGATTCATCTGCATCCCCTCCTGTTTTCCATGCCGCGGCTTTTTATGGCCGCTGACAATCAGAAGCTTAGCGGGATGACTCTCCGAAAATAGTGGGCAGAATAGATTGGCGCACTCAGATCATTTTGCCGAAGCCGGCTGCATCATGATGAATCGGACATCGAAAAGCCAGAAATGTGCGTCGATGCGCCCACTCTCTGGCCGTAGAATTTGACGCCTGTCGTTTCGTTTCATGCAATCCGTACCTTCGATTTCGCAGAGGCACGGATTGCATCAGGCATAGCATCAGAAGCGATAGCCGACCGTGCCCATGACATTGCGGGGCGCACCCACGAAACAGTCGCCGCGTGCTAGGCAAGAGGCATAATATTTGTTGTTGAGCAGGTTGGTCGCGTTGATTGCAAAGCGCCAGCTCTGCCAGTTGATCTCCGCCAGAGCATCAACCGTGGTGCGAGACGGGGTGATGATCGACCAGAGCGAGCTGGTCGATATGCTCTTGCCACTATAGACCACGCCGCCACCCAAGCGCAGCTGGGCCGCGTCGGCGAGGCCGAACGTCTTGGTCCACCAGATCGACGCCGTGTGGCGCGGCATATAGTCGAGGTTGGTGTTCACTTCAGACTTGAGCTTGCTGTAGCCATTGTCCGTCGTCAGAACATTCGGCACAACTCGCGGCGTAAATTAGCGGAGTGCGGACCTCGTCTGGGGGTTGATGTTAGGCGGCGAGCTTGCGGTGTTGCAAGCGCCGATGTTCGATGGTCTGTCGCTTGATCCTTTCGCGC
>CAMTWP010000044.1:0-36163 GCA_947085475.1 uncultured Novosphingobium sp. | reverse complement strand
CGGCTTCGGATACGAGTTGGAGAACCAGGAAAGCGTAGCGCGGCCGGCTCGAAACCTCGGCCAGCACCGCGTAAATGCCGCCAACGCCAGTGATCGGTGTCTGTTGCTCCATGGATCAGTATTGAGCACAAAAGGTGAATCTTGTGAATCCCCTTTCGTTCAGGCCATGTCGTTTGTCGCCCGTGACACTTCGCCCGGCACCGCCCGTGGATGAGCAGAACCTGCATCGTCAGGCCAATGGCATGGCAGATCAGCCAGAGCGGCCCGGGCGATCCCATGTTCCTGCCAAGGCTGATGTCGATGATGACACTCTGCCCCGAGGGCAAAGTGTCACAGATGGCAGGACATGCGTCCATAGATCGACTCAGCGGATCAGGCTTAGCTGAAGGCGACGCCGAGTTTCCTGCGCGCCTTGGGCTCGGCAGCGGTCTTGGTCTGCGCCTTCGGGCTTTGTCCGGGCTTTCGGCCAAGCCCGATCCGGACCGCGAGTTCCTTGCGCTTGGCCGCATAGTCGGGCGCGACCATGGGATAGTCCGCAGGCAGGTTCCAACGCATGCGGTATTCGGCCGGCGTCATGCCATGATCGGTGCCAAGATGGCGCTTGAGCATCTTGAACTTCGTGCCGCAATCGAGGCAGGTAACCGCATCGGGTTTGACTGATGCGCGGACCGAGACTGCGGGCGTACGGACTTCTTCTACCGGTTCGGGAGCTTGGCCGAGCGAAGCCAGCGAAGCGTAGACCGACTGGATCAGGCCCGGCAGATCACACGCCGCGACCGAATTGTTGCTGACGTGGGCCGAAACAGTATCGGCGACATGATCCAGGAGCATTTCATCGGCCATTGCGTGCGGTCTTTCTCTAATTGGCGATGGCGGACCCTATGGGCCGCGGCCGCCAAATGCCAGTGCCGTTGGCTTGCGCTCCAGATCGACATGCGCAAAAAAATGGGGCCTGCTTGCGCCGGCCCTTTGGAAAGTTTTGGGAGAGGATGCCTGAAAGGCACTCCTGATATGGGGTGACGCCTTAAATGCTGCAAATGCGAAATAAGGCCCGGCAGTTGAATCTTATGCAACGCGGCATCCACCTTCACCCCGGCGGCCGGTAGCGCGGAGCCGGATCGGCAAACCGGCGCGGATTGGCCAGTTCGGTGCGGGAAACCCGGAACGTATAACCGTCCCATTCGCGCCAGGGATGGTAGCGGCCTGCCTCGTCGAGGCGGCCATAGCAGACCCGCGCGAGGACGGTGGGACAGGCATGATCGTCTTCAAGCAGCGCCACTGTGAAGGTGCCGCCCATGCCGCTCGGCGTATCCCAGACCGGCGTCTCAGCAGTGAGCGTCATCAGGCTATTCCTGTCTTTGTGAGGAACCGGGGGCGCGGCGATCCGCCAGGGATTGGTCCCGCACCCAGTTGGGAGGCGGCGTTGCCGCCTCCCGGGCTCCGGTCAGAGGAAGAGGACTTCCTCGGCGACGATCTCGACCGCGTAGCGCTCGACGCCCTCGCGGTCGGTCCACTTCGAGTAGTGGAGGCGGCCTTGGACTTCGACCATATCGCCCTTCTTCTTGTGCTTGGCGACCGAAGTGCCGAGGCCGTTGAAAGCGGTAACGCGGTGGAATTCGGCGAGGGTCTCGGTGTAGCCGGCCTCGTTCTTGACCGTCTTGCCATCGACCAGCTTGGGGCGGTCGGTGACGAGAGTGAAGGAGGTAATTGCGGTCTCGCCGGCATGGCGGGTTTCGGGTTGGCTAGCGATGCGGCCGATCAGGATGACGAGGTTCTTCATGGGGCTTCTCCGTGGCTTGAATTCGGCGGAACCGCCCGCCGATGAACACTACAGGCAGGGCCAAAGGCCCGGGCCCGCACCGAACGCTTGCGTGAGGAAAACCCAAAAGCGAGGAGTGGTGCGGCAAGCCCGCAGGGCTTCACGGTCCGCTGCTTTTGGGTTGCGGCCAGGGACTGGCGCTGCAGGGTTCATCGGCAAACGAAGGGCGGTTTCGTCAGTTCATCCCGCAGGTCCCCAGCCAACCAGACCCGTCAGCCTTGGCTGCATCCCGTCAGTGCATCCTGGCACTGCGCTGGGGCGCCATGCGCGCCCTCCCCTCGCAGCGGACTCCCGCCTGCGCATCTCCGGGCGAGTCAGAACGAGACCGCGCGAGAAACCCCGATTTCTCTCCGCCCTACCGCCACGGCCTTGTGCGTCCGCGCTTGCACGAAGAGCGGGTCTGGTCCGGGAATATCAGGGTGCCACCGCCTGCGAATGGGCGCGTCAGCGCCAGGGCTTGGCGAGGCCCTGCGCGATCAGGTAGTCGCTGGCGTCCACGCCGTTCACCGAGATGGTGGCAAGCGTCCGCCCATAGGGGTCGGTGCCAAGCCGCGTGATCCTGACCGGCCCGCGCGAGACAAGCCGGACGAGCGCCACGCGCGCCGCCTCGCCTGCCCGGTAATCGCACCAGGCATAGGACACCCGGCGATCCTGGCACTTGGGACTGCCCGGCAGTTCAGGCGCGTCGATGTTGGCGACGCGCACCCGCTCGCGGCCGCAGCGGATGGTGTCGCCGTCATGGACGGTCACGGAAACGCACAAGGCTGCAGCGGCAAGAACGACAGGCATCGACAATCCCTAGCGCGGCCGCTCTGTCGAACCAAGCCCTCCCCTCTTCCCGACTGGCCCCGATCGTCACCCGAAGGGCCGGCATTCTTGCCGGCGAGGTTGGGCGGGCGGCGGCGCGTAAGCGCCGACCGCGCGCCCTAGCGAGTAGAGCGGGTAGCCCCAAGCCCCGCGCGGGGCGCGGGCGTAGGGGTGCCCCTGCCCTCTCCCCTGCCCTTTGCCTCCCAACACCCCATCCACCTTTAGCCCAATACCGATGTGCCATTGTCGCCCGCAGGGCGGGCCCACCGCGTCAGTGGATTGCGGCAATGCTCGACCAGCGGCACAAGAAAGGCTATTGGGGGGCCGTCCTGGAACCGCCCGCAGGGGCAGTGTTTCCATGCGACTGGCAAGGGAGAATCGCGAATGGATCGGGAGGTCCAGATGCCGAGCGCGCGCATGGTCGCTGAGGCCATGGCGACGCTGCTCGCGCGCAAGCTTGCCGACCAGGCGGCGAGCGAGATCGTGCTGAGCCGCGAAGAAGCCGCACTGTGCCTCGGGCTTGCCGAGGGCATTGCCGAAAGCCTCGCGCACGAGGCGGGCGAAACGGACTGATCCAGCTTATCTGGCTACAAGCTGCGTGCTACGCCGCCGGCCTTGCCGGGGGCCACGGGCAAGGATAGACTTGGCCCAGCGCGCGCCATGCGGGCCGCGTCAGACAAACCAAAGGAGAATGCGCGAGAGGTCGAACGGGCAGCGTCGATCGCGAGAAATTGGAGATCCCCAATGATCCAGCGATACCGTGTGCTCGGGAAGGTCGTCACCGGCGGCCAGGATGACCTGCAGGCCGCGCTCGGCGCAGCCTATGCGCGCAAGGAGCGGGTGCTCTGCGAATGCCGCAGGCACGAAGAGCTGCCGCTCTATATCAGCCACCGCCATGATCGCTACGTGCTGGCGCGCTGGCCGGGTTCGGGCGCGCGTCATGCGACCGCCTGCGACCATTACGAGGCTCCGGACTTTCTGACTGGCATGGCCCAGGTCCGGGGAAATGCCGTGATCGACGACGAGGCTTCCGGCGAAACGACGCTCAAGCTCGCCTTCCCGCTGTCGCGCGGCGCGGCGCGGCTCGCGCCAGCGGCGCTCACCAACGACAAACCAACGGTCAAGTCCACAGGCCAGAAGCTGTCGATGCGGGGGCTGCTCCATGTCCTGTGGGACCGGGCGGAACTGACGCACTGGCATCCCAAGATGGCGGGCAAGCGCAACTGGTTCGTGGTGCGCCGCGCGCTGCTCGAAGCCGCGGCCAGCTGCAAGGCCAAGCAGGAAGCCCTGTCCCATGTCCTGTTCGTGCCCGAAACGTTCCGGCTCGAGGACAAGGAGGACCTGCGCGCGCGCCGCCGGGCGGCGCTTGAGCGCGTCTACCGTTCGCGTGACGAGTTGATGGTGGTGGTGGGCGAGATCAAGGAGATCGCCCCGGCGCACGGCGCGGAGCGGATCGTGCTGCGCCACGTCGGCGACATGCCGTTCGTCATGGACCCGGACATGGCGCGCCGCTTCCACAAGCGGTTCGCGGGCGAACTGGCGCTGTGGCAGGCGCAAGGGAACCAGGGCCACCTCGTCGTTGCCGGCTCGTTCGCGCGGCGCAGGCAAGGGACCTTCGACCTGATCGAGGTGGCGCTGATGCCGGTGACCGGCGAATGGCTACCATACGAGAGCAGCGACGAGCAGTACCTCATCGCCAAGGCTGTCGCCGAGAAGCGCCGGTTCGTGAAGGGCATGCGGGTTAATCTCGATGCCAGCGCACCGATCGCCAGCCTGGTGCTCAAGGACACCGGCGAGGATGCAACCGCGATCCATATCCATGATGGCGATACTGAGGCCAGCGAACCGCTCGAGGCGCTGCTCGCCTGCGAGGGCGTCATCCACATGGTGTGGAAGGAAGGCGAGCCGCTGCCGCCGCGTGGATCCCGGCGCCGAACCAGCGACACCCCGCCGGAACGCGCCGCAGCGTGAGCGGGCACGCACCAAGGCGTCAGTCGCCGTTTAGCAGGGGCCTGGTCGGCAGAAGAGCGATCCGGCGCACGGCACCGGGTTCGGAGCGCAGCGCCGCGAGGCGCGTCTCGACCGAGGCGGCGTCCTCGGTAATCTCGATGCGATTCAGCCCGATCAGCGTCCAGACCTTGTGTTCGGGGTGCTCCGCGGTGTGGACCGCGTAGGCGAGCGGCAGCTTGTCGGGGTAAAGCCAGAGGAGAAGCACCGGCACGGCGGTAAGGTTGGGCCTGCCCTCGACATCAGTGACCGACAGCAGGTTGGTCACGGGATCATAGCGGCAGTCGATCCCGAGCGGCACGGGGTGGCCGATGATCCCGAGCAGCGCCTCGCGCGCGTTTGCGCCGAAGACCCGGTCCAGTTCCGGCCCCGGTTTGGCATCCGGGTCGGTTTCAAGCTGTGCCAGGAAAATGAGCACGGCGAAGAGCCGGGCAGCTTCATCGCGCGTGCAGGGAATATCGAGGGCGAGATGGATTGCGGACATGGGAGTTCCTTCGCGGGAAGCGCACAGCCGCTACTGGCCGGCGCAGGTGCGTCGGGCCCTGGAACGGCAGCGCATTGCTCAGAGTGAGAGGTGGCGTTCGACATGCGCACGCTCGCGCGGGCGCTGGAAATTGTAGACGGGAACGCCGTGGGCAGTGGCGATGCGGATTGCCTGGCCGGTCCCGCCCGAGGCTTCGCCATCGGCAGTCCAGCACAGGACGAAGTCGGCGCGCGCATCGAGCTCAGGCCCCAGCACCTGGAACACGTTCCGGGTGTGCAAGGCCTGGACGAAGGGATCGAGCCCGGCGAAAGCGGGGTGCGCCGCGGCAGCAAGAGCTCGCGCGCGCTGCCACAGCTCCGGCGGCAATGCTTCCGGGTGGAACTGGCTCGCCGAGCCCCGCCAGCCCGGCGCGGGCAGGAAGATCTGCTTGCCCTCCCCCGCCCCGCGCTCGAACGCGCTGTCGGCGCCGATCGCATGGCCGGAGCGCAAGACGTAGCCGCGTTTCAGCAGGGCGAAGGCAGCGCGCGTCATCAGTGAGAGCACTTCGGGCGGGGTGCGGCGTGCACCGATCCCGGTGTAAAAACGGGGCATGGCAGGTCTCCTTGTTCGCCTGCCCGCCGCGTTCCCCCTACCCTCCAGTCGGCATCGCCGGGGTAACGCCCGCCCCGCGTGCGGCCAGCATGGGGCCGCAAGCGGCTTCAAGATTGCGGTGGAGGACCGCGTTTGCTGGCGGGAAGAAGCTGCCGTCCTCGCGCGGCCGCGAGATCCGGAGCGCGCCGGCGATAACGTCGGGAAAGGGGCGGACACATAGGAGCGACGAACCCGCGTAAGTGACTGGCGGCGGGAACCCCGCGCTGATCCAGCTTGACGGCACGTCTAGCCCGTCGAGCCAGCGCCGGGCGCCGGGCGGCAGTACCGCCACCTGCGAGACGACCCACAGCGTCCAGTAGGTCCCGAAATCATGAGCGTTGGCGATCGCCGCGAATTCCAGGGGCGCAGGCGGCTGGCCGTTTACCGCGATCACTGCGGCCTGAAAGGCGCGCAGCTCGTGCCTGTTGACGCGCTCGAAATCGGGCGTTTGGCCGAGCTGGGCGCAGGGCTCGTTCGCTGGCCCTGCCCCGAGTTCGAAGAGCCTGTGGCGGGTCACGCAGCAGCCTCCCCTGCCCCATCGGGATACCAGGCGAGTTCCACCGCGTTAGGGTTATCGACATCGTAGGCGGCGATACGCGCCGAGGTAATCCAGGTCTCCGGATCGCGGAGCGCGACATAGCCGCCATAGAAACGGCCATCACGGTGGACGAACTGGGCGTGGATGTCCTCGGCTACCGCTTCAGAGACGAAGAAGCCGGCCGCGCCGCGAATGTGGACCGGGGGAAGAACGCCCAGCATTTCGTCATGGAAGACCTCGGTCACCCGCGAGAGCGGGAATTGCGCGAGCGTGCGGCCGCGTTCATCAGACGGCGACGCTGCAGAATCGGGATCGGTCATGGGAGCCTCATTCGTAACGGGGTGGGGCTTGCGGGAAGCGGGGCGGAGCCATGTGTTCGAACACGCAGGCGCGGTAGCGGCCGCCGGCGTAGAGCACGGAATCAAGGCGGCGATGGCCGCGCTGGACCAGGTCGAGCAGCCGGTTGGCACGCTCAGCGAGCCGCGCTGCAGCAGCTTCGGTAAGGCAGACCCGGTGGAGGCGGACGAATTCGCCGGTGTCGAACCACCAGGAGCCCTCCTCCGGCCCGCCGTAAGCGCGATCGACGGCGTAGAAAGCGACGACGTATTTCATGGCAAAATGCCTCCCGGGGCGGTGCGACACGTCAGACAAGAACGAATGGCGGGACGGTGATCTCGGCCTTCGCCATCGCACGCTTGAGCTCGCGCAGGCGAGTGAAGCCCCTGATCCAGGACGGCGGGAAGAGGACATATTCGTCTTCGCTCGCCGTGTAGTCGCGCATGGGCCCCGTGCCGTCAAACACGACAATCTCAGGAAGATAAGCCCCGGGACACCCGCCCGACCAACGCCGGAAGATCAACCCGTGCTCGATGCAGAAGGCGTCGACCTCCGGGATCTGCCCGCCGTTAAGTTCGGTGCCGTAGAGCTCGAGCGGCGCGTCCTCGATTACCGCCGCCGGGTCGAACGGCTCGCCGTCCCATTCGGCGCGCAAGTCATATTCCTCGGCGCTGGCAGCGAGGTCGCCCAAGAGGTCGCGGCGAAGCGCGCCGCCGATGGTGATGTGAACGGGGGCTCTGTCGCCCATGGCCTGTGTCCTTTCGAAGTCGGTTGATCCAACCGCCCCTCTCCCCTCACCAGCTTCTTGCGCGAGCAAGGGCGTCCGGCGCGTTCAGGCTGGCAGCAGCGGCACAAGGTTGGGGTCGAGCGGAAACCCGAGGCAGCGCGCCAGCTCGGCCGCGTGCTCGAAGTCGGCAGTCGTCACATGAAGTGACCGGGCGATATCAGCCAGCGTCTCGCCTTTGCGGGGCGGCGCTACGCTGTGAAGCTTTCCTGCTTCTGCGGTCACCGCGAAGGGCCAGGTCATGGCGACGGCAATCACCCGCTCGGGCAGCACGATCAGGGTATCGCCAGTTTTGATGCTCTCGTCGCATTGCGACGCGTCATAGGCATTGCCGGTAGTCGCAAAGGCATGGTGCCGCCGCGTGTCGAAGGCGAAGCGTTCGCTATCTGTGAACATGAAGTGTCTCCGTTGCCGCCCATGCAAAAGAAGAGGCGGAACGCCGGGCGGGGGGACGGTCGGCGTTCCGCCTCAGGCCACAAGCGGGGCGAGCCTGCGGCCTTTGCGTGGGAACGGGGACCCGCGATTGGGTCCCCGTTCGGTCGGAGGTGCGGGATGGACTCAGGCGTCGACGAGCGGCGGCAGCGCGCCTTCGTGTTCGGCGCCGTCCTTGGCGCTGGCGCGGCCGCGCTTGCCCGGAGGCGTAGCGGTGCTGTCACCGAGGCCATCGCCGTTATGCCCGTCACTGGCCTCACCGGCATCGGCTGCCTCGCCGCCGGTGAACATGTCGCCATCGCCGTATTCGCTCGAACCCAGCTGGCTGTTGCGGCGGCGCGGACGCTGCCAGGCGATGGCCATCGTGCCGTCCTCGCGCGGGAAAGCGGCGATGTAGAGCGGCTGCGACATCGACGGATCGTCGATCTTACCCTGGTAGAAGATCTCGCCGGTCGAGTTCGAGGCGAGTTCGAACAGTGCGCCAACGGCTACCCAGCGGCGCTGATCGTTGAGCGCGACGATTTCGTATTTGGGCGCGCGGGCGTTGCTGGAGCTGACCGGCCGCAGGCCGATGGTGCGCGTCATCGTCAACGTTTCGACAGTGCCGATCAGCTGGCCGCTGGCGTTCTTCTTGATTTCACCGATGTTCATGGACGTTCTCCTAGGTGGATTGAATGCGACCGAACCCCTTGTCCGATCACTCATTCCCACCCCCCTTCCCTCCCGGCCGTCAGGCCGAGCTGCGGGCCTTGCCCGCAGTCCTTCTCTGGCACCCTCCATCGGGGACATTCGTCAGCGTGTTTCAGGCGGGCAGACATGCTGGCAGCGCGAGCCATTCGGGCTGGTCGTCTGCGATTGGCAGATCGGTGCTCAGCGCCTGACTTTCGGTGAACACGTCAGCGATATCGAGCGTGCCGAACCCGTCTTTACTGTTCCAGAACAGCAGGCCCTCTACGGGATCGCGCATGGCGATGACCAGTTTGGGGGCGAAGTGGAGCGTGTCGTGGACCTTGCTGGTCTCGATCCAGTGGATGCCGGCGGCATCGATCATAAACCCGCCGCCGCCGAAGGCATCCGGCTGATGACGATCACTGTCGTAGGACCAGGTCACCATGACAGGGAGCGACTGGGTGATAATGCGGTGCAGCAGGGCGGCAACCGCGTCTGGCTCGAACTGGTCGGCGGTGGCGAACACACGGATGGTTCCGTCGTCCTGCTCCTCGAAGGCAAAGTCGGTGCCAAAGGTCGGGAAGTCGCAGTCGGGAAAGATGGCGAGAAAGCCCGAGATCACTTCCTCGCCGGTTGGCGGGAAGATCATCCGGAATGCCTCAGACTGGCCAAGCCAGTGTTGAACGATGGCTTCAGCGTCGGGTTGACCTTCGATGAATTGCGCCAGCACGATGGCCTCGCGCAGCAGGCCGCATTCGGCGGCAGTGATGTGCAAGACAAAGCAGGAATGCGTGTAGCAGTTGGACATGGGTGGTGATCCCTTGTTGGGTGGAGCCGGGCGGGCGTGCGCGGTGGGCAGGTGTGATCGATGCCGGTGGGCGGGGTGCGGTTCAGCCAGGCGCTGAACGGGGCCGCCCGAGGAGTTCTGCAAGCAGCTTGCTTGCCGGTCGATCCGGATTGTGAGGACAGGCGAGACGATCGATCTCGAGTTGGCGCGCGAGATCATCCGGAATCTCCGCATAGGCTGCAGCTATGGCGATGATCTCGGAAGACACCCCGATCTCACGCGGACTGGTCCCGCGCCACAGACGAATGTCAGGTTCGCGGTCGTGGTCGGGCGTGCCGAACACCGTCACGAAGTAAGTACCGAGGCCCGGGTCCCAGCCCAGCGCGATCTCGAACAGGTCGGTGTGTGCGTCGAGCGGCCGCAATGAATAGCGCGACATGGCTCAGTAGTCGGTCGCGAGCATGATGGTGACGACACGGAAGCTCGTCTTGGCGTCCCAGGGCGTCTCGGCGCCCCATGAATAGGTCCCGTCGTTCTCGTAGACATCGACCTTCCAGAATATTTTGCGCTCAAGATACGTCACCACCCCGAAGTCCCGCTCTCCGTGTGGATCGTTGCCGGGGTCGATCGGGGTCTCGTTGATCAAACGCCGCATGGCGCACTGGCCCTGGAACAGCCTGACCTGACGGATCGCGGGATCGTCCGAATCCCCTGCCAGCAGGTCGGCGAGCGCGCGTGTGAGCACTGTCCGGGAATTTGCCAATGTGCCGGACCGGGCAGCGTCGTTGAGCCGGGCAACCTCGGCGGTCCTGGTGGTCACCTGGCAGTCGGGCGATGGGGCGATGGTGGTCACGCTGGTGGTCATGGGCAGGCTCCTTCATTTGTTCACCGGTTCATCCCCCCTCCCCTCCCTTCCCCAATTGACGGGGTCAGAGCGTTCACGCTACGTTCTTTCCTCGAAAGGAATTGCGATGAAGCTGGATGACGTTCTGGGCGGGTTTGATCTCGACATCGTGCTGCGTGATGTGTCGTGTGACGCGGGCGTGCCGCCGGTCAGACGCGCGATCGCCGCGCTCTGCATCGGGGTCGGTATCGACGATGCCTGGCTATCGGTGCGCGAACTGCGCGAGGCAGTGTCTCTGGTCCACGAAGGCGCGGACGGCGGACGCGCGCGCCTTGCGACGATCCTGAGCACGGCTTGCGACGATTTTCAGCGGGCAATCTATTATTGCCTCGCCGGGCGAGGCGTCGGCGAAATGGCGGAAGCGATGGATTGGCTGCTGGCCATCCTCAAGGCGCGTGGCCGCACAGCCGCCTGGCTCAGCCGGTCGCGGGTCCAGCGTAGGAATCTGGTATCGCCTTACGTGAGCGAGGCCCCGGACGGGCCGCTGGTGTCTGCCAATGCGGATTTTGAGCTCGGCCGCTCGTGGTTCGTTGATCGGGGGCCGGGTCCTTACTGAAGCCATATAGACCGCTACGCTGTCATTCGTTCTTATCACCGAAAATCGAGCCATGAATGACTGGGGTGTTGGACACTCTTGAACGACCGGCATTGGTGCGTAGATTGCAGTTAGCCGCCTTTCGATGCGGCGATCTTCGATCAACTAAGAAGAGGTCATCGCTCTAATCGCACGCGGAGGCGACGCGCCCTTTCTCGGAAAGCGCCTTCGCCGCCTTCGAGAATGTCGCAGACGGCGGTACGGATTTCCGCATTTTCTAGTCCGCCGGACCGATATGTAATCGGCGGCAGCTTTCCATGCGGATGCGGTCCTGCCTCAGCGATAATGATCTGGTCTGCATCGGTGTTGATAACAAGGTTGGCATTGTGAGTGACCATGATGACCTGGCGATGCGCCTTGGTCTCGATGAAGAGATGCACCAGCTCATCGAACACCGATTTCGGGTCGAGATTCTCCTCCGGTTGATCAATAACCAAAGGCCGGTTGTCGCTGTCGTCAAGCGCCAGATAGAGCAGCAACAGCACGATCCCGCGCGTTCCGGGCGACAGCTTGCGGATGTCGACACCATCATAATCGATCCCGTAGCGGATCGAGATATGGTCCGTGCTAAACAGCCATTGCGCGAAGCGCTTGGACCAGGCGCGGAACTCGGCCTGCTCGGTGTGCGCGACTGGCGAGTGCTCGAGCAGTTCCTTCTGATAAAGCCGACGGAATTCGGCCATAGCGGCGCGGACCGCCGCCGCATCGCCCTTTTCCCAAGCCGCCTTCAGGACCTCATTGGCCTTCTGCAGCAACGTGCCCTTGCCGCGGAAGGCACCCGCCTTGCGAAGATCGATCAGCCCGTCTTCGGCTTCCATTGCCCACTGCTCGACATTCGCCGTGCGGGCGACGGAGAAGGACAGTTTTTTCAGCGTGCCTGAAGCCGCGGCAAGCTGAGCCATCAGAGGCGCGTACAACCCCTCCAAGACCGCCTGTTCCGCGACGAGAGCGTCGAACGCCCGGCCATAGGCCTCTTCGCGCTCGCCCTGCAGGGTCTTGGCGCGATCCTTAGCGCCTTGCGCATCCTTGAGCTTCTCGGTGAGAGTCAACAGCGCTGCGTTCTCGGTCGCGATGTTGCCCGACAGGGCGGTGTAGCGCCGCTGGATGTCCTTATCTGCGCTGACCAGCTTCTCCAGGCGCGACATCTCCGCATCCAGCATCGCTTGCGACAGCGTCGTCAGGTCCGTGCCGTCGGCGAAATATGGCGTGTTGGGATCGCCGGGAACCGGCGGCACACCCTTCAGCTCGGCGATTTTGCCGTCTGCCCATTTGACGTAGGCCGCAAGGTTGTCATCGACCGATCCCTTGTAGTCGAGCAGGAACGCCGCCCATTGCTCGTCCGACATACCGCTGTTCGAATGCCGGGCCTGGGCCTGTCGCAGGGTCTCCGGCGCCTGGTTGCGCCGCTGATCCTTCACCTCGTCCTGAAGCGCGAGGAAGGTCTGACGTTGCGCGGTGTACCGCCTCAGCGTGGCGCGTAGTGTGTTCGCGGCGCCGGCCAATTCCGTATGGCGCTCGGCACGCTTCTCGCTGCCGGCCGACACCAGTTTCGCGCGATCGGCGGTATAGGCCTCGACCAGCTTTCTCTTCTGAGCGGCCTGAGATTCGTAGGTCCCGGTCATCTTCTCCTTTTCGAGTTCGGTGCTGATCCGGTCGGAGATCTGCGCCACCGCCTCGGCTTCGCGCTGGCGCGCCAGCCGATGGCGCGTTGCGCGGTGTTCCAGCAGTTCCTCGAAATCGAGCGCGCCGTCGCGCTCATGGTCGGGGTGGGCCTCAAAAATGACCCGCTCGATCTCGCGTAGCAGACCGTCGGTCAGACCGTTCGACGAGCACAATTCCTCGACGAACTGCTGGGAAAGATAACGCACACGTTCATAGGCGAACGGCCCGTTCGCGTCCGACCCGTCGAGCGATCGGACGACCGGCTCTCCCGCCGCCCATGCGACCTTCACCTTGCCATCGCCGAGCAAGGGGCGGGCGCGCACCAGGAAGGATGGGTTCGCCCACTCGTTCGCGTTCCACGCCTCATCCGTGATGGAATCGCATCCTGCGGCGATCATGTCGGCGAGCGCTGTCTTGCCCGAGCCCCGCGCGCCGATGATCGCAACCAGTCCCGGGTTCAGCGGGATGACGGGTGTCGCGGCCCATTCGGCATTCTGGATCTCGATCTGCGCAATGACCTGCGACGGCGTGGCGGACGCAGGCGGCTCCGAGCCGACATAGGCTCGGCCCTTCGGGTCGATGCAGGCCTGGCGCAGCGCGTCGAACTCAAGGCCGCCCTTGATCCACGAGAAGCGATCGCCGAAAGGGCTGGCGACGTCCTCCAGCTTGTGGGCGTCGCTACCGTGCAGGCAGGGCTTGAGGCCTCCATAGAGCGAGCGAACCTCATCGACGGAGATTTGGCGCATCCCAAGCCAAAATTCCCGCTGGGCTTCGCTGCTTGCGAAGATTACATGCGCGAAGCTCTCGATCTCCCGCCGTATCGTCTGATCCGTTGCCTCCCGGACGCCCGACGTGCCATCGTTCGCGCCGCCGGCCACCGCGATCAGGATGTTCTTCTTCGCCCATCCGCTCTCGCCAAACACCTCGCGGAGCTTCTGGAAGTTCACCTTGAACTGGTTGGCGCCGTAGGACAGTGCCGCGCGATCATCGGTGATCTTCGGATCGGCGGCCTTACCCAAGCGGATGAGATCGGCCCGCGTACAGTCGAACCGATCTTGCATGACATTGAACTGCAGCCGCGACAGCAGCCTCTGCAGCTCTTCCAGGTGCTTGGGATCCTCGGGACTGACGAACAGGTGGAGATTGACGAAGCCGCCCTTCGCCGTCGCCACGTCAAGCCGCAGCTCGACATTGGGGAAGATCAGCTTCGCGGCGGGCAGACGCCCGACCGCCTTGTGGCGCAGAACCTCCTCATAGGTCTCGGTGACATAGTAGTCGGTGACCGCGATGGCCTCGATCGCAGGCGTCGCCTTCTCCAACGCCGTCAGATAATCCTGCCACGCGGTCGGCCCGGTGAACTGATTGTTCATCGACGTGCCCGGTGCGTGGATGTGCGGTTCCCACCGCCGCCACTCCGATCCGCGACTCAAATCCGTTCCAGCAGTCAACCGAACCTCCCCAGTCGCTCGCGCGCTCATTCCGTTACAAGTGTCGTTGACACCACCCTATAACCGGCCATATTTGCCCGGTAAAGGAGGGCCGCTCATGTTTGCCTACAGCCCTGAGAAATTCGCCGCGCTTCATTCCTCCGATCTTGGTCAGCACATCTGGGCGTTCCTGACGCGACCCGATGTCGTCGCACGGCTGGAAACGGCGTCGGAGCTCAGCAAGCCCGCGGTCGAAGGCATCGAGGAACAGTTGCTCGAAGAATTTCGCGAGGAGATCCTTGCCGATCGCGTCAAGCAGATGGTGGGCCACATGGTCCGCCAGATCCTGGAGCAGCGCGACTGGGTGCTCGACCAGACGGACGTCAAGGTGCAGTCGGTGCCGTTCAGCAAGGCCGCGCGCTACCGCCGGGCGGACTGGATCACCTTCCATGCCTTTCGCAACACGAGCGACCCGCGCGATGTGGCCCTGACGGATCGCCGGCAGAACCCGGATCTGCCGACGGACGCGCGATGGTCCTATTACGCGACGTTCGCCAGTCCCCTGAAGGCGGCGGTGGCGTTCGGAATCCGCGACATCCGCCAGCTGCGTAGCCACGTCCATGCCCATGGCTATCAGCGCGTGCATGTCGAGCGGATGCTCCGGCGCGTCTGATACGCATGACCGATCACGCCCATATCGATCTCTCCGAACGGCCCGAACCCCTGCTGCTGGTGTGGCCGGTGCCCGGCAATCCCGCAGCGATGGTCCAGTTCGACACGGTTGCGGACTGGCGCGGCTTCATCGACGGCCTCGCGATCGACGCACGAATTCCCCAGATCGTGCGCGCAAAGTGGGGTCGCGCGCAGACACTCTATCTCCTAGGCTGGATCGACTTCAGTCTGATCAAGGCCGGCGAACTCGCCGCCCTTATCGCCCTGGAGTTGGCGCTCGTGGATCGCTATGGCGGCCTGATCCCCAAGAGAAAGCGCAGCTTCGCCACGCTCCTCACCTACATGGTCGAGGCGGACGGGCTCACCGACGCAGACATCCCTGTGATCGTGCGATGCGGCGGAACGGCTATTGGGCATCTCGCCGGGAACGTACGACCGAGCCTGGCTGAGCGTCGGAACGCGCTTGCCCATGGCGATCCGTTCGAGGGGCTTCCTGCCGGCGGGCTGCTTGAGCTTGCCCGCGACCTCATCAGCTTCGCCTATCGCCATTACATCGCCGAGTCCGAAAGCGTCGGCATAGTCCAAGGATCAGCTCCCATGGAGACGACCCCTCCGATCGTGGCGGACGCGCAGTGACCGACCCCATCGCATTGGAGAGCTTCAACCTTGACCTGCGTCAGCTCGCCCGGATCGAGGCCGTACACGGAGGCTTTCTCTATCAGCACCTCTACGCGGCCGCCTGCCTGTTCCATGCCGCCCGTGCTGAGCTGACGCATGTGGTCGTCGAAAACGACGAGGACGTCGAACTCGTCCGTCTGCAAGAGCGCATCTACGCGCAGATCAAGATGCGCTCGGCGCCCCTGATCTTCAGCGACATCGATGGAGCCCTAAAAAGATTCGCCGCGATCAGGTCCGAGCATGCGGAAGGTCGGCGTGGCGGTGCGTGCCGATTTGCCGTCGTGTCCAACAGCGCTCCCGGGCCCGATCTTTCGGATCGGATTAAAAGCGCGGATTGGCCGGCCGACGTCACGCTGATCTTCCCCGGCTCAACGCCGATCGATGACGCGCTCCCAGAGCCGTCGGCATCTATCCCCGCTGCCTTCGACGCCTGCCGCGCCTTGGCCGAGACGTTGCCGCTAGCGATTCTGGCACCAGAGACCTTGGTCTGGAAGCTTGCCGGCCGTATCATGGCCGCGGCGGGTGGCGTCGGCCCTAACGCCGATCACACCTTCACCACAGCCGACCTTCCGGCGCTCTTCGAGCAGCTGGTCATCCAGCTGCAGGACTTCCCGGCGCCGCTACTCCGGTACCGGCCGCAGGAGGGCGAACCCGGTCTTGTCGCCGATCGACGCGTCCGGCTTGTGATGGGCTTCTCCGGCGCCGGAAAGACATCCTGGGTCTCGCAAACCGCGCTGCACACGACCGACAGGTTGGCCTATTACGATGTCGCCGATGTCGCGGGGCCCGCGCTCGCAAACTCGGTCGCCCGCGAATTGGCGGCGCGCATCTTCGGCTCGCGCGGCGGCAAGCTTGGCGAGATCCTGCTGCCCGGCGCGAGCGGTGTTGAAATCCTGCTCGCGATCGGTCGCCACCTCGCCGAAGACAACCTCACCGCGACGGTGGTGCTTGACAACGCACACCGTGTTCCGGCGCGCGACCTAGTCGCGCTGATTAATGCCTCCGACAACATCTGCTTCGTGCTGCTAGCGCAGCCTGGCGCCGCCGTCGCGCGGATCGAGGCGACGCTTGACCTTCACGCCGAACCGCTCCTGGGCTGGTCCAACGAGACCGCGGCGGCGGAAGGGGCGTCGCTTGGCTGCCACGGCAATTTCGAACACTATGAGCGGCTGCTCAAGCTGACGGGCGGGCTTCCGCTCTATGTCCAGAATGCGCTCAGGATCGCGGCGCAATCCTATGGCGGCAGTGTCGAGGGTCTATGCGATGCCCTTGAGGCGCGTACCCATGTTGTGGAAACTGCCCAGGAACTCATCCTTGCTGATGTCTTCGAGGCCTTCAACGAGACCGAGCGACGCGCCGTCGCCGCGCTGAGCCTCAGCGATGTTCCTCTCACACAAGCCGAAGCCAGTGAGGTGCTGAAGCGCAGTTTCGATCTCGACCGTGTAGCGGCCGCCAGCGCCTTCCGGCGTTTGCGGTCGAGTGGATCGGTTCAGGTCTTCGGCGTGGACCGCTTCAAGATTCATGACGCGATGCGGCCGCTCGGCCGCGGATATCTCGACGACGCCGGCGCCGATCATCTGAAAAGCGCGCAGGAGGCGATCCGCGACCTGCTGGTGGCTGGCCTGACCAAGCAGAATGACCGGCAGCGCGTCTTCCTTCTGCTCAGGATGTTCGTCGCCTTGGGCAACATCAAGCCGCTCGTGGAAATGGCGACCGACGAGCTCTTCCACGAAATGGGCTACATGCAGGAGATCGCGGATTATCTGGTCCGGGCCTCAAAGTCTGACACCGTGCCAGCCGAAGATCGATTCTGGGCGTTGGACGGCCTAGTATTCGCCCATTTCAAGGACGGCGCCGACGCCGAAATAGAAGCCAGACTCGACCAGATGGACGAGCTGGTTCGCGAGAAGAAACTCGGCCTGTCCGAACGGCTCGCGGTCGGCATGAAGCGAATGTTGTTCGCGGCTCGCGCCAAGGACGCGAAGGCGGTCAAAGAGATCATGGACGAGCTGAGCCGCGTTCTGCCCCAGACGCCGCAGCATTTGCGCGTCGCAAAATACAACTACGCACATGCGCTCTACGAGCTCGGTTTAATGGAGGAATGCACGGTCGGCACCCTCGATCTCATCGCGGAATATTACGACCAGCTGGGCCTGACGATCGGCGACGTCATGGCCAAGAATCCCGACGCCATCGTTCCGCTCCTGAAGAAGGGCGAGAACTACACCGACGATCTCAAACATCTGGCCGACGCGCTCGATCTGCAATCCAAAGCGGTCAAGGCCATGGGTAATTTTTCAGGGCTCGCGCAGATCCACGCCATGAAATTTTATTCGATGGCTCAGTCGCTGGATTCCTTCGTGCGCGTTGGCCAGGAGCTGGTCGACGACTTCATCGGACGCAACGACTACATCGGCGCCCGCGACGTCATCGAGCGCAACCTGATGCCGACAATCGTCGGCTTGAAGCTGGCTGGCCGCGTCATCCCGGTCCGGAGCCAATATGCTGTCGTCCTCGCATATTGCGGCGCGATCGAAGACGCCGAGGCGGAAATGGCGAGGCTTGCGCCCTATGAAGGCGGTCTCGATGCGAAGGGTCAGTGGGAGCTACAAAACCAACGGGCCCTGATCGCCTATCTGAAGCTGAACCCTCCTCCGCCGCAGTGGGAGATGCCCGCCCAACTGAGCGGTCCGCTTGCGAAGTAGTCGTGCGAAACGCCGTCAGGACGCGATCCAGCGGCGCAGATAGAAGTCGGTCTCTTTGTTGCTTTTGCAATGGTAAGACTTGCGGATCATCTTGCGGATCGTCTCGCCCTGAGGCCCTGACCGCTCCTCGCCTTGCGACATGTCTACCTTGTCCAGTTCCTCCTGGGTGAAGCCGCCGATCGGCATCGGGTTGATCGTCCATATCTCCTTGAGATTGGCGACCATACCGTTTGAGAATTCAATGCGCCGCAACAGCCGAGGAATATGGCTTTCGAGACCGTAGAGACGTGCGGCGCCGAGTTTGGTGCTGATCCGAACATCAATAATGGGCTTGCGGCGATAGAAGGTAATGTCGGCGGGCTGCCCCGAGGTCGACAACATCGTCAGTTGGTGGAGCATCATGCCCTCACGCCCGCCGAAATGCTGCTCCAGCCGCTTGATCGCTTCCTGTGGCGTTAAATCCTGTGTCATCACCCATCCTGCTGTCGGCCGCCTCATATGCTCGAGAGTCGCGACATCTTCGTTGTCGATGTTCGTCCGGACATGATCAACGCAAATACGCGGGATCCCCGCTGGAGCATGGCGTGCACGCACACATATATCTGGCCTGACCCGCTCGCCGGATTGCTTTTATCGACGCTGATGGGCAGCATATTATTCTTGAAGTGACTGACCGGCTAACGCTGCGGCGAACCCTTTCTGTCCTGCACATCATGATGAGGGGAGCCATGGCGACTGAGCCGTCAGATCGGACGATTGTCCTCAGTCTATTGCGCGGAGCCGTTCCGGAGCAAGCTGATACGCTTTGCGAACTCTGGCTAGAACACGGTCATGATCTCGAAGTCGCCCCGAGTAGCCGCGGCGCGACGATGAACTCCACCAGTAAGCGCATCAAGTTCGACACCAAGACGATCGATTTCTTCTGGCTGATGGGCTTCACCCTATGGCGGGCCATCGAGCTCTATTCACCGGCCATCGTGTGCGCGACAGGGACGGGCATTGCTATCGATCAAGTCCTTGATGGGGATGACGAGCGCCCCCGGCTTGAGCTGGAGTTCAGGCAGCGGATATCGACCACCGCAGCGCTCCTCGACGCCAGCGCCACAGACGATATCTCGTGGCCCGGCGATATCCCGAAGCCAGCCGCCGATCGCGGCGCTTTGAAGGACGAGCAGGAGAAGTCGACCTTCGACCTCGTTCTTCTCGCGCTTGCCTTTACGATCCTGCACGAGCTTCGCCACGTCATGTTCCGCAAGACCGGTGACGCGCCGGAAGAGGCCTACGAAGAGGAAATGGCGTGCGACACCTGGGCGCGCGCGACCATGACCAGCAATGTCGCGACCTACGCCAGCGACAACAGCCATACCTTCGCGGAGGTCACGCAGAAGCGTGCCACGGGCATCGCGCTCGCCGCGATCATCGTCCACGCCATGACTTCTCCCATCGCGCGTTGGGGAAACGATGAATACCCACCGATCGCCGACAGATTGACGGCGATGATCGCCGGTCACGCGCTTCCTGATAATTCCAATTTTTGGCTCTATACTGCCTGCCTGCTGGTCGCGACGCTGCGCCAGGACCGGCGGCCGTTGGATGTATCTGGGGACTCCTACAAGGCTATGGTCGAGACGCTTCTCGATCGTCTCCGCTGAAGCGGGAGCAGCCAGTGCCGGTCTACTTCATCGGTGAACAGGGAAGCGGCTGCTGCCGGATCAAGATCGGCGTAGCCAAGGATATCGAGAAGCGCCGCTCCAACCTACAGACCGGCAATCCGTCCGAGCTTCGCCTGCTGGGGTGGATCCACAGCGAAGCAGCGTTCGAGCTGGAGCGCAGACTCCATCAGCATTTCAGCGCCACACGCATTCGTGGTGAGTGGTTCGCGATCGAACCGGCCGACATCCTGCCGATCCTCATGCGCGCCACCAGCGAAGGCTTCGTCGCCAGGAACGCCGACGCCTTCCAGATCGTCGGTTACGACCGTGATGCGGTCCCGGAATATCTGGGTGTATGGGAATGGGGCGACCTGGAGATCGACGAGTGTTGCCCATTCTGCGGGTGCCTATGCGGTATGGCGTTTCAGGACGCCTCGCAGATGTATCATTGCATCAGCTGCGATGCGCTGACCGACTTTTCGGAACTCAGCCACCGCCACGACGAACCGGAGGACTGAGCGATGGCAGAGAAGGAGCGCAGCGCGAGCGAGAAGTGGCTCGAAGCTCGGGCGCCAGGCTTCCACGATCTACCCGACGAAGATCGCCGGGCGATCTTCGATTTCGCCTTTCTCTGGAGCCTGTTCGAAGCCGAGATCATGGCTGCCAATGCACGTGTCGACAAAATCACCGAAGTTATAGATGCTTGGGTGGCGCAAGGATCATTGGACGCCGACACCTTCAATGCTGAACTCGGCTATTTCCGCGACCGCTATTTCGCCGATGGCGAACTGACCTATCACTTCCCACATCTGGGCCTGCGCAAATCCGATCACCTCGAGCTCGTGGAAGCCGTGATCAGAGGTGTGAACAACGATCCACGCGACCGTATGTTGACCTTGATCATCGTCGTCTGGCGGCTGCGCAATAACCTCTTTCACGGAGCGAAATGGGCCTATCAGATCAGGGGGCAGCGCGATAATTTCAATCATGCCAACGCCGTGCTAATGCGCGTGCTTGAAGGACACGGCCGGTTGGCCTAAGCTGCCAAAGCGCAGGTTCGTGTCGAATCCGACCGCGGTAATGCCGATCGGTTCACACTCAACCTGTCCGTTTTAGCATGATGGCTGGTCGAAGCTGACGATCGGCAATTCCGCCAGATTCCGAACGTTCCTACGTCCAAGGGCCTTTTCCCGAGCCTTGTCCCTTTATGTTCTGCTTGACCATGCAGAGATGCTCGCGGACAATTCGAGAACATGACCCACGATTTCTCATCACTTTCCCCCTCCGAATTTGAAGATCTGACCCGGGATTTACTCGGCCGGGAGCTGGGAGTCCGTTTCGAAGCATTTCCTGACGGACCTGACGATGGAATAGATGGGCGGCACGCTGCAGCCGACGGCGACGTCATCCTGCAGGCGAAGCATTATTATCGGTCGGGCTACGCCAAGCTGCGAACGAAGATGAAGCAAGAGCGGAGCGCGATCGATGCTCTGAATCCGGAGCGCTATGTCCTTGCCACGTCGGCCGCGCTTACGCCCGCCAACAAGACCCAGATCGCCGCCGCGATCGGCCTGGCGCTCAAGAGCCCCGGCGATATCTTCGGGCCACAGGACCTGATCGCGCTGCTGCGAAAATTCCCCGACGTCGAGACGGCGCATCCCAAGCTCTGGCAGCAGAGCAGCGCGGTCCTGAAGACACTGATCACTGGCGCAGTTGCCGATGCGCTCCCGAAGCCCGCGCCCATCCCGCCGGTGCTGGCGACCATGCTGCCGGCAACAAACGAGGCCGCGGCCGCATCGCCACCGGCGCACGACACCATCTTCATCCTCAAATCCTCGCCGATCGATGATGAGTTCGCCCTGTGGCTCGCTCCGAAACTGGAAGCAGAAGGCTATCAGGTGTTCGCCGACGTGCTCACCCTCGAGCCTGGGGATCGCTGGCGCCGCGAGATCAACCAGGCGCTCGAACATCGCGCCGCCAAAGTCCTGCTCGTCAGCCGCAATGCCACCCTCGACGATCCGTCGGTACAGGATGACATCGACATCGCGCTAGATGTCGCACAGCGGCGTGGCGACAAGCGCTTCATTCTTCCCCTGCGGCTGGAGGCCGGGCGGAAGGTCAAGGGGGTCGGCGACACTGTCCCCGTCGACTTCGTTCGCGGCTGGGGCGAGGGTCTTATGTTGCTACTCGACGCGCTGCGTCGTCAGAAAGTCCCCCGCGAGGCCGAGGCGGCGCGCATCAATCCCAATTGGGAACTATACCGCCGACGCGGCGCCATTCCGCTCATCGACCAGCCCGAGCGGCTCACGTCCAATTGGCTTCGGGTCGCCGAGGCGCCCGACATCATCCATTATTATGAAGCCAGCGGCGCGTTCGATCCCGACCGGCTGAAGCGGGCCCTCACGCGCTATCCTTATCCCACGGCCATTCAGGGCCGCGGCTTCCTCAGCTTCGCGGGCCAGGCGGAGATCGACGAGGCGTTTGAGGAGATCGGGCGCTTTCGCGTGAAGCGCAGCATTCCTCTGCTCAAGTTCCTCGATGAGGGGATTCCCAAGCTCGGGATCGAGCGGCAGGTCGCCTCAAACGTCCTCATGGTGATGATCAAGGAGGCGTGGTTCCAGTTCTGCAAGGTCCGAGGGCTTATCGAATATTCCTATTCGAACAGCGTGGGCTTCCATGCGTCTCCGGCGCTGGCGCCGGCCGGCAAGCGCATCCCGTGGGGCAAGCAGGGCGACCGGCGCTCATCGATGCTACGTAACATCGCCAAGGGCCATATCTGGCAATTCGGCGTGACCGCGCTCCCGGCGACATGGCCCTTCTGGCACCTCAAACTGAAGGCGAGGGTGTTGTTTGCCGCCGACAACAGCACGCCGGATGGTCTTGCGATCGACGACGTCAAGAAAATGCACAAGCTCAGGCGATCGATCTGCAAGGGCTGGCGCAACAAGCAGTGGCACGGCCGCATGCAGGCCTTTCTGGAAATGCTTTCGGGCGACAGCGCCTACATCATGCTCCGCCTGTCGGCCGAGCATGACCTCGTGGTGGATACCGCGCCAGTCCTCTTTAGCTCGCCTGTGAGCACGATGCTTCCGAACGTCGCCGACGCCGACGAGGAGGAAACCGACCTAAGCACGCTTGGTCGGCCGACAAGCGATGATGATGAGGAGCTCGAGCCGTGAAGTTCGCCGAACCGTCCCTCATCGTCGATCATCTCCACGAGCCCGATCTCGAATTCGCTCACGGCGAGCGCAGCCCGCATCCCAAGGATGGCCTGTTTCTCTACGGCCCGCATTCCAAGGGCAAGAAAACGCGCGAGATCCGTGTCGGCGTCATCGGGACACCCGACGGCATCGGCCATTTTCGAAACTGGGCGCGTGGCATCATGCAGACCGTCGCCGTTCCGCCGCCCGGCAAGGGCGAGAAAAAGGACCGCCTGCATCTCGCCAACTTTCCCGGACTGGAAGAGACGTTCGGCATCACGTTCGATCCCGACGAAATCAGTACCTTGTCCTTGCAGCTCGCCGACATCGATCGCGCGACGCGCATCGAGAACCTCAACGAGGCCGTTGACAAGGTCGCGCGCCTCTACATCGACCGCGTCCGCAAGCATCTCAGGAATGAGGAGCAGTCGGTCGATGTCTGGGTCCTAGTGCTGCCAGAAATCGTCTACGAACGGTGCCGCCCCGGCTCAAAGCGGACCGGGCTCTCCATGGAGTCGGGAGACTTCGGGCGGCGGCAGAAGGCCAAGGCGAGCTTGCCGCTGCTCGCCGGGGTCATCGATCAGAGCAACGAGGACATCTTCGATGACGTCCCGGACTTCCACCGTCGCATCAAAGCCGAATTTCTTTCGATCGCGCCCACCCAGCTCGTGCGCGAGACCACGCTCGCGCCGCACGCCTTTCTTAACAAGGCCGGCTACCCGGTCCGCAAGACGCAGGATGCTGCCACGCTTGTCTGGAACCTTGCAACCGGGCTTTACTACAAGACTCAGCCCAAGCCGCCTTGGCGGCTTGGGTCGGTCCGTCCGGGCGTCTGTTATATCGGCATGGTCTACAAGAGCCTGCCCAACGACCCAGACGGCCATGCCTGCTGCGCCGCGCAGATGTTCCTAAATGAGGGCGACGGCGTCGTCTTCCGCGGCGCGAACGGCCCGTGGAAGACGGGCGATCACGATTTCCACCTGAAGAAGGACGCCGCCAAAAAGCTGCTGAAGATGGTTGTGACGACCTATGAGGAGATTCACGGCGAGCCGCCCAAGGAACTCTTTATCCACGGCCAGACCTATTTCAACGATGAAGAATGGCAGGCTTTCTGCGAGGCCGCGCCCAAGGGAACAAACGTCATCGGCGTTCGCATCCGCACCACCGGCGGCGAAACCAAGCTGTTCCGCGATGGTGACTATCCCGTGCTCCGCGGCACAGCGCTGCTTCTTGACGACCGCGTCGCCTATCTCTGGACGACCGGATACGTGCCTCAGCTCGACACCTATATCGGTCCGGAAACACCGAACCCGCTGCACATCACCGTCATGCGCAGCAAATATGAGCGGCCCGAACTCCGCGCCGTTCTTGAGGACATCATGGGCCTCACAAAAATCAACTACAACAGCTGCAACTTCAATGACGGGCTGCCCGTCACGGTGCGCTTCGCGCGTATGGTCGGAGATGTGCTGACCATGGGCTCAGCGAAGGGCGAAGAGAAGCAGCCGTTCAAATTCTATGTGTGATCCAGCCGGCGGTCGATGTCCGTTTGCTTCACAAGCTGTCGTGCAGTGACACGTACCGAACGAACGCAGAGTCCGAAATCTCGCGTTTCTGAACCTGCGCCTAAATTTTCGGCAGGTTCTGATGATCGGCGAGGGTGATCTGAATGACCGCAATGTTGGCGGCATTAGACTAGCCTAACAGGCCATCATGCAGAGAGATGACTGGCAGAGCGCCAAACTTCGGGGTGGAAGGACTACGATCCAGGGATCGCGAGCACATTTCTCTACCCGCCCGTCCGGGCTGGTACGGACTATGCCTTCGTCGTTATTTTCTGGTGGTAGGCATACGTTCAGGGCTCATCATCGTTGCAGGTGACTACCCGCGAGACTGTGCGCCCCTGCGGCGCGTTGCTCGCCAACACGACCCGGAAGGGCTGAAGCGGATTGCCGGTCTTGACCACAGCGGTGTCGCTGAGAATGCGGTCGGCCACCTGCGTCGCAACGCGGTTGGCGTTCTCAATGCTGCACAGCTTGGCCCGCTTGGCGGAACGCTTGGGAAAGGCTGGGTTTGTCATGGTCTTGCTCTGATGCCCGCTGTTATGTCGCATGGGGCGCAAGCGGCGCAGGAACGATCGTCCACGCGCGCGTCATCAGTGAGGATATGCGAACCCCGACGCCGTCGCTGGCCCGGCGCAAGCTCGTCTTCTTCCCCGCTTGCACCACCCGGAAGCTGCGCTCGGCTTTGCCATCGGTGAACGTCAGAGCCTCGGCCAGGACCAGAGTATCGCCGGGTGCGGGTTTGCGCCGCGTGGTGAGCGCGAGGCGCTGGCGGCATCGCTCGCGCCACTGCGCCGCGTAGTCGTTGCCGGGCGGCCCAAGCAGATCGAGGATTGAAGCCGGGCAATCGTATTTGTAGGGGCCCATCATCTCGTCCTGGTCCTTGTAGGCGAAGAGATAGCCATCGCGCGCGGCCGGATTCCATTTGATCAGGCAGATGATCGCGAATGTCTGCAGCGGGCCGTCGGCCGTGTAGCTCTGGCAGGCGGCGTAATATGCGTTCGAGCGAACGGTAGACTTGAGTACGCGAAGGCCCTTGTCCCGGCCCTTCTCCGGGTCCGGCGCATAAGTGCATTGGTTGTCGAGGTAAGCCTTGGGCGTGGCAAAGGGCGCCATGCCGGATCGGGTCATCGAGAGCCAGCCCATGAGGGTTCTCCTATACGAGTTCAGGTTGTCTGCGCGTAATCGCAAGGCCCGTTTCCCGGGTGACGAGCGCGGCAAAGCGGACGGGATCGACGAGGACGGCGATGTCGCAGAAGTTGTTGTGCTCGCCGCGGTAATCCTGACGACCCGTGCAACGGCGGAACATGACCTCACGGCCGTGTCCGAACGAGGAGGTCGTGACCTGGATGTAGATCTCATCTGCATGGAGGGTGATTTCACCGGAGACGGCTGGGCCTGCCATGTTGTTGCGGAGGTCATATTGATCATGATCCAACCCCAGATGGCGGGCGGCGATCCGCAGCGCCGAACGGGCTTCGCGGTGGAAGGCACGTTTGGCTTCCGGGTCATAGCTGATCCCGCGGCGTGCCAGTGCGACAAGCGCGGGCTTGGACTTCAGTTCGTCGATCCGGGTGAGGCACTGTCGGCGCAAGGGCAGGTCTTCCTCATATGTGGCATCGGCCGGATTGCCGAGTGCGATGCGCCCGACATGCCGGGCGAGGAGGATGGTTGCCGGATCGCGCGCGGGATCGACGCCAGCATTGCGCGCATCCTGCATCGCATCAACCACCGCCTGGGTGGCAGTAGCGACCGTGCACAGCGCGTCGGGCTGGAGGGCGCGGCGATAACGGAAGTCGAGGTCATAGTTCATGGGGCTGGCTCCTTGACGCACTTGGGCGCAGCCCTTCGTCCCCCCTCCCCTCACCTTCGGATTTGCCGCGTCAGCGGGTATAGTGTTCAGGCCGCCTCGCGCACTGGCTCGGTAAGTGCCGGATCGAACTGGCGCAGCCATTTGACCGCCTGTTCGGCCTTGGCTGCGGCGTGAAGGATCGCGGTCTTGTCGGCGCGTAGAATTTTGGCCCAATGGTGTATGTAGGAAGCGTGGCTGTCGTGGAGTTCATTCGGCAGCCCGTATTCGGCGCACAGAATCGACTGCGCCAGCCCGGCGAGCAGCTCCTCCGCCGCGTATGCGTCGTCCCCGAAGCGCTTGCCGAACTGACGATCAAGACGTGAGCCATGTCCCGTGGCGTGGGTCAGCTCATGGCACCTCGTCGAGAAATACGCCTCGATCGAATGGAAAGCATGGCTGTGTGGTAGAGACACGGTGTCCGTGCTTGGGGTATAATGCGCACTGCTGCCGCCGTGGACCACCTTGATGGGGATGGCGTCAAGAAACACGCGGATATTGGCGGAGAGTTCGCCGATCGCCCGGGGATCGGGCGGCTCGGGATAATAGTGGGCGGGCAGGCCATTGATTTGCGACGCATTGAAGACATGATTCCACTTCATGAAGCGGATCGTCTTTTCGGTGGTTTCCCCCGTGAGCTGGTCAGTGTCGGACTTGCGCGCTGTGTTGTAGTAGACGCTGAACGAGCCGCTCTCACCTTTGCGGACCTGACCGCCAAGCTCGCTGGCCTGCCGGTACGTCATCCAGAAAGGGCTGGTGTAGCCCATGGTATCGGCGACGGCCCACAGGAAGAAGCTGTTGATCCCGGTATAGGGGATACCCTGGTGACGTAGCGGCCTGGTGCTGGACGCCGACCAGGGTTTGAGCCAGGGGGCTGTGCCCTGCTCGATCTTCTCGAGGATCAGGTCGGTAATGGTCTGGGCGACGTCAGGGCGCGCTGTCACTGGCCGGGTGCGGCTCATGGGAAATCTCCGAGGGCGGCCGGTGCAGACCGCTCCCGCACCTTCAAACCGTCACCCGAACCCCCACCCCCTCTTCCTCTCTCGGCGTTCCGGCAGGCATGCCGGTCCATTCGCCCACCTCAAGTTTCCTCGAACGCTGTCGACAGCGTGTCGTAATGAATGCCGATTTCTACAAGATCCGCGTATGACAGGTCGGTATGGTCGTCTTCATCGGCGAGATGACATTCCCATGCTTCCCAGAGCCTGAGAGTCTTGCCGTCGGGCAGGATGATCGCGGTTCCGATGGCATTGAGCCGCGAACCTTCCGGAACGTCGATCGTGCCGGTCAGTTGGTAATTGAACTTCATGGCAATTGCTCCCGAGGTGCGGGTGTCCAACCACGGCTGCAATCCGGGCGGGGTCAGTTTTAGGCCATCCCGTCATTGGGGCATCGCATCGCTCGCGGCGCGAAGTTCAAGACTGGTATTCTCGTGGGACCAGCTGAGTTGAAGCGTGCGCCCGTGCGGGATGCGCCAGGCAACGCGGTCGGCGAACGCCATGCGGATGCCGGCGATGATGGCGGCGTCCTCGCCTTCAAGGATCGCGTGCGCGCGCACCACCGCGTCATGGCGGAACCGGGTTTCCTGCGTATCGTAACTGTCGGCGTCGGAATCGTCCGACGGCGAAAAGACCGCATTGATGATCAGCTCGGTGAGATCGCCGGGATCGATGCTGGCGGTGCGGATCAAGGCGATCTGCGCCTCGTCGGCGTCAGACCAGCAGTTCTCGCCTTCCTGGATTGCAAAATCGGACAGCAGATTGAGGCGCTTGTCATGCTGATCGGTCAATTCGATCGTGATGACATCGGGCCGGAAGGTCACCGCATCAGTTTCACAAGGCGTCTCGGATCCGTCGTGCTGACGATGGGTAACGCCAGTCTGGGCGTAGCAGGACAGCGCATCGTACCAACTGTAGCCCTGATACTGCGCCACAGCCGCAAAGAAGGTGATGTCGGCGGGCGCAATGAGCCGGTTGGAATCGATGGAGCAGTCCTCGCCGTGCGAGAATGCGATAGCATGGCCGAAGGTCACCGAATCGCAGGCGTCGCCATCATCATAGAGGGCTGCCGTCGGATCAATTTCGGCATAGGCCGCGATCTCATGGTAACTGTCGCGCGCGCAGTGTCCTTGCCAGGAGGGCAATTGCCTTGCTGCTTCGGGTAGCTCGCAACCGGCAAGTCTCGCGGCCAGCCAGTCCTTGTGGGCGAGGCGATGGGACGGTTCCTGACTGATCGCTGCGAAGAACGCCTCGTTGCAGATTTCCATTAGCCGATCGAGCGCGGGGTTGTGGTAGATTTCCTTGCGGGCCGGCAGGACAAGAACGAGCTCGGGCGCGTCGATGATGTCAACCTTTACGCGCCATAGCGTGTGGTAGACTTCCTTGATGCTCGGCAGCTTGTGCCTGAGCGTCAGCCCGTGAAAATTGATCGTGGGCACATGGTCGAGATTGACGTTTTTGTAGACCCCGATGCGATACCCTTCGCGCTCGATGACGAAATGCGCGCCTTTGAGAAAATCAACGCGCGGCAGTGGCTCGTCGTTGTAGGTCACCGGCAGCGGAAAATGCAACGCAGCGGCTTTGACTGCCCGGTCGAGGTGCCCATCCCTGATGGCGTCGAAGGTGAAGGAGATCGTTGTTCCGCGCGGACCCTGCCAGGGCAGGACATCGATGTCGGCCTCACCCGTCCAGGCCGGTCCGGTGATCGCCAGCGAGAACGACGCTGTGGCGCCGGCCGAACTCACAACGGTGTCCCGCCCAGCCAGGCTGAAGAAGCCCATACCGGCGGGATCCTCTCGGGCGCAGCACTCATCTGACCAGTCCGACTGGCCAAGCGAAACGAGATTGGCCGGATCGTCGATTCCTGTCCCATCATCGCTGACGGTAATGACGCAAGCCTCCTCGAGATGCAGCGCCGAAATGGCAATCGTGGTCGCGCCAGCACGGCGGCTATTCTGCAGAAGCTCGTTAAAAATATCGTCGAGCGACCCGTTGAAAATGCGGGTGACCTTGGAGATCGCCTCGGGCGAGACACGGGCGCGCAGTTTGGTGGCGGTATTCATGGGGGCGGAGCTTTCATGTGAGTAAATGGGGGCCGCCGCGCGTCACCACAGGCACGCGCGGCGGCCAGTTTGCCTGAGAGTTCAGGCGGTGCGATCAGGCGCGACGGTCAGGCGTCGAGCAATGCCGGCTCATCGACGGCGTCATCGGACAGTTCGTCCTCATCGGCCGGTTCCGGAGCCGCGTCGCCGCAGTGATCGTCAGGGATTTCAGCCACGCCTTCGTTCTCCGGCTCAGCCTCGCTTTCGCCGCCAACCTCGCTCTGCGCGAGGGCGCGGAACTGCATGTGGGCCGGAACCCATGCAAGCGCGGCCTCCTTGACCTCGGGCGCGACGATGGTCTCGCCGGCAAACAACCGCTCGCACGACGCAGAGAGATCGCCCTTCTTCGAGCCCATGAAACTCGCCGCCATGGTCGTACCGCCAACTTCATTGATGTGCGCGAGTAGAGTCTGCTTGCTGACCCGGTCGAAGTAGTTGGCTGCGGTCGGCCTCCAGTGGCTCGCCGCGTTGATCGCCATCAGGCTCGCTAGATGATCATGGAGATCGATCGGTTCCGCGCCGGACTGGCCGGGCTTGCGAGGTGCGCCCATGCTGGCTTCGAGACTGCGCGCGGCGCAGTAGGAGAGCCAGCTCGCCTTGGCATCATCATCAAGTTCGCTGAAGGCGGTGAAGCGATCGACGGTGCGGTCGTGCTCGGTCCAGCTGGTGTCGAGCGTTTCGCGCATATCGGCCATCAGCACGTGCGCCGGGGATTCCGGGTAGTTGGCGAGATAAAGCGAAGGCGAAGGCGCCCGGATCGTGGTGCCGTGTGCCTGCGGTCCGTATGTATGCCCCGCATCGGCAATCGCGAAGATCATGTAGTCGAGCGCGATCGCCGGGTTTGAGGCAAGGTTGATCGCCAGGATGTCACGGCGCTGTACCGCCAGTTCATCGACCAGCTTCTGCGAAAGTGGCTTGGGCTTGTTGTCGTCAGCAGCCTCGCCATTGCCTTCCGCGCTACCGGCACGTGCTGCCTTGCGCCGCTGCATCGGCTTGTCGCTGTAAAGACCGCTGTCGATCACCGGTGTGCCATCGGCACTGATGGTGACGAAGCAGCCGACGTTGGGCTTGAGTTCGTCCGGTATCACAGCTGGCTTGTCGTGGATCGCGTCATAGGCTGCAGTTGCGGCGTCCCAACGTGCCTGGAAGTCGGCCCCGGCAACTTCGTCATCCTCGTCGATATCCTCGCCTTCGGCTTCGAGCGCCGAGATGGTCTCGAGCAACTGATCGGCCTCGATCTGTTCTTCGTCCGAGAGCGGCAGCGGATCGAGGTGAACCTGGTGGAGTTCTTCGCTGGCGCTGTAGGGCACGCGGGTTTCGAGGACGGGACGGACCCAGGCGTAGCCACTGTCTGCCGCGACTTCGGCGGCATAAGTCTGAAGCTTCTCACCCGCGATGCGCTGGGCGATCTCTGGGTCGATCCAGGTTTCGCTGGAGTCGTCGGTAAACAGATCGCGTTCGATCCGACCGCCTGCCGCGAGATATTCCGCCTCGGTTGCGAGGCGGGCGATCGGCGAATTGGATTTGATCGCACTGTTGGTGATCATGCGGCGAATAGAGTCGGGCTGGTTACCCTGCCAGCTGTTCGACAGCTCGTTCCACACCAGCATCTGGCGCTCATGGTTGGGGCTCGTCGCATAGGCCTTGGCAACGTCCAGGGTGATCCTGCCTTCCTCGAGCGCGGTGAAGATCGGATCGGCCAGATCGGCAAGGCGCATACGGCCCTCGATGAACCGCCGTGTCCGGCCAAAGCGTTTGGCGATGGCGTCGAGGTCGCTGCCTTCGTTGATGAAGTGCTTGTAGGCGCGGATTTCATCGGTCGGGGTCATGTCGAGACGAATGATGTTCTCGATCAACGACAGTTCGGACTGCTCGGCGGCATCGATGTCGAGCACCCTGCAGGGGACTTCGTGGCCCTTGTCGATCTTGCCGGCCTCAAGGAGAAAGTTGAACGCGCGCAGGCGGCGTCCACCGGCTGTAACGTCGAACATCCCCTTTTTCTTGGCAGGGACAACGATCAGGTTCTGCAGCAGGCCCTTGGCCTCGATGCTGGCGGCGAATTCTTCAATGAAGAGGTTACTGTCGTTCTTGCGGACATTGGCCTCGGAAAGCCGCAGCTTGCCGAGCGGAATCATCTGGATATCGTTCATCGTGGTTCTCCTGAGACCGGAATGGCCGAGCCCATCGGCTCAACCCCTTCCAGCCCCCCTCCCCTCACGGTTTCAGGATTCCCCTGGCCTTGGGACGGCAACAACGGACGTCAAATGGCGCGGCGTGCAAATGCGGCTTGTTCGGACGATGAGGCATAAATACCGGATTTATACCTCGCGTGGCGGGCGCAGCTGCACCGACTGCGCCCGCCTGCATGCGGTGAATTTGGGCTCCGGGCCGCTGTGTCGTGAGCTATTTTTTGTATGGCGCCCGACGATCTAACATCACAATTGACTTTTAACAGTAGTAATGTTAGATAAGTCTTGTGATGTTAGAACGAGTCCCTGAAGCGCGGTTGGAAGCGCTCGCCGAGGCTGCGGAAGCGTATGTCGATGACACGTTCGGAGAGCGGCTTGGCCTCGTGCCGGTCGCACCCACCAATCTGCCTCATTTCATCATTGACCGCTACGCCATCTGGCAAGGTTCGCTGAATGGCCGCACGCTGCTGCTCATGGCCATCAAGGAGATCTTGCCGCCGGGATCAGGGGCCACGGCGCAGTATTTGAAGCACCGCGACCTGGTTCAGCGCGAACTCGGGGCCGACCTGGTGCTCTTGCTACTCGACCGTGCCCCGAACGCGATCCGCCGTCAGATGGTGGATCGCAAAATCGGCTTCATCGCATCGGGCGCGCAGCTTTATGTCCCCGAGGCGTTCCTGGATCTGCGGGAGCGCGCACCGGCATTCGCGATTGCCAGCGCTGCGTCGATCAGCCCCACCACGCAATTCCTGCTGCTTGCAATCATGCAGGGCCGCGACCTGGGCGATCTAAACCTCACCGAACTTGCGGACGATCTCGGCGTATCGATCATGAGCATCAGCCGGACCCTGGATGAGCTGGGGGCGCTCCAGCTGGCAAAGGCTCACCATGTCGGTCGGCAGCGCCGTCTGCACATGCTGCTTGGTGGCCAAGAACTATGGGAAGCGGTTCAGGCGCAGCTCCAATCGCCTGTTCGCAAGGTTCGGGTCGTCTGCGCACAGGACGGGGAGAAGATCGGACCGCTTGCCGGGACAAGTGCGCTTGCCCGCTACACCATGCTGGCCCCGCCCCGGACCGAAACAAGAGCCATTCTTGCGGCGAGCTGGAAGAACCTCGCGGCGGCAGATACACTTAGGCCCGCCACGGCGTTCGATGACGAGCGCATCGAGGTTCAAACGTGGACCTACGATCCGCGGATTCTCTCAAGGAATGGCGTTATCGATCCCCTCTCGCTGTACCTCAGTGTCAGGGGCAGCCCGGACGAGCGCGTTGCACAAGCGGCGGAAGAATTATTGGAGACATTTGAATGGTGATCGGGGTCGATCGCTTTCGGGCGCACTTTGCGGGCCACGAGCATCAATACATGTTGATCGGCGGGGCTGCCTGCGAACTGATCATGGACGAGGTCGGCCTCGACTTTCGTGCTACCAAGGATTTGGACATCGTCCTGGTTGTCGAAGCGCTGGACAGCGCCTTCGCCGAGCGTTTCTGGGCCTTTGTCGAAGAAGGCGGCTACGAGGTCAGGGAGCGCAGCGAGGGAGCGAAGGTTCTGTACCGCTTCCAGAAGCCTAAGGCGGGGGATTTTCCCGCCATGCTTGAGCTGTTCTCGCGCGCGCCCGAGGGACTGAAGCTTGCTCAGGATGCCCACCTGACGCCGCTCCCGATCGACGAGGCAGCCGCCAGCTTGTCGGCAATCCTGCTTGATGAGAGCTACTACGATTTCCTCAAATCGATGGTCCGCGAAGTCGGCGGCATCCCCGTGCTTGGCGAGGCGGCAATCATCCCGTTCAAGGCACGCGCTTGGCTCGATCTTACCCGCCAGCGCGATGAAGGAGGCAATGTCGATGAGAAGAACATCCGCAAGCACCGCAATGACGTGGCACGGCTGCTGCAACTGCTGAGCCAGGAGGCCCGTTATGAATTGCCCAGCTCCGTCGCTGACGACATGCGGTCGTTTGTGGAGCAGGCAACGGCCGAGGCCGATTATGACCCCAGGCAGTTCAAGGTGAACATGACGCGAGACGACGTCGCCACAAGGCTGCGTGCTGCCTACCAGTTGTGAGCTATCGACAATGGCAGTCGATGCCGATCACGTCGCCACAATCGAAGCGATTATGTCATCAGCACTATCCAAGGGCACAAAGACCCGCGTCTTATAGGCGATGATCTCGGTGAAGCAGCCAAGCGCCTTAAGTCCGGGAATGCGCGCAGGATCGGCCCCGGCGATCTCAATCCGGCGGGCGCCGTTTACCCGCGAAGTCTTGATGCTGAAATTGGCCGGATGCGGTGCCTTGTAGGTTCCTCCGCCCAAGATGGCCTTGGTGATCTTCGCGGGGTCAGTCTGGGCCTTGCGGGAAACCCCGAGCTTTTCGAGGGTAGCATCGATGAAGAGGTCATGGACATGGCGGCCAAGCCAGGAGGTGCCGGTCGTGTCGATGATGCGGTTGACCGTCAGATCCTCCTTGGGCAGCGCACCCCAGATCGGGAGAAGAAGGCCGGTCGCGAGGAAGACCGTCTCCGTGACAAGCTGGTTTTCGTCGGCAGCATATTCTTCGGCCCAGGCCTCGCTGAAGGTATCCTGCGAGATGTCCTCCCAGGCGGTCTCCGCAAGACGGGCAGCTAGGATGTATTCGCCGCGCAGGGGGCGAAGGAGCTCGAAGCGTCGGATGTAATTGCCCTCGTCATCCATGTGCGAGGGGGCAGACACGCAAAGCGCGACCTTGCCGGACTTGGCATTGCGCAGGTAGCGGGGCCGATCCTCATATGAGGCCAGCGCCAGCACCCGCTCAAGCGAGAGCAGCTTGCGCCGCTGGGTCAGCGACAATTCGAGCAGGTGCGAGGTCGCGCCGGTGACGGGGTCGGTCCGGATCACCGTGTCCGAGAGGACTTCGCAAGCCTCGACGGCAACGGTCTCAACACCGATGTCGAAGGTGCCCGCTTCCTTGGCCGCCGAGACGCGGGTTTCGACAAGAGTGAGAAACTCGTCGAAGATGGCATTCTGCACGGCGATCTTCATCGCAAGTAGGCGGTTGAGCCAGCGCTGGATCGGCGGAAGATCTTCGCGCAGAATTCCGTCCTTGTCGGTGAGTTCAAGCCCGCTCATCGTCTGGAATTCTGCGAAGCTGGTGCTCTTGAGTTTGCCGGTGGCGAGAAGCCCGTACCAGTCGTGCAACGCATGTTTGGCATAACTGCTCTCAAGGTTGTCGGCGGCGTCGAACATTCCCTGCCCCCCGGTCTGGCGCTGGCCGCGCGTGAGCGCACCTAGTGCATCGAGCCGGCGCGCAATTGTGCTGGTGAACCGGGCCTCGCCCTTGCAGTCGGTGGTGACGGGGCGGAACAGCGGTGGGCAGGCCTGGTGTGTGCGGTGGGTGCGCCCGAGGCCCTGGATCGCCCGGTCGGCGCGCCATCCGGGCTCGAGCAGGAAATGGACGCGGCGCTGCTGGTTTTTGACATCGAGGCTAGCGTGGTAACTGCGTCCCGTCCCGCCGGCATCCGAGAAGATCAGGATACGCTTGGCCCCGGTCATGAATGCGGTGGTTTCGGCAAGGTTGGTGCGCGGTGATCGGCTTTCGAGGCGCTGCTGTCCGTGTGCATCGCGGACAAGCCGCTTGGACCGTCCTGTTACCTCGGCAACGGCACTGGTGCCGTAATGCTCGAGCAGGGCATCGAGCGCGGTCGGGATCGGCGGCATCGCGCAGATATGTTCGATGAGATCTGCCCGTGCTGCTTCTGCTTGCGGGTTATAGACCGGGTTCCCGGTCTCGTCCCACATCGGCCGTGAACGAACATCGCCAAGTTCATCGACATATTCCTCCATCTGCCGGGTCGGAAACGCGCGGGTGAGGTAATCGGCAATGGCCTCACGCGGCGAAAGGTCCAGATCGAGCGCCTCGCGTTCCTCGGGATCGAGCTCATTAAGCCGCCGGTTGAGGATCGATTCCGCGGTGCTGACAAGCTGGACGACGACGCTTTCGCCCGCTGCCAGATGCTCATCGACCGCCGGATAGATTGAAGGCAATTTGAGCGAGAGCAGTACCTGGGCAAAGAACCGCTGCTTGGTGCCCTCGAACCGGCTGCGCGCAGCAGCCTTGGCACCGCTGTTGAGCGTGCGGTTCTCCAATGGGTCGACCACGCCGGTCAGTTCCAGCGCGTCCTCAAGGTGCTGGTGGATGATGGTCCAAGCCTCTGCATACTTGTCATAGATGGCAATCTGCTGGGCCGTGAGTTCGTGGCGCAGGATGTCGTATTCGATGCCACCAAAGCTCAGCGCGCGCGAAAGATAGAGCCCCGAGGCCTTAAGATCGCGGGCTACCAGCTCCATCGCGGCGATACCGCCATCGCGGATTTCGCTGATGAACTGCTCACGGCACGCAAACGCCGTGCCCGGCCCCCACAGACCAAGCCGCACCGCATAGGCGAGGTTGTTAACGTCGGATGCCCCCGTGGCCGAAGCATAAAGGACACGGGCGCGCGGGAGCGTGTTTTGCAGCAGTACCCCGGCAATGCCCTGCAATGAGCCCTCTTTCTGCCCCAGGGCCCCTTCCCCGCCCGCCACACCGCCCATTTCATGGGCTTCGTCAAACACGATGACGCCCTCGAAGTCGGATCCGGCCCAGCGCACGATCTGATCGAGGCGCGTGTCTTCGACGCGGGACGAACGCAGCGTGCCATAGGG
>CAMTWP010000043.1:0-32839 GCA_947085475.1 uncultured Novosphingobium sp. | reverse complement strand
CCTGTTCCTTGCCAACGATTCCGATAATTCCGCACATTGCCGTTGCTTAATCCTGCTAATGCTATTCCGAACGCTATCGCACGAAATCGTTGGTATCTCCTTTCCAATCGCCAGCGAAGTAAACTTTGTCCAGTGAGGAATTGGAGTGCTCCGGCAAAGCAGAGCCGTTCATGTTCAAGGGCAAAATCCTGACAAGGTTTACACTGTTTACAGTGTCCAGAGGGGGGCCTTGAAGGCGGGACCGACAAGTCGCACCGAGCACAGGGAAGGTCAAATTCTGTAAAAAGTGGGCATATGGCGTGCATTCCGCCATCATTGCCCACTTGTTGAAGTGTAGGAAAATGGAATATCTAAGGACATGCACAGTACAATCACGGCAATTGTAGCTGCAATAGCCACCACACGACCTGTTACAACAAATAATTTTTGACAAGGAATTTCTATTCATGCAAGAATGCAAACCTTGCCGCAAACTTTAGTTTATAAAAAAATTACTGCAAGTAATATTCAATAAAACACCCAAAAAGTCTTGGCAAATATGACCAATTGAAATTATAATCTTCATTAACTTGCATGTATATTGATATGGGCGGAAAAATGTGATGAATCAGCCAGTTTTGCCATTAGATTCAAAATCATTTCTCATCGAAACATCAGTAGCCAAGGCGTTGGGAAAGGACTTGTCCGAAGCTTATTTGAACAAGCAGCCTTTCCCTTATGGTTGTTTTGACAACTTTCTGGATACTTCGATTTTAGACGGTGTTCTGAATGACTTGGAATCATTGCCGACACCAGAAGAGAGCTTTGACCGGGCACAAGAGCGGTTCAAAGCCAGTTTTTCGCCGGAAAAACTGCCGGATCATACACGCAACCTTTTCTACGCCTTGAATTCACGGCCTGTCATCGCATTTTTGGAAGCCCTCACGGGGATTAAAGGATTAATTCCAGATCCTTATTTTATGGGAGGTGGCGTTCACGTTGTGTCGAATGGAGGGCACCTCGATATTCACGCTGACTTCAATTACCACAATATTCTGAAGCTAGAGCGCCGAATTAACGTATTAATTTATTTGAATAAAGACTGGAAGCCTGAATATGGCGGGTCATTCGAGATATGGAATGACGACATGTCAGAAAAAGTCGACAGTTTTGCGCCAATTTTCAATCGCATGTGCTGCTTCAACACCAGTTCGCGATCGTGGCATGGAAATCCCGAACCTGTGAGCCATCCTGAAGGTCACCCACGCCGATCAATCGCGTTATACTACTACACGGCCACTTGGTCTGATGCACGCAAGCCCCATACCACGCAATTCAAGCCCCGCCCCGGTTCCATTGACAAGCCTGATTGGCGGGTTGCGCGAAAAGAACTGATGAAGGACTTTGTCCCGCCGATTCTTCTGCGGACAATTGCCAAACTGCGCAACAATGCGCGCTAGAGCGGCACCGCCACAGGATTACCCCTGACGTAACCACCAGCTTCCCGCCAGCTGGGATTAGAACTGGGCGGTTGTTTTGCGCATGGAATTTCGGGGACAGTATACTTATTAGCCATGCCGTCTCTTCCTTTTTTGGAATACGCTTTGCTGCCCGCTCAGCGCGACTTTATACACTCTCATTGGCCACGATACACGAGAGACGCTTCACACAGCCAGATCAGAATTAAGTATATTGTCCCCGGAATCCTCTGTCCCCGGAATCCTCGAGGCAAAAGCTCTTAACCCGGAATTCAATATCGCATGGGATATTGTCCGGCATGAGCATCCCGGCCTATCAACGCAGCGCGCGCACCACCATCGTGGTATGGATGATGCTGGTGGTTGGAGCGACATTCTGGTTCGCCGGTTTTACGGTCGATCCTCAAACAAATTGCAGTGAATCCGGCGAATGTGCGCCGTGGCTTGTACCGGTTGCAGGCGGATTGGGTGTCCTTCTTACAGCCGCGGCACTCGGCCTGCTTTGGGTAAACCCACAGCGAGGCTGCATGATCGATCCGAACACCGGCGAACTGACATGGTGGCAGAACCGTACACGCACCCATCCCGGAGATGGTGGCAGCATTGACCCCGCCCAAATCAGCCGCATCCTTATCCGCCGCCAGAGCGAGAGCAATGACGATGTCTTTCTCTATGATCTGGAAGGCAATCGCCAATTCTACTTCGACAGCGAAGTGGTACCGTGGCCCTACGACAAATGGGCGCAACGGATGGCGAAAATCTGGCCGCATATTCAGGTGGTTGAGGAAGGCTGACGGTTGAGGTTTTCGCAAATGTTGCAGGTCTCGCGATGCGCACACATTTGTGGTTATGTGGCTTCCGACGCTACAAATTGTTCGCAGCGAACATAACTATGTGTTTTGCCTGTCGCACGCCACCGCTCCGGCGCTGACTGTCGCCATTTTGCAGGACGCTGCATTGCCGAAGACCTAATATTTTTGGGACTTTGCGCCGTTGAGTGAGAATTTTTAGGGGGTGATGGCGCGGGACAATTTAGGGGTTTTCGCACCTGTCACCGCTATTTATTTCACCGTTATTTCCACCGCCATTTTCTGTTATTTCCCGTATTTACTATGACCAAATCTAGCACGGTAATTTATACGGCATTACAATAAATAGCATTTTTCTACTTGCACAAATAATAATCAGACTTTAATTTTTATTTTCGGGAGATTCTTACATGCCAAAACCTAACGTGAGAACTGTGCATCTTGGAGTTTCGACAGTTGTACGAGGATTTGCGACAGATGCACAAGGCCAAGAACTAGATCTTGTAAATTACAATCCTAGTCCGGTGAAATTTTCTGTCCAAGTATACTACTATCACAGGCGGGGAGACCAATGGCGGACAGACAGAATTGTGAGTGGAAGACTTGAACGTTTTAATACTTCAGGATTTCGTAAATTTCTTGGCGGCCTTATAATAGACGGTGGAGCTGGCGAATATTGCTATAGTATCACGACCGTATCGATAGAAAGGCCACCTCCGCCACCGGCACTCATTGTCAACGCCAATCAAAAATGCCCCCGCGCTGGAACGTGGCAAGCAGAAGGCTATACATATAAAGAAAAATTCAAAAATAATGCAATTATGCGAGCATATAAAAGTTCCAAGCGATGGAAATTCATACCGTAATTCAAGGTGATAAAATTTGAAGTCAGTGTGAAGGTAGTAGCTTTGTAGAATTTTGGCGATGATTGTGTACCCCCTCACCCCTTCTTCTTCTTCATCGCATCGTGGAACTGGTCCGCCCAGCCCGGCTTGATCAGTTGTTCTGCCCGTACCATGCGCAGTTCGCCGTCGGCCACATCGCGCGAAACTGCGCTGCCAGCGGCCACAATCGCGTCTGCGCCGATTTTGATCGGCGCGATCAACGCTGAGTTGGAGCCGATGAAGGCGCGTTCGCCGATGACGGTTTTGTGTTTGAAGTAACCGTCGTAATTGCAGGTTATTGTGCCTGCGCCAATGTTGGCACCCGCGCCGACGTCGGCATCGCCGAGGTAAGTGAGGTGGTTGGCTTTTGAGCCTTTGTGCATCGTGGTGTTTTTGACTTCCACGAAATTGCCGATCTTTACCTTTTCGCCCAGCTTTGTGCCGGGGCGCAGGCGGGCGTAGGGGCCGATGTGTACGCCCTCAGCAAGGGTCGCGCCTTCCAAGTGGCTGAAGGCGTGGATGGTGACGTGATCGGCCACGGTGACGCCGGGGCCGAAGAATACGTTGGGTTCGATCAACACATCGCGGCCAAGCTCGGTGTCCCATGCGAACCATACGGTTTCTGGCGCGATCAGGCTTGCGCCATCAGCCATGGCCTGGGCACGGCGGCGCTGTTGCCAGCGGCCCTCTGCCTGCGCGAGTTCTGCACGGCTGTTGATCCCGGCGACTTCTTCTTCGTCTGCCGTGACAACGACTGCGCACGTCCGCCCATCGGCGATAGCGATGTTGACCACATCGGGCAGATAGTATTCGCCCGCCGCGTTATCATTGCCAACACGCGCCAGCAGGCCGAACAGATCGGCGCTGCGCACGGCCATCAGTCCGGAATTGCACACGCGGCAGGCGCGTTCAGCTTTGGTGGCGTCTTTGTGTTCAACCATTTTCAGGATGCGGCCATCCTGTTCGATCACGCGGCCATATTGCAGTGGATCGGCAGGGGCAAAGCCGAGGACGACGACGGCGGGGCTATCGCCGTGATGCAGGCGTTCGAGCATCGCGCGCATCGTGGCGGCGTTAACGAAGGGCACATCGCCATAGAGGACCAGCACATCGCCATCGAAGCCTGCCAGCGCGGCTTGCGCCTGCTGGACCGCGTGGGCAGTGCCAAGCTGCGGATCTTGCACGGCGATGGTCGCCGTTTCGCCAAGCGCCTTTTCCAACTGATCGCGCCCGTGGCCTGCGATGACGACTTGGCGTGCGGGCGCAAGGTTGGCCGCGCTGGCCATCAGGTGCATCAGCATGGGCCTGCCCGCGATGGGGTGGAGCACCTTGTGCAGGTCACTCTTCATGCGAGTGCCTTTTCCGGCGGCGAGGATGATGGTGGCGACGGGTGCTTTAGAGGGCGTTTGTTCGGTCATGGGTTCACCTTTGCCAGACAAATCTTGCACTTTCCAGAACCCGACGGCACTTGGCCCACAGATGGCAAAATTTCCTTACGACATTGTCGGATTCGATCTTGATGGCACGCTGCTTGATACCAGCCGCGATCTGGGCGTGGCGCTGAACCATGCGCTGGCGCTGGCGGGGCGCCCAGCAGTTCCGCTGGAAGATGTGGCGCGGCACATCGGCGGCGGTGCAGCGCAGATGTTGCGTTCGGCGCTGAACGAATCCGGCGGGGTGGATGAGCCTGCGTTTGATGGCTTGCAGGCGGAACTCATCGCATTTTACGAGCGCAATATTGCGCAACATACCGCGCTGTTTCCCGGCGGTGCAGAAATGCTCGATGCGCTGGATGCGCGCGGTGTGAAGATCGCCATCGCCACGAACAAAAAGGAACATCTCGCCGTCCGCCTGTTTGAAGAAATAGGCCTTTTGCACCGCTTTACCTGCGTGATCGGCGGCGATACGCTCGGCCCCGGCACAGCCAAGCCGCGCCCTGATATGCTGCACGCGATGGTTGAGCGGTGCGGCGGCGGCAGGGCAGCCTTCGTGGGCGACACGACGTTTGATGTCGGCGCGGCGCGCGCAGCGGGACTGCCTGTAGTGGCGGTGCGCTTTGGCTTTTGCGATATGCCTGCCGATGATTTGGGAGCCGATGCGGTGATCGATCATTTTGACGAATTGGCAGAGGCGCTTGAACGCTTGGACCAATCTGGCATATTGTAAGTGTAGCTAACGAATTTCACAAAGGAGCTGGCGATGTCCGAAGAATACGTTCCCCCCAAAGTGTGGACATGGGACACGGCCAATGGCGGCACCTTTGCCAGCGTGAACCGCCCGATTGCAGGTCCGACAAGCGAGAAGGAACTGCCGGTCGGCAAGCATCCTTTCCAGGTCTATTCGCTGGGCACGCCCAATGGCCAGAAGGCCACGATCATGCTGGAAGAATTGCTCCAGTTGGGCTTTGCCGAAGCGGAATACGACGCATGGCTGATCAAGATCATGGACGGCGATCAGTTCACCAGCGGCTTTGTCGACATCAATCCGAACTCCAAGATCCCCGCGATGGTCGACCGTTCTGGCCCTGAACCGTTCCGGGTGTTTGAATCCGGCGCGATCCTGATGCATTTGGCCGAAAAGTTTGGCGTGCTCCTGCCCACATCGGGCGCAGCAAGGGCCGAATGCCTTTCGTGGCTCTTCTGGCAAGTGGGCAGCGCACCGTTCATGGGCGGCGGCTTTGGTCATTTCTACCACTATGCTCCGGCCAAGTACGAATATGCGATCAACCGTTACGCGATGGAAACCAAGCGCCTGTTCGACGTGGCCAACCGCCAGCTTGCCAAGACGCGGTTCCTAGCAGGCGATGAATACACCATCGCCGATCTGGCAACGTACACGTGGTTCGGCAATATCTATCGCGGCGAAGCGTACGGCGAGGCAGCAACGTTCCTCTCGATGCACGAATACGAACACGTTGGCCGCTGGGTCGCCGAAATCGACAGCCGTCCTGGGGTTTTGCGCGGGCGGTTGGTGAATTCAAGCAAGGGCATTGCGGAACGTCACGACGCCAGCGATTTCGACGTTTTGCCGCCCGAAACGTTGCAAGGCATCGTCAAAGGTTTTTGATTTAGGGCGTTTATCGAACGGGGGGGTGTGGAAAATGCCCAAAAGTATCGCTCTCCCCCCCTTTTCATCCGCTTCGCCCGCGCTATAAGCGCGCTTCCTGATGGGGCGTCGCCAAGTGGTAAGGCAGCGGCTTTTGATGCCGCCATTCGCAGGTTCGAATCCTGCCGCCCCAGCCAGTGAACAAAGATCTAACATTTTCAGCTACTTAGCCCACATTTTCTAAACTTTGTGGGGCAGGTTTCACCTGCTATCTGTTTGATGGAATCAAGCCCACAGCGACGCTGTGCTCTTCCCGCATTTATGACCGTTCGAATCACGCGAGGGCCGCATTTCATGCGCAGCTACTGCCCCCGTCTAGCGGCTCGGCGTTTCGCAGCAGCTTCAATCCGGGCAGGTTCGCTGTAAAGGCGGTCCAACAGCGCAAATGCAAAATCGTAGATGTCTTCGGCGTCGAGCTGCGACATTGAGCCTTCGTGTACGCTTTCGTCGCCATTATCTTTTACGGCTGCCGACAGTGATTTGAGGTCGCTCGGGAGTACCGCGTTCTCAAACAACCACCGCAAACGTGGAGCGAGGTTGCGCCGCGTATGCTTGTCGAGGGGTTCAGCATCGTCAGGAAGAAGTGATTTCGTCGCGATATCAAGGCAAAGCCGAAACATTGCACTAGAAGCGTTTGGACAGTTAACTGCCAAACACCTTGAAGCCTCCTCGAAAATAGTAGTGATATCCGGCGGTAGGTCGGCGGGTGCTGGCTTTGCACTCACATCTGCGAGGTTTACATATCCACCGAAGCGAAAAAATACACTCACATCGAAAGCCTTCGACTTCGTTATCGATCCACTTTCTTTGAAAAGCTCTCGCGCACCGTATTGTTCGAGTACTAAACGCATTAACGTAGGACGATAGCAGCGCCTACATACCGCACAGACTTCGAAACGGTGGACCCATTCATCTTGTATACCAACATGAACATCCGCTAGAATATCAAAGGTCATGCTTTGTGCAACACAACGCGGGCAATCTTGAACAATAGTAGGCATTGAATGTCACCTTGGGACGCAGTCGCGAGTAAATCACAATGCTAAGAAAATTAGCCTTCCACAACCGTCGTGGAAAAAAGCAGGGCATCAGGAGAGGACGCAGCATCCCACGGGCCACCCTCAGCCACCTAAACGCCCCAGAAGGTTCTTCACAGACGAGGCATGCCAATGCCCTCCCTAGCCGTCTTCATGTGCATGCCGTTCAGTGCGTCGGCAATGCCAGCCAATGAGGTTACGCCTGCAGCCCGCTCGGGCTGTACTCTGAACCACTAAGGCGACAGGTACCGCGTTGCCTTTGGCGGCCCTGCGGATCGCTGCTGCACCGTTGGGGGTCCCTAGGCGCTGTCTCGACTTGTAGGCCGTGCCGTCGGAGTTAATTTGGAGAACTTCAAGACCCTAGATTCCGCCATTGCGTTGCCTCGTTACACTTAGGAGATCATTCGCTTGTTGAAGTGCGAGTCGGGACGCTTGGCCGGGGCGATTCCGCTGATATGGTGATGAAATGAATCAAGAGGTCTTGCTTGCCCTTGAAGTCCAGGCAGATAACGCAGCCGTTTTCCAAGAAAACCACCTATTCGAACACCACGAAGGGAGCCCATACGTGGGGGTTGGCCGCATCGGGAAGTGCGTGGTTGCTCATAGCGCGCAACATGGCAATGCGCAGGGCCTGGGCGGGGCTTTTGCCGCTGGCGGCTTGGTTCAGCACTGTCCCTGCGAGGTCTGCGGCAGCATCGTCGCGCACCGGCCAATGCGAAAGCATTAGCGTGCGAGCGCCCGCATAGCGGAAGGCTTGCGCCAAGCCTGAATAGGCAGGTGCGGCCTCCCCATCGCCCGCTGCGGTGTTGCAGGCGGATAAAATCACCCAATCGGCATTGAGCCTGAACGTGCCGATCTCCGACGCAGTCAGCACACCATCACTGTTTGCCCCCGCAACCGGCCGGGCGAGTACGAGTGCCGGTTCGGTGATGCCTTCCATTTCGCCAGCGACCAGCGCGTGGGTGGCAAACAGCAGGACGCGATACTGGTCGAGCGCCATTGTGCCGAGCGCGTCTTCGCTGGCCTGTACGCCCATCAGCACCGTGGCGCTGCGCACGTTGCGCGAAACCGCTGCTACTTCGGCAGACTGCAGCGCGGGCAACGCCGCCAGAGATTCCGCATTAGCGCGACCGCCCCGGAATACGGCCTGTGCTGTCAGCGGCCCTTTCTGCGTCAGTTGGGCCTGCGCCAAACGGGTAGTTCCGAACGGCGTGGGTGCCCCAAGCGCCAACATTGTCGAATTTGCCCGCAAGCGCGGAGTTTGCACGGCGCTGCGCAGCAGCGATGCGCCCGCCGAAAGCGCATAGCGCCGTATGAGGAATGGGGCCTTGGCATCGAGCTTGACCACCGGGCGTTCGAGCAAAGTGGCAAAGGGAATTGCCGCCGCATCATCGCCCGCAATGATCCGCAGCGAACGCGCTTTATGCAGATCGGCAGGCGCAAGATCGGCGAAGATCGCGCGATAGAGATCGTGCGAAGCCACAGTATCAAATTTTCGCTGATCAAGCGCGCGTCGCAATTGCGCCGCGCTGGCAGCAAAGGCGGCGCGGGTGGGCTTCATCCGCCGTACTACGGCACCATCGGGCGAGGCTACGAACACGAATGACGAAGTGAGCGCTGGCACGATTGCCAGCACTGCTTCGTCCTTGGCCAGCGAAGCCTTGATCTCGGCAAGACCGACACCTTGCCGTGCGGTCAGTGCCGCCCACGCGGGATAGTTGCGCTCAATATCGGCACGTTGCTGCTCAAGCGCGGCGACGGCGGCGTCTCGTGAGGTCCGGGCGAATTGCGGATCTCCACCATTGCCGAGCAGCAGCAGATAGACCGAATTGGCACGGCGATAGGCCAGTTCGGCGTCCTGTAGTGTGCGAATTCGCGCGGCGAGCGCGGCGTCGGAAGCCCCCGCTCTTGCCGCAGCAAGCCGCGTTGCACGAGCCACTCTGGAGCCAACCAGAACTTGCGAGGCATCAGCGGCAAGCTGCGCATCGCCATCCCGCACCGCCAGCCGCATCGCCAGTTCCAGCGACAGACGGTCTGCCAGGACAAGTTCACCATCGGCGCTGGCATCGCGCCTGTCGGTGACCGCGCGAACAAGCGCATTGCCTGCCTGCGCGCCACATTCAGGTGAACCGACGGCCAGCAGCGCGCCTGCTGCACAGGCTTGCGCCTTACCCAGCACCGGCGCTCTGGGACCGGAGGCAATTGCGAGGTGTGCGCTTGCTACGGCGGCGGCACCGGCCTCGTCGCCGCTGTCCAGCCGCGCCAGCGCCACCGATGGCAGCAAAGTCTCTGCCGCGCCCGCCGCCTTGGTCTTTTCCCAGATTGCATAGGCGGCATCGAGCGACTGACGCGCATCGGCCACCTGACCGTACCCAAGTTGCGCATGACCAAGGAATGTCAAAGCGCGCAGACGGTCGGTTGGCGCAGCAAGCGCGCCGAGTTTTTCCTGTGTCGACGTTGCTGCGGTCAGGACACTCACCGCCTCTTCATAGCGACCAAGATCTGCGAGCAGTCCGCCCAGCGTGGTCAAGCCTGCGGCGAAGTTGGCATCGCTGGTGCCGGTCGTGGCCACGCGGATGTCAAGCGCGTGGCGCGCCACTTCTACAGCTTCGCTCCGCTTGCCACCGCCTGCCAGAACCAGTGCCAACGTCTCGACCGCCCGGACATGGCCCAGATCGCTTTTCGGCACATGCTGCTTGACTTGCTCTGCAGCGAGGCGAGCCATTGCCTCGGCCTCATCCAGTCGGCCCGCACGCGAAAGGCGCAACGCCAGATTGTACCGTGCGCTGATCGTGGCAGGGTGGAATTCACCCACAGCGCGCACGCGCGCAGCGACGCTCGATTCCTGCGCCCGAACTGAATCGTCATATTGACCGAGCTGCATCAGCGCGATGGCCAGCGTATAGCCGATGTTGGATTCGCTCATGTCGAGCGCCGGGGATGCCGCCACTTTGCCGCGCCGTTCCGCCAGATAAGCAACACCTTCGCTTAGGCGGTCTGCTGCCTGCTGAAACAGCGCGCGGCGGATAGCCACATCGCCCGCCAAAGCAATCGACTGGACATAGGCATCGGGCGCAAGATCACGATAAGGCAAGATCACTTCGCGCGCGCGCTCAGCATCGGCGATAGTCTTATCGATGTCTCCTGCCTCGCGCGCAGCACTTGACCGCGAGACCAATGCCCGCGCCAGATAGGGCGCAACGTCCGGCCCCGGCGGCACGCCTTCTGCGGCCGCGATAACAGCTTCGGCCGCTTTCCGGCTGGCATCAAAAGTTGCTTGATTGGGATTAGCGTTTTCACGGTTGATTGCTTGGGACAACGCCTTGTCCAGAATGGACAGCTGCGAAACAGGCCGTTCAGCCGCAATACCCGGTGCATACCAGTGCAGCGCAAAGCTGACGCTCAATGCCAACGTCGCTTTGCGAATGCGAGAAGTCGCCATTGTTGATCATCCCTTCAACCCAACACGCCCGGTGAGCCTTTTGGCAATTACACAGGCAGAAAGGAACTGTCGATCATCGACGGCAGTGGCACCGATGCAAAGGCGATCTTTTCGCAGCTAGAGCGTAATGACTGCTGCGTACCGCCATCTTGCATAAACATTCTGAGTACATTTCTTGGTCTGGTTACCGGTAATCCCGTCAAAGTCGTCGACTATGCACCTTGACCGTTACGCGTGCTACTTAATCGCTAATAACGGAGACTCTAATAAGCACCCTGTCGGCTTTGCGATGAACTATTTTACGATCCAAACGCGGCGGCAAGAATTATCTGATCTGGCGATTCCACTCTCGGAGAATGAGAAGCGGGTCTTTCTTCGAAGGCTGACTCTGGTCATGAGCAGTGACCTGCCCAGTGCATTTGCCGATTGTAAGATATCGCAACCAGATGTCCGTGCACAGGGCCACGGGCCGCAAGTTCAGGAGACTGCTGCCTTGAACCAAAACACATATCCAGATCCGGATCTGCCTCAGAACGCTGCCAGACAAATTGATTACAGCATTTGTCATTGGTGACCCGCCTCTACTTGCCTTAGTCGCAAGTACATCGGGACGTGTTAGTGTTTTCGCGTCCGTCTACATCGAAATTCTATGCGTTTATCGCAATATTATCTGCACTGTCCTGTACTGCACAGGCCTTTGCTGCGGATTTTTTCGCGAGAATTTTCTGGCCAATACTTTTTGTACAAGAGAGCAATATCATCATGTTGATCTGGACTGCCGCAACCTCCCGCGCGATTTGTCGGCACATTCCAAGCCTGATGTTTGCGCTGCCGCTGGTGAGCCTGACTGCTCCTGCTGCTGCCGCTGTTGACGGCACGGTGAGCACAGCACTTGACCTGCATCGCGGAGGTCAGGCGGCAGGTGCTTTTGCCCTGCTTGCCCCTCTTGAAGCGGCCAGAGCTGGCGATCCGGACTTTGACTATGCACTGGGGATCGCTGCGGCGGACAGCGGCAACGTGGGGCGTGCGATTGCCGCATTGCAGCGCGTATTGGCCGTCCAACCGAACAATGCCCAAGCTCGCGCCGAAATCGCGCGCGTCTATGCGATGGCGGGGGATATCGATACGGCGAAGACCGAATTCGACACGGTGATTGCCGACCCCTCGCTTCCCGACCCCGTGCGCCAGCAGCTTAACCGCCTGTCGCGCGATTACGGACAGGCCATGCGGGGCGGCCCAAATCGGCTGACCGGGTTCGTCGATGTCGAGGGCGGCTATGACAGCAACGTCAATACGGCCACGTCGGCAACCTCGATCACATTGCCAGTGTTTGCCTTCCTTGGCCCTGCGACGCTGGCAGGCGGTGCCACACAGCAAGGCGAAGGCTTTGCCCAAATTCAGGGTGGGCTGAGCGCGGAAGTGCCTCTTTCACGCCAGACGCGGCTGTTCGCCTCGGCGCTCGGCCTGTGGCGAGATGCGTTTGATGGCAAGACTTTCGATCAGGCGGTACTGACCGGCACGGCTGGTATTGCCCGGACTGCGGCGACCGGCGATGTCATTTCACTGTCCGGACAAGGCCAGAAATTCTGGCTGGGCCATGATGGCTTTCGCACGTCCTACAGTGCGATTGGCCAATATACCCACCGTTTGCAGGCTGGTGACGCCTTGTCATTCGCTCTGCAATATTCAGCGATCAATTATCACAAAGATCCGCTGCGCGATGCGGATCGCTATACCGCAAACGTCAGCTATGCCGGGCAGACAGTCTATGCAGTGCTTGGCGGCGGCAAGGAAGCCGCCCGGCGCGCTGGCGGCAAGCATCTGGGCTATTGGCTCGTTTCCGGGCAAGCCGGTGTCGAACAGCCCTTGACCGAACGCCTTGCAATAACCGGTGGGATCGGCGTGGAGCATCGCGGTTATGACGATGCCGACCCGCTGTTCCTGCAAGCCCGCCGCGATACGCAATTCGATGCATCGCTGGGCCTGCGCGCCATTATCGCCAAAGGCCTGAGCGTGCGGCCGCGCGTGACCTACACCCGCAACGAAAGCAATCTTGCGCTTTACGATTACGACCGCGTGACCGCGTCGATATCGATCCGGAAGGAGTTTTGAACATGGCCATTGGCAAATCCCGCGGCTTTTTGCTGAGCACTGCCATTGCGATGCAGGCGCTTGCACCGGTCATATCCTTTGCCCAGCCCGCGCTGCCCACCCTGCTGTTTTCGACTGGCGATCTTGCTTTGCGCCAAGGCGATACGATCATGGGTGATTTGCAGGTGAATGGTGGTCTAACCCAAATTCGCAGTGGCGACGGCGATGTACTGGCCATGGTCGGCAGCGGAACGGTGACCGCCAATGGCCCAGAGCTTACCGTTGCCAATGGCCGTTTCACCCTGATCGCAGGCCCCGACGGAACGGCAAGCGTGCGCGTGAATGGCGGCACGGTCATAACGGTGACCGGAGCAAATGCCAGCGTCAGCCTTGTGGTAGATAGCAGCGGCAGGATTTCGGGCCGCACTTTGGGCGGGTCCGTTTCAATTAGCAAAGGTGGTCAGACGCGCACATTTGCCACCGGTTCGGCATTCAGCGCGGCCGGCAATGGTGTGCCCAACAGGGTTGTAGCCACAACGCCTCAGCCGGTTTCAGCAAGGGCGGCACGCGGCGCATCTGGCTTCGGTCAGGACCAGAATCCGACATTGGACACGTTCGCAGCAGGCCCCGCCATTTCCTTACTGGAAGAGGGTTTAGGCAATACGCTCACCCCATCAGCACGCGCGCAAATTCAGGCCAATCTTGCGTCTTTGGACGGCGGCGGGCAATCGGAGCCACCGGTTCCTATTGCGATACCGACGCCTGCGCCCACTCCGACACCAACTCCGACTCCGACTCCGACTCCGACCCCGGCTCCAACCCCAATTCCAGCCCCAACCCCAACCCCAACCCCAACTCCAACTCCAACTCCAACTCCAACTCCAACTCCAACTCCAACTCCAACTCCAACTCCAACTCCAACTCCAACGCCAACTCCAACTCCAACTCCAACTCCAACTCCAACTCCAACTCCAACTCCAACTCCAACTCCAACTCCAACGCCAACTCCAACTCCAACTCCAACTCCAACTCCAACTCCAACTCCATCGCCATCGCCATCGCCGACACCAATGGCCCAGATCGCTGCAACGCCCGGAATTACCTCGGCCTTGGTCAGCGGCACTTACGTCGGCGGAACGTCGAGCGGCATTCTTGTTCCATCGACCATCAGCTTCGACGCGGGCGGTGCGCCAATTGACCTGCTGCCCGGACAGACCCGCGGTACGCTTCAAGCAATTGAGGGTGCTTCGGGTGCCGAATGGGTGCTCGGGCGCTACGCTGGCGGACAAATCGGCTTTACCAATGGGTCCACCCCATCGGGCGGCGAGCCTTTGGGCAAGGGCATCCATTTCGTCTTCATCAAACCTGCAACCGTACCGTTGCCGACCAATGGACGCGCAGAATATGCGCTACTATCGTTCACAAAGCCGACGCTTCCCAGCGGAAATCTTGTCGATTCCGCAACATTTACGGGTGATCTGTCGATCGGCTTTGACACGGCTTCGCCGACGTTCGGGATGAACGCGACCTTGTCGTTCGATCATGGGGGTGCGACTGACACTTACACGATCGGTTCCGCATCCTCGCTGGCAACGCCCTTCGGCGCAACACGATCGTCCGGCGGTACGCTCTACTTGGATGGCGAGCTTCCAGCCAGTTCCGACGTTTGCGGCACTTTCTGCAAATTCCTGCCTAATTTTGCACTGGGTGGAACGCAGGGCGATCTGGTTGGCGGAGCGTGGAAAATCAACGGCAACGATGCCAATAACAACAGCCTGACGCGGGTCATCGGATCGGCACTGTTCACGCGGACTGTGGCGGCGGGGTCGCCTACGCCGCCTGCCACCATCCCCGGAACCGGCACCCCGGTGGTCCTAGCCAGCAATACGCAGGCATTCGAAACTTTCAGCTTCACTACAGATGCCGCAGGCCTTGCTTCATTTAGCGTGCAAAATCAGTATACTTTTGGGCGCGGGACCACCACCGATCATGAATTTGGCAGCGTCGCGGATATTATCGGCTGGACGCGATGGGCTGGTGGCACAACTGCCCAATCCTTCACCAGCGGCGCCACTGGAAGCACGGTATATACTGAAAATGGCGGATTACCTGTTGTCTGGGGAACGCGCGCAACCAATGTTCCCACCACGGGCACGGCGGATTATTCCATGCTAGGGTCAACGGCGGTGACCCTAACCGACGATACGACACCGGGAACCGTGGACAGTGCGGCGCTTCGGGTCGCCTTCGGGGCAACGCCAATGGTCGGCCTGGGCATTGGGGTGCGCGTGGGTGGCAACGATTATCTGCTTGGCAACTATGGCGGGATCGCCACACCAGATATGCCTGTCGACACTGCTACGATGAGCTTTGGCGGTGACCTCGCCCTTACAGGCAATGGCTGCACGCCTTCCACTTGTGCAGGCGCTGGACAGGGCTTCCTGGCAGGGGATGGAGCAAGCCACGCTGGTTTGCGCTTCACCTTCCCCAGTGCGCCCGGTCGCGGAATGCCAACGGGTGCCGGCGTTGTAACGTTTACGAAAGCGCCTTGATCTTCAAGAGCCGATGCGCTGCCTTGCCCGCATCAGGCAAGGCAGCGCCCAGCTTATTCCATCATGCGGCCTGCAACATGCGCGCAAGATCTTCATGCGCTTCGCCGGTGGGGCGAATATCGAATGTGTCGATCAGGATGCCCAGCACTTCAGGTGTCAAGAACTGCGGCAATGTTGGGCCGAGGTGGATTTTCTTGATGCCCAGATGCAGCATGGAGAGCAGCACGGCAGTGGCCTTTTGTTCAAACCAACTGATCGCATAATGCAGCGGCAGATCATTCACCCCGCAACCCAGCGCACCTGAGACCGCCACGGCAACCTGTATGGCGGAATAGGCATCGTTGCACTGGCCCATGTCGAGCACGCGCGGCACGCCATTGATGTCGCCCATATCTTCGCGATTGAAGCGGAACTTGCCGCAGCCCAGCGTCAACACGAGGCTGTCCTTGGGGGTCGCCATGGCCAGATCGTGGAAGTAGTTGCGGCCCGGCCGGGCACCGTCGCAGCCTCCGATCAGGAACATGTTCTTGACCTCGCCCTTGCCGATCATATCCAGCAACGTATCGGCCACGCCCATCACCGTATTGCGGGCAAAGCCTGCGGCAATGCGCTGTTCGGGCGCATCTTCAGCAAAGCCTGTCTGATTGAGAGCACAGGCGATAGCCGCGCTGTAATCATGATCCTTGATGTGCGGGATGCCCGCCCAGCCGACTGGTCCGGCGGTGAACAGCCGATCTGCATAAGACTTAATCTCGGGGTTGATCAGGCAATTGCTGGTCATCACGATGGCACCGGGGAAAGCGTCAAAGTCGCGCTGCTGGTCCTGCCATGCACCGGCATAATTGCCCGCCAGATGCGGATAGGCTTTCAGTCCCGGATACGTGTTGCCCGGAAGCAATTCACCATGGGTGTAGACGTTGATGCCCTTGCCCGCAGTCGCCTTGAGGATCGATTCCAGATCGCCCAGATCATGGCCTGACACAAGGATGGCGTGGCCCTTGATTGGCGACATGCGCACCATGGTAACTTCGGGATGGCCAAAGCGGGTTGTGTTGGCAGCGTCCAGCAATTCCATCACCTTCAGGTTCAGCCCGCCGGTGGCCAAAGCCTCGGCCAGCAGAGCATTGGTGTCGGTAGGATCGGTAGCAAGGAAGGCGCTGATGCGGTGGAATTCAGCACTGATTGCCGCCTCTTCATGGCCAAGCACGCGGGCGTGTTCGTTATAGGCCGCCGTCCCTTTGAGGCCATAGAGGACGAGGTTGCGCAGGCCGACGATGCTTGGACCATCGCGGTCCATGAACCGCTGAACCGCAGCAAAAGGCGCTGCTGCGGCAAGTTCGCTGGCGGTTACGCCGGGTTGCCACGTGGCAGGCTCTGGCAGGTTTGTCAGATCGGCCTTAGCAGTCGCAGCAAGGTCGCGCGCCTTGTCGCGGATTTGCAGAGCTTGGGCGATCAGCGCGGTAAACCGCGAAGCGTCAAAGTTCACGTTGGTCAGCGTGGTGAACCAGGCATAGGGCGTAAAGGCATCAACCGCAGCGTCGCGCGCTCCGACTGCCGCGGCACGCGCTGCGTAGACAGAAACGCCCTGCATCACACGCAGCAGCACATCCTGCATATCGGCCACATCCGCAGTTTTGCCGCACGAGCCGACTTTGACCGCACATCCGCCCTTGTTCGATTGTTCGCACTGTACGCAATACATTGGCCGCTCCCGTTAAGTTGACTTTCAAGTTCCACTTAAGCGACGCAGCAAAAGATTCATTTGAGATGAATCAAATTGGTCTGCGTATTTATTTGCATGCCCCCCCTCTCGCAACAGTCCCTGATTTCGGCTAATTCGGCCCCATGCAGCTCACCCGCCACACCGATTATGCCCTGCGATTGCTCATCTATCTGGCAAAGCACCCCGGTGAGCGCATGGCCATTGCGACAGTGGCCGAACATCAGAACATCTCGCGGACCCATCTGATGAAGATCGCCAACCAACTGACGCATGCCGGCTTTATCGAGGCGACGCGCGGGCGCGGCGGTGGCATCCGGCTGGCACTTGCGCCAAGCGACATCAACATCGGGGCCGTTGTCGCGGCCATGGAACCAAAGTGCGCCCTGATAGACTGCACCGGCTGCCAGCTGATCCACAATTGTTCGCTGCCCGCCGTCCTGTCAGGCGCAAAAGCTGCATTCATGGCGCACCTTCGCCAATCGAACCTTGCGGCAATCGTGACGTGACGGTGGCGCTGCGGCCATTTGCCCCGTTGCAGGGCACAGCGCAATTTTGAAGCCCCTCGCCCGCCCTTAGCGAACTAGCATTTTCGCTGGGGGAGCTTTTGCTTAAAGTGGCGCACACTGGGCTTTATGGTACTCATTGAAAAGATTGCGCTGGTCACTGGCGCAGCATCGGGAGTGGGGCTTGGTTTGGCCACCGCGCAGCCTCTAGCACAGCGTGGCACCACGGCGTTGCTGAGCGATTTTGACGCCGGGGCCACCCAGCGATGAACACTGCCCCCTCACCGCCGCCTATGCAGGTTTCGGCGTGGCTGCCTATCGTTGTTCTGGGCGTAGGGGCAGGATGCATTTCCGGATTGCAGCCTCTGCTGCTGGATCTGCTGCGCCAAGCTGGAAAGCTTGAGATCGCGGCCATGGGCCTTGCCGCGACGGCGGAAGCGGCCGGCATGGCACTGGCTATGACTTTTGCCGCGCTGTGCTTGCCGCTTGTGCGGTTGCGGCGGTGGTCACTGCTGGCCTTGACCGCGATGGCGCTCGCCAATGCCGGTACGATGGCGGGCAGCGGCAGTGTAATCATCGGCTTGCGCTTCCTCAACGGTGCCGGTGCGGGCCTGTTGCTGTGGGTGCTCATCGGCATGATGTCGCGCGCGGCGGTGCCTGCACGGCTCTTTGCGATCTATGTCACGGCGCAATCGATCGTCGGACTGTGCTTGTCACAGGCGATCACCGGACTTGTTGCGCCCACGTTCGGGCATGTCGGAGCTTATGGTTTGCTGCTTGGCTTTAATGCCCTGATGCTGATGGCCGTGCCCTTTATGACCGATAGCTTCGCCTCGGCTTCGGGGAGTGCGCGAGGACTTCCGGGCTATCGCGCAGCGATCGTATTGCTGGCGATGACCGCGTTTCTAGCCGGAATCATGGCGCTTTGGGTCTATCTGTTGCCACTGCTGGCTGAAAAGGGCCATGCTGCAGGAACAGCAGCATCAGCGGTGTCGGTGGGTCTTGCCGCGCAGATCGCCGGGGGCCTGCTTGCCGCCGTGCTGGCATCGCGGATAGACGCGCGCGTTGCTTGGGTGATCGGCATCGTCCTCGGACTTTCGGCGATCCTGCTGATGAGCACTGGGGGATCGGCTCCTACCATGTTCGCAGGCTGCGCCCTGTTCGGGTTCGTCTGGATATTTGTGCCACCGTTCCACATGCCTGCGGTATTGAGCGTGGATGCAACTGGGCGCGGCGCAATGCTGGTTGGCACGGCGCAATTGTCGGGAACCGTCATCGGCCCTCTGGTCGCCACACCTGTCGTGGCCAGTCAGGGCGTAGGAGCCATCTGGCAACTTTCGGCCACGTGGCTTTGCCTGTCGTTATTGTTGTTGGCCGCTGCGCAATTCAAAAAATATTCCAAAGAGAGGATTCTGACATGAGCCTGAGAGGCCCTATTCCGACACCGATGGATGGCCGCGATCCATCGCACTTGCGTGGCGATGCGATTACCGGCGACCGTTATTACTCCGCCGAGTTCGAACAAAAGGAATGGGATCGCCTGTGGACCCGCATCTGGCATATTGCCGGGCGGACCGCAGAGATTCCCGAAGCCGGCGACTTCCTTGTCCATACGTTCAAGAAGGAATCGGTCATTGCAGTCCGTCAGGACGATGGTTCGGTGCGCGCCTTCTACAATTCCTGCGGCCACCGTGGCATGCGTATGGTTCATAATTCCAGCTCGGTCGACGCCTTCCATTGCCCCTATCACGGGTGGAAGTGGGGCATCGATGGCGTGCTGGCCGATGCGCAGGATGCCGATGTCGACTTTGCCGCCGGAAACCCGTGCGGAAAGCTGAAACTGAAGGAACTGCGCTGTGAAATCTGGGGCGGCTTTGTATGGTACACGATGGCCAAAGACGGCCCGTCGCTTCACGAATTTCTCGATCCGATGCCCGAACTTTACAAGAACTATCCGATGGATAGCGCCGTGCGGGTGGCGTGGTATCGCATCGAGATCAACGCCAACTGGAAGTTTGTGACCGACAACTTCTCGGAAAGCTACCACACCCGCACCGCCCACCCCCAAGTCCCGGCGTGGATTGATCAGGATGTCGATTCTGCCCGGCATGAAATGTGGGCCAAGGGTCATGGCCGCACTGTCCAGCCGATGCGTCCATCGCTGACCGACAGACCCGAAGGCGGCGGCAATGCGATGTTTGAGGGAGAAATGCGCAAGTGGGACATCGACCCTGCCCGCTATGCCAGTTACGAGGAATTTGCCCAGCAGGGTTGGCTTGATCTCAAGGCCGCCAAGCAAAAGCTGTGGCGCGAAAAGGGCTACCTGCACTACGAACACATGGACGACGAAGAGATCACCGACAGCCCGCACACGGTGATGTTCCCTAATGTGACGATCAGTTTTCTGCCCGACAACCTGATCCTGTTCCGCAGCGAACCTCACGCGACCGACCCGGAAAAATGCTATTTCGATTTGTGGTGCATGGCGTTCCCGGTTGAGGGGCAGACGCAGGTGGAATCAATCATGGCGGGTCAACGACCGCTCAAAGAAGTGCAGGAGTGCGAACACCGCGTGTTCGACGGTGGGCGCGGCGTTCCCGAACTGGCTGGGCAGATCGTTTTTCAGGACATGGAACTGGCCGAAGCAATGCAGGCCGGAATGCATTCGCGCGGCTACACCGACGCTTATCTGTCCGACCAGGAAACCCGCATACGCTTTTTCCACGAGGTGCTGAACGATTGGATCGAGGGGCGGCAGGGGTTGGTCTAGATTATCAACGCGCGCCGTAATTCGTGATAAAATTGGTGGCGCGCGATTGTGCCAAGATCTGCGACAGCACACAGCTTTGGTCCAATGCTGATCGCAGATCTTCCCGCACTGTCGTTTGGTAGGCACAGGGGTTGCGCGTCAGGCGCATAGTGGCCGGAAATCGGAGGCTGCTATGCGCGAAGTTCGTTCCTTTTGCCGTTTTTGCATGGTGTTTTGCGGCACCAAAGTCACGCTCGACGAAAACGATCATGTTACCGCCGTTCGCGGAGACCGTGATGATCCGATGAATCAGGGCTATAGCTGCATCAAGGGGCTGGAGGCTGCAGGTGCCCTGTATGCGCCCGATCGGCTGCTACACCCTTTGAAGCGCCAGCAGGACGGAAGTTTCGCGCAAATCCCGCTTGAACAGGCGCTGGATGAGATTGCGGCAAAGATGGCTGAAATCGCCGCGCGCGACGGAGCAGAAGCGATTGGCGCGTTCCGTGGTGCAGGCGCGATGCTCAATGCCTCGGCCATGGCGATGGCGCCTGCGTTCCTGACTGCGCTGGGATCGCACAAGAATTTCACCACGCTTACCATCGACCAGTCGGCGCATATGATCGCCGCCGGGCGGATCGGCATGTGGAGTGCGCCCCGGCAGCCCCTGCACGATAGCGACGTGCGCATGATGTTCGGCACCAACCCGCTTCTCGCACTCACCTGCACCGATTTTGATATGTCGAACCCGACCAAGGCGATGAAGAAGGCCCGCGCGCGCGGCCTCAAGCTGATCGTGATCGATCCGCGCCGCACAGAAACCGCGCTGTATGCCGATGTTTTCCTGCAGCCTTATCCGGGTGAAGACGTGACGATTGCGGCGGGCATGCTGCATATCATTCTGGCCGAAGGCTGGCAGGATGAAGAATTCTGCGCAGCGAACGTGGCCGACCTTGATGCACTGCGCGCAGCGGTTGCGCCCTATACACCTGAATACGTCGCGAACCGTGCGGGGATTGATGCTGTCGACTTGCACCGCGCCACGGCGCTATTTGCGCGCGATTCCAATCGTGGCGGGGCGTTGGCGGGCACGGGTGTGTGCATGGCGCCGCATTCCAACCTAGCCGATCATCTGGTTGAAACGATCAATGTGGTGTGCGGGCGGTTTCAACGTGCGGGGGAACGGGTGGTCAACCCCGGGGTGCTGCGCGCGCGCCAGCCCAAGCGGGCGCAAGCGATGCAGATCGGGCGTTCATGGGAACAGGGCTTCAAGAGCCGGATCGGCAATTACGGAACGCTGTGGGGCGAGATGATGAGCGGCATTCTTGCCGACGAGATCCTAGCACCCGGCGCGGGGCAAATTCGCGCGCTGATTTCGCACGGGTCCAACCTTGCCAATATCATGCCCGATCAGCACAAGACGATCCGCGCGCTTGAATCGCTGGAATTGCTGGTAAACATCGATCCATTCATGACCGAAACGTCCAAGCTGGCGCATTACATCCTGCCAACGGTCATGGGCTATGAACGCGCCGACTTGACGATGTATATGTATGAAAGCCTCTACACCCGCCCCTATGCCCGCTACACTCCTGCCGTCGCCGCACCGCCAACCGGGGCCGATCTGGCGGAAGACTGGCAGATTTACTGGGGCCTTGCGCAACGGCTGGGGCTGAAACTGGAATTCGATGGTGTTGCGCTGGACATGGACACCACGCCCGACACCGACAGCCTGCTGGCCGTTGTCGCGCGCCATGCGCCGGTGCCTTTCGATACGATGAAGTCCTATGAACTGGGCAATATCTTCGACGATGATCCGCAATATGTCGAAGAAGCAGACCCAGCCAACACCGATCGCTTCACCGTGGCAACCGATGATATCGTGGCTGAACTGGCGCAAGTCCATGCCGAAAGCCCGCAGCCCGGCGCTTGGTCCAGCAACGGCGAAAGCTTTACGCACAAGATGACCTCACGCCGCTTGCGCGAAGTCCAGAACAGTTCGCACCGTAATGTGCCAGCCGTGCGCAAGCGGATGCCTTATAACTGCGCCTACTTGCACCCCGACGAAATCGCCGCGCTGGGCATTTCGGCAGGCGACAAGATCACCATCACATCCGACGCAGGCAGCATCCCGGCTGTGGTTGCAGCCGAACCTGATTTGCGGCGCGGCGTCATTTCAATGAGCCACGGCTGGGGTACGTTGCCGCAAGATACGGTCTATGAACGCGACGGCGCCAATACCGGCCTGTTGATCAGCACCGACCGCGACCTTGACCCAATCAACGCCATGCCGCGCATGACCGCAATCCCGGTGCGGCTTGAGCCTTACGCTATGGCCGTAGCGGCGGAGTAACAGCTCAAGATTTTAGCGGCATCGCATCGCTGTAGTCTGGATAAGCCAGTTTGCTGAGCGCGCCACCATCGACCGGGATGTTGGCCCCAGTTATGAACCGGCTGCTGTCCGATAGCAGAAACAATGCTGCGTCGGCTGCCTCGGCATAATTACCAACACGGCCCGCCATGGTAGTGGTTGCGATGATCTGGTCGAGCGACTGGTGATCGAAGCCATCGGGCAGTGTCGAAACATCGCCAGTGACAGGACGCACAGTGCCAACCACCAGATTGTTGCAGCGTATGCCATGGCGTGCATAATCGTTGGCGACTTGGCGTCCCAAAGCTTCGAGCGCGGCCTTGCTCATCGCATAAGCGCCCATCAGGGGGATCGCCCGCGATGCGGCGATGGCCGAGATATTGACGATGGCCCCGCGCGCCTGCGCGATCATGTGCGGCAAGACGGACTGGCAGCAATAGAGCGCCCCCATAGCGCCGATATTCATCGCATCGGCAAACGCGCCCGAAGGCAGTTCGTGAACTGCCCCAAGGCCAAATGCATCGCCCGACGGCCCGGCGTTGTTGACCAGGATCGTCGGCGCGCCAAATTGGTCGATGGTCTGCGCTACCATCGCGGCAACAGCGGCCTCGTTGGACACGTCTGCAAGAAAGAATTCCGCCTTCCCTCCCGCTTGCGTCAAAACTTTCTGCGCGGTGGCCCCTGTTTCCGCATTGCGGCCTGAAATCATCACCGCCACGCCCTGCGCCACCAGCCGCGCGGCGATGGCAAAGCCGATGCCGGAACTGCCCCCGGTAATGATCGCGGCCCGGCCTTGCAGCCCGCTAGCGCCCTGCTCGCGCTCACCCGCTTGCGTCATGCTGCACCTCTTTCCCAATCCTCGCATAACCGCGAAGGCGCAGCATATGGCCAGACAGCCGTTATTTTAGCCAATCCGACGATAGGTTGCGCACAACAGCGACAGAGAACCTTTTTCATCCCATTGCTTGCCAAGCATCTCTTCACGCTTGCATATCGGTGGCTCTGGCATTGGCGTGCCTGAAGGTTTTGTCAGAGCTTAAGGTAGCAAGAGGAACTCCAGCAATGGGCCGCGAATACGTCGACGCAAGCGAGATCCGGGCGCGGTTCTGCGCGGCGCTATCGGACCTTTATCGCACCGAAGTGCCGCTCTATGCTGACTTGCTCGACATCGTTGAAACGGAAAATGCCCTCGTCCTTGCACGCGACGGGCGCGAGGCCGAACCGCGGGTCGAAGTTGAACGGCATGGTGCGATCCGTGTCGGCACCGCAGCCGAGCTGGCCATGATAGGCCGCGCCTTTGCCGTGATGGGTATGACCCCGGTTGGCTATTATGATCTGGCACCTGCAGGCGTGCCGGTACATTCAACCGCCTTCCGCCCGATTGATGACGCGGCGCTTGCCCGCAATCCGTTTCGCGTGTTCTGCTCGCTGCTCCGGCTTGAACTGATCGCGGATGGAGCTTTGCGCGCGGAAGCCGCGGCAATCCTTTCGCGCCGACAGATATTCCATCCACAGACCATTGCCCTGATCGAAAAGAGCGAAACGCAAGGGGGCTTGGATGATGACGACGCCGGTGCCTTTGTTGCGGCCTTGCTCGAAACCTTTCGCTGGCATGACGAGGCCACGGTCGATGCTGCAGCATACGAACGGCTGGCGGCGTGCCACCGGTTGATCGCCGATATCGTGGCGTTCAAAGGTCCGCATATCAACCACCTCACCCCCCGATCTTACGACATTGATGCGGCGCAAGCTGCCATGTTGGCACGCGGAATCGAAGCCAAGGAATCCATCGAGGGGCCGCCGTCGCGCGCCGTGCCGATCCTGCTGCGCCAGACCAGTTTCAAGGCGCTGACCGAAACGGTACGCTTCACCGATCAAACCACGGGCCAGCCCGGACAGCATACTGCGCGCTTTGGCGAAATCGAGCAGCGCGGTGCCGCTCTGACAGCCAAGGGACGCGCGCTTTATGATCGCCTGCTTGCCGAAGTACGTGACGGGCCGCAAACCGATGAAACTTATGCAGAACGGCTTGTCCGCGTTTTCAAAGCGTTCCCTGACGATCTTGACGCGCTTGTTGCACAAGGCCTGATTTATGTCCGCCGCGTTAATGGGCCGCACGGCGCGATGATCGAGCCGATCACTTACGAAGATTTCCTGCCGGTCAGCGCGGCTGGCATCTTCCAGTCAAACCTCGTGGGTGAAGCCCGGCACGACTATGCCGAACACTCCTCGCAAACGGCGTTCGAACAGGCTTTGGGCCGCAAAGTAGCAGATCCCTTCGCGCTTTACGCAGCCATGGCCGATGCCGTCGATTGATCCGCCATGGTTACGCAGCATTGCACCCCGGCGCTATAGAGCCTAGCCTGCGCCATCAAACTGGGTGGGATATGCACATGACACAGGACATTTCGCGGCGTGCAGTGATTGGCGGTGGATTGGCCATGGGCGGGTCGCTGCTCCTGCCACATCAGGCCTATGCCGCAGGTCTTCTGGATGGGCTTGGCATAAGCAAGCTGCTTGGCAATGCATCGGACAGCGCGCTGACAAAGCTTGCCCTGCCCGACGGTTTCTATCGTGATACTGCGATCCGCATCATGCTTCCCGGCACAGGCGGTACGCTGGCCAAGAAGCTGTTGCAGGGCGGCGACAAGCTTGGCCTGACAACCAAGCTGTCCAAGTCTTTGAACGATGCCGCCAGTCTTGCAGCGGGCGAGGCAAAACCCATTTTCCGCAGCGCCATCAGCGGTCTGAAATTGACCGATGTGCCCGGCATTGTCACCGAAAAGACCGGCGGCAGCAGCTATCTTCAGCGCACTGCGGGCACCGAGCTTGGCAACAAAGTTCGCCCGCTAATTTCCAATGCGCTAACCAAGGTGGGCGCCTTTGATCAACTGGCAAAGCTTGGGAGCGCGGGTAAACTGCTCGGCAACTTCGGCCTTTCCGGAGATAGCCTGATCGAAAGCGTCACGAGCCAGGCCATGCGCGGCATCTTTAATTATATGGGTGCCGAGGAAGCAGCCCTTCGCGGCAATCCAGTCAATATCCTTGGAAAAGCGTTGAAGCTATGATCGTGACAATCGACGAAGCGCGAGAGCAGTTTGCGCATTGCATCCAGGTGCTGGGCGGCGTTACGGCTGCCTCGCGCCGGCTTGACATTGATGAGCGCGCACTCCGCCGCTTTATAAGCGGGGAACGCCCGCTTGGTGCGGGCTTGCTGAAAGACACCGCTGCGGCGCTCCGCGCGCTCATTGACCAGGCAACGGCGGCGGAAAAGGACATTGCTGTGGTGACCGCAATTGATCCCGGCCCCGCATAAATGACGCAAAGCTGCAGGGACCGTAGCCAATCGCTTCAAACATGGCAGGTAGCTCGGCCTTAGGAGATCGCAATGAGCCGTCTGAAGCGTAAGGAATACGAAGAGGCTTTGGAGCCGCTGCAGCGCGAACTGGTGGAACTAGCCCGCTGGGTCGCGGCTGAAGGCAAGCGCATCGTGGTGGTGATGGAGGGCCGCGACAGTGCGGGCAAAGGCGGCGCAATTACAGCTATCCGCCAGCATCTTAATCCGCGCCAAGTCCGCACGGTTGCTTTGGCCAAACCGACTGAACGCGAGGCCGGGCAATGGTATTTTCAGCGTTATGTCGAACACCTGCCAACCGCAGGCGAAATGGTGCTGTTTGACCGCAGTTGGTACAACCGCGCAGGCGTTGAACAGGTCATGGGCTATGCCACGCAGGATCAGGTCGACGCCTTTTTGACATCCGTGCCGCGCTTTGAAGAAATGCTGGTCGATGATGGCATTATCCTGCTCAAATACTGGCTATGCTGCGATCAGAAAAAACAAGAAGAGCGTTTTGCCGAACGCAGCGAAGATCCGCTGAAGGGGTGGAAACTTTCGCCCATCGACGTCAAGGCGCGCGAACAATACGATGCCTATACCAAAGCGCGCGAAACCATGCTGGCAGCAACGCACACCGCCTCAGCGCCATGGACACTGGTGGACTTCAACGATCAAAAAGTAGGCCGCCTGACCCTGATCCGCAACTTGCTTGACCGTATTCCCGATCATCATGTGGCAGATGAACCGGTTGACTTGCCGCCCCTTAAGGAAAAGCCCTCGACTGAGCATTTTGGCGTGGTGAAGCCACTGCAGGACTACGTCGGCTAAGCCTTTCGCGATCCCGCAGCGAAGTTGGCGCAAGGGCTCTATTAATAAAGATGACGGTATTTGTCACAGGAGTGACAGCACTGTTGTGTGTCGCGATCACCAAAGTCGAAGCATGATCAAACCGCACCGCCAAAGATGGCGGGACGTTTTCGAGGGGTGTCGACCATGTACCGCAACAACAAGTTCATCGCCGCTTTCGCGCTTGCTGCCGCTATGCTCGGCGGCATTCCCACTGCGGCACTGGCAGCCGATAAAGAACCACCGGTAACGCTCAACAAGTGTGACAAAAGCTACGGCTCGGTTGCGCTGGTAGATGGTGATACCCAAGGCTGGACCAAGTATGGGCTCGGCTCCCCGCGTGAATTGATTGCCGCACTGGCGGTGGAATCGGGCTGCTTTACAATTCACAATTCCGCCAGCGCCAAGCCCGCCTCGTTCCTGATGAATGTCATCGCGGGCGACAAGGAAGAAGTCGATAAATCCATCGAAACCGCCAAGGGCGTCGCCATGGAGGGCCTTGTGCGCTCTGGCGCGGCCAGTGGCCTGCTGCGCGGCGTTCCCGGCGGCGGCGCAGTGCTCGGCATGTTTGGCGGCTTTGGCGGCAAAAAGAAGATCGTGGCCGCAGGCATCCGTATGGTCAGCCCTGCTAACGGCCAGACCATTGCCCAAGGCGCAGGCGAGGTGAAGAAAACCTCGATTTCATTTGGCGGCGCCGGTGGCACAATAGGTGCGGTTGCCAATGGCGCAACGGGCGCGGCTTATGCCGGAAGCAAAGACGGCCAAATGCTGATCGAGGCCTTTATCAAAGCCTTCAATGCGGTTTCGGCCCAAGGCCCGACACTTGCATCAATGGCGGCGTCGGTTGCTCCAGCCGCAGCGACCGCAGCAGTCGCTTCGGCAACAACCGCTATCGACACCAAGATGTTTGCGAGTGCCGACAAGAGTTCTGCAAGCCTTCGCACCGTTCGGGCCGGGACCGCTCTCTCCCCCACCGGTCAGCGTCAAGGTCTGTTTATCGAGGTTCAGGACAGCTACGGCACCAAGGGCTGGGTCTCGGTAGAGGACATGCGCTGAAAACTGAACGGTTGCCAGCAGGCCGTTCGGCGTGAAATACTCGCGCCGGGCGGCTTTGTTGCAATAACAACAGCCAGCCGGGGGCAATTGAATTGAGTGAACTCAATATTCTCTACGTCGAGGATGATTACCGAGCAGCAGAGTCTGTACGCGCCCTGATTGCCGTAGGTGGCGACAGGTTGGCGTGGGAAAAAACCGGCACGGCGGGGTTGCAGCGCGCAGGGGCCGAACCCTTCGACGTGATAATTCTGGACCGGATGCTGCCTGATATCGATGGCCTGACGATCGTTTCCCGTTTGCGTGCAGCAGGTGTAGACACGCCCGTGCTGATGCTTTCAGCACTGGGTCGCAGCGAAAACAGGATCGAAGGGCTGGAGGCTGGCGTCGACGATTATCTGGCCAAGCCTTATGAACCGCAGGAATTGGTTGCGCGGCTCAAAGCTCTCCATCGCCGGTCGTCGGGCAAAGTCCATGGTGCGGTGATCATTTATGGAGCTTTTGAATGTCATGTGAAAGCGCGGACCGGGTTTCGCAGCGGGCGGCACATCGCGCTGTCTCCGCGCGAATTTGCGCTGTTCCGCTACTTTATGGAAAACGCCGGAGAGACGGTCACCCGTGAAATGTTGTTGCGCGATGTGTGGAACATGAATTTCGACCCGCAAACCAATGTGGTGGACGTGAATATCGGGCGTTTGCGGCGCAAACTGGAGGACGGCTTTGCCAGCCCTGCTTTGGAGACAATCTGGGGCGCAGGATACCGCCTGACGAGCGGCGAATGACCCCCCATTCGTCTCGCAAATCACCACCACGCCAGCGCAATCGTTCGATCTTCGGCCAATTGACCGCAGCCTCGATTCTGATTGCTATGATCGCTGTGGCAGTGCTGTTTGCGGTGACAACGATCACCATCCAACGCCAAACCCGCGCCTCGCTTTCCGCCACGGTCGCGACCGATCTTGCGGGCCTGATCGATATATATGCCACGGCCGGTCGCACGGAACTGCTGCGCCGCGTCAATGACCGGCAAGATGTCGTAAGTCTCGAAGGGCGGCGTTCGCACTACCTTGTTGCTGATGGGGCTGGGCGCCCGTTGTCAGGAGACATCAGTCGCTGGCCACAGCTTAATGCGGCAATGTCGGAAGAAGGGTTTGTCGCGCTGGCTGATGGCACCAAAGTTTACGCCCAAGGTGCGAAGCTTGCCCCCGATCTGCAATTGCTGGTGGCGCGTGAATATGATCGCGACAAGGCGTCTTTGCTGGTCATTTCGGCGATATTTTTGGGCGTTGGCGCTGCTATCGTGGGCGCCGTGGCACTGGTTGCGTTGATAACCTCGCGCCATCTTGCCCGGCGCATGGACGCTGTGAACAAGGCATTGGGCGCGGCTGCGGATGGGCGTTCGGCCAATTTTCCTGCGCGCCTGCGCGGGGGCGATGAAATTGATGAGATGGCAGGGCACGGTGCGCGATTGCTTGCGCGCCAGGCCCAGCTCCTGAAAGCCTACAAGCAGGTATCAGAACACGTCGCGCACGAGGTTCGCACGCCGCTGATGCATCTGGATAACCGGCTGGGCGCAGCGATGCAGGATCGACCAGAACCCCCCGGCGGGCCGATTGGGCAATCGCGCGAGGATATTCGCGGGATCACCACACTGCTGGATTCCCTGCTCGACATTGCTTCGGCTGAGAGCCGACGCGGCGAACTCGCGGGCCTTGCCGAAATCGATCTCAGCGCCATCGTCGCCAGCCTTGCCGACTTGTATGAAGACAGCGCCGAAGATGCTGATCTGACGCTGGAGACCAATATCGCACCGGGCGTCACGATGCTGGGCGAACGGATGCAGATCACCCGGTTGCTGTCCAACCTGCTCGATAATGCGATAAAATATGTGCCTGCCGGTGGGCGCATCGCCCTTACCCTGACCAAAGGACCGCACGTCGTTATCGAAGATAATGGCCCCGGCATCCCGCATGACCAGCGCGACCGCATATTTGAACGGTTTGTTCGCGCAACGGTGCCGGGCGAACAACACGGTCACGGTCTTGGTCTTGCCCTGTCACGCGCCATTGCCGAACGCCACGGCCTCATGCTGAGGTTGGGCGATGTGCCGCGCGGCGCGCAATTTATACTGGAGCCTGCCCCATGAAACGCACCGCACTCATACTCGCCTGCCTTGCAGTCAGTGGCTGCGCAGCGCGCCCGTCAGAAGTTGCCGTTGCCTACGATTCCTCTCAGCCCGTTGCGAGTATTGCGCAGTTGCTGGCCGAGGCCGACACGGCTCAAGGCGAACCCAAGCGGCTGGGGGTTTTGCTGGCAACTTTGGATGGTTTGGGCGCGCACCCCATGGCGGGATCTGCCGATCCGCTATCGGAGTGGCGCACCAAAGCGGTAATGCCGCAAACTCCGCCTTTCCGTGGGCGCGTGCTTGGCCCTGCATACAAGGCGGGGATGCTGGATCCGGGCAAATCAGTGCGGCTGCCGCAATTGTTTGACGGTGGCCGCGCCGCGCGCGTTGCCGTAGCAACGCCGGGGCAAACAGGACTTGATTTCACTGTGCTTGATGGAGAGGCAAAGCCGGTCTGTCCTCCGGGCAAAGCGCGCAACCGTCAATGCACGTGGACACCGATCTACAGCGGTCGGTTCGAAATTGTGCTGAGCAATCCCACTACCAATGCCGCTGGATACTATTTGGTCATTGATTAGGGTCAGAGGGCATATGGCGCAGATATCCTGCATCGCCCAAACCATCATCCGTTCGGCCAGTTCGGCGTCCGGCACATTGCGCCAAGTCCCTAAGTCGCATTCCGCCTAAAGTCGATGCAGGCAAGTGTGACGCGGATCAATGGCCTGTGAAGATGACTTTGATCTGCAGGGCTGGCTTGCCTTCTGCAATCTCAAGCAAGCGATCAACATTGGGGTGCGCCCCCGGACGATTGCGCGCGTCTGCCGTATGCTCTGCAAAGACAAGCAGGCCATGGTTTGCTGCTTTGGCATCAAGGGTGCCAAACGCATTGTGAAGATATTGGTACACAGCAACCGAACCCTGTTTGCCCGGCTGATTTTCGATGCTGGCGATCACCGTGTCCTGCGCATCACACAGGTCAATCTGCTGCACGCCATCAATGGGTGGCAATTGTTGCAGATTATCCTTGAACGTACGGCCTGGTTGAATCATCGCCAACATTATCCTGAACCCATTGGTGGTCGCCGCCCTTAACACCGCCGCAGCAAGTTCGCTACAGAACTTGGTGAGGCGGGTTGACGCGATTCAACGGATTTTGCCGCGTCGTTCAGAATTCGTCCCAATCATCAGATGCTTCAACCTTAACCGCTGCACTGCCGATCGATGCGAAGTGGGGTGCGGCCGGTGGTGCCGATGCGCGTGCCATTACAGGTGCTGGTGTAGGCGCTCGCATTGGCGCGGGTGCTGATGCAGGTGCGAGATATGCGCGCGCCGCTCCACGGTGGCCGTCTGCCCCCACATCAAACTGACCAACCACATCGACAAGCCCACCAGCTTCACGCGAGAGCGAGCGCGCCGCAGCCGTCACTTGTTCAACCATGGCGGCGTTTTGCTGGGTTACGCGATCAACATCGACCACTGCACTGTTCACTTGCTGAAGGCTGACCGCTTGGTTTTGTGCATTTCGTGCAATCTCGGAAATGAGGCTATCGATTGCGCCCACACGTGTGACGATACCCGATAGCGCGGTGCCAGCCTGTCCGACGAGTTCTACGCCGGAGGCAACTTGCTCTCCCGATGTTGAAATCAGTGCCCGGATATCGCGCGCGGCATCCGCAGATCGCTGCGCTAGTCCCCGTACTTCGGTGGCGACAACCGCAAAGCCCCGACCGGCATCGCCCGCGCGGGCCGCTTCGACACCAGCATTCAACGCAAGCAAGTTGGTTTGAAAGGCAATGCCATCAATGAGGCCAATGATCTGGCCAATTTCAGCCGCAGACCGCGCGATGGCCGACATAGCATCAACCGCCCGTTCAACAACCGCGCCACCGCCCGCCGCTTCATCATGCGCCTGACCAATAGACGCCTGTGCCTCTGTTGCCGAAATGGCCATGGCATGAATGCCTTGGGTCACTTCGTTCAATGCAGCAGAGGTTTCCTCGACACTGGCGGCCTGCTGCTCGTTTCTTTGCCCAAGGTCGTTTGACGCAATGCTAATTTCATTCGCACCTGTCAGCACCACCTGCGCCGTCTGGTTGACGCTGCGCAAGGCTTCAGCAAGCGAATTGACCGCGCGATTGAAATCTGCGCGTAATTCTTCGTAAGCGCCCGGCAATGCACAATCAATTTGGCAGTCCAGCCGGTTGTTGCCCAACGCGCCAAGCGCAGTCCGCAAGACGTTGACAACGGTTTCCTGCGTTTCTCTGGCAGCGTGGACTTCCAACCGGTTATCGCGGAAAGTGACCATCGCACGGTTCATGCGGCCAACGCAGTCCTTGTAATCTGGGTAATCAAAGGGTGTTGCAGTATCGCCGTTTGCCAAAGCTTCCATTCGCACAACCGTATTAACATATGGCCTGCAAATGCGATCCTTTGCAATCACGGTTAAGCCAAGAGTTGCAGCAAATGCCAGCAAGCCCATGCTGATGGTAATCATCGCCGGAGCAGCGCCTGCAATCGCCAGAACAAGACCCAACAGCCCGATTGCGCCAAAAGTTGCGTAAGCCATTAAAAGTGCGTTAAATTTTTCCCGAATCGGCGCATCTTTTTCGAACCAGTTGAGCATACAACACCCTCAAATTTATGGCTTGCAGTCCGGTTCATCCAATCCAGAAGCTGCCATCCGTCGGAGGGTTCATAGCAAACAATCGCATACGTCTGATGCTCTGAGCCATATGGTAAAAACCATAGCAAGCGGTCT
>CAMTWP010000042.1:0-10991 GCA_947085475.1 uncultured Novosphingobium sp. | reverse complement strand
TCAATGACAGCCTTGCTCCAAAAAGCAGGTGCCGCCAGCGAAGGCCGGACGATACCAGCCAGAACAAATCCATCTGTAAAACAGCATCGATATTGCGATAAACACCGCGCCGGCTCCATTGCTTGGTGACCATAGCGTCTGTGCCCCACCCGATCCCATCTCGAACTCGGCCGTGAAACCGGACTGCGCCAATGGTACTAACGCTCAAGCGGTGGAAGAGTAGGTCGTCGCCAGGCATTGAAGCCGGCGCGTGGTTTGCGCACATATCATCCCAGATTAAAAACCCATCCACTGTCAAAGGGCTGCGATCCACAAGGTCGCCGCCTCACACATCAGGGCCTAGGTCATCACGACCAAGGCCCTGTTTGTGTCTTGCAAGGTTTGCGTCCTTCCCAGGCCACCGCGCCCGGAGACAAGCGCAAACAACACCCGGCGCGGGGTGGAGCAGTCCGGTAGCTCGTCAGGCTCATAACCTGAAGGTCGCAGGTTCAAATCCTGCCCCCGCAACCACAGACGTGGATCTGGTGATGCCGCCCTTCGGGGCGGCGTTGTCATTTGTGGGCCAAGCGATCCAATTTCAAAGCGACATTGGCGGCAAAGCACCATTGGATTGGTCCAGAGCCGCATGCATGCGCCGCAATCAGCCCGGCGTTCATCCATGGCGCGCTTGGCGTTTTGCGCGCCATCGCTGGTCGTGGGCCAGTCTTTCGGCTCAGCCTTTGGTGATGACCAGCCGGATGTAGCTTTGGACTTTTGATGATCGGTTCTTAGGATTCTGGATTATGCGGCGTATCGCCCATCTTTCAGCCTGCGTGCCATGCCGATGCCGGCCAGCGCGTCGAGGACGGGGCGGACGGTGGCGGCGCGTTTGCCTTTGAAGGCGCGGGCGATGTCCTGGGGGGCCAAGGGGGATTGGGCGGCAGACAGGATCGATTGGACGGCGCTGACTTGTTCGGGCAGCGATATGGGCCATGGGATGACGTTGTCGGGCAGGATCGCGGCAGCCTCGCCCAGATCGAGCGATTGAGTGACGGCGGCGGTGTGGCCATCTGTCGTTTGGCCGGGGGCCTGATATTCGGGGCGCAGCCAGCGGATCAGGCCTTTGGCTTCTTCGGCGGCGCGTTCCTTGTTCAGCGCGACAAGGCGGGTGAGCACCTGTTCGTCTGACAGATCGACCGGCCAGCCATAGGCCTGCGCGACAAGGGCGTCGATGGCATCGTGGTGCTGGCGGATCAGGGTGACCAGCCCGCGATCATGCATGTCGCGCTCGGCATCGGTCAACGCGCGGCCCTTGCCGCCATCGGCGCGCAAGGCTTCGAGCACGTTGTAAAGCTTGGTGAGGGTCAAGTCCTCGTGCTGCGCCAGCACACGTTTGCGCAAAGCATCCAGCGCCTCGGCCTCGGCACGGATCTTGTCCTTGAGCGGTTCGGGAACATCGGCGGGGAATGGGAAGGGCTCAAAGCAAGTCGTATTATTGTAGACAGAGTCGTTGCCCACACCTTGCCGCCCACCAGCGGCATCAGACCAAAGCGTATGGATCCGATTTGAGAGTACGCCCAAATGGAAAGCATCTTCGGTCGCAACACCACGAATCTTTTGGTCTGGCAAAACGGCTGAATGAAGAAACGTGAACCATCGGTGTTTCGAGGTTTCAGTCGTTGCCAAGTAGCGAGACTGTCCTTGAATGGCCGCTCGCATACCCGGCCGCGGCTTAGCGAATAGCCACCATTCCGCTGCATATTGCTGCGAGTCCGAAGTGTCACCTGATCTTGCAACTCGGCCAGCCTTGACGCGGTTCAGCACGAACTGAAAAAGTGCAGGTGAAGCTTCGCGTGCTCGCGCTTCGTTGAGGCCGAAATAGTCGATGATAAAGCCGGGAGGCTTGTTGTCGGTCAACTCGTTACCGACAAGGTAGGTGCGGACGACCGACGGAAGGTGGGAAAGGTCGCAACCGCATTCCACCAACTCATACGCAGAAATCCGGAATCCCGTACCAGACGGGATAACTCCCATAAAGGAAAGCGTATCGTTGCTCTTTAGTGGCCCGCAGTCGGTGATGTTAGCTCCGATTGTAAGATTGCTATGAATTTGGCCAAAGCGCGGAATCAAATCCACGACATTCGGCTGACCTTTTACTTTGCGCTCCGACTGGATCGTCTCAAGGATGCCTAATCTTCTGCCTTTGGACGCGACCGTCATCGAAATACGAACTTGAGCGGTAGTTTCATCGTCCATCCATGGATGATCGGGAATGGCAAAAGAAAGGTTCAATGCAGGCCGGACCTTAAGCCAACGCTCGATAACAGCTCGATTGGTGACCTGTTTGATGCTGTTGGTTGAAACCAGCCCAAAAGCGTTCAAGCGACCCGACTGTGTAAGTTCTGCGCAACGGTCCCACCAGTACATCACCAAGTCGACGCTCTTAGGCACCTTTGGCCAAGCGGCTCGCAAAGCTTTCGCGTAATTTTCTCCGAGCCGTATTCTCATCCGCTTATTGCCAATAAACGGCGGGTTGCCCACAATGAAGTCCGCCTTGGGCCATTTGGCGGCGCGCGGTTTGACATAGCGGTAGACTTCGGCGCGGGCGTCTTCGTCGGGCACATTGCGGCCCGTGACGGGGTGGACCTTCATCGTCTCGCCATCCCAGCGGCTGAGCGGTTTGCCGTGTTCGTCGAGTTCCAGAACCTTGTCGTCATAATCGATCAGAGCATCGCGGTTTTCGATGGTGCGGATGTCTTTGAGGATCGGTTCGGGCGGCGCGCGATCAGACCCGTTGACGCGGAAGTGCCATTGCAAATAGCCGATCCACAGCACCAGTTGGGCAATCGCGGCGGCGCGCGGATTAATTTCGATACCCAGAAAGTTTTCCGGCGTGATGGTGTGGCCAGTAAGCTCGGCGACGTATTGATCATCGCCCAGTTCCACCAGCAGGTCGAGCACTTCGCCTTCCAATTCCTTCATCCGCGCCATGGCGACATAGAGGAAGTTGCCGGTGCCGCAGGCCGGATCAAGCACTTTGGTTTGCGCCAGTTTGGCGTGGAAGGCCTGAACGAACACTTTGGCCTCGTCGGCTTTGCCATCTTCGATCAGGGTGGCGGCAGCACCGCGCACGCCATCCCAATCGGCGCGCAACGGCTCCATGATGGTGGGGCCGATCAGGCGTTCCACATAAGCGCGCGGAGTGTAATGCGCGCCCAGCTTTGCGCGTTCCTTGGGGTTGAGCGCGCGTTCGAGCAGGGTGCCGAAGATGGCGGGTTCCACCTCGGTCCAATCCTTTTCGGCGGCTTGGATCAGCACCTGCAATTCATCGGCGTCAAGTTCGGGCGCGTCGGTGTTTTTGAACAGATATCCGTTGAACCGCTTTACATGGGTGCGCAGGGCCGGGGCATAATCGCCCTTGTCCATCGCTTTCCACAGCGCAGACAGCGAATGATGCAGCATCTGCGGGCTGCCGATGTGTTCGCGCAGCAGCGTTTTGAAGCTGTCTTGCGGCAGCAGAACCTTGGTGTCTTCGGCAAACATCGTGAACAGTACGCGCATCAAAAATCCGCTGACGGCTTCGGCGTTATAGCCGCGCGCTTCCAGACGGCGGGAAACGGTGGCGAGCAGATCGGCAATCTCGCGCGTGACTTTGGCCGATTGGATTGCAGGATCGAGCGTTTTGGGTTCGGTCCAGATGCTGCGCAGGCGGGCGCGGACGTCCTCATCGCGCAAATCCTCCAGCATGATGCGGTAGCGGGACCGATCGGGGAATTGGGCATAGGCTTTGCCCGTGCCGGTAAAATCGGCATAGACTTCAATGCAATAGCCAATGTCTGCGACCAGCAGGAATGGCGGCCAGCCATGCGCCACGGGCAGCGCCTTGGCATAGCGTTCGGCCTGCCCCTTGGCCTGTACCATCGCCTTGGCCCAACCCGGCGTGCCGCGCCGGGCGGTGCCACGCTTTACCCGCGCACTGGCGGTTTGGCCGAAGATGTCCAGATCATCCTCGCCCTTGTTGGCGGCGGTTCGGTCAGCCTCGCTGCCCTGCTTGGCCTCAAGGATGAAGGCATTGCGTTTGTAGCAATCCACGCGGCCAAAGCTTTGCGTGCCATCGCCGTTGTCCTGAAACACGCGGCGTTCGAACACGTAATCGTTGTGGGCATCATCGGTGCGGCTGCCCGCAGGGGCATCGACCCCCAGAATTTGGCACAAGCCGTTGATAAAGCTTTGCGTATTGGCCAGTTCAGACCCGCCGGTATCACGCCAGGCGGCGATGAACGTATCGATTTGGGGTAAGGTCTGTCATTGGTCCAACGATAAAGCACAGCACTGACGGCCAAGCAACGCCGGGTGCCACCACGATGGCGGATGTGGCGACTGACACCGCCGATCCCTATCGCAATCAGGGATGAGCAAAGCCGTGCCATTGTGCACGGCATATGCATATGTGTGGTGCGCGTGCATCAGTTTGCGGGATTGTGACAGCGGTGCAAGAATTGCTGTGACAATGCTGCGCCCCCGCGATAGGGCGGATTGTCAAAAGTCGCCCGACACGGCCTTGGGAGAGGATGCGAGAAAATCGCGCCGTGTCGGGTGTAACCCTTTTGCCAATCAATCATTCCCTATCGTTGGATGGCCACGGGCTAACGCCTTGCTTGTGATCAAGCTGTGAGGCAGGAATTGCTCATGGCACCATTTTCCGATTTTCACGCCCATATCTATTTCGATGCGGATCAGGCCGAGCGGGCGCGCGCCTTGGGCATTTCGATGCGCGACGCATTGGGTGTTGCGATGGGGCGGGTTCATGTGCGCCCGGTTGGCCCACATCCGCGCGGATCGTGCCAGATGACGGTTCCGGCGGCGCAAATCGGCGCGGCGATTGATTGGTTGATGCACAATCGCGGGCCGTTCACCGTGTTCGCGCACGGCAACAGCGGCAACGATATGTTGGACCACACGGCCCACGTGATGTGGTTCGGCGCCAGCGAACTGCTCGATCTCAGCCAGTTTGGCGTGGATTGACGATATATTTGCAGCGCGGCAATACTTTGTCGCAAGCCCGCCCGCCTTTGGAAAAAGGCTCTGTTCAGCTAGGGTATCGGAAGGCGATAGGGTGGTGCAGGCAAACGTCTGCACTCTCAACTTCCGCATGGTGTTTGAACTCATCCTTGGCAGGCTGCGTGTGCCGACCTATCGTGCGCGCAGAGGCCGCAATTTGACCGGGAATTTATGCAATCACCCTCAATCGTACTGGTGGAAGACGATGGCCCGCTGCGGACGCTGACCGCCCGCGCTTTGCGCGAAAACGGCTATGTTGTGCGCACGGCGGCAACCGGCGCGGAAATGTGGGTTGCGCTGGAAGGCGAGCCTGCGGATCTGGTGGTGCTGGACATCATGCTGCCGGGCACCAGCGGCATCGAACTGTTCCGCCGCTTGCGCCGCCAAAGCGATGTGCCGATCATCTTTGTTTCGGCGCGGGGCAGCGAAGAAGACCGCGTGCTGGGTCTGGAATTGGGGGCAGACGACTATCTGGCCAAACCGTTCAGCACGCGCGAACTGGTCGCCCGCATTGGCGCCGTGCTGCGGCGCGGCACCACGATGGGCAGCGATTCCTCTGGCGAGACGGGCGGGCGCAGTGGCGAAATCCGGTTTGATGGCTGGGTGGTTTCGATGGCGCGGCGTGAATTACATTCACCCAGTGGCGCGATGGTCGATCTGACCGGTGCTGAATTTGATTTGCTCGCCACGTTCATCGGCCAGCCGCAGCGCGTGCTGGGGCGTGAGCGTTTGATCGAACTGTCGCGCACCCGTCTGGGTGACAGCTCTGACCGCAGTGTGGACGTGCTTGTCAGCCGTTTGCGCCGCAAACTTTCGGCGGCGGGCGGGCCGGCCCCCATCGTGACGGTGCGCGGCGTCGGCTATATGTTCCGCGCGGAAGTTGAGCGCGCTTGAAGTTTTCGCGCCGGTTCGGACTGCCAGAGCGGCTGCTGGCGATCCTGCTGCTGGTCGCAGGCGTAGACTTTGCCGCCAATACGCTGCTGTTTGATCGCGCCAGCCGGTTTGCACTGCGTGAGGATGACGCGGCGCGGGTTGCGGAACATCTGGTTATCGCCAGCCGCATCATCGAGGATACAAACAAGCCTGACCGGGCGCGCGTTGCCCGCGATCTTAGCACCAATCGCTTTTCGCTCGAATGGCATGCCACCGGGCCGCGCCCGATTGGGTCGGTGGCTTTGGCAGGAATGCGCGAACAGATCCTGGAGGTGGCGACAGAACTCGATCATGCCGACCTGCAATTGCATCTCAAATCGGTGGGCGCTCCGGGCTTTATCGAAGGGTCGGTCCTGTTGCCTGACCGCAGCGTTCTGAAGTTTCAAACTTATGCGAGCGCGGCTTGGGCGTTGAATGCGGGCCGTATCGTCACGCTGCTGCTACCGACGCTGGTGCTGGTGATATTGGCTTGGGCGCTGTTTCGCGCCACGCTGGCACCGCTGCGCACGCTGGTGAGGGCGTCGCGCACTGTCGGTTCAGGCTCGCCCGAACCGATTGCCGAACAAGGCACCGGCGAGGTGCGCGAACTGATTGCGGCCTTTAATCAGATGCAGCAGCGTATTCACCAATCGATGACCGACCGCACCCAATCCATGCTGGCGATCGGTCACGATCTGCGCACCCCGCTTGCCCGTATGCAATTGCGCTTGGAACGCACTGGCCTTGACAGCGAAACGGTCAACGACATGACCACCGATCTTGGCGAGATGCGGCACATGCTGGAATCGTTGCAGGCCTTTGTGGAAACCGGCGGGTCGCGCCTTCCGGCCGAGCGGATTGATGTGGCGGTGATGACACAGACGCTGGTTGATACAGCTGCTGACGATGGCGGCGATGCCACGTTTGCAGGCCTTGAAAGCCTTGATATCATGGCACGGCCGGTCTCCTTGCGCAGAGCTTTGTCAAACCTGATCGAAAACGCGCTGCATTATGCAGGCAATGTTCGGGTCATGGTGCGGCGTGACGGGGATGTTGCTGAAATCACTTTTGAAGATGATGGACCGGGTATTCCGCCCGAACGCATGGATGATGTCCTTCAGCCGTTTGTCCGTCTGGATACAGCAAGGGGCCGCGATACGCCGGGAATGGGACTTGGCCTGCCAATCGTGGCGAGGGCGATTGCCTTGGATAATGGCGTGTTGCAGTTGCGAAATCGTGAGCAGGGCGGATTGTGCGTGACCGTGCGCCTTCCATGCGCGATTGGCTGAAAGCTTGGCAATATTTCGTTACAGTTCGGTCCAACTCAGGAAAAGGCAGGGGCTTAGTTATGTTAGCAGTCGCGGCATCTTCGCTGCGGTCAACCTATCCTCACCGGAAATGGGAGACTAATATGAACGAACTTCTCGGTCGTGTATTCAGCTTCGAAAAGACCGTTTTCCCTGACAGCCGCGAGCTGTTCGGCAAACTTTCCACCGAAGGTCAGTCGCCAAAGGCGCTGATGATCTCGTGTGCTGATTCGCGCATTGTGCCTGAGCAGATCATGCAGGCCGAGCCGGGCGAGCTGTTCGTCTGCCGCAACGCTGGCAACATGGTGCCGTCTTATGCAACGATGAACGGCGGGGTATCTTCCACGGTCGAATATGCCGTCGTGGCGCTGGGTGTGCGCGATATCATCGTTTGCGGCCATTCCGATTGCGGCGCGATGAAGGCCCTTGCTGCTCCTGAAGCGCCCGAAGGTATGCCCAATGTCGTCGCTTGGCTGCGCCACGGCGCGGCGGCTGAACATGTGATCTCAAGCTGTGCGCCGCATCTCCATGGCGATGAGCGCGTTCGTGCGATCAGCCTGCAAAACATCATGGCACAGATTGATCACCTGCGGACGCACCCGTCAGTTGCAGCAGCCATCGCCCGCGGCGAAATGGCATTGCACGGTTGGTTCGTCGATATTTCGGCAGGCGTTGTTCTGGGTCTTGATGGTGATACCGGCCAATTCATGCCGATGCGTGAAGATCGTCCGCTGCCAGTAGCACTCCCTGCTTATACGCGCGTGGCCAACGAACCTATCTACGCTGTGGCGGCCGAATGAACGTCGCTACAGCAACGTTGCGTGATCAAGCGGAGGGCAAGGGGCCATTCCGCTTTTTCGCTCGTGACTTTACAGCATCAATCGTCGTTTTTCTCGTGGCCATGCCGCTGTGCATGGGCATCGCGATTGCGTCTGGCGTCCCACCAGAAAAGGGCCTTGTTACCGGGATTATCGGCGGCATCGTCGTTGGCCTGTTGGCGGGTTCCCCGCTGCAGGTAAGCGGTCCGGCAGCAGGCCTTGCAGTTATTGTGTTCGAATTTGTCCGCGATAATGGCCTGTCTGCGCTGGGACCAGTGCTGGTGCTGGCGGGCGCGATTCAGGTGGTTGCAGGCATTGCCAAACTGGGCGGTGCGTTCCGGGCAATCTCCCCTGCGGTGGTGCATGGGATGCTCGCCGGGATCGGCGCGTTGATCGTAATCGGACAGTTTCATATTCTGTTTGATGCAAAGCCGCTGTCGAGCGGGCTTGAGAATCTGGCCATGATGCCAGCCCGGTTGATGGGCCTCGCGCCGTTTGCGTGGGGTTCAACCGAATTTGCGCTGATGCTCGGATTGATTACTATTGGCACCATGGTGCTTTGGGAAAAGTTCAAGCCAGCGCAGCTTGGACTGCTGCCGGGTGCTTTGCTCGGCGTTTTGGCGGCGACCTTCGTCGCTTCAGGTTTCGGTCTTGATGTTGCACGGATTGTCGTACCACAGTCCATCGCCGCAGCGTTTGCCTTGCCCGAAGGTGGCGCATTTGCCATCCTCGGCAGTTCATCAATGATCCTGTCAGCCATTGCCATCGCCTTCATCGCCAGTGCGGAGACTTTGCTTTCAGCCGCCGCGGTTGACCGCATGCACGACGGCGTCCGGACGGATTACAACAAGGAATTGCGCGCTCAGGGCGTTGGCAACTTGCTGTGCGGTGTGTTCAACGCCTTGCCCATGACCGGCGTGATCGTGCGCTCCTCGGCCAATGTCCAAGCCGGGGCGAAGACGCGCCTGTCTGCGGTGTTGCATGGCGTGTGGATTCTTGGCTTCGTGGCGATGTTGCCCTTCGTGCTGCGCGAAGTGCCCATGGCAGCATTGGGCGGCGTGCTGGTGGTTACCGGCTGGAAGCTGGTAAGCGTCAAGCAGGTCAGGCACCTGTTTCGTGTCCATGGCTTTCTTCCTGCCTTGATCTGGACAGCCACATTCTTGCTTGTGGTGACAACGGATTTGCTCACGGGCGTATTGGTCGGCCTCGCACTTTCTGTGGTCGAACTGGTCCCGCATGTGCGAAATCTCAAATTCCGCGTTGGTGAACAATCGCTCGGTGATGCGGTCGGCTTGAAGCTGGAAGGGGCCGCTACGTTCCTTGGGCTTACCCGTTTGACCAACGCGCTAGAGCAATTGCCTCCCGGCCGTGCGGTTCATGTGGATATGAACGATGTTCACATGATTGATCACACCACCGCTGAAATGCTTAGCGAATGGGTCGTTCGTCGGCGGATGCGCGGAGACGATGTTCGCGTTGCCGGGGCTGAATCTCTTGTCCGGACGATCGCTCCGGTTGGCTAAGTGTTGCGGCCTTTTCTTGTCCTCCCAATTTGCCGGGCAGATCCCGACGTTTGATCGGACCTGTCCGGCACAGTGTTGCATTGCAGCAACAGACATATACAGTTACAATTCAGAAATACTTTAGCAACAAAGTGAGTGTACGAATCAAACTCCATTGCGACGGTGCTCCTTAGAGAGGCAACGCGCAGTGGACGCAGGTGGAACGTGATAATCCTTACAGGGAGCGTTCCGTATGAAGATTCGTTTGGCCGCAGCTTTGGCTGCTATCGCCATTGCCACTGTTGCAAACCCAGCGTTTGCACAGGAAGAGGCATCAAGCCCAATCACTGTTTCAGGCAACGTTGCGCTTGTTTCTGACTACCGCTTCCGCGGTGTTTCGCAGTCGGACCGCAACATGGCCATCCAAGGTGGCATTACCGTTTCGCATGAAAGCGGCTTTTATGTCGGCACCTGGGGTTCCAACCTTGCAGGCTGGGGCACTTTCGGCGGTGCAAACATGGAACTCGACATCATTGCAGGCTATAAGGCAGCTGTTGGTGGCGCGACGGTTGATGTCGGTGCAACTTGGTACATGTATCCAAAGGGCTTCGATAACACCGATTTCGTTGAGCCTTATATCAAGGTTTCGGGCACGGCCGGTCCTGTCGCGTTGACCGCTGGCGTTGCTTATGCACCAAAGCAGGAAGCACTCGGCGCTTGGTCTTCCAACGGGACGGTCGCCGCCAATGTCGATTATGACAACGGTATTGGATATGACAATCCAGGCGACAAGAACGACAACCTCTACATTTGGGGCGATGTTTCTTCGGCAATCCCGGATACCGGCCTGACGCTCAAGGCTCACCTCGGCTACTCAAAGGGTAATGATGGCCTTGGCCCATTCGCTACCTCGGTCACTCCAACCGGCGAATACATTGATTGGCTGGTCGGCGCTGACTACGCCATTGGCGGTACGCCGCTGACGCTTGGCGTTGCTTATGTCGACACCGACATCTCTGACGCCGATGCACTTTACCTCCAGCCTGCGTTTTCGCGCGTGTCAGGTAAGGGTGGCTCGATCGCAGCTTCGACTGTTGTCGTATCGCTAACTGCCGCATTCTGATCTGACGTCAGATAGCGTTTTCAAAGGCCCTTCCTCCCTTCGGGGAGGGAGGGCTTTTTGTTTGTGCACCCCCTACCGGCCATCAATTTCGCATGCATCACGGATTGATGCCGTGACAATTGGCAGCATGGTAAATTGTTAAACTGCTAGACCGCTTGCTATGGTTTTTACCATATGGCTCAGAGCATCAGACGTATGCGATTGTTTGCTATGAACCCTCCGACGGATGGCAGCTTCTGGATTGGATGAACCGGACTGCAAGCCATAAATTTGAGGGTGTTGTATGCTC
>CAMTWP010000041.1:0-11624 GCA_947085475.1 uncultured Novosphingobium sp. | reverse complement strand
GGAGATCCCGAGATCATCCTTATCGGTACCGGCAGCGAACTGCCGATGGTGGTGGCCGCCCACGAGAAGTTATCGGGCGAAGGCGTCCGATCGCGAGTGGTTTCGCTGCCGAGCTGGTCCTTGTTCGAAAAGCAGGACGACGCCTATCGCCAGAGCGTGTTCCCCGATGCGGTGCGCACGCGGCTCGCCGTCGAGCAGGGCGGGTCGATGGGTTGGGACCGCTATGTCGGACATGACGGCGGGACAATAACTATGAAGACCTTCGGAGCCTCGGCGCCGCTCGCCAATCTCCAGGAAAAATTTGGTTTCACCGTCGACAATATCTGCGCCGTGGCGCGCGATCTGATCGAGAAGAACAAATGACCAGCCTTCTCAAAGACCTTGGTGCTGCGGGACAGGCCGTGTGGCTAGACTTCGTAGACCGCAAATTTCTTAACGAAGGCGGGCTGCGCAAGCTGATTGAGAAGGACGGTCTGACCGGCGTCACCTCCAACCCCTCGATCTTCGAGAAGGCGATGGGCCATGGGGACGCCTATGACGAGGGTTTCAGAAGCTTCCTCGGCAAGGCCGACGCGAGCGTCACTGATGCCTACGAAAGCGAGGCGACGGCGGACATCAAGGCAGCCGCCGCGGATCTGCGGTCGGTGTACGACCGCCTCGGCGGCAAAGACGGCTATGTAAGCCTTGAGGTTTCGCCCTATGTCGCCACCGACACCAAGGAGACGATCGGGGAAGCAAGGCGACTGTGGCAGATGGTGGCCGAGCCCAATCTGATGGTGAAGGTGCCCGGCACACGGGCTGGCATTCCTGCGATCCGTCAACTGATCGAGGATGGGCTCAACATCAATGTGACATTGCTTTTCTCGCTCGCCGCTTATCAGGCGGTCGCGGAGGCCTATATGGCCGGCCTCGAGGCTCGGGTGAAGAAGGGAGAAGCGATCAGCCGGATCGCTAGCGTCGCGAGCTTCTTCGTCAGCCGCATCGATGCGCAGATCGACAAGACGATTGATGCGCGCGTCAGGGAAGGCGACCCGGAGAGCGAGGCTCTAAATGCAATTCGCGGCCAAGTCGCAATCGCCAATGCCAAGCTTGCCTATGCCTGGTTCCAGGAGATGCTGGCGAGCGACCGCTGGCAGGCGCTGGCCGCCAGGGGAGCGATGCCGCAGCGACTATTGTGGGCCTCAACCGGGGTTAAGGACCCCGCCTACCCCGATACGCTCTACATCGACTCGCTGATCGGACCCGACACTGTTAACACGATGCCGCCTGGGACGATGGACGCGTTCCGTGACCATGGCACGGCCCTGGCCACACTGACCGATAATCTGGATAAAGCCCTCCATGTGCTGGCCGAAACCGAGCGTCTCGGCCTCAAACTGGGCGACGTCACCACCGGGTTGGTCGAGGCGGGCGTGACGCTGTTCGCCGATGCGGCGGATGCACTGCTTGGCGCGGTCGCGGGCAAGCGTACCGCGTTCCTCGGCCGCCGACAAAACTTGATGGCAGTCGATCTCCCGGCAGGACTTCAGGAGGCTGTCGCCACGCGCCTCGAAACCGCCCGCGCCGAGGCTTGGCCGCGCCGGCTGTGGAAGGGCGATGCCTCGCTCTGGACCGGCAAGGACGAGGGCAAATGGCTCGGGTGGCTCGCCGCCGCCCGCAGTGAGCAGGTTGATCCAGACACGCTCAAGATGCTCGGTGAAGAAGCCAAAGGCTTCAAGGACGCGGTGCTGCTCGGCATGGGCGGATCGAGCCTCGGCCCCGAGGTGATCGCGCGCATCCTCGGCAGCGCAAAGGGTAGCCCAAAGCTGCACGTGCTCGACACCAGCGACCCCGGCCAGATCGCGACGGTCGCGGCAGCGATCGACCCGGCGAACACGCTGTTCATAATATCCTCCAAATCGGGATCGACAATGGAGCCTGAGCTCCTGCGCGCCTATTTCTATGCAGCGGCCGGCCAGGGCGGCAGCCATTTCGTTGCGGTCACCGACCCTGGATCAAAGCTGGACCAGACCGCGAAGGCGGATGGCTTCGCGCATATCTTCGCAGGGGATCCCGCGATCGGCGGGCGCTATTCGGTGCTGTCGGCTTTCGGCATGGTTCCCGCCGCCGCGATGGGCATCGATATCCAGGATTTCTACGAGAAAACCCAGCCAATGGTCTTCGCCTGCGGTGCCGATTCACCTCCTGCAGCAAACCCTGGCGTGCGCCTTGGGGTGATAATCGGCGAGGCGGCTATCGGCGGGCGCGACAAGCTAACCATCTTGGCATCCAAGGGACTAGAACCGTTCGGGGCCTGGCTCGAGCAGTTGCTTGCTGAGTCGACAGGCAAGAAAGGCAAGGGGATTATTCCGGTCGACCTTGAGCCTGCGGGACCGCCGGAGGTTTACGGGAGCGATCGCCTGTTCGTGCATCTTCACCTCGAAGGAGACGCGGAGGACGGGCTGGACAGCAAGCTCGCGCAGCTAAAGCAGGCCGGCCATCCCCTCATCCGGATCACGGTCGCCTCACGCGATTTGATCGGCCAGGAGTTCTTCCGCTGGGAAATTGCGACGGCAATTGCAAGCGCCGTTATTGGGATCAATCCGTTCGACCAGCCCGACGTGGAGGATGCCAAAATCGCCACGCGCGAGCTCGTCGATGCTTATGAAGCTTCCAGTGCGCTTGAACCAGAGATCGCGATCGCGGAAGACGCAGACTTGGCGATCTACGCTGCTGGCGAAAGCGGATTCGGCTCGGGCGATCCGGTGAACCTGCTGCGGCTCCACTTTGCCCGGCTGAAGCCCGGACATTATGCCGGTTTCCTCGGATTTATCGAGCGCGACGAGGCGAATGCGGCGGCAATGGCCGCGATGCGGATGGCGGTGCGTGCTACCAAGGCGGTGGCGACGGTCGCGGGTTTTGGGCCGCGTTTCCTGCACTCGACGGGCCAGGCATATAAAGGCGGCCCGGCGAGCGGGTTGTTTCTGACGATCACGCGCGATCCCCATCCCGATCTGTCGATCCCAGGCAGGAAAGCGAGCTTCGGCACCATTCAGATTGCGCAGGCGCGCGGCGACATGGCCGTGCTTGTTGCGCGCGGGCAGCCCGTTCTGCGTGTCCACATCAAGAAGGACGGCGGCGGCATCGAAGCCTTGCGCGCAGCTGTCATCGCGGCAACCCAAAACTGAGGAATGAGCAAATGCGTATAGCGATGATCGGCCTCGGCAGAATGGGAGCCAATATTGCGCGCCGTCTGATGCGCGGCGGTCACGAGATCGTCGCCTTCGATCGGAACCCGCCGCTGGTGGACATGCTGGCCGGCGAAGGCGCGACCGCCGCCGCTTCGCTTGAGGAGGTCGCAGCCAAGCTGGAGAGCCCGCGCATTTTCTGGGTGATGCTGCCGGCTGGGCCGCCGACGGAGAGCACGATCGAGATGCTGATGGGCTTGGCCTCCCCAGGCGACATAATTATCGACGGCGGCAACAGCTTCTACAAGGACGACATCCGCCGGGCGAAGCTGTGCGCCATGAAGGGGCTCCACTATGTCGATGTGGGCACCTCGGGCGGTGTGTGGGGCCTTGACCGAGGCTATTGCATGATGATCGGAGGCGATGCCGCGACGCTCGACAGTCTCGATCCTCTCTTCGAGGCCATGGCACCAGGCTTTGGGACGATCGCACGCACACCGGATCGCGGCGGTCCCAACGAGGACACCCGCGCCGAGAAGGGGTATATCCATGCCGGTCCAGCCGGCTCGGGCCATTTCGTCAAGATGGTTCACAACGGCATCGAATATGGCTTGATGCAGGCCTATGCTGAGGGGTTCGACATCCTGAAGGGCAAGTCATCCGCCAAGCTGCCGGAAGACGAGCGCTTCGACCTCAACCTCACTGACATCGCCGAGGTCTGGCGCCGCGGCAGCGTGATCTCGTCCTGGTTGCTCGATCTGACGGCGACGGCGCTCGCCAAAGACCAAATGCTGGAGCAGTTCTCGGGGCAGGTCGCGGATTCCGGCGAGGGTCACTGGACGATCGAGGCGGCAATGGAGGAGGCAGTCCCTGCCTACGTGCTCTCAGCGGCACTGTTCGCGCGCTACCGCAGCCGAGTCGACACGACGTTCGGCGACAAGCTTCTCTCGGCTATGCGGTTCGGCTTCGGCGGCCACGTCGAGATGCCGCAATGAGCGATGCTCTGACTGCACCCTCTGCTACCTTCGTTATCTTCGGCGCATTTGGGGACCTCGCCCGCCGATTGCTGATACCCGCGCTCGTTAACCTCGCTCGGGCCGGCTTGCTGAATGAGGACATGGCGCTCGTCGGTGTCAGCCATCATGACAGCGACGACGAGCAGCTGCGCCAGGCGCTTGACGAATTCGTGAAGGACGATGCCAACTGGCCATGGCTCCGCAGTCGTATCCGCTATTTGAAGGGCGATTTCGCCGATTCGACTATGTATCAGGCTCTCGGCCGCCAACTTACCGGGAACGCGATCTTCTACCTCGCCACAGCGCCGGCCTTCTTCGGTACCGTCGTAAATCAGCTCGGCGATGAAGGGCTGCTCAACGAGACCGATGGTTTCCGCCGCGTCGTGATCGAAAAACCGTTCGGGACCGACCTTGCCTCTGCACAGGCGCTGAAACGGCAAATCCTTTCCCGCGCCAGCGAGTCCCAGATCTACCGGATCGATCATTTCCTTGGGAAGGAGACCGTGCAGAACATCATGGTCACACGCTTCGGCAACACCATGATGGAAGCCGTCTGGAACAACCGCTACGTCGATCATGTCCAAATAACAGCGGCCGAGGCGGTGACCGTCGGCACGCGCGGCAGATTCTACGATGCCACCGGCGCATTGCGCGACATGGTTCCCAATCATCTCTTCCAGCTGCTGGCGCTGATAGCGATGGAGCCGCCGATCAGCTTCGATGCCGATGCGATCCGGACGGAGAAAGAGAAGGTCATTGCCGCCATCCGCCCGATCGACCCGACCGAGGCAATTCGCGGGCGCTATTGCTCCGGCGCCATCGCTGGCAAGGCCGTTTCCGCCTATCTCGATGAGCCCGACGTTGACCCTGCCAGCCGCACGGAGACCTTCCCCGCGCTCAAGTTGCACGTGGAGACGTGGCGGTGGTCGGGCGTGCCCTTCTATCTGCGCACCGGGAAGGCGCTGGCGACCCGTGATACCGAGATCGTCGTCCAATTCCGCGACGTGCCGCTGGCGCTTTTCCAGGAGACGGTGGTGGACCGGCTGCCCCCCAACCGTCTTGTGGTGCAAATTCAGCCCGACGAGGGCATCAGCCTTGAGTTTGTGGTCAAGCGGCCTGGGCTCGTCGTGAACACTGCGCCGGTCGCCATGGATTTCCGCTACCGGGACCATTTCGACGTGGGCCACCAGACCGGCTACGAAACTTTGCTCTATGACGTGCAATCGGGCGACCAGACGCTGTTTCAGCGTGCCGCGCAGATCGAAGGTGGCTGGCGCGCCGTGCAGCCGCTCCTCGATCTGTGGGCGCAAGGCACCCCCGAGGGATACGCCGCAGGCAGCGCCGGCCCCGAAAGTGCAGATGCGCTGATGCACCGCGCGCATCGACGCTGGCATCACCTTGGATGAGCGGCCCTATTCGCCTGATCGTCTCCGATATAGATGGCACGCTCCTCCGCCAGGACAAAAGCCTCTCCGACGGCGTGATCTCTGCGGTTGGAAGGGCCAGGACGGCTGGTATTGCGGTGAGCCTGATCAGTGCCCGCCCGCCCAGCGGCATGCTCTGGATCGCGAAACGGCTGGAACTCACAGGCGTCATCGGTGCCTTCAACGGCGGCACGATCGTCCGGCCCGACGGGACTGTCGTTTCGGCAGATCAACTTGAGCCCGAATGCGCCGCGCGAGCACTCGCCCTGCTTGAGCACCCGGCCGTCACGCCGTGGCTGTTCTCGGGTGGCCTCTGGTATGCCCAAGCAACCGACGATGTGTATGTTCCACGCGAGCGGCGCGCGGCAAGCATCGAGCCGATAATCAAGGACGACTTCGCGGCATTGCTCGCTCATCCCGACAAGATCGTCGGCGTCAGCGGTGACCATGCATTGCTCGCGCGACTTGACGGCGAGATCGCGGCAGCGCTCGGACAGTTTGCGACTGTCGGCCGTTCGCAGCCTTACTATCTCGACATTACCGCTCCCCAGGCCAACAAGGGCGATGGCGTCGCCGCGCTGGCAGCCGCGATCGGCGTACCGCTCGCCAACGTTGCCGTGCTCGGCGACGAGCGTAATGACCTGCCGATGTTCGCGCGCGCCGGCCTCTCGATTGCGATGGGGCAGGGTCCCGATGCGGTCCGCTCCGCCGCTGACCAGGTGACCCTGTCGAACGAGGAGGACGGCGCTGCCCAAGCGATAGACAATATCATCCTGATGGAGGCTGCGAGATGATCGAGCATGGCCAAGAGCGGATCCGCCGCGGCATCTTGGGAAGGTGCACCGCGTTCGGAGCGCCGTTAAAGCCGGCTATCGTGCAGGCGATCCTCGATGCAACCGTCGCACCGGTTACCGTCCGCCTGAAGAATATCGAACCCGATCGCTCGAGCGCCGCCTATCCGCCGAGCGACAGCACCCTGATTGGAGTCCACCGATGAAGCGCCTTATCGCCTTCGACCTTGACGGCACCCTGGCCGAGAGCAAACAGCCCATAGACCAAGAAACGGCCGAGCTGCTTGCCAAGCTGCTTGATCTCGTCGACGTCGCAGTGATCTCCGGTGGCGACTGGCCTCAGTTTGAAGCACAAGTCGTGTCGCGATTGCCCATCAGAGCTGACCTCCGTCAGCTGTTCATCATGCCAACCACAGGCACCAAGCTCTACCGCTTCACGGATGTCTGGAAGCCGGTCTATGCTGATGTATTCGACCCCGACGAGCGCAGGCGCATTCTTCAGGCGTTTGAACTGGCCCCAAGGGAAGTGGGCCTTCCGGACGAGAGGACATGGGGTGAGCGGATCGAGGACCGCGGGAGCCAGATTACTTTCTCTGGACTTGGACAGGAGGCGCCGCTCGACGCAAAGAAAGCGTGGGATCCCGACTTCGCCAAGCGCAAGGCACTGCAGGCAGCGCTTCGATCACGACTGCCCGAGCTGTCCGTCAACGTGGGGGGATCAACCTCCATCGACATTACTCGCCAAGGCATCGACAAGGCTTATGGAATGCGCCGTCTTTCCGAGGAATCCGGCATTCCGCAGTCGGCTATGCTGTTCATGGGAGACGCGATCTATCCCGGTGGCAACGATGATCCCGTTCGCACAGCCGGAATCGACGTAATCCCCGTGCGAGACGTGGCGGAGACCCGGACCGCGATGATGGCAATTCTCGCTTGCCTCAAACCCTGATCCGATTGCTATGGCATGGTATCCCCTGTGCACAGCCAACATCGCTAAACGACGCGCGGCCGCCCCGAATTGACGTTCGTCTTCCTTGAACGGCATCTACCGCTCGAACAGTCAGCAATTCCCAATCAGTTCGAGTGACCTACTCCATCACACTTAGGAGGTTATCAATCGAGGCCGTAGCAAAGGCAGTGAAGCTATCGGCCACCCCATAGGGTAGTAACATCGTTCGATCGTGAACGATCACACCGCAGCTATAGACGACGTTGGGTACGTACCCGTCCCTCTCGTGCGGGCTCGGGGCCAGTACCGGGCGCGGCGTGCGCGCCAGCAGCTTTGATGGGTCATTCTTGTCGAGCAGGCATGCGCCAATGCAATAGTTGCGGACCGTACCAACGCCGTGGGTCATCACTAACCAGCCTTCGTCAATCTCGATCGGCGACCCGCAATTACCCATCTGGACGAATTCCCAAGGGAATTTTGGTGTAATGAGCTTTGCGCCACCTGCCCAGTTAAGCAGTTCATCGGAGAAGTGAAGCCAGATGTTCTTGCTGTCCTGACGCCCAAGCATGGCGTATTTTCCCGCTATGCGGCGAGGGAAAAGGGCCATGCCCTTTCCGCTCGAGGCCTGGCCGGTCAGGACGCGCATCTCGAACGATCTAAAATCGGCCGTGCTCAGCAATTCCGATCGCACTTGGCCACCGCCGAACGCTGTATATGTACCATGGTAGCTGATGCTGCCATCATCGTCGCAGAAGCGAACAAGGCGCGTATCCTCGATACCCTGCGTTTGGCTCGGCAGGACCGGGAAAAGCACTGTCTCCGAGATCGTGCGACTGCCGGCGCAACACAGGCGTGCTGCTATGCCCTCCCCTCTCCCGCACGTATCGATGAGGGGCGATACCGATGTCGGGCTGGGATCATCGACCAAAAGTGCGCCGCCAGGCGTCCAGGTGCCGGTGCGGAACGTCACGGAAGATACATGCCCCTCGCCGATGCCTCGCAGCGACATCACGAAACGAAGCGTGCCCTCGGGCAGACCCGACTGGTCGGGATGGAGCACGGCGCTTGGGTTGAACAAGGCGGCGGCCTCATATGCAAATTCTTCGCTGCAGTAGGCGCCTATTAATCGCCGCTGCTTGGCGTTGATACGATCGGCGCCCGCGATCCCGCTGGCGACTTCGTTGAACCGGCGAAGCAACATCGCATCGACGTCGCGGTGGTTCTCGTCCAGGGATAGTGTGACGCCTTTCAGCTGACGCGCCAACTCAGCCTCATCGAGCGCCATGATCAGATCGACAGTCTCCTGGGTGCGGGACGTGCCGCCGTCGAAATCTCTGGGATAATTCGGCTCAAAAGGACGGACGACGGTGCGCGATGGATCCGGCCGAAGAACGCGATCATAGAAGTTCAGCTTTGCGCGTGCGGTCATGCTGATCGGTCTCCATTCGAATAATCCGCGCTGATCAATAAAGACGCGAGCGCCAAATTGCGCGAGCCTGTCCTGGTCCGACATTCGCCCTCGGTGGATGGCACTGTCGCGTCGGTAGGGCACGGCGCCTTCGCGCTGAATTGGGATTTTTACGTAACCACTTCAGTGCCGCACATAACAATAAGGTCTCTTCAGGCAGAACCGGCCAGGGGATCAATACGTAAGGACTTATGGACTCGATTTGGTCATTCTCGCCGAATCAGGATCTCGGAGGTAGATCGTGGCTGGATTTCCTGATCAACAGATAGGCCCTCAAACACACAGGAGACGATAATGTTTGCCAAGCTTCTGCGACTCGCTGCCGACGAAAAGCTGATCGTCGGCATGTGCGTTCATCCTCCTCGAGAATCTGGGTATGATTTGGAAATATGGACCGGTCCCAGCATGGGCGAACGCACAGAATCGTACGGGCGATTTCCGTGCGACATTCCGCAGATGGAAGCGCTTGAGCGGATTGCCGGAATCGCCGCGCACAAAATAGAGCGATTGCCGCGAAGACTGGCAGGTTCGAGTGTATTTTTCCAGCCTGCGCCTGACCGTAACCGGGTTGAGCTGAACGCGAACAGCGCGGCGGTCGGACCGGACAGGCAATGCGCAAATTCTCGAATTCTCCGCAAGGAGAGTGGCAAGAGCCCTGCGACGTCTCAATGACACACGCGATGCATCGCTCACCCTGATATTCACCACTCTCGGTTGAAGGAGCCCGCCATGCCCGCCATCCGCCTCACCACCAAGCGGGTAAAGAAACCTTGGGGGCGGGCCAACCTGTGGCCGTGCTTTGGCAGCGTGCCGCTAGGCGACGACCCCGTCGGCGAGATATGGTTCGAGGCCCCCGGCGATCCCGAGCTGCTCATAAAATATCTCTTCACCAGCGAAAAGCTGTCGATCCAGGTTCACCCCGACGATACGGCGGCGCAGGCGCACGGTTATCGGCGCGGCAAGGATGAGGCGTGGGTGGTACTCGCCGCAGAGCCGCGTGCAACCATCGCGATTGGGACGGTGATACCCATGACCCAAGACGAACTCCGCCGCGCCGCACTTGACGGCACGATCGAGGATCTTGTCGACTGGAAGGCGGTCGAGGCGGGAGATGTCTATTATTCGCCCGCGCGCACCGTCCATGCGATCGGGCCGGGTCTGACGCTGGTCGAAGTGCAACAGAATGTCGACCTGACCTACCGCCTTTACGACTATGGTCGGCCGCGAGAGCTGCACCTCGAAGATGGCATCGCGGTGAGCAATCCTGTGCCGTATGTCGCACCGTACGTTGCCAAGGAGGTCGCGCTGGGTCGAACCATCCTTGCAGACAACGCCTCCTTCGTGCTTGAGCGCTGGAAGCGCTCCGGCGAGGCGACGCTCGCCAGCGACGGCCGGCCTATCTGGCTAGTACCGCTCGAAGGGAGTGGTACGATCGACGACAAGTGCTTCGAGGCAGGCGGAGTGTGGCTCGCAGAGGGTGAGACCGCGCTGCGCCTTGATTCAGGTGTCGAATTGCTCGTCGCCTATCCTGGCGCAGGTTTAATCGAAGGTCTGTGGGAGCCGGGTGCCTAACCCCAGAATCATGGACTTCGGCGGGCTGGTTGGGGGAATGGGGTTGGTGCGCTAATACCATCGACATTAACCAGCTGAAATCCTTGCTCTCCGCGCCAGTCGCGGGAATAATGGAACAATGCGACAGGTGGCTCAGGTCCGCCCAACGGAACGTCGTCGCGGACGTAGACCCACAGCCCGCCGGTATCGGTCTTGTCCATTGCGAGAACCGGGACGGTCGTGTCGTCGCCGCGCAATCGTTAGGCAGCAAAGACTAGGTCACCGACTCATTATGTCGCAACCAGATCCTGATTGATGCGAGCTGGACTGAGGCAAGGAAGTTGTCATCGCGCTTGTCGTATCGTGTGGCGACGGCTCGGAAATGCTTGAGTTTGTTGAAGAAGCGTTCGACGAGGTTGCGATAGCGGTAGAGGAACGGGCTGAAAGCCGGGATGCGCTTTCGGTTCGGCATGGGTTTCACACAGGCCCATGCACCGCGTTTCGCCAGAGCGGCGCGCATGGCATCACTGTCGTAGGCTCGGTCGGCCAGCAGGACGCAGCCTTCGCTCAGGCCGTCGAGCATATCATCGGCGGATCGACCATCATGGGCCTGTCCTTCGGTCAACTTGAGGCCGATCGGCAGGCCGAGCGCATCGACCAGGGCATGGATCTTGGTCGTCAGGCCGCCGCGCGAGCGACCCATGCAACGGGATCGGCCATCTTTTTTTGGGCGTTGGCTGCGTGCTGGTGAACGCGGATCGACGAACTGTCGATCATCTGGATGTCGCCCTCGTAAGCCGCTGAGACAGCCTGCAATATCCGCGCCCAGTGGCCCGCCTTGCGCCAGCGATTGAAGCGGTTCACGCAAGTCGTGTGCGGCCCGTAGCGTGCCGGAATATCCGCCCATGGAGCCCCGGTGCGCAGCCGCCAGAATATACCGTTCAACACCCGGCGGTCATCAACACGCGCCACACCCCGGACCTTGGTCGGAAGTAGTGGCTCGATCACCGACCACTCGAAATCCGTCAAATCGAAACGCGCCATCTCCCGCCTCCCTGCACCGGAAGGTTGAATCAGAACTCAGGCCGTTTGTGAATCCTGTTTATGGGTATGTGACCTAGCACTACTTTGGCAGAAATTTGATTTAACGATTCCCATGGGAGGATTTCCCTGATTCATAGGGAGCCAGCTTGATGGAGGCTGGCGATGGGCGGTGATTGGCGGGACGATCTTGAGCGTTGGCTTGAGCCCTATCTGC
>CAMTWP010000040.1:0-74114 GCA_947085475.1 uncultured Novosphingobium sp. | reverse complement strand
TTTGATCTCGCGATCGACAGCAAGCTCCGCGGTTGCGATCTCGTCCGGATGAAAATCGGCGACATTGTCAGCGGTGGGCATATACGAACGCGTGCAATAGTGATGCAGCAGAAAACGGCTCGCCCTGTTCAGTTCGAACTGTTGCCCGACGCCCGGGCCAGCTTATTGGTATGGCTTGAACGTCGGGGCGGCACGGTAGACGATTATGTCTTCCCAAGTCGTGTGGACCGTAATGGGCACCTCAGCACTCGCCAATACGCCCGACTTGTCGACGAATGGGTGACGGGGGTTGGCCTTATCCGATGTGAATATGGCACCCATTCACTTCGCCGGACAAAGGCATCTATCATCTACCGGGCAACTGGGAACCTGCGCGCTGTCCAGATTCTCCTCGGAATGGCGACATACTGCCAACGAACACCCGACTGAAGGTCGGATCACTTATCGTTTCCATCCGCGCTTCGGCGAGATGGTCGTTATCAGACGGCGGCTCAAATATGGCGGCGTCGAGTACATAGTTGTTTTACAACCCGACGGTTCGTTTGCCACTTTGCCGGTCTGGATGACGGAACCTGCAGCATCCTGCTTCGAGATTGTCGGCGGTCCCCCGCGATTTCCACTCGATATTCTGCGCGTAATGCGCGCCGAAGTCGACGCGCTTCTAAGCTTTCTCCTGCCCGAATCAAACACGGAGACAGCTGATGGTGGCTCGCAAATCGACAACTCACCAACCAACTCTATTCGACACAGAGCCGCCGTGCATGACGCCGTGCCCGAAGCGCATGACCGAGTTGCGGGGCGTTCTCGAAGTTCTGATGCGCGAGATCGCGCAGACGCTGGTCAACGTGAGAAGCGCGGAGGGCGGCCATGAACAAGATCACGGCTGAGCATCTCCGGCGCTGCGCCTGCGTCTATGTCCGTCAATCAACGCCAGACCAACTTGTTCACAATCGTGAGAGCCAGCAGCGTCAATATGCGCTGGCCGATCGCGCAAGGCAGCTAGGCTGGATGGCGGTCGAAGTTATCGACGATGATCTCGGTCGCTCAGGTGGCGGCATTGCGCGCCCAGGGTTTGAGCGGCTGCTAGCCGCGATTTGCGACGCTCGTGTAGGCGCGGTACTTGCAATTGAGGCTTCTCGGCTTGCCCGTAATGGTCGTGACTGGCACACACTTATTGAGTTTTGTGGATTGGACGGCACTATCATCGTCGACGAAGACGGAATCTACGATCCTCGTCATCCTAACGATCGACTGCTGTTGGGCATGAAGGGCACGATGAGCGAACTCGAGTTATCGCTGTTTCGGCAACGCTCGCATGCTGCTCTGCGTCAAAAAGCGCAGCGCGGCGCATTGGTACTTGGTGTGGCGGCAGGTTACGTGAAAGTTGGGCGTGACCGGGTCGATAAGAACCCCGATAGACGCGTCCAAGAAGCTATCGGGCTTGTCTTTGAGAAATTCGCCGAATTCAAGAGTGTGCGGCAGGTTCACATCTGGCTCAGAGACGAAGGTATCGAATTACCCGTCAAATCGCGGTCTGGCGAGGCGGAGGGTGTCGTGTGGCGCTTGCCAGCCTATAACATCGTGCACGGTATTCTAACCAATCCAATCTATGCCGGTGCCTACGCTTTTGGGCGCACAACTAGCCAAGTAAGCGTGGTTGACGGTCGCAAGCGCATCCGGCGCGGTGTGCACAAGCCGATGGCCGAATGGGATGTTCTGATCAAAGACCATCACGCCGCCTACATCGCCTGGGATCGGTTCGAAGGTAACATCACGGCCATCGCCAGCAACGCGACCGGCATGAGTAGTGCGCGGGCGCGCGGAGCGGCACGTGAAGGCGAACTGCTATTGCCAGGTCTACTGCGCTGTGGGCACTGCGGGCGTAAGCTCCACGTTCACTACGGCGGCAAGCTTGGTCGCTATCATTGTTCCGGCGCGCACACGAACCATGGAACTGAGCGCTGCATCTCGGTAAGTGGCTTGAGTATCGACGGCGCGATCACCAACGAAGTGCTGCGGATCCTGAAACCTCTCGGCATCGAGGCCGCAGTCAAGGCAATCGAGACGCAATCAAGCGAGACCACCGCAGGCGAGCGGCAACAAGCACTCAGCCTTGAGCAGGCCCGCTATGAGGTCAGCCATGCCCGTCGACAGTACGATGCGGTCGATCCAGCCAATCGGCTTGTCGCCGGCGAACTGGAAAGGCGATGGAATGAGGCCTTGCAAGCAGTGGCAAGGATCGAGGCCGAGATCGCCGCCACAATCGCACGGCGCCCGCCTCCGTTGGGGCAACAGGAGCGTGAGCAACTGATGGCGCTTGGCGGCGACCTTCAACGCGCCTGGTTGCATCCGGCAGCAACGGCAGCAACGCGCAAGCGTATTTTGCGCACGGCACTGTCAGAAGTTATCGTGCGCAGGGATGGAGCAATCATCCAAGCCGTTCTGCACTGGCAGGGCGGCGACCACACCGAACTCAAAGTGAAGCAGCGCCTCAATGCCGTTGGGCGGCACAATCCTCGCATTCCTGATGATACCATTGCGCTGATGCGCGATCTGGCTCGACTGATGCCGGATCGGCAAATCGCACTTCTGCTCAATCGCATTAAAGTCGCAACCGGGAACGGCAATGCTTGGACGCAGGAGCGTGTGCGCGGCTTCCGCAAGCATCACAAGATCGTATGCTTCCGCGAAGAAGAATGGACTGAGCGCGGCGAAATCACGCTCGACGAAGCAGCGAAAATCATCGGAGTGTGTAATATGACGGCGTTGCGCATGCTACGTCGCGGCACCATAACCGGCCGTCAAGTCTGCCCTGGTGCTCCGTGGGCAATCAAGTCCGCAGATCTAGCCGGTCTCTCCAAAAAGAAGCTGTTGGCGCCTCCGCTAACAGCAAATCCTGATCAGCAGACCCTTGCTTTTCAATGATTTAAAATGAGGTGCATTATGAATCATGGCCGCTCGGTCATAGCAAGATCGAGAATACGGTGCGCTATCTCGGGATAGATGTGGAGGACGCGCTCGCCCTTGCCGAGAACACTGAAATTTGAACTCCTTGGCTCCTCGTCGCCGGCGAGGAGCCAAACTGGGGCCCTTGGGACTTTTCTGCCGATTACCACCTATGTCGGGAATGACCGGGGCCGCTGAGACCAGCCATTCGTGAAACACGAAAGGTGGTCACTGCCAAGACTGGATCTGGGCTAGTTGCCGAATGGCAGGTTCTGGCAACGAATGAGTCAAAGCGGTTCGCCGACGTTCAGGTAAACTTCGCTGGCCACAGCGTGGCGGCACCTGGATGGGTTGCAGACTGCCTTCCTCACAATAAGAAACCAAAGAAGCAAGTTCGCAGGCAACGGAGATGCAGCCTTCGATCCGCGCTGCAGTCCCCTGACGTCCCCATGCAAAAAGCGTGGCGAGCATTGGAACGGTGATATGGTGCTGCGCGCGATGCCGGTGCCGACATTGACAACATGTTGCTTAAATGCAAATCTAGCACATATGCATATGAACACGGGAACAGATCGTTCGAACGATCGCCAATTCAAGGCACTTACCCAAGCGGCTTTTCGATTAAGCAATCTACTCACGGCTGAGAGGGACAAGCTGGTTGAGGATCTGGGCCTTACTAGCGCCCGCTGGCAGGTTCTCGAAACGCTGGGCCTGCAACCAGCACCTGTTTCCGCAGCGCATGTTGCACGCCAATTACAAATCTCGCGTCAGGCTGTTCAGCGCGTGTTGAATGATCTTGCCAAGCAGCGTTTGGTGCAGTTCTTGAACGACAGCAACGACAAACGGGCACAGCTTGTGTCCCTGACTGCCCCCGGTACCGACATGCTGGTCGAACTCGACAAGCGTTCAGAAATCTTGCGTCGAAAGACGGCGGCGGAAAATCAGGCGATCATCACGGGATTTCTCGAACTTGCAAATAGTGAAATTTCTTCGCGCGGATCGGAGCCCTCCCCTGCGAGCGAGGCGGTGCCGGAAAAGTCGGCCGGCACCGAAACTCTCCCATGGCCCAGCCGGTCTGTGGGCACGGTGATCGATAGCACGGTGCGTACCTTCGAGAATGTTCAGAATCATATCTTGGACCGGATACGCAAGGGCGATTTGAAGTCAGGTGACCGGCTACCACCTGAACGGGAGTTGGCCAGTAGCCTCGGGGTCGGACGATCTGCCGTCAGAGAGGCGCTCAGAAGTCTGGAAATGTCAGGGATATTGAGCTTCAAGCGCGGCGTTGGCGGCGGGGCCTTCGTCCGGGAAAGCGGGTCCGAGGGCATTGAGGCTTCGATACGATCAATGCTCATCCTTGGGCGGTTGCCGCTCACTGCTCTTCTGGAGGTGCGGGCAAGCCTTTTGGGGCAATGCGCAAGGCTAGGGGCGCAACGCGGAAACAAGCAGGACTTTGCTCGCCTCGACAGAAATATCGACGAGTTGGAACGTTGTATTGCAACCTACAAGGACCAGAGCGCCGCAATCGCGCCTGCCACAGAGTTCTACAGACTTGCGGCAAGGGCCTCACACAATCCTTTGATGATTCTACTGGTCGACGCGCTTGCCGATCTTGTTGCAGAAATGTTGAGCGAGTTGAAACATCGCCCCCGTATCGACTCAGTCACGGCAAGGCGCGAAATGGTTGCCGCAATGCGTGAAGGCCGCGCTGACGACGCCGCGAGAGTAATTCGAACGCACTCGTACGACACCAACCGGTTGCTTCTCAGATCCAAGCGGCCCTTCGCACAACTACCCTGAGGGCGGCGCCTGTCGTCTGCTTTTCTGACGTCGAAAATCCGCAGCGAAGACGCTGAGCAGCGGCATTGGTACGCATGGAACACACCTGAAGGTTGCCAACAAGATCCGTTCATTCCGGCCGATCCATGACGCTTTTTTTAACGATCACAGCCACATAATTCACAAAGTCATAAACTGCTTGACAATATCTTTGGCAACATACTACCAAAAGGTCATACCAAAAAAATACAAGGAGAGGGTGACCATGAGAATTCGTACCAAGAGCCGTTTGTTCGTTGGCGCTGCCATTATCTGCGTGAGCCAGGGGTCGGCAGTATTCGCCCAGAGCGCGCCGCAAACAGCGGAAGCGCCGCGTGATGCCAATGAAATCATCGTTACTGCCAACAAGCGCGAAGAGAACCTGAACAAGGTTGGTCTGACGATCACCGCGATCAGCGCCACGGCGCTGGAGGAGCGCGGGATTTCGTCGTTGGAAGATATTGCTGCCGTCGTTCCGGGCCTTGCCTATTCCAGCAGCACGACGAACACGCCGATCTTCACCTTGCGGGGCATCGGCTTCCAAGAAAGCTCGCTCGGCGTTTACCCGGCGGTCAGCGTCTATCTCGACCAGGTCCCGCTTGCGTTCCCAATCCTGGCCGCGCACAGTGCCTTTGACCTTGAGCGCATTGAAGTGCTCAAGGGACCTCAGGGCACCCTTTTCGGCCAGAACTCGACCGGCGGCGCTATCAACTACATCGCTGCCAAGCCCACCAAGACGCTGCAAGCGGGCGGTGATATCGGCTTTGGACGGTTCGGCTCGATTGATGGCAACGCTTACATCAGTGGTCCGCTGGGAGAGACCCTTGGTTTTCGTCTGGCGGGTAACGCCCATCACATGAATGACTGGCAGCAAAGTGTTACTCGCCCCGGCGACACCAACGGCCATCAAGACTATGTTGCGGGCCGCTTCCTGCTCGATTGGCAGCCCAGCGACGCGATCAAGCTCGAATTTAACGCCAATGGCTGGAGAGACAAATCCCAGCCGCAGGCACAGCAGCTGATCAGCATCAATGCGCAAACGCCAAATGCACCCAACCTGCCAACGATTCTCGCTTCAGCCTTTGTGCCGGACAACGCCCGTGCGGCTGATTGGAGTGGCACGGTCATCGATCTGGGTACCGGTGTGATCCTGACGCCAGAGGTACCTTACGGTGGTGCCCCCGGTAACGGCATCGGGGGCTATGTTGCGGGAACAGGTAAGCTGGTCGACTTTACACCTTTTGCCAACCGCCGACTGTGGCAGACTGCACTGCGTGCCGACATCGACATCAGTGGGCTCACTCTGACGTCACTCACCTCCTACACCGATTTTGATCAGAAGCAGCGGGTCGATCAGGACGGCAATGCGCTGGTCACTTTTGACCTTCAGCGCGCGGACGGATTTATCCAAAGCTTCAGCCAAGAACTGCGGCTGGCCAACGCACCGTCGTCGCGGTTCCGCTGGCTTTTGGGCGCGAATTTCGAAAACAGCACGACTTTTGAAAATCAATTGCTGAGGTATTTCGATAACACGAGCCATAACCCGGGTCTGAACTGGATCAACGCCAGCGGTGTTACCAATCGTCAGGACATCAAAAACTACGCCGCCTTCGGAAACTTGGAGTACGACGTTACCGATCAGTTGACGGTAAAAGCTGCGGCGCGTTACACCGACAGCACGATAGATTCTGACATCTGCTCTTACACCACTCCCACGGGACGGGTGGATACGTTGCTCGGCTTTGGCCTCAACGGTACTTGCTTTACGATCAATACCACAACGGGTGCCAACGGTAAGCCCATCACGGGGCAACTCAAAGAGAACAACGTGTCTTGGCGGGTCGGTGCTGACTACAAGATCAACAGCGACGTCCTGCTCTATGCCAACGTTTCGCGCGGCTACAAGGCAGGCAGTTTTCCAAGCGCGTCAGTTGCACTCGATGTGGGGCTGAGGCCTGTTACACAAGAATCTCTGACGGCCTTTGAGGGAGGTTTCAAGGCTTCGTTGGCGGATCGAAAAGTCCAATTTAATGCCGCTGCTTTCTATTATGACTACAAGGACAAGCAGATCCGCGGGAAATTGCTTGATCCGGTATTTGGTGCCCTGGATGCATTGATCAATATTCCAAAGTCGCGGATTTTTGGTCTTGAAGCGGATGTTACGGCGCGGCCGACCGAGGGATTAACCATCAACGCGGCACTCACCTATCTCGATTCCAAGATAACCGAGGGACCGGGCGCAGGTGGGCGGAATTTCAATATTTATGGTGTCGCGGATGACTTTACGGGCGACCCTCTGCCCTTTACCCCAAAATACTCGGGTGTGGTTAACATCGACTATCGTTACGAACTGGCATCGGGCGGTTCTGCCTTTGTCGGCGTGAGCATGAACGCCCGGTCGCGTTCGGACGCGGCAATCGGTGCTAGCCGTATCCCGTTTCCCTATTCGCCCAGTTCCATCACGCGCCCCGGCCTTGGCGGCAACGTGTTCAATATCAAGGGCTACACCACGGCCGACGCCCGGATCGGTTATGAGGCCGCCGACGGAGCCTGGAAAGTCATGCTCTGGGGAAAGAATATCTTCGACACATACTATTGGAACACTGTCATTCCGTCGAACGATTCCCAGGCCCGCTTTGCCGGAATGCCGGCGACCTACGGCATCACGCTTGGCTTCAAGATCGATTAACCAAAGGGCTTCCGGAACTGGTCGGACCTCCCTTAGGCCACCTAAAGCTCGGAAGCCCTTGTGACTGGGAACCCTCGGATTTTTCCTGTCAGGTATAGGAAGAAGACGAGGGCTCCCTTTTTTCGCTCGATGGCAAAACCAGCCGATGCCAAAATTGCCGAATTGAGTGATAATTTTTAGAGAGGAATTCACCGTGGCGCAAATGGAGACCATTCGCGAAACAGTGCTGGACTGGCGCAAGGATATGGAGCCGCATTTGCTAGGCTTGTTGGAGGCCAAGCAAGCGCGTCAGGGTAAAGGCAGTTACAAGCCGCGCGAGGCGCCGGATGTGGCCGAGCGACTGGGCCGATTGCTTGGTGCCCACGAGGTGTCCGGGCATGCCCATAATGTCCGACGTATGGGCGGCGGTGCTTCCAAGGAACAGTTCCTGTTCGATCTGGTGGATTCGTCAGACGCTACCACTGAAAAGATGGTGCTGCGAATGGACCCGCTGGATGGCATCGTCGAGACATCGCGCGCGCGCGAAGCCGAAGTGATTGCAGTGATCGGCAGTGTCGTGCCCGCGCCTAGCGTTGCCTTCGTCGATGCCGAAGGGCGCCATATGGGCCAGCCGGCTATGATTACGCGCTTCGTACGCGGCGATACCAAGCCACGTGACGCGGTGGCGGGACCATCGGGCGTAGGCATTATCATTGGTGAGCAGGCCTCGGCGGTGCTGATGCCGCAGTACATCAACAATCTCGTTGCTATTCATGGCTTTGATTTTGCTGGTGCGGCGTTGCCGACCTACGCGGTGCCCCAAGCAGGCACCACTCAGGCTGCGCTCTGGCAGCTAAATTTCTGGGAGCGTGTCCTAGAGGATGACAGAATAGATGCCTCGCCGCTGCTCACTTACGCAGCCTGCTGGCTGCGCGAGCGGGCACCAGTTTGCGCAACGCCGGTGCTGTTGCACGGCGATTATCGCCTCGGCAATTTCATGTTTGACGAGGATTCGTTGGAGATGACAGCAATCCTCGACTGGGAACTGGCCCATATAGGTGATTTTCACGAGGATATTGCCTATTCGCTGGAACCGTTGTTTTGTAGCCGTAACGAGGCGGGGCAGCCGTTGGTTGCGTCGATGATGCCGGTCCAGGCATTTCTGGATGCTTATGCCAAACATAGCGGTCGAGAGATCGATCCGGTCGTGCTGCATTGGTATCACGTTCTTAACAGCTTCAAGCTTTCGGTGATGAACTTCGCCTCTGGCGTGCGCGCGGCGCGTGACGGCACTAACCATCAAAGCGCATTTCTGGGCTATCTGGCCGCCTGCCATGTCGGCCTGTCTGGTACTTTGTGCCGCTTGCTTGAAGGAGAAGACGCGTGACCCCGAGCATTATGGTGCGGCTAGAAAGCGTGCTTCATGGCCTGCGTGATGTGGTGATCCCGGCAATAAGCCCGGGCGAGGCGCTGGCGATCGAACAATCCGGCCTGATTTTGGCGCAATTGTCGATGTTGTTGCGGCAAATGCCTTTTGCGGACCGCTACCACAGCCTGTGCCGGGACGATGCGCGCACGACGGCCGCCGCGATAGTGCAGAACCCCAATGGCGGCCCGCGCAGTCAGGCAGCAGCGGCTGCTCTGGCTACTTTGTTGGCTGGAGCGAACGCTGATCCACATACCGACTATTTGGCCATTGCCGAGGGCATCGCAACCATGACTACCGCCGCAGCGCAAGATGCGGATGCCGACTGGCGCGCGCGCGTCAACGGTGCCGTGCTGGCCTTTTCCTGCCGGCAAAATCGGCGCGAACGAGTGTGGGTCAAGGAAGCCGGCTTCGATCCCGATCCGGCCGAACTGCCCGAACTGGCGGTGATGTGCGCCGCACGCCCGGTATAGGGAATTGCGTTATGAAAATTACAGATAACACGACCTATCTGCGCGTCGCGCTGCATACGCTGCAAGGTAAGATCGCACCGGAACTAACCTCTGGCGATGGGCAGGCGGCAGCGGCGATGCTCGGGCAAGTGCTCGAAGAATTACTCAAGCGCGAGATCACAGCGCCCGCGCTGTTGGTCGGGCAGGTGGCGGCGGGCGAGGCGCTGGCGGCGCGGCTTGGCGGATTTGCGGTCGAAAATGGCATCGCCGTGCCCACTTTTGCCGATGGTGCGAGCGGCGCCGGCGGTTTCACCGCGCTTGCCGCCCGGCATGACGAACTGACAGCCCAAATCGCGGGGCAGGCCGACGCGCTTACCGACCGCCGGGCGCAACTGCCCACAGTCGCGCAGGAAACGCTGTCGGCGCTGCTGCTCGAAGTGGCGCTGTGGGATCAGCACTATCCGCTCAGCCAGCGTGACAGGGCGGTGCCATCGGGCGTGCCGGTTGCGGTTCCCGCCGGTGAACCTTTGTCGCGTGATCTGCTGGAAGCCTTCCTGCGCAGCGCCCATCCCGATGGCGATGCTGTAAGCGTAATCGACATGCAGCCGATTTCCGGCGGCTTTGGCAAGCAAACCTTCCGCACCCGCATCCGCGAGAGAAATGGGGCGGAACGCGCGCTGATTGTGCGCAAGAGCGATCCGGTGCCGATGGTGCGCAAGGGTGCCTTTCTGGTCGACCAGGAATTTCACTTGCTCTGCGACCTTTATGCCGCGCGCCTGTTGCCATTGGCCGAGCCGCTGTGGCTGGCCAAGGATTTCCCCGGTGTCGATGCCGATTTCTACGTGATGCAGGCGTTGCCGGGTGAAGTGCCCAGTTCGTTTCTGGGGGCGGGCAATGCTTCTATTCCCGAATCCCTGATCCTGCAGATGGCAGAGCAGATGGCCCGGCTGCACAGCTTGGAGTTGTCCAGCCTGTCCGCCTATCTTGACCGCTTCGAGAGTCCGGCCGTGGCCAGCGACACGGTCGAAAGCTGTTATCGTCGCCAGATTGCCGAATGGAAGGACTATTTTCAGCAGGCAGGCCACCTGCCATCGCCGTTTGTCACCTATCTGCTCGACTGGCTGGACCGCAATGTGCCCGCCGACCCGCGCCGCCCGGTGCTGGTACATGGCGATCTCAACATCCACAATGTGCTGGCTGAAAACGGCCAGATCACCGGCATTCTCGACTGGGAATGTGCGATGATCGGCGCTCCCGAACAGGATTTGGCCTACGTGCGCCCAATCTTGTCACAACATATTGAATGGGAACGCTTTCTTGCCCATTACCAAGCCTGCGGCGGTCGGCAGGTAAATGCAGCGGCGATGAATTTCTGCATGGCCTTCTCCGCGATGCGGCTGTGCGTGGTCTTCAATAAGGGTGTGCGTAACCTGCAGGACCGTGCCCATCAGGACATCCGTTACGCGGTTATTGATCTTAGCCTGACGCCCGAATTCATGAAGCAGGCGCTGGCCTGCACTACCCGCTAAGTTGCCACCCAACGGTCAGTGCCTGTGCGAATGGGCATGAACGAGAAGGAATCCGATTAGTGTCCGAACTGTCCCCGCCCCTCGGCGCCCCGAACCCCGAGCACGCCTATCGCCACAAGCTGACGCCGGAAGGTCGGGAATCGCTCGCGCACATCCTGTTGATGCCCGAACACAACATCGCCGGCTTCATCTACCCCACCATGCTGGGCACGGGCGTGGCCAAATCGACTGCCTGCTTCTTCAGCCCTGATTTTCCCGAGCAAATCGTCGAAGTGGAGGAAAGTCCGGTTGCGGGCACCATGAACTTCGGCGATTGGCACCATGGCCCGCTGCGCATGGCGGTTATCGAACCGCTCAAGAAGGTCAATATTGCTTGGAACGGTAAGCGCATCCGCTTTGCCGGCGCTTACACCGCCACTCATCCGGCTTATGCCTTCAGTTCGCACCCGCGTGGCAATCCACCCTATTTCGGCGATGATCGCACCGAACAGCACGGACGCGTAATCGCCGATCTCGAACTGGACGGGCGCAAGCTGCACCACGAGGGCTTTCTTATCCGAGACCACAGCTGGGGCCCGCGCGTATGGGGGCTCAATCAGCACTATAAGTGGATCCACGCCACCACCGGCGACAGTTCAATGCATTTCTTCGAGATGCAGGCATTTGGCCGCACCGAACTGCGCGGCTTTCTGTTCAAGGATGGCGAGATGCGGCACGTAGCACAGGTCGACTATGACTTTGTTTACGACGAAGCCATGCTGCAAAAGACGTTCGACGTTACGGTGACGGACTCAGCAGGTCGCAAGTCACAGATTGCCTTCACCATGTTTGGCATGCTGACATCCTCGCATGACACTCAGAGCTGCATCAACACCGGCTGCGCGACGCTGGATTTCGACGGCAAACCGGGCGTGGGCGTCTGCGAGTTTGCGTGGAACAAGGACTATTTCGACTTCGCTAAAGACTTCGTGGCGAAATATGGCTGAACCCTGTGCGCCAAAATTAATCCGCGCTTGTTGACAATGATCAAGCGGCGCCGACCATTGCTTGGTATTTCGCGTATATAAAATACGTGATATTGGAGAGTGACCTTGGCCCTGACCCGCAATCTTGACGCCCGCGAGGTGTTGAACCAGATCGTGAATGATCAGCGTTATGCGGACGTCATGCATGTGCCGCTGATATCGCCGCCACAAGTGCTGCTGGCGATGAGCGCTTTGGGCCTTTTCACGGCGGCGACGTTGGGAGCCATCAACCACCTAATCCCCACATGGGTTGCCATAATTTGCAACATCGTCGCGGTCTATCTGGCGTTTACGCCGCTGCATGATGCCTCGCATCGGGCGGTGTCGAGCAGCCCGTTTCTTAACGATTTGATCGGTGTCATTACCGGGCAATTGCTGCTCCCAGCTATCAACATGACGGCCTTCCGCGCCATCCACATGGATCATCACCGTTATACCGGGCAGGAAGGACGCGATCCTGATACTGCCTTCGTGACCCCGCCCAAGCCGTTTGGCGTAGCCTATCTCATGTTTGCTGATGTCCATTGGGTGATCTGGTATTTGCGGTATGGTCGGCATTACTGGTCGCGCAAGGTGGCGGTCTATCTGGTGCTGCTGCTGGTGATGATGGCGGCCGTGCACGTGGCGTTCCTAATGTCGCCGTGGTGGAAGGAATTCCTGCTGTTCTACGTCGTGCCGTAGCGGGTGGGCCTTGGGGTGGTTGCTTATACCTTCGCGCATATCCAGCACCCCGAAGGGCTGACATGGGAGAATGAACCGTTCCAGTCGACCATGTATGTGCGGGGCAATTCGCCCTTGCGCCGACTGATGTTCGGACAGGAGGAGCATATCATCCACCACGTCGTGCCGCATGTGCCTTGGTTCAAATACAAATGTGTGTGGGATCTCGCCAATGGCGTGTTGCGTCAGCAAGGCGTGCCCGCACGTGGCTGGTTTGAGGGACCGGGCGCCATTGCTGTCCCCACCGCCGATGCGCGCAAGCCAATGGCGGTGCGCGTGGTCGCAATCAGCAATGAAGCACCCGACATCCGTTCGTTCACGCTAGCGACAGTGGATGGCAAGGCATTGCCCTGCGCCTCAGCGGGGGCGCATGTCGATGTGCATCTGGCGGGCGGCATGGTACGGCAGTATTCCATCGTTGCGGCGGACGACACAACCTGCAGGTTGGCGGTTCGCCGCAACGATGGCGGGCAGGGCGGTTCGCTGGCTATGCACGCGCTAGCGGTGGGCGACACGCTGGCCATCAGCAAACCGCGCAACAATTTCGTGCTTTATGAAACTGCGCCGCGCTATGTGTTGATCGCTGGCGGCATCGGCATCACCGCGATATTGCCGATGGCGCAGCGGCTAAAGGCGTTGGGCAAGTCGTTTGAACTGCATGTCTGCGCGCGCTCTGTCGCTGACGTGCCCTTCGCCGGGGAACTGGCGTCTTGCGGCGCGATCATTTATGCCGATGGGCCTGATGGGCGTAGTTCGCTCGACGCAGCGGCGCTGTTTGCTGGCGGGCCAGCAGCGGGCCTACTGTATCTGTGTGGCCCCAGCGGCTTCATGGATTGGCTGCGGGCAGCCGCGATTGCGCGGGGCTGGGATCAGGCGCAAATCCGCATAGAGAATTTCGGCACTTTGGCACAGTCCAATGAGGAGCAATTGCCGTTTACGGTAACCCTTGCCCGTTCGGGCCGGCAAGTGCTGGTGCGGGCGGAGGAATCAGCGATTGATGCGCTGGCGCGTATTGGCGTCGACGTGCCTTTCGCCTGCATGCAAGGCACTTGCGGTACCTGCATCACCCCGGTGTTTACCGGCACCATCGACCACCGCGATGCCTACCTCTCGCGCGAGGAAAAAGAGGCCGGTGATCGCATGTGCCTGTGCGTCTCGCGCGCGGCCGGAAGTGACCTGATGATCGACTTATGAACCGCAAGATCGTCGCCGCCCCATATTCCTGGGCGGCGATGATCGGCCGGGTTGGCAGGACACGACGCCATTGCGGACACCGTGGCAGGTTATAGCTTCGGTGATTTACGCTTACAAAGTGCGGGGTTCGCTTCGGGGCTTACCAATCGGCAGCTTCCTTCACGAGTAGACGTTCATGGTGCCTAATCTGAACGACCGGCTGTGGGTCGCAAACAGACAATTCAGATTGTCCATACCTGAAGACATTCAGCAAAATCTGATACGTTCACTTTCGTGAACATGGCTGTTTCCGCGAAATTTAATCTGCAGTTTTCTTGCCCAAAGCCCTCGTGGGCGAATCACCAGAAATCACAAAAATATCTAAGCTCGACTTTGTACGATTTTGATCAGGTCCAAGTCCAGAATATGCTGTTGGTTGCGACGTGTTCGAGTGCCTGATCGAGGGGTAGGATGCACCCGCCCATGTCATCGACGTCTTCCCATTTTTTACGGTGTGACCAGTAGCCGATGCGGACCTCGTCGTTGGTGCCGGTAGGCTTCAGGCGCGCGATGGGAGCCTCTGTATCGAGAAGGTAGAGGTGGTAGGCGCCTTTGTCCTTGTACCATCCAACGCCCCCGCCATTGGCGGCATCGAAGGCCTCGATACGGTGTTCGATTTCATCGTCATCCATGGGATTTCTCATCGCGCCCTGCAGGTCGTGGCATATCTGATTCGCTTCATCGTATGTTCGTTCTGCGGTATCTTGCAGACGGGGCCTGCCGGGATTCGAAGCATGGGATGCTGCACCAATCCAGGCGCCCGACCGGCGATACCGTTCCCCAAGTTCTACACGATTGGCTATTGCCATGGCGACCCTGCTTTACGGCCCCCAGTTGGGAACACGTCCTGGTTCTGGTCATGGGAGCCTTGCTGGCACCGGGTAAGCGAACTGTCAGCGCCTGCCTGCGCATGACTGGTCGGATCGATGCCAGCAACTTTGCAAGCTTTCACCAGATCCTCAATCGCGTACGTTGGAGCCCACGCTGCGCTGCAAGGCGACTGCTGGGTGTTGTGATCGAACGCCTCGTGCCTGCTGGGCCTGTCGTCATTGGTATGGACGATACCATCGAGCGTCGATGGGGACGCAGGATCACTGCACGCGGCATCTACCGTGATCCTGTACGCTCAAGCCATGGTCACTTCGTCAAGGCGAGCGGGCTGCGCTGGTTGAGCTTCATGGTCCTTGCGCCGGTGCCTTGGGCAAAACTCGTCAAGGCTTTACCTGTTCTGACGCTGCTCGCCCCTTCAGAGCGATCCAACCGTCAACGTGGGCGTCGTCACAAACTCCTGACCGATTGGGCAAGGCAAGGTGCCCTGCAACTGTGCCGCTGGCTGCCAGGGCGGCAGGTAATCTTTGTTGGTGACAGCAGTTTTGCCGTACACGAACTGGCCCATGCTATTACCCCGCGCGCCGCTCTGATCAGCCGGTTACGGCTCGATGCGAGCCTGTATGCCTCACCTGAAAAGCGGACACAGCGTACGATGGGGCGGCCTGCCCAAAAGGGTCCGCCACTGCCCAAGCTCAAGACCTTGCTCGATAAATCGGATATCGTCTGGTCCAGGATCGTCGTCTCGGCCTGGTATGGTCAGACCCGTGGCAAAGAGCTCGATATCACCTCCAGTACCGCCCTGTGGTACAGGCCAGGAACACCCGTATTGCCCATCCGCTGGGTGCTCGTCCGCGACCCCGAAGGTAGGCGTGCGCCACAAGCCTTCTTCAGCACCGATGTCAGCATTGAACCCGCCGAGATCATCGCCCTGTTTGTCCGCAGGTGGCAGATCGAGGTCACCTTTGCAGAAACCCGCGCGCATCTCGGCGTCGAAACACAACGCCAGTGGTCCGACAAGGCTATCGCCCGAACCACGCCAACCCTGCTGGGCCTATACAGCCTCGTCTCCCTATGGGCTTGCGATCTAATGGCTGATAACCCCACGCCTTATGCTGCTGCTTGGTATCGCAAGACCAGCCTCACATTCACTGATGCAATCGGCGCCGTCCGCCTCAGTTTATGGCTCGGTGACATTTTTCAACGCTCCCCGCAAAAACCGGAAACGCCATTAATCCCTCCAGACCGCGCAATACGTATGGCTCAGGCGCTATGCTTCGCCGCGTAATCGTACAAAGTCGAGCTAAGAGCCCGAACCGAAAGTTGTTGAGCAATACCAGCATGTTGTGATTCACGCCTCTTTGCGAAGAGATGGAGTGAATGATGACATGGACTGGTATTGCCCGGCGCGAGCATAGCCGGAAGGGACTGCGATATCCATCGGGTATGACGGATGTGGAGTGGGCGCTGACAGCGCCATTCGTTCCTCCGGCCAGGCGTGGAGGCCGACGTCGAACGGCAGACATGCGCGAAGTTCTGAACGCGATACTCTACATTGCCGCGAGCGGGTGCGCGTGGCGACTTTTGCCCAAGTGCTTTCCGCCGGTGTCGACGGTTCAGCGCTACTTTTACGCCTGGCGCGATGCCGGTCTGTTCGAAGCCATCAACACCGTGCTGGTCATGAACCTGCGGGAAATCGAAGGACGCGAAGCCTCACCCAGTGCTGGAGTGATCGACAGCCAGTCGGTAAAGACTACGGAAAGTGGCGGAATATCAGGCTTTGACGCAGGCAAGAAGGTCAAAGGCCGCAAACGGCACATCCTGACCGACACCTGCGGTTTCTTGATCTTCATCCTCGTCCACGCTGCTGATATCCAGGACCGCGATGGGGCCGTAGATGTGTTGGCTGCAGTGCGCACGCGGTTGCCATGGCTGCGCCATGTGTTCGCTGACGGCGGCGATGCAGGCGACAAACTGCGATCCGCTCTCATCGGCATGGGCAAGTGGACGATCGAAATCATCAAGCGATCGGACAGGGTCAAAGGCTTCGAGGTGCTACCGCGTCGATGGGGCGTCGAACGGACTTTCGCCTGGCTGGGCCGCTGCCGACGCCTCGCCAAGGATTGGGAAAGATCCATCGCGTCCTCAACCGCCTGGGCCCTCATCGCCTCAATCCGAATGCTCACGCGCAGAGCCGCAAGATATTGCTGGAATTGAGAAACTTCCGAATCAGGCACTAAGCGAAAATGAAAGCTACCTAGGGAGCTACCTAGCGAGAGGTCACTGCTTTCAGTGGCCTCTCGCTCTCGATATAAAATCCTGAAATAATTCAGAATTTTGGTGGACGCACTTGGGCTCGAACCAAGGACCCGCTGATTAAGAGTCAGCTGCTCTGCCAACTGAGCTATGCGTCCACTGCCATCCGGCAATCCCTTTCGGGAGCCGCTCCATTAGCGTTTTTCTCGACTCTGCCAAGCCCCAATTTTGCTTTTTTGCTACGGTGTACCGGTTTGTTTCAAGCGGCCCTCACGAAAGGCTGCGGGGGGCGACGCGGTTCCAGCGTTCTACCGCCATGATCGTGCCGATGCAGATCATGTTGGTCATCATCGATGAACCACCATGGCTCACCCACGGCAGGGGGATGCCAACGACTGGGGCAAGGCCCATCACCATCATCAGGTTGATGCACATGTAAAAGAAGATCGTCATCGTCATGCCCGCCGCAAGGAGGCGGGGGAAGCGATCGGGTGCATTCAACGCAACTTTGAGGCCCCAACGAAAAATCAGGCCGAACACCGCAAGCACGAACAACCCGCCAACCATACCCCATTCTTCGGCCATCGTTGCAAAAACGAAGTCGGTATGGGATTCTGGCAGGTAGTTCAGATGGCTTTGCGATCCATCGCCAAAGCCCTTGCCCAGAAAGCCGCCTGAACCAATCGCGATCTTTGACTGGGTGATGTGATAGCCCGTGCCGAGCGGATCACTTTCAGGGTCGAGAAAGACCAGCACGCGGTTGCGCTGATAACCGTGCAGCAGGGTAAAGAACGCAAGCGGAGCAATGACCAGCATGGCGGCCCCAGCGCCCAGAAACCAGCGCAGCGGAAGTCCTGCCAAAAACATGATCACTACCGCCCCAAATGCAATGGACAGGCCCGTGCCAAGGTCAGGCTGGAGCATCACCAAGCCCGCCGGAATGCCCAGCAGTCCTGCCGCAGGAGCAAGCGCCCGCCAGTTCTGCGTTTCGCCAACCGGAAGCACGGAATAAAACCACGCGAGCACCAGGACGATGCCCGGCTTCATCAGTTCCGATGGCTGCAAGGTCATGAAACCAAGGTTCAGCCAACGCTGGCTGCCACCGCCGATCCCGCCAATCAGTTCAACCAGCACCAGCAACAGGCACAACACGATATAAACCGGAATGGCCATTTTCCGGAACAACTCTTGCGGCAGCCGGGCAATTACCATGGCCATGACAAGGAAGATGGAAAAGCGCACGAGGTGCGACATCGACCATGTTTCAAAACGTCCGCCGGCCGCTGAATACAGTACTGCAGCACCAAATCCGGTGAGTGCGATGAGCGGGACCAGCACGCCCCACGGTTGACGCGCAATGGCCGCCGGAACATAGGCGCGCGGCATCATGGCTGGCCCTGCGGCGCGGTTGGCAGCTGCGGGGCAGGCGGGGCGCTTGGCGGCGTTGCCGACACAGGTTCTTCCGGAGGAGGGGTCGCGGCGTCTGTCTGCACAGTAGCAGGCGCGGTATCTCGTTTGCGCGCGTTCTCGACTTGCTCGGTCAGGGCTTCATCATCGGGGACCGGCTTTGGCGCGCTGCCACCATACTTGGCAGCAAAACTGTCATAGCGCGTGGCCATGCGTTGTTGCACGTTGCCACCCCATTGCTTTTCGAAATCATCAAGCACCGCCATCGCTTTGTCAGGCGCGAAAAGGTAGGTCATCACGTCGCGGGCAATGGGATAGGCGGCACCCGATCCGCCACCGTGCTCGACGATAACGGCGCAAGCGTACTTGGGCTTGTCGAATGGGGCAAAGCAGATGAAGTGGCCGTGATCGCGGTATTTCCAAATGCCGTTTTTGCCGTTGGCGACATTCAGCCCCACAACTTGTGCGGTTCCGGTCTTGCCCGCCATCAATACATCATCAATCGGCAGCTTGGCGCGTCCGGCGGTGCCGCGCCCATTGACCACTTCGCTCATCGCGGCATGGATGAAATCGAGGTGATCCTGCCGGAATCCCATGGACTTGACGGGCGGGGCTTTGCGATCAAGCAGCAGCCGCGGCATAACTTCCCGGCCCGATGCAATGCGCGAGGCCATGACCGCCTGTTGCAGCGGATTGACCAGCATGTAACCTTGACCGATGGTGGCGTTTACGGTGTCGTAAAGCGCCCATTCCTTTTGATATTTGCGCATTTTCCACGCGGGATCAGGCACCGTGCCATAAGATTGCCCAGCGTAAGGCATCGGAAATTCCTGCCCCAGCCCAAGCCTGCGCGCCATCGTGGCGATCACGTCCATGCCCAGCTTTTGGGCGAAGTGATAGAAGTATACGTCGCACGACTGGTAAATGCCCTTGGCCATATCAACCGTGCCATGACCGCGCCGGTTCCAGCAATGGAACACACGGTTGCCCACGCGCAAGCCGCCACCGCAACTGACACTGGCGCTGGGATCAAGGCCTGCCTCAAGGAACGCCATCGCCACCATCGGCTTGACCGTAGAGCCGGGAGGATAAAGCCCGCGCAGCACTTTGTTACGCAACGGGACGTGATCGTCCTCTGACAGCATCTTCCACTCGATGCGGCCAATGCCGTCGGAAAAGCTGTTGGGATCGAAACTTGGCATGGACGCCATGGCAAGCACATCGCCCGTTTCGCAGTCCATTACCACCACCGAGCCGGATTCCAGCCCGATACGGCGCGCGGCATAATCTTGCAGACCGGCGTTGATGGTCAACTGGATAGGCCTGCCCGGAACATCTTCGCGTGTGCCAAGATCGCGCACAATTCGTCCGGATGCCGTTGCTTCAACCCGGCGGGCGCCGGGAACGCCGCGCAGACGGGTTTCGAAGGACTTTTCCAATCCGTCCTTGCCGATTTTGTACCCCGGCGTGATCAGCAGCGGATTGCGGTCTTTCTCGTATTCTTCGGCAGAAGCCGCGCCGACATAGCCCACCAGATGGCCCACGGCAGCCCCTGCGGGATAAAACCGCGAATAGCCGCGCTGGGGGATGACGCCGGGCAATTCGGGCAAGCGCACGGAAACCGCAGCAAACTTGTCCCAATCAAGGCTTGAGGCGACTTCGACCGGTTGAAACCCGCGCGCTTTGTCAAGTTTGTCGCGAATGTCGCGCACACGATCAGACGGCAGATCGAGCAATCCGGCAAGTGTCGCCATTGTGCGATCAGGATCATTCACACGATCAGGTATGATATCGACACGAAAGTCGGCGCGATTGGCCGCAAGCGCATTGCCAAAGCGATCCAGCACCCAGCCGCGACGCGGCGGAATGAGCGTGAGGTTGACGCGGTTGCTTTCTGAATCCGCGCGATATTTCTCGTTCTGAGCGACAGCGAGATAGCCCAGTCGTGTGGCAAGCAACACGCCGACACCGGCTTGTAGCGCACCCATCACAAACGTGCGCCGTTCAAACCGGTTCGTCAGGATTGCCGAGCTTATCGGCAAGCGCGAATTCAGCTTCATAGCCGTTTAAGCGGTAAAAGGCGTACCCGGTCCAGCAACGCAATGCTTCCCGCGATAACGGGGAACAGCATAATGGACATCACGACTTGCGGGACAATCACAAAGGGCAACGGAAACCCGGTGGCAAAGCCCGCCAATACCGCACAAAGCACAAGATAGGCGGTGATCAACACGCTTCCTGCGATCCAGTCCTGTGCAAATCCGCGCCACAAATATCGTTCATCAATCACTTCCATCGCCAGCATCGAGATTGACCACAGCAATATGCCTGAGCCGAACGGCTGCCCGGAATAAAGGTCGTCAACAAATCCCAATGGCAGTCCTGCCCAAACCGGCAACATGCCGGGGCGCATCATCCGCCAGCCCAAAAGCATCATATAAGCAATCGGGGGCAGGATGGGGGCAGAGGCGATCAGAGGTGAAAAACTCGCCATCGATCCCATGATGATGCTGACCCATGGCAAGCCAAGGGCAAGCAAGGGCAATGGTTCGCGATTGATCCGCTTGCGGACGACATCTTCGCCTGAACCGATGCGGCTCCGGTTCACGGCGTTTCCGCAGCGGCGCCCGCACCGTCCTTGGCGATTTGCTGAAGCTGCGCGGCGGCTTGCGCCTGATAGCTTTGCTCAACGATCACGAATTCGTTGTTCGCAGGATCAGCGGCAAGGTGGCCGATTGCGCCATCGCGGTGTGGATCGGTGGCCACAGCCACGGGAATGCCCGGCGGATAAAGGCCGCCCGATCCGGACGTGACGAAAACATCACCCTTCTTCACCGGGTTTACACCCATATTGATCAAGCGAATGTCGATACGCCCGTTCGATGCGCCTTGCACAAATGCGGCAAGTCCATCGCGGGCGCGCCGGACTGGCACGACATTTTCGGGATCAGTAACCAGCAGAACACGCGCGGTATCAGGCCCCACTTCGATCACGCGACCAATCAGGCCGGAAGCGGCGCGCACGGGGAAACCCGGTCTGACGCCCTGATTGCCGCCCGCATCGATAACTGCAAAACGCCGCGTGCTTGACGCTGTCGAACCAATCAGGTGGACCGTTGCCACAGGCTTGCGCGCAGGATCAACGATGCCGAGCAGCGCCTTCAACCGGCGGTTTTCATCTTGCAGCGATTGCATGGAGACAGCGTTGGCGCGCGCTGCATCAACTTCCTGACGCAGTGCGGCGTTTTGCTGGCCTGCATTGAAATATGCGCCGATGGCCCCGAACACACCTTGGCTGGTGGCACGGCCCTTTGCGCCTGCTTGACCCATCGGCCTTGCAACTTCGGCAGCGGAACTGCGGGCAAAGGCAAAAGCGTCCGGGTCGATCAGCGACACCGCAAGCACGACGACCCCGGCCACGACGCCGAGAAGGGCGAAGACGTAGCCGGTGAAGATCCCGTATTGCGCCCTGCGCGAATTGCCCGGGCGCCGGTCCTGCGACCGCGCCATGCGTTCACCCCTTCAAGCTGGCTTCGTCCTGAAGCCGCAGTACCATTCCATTCACACGATCAGGCGGTGGTCAAAACGCCGCGATAGATCGGATCTTCCATCGCACGGCCAGTGCCCAATGCCACGCAGGACAGTGGATCTTCGGCCACGCTGACCGGAAGGCCGGTTTCTTCGCGCAAGTGTTCGTCCAGCCCGCGGATCAATGCGCCACCGCCGGTGAGCACGATACCCTGATCGACAATGTCAGCCGCCAGTTCTGGTGCCGTGTTTTCCAGCGCGATACGCACGCCTTCCACAATCGCGCCGATTGGTTCGGACAAGGCTTCTGCGACATTGGCCTGCGTGATCGTGATTTCCTTGGGAACGCCGTTCACAAGGTCGCGGCCCTTGATCGCAATCATTTCGCCAACGCCATCGGCAGGAACGATAGCGATGCCATATTCCTTCTTGATGCGTTCAGCCGTGCCTTCACCGATCAGCAGGTTGTGATGGCGGCGGACGTAGGAAACGATGGCTTCGTCCATCTTGTCACCGCCAACACGCACCGACGTGGTGTAAGCAAGGCCGCGCAACGACAGCACGGCGACTTCGGTCGTGCCGCCGCCGATGTCGACCACCATCGAACCGATGGGTTCGGTGACAGGCATGTCGGCACCAATGGCAGCGGCCATCGGTTCGAGGATCAGGTAAACTTGGCTGGCACCGGCATTGCTGGCGGCATCGCGGATAGCGCGCTTTTCAACCGAGGTTGCGCCCGATGGTACGCAGATCACGATTTCGGGGAAACGCAGCAGGCTTTTCGAGCCGTTCACCTTGCGGATGAAATGCTTGATCATTTCTTCGGCGACTTCGATGTCGGCAATCACGCCATCGCGCAGCGGGCGGATCGCTTCGATGTTGTCGGGCGTCTTGCCCATCATCATCTTGGCGTCGTCACCAACAGCTTTCACGCGCTTGATACCATTGATGGTTTCGATGGCGACAACCGAAGGCTCGTTCAACACAATGCCGCGATCCTGGACATAGACCAGGGTATTGGCCGTGCCGAGATCGATCGCAATGTTCTGCGAACCGAATTTAAAGAATCGGGAAAAGATCGAAGCCATCAGAAAATCCGTAAATAAACTGCGGTTTGGCGCACGGGCACGCGCCAGACCCCTTCAGAATGTGCGCCCGCGAAGGTGGCTCACTAGCAGGGCTTCCCGGCAAAACCCATAGGCTTATGTGCGATTGAATGGATAACTTCACCGCTTGTCTCGAAATAATGCAAGTTCGGCGCTAGGCTCGGTCAGACCATGCGAGTCATCCGCCGCCTTCCTGAAACCTTGATCAACCGTATCGCCGCTGGTGAAGTGGTGGAACGGCCCGCCAGCGCGCTCAAGGAACTGGTCGAAAACGCCATAGATGCAGGGGCTGCGCACATCCACGTGCGCTTGTCCGAAGGCGGATTGGCGATGGTCGAAGTGTCCGATGATGGCTGCGGCATGCGCCCCGATGAGATCGAACTTGCGCTGGAACGCCATGCGACATCCAAGCTGCCCGATGAAGCCATCGAAGAGGTCGAAACGCTTGGATTTCGGGGTGAAGCACTGCCGTCGATAGCGTCGGTCGCGCGGGTGACGATTGAAAGCCGCCCGCAAGGCTCATCCGATGGCTGGAAGCGCGTGGTCGATAACGGCGCTCTCCTTTCCGAAGGCCCCGCTGCCCTGCCGCCCGGCACGCGGGTGCGGGTCGAACACTTGTTCGAGAAAATCCCCGCGCGCCGCAAGTTTCTGCGCAGTGCGCGCTCGGAATGGGCCGCTGCGCAAGATGTGGTGCGCCGCCTTGCCATGGCGCGGCCCGACCTTGGCTTTACGCTGGAACACGATGGCCGCCGCGCGCTGCATGTGCAGCCTGATGAGACGCTCGAAGCGCGCGTCGCGCAAATGGTGGCGCGCGAACTGGCGGGCAATTCGGTTGCGGTCGATCTGGTGCGCGGCGATTATCATTTGTTAGGTGTTGCCGGGCTGCCCACCTTCAATCGCGGCGTGGCCGACCACCAATATCTGTTCGTCAACGGGCGTCCGGTAAAAGACCGGCTTCTGATCGGCGCAGTGCGCGGCGCTTATGCCGATATGCTGGCGCGTGATCGCCATGCGGTGCTGGCGCTGTTCCTGCAAGTTCCCGGCAGCGAGGTGGACGTCAACGTCCACCCGGCCAAGTCCGAAGTGCGTTTTCGCGATCCGCAACTCGTGCGCGGCTTGGTCGTGTCCGGCCTGCGCCATGCTTTGTCGAGCGGGGACAGGCGCTCAGCCCAAGCGCCATCGGCCAATGCGATGGCAGCGTGGCAGACAGAGCCGATTGCACCCGCATTGCCGCAACAGGGATCAATCTTCACCCAGCCTTGGCAGCCAGAGGCGCGGGTATCCGATGCTGGCCAAGCGTGGCGCGGCTATGAGCAAGCGGTCATGGCCCCGCTGGCAGGGCGGGCAGAAGCAGCGTCTGAGCCAGTTGCACCTGCATCACAGCATCCCTTGGGCGTAGCGCGCGGGCAGGTCGCCAACACTTATATCGTGGCCGAGGCCGAGGACGGTCTGGTCATCGTGGATCAGCACGCCGCTCATGAGCGATTGGTGCTTGAACGTTTGCGCGCAGGCGGTGCAGGGCAGGGCGCTGCGCCCAGCCAAGCGTTGCTGATCGGCGAAGTCGTAGAGCTTGAAGAAGTGGCATGTGACCGCTTGGAAGAGGCTTCGGCCAAGCTGGCAGAATACGGGCTGGTTTTGGAACGCTTTGGGCCGGGAGCCATGCTGGTACGCGCGATTCCCGCCGCTCTGGCCAAGGGTGATCCGGCCAAACTGGTCGCCGATGTCGCCGATGATCTGGCCGCCAATGGCGATGCCTTGTTACTGGGTGAAAAGCTCGATCTGATCCTTGCGACCATGGCCTGCCATGGTTCGGTCAGGGCCGGGCGCGTGTTATCAGTGGCGGAGATGAACGCACTTCTGCGCGAAATGGAAGTGACCCCGCGTTCGGGCCAATGCAATCATGGGCGTCCGACGTGGGTCAAGCTTGCGCATGGCGATATCGAGAAACTGTTCGGGAGAAAATAATGCCGGTCTTGCCACGCAGCGCGCTGATTATTCTCACACTGGTGGGCCTTGCTGCCTGCAAGGAGAAAGAGCCGACCGACGCCGAGGCTATCGCGGCGGTCAATGCGGCGCAAGACATCAAGGCTCCGGCGCAGCCACTGGCGCTTCAGGCGATCCAAACGCCCGACATCATGACCAACAAACTTCACGGCACGGGTTGCGCATTTGTGGCCGAAGGTGGCGGCATCGGCGCAGTCCTGCTGGCACAAGACAAACGCGGCATAATCAAGGTGGGTGGCACCGTGATCATCCTTGCACCTGATGCTGGCGCTGCTTCCATGCCGATGGGCAGTTGGTCGCGCTATACCGGCAAGGAAAACGCGCTGACGTTAACCGCCAGCGGTCCGATCACGCCGCTCGGCACGGGGCAGCAGTTCAAGGGCAAACTGGTGATCACCGATGAGTATGAGCGGCCCGTGTATGAAGCCAGTGGCGATGTTCAGTGCCGGACGATCTGACCCCACAGACCTCATCGTGAGGCGGGCAGCGGGTCGGGGATTATGCGGTAGCGGGCCATTATCACGCTAAATACCCCGAATAGCAGCAGCCCGGCGGCAACCAGGGTAAAGGCGTCACCGGTATCGCGCAGATCATTGATGACACCGCCAAGCGAGAGGACCTCGCTGCCTTTCTCAAACCATGCCGAACGCAGCACAGACCAGCCGATCAGGGCGAACACCACCGCCCGCGCGGCATGTCCGGCACGACCGATCCAGCATGTGGCGCGTGGCGCATTGGCCGAGACATTGCGCATGAAGCTTACGGTATAGGCCGTCTTGGCCTGAAAGAAGGCGGCGACCATAAGCGCCACACCAACAAGACCTAGCGCCGTCGAGCCAAGCGCGTAACCCAGCACGCTTTCTGCCCATTGCGCGGATTGATCACCGCCAACGCTTTTGGCACCGCCTGCAAACTTTGCGGCGGTCCACGCCATGCCCAAGTGAAGTACTGCGCTGGCGAAGTAGCCAACGCGATGTGCAACGCCCTTGGCGTCTGATCCCTTGCCTTCGATATCGAAAAATGCCGCTGAGAAGCGGTAGAAGGCATATCCCAGAAGGCCCGCTGCCGCGAGATAGAGTACCGCCCAACCGGCCGGGACATCCGCAATCACGGCGAAGGCGTCGCTAGCACCATCGTCTATGCTGGCGTGTTGCGCAGTCGTCATGGCAAGATATGCCAGTAACACATAGACCACGCCGCGAGTGGCAAAGCCAACTCTCGCCAGCCACACGACCTTTTCCGACTTGTCGACCATTGCGCTTTTCCGGCTCCCCATTGTGGTTGAGCCAGATGAACGTATTGAGGCCGCAATTGTGCCCCGCAATCAGAGGGTTGCGATCAGACGTTGAACTTGAAGTGCAGGACGTCGCCGTCCTTGATCACGTATTCCTTGCCTTCTTGGCGCAGCTTGCCCGCATCGCGCGCGCCGGTTTCACCGCCCAGCGCAATGAATTCGTCGTAAGCGATGGTTTCGGCGCGGATGAAGCCGCGCTGCATGTCTGAATGGATTTCACCGGCTGCTTCAGGCGCTTTGGCACCATTATGCGTGGTCCAGGCGCGGGCTTCTTTGGGACCGACGGTGAAGAACGTGATCAAGTGCAGCAGTTCGTAGCCTGACCGGATAACGCGGGCGAGACCGGTTTCATGCAGGCCCATTTCTTCAAGGAACACCGTGCGTTCTTCAGGGTCCATCCCAACCAGTTCGGATTCGATAGCCGCCGAAACAATTACCGCGTTTGCGCCTTCGGCTTTGGCCTTTTCGAAGACACGGGCGGAAAAAGCATTGCCCTGCGCCGCGCTTTCCTCGTCAACATTGCAGACATAAAGCACCGGCTTGGCGGTCAGCAATTGCGCTTGCTGGAATACGCGCTGCTCATCCTCGTCTTTGGGCACGGTCAGGCGGGCAGGCTTGCCTTCGCGCAGCAATTCAAGTGCTTGCCCCAGAACGGAAGCAATGATCTTGTTCTCTTTGTCGCCTTGCGCGGCCTTCTTTTGCGCTGCTGGAACGCGCTTTTCCAAGCTTTCAAGATCAGACAGCATCAGTTCTGTTTCAACCGTGTCAGCGTCCGACACGGGATCAACCTTGTTATCAACGTGCTGGATGTCGTCGTTCTCGAAGCAGCGCAGCACGTGAACGATGGCGTCCACTTCGCGGATGTTGCCAAGGAACTGGTTGCCAAGGCCTTCGCCCTTCGATGCGCCGCGCACAAGGCCGGCAATGTCGACAAAGCCAAGCTGTGTCGGGATAATTTTCTGGCTTCCGGCAATGCGGGCCAGTTCATCAAGGCGCGAGTCTGGCACGCCGACATTGCCGACGTTTGGCTCGATCGTGCAAAACGGATAGTTCGCCGCTTGCGCGGCTTGCGTTTCGGTCAACGCATTGAACAACGTCGATTTGCCGACATTGGGAAGACCGACGATCCCGCAACGAAAACCCATTTCCACACTCCTTGTCTGGTTCGCGCCCTTAGCCGTGGTTGCAGGGTTTGGAAACCTTCGCGGACGATTCAAGCAAACTTCAGTGGTTTTCACCAAAATTTCAGGGCTGCGTGCGAAACTTCCGCCATGAAGAAAGCTCCGATTCTCCCGCTCGCCCTCATGCCACTCGCCCTTATCATTGCTTCTTGCGGTGATGATCCCGCCGCGCGGATTGCGCGTGCCCGCGAAGAAATCGCCGGGATGGAACTTGGCGCGGCGCGCATCGATCTGACTGCGGCACTGGCGGCAAAGGGCGAGGATGCCGAACTGCTCAAGCTGCTGGCTGGGGTGCAATTGCGGCTGGGCGATGGCGACGGCGCGCAGGCGAGTGCGGACCGATTGGAGCGATTGGGTTTCAAAGGCCCCGAATTGAACCAGATCAGGGCCGAGGCCGCGCTACTTCGGGGACAGGCTGAACAGGCTTTGACTATGCTCAGCGATGACAACTCAACAACTGCATGGCGCGTGCGGGCGGCGGCCAAGATCGCGATGAAGGACACTCAGGGCGGAATTGATGCGATGCGACGCGGCGTTGCAGTGGGTAATGATCCGCTGCTGCTTCGCGATTACGCCCGCTTTTTAATTGATGCACAAGACTTGGACGGGGCTGAAGCGCAAGTCGCCAAGCTGTCTCGCCTGAAAGCCGATGGCTTTGATGCGTTGATGCTTTCTGCTGATATTGCAGCGCGGCGCGGCAAAATGGCCGAGGCCCACACAACGCTTGAACGTGTGGCCGCCCGCTATCCCAAATTGGCAGATCCGTGGATAGCCCGTGCCAAGGCTTATGACATCGAAGGCAAGCTGGACGATGCCATCGCAATGACCGAACGCGCAGCCGCGCTGGCACCGAATGATCGCGGGGTTACCGACCTTAATGTGCAGTTCGCATCGATGAAGGGGGATTGGGACACCGTTCGTACTGTGCTGTCAAAGCAAGAGGGCACGCTTGATCCCATATCGCCCAATGGCCTGACTTATGCCGAGGCGATGCTGCGAACGGGACATCCTGAACAAGCGCGCGCAATGTTTCAGCGTGCGCTTGGCCGCTCGCCGAACAATCCCTATTCGCGGTTGATGCTGGCGCAGTCGCAATTGGCCACAGGCGATGCCGCTGCGGCTTATGCGACGGTGCGCCCTCTTTCGGATAGCATGTTGGCAGGCGAAGAAGAGTTGGATGTGGCTGAAAAGGCCGCGCGGGCGATGGGCAGTGCCGATGCCGATGCCTTGAAAGCAAGGCTCGCGGCAGTGCGCACCAGCCAAACAGTGGCGCTTAACAACAAGGGCAGGGCAGCGATTGCCCGCGAAGACTGGAATGGCGCTATCGATGCCTATGGCCAGTTGGCGCAAATGGGCAAAGATGCCGAAGTGATGAAGCGATTGGCGCTGGCGCTTAGCCATGCAGGCCGCACAGATGAAGCCATTGTCGCGGCTGATCAGGCGCGGGTTTTGCGCCCCGATGACCCGGACATGACCTATATGGCAGGCTATGTCCGGGCTGTTGGGGGGCGGGATCGTGCCACCGCGCTGGGTTTGTTACAGCAGGCGAGAGACAAGGATCCGGGCAACGCCGTATTCCAGCGCAGCCTTGCAAGGTTCTCACCCGCCCAAGGCGGCTGAGAACCCCCGTTATTCGATCAAGCGCGTGGCTTGCCCTTGCGTGAGCGGGCAAAGCCGATGCCGAGCAGGCCAAGCGCCATCATGCCAAGCATGCCGGGTTCAGGAACTGCAGTGCCGCCCGACGAAGTGGTCGTGCCGCCCGAAGTAGAGGTGGTGGTGCCGCCGGTGGTTGTACCGCCGGTAGTGGTCCCGCCCGTTGTCGTACCGCCAGTGGTCGTGCCGCCCGACGTGGTGGTTGTCCCACCCGAAGTCGTCGTACCGCCAGATGTCGTTGTGCCGCCGGTGGTCGTTCCGCCGGTGGTGCTCGACGTGCTGCTGGTCGAACCACCGCATCCGCTGCCGGTGTGGCCACAGTTGCAATAATGCTTGTGGCTCTTCGTCTGCCACCATGTGGCATTGGCTGGCGTGGCAGCAGCCATACCCAAAACAGCAGTAGTAGCGATAGTCAAAGCGCGGATTTTCATAAGAACCCCCATTGGTTAACTCGAATGTGCCAACTTCGAAGCAAAACTAGTGCCAATTGCAGTTTTGCGGGGATCTTAGTGGTTAACGGCCTGGAAGATTTCGTAAAATGTAAAAAATTTCGACATTTTTTTGATGACTTGGAGGGGAGTTTGCTCAATCCTGCTGCCGCATCGCCACGTCATTCATGAAGCGCACGCCATCCCCGCGCGCCAGCCAATCGGCTTCTGAGGACACCGCGCCGAGCATTTCAACCAGATCATCCTGTTCGGCCTTGGCGAAGTTGCCCAGCACATAGCCGGTCACGCGGTCCTTGTGTCCGGGGTGGCCAATGCCCAGCCGCACGCGTTGAAAATCGGCGCCAAGGTGTTGGTCGATAGAGCGCAAGCCGTTGTGCCCCGCCGTGCCCCCGCCTTGCTTCACTTTGACCTTGAATGGGGCGAGATCGAGTTCGTCGTGGAACACGGTCAGCGCATCCTGCCCCAACTTGTAAAAGCGCATCGCCTCGCCCACCGCACGGCCGCTCTCGTTCATGAACGTGGCGGGCTTGAGCAGCAGCACTTTTTCCGTGCCAATCCGCCCTTCCTGCAGCCAGCCCTGGAACTTCTTCTGCACAGGGCCAAAGCGGTGCACCTCGGCAATCGTATCCAGCACCATGAACCCGACATTGTGCCGGTGGAACGCATATTGCGGTCCGGGATTTCCGAGGCCGACCCAGAGTTGCATTGGCGGTGGGTTCCTTCATTGGGCGGGTGAGGGGGCATTAGCGCAAACCTGTCACCCAAAAAAGAACCCCTCCCGCACCGGGCGGAAGGGGTATCTTTGTCAGGCTTTCCGCCAAAGCGGAAGCAGCCGCAAGCCTTAAGCTGCGGTGTCGCCTTCTTCGCTCTTCAGCGCCGAAGGAGCAACGATCGTGGCGATGGTGAAATCGCGATCAATCGCAGGCTTCACGCCAGCAGGCAGGGTCACTGCGCTGATGTGGATCGAATCGCCCACTTCGTAACCCGAAACATCAACGATGATGTCGTCAGGGATCGAATCAGGCGAGCAGATCATTTCCAGCTCGTGGCGGACCACGTTCAGAATGCCGCCCTTCTTGAGGCCGGGCGACTTTTCTTCGTTGATGAAGACAACCGGCACGTTCACGTGAACGACCGAATCCTTCGAGATGCGAAGAAAGTCGGCGTGCAGCGGACGGTCCGAAACCGGGTGGAAGGCGACGTCCTTGGGCAAGGTGCGCAAGGTCTGTCCGCCCACAGTGAGCTCGACGACGGAATTGAAGAAGTGGCCGGTGCCCAGCGCCTTGTTGAGCGCCTTTTCTTCCAGATGGATAGAAACCGGTTCTTCGTTGCCGCCATAGATGACAGCGGGTGTGCGGCCTTCGCGACGCAGTGCACGGGAGGCTCCCTTGCCTGCCCGATCGCGCGTCTCAGCCGACAGCGTAAGCGTCTCGCTCATGTGTCAGTACCTTCCAAGAATGCTATGTTTCAAAACTTCCTCCGCCACGCCTCCAGGGATGACCATAACGGGGAAGCGGCGGCCCTTAGCGACTTTGCCGGGAAATGCAAGCAATCCGGCACAATTGCGCTTAAGGCACCCGCTTGATTTGCCACCCGCGCGCCATCATCAGACGTTGCAGGCTGTCAGATCCTGCCAGATGCGCCGCGCCTACCGCCACGAACGGCTTTGCGCCCTTGTTCAGCATCGCGTCCAACTGGTCGGCCCAAGCCCGGTTGCGGTTGGTGAGCAACGCCTGGTGCAGGCCGCGATCCGCAAGAAAGCCCCGGTTTGTCTCGCTGGCAATGCCCAAGTCGTCGCCGCGCAGCCACAGCGTGACCATGTCGGCCTCTTCATCTGCGGCGCTCGCGGCATCAACCGTCACCTCTTGCAGCAGCACTTGCTGTTCGCGCGGTGGCAGCGCGTCGAATATGCCAAACTGGCTATCGATAGTTTCAAACCCCGCAATCGGCTTTGCCCCTGCCAGCTTGCGCAATTGCGGTTCCGCGCCGCTGTTTGGATCGGCACCGGCCGCTTGTCCGGCTATGGCGGCCAATTGCAGCGCCACCGCCCAACTTTCGGTATCGACAAAGTCTGCGTCCGACAAATCCAGCTTGCGATAAACGCTGGCCAGCTTTTCTTGATAGGGCGCGGTCAGGCGTTGTGAGGGTGGGGGCAGACCCGCCGTTCCCGCCACCCGCGCCAATGCTTCGCCCGCAACGCTCTGGTCCAGTGGTTCGGCAATCTCCATCACCAACTGGTCCGCATTGCCCAGTGCCTGCGTAATCGCCGGGCGCAGCCATTGCGTGCCGGGCGGCAGCGCGTGAACCGTGCCGAACATATAGCCGCGCACGGTGCCGGTTTTGTCCGCAATCTGCCACAACGCGACTTTCGCATCGCTTTGCGGTGCCGTTTGGGGTGCCGGGTCGCGCCGGAAATAGGCGACAGCCACACCCAATGCCGCAAACAGAACAAGGCGCAGCAGAAACTTCACTGCACGCGCTCGGCGGCGATGCCCTTTTGAATCAGCACATCCTGCACACTTTTTTCGCCTGCCAAATGACCCGCGCCCACTGCCACAAACACTTGCCCCGGTTGGTTCAGCCGCATGGCGATCCACGATGCCCAATCGCGATTGCGCTGAAACAGCAGAGCTTCGGACAGCGCAGGATCGTCCATTTCCCCATTGACCACACTGGCCAATTCATCGGTTTCGCCCGCGCCCCAATGTTGTGTCATCTTGTCGATCAACGGAAATGCCTTGTCGAAATCACGCACCGCCTCGTTCAGAAACCGAAGCTGCGCCGCGCGTGGCAGGCTGTCGAAAAGGCCGAGTTGAAAGCCGATGGTTTCAAGCGCGCCTTCCTTTGTGCCCTTGGCCAAGGCGGCCTTGCGCAGCACGCTTTCCGCGCCATCGTCCGCGCCATATCCCGCCATTGCATAAGGCATGGTGCCCAGCGTTACGCCCGCCAGCCACGGTTCAAAGGAATCAAACGCGGCTGGCGGGATTTTCAGCCGGGTCAACAGGGCTTCATAGGCCGCACGGTCCGCCTTGGTCATCAGCCCGCGCAAGGTTTCGCCCTGCAACAGGCCAACCGCCGCCACCGCCTTTTGCTGGTCAGCCTCAGGCACATCAGGAATCTCGGTGATCAATTGCGTTGATCCATCCAGCGCGCTGGCCACCGGCCCTTCAAGCCATACAAGGTTCTTGGGCAAAGCGTGGACGGTGCCGAACAGATAGATCGTCGTATCATCATCCGCCACTTTCCACAGCGCCGGTTTCAGGTGCTGAACCGGAACGGGGCTTTGCGCTGCGGGTAGGGGTGCTGGTTCCTGCGCGAAAGCCGCGCTAGCCCAAACGGTCATGGCAAAGGCAGAGATGGCGGCAAGGCTGTGTCTGATCGTCATGGGTCCGTCCTTAACCCGCCGGGAATGAACGAACCCTTTTCACGATGCAACCGGCCATGAAACGGGGGCCTGAAGGATTGATGGTGTTCTACCCGAAAAGGTTGATTTGACCGCCCTCATCGGCCAAAGCCGCGCGACCATGGCCGATACACTGAACAAGCCCCTTTGCCTGCAGGATATGATCCTGCGCCTGCACACTTTCTGGAGCGAGCAGGGCTGCCTGATCCTCCAGCCTTATGACATGCGCATGGGGGCCGGCACATTTCATCCCGCTACCACGCTGCGCGCGCTGGGGCCGGTGCCGTGGAATGCCGCCTTCGTGCAGCCGTGCCGCCGTCCCACCGATGGCCGCTATGGTGAAAACCCGAACCGCTTGCAGCACTATTACCAGTATCAGGTGATCCTGAAGCCAAGCCCGGCAAACTTGCAGGAACTCTATCTGCAATCGCTCGGCGTGATCGGCATTGATCCGCTTGTCCACGACATCCGCTTTGTCGAAGATGACTGGGAATCGCCAACGCTGGGCGCATGGGGCCTTGGCTGGGAAGTGTGGTGCGATGGAATGGAAGTCACCCAGTTTACCTATTTCCAGCAGATGGGCGGCTTTGATTGCAAACCCGTGGCGGGCGAACTGACGTACGGTCTGGAACGTCTGGCGATGTATATTCAGGGCGTCGATAACGTCTATGACCTCGCGTTCAACAATCACGGCGTAACCTACGGCGATGTGTTTCTCGAAAATGAGAAGCAGATGTCCAAATGGAACTTCGAAGTGGCCGATACCGAAAGCCTGTTCGAAGGCTTCCGCCGTGCAGAGGCTGAATGTCAGCTTTCGCTAACCAACGACGTGCCAATCGCCGCTTATGAACAGGCGATCGAAGCCAGCCACTTGTTTAACCTGTTGCAAGCGCGCGGCGTAATCTCGGTGCAGGAACGCGCCAGCTACATGGGCCGCGTCCGCGATTTGGCGCGCGGAAGCTGCGAGGCCTACATGGCCAAGTTCGAAGATCAATGGGCTGCCCAATATCCGGAGTGGAGCAAGTGACCGATTTCCTGCTAGAATTGCGCTCAGAGGAAATTCCGGCGCGGATGCAGGCTGGCGCGCGCGCTGATCTGGCAAAGCTGTTCGCCAAGGAATTGGCCGCTGCCGGGCTGAATGCCGGTGCGGTGACCGTATGGTCCACCCCGCGCCGCCTCGCTTTGATCGCGCGCGATCTGCCATTGGCAACACAGGCTGTGTCTGAAGAAGTGAAAGGCCCGCGCACCTCGGCACCCGAACAGGCGCTCGAAGGCTTCCTGCGCAAGACCGGCCTGTCCAAAGACCAATTGACCGAACGCGACGGCGTGTGGTTCGCCGTCACCGAAAAGCCGGGCCGCGCCACCAAGGACGTACTGGCCGAAGCGATCCCCGCAATCATTCGCGCATTCCCGTGGCCCAAAAGCCAACGCTGGGGCGCAGCCTCGCTCTCGACCGAATCCTTGCGCTGGGTGCGTCCGCTTTCAGGCATCGTCGCCATCTTTGGCGAAGACCTGATCGAATGCGAAATCGGCGGCATTCACTCAGGCTACGCCACGCGCGGCCACCGCTTCCACCACGATGGCGAAATCACCATCGGCGGCGCGAATGATTACGCCGAAATGCTGCGCGCATGCCACGTGATCGTCGATCATGTGGAGCGCGAGACCCTGATCCGCGACAAAGCCAAAGCCGCCGCAGAGGCTGCTGGCTTGGTGCTGGTCGAGGACGAAGGTCTCGTAATCGAAAACGCAGGCCTCACCGAATGGCCAGTGCCGCTGCTCGGCCGCTTCGATGAAGAATTTCTTGAGGTCCCCCCTGAAGTTATCCAGCTAACTGCCCGGATAAACCAGAAATATTTCATTTGCCGCGACGCCGCAGGCAAACTCGCCAACGCCTTCGTCTGCACCGCCAACATCGAAGCCAAAGACCACGGCGCAGCCATCGTTGACGGCAACCGCAAAGTGCTGGCCGCCCGCCTCTCCGACGCCCGCTTCTTCTGGGAACAAGACAAGAAAAAGCCACTATCCGGCCACGCCGAAAAGCTGGCGCGCATCACCTTCCACGAGAAACTGGGCACCGTCGCCGACAAAGTCGAGCGCGTCGCCAAACTGGCCCGCTGGCTAGTGGAAGAAGGCATCGTAACTGATGCTCTACACCCCGTCGGGCAGGGACACATAACTGTTGCTCCCCTCCCCGTTGGGGAGGGGCTGGGGGAGGGGGTACCCACCTCACTAGCGCAGAACACCCCCACCCAACCCTCCCCCTCAAGCGAGAGGACTTTACTCGCCGACCAAGCCGAACTCGCCGCGCGCTTGTGCAAGGCCGACCTCGTCACCGAAATGGTCGGAGAATTCCCAGAACTTCAAGGTCTTATGGGCGGATATTACGCCCGCGCCGAAGGCCTGCCAGACGCCGTAGCCGACGCCATCCGCGATCACTACAAACCAGTCGGGCAGGGCGATGACGTGCCCACAGCGCCGGTAACGGTGGCCGTGGCGCTGGCGGATAAGCTGGATACAATCAGCCAATTCTTTTTGGTGGATGAACGTCCGACAGGATCTAAAGACCCCTTTGCTTTGCGACGGGCAATTTTGGGCTTCATTGCGCTAACTGTAAAAACCAGCCTGCGCTTTGACTTCGGAGTCCTATTCGATCAAGCGACCGGAAATTCTTCTTCGCTCGACGCGATCTTGGCGGGAGGTCACTTCAACTCTTTCGTAATCGAGCGCCTTAAAGTTCAGCAGCGTGAAGCTGGTGTTCGCCACGATTTGATAGACGCAATCGTTCGGATGGGTAGTGACGATACTGTAGGAACCGAGCGGGATCTCGTGCGCCTGCTAGCCCGCGTCCATGCACTTCAAGCTTTCGTAACCACTCAAGACGGCACCAACCTCCTCGCAGGCTACAAGCGCGCAGCGAATATCCTCAAGAAGGAAAACTTTTCCGTCGCCGACATGATCCCTGCCGATGGCGAGGAAGACCCCTTGGTGATGGTGGACGATCCCGCGTTCGAAGGAATTGCCGACCAGATGGCCAGCGCGCCAAGCGTTCCGGCCTATCAACCCGAACCTGCCGAAGCGGCGTTGATCGCGGCGCTCGAAAGCGCAGGCCCGCAAGCGGACGGCGCCATCGCAGCGGAAGACTTCACCGCCGCCATGGCTGCGCTTGCCAGCTTGCGCGCGCCGATTGATGCGTTCTTTGAAGGCGTGATGATCAATGATCCGGACGCCAACAAACGCTCCAGCCGCCTCGCGCTGCTGGATCGTTTTCGTGCTGCAGTGCACAAAGTAGCGGACTTTTCATACATTGAAGGCTAAGGCGTTGCACAAGGCTCGGGCTTAACCGGGCGTAACGTGAAACACGCAAGGGGCATCGTTTCCGCATGAGCGCATACGTATTCCATTTCGGCGGTGGGGCCGTGTCTTCTGACGCGCGCGCCAAGGACAAGACAATCGTTGGCGGCAAGGGTTCAAACCTTGCCGAAATGGCGGGCATTGGCCTGCCGGTGCCACCGGGTTTCACCATCACCACCGAAGTCTGCACGGCTTACAACGCCACGGGAAAGACGTTCGACGATGCCTTGCGCGCGGGCGTTGCCGATGGCGTAAAGCACGTCGAGGCTGCCACCGGCCGCGTGTTCGGCGATCCGGTCAACCCGCTGCTCGTCTCCGTTCGTTCGGGCGCGCGCGTGTCGATGCCGGGCATGATGGACACCGTGCTCAACCTTGGCCTGAACGACCAGACAGTCGAGGGCTTGGCCGCCGGATCGGGCGATCCCCGCTTTGCTTGGGACAGCTACCGCCGCTTCGTACAGATGTATTCCGACGTGGTGCTGGGCCTTGACCACCATCGCTTCGAAGACGCACTCGAAATTGTCAAAGAAGACAATGGCTTTTTCAATGATGTTGAGCTCGGTGCTGAACATTGGCAGGCACTGGTCGGTGAGTACAAAGCGATTGTACTTGATCAACTTGGCCGTCCGTTCCCGCAAGACGTCCACGAACAATTGTGGGGCGCAATCGGCGCGGTGTTCGATTCGTGGGAATCAGATCGAGCCAAAGTCTATCGCCGCCTGAACGATATTCCCGCCGATTGGGGCACCGCCGTCAACGTGCAGGCCATGGTGTTCGGCAACATGGGCGAAACGTCCGCCACCGGCGTCGCCTTCACCCGCGATCCTGCCACGGGCGAGCGCGCCTATTACGGCGAATGGCTGGTCAATGCGCAGGGCGAAGATGTCGTCGCCGGCATCCGCACGCCGCAGTATCTGACACTGGCCGCGCGTGAACGCGCCGGGGCCAAGCCGCTGTCGATGGAAGAGGCGATGCCCGACGCTTACGGCGAACTGGCCGCCGTCTTCGACCTGCTCGAAAAGCATTACGCCGATATGCAGGACATCGAATTCACGGTCGAGCAGGGCAAGCTGTGGATGCTGCAAACCCGTTCGGGCAAGCGCACTGCCAAGGCCGCGCTCAAAATGGCCGTGGATATGGTGGGTGAGGGCCTGATTGACGAGGCGACTGCGATCCGCCGTATCGATCCGATGGCGCTCGACCAGTTGCTTCACCCCACGCTGGATCCCAAGGCGGTGCGCGATGTGCTGACCCGTGGTTTGCCGGCATCGCCCGGCGCGGCATCGGGCGCGGTGGTGTTCGATGCTGATACCGCTCAATTGTTGGCGGAACGTGGTGATTCCGTGATCCTCGTGCGCGTGGAAACTTCGCCCGAAGACATTCACGGCATGCATGCCGCCAAGGGCATCCTGACCGCGCGTGGCGGCATGACCAGCCACGCGGCGGTGGTTGCGCGCGGCATGGGCCGCCCTTGCGTTTCTGGGGCTTCGGCGCTGTCGATCGACATGGCCAACCGCACCGCGCGTATCGGCAATCGCGAAATCAAGGAAGGTGACGTGATCACGCTTGATGGATCGAACGGCGATGTGATGGCCGGCAAGGTCGCCACAGTTGAACCCGAACTGGTCGGCGATTTCGGCACACTGATGGTCTGGGCGGATAAGCACCGCCGCATGAAAGTGCGGACCAACGCCGAAACGCCTCTGGATTGCCAAGTAGCGCGCCAGTTTGGGGCCGAAGGCATCGGCCTGTGCCGCACAGAGCATATGTTCTTCGACGCGGGCCGTATTTCGGCAGTGCGCGAAATGATCCTGGCCGATGATGAAGCCGGGCGTCGGAAGGCTCTGGCCAAGCTGCTGCCGGAACAGCGCAGCGATTTCCAGTCGATCTTCGAGGTTATGGCAGGCCTTCCGGTCACGATCCGCTTGCTCGATCCGCCGCTGCACGAATTCCTGCCGCATGCTGACGCTGAATTTGCCGACCTTGCGCAAGTGACCGGCCTTGGCGTTGAGCACCTGAAGCGCCGCGCGGGTGAATTGCATGAATTCAACCCGATGCTGGGCCATCGCGGCTGCCGTCTGGGCATCACCTTCCCTGAAATCTACGAGATGCAGGCGCGGGCGATTTTTGAAGCGGCGTGCGATGTTGCCGATAAATCGGGCGATGCACCCATCCCAGAAGTGATGATCCCGCTGGTCGCCACGCGCAAGGAACTCGAAATCCTGCGCGCCTTGATCGATCGGGTTGCGTTGGAAGTGTTTGCCGAGAAGGGCCGTACACTTGAGTATCTGGTCGGCACGATGATCGAACTGCCACGTGCTGCACTTATGGCCGGAGAAATTGCCGAAGAAGCGACGTTCTTTTCGTTTGGAACCAACGATTTGACGCAGACAACTCTGGGCGTTTCGAGGGATGATGCCGCACGCTTCCTCAACCCCTATGTGGAACAGGGCATTTACCCGCGCGATCCGTTCGTCAGCCTCGACATCGAAGGCGTTGGCCAATTGGTGGAACTGGCAGCAGAACGTGGCCGCAAGACCCGGCCCGATCTGAAGCTGGGTATCTGCGGCGAACACGGCGGCGATCCAGCGTCCATCGCGTTCTGCGAAAAGACCGGCCTCGATTATGTCTCGGCCAGCCCTTATCGCGTGCCGATTGCCCGTTTGGCCGCAGCGCAAGCTGCGCTGGGTTAAGGCTTTAAAACTTGGGTGGGCGAAGCGGTTTTGCCCACCCGCTGAGCGTCAAAATCTCGAACCTTTCGGTCACTTTGCCGTCAGCCTCAGCGCGGGCGGCAAAGGCTGTTTTGGCGCGGTTGAAGGCAGTCTTGCTTAAGGCGGCGCCGTAGCGGTCGAGGCAATTGCCAAGGCCTTGGGCGCGCAAATCGTCGATCAGGCGCCCAAACGAGCTGAAACGAACATCGATGTGGTGGCTGTCGACCACCGGATCGGCAAAGCCACAACGTTGGAGCAATTGCCCACCTGCGCGCACATCGACTTGCGGGTGAATGCGCGGAGATGGGCGCTCGGCGTCGGCCTCCAGCATGATGTTTCGCAGGGTGGCGAGCGAACCTGCACCCATGAAGCAGGCGATCATCAATCCGCCATCGGCCATCGCTCGGCGCAAGTGCACCAGTGCGCCTGGAAGATCGTTTAACGTATCGAGCGTGCCGAGGCTGGCGATGAAATCGTAACCATCTGCCGTTGTGATTGGGGCTTCCTCGTCAATCAGCAGCGGATCGCGGGTCTCGGTTGTGACGCTGAGAGCCGCAAGACCCGCTGCCACCGCGCCGGTCCAATCGCCAATCAGCAAGGCGCGTTTCGGCTCGTGGCGGAGGAAAGATAGCCGATCAAGAACGTCGTCCGCCATGTCATCTGCGATATAGCGCGGTGCATCTCCTGCGGCTTGCAAGTGCGCCATGCGGCGGCGGAGCGCTTTCCGCCGATTTGGCGCGAAAATAGTGGGGGGCGAAGTGGCCATTTCCCGCCAGTGCCCGTCTGTGCGCCTCTTGCCAAGTGTTCGGTTGAACCAGACAAGCAAAGCCATGGCGCGTCTCGCAGTTCTCACACCGGTAATCGACTTCGTGTTTCCGCCGCGCTGTCCGCTGTGCGGCGTTCCTGTGGCAAAGCACGGCGGGCTGTGCCTCGATTGTTGGGGCAAGTTGGCTGTTCCATCGGGGACGTGTTGCAGCCTGTGTCAGCGACCATTGGGTGATGGGCTTGGCGTAAGCGATGAGCTTATTTGCGCGCCATGCATGGCCGATCCGCCGCGCCATTCCGGAATTGCTGCTGCAACGTTGTATAACGACACCTCTCGCTCCCTGGTGTTGGCGCTCAAATATGGGCGCCGGATAGGGTTAGCGCCGATGATGGCCAGAATGATCGCACCGCGATTGCCGGTGCTGGAGGGCAATTGGTTGATTGTGCCGGTGCCGCTGCACCGCTGGCGCATCCTGAAGCGCGGGTACAACCAATCGGCCTTGTTGGCGGGCGAATTGGCCAAGATGGTTGGGCAGCGCCTGCTTGTGGATGGGTTGGTACGCCTTAAGGCCACGCCTTCGTTGGGTGGTTTGAACCGAAAGGCGCGGGCGCGGACGCTGTCTGGCGCCATAGCGCCGCATCCGCGTCGGACGGCATTGCTGAAAGGTGCCAATGTCTTGCTGGTCGATGATGTCATGACCAGCGGTGCCACCACCAATGCCTGCATTATCGCACTGCGCAAGGCGGGCGTGGAGCAAGTGCGGATTGCGTGCTTTGCCCGCGTACTGGACGAAGCGTTGGAGACGGTCAGAAACCCGCAGGAGAAGAACGACTAGGCAGATACGAAAACGCCCGGAACATTGCGTTCCGGGCGTCCCTCGTGACGAATTCCTGCGAGCGTTCGCATGTTCTGCGATACCGTGGCCCCCTGACCAACCCGCCTATTCCCTCATCAACCGATCACGTTGCCACGCGGCCAGTTCTGGCCTGCTGCGACGTTGCTGATCGGCCCCTCATGTAATTCCCTGAACATTGGCATTTTATGCCCTGCCTTGCGGAGGTTCAGCCTGCGATTCCCTCAAACCGCAGAGACTTAATCGTTCATTCACTCATTCAACGAAAGTTGAATGTTGCAGAAACGTGGATTTTCACGTGCTATTGTGGTTATCGTGCAACAAGTCCCGCTGGCAGAGTGGCGGGCTGGAAAGGCTGTTACCGCGTTGACTACCGCAGACGAAACCGCTCGCCGTGAGCAGGGCACAGAATTCATTCCCAAATACGATGCCAATGGATTGTTGACTGCTGTCGCAGTCGATCACCGCACAGGTGCGTTGCTAATGTTGGCGCATATGGATGCAGAGGCGGTTGCAATGACCCGCGAAACTGGGTTTGCCCACTTCCATTCGCGGTCGCGCGGGCGTCTGTGGATGAAGGGTGAAAGCTCAGGTCACGTCCTCAAGATCATCGAAATCCGGGTGGACTGCGATCAAGATGCACTTGAACTGCGTGTAGAACCTGCTGGTCCTGCCTGTCATACGCTGGCGCCATCATGCTTTTACCGGCGGATCAATGACAAAGGATTGCTTGATCGCGTGATGGATTGACGTTTACGTAAAGGTCACATAGTTTCCCGGCATGCAACACCGCCATGCCGAAGCGAATCACGACCACACCGGGCACCTTGACCAGCCCGATGTCCTTAAGCGCGATCAGTTCACCATATCCGATTTGTCGAACGAGTTCGGCGTGACCGCGCGCGCTTTGCGCTTTTACGAAGACGAAGGTTTGATCGCGCCAACGCGGGCCGGGCTTTCGCGGATTTATTCAAAACGTGATCGTGCGCGTCTGGCATGGATCATGCGCGCCAAGAATGTTGGTTTCAGCCTCGCCGAAATCCGCGACATGATCGATTTATACGATGTTGATGATGGCCGTGCAGAACAACGCCGCGTCACCATCGAAAAATGTCGTGAGCGGATTGAGCAACTGCGGCGGCAACAGGCTGATATTGCAGCCACTGTCGATGAGCTGACCAGTTTTGTCGAACTCGTCATCCGAAAAGAACGGTCAGAAGGCCGTGACCTTGGGTCAAGCCAATAAAGGATCAGAGAGATGCCGGTTTATAACGCACCAACCCGCGATACGCGCTTCGTCATCAATGAAGTGCTGCGGCTTGAATCTTACGGCGCTTTGCCGGGGTTTGAAAACGCTACGCAAGACATGACCGATGCGATCATTGAAGAGGCTGGACGCTTCGTGTCTGAAGTGATCGCGCCGCTGAACCTTTCGGGCGACAAGGAAGGTTGCACGCGCCATGCCGATGGCAGCGTGACCACGCCCGCCGGTTTCAAAGAAGCCTATCGCCAATATATCGATGGTGCGTGGGGCACATTGTCTGCACCCGAAGGCTATGGCGGGCAGGGTTTGCCTCACGTGATGGGCTTCATGATGGAAAGCTACCTTGCCTCGGCCAATCAGGCGTTTGCGATGTATCCCGGCCTTGCCAATGGCGCGATCTCTGCCATTCGCGCAAAGGGTTCGCCCGAACAGCATGCGATGTACTTGCCCAAAATGGTCAGCGGTGAATGGCTTGGAACGATGAATCTGACTGAACCGCAATGCGGCACAGACCTTGGTCTGATCCGCACCCGTGCCGAACCGCAGGCCGATGGCTCTTACGCGATCACCGGTACCAAGATCTTCATTTCGGCCGGTGACCATGATCTGACCGAGAACATCATCCACCTTGTGCTGGCCAAGACGCCGGGGGCGCCGGAATCGAGCAAGGGCATTTCGTTGTTCATTGTGCCCAAGTTCATGGTCAATGCCGGTGGTTCGCTGGGTGAAAAGAACAGCGTCAGCGTCGGCTCTATCGAAGAAAAGATGGGCATTCACGGCAACGCCACGTGTGTGATGAATTACGATGGCGCCAGGGGCTGGATGGTTGGCGAGGAGAACAAGGGCCTTGCCGCAATGTTCATCATGATGAACGCTGCGCGTCTTGGCGTGGGCATGCAAGGGCTTGCGCAAGCTGAAGCCGCTTATCAAAATGGCTTAGCCTATGCTTTGGATCGCCGCCAAGGCCGCGCACTGACCGGTGCTGCGGAACCGCAGGAAAAAGCTGATCCGATCATCGTTCACCCTGACGTTCGCCGGATGCTGATGGACGGGAAGACTTTTATCGAAGGCATGCGCGCCTTGTGCCTGTGGGGCGCGCTTCAGGTAGACCTCACGCACAAGGGGGCGACCGAGGCTGATCGTCAGGAAGCCGATGATCTGATCAGCCTGCTCACCCCGGTGATCAAGGGCTATGGCACGGATATGGGCTACAAAGTAGCCACGGACATGCAGCAGATTTGGGGTGGGCACGGCTATATCGCTGAAAATGGCATGGATCAGTTCGTGCGCGATGCCCGTATCGCGATGATCTATGAAGGGGCCAACGGCGTACAAGCGATGGACCTTGCCGGGCGAAAGCTGGCGCAGAACGGCGGTCGCGCTGTGCAACGCCTGTTCGCCTTGATTGACAAAGAGTGTGCTGAAGAAACTGCAGATAAGACCGTCGCTCTGGTGTCTGGGCGTCTTGCCAAGGCCGCCGGCGAAATGAAGGCGGCGACCATGTGGTTCGTGCAAAATGCGATGGCCAACCCGAACAATCTGGGTGCAGGCGCTTACCCTTACATGACATTGACCGGCATCGTCTCGCTCGGCCTGATGTGGTTGCGCATGGCCAAAGTCGCCAGCTCGGCTATTGCAAATGGCGCAGATGACACGGCCTTTTACGAAGCCAAGCTTGCCTGTGCCCGCCATTGGGCCACGCGCAGCACCAATGACGCCGGATCGCTCCGCCGCCAGGTTGAGGCAGGCAGCGAAACGATCATGGCTCTAAGCGCAGATCAATTCGCAATTGCATGAACAAGGGAACCGGGTGAGCGCAGAGTTCGCCCGGTTCATTCGAGCACTTCGTCTAACAAGGCCATAAGTGCGCTCCAGCTTTGCTGATCTGCGCTTTTGTCATAGCCGATCGCTGGCATCCCGCGATCATCGCTGCCGGGATCAGTGAACCCGTGTTTGACGCCGCTGTAACTGTGGAAGTGCCAATTGGCGCCCGCAGCGTCCATTTCCTCCCAGAATGCCATGACTTGTGCGCGCGGCACCAAAGGATCGGCATCGCCGTGGCAGATTAAAATGCGCGGCTTGATGGCACCGTTTGCCGCTGGAAGTCCGGTTTCGAGTATCCCATGAAAACTTGCGGCCAGCACCAAGTCGGCACCATCACGCGCCAGTTCGAGCGCCGCTTGACCGCCCATGCAATAGCCTATTGCGGCGACCGGCAATCTATTGGCTGCTTCATGGGTGACAAGGGCAGCAAGATTGGCCTGCAGGCGCTGGCGGTAGTGCGCGGGCGTAGCGCGCAAGGGTCCTGCCAGTTCCATTGCCTGCTCGAAATCGCGGACTTGCACGCCGTAAAAGTCACCGATCATCGCCACGTACCCCGCCTCGGCCAGCATCAGGGCACGGCGGATCATCGGCGTGTTGCAATTGACGATAGTGGGCAGAACCAACACTGCCGCTTTGGCCACACCTTCGGGACGAACGAGGAAGCCGGTCAGGTCTACCTCGCCATCAACAAAATCAACCTGCTCCATCGCCACTTTCTGTCTATCCCCCTGCTAGTTCCGGTAGTCTCATTCCGGCAGAAAATCGGGCACCGAGAGATACCGCTCGCCCGTATCGTAATTGAAGCCCAGAACGCGGCTACCCGCCGGCAGTGTCTTCAGTTTTTGCGCGATGGCAGCCAGCGTTGCGCCTGACGAAATGCCAACAAGCATGCCTTCCTTCGACGCGCTCAGCCGTGCCATTTCCTTGGCATCAGCAGGATCGACCTGAATTGCACCGTCGATGGCCTGGGTGTGTAAGTTGCCGGGGATGAACCCTGCGCCGATGCCCTGAATTGGGTGCGGGGCAGGTTGGCCGCCGGAGATGACGGGCGATAGCGTTGGCTCTACGGCATAGGCTTTGAGCGCAGGCCAGTGACGCTTCAATTCTTCGGCGCAACCCGTCAAGTGGCCGCCGGTGCCGACGCCGGTGATCAGCACATCAATCGGTTCGCTTGCGAAGTCCTTGAGGATTTCTTGCGCTGTCGTGCGCACATGGATATCGACGTTGGCAGGATTGTCGAACTGCTGCGGCATCCATGAATTTGGTGTTTGCTCAATCAGTTCCTTTGCGCGCTCAATTGCACCCTTCATGCCTTTTTCGCGCGGGGTCAGGTCAAATGTCGCGCCATAAGCCAGCATCAGGCGGCGGCGTTCAAGTGACATTGATTCCGGCATGACGAGGACGAGTTTGTAGCCCTTAACCGCAGCCGCCATCGCCAGGCCGATTCCGGTATTGCCCGATGTCGGCTCGATGATCGTGCCGCCGGGTTTCAGGCTGCCGTCCGCTTCGGCGGCCTCAATCATGGCCAGACCGATGCGGTCCTTGATCGAACCGCCCGGATTGGCGCGCTCACTCTTCACCCAAACCTCGTGATCGGGAAACAGGCGGGACAGGCGCACATGCGGGGTGTTGCCGATGGTGGCGAGGATCGAATCCGCTCTCATGTCGCTAGGCTCCTAATAGTGTCTGGATGCGAACTTAGGACGATCTGTAGCTTGCTGCAAAGGTTCGCGCGTTCTTCAGTTCCGGGAAATAGACATACCAAATGGCGGTGACGATAATTGCCCCGACGCCCCCAAAAATCACCGCGCCAACGACACCCAAAAATGCCGCAGCCACGCCGGATTGCATCTCGCCCAATTCGTTCGATGCCGAAATGGCCAGACCCGAAATAGATGAGACTCGTCCGCGCACATCGTCGGGTGTGTGCAGTTGCACCAGTGTCGAGCGAATGAACACCGATACCATATCAGCCGCGCCAATCCCCCCCAGCATTAGCAACGAGAGGTAAAAACTGGTCGAAATGCCGAAGCCGACGGTAAATACCCCATAGACTGCAACACTGAGCAGCATCTTGTTTCCGACGTTGTTGGCAATCGGGCGATGAGACAGGACAAACGCCACAAGCGCCGCGCCTACGCCGGGCATCGCGCGCATGATGCCAAGCCCGTCAGGACCAACTGGCTGACCATCAATCGTCAAAATGTCTCGTGCAAACACCGGCAGCAGGGCGGTCGCTCCCCCCAGAAGCACGGCAAACAGGTCGAGCGTAACGCAACCGAGCAGGAAGCGGTCGTTCCAGACGAACGCCAGTCCTTCACGTATCTGACGAACGGGGTGAACATTGCGGTTGCCCGGCGGCGCAGGCAAGCGGCGTATGCTGATCACGCAAATTGCAGACATTGCGAGGAGTACGGTAGATGTCCAGTAAGGCAACGACGGATGTCCGGCAAACAGGAGGCCGGCAATCGCCGGGCCACCAACCGAGCCGATTTGCCAAGCCATGGAATTGATCGCGATCGCTTTTGGCATCAGTTCTGCAGGAACAATATTGGGCGCTATGGACGACAAGGCTGGCCCGATAAACACGCGGGCCGTGCCGTGAAGCGCGGCAAGCCCGAACAAAAGCGGCAGGGTCAGCATTCCGGTTTGGGTGACGACCGCCAAAGATAGCGCCACAGTCATGTCGACGCTCAGGGCCAGTCCGGCGACTTTACGACGATCGAACCTGTCGGCAACGACGCCCGCAACCGGCGTCAGCAGAAACAACGGCAAGAATTGGGCAAGACCAAGCAGTCCTAACTGAAGAGCTGCCTCGGCAATTGACATGCCGTATTCGCTGCGGGCCAGATCATAAAGTTGGTAGCCAAGAATAACGACCATTCCGCTGGTCGCAAGCACGGAAAAGAACCGTGAAACCCAAAAACGGCGATAGTCGGGGATCGCAAGTGGCGATTTCAGGGCTGGCGATACGGAGGGGGCGCTTTCGGTCACCCGATGTCCACTGCCAGCGTCGCTGCCCCTTGCCAAGAAAACAAAAGTTTAACGGATCAATAAATCCGAATGCGGTTTCGAGCGTCAGCCATTATCGCACAAGCTTGGGGTTGGGGCGTAAACTCTTGATCATACCACTGAAGTCATCATGTCGGACAATCCGTTCGAACTGGAAGCCTGCCCGTTCGCCGTCGATCCAGACCAGAAATGCTTCGATCTTGCCCACTTGTGGCAGGCGGATCGTAACCCGATCACCGCGCCCAAGCCCATCAATCCCCGTGGCCATGAAGCCGGTGGTCGAGACATTGACGAGCTGCAACATGATGTCGCCGCGCGCACGGTGCTCGCCGATAATCGGCAAGTTCATGTCGTGACGAGTCGAACGACGCAAGTCGGTGACTGAAAGCTGTGCTCCGCCGCGCATCGTTCCTCCTAGGCGTCCGTTGTGGAAGACGCTCTATAGGATTGTAATGGCGAACATTTCGTAAACCCCCGGCAACTCTCTGCCGGGTCCGGCAACAGCTTGCCGTTAGGATTCCTGAAACTTTCAGGTCAGGCGCGGCGCAGGATACCGTGCTTCTTTTTTCCCGAAGACACGCGGATTTCCTCAGTTTTCAGGGTAATTTGGAAGCCTTCGTCGGTCACCGCTTCACCATCAACGCGCGCGCCGCCGCCTGCAACGAGGCGCTTTGCCTCGCCACGGCTTGTCGCAAAACCAAGGCCGACCAGCGCATCGACGATTCCGATGGCCGCTTCTGCCACAACGAACGTGGGCAGATCTTGCCCGAGTCCACCGCCTGCAAAAGTCGCCGCAGCCGTTGCTTCAGCGGCCTTGGCGGCGTCTTCTCCGCGCACCAACCGGGTCACTTCATTGGCCAGCACGATCTTGGCTCTGTTGATTTCGCTGCCCTCAAGCGATTCGAGGCGAACGATTTCGTCCAGCGGCAGATCGGTGAACAGGCGCAGGAATTTGCCGACATCGCGATCATCGGCGTTGCGCCAATATTGCCAGAAATCCCACGCGGGCAGGGCATCTTCGTTCAGCCAGACGGCTCCAGCGGCGGTCTTGCCCATCTTCTTTCCGTCAGCGGTGGTCAGCAGCGGCGTCGTCAGGCCGAACACCTCGCGCCCATCTTTGCGACGGGTCAGCTCGATGCCGTTGATGATGTTGCCCCACTGGTCCGAACCACCCATCTGCAATCGCACGTCCATGGACTTGTTCAAGTGGCGGAAATCGTAGCCTTGCAGGATCATGTAATTGAATTCGAGGAAGGTCATAGGCTGTTCGCGATCCAGCCGTAGTTTCACCGAATCAAAGGTGAGCATGCGGTTGACGGTGAAGTGCGTGCCGATTTCCTGCAGCAATTCGATGTAGCCAAGCTGCCCCAGCCAATCGTGATTGTTGACCATTACCGCGTCGGTCGGCCCATCGCCAAAGGTCAGCAGGCGTGTGAAAACCTGCCGGATCGAGGCGATGTTGTCCTCAATCGTCTGGTCCGACAGCATCTTGCGGCTTTCATCGCGTCCGGTGGGATCGCCGATGCGTGTGGTGCCACCGCCCATCAGTACGACCGGCTTGTGCCCTGCCTGCTGCAAGCGGCGCAGCATCATGATCTGGACGAGGCTGCCGATATGCAGCGATGGCGCGGTTGCGTCGAAGCCGATATAGCCCGGCACCACGCCCTCGTTCGCCAGCTTGTCGAGGCCTTCGGCATCGGTCAGCTGGTGGATATAGCCGCGCTCATCAAGCAGGCGGAGGAGGGTGGACTGGTACTGGGTCATCGTGGCCTTCTTATCTTTAGACGCGGCGCGCGTAGCACGGGGAATGGCGCTTGGAAACGTATGAGCTTGTCCCGCATCCGGCCAATCCGCCACTGACCGTTTCAGCGGTGCAGGCGCGGATACTGGCATTCGAAGCCAATTGGCTGACATTGAGATGGCGCGTCGAAGGGGCGGGGCAACTGATCGTCCCACCGTTTGCGGGTAAAGGCCGTGCCGATGGGTTGTGGCAGACGACGTGCTTTGAACTGTTTGTGAAAGCTGATGGCGTTGAGGCATACGCTGAGTTCAACCTTTCGCCATCGCAAGCTTGGGCGGCTTATGATTTCGGCGCCTATCGGGATGGCATGGCAGAGCGGCCCACTCCGCGCGATCCGGTGTGCACGCCTCGCCGGGGCAAATCGGTGCTGATCTTCGATGCGGCCATTCCCGCCGTCGCCCTGCCGCCGCTGCCGTGGGCCTATGGTTTGACGGCGGTGATTGAGGAAGTGGGCGGTCACAAGTCCTATTGGGCCATCGCGCACCGCGTAGATCGGCCCGATTTCCACAGCGAGGCTTGCTTCGCCGCGCGGCTTGCGGCACCTGCTGCGCCATGAAGTTCGGTATCGATCGGCTACTGGCCGACCCCGCCCTGCGTGCTCCCCTTGGAGGCCGCCGCGTCGCGCTTGTCGCGCATCCCGCCTCGGTGACCGAGGGACTGGTCCACTCGCTTGATGCGCTGGCGGCCTGTCCGGGGATTACGCTGTCGTCCGCATTTGGGCCGCAGCATGGGCTGAAGGGCGACAAGCAGGACAACATGGTCGAGACGGCGGACGAACTGGATCCGGTCTATGGCATCCCGGTGTTCAGCCTTTACGGCGAGGTCCGCCGCCCGACGGCGCGGATGATGGACAGCGCCGATGTGTTCCTGTTCGATCTGCAAGACCTTGGTTGTCGGATCTACACCTTCGTCACTACGCTGCTCTATTTGCTTGAGGCTGCCAGCGGTACAGGCAAAGCGGTGTGGGTGCTGGATCGGCCCAATCCGGCGGGTCGTCCGGTTGAGGGCACTACGTTGCTGCTGGGCTGGGAAAGCTTTGTGGGCGCTGGGCCAATGCCGATGCGCCACGGCATGACGCTGGGCGAAATGGGCCACTGGTTCATCAAGAACTACGGGCTGGACGTGGATTACCGCGTGATTGCGATGGAAGGCTGGCAACCTGAAGCGGGGCCGGGATTTGGCTGGCCTGAAAGCCGCATCTGGATCAACCCCTCGCCCAATGCCGCCAGCCTCAACATGGCCCGCGCCTATGCCGGGACAGTGATGATTGAAGGCGCGACGGTTTCCGAAGGGCGCGGCACCACGCGGCCGCTGGAAGTGCTGTTCGGCGCTCCTGATGTGGACGCCAAGGCCGTGCTGGCCGAAATGCGCCAGTTCGCGCCGCAGTGGATGGAAGGCTGCGCCATCCGCGAATGCTGGTTCGAACCGACGTTCCACAAGCACGCCAAGACGTTATGCAACGGGTTGATGATCCACGCAGAAGGCACTTTCTACGACCACAATGCGTTCCGCCCATGGCGATTGCAGGCGCTGGCGTTCAAGGCGATCCGCAGGCTTTACCCTGATTACCCGCTGTGGCGCGATTTTGCTTATGAATACGTGTTCGACAAGCTGGCAATCGACGTGATCAACGGCGGCCCCGCCTTGCGCGAATGGGTAGACGATCCAGCAAGCGTTGCGGCAGATCTGGACGCGGTGGCAGGGCCAGACGAGTCGGCTTGGGTGGAAGAGCGGCAGGCATTTCTGCTTTATTGAAGCGTTTGAGCTCCGATAATGAACGAGGCCATTGTTACCCCATCGGTGCTGTCATGGTTGAATACCTGCACCTTGTCGTCAGCCATGCGCACGCCTACTGGATAGAGCAGCGGAAGGTAGTGTTCGGCGCTGTTCACGGCGATCGCCGCCGCGCGATCATCAGGGGAAAAATGCGCAAGCGACGCTATGTCATTTTGCTTCACTGCCGCGACGATCCGGTCACCAAATCCGCGGATTTCGTCGGGCATCCCGTTTGCCCATTGATACCAGTAGCGCAAGTTGTGGATGATGTTGCCGCTGCCGATGATCAACACACCCTCATCGCGCAACGGCGCCAGTCTCCGGGCAAGCGCAATGTGTTCTTCGGTTGAAAGGCTGCGGTTCACGCTCATCGCCACAGTTGGCACGTCGCAGGCCGGGAACATTGGCTGTGCCACGCACCACACGCCGTGATCAAAGCCCCAACTCTTGTCAGGTCGGACGTGATACGTCCCGGCCAGTTCGATAACCCGCTCGACCAATTGCGCACTGCCGGGAGCGGGATAGCGCATGTCGAACAGTTCTTGCGGAAAACCCCCGAAATCGTGAATTGTCCTCGGCCAAGCATCGGCGGTGAGATGGGTTGCGTTCTGTGTTTCCCAGTGCGCGGTAATGCACAGGATCGCCGCCGGACGCGGCAGGCGTTGCGCAAGATCGATGAAGCCCCGGCGTGCGGGATTGTCCGTGATCACGGTCATGGGCGAACCATGGCCGAGAAACAGCGCAGGCATACGTGTTATCATCGCCCGTATATCGGCAATGGCTACGTGTCTTACAAGCTGCGCCTCAATGCTTCTTCCGCGTCAATTCGCGCATTGCGCCGTCGAGGCCTTCGAGCGTGAGCGGGTACATTGAGCCGCCGAGGAGGTCTTTGAGCAGCTTGGTGGATTGCGAATAGGCCCACTGCCGTTCGGGGACGGGGTTTAGCCAGACAGTGGCGGGGTATGTTTGGGCAATGCGCTGCATCCAGATCGCGCCGGGTTCTTCGTTGAAGTGTTCGACGCTTCCGCCGGGTTGGCTGACTTCATAGGGGCTCATCGCGGCATCGCCGACGAACACCACTTTGTAGTCGTGGCCGTATTTGTGGAGGATGTCCCACGTGTTGGTGCGATCAGACCAGCGGCGCTTGTTGTCTTTCCACACGCCTTCATAAAGGCAGTTGTGGAAGTAGAAGAATTCCATGTTCTTGAATTCGGCGGTGGCTGCGCTGAACAGCTCTTCGACCAGTTTGACGAAGGGGTCCATCGATCCGCCGATGTCGAGGAACAGCAGCAGTTTGACCGCGTTGCGCTTTTCCGGGCGCATCTTGATGTCGAGCCAGCCTTGGCGCGCGGTGCCTTCAATTGTGCCTGCAAGGTCCAGTTCGTCGGCCGCGCCATCGCGGGCAAAGCGACGCAGGCGGCGCAGTGCGATCTTGATGTTGCGGGTGCCCAGTTCGCGCGTGTTATCAAGGTTTTGGAATTCGCGCTTTTCCCAGACCTTGATCGCGCTTTTGTGCCTGGATTCACCGCCGATGCGAACGCCTTCGGGGTTATAGCCGGAATTGCCGAACGGGCTGGTGCCTTCTGTCCCGATCCACTTGTTGCCGCCTTTGTGGCGGTTCTCCTGCTCCTCCAGCCGCTTTTTGAGCGTCTCCATGATCTCGTCCCAACTGCCGAGGGCTTTGATCTTCTCCATCTCTTCGGGCGACAGGAACTTTTCGGCGACGGCTTTGAGCCAGTCTTCGGGGATATCGACCGGGCGCTGACCGTAATCGGTGAGCACGCCTTTGAACACTTTGTTGAACACCTGATCGAAGCGATCAAGCAGGCCTTCGTCTTTCACGAAGGTGGCGCGGCTGAGATAATAGAACGCCTCAGGCGTCTGGTCGATCACGTCCTTGTCGAGAGCTTCGAGCAAGGTGAGGTGCTCTTTAAAGCTGGCGGAGATGCCGGCTGCGCGCAATTCATCGACAAAGTTGAAAAACACTTCGAACCGCTCCTTTGGCTTAACCTGCTGATTAAGCGTTGAAGCCAGAATCGGCAAGGGTGCGCGATGATCCGAAGCTTTGCAGCGTCTAAACGAATCGGTTGAGTGCGGGCGGCAGCGGGGTAATCCTTACCAAGGTTGGTTAAGGGATGGTTACCATGAAGCGGTTTGTGGGCGTTTTTGGTGCAGTTGTAGGGCTGCTGGCGCTGATGAACGTGGTGGTGCCAGGTGGGCTTCTGTTCGGCGCGGGTGACCGTGCAGAAGCGCAGACTTTACCGGTACCGATGCCTCCTGCGGTGGATGATGTGCTGCAGTCTGGCGTGCTGATCGTGGTGAGCAAGGCATCACAGCGGATGTATGTGTTCAAAGACGGCGCGCTGTGGGATTCATCGCCAGTGTCCACGGGCAAGCGCGGCCATTCGACGCCTGCGGGGGTGTTCCCGATCTTGCAAAAGCGGGTGTATCACCGCTCGAATCTCTATAGCAACGCGCCAATGCCGTACATGCAACGGCTGACTTGGCGGGGTGTGGCGATCCATGCGGGGCGGTTGCCGGGCTATCCTGCGTCGCATGGCTGCATCCGGCTGCCTTATAGCTTCGCGCGCGCGTTATTCAGGTTGACGAATGCAACTGCGACGACGGTGGTGGTGACGAACGAGGCAGTTCGCTCTCACGCTGGTGCGGTGACGCTGGCGTTGAATACGCAAGGCGCGCGGCCGGTTATACCGGGTCTGCCCTCTCAGTCTGCGGTCGCGCTCGCCATGGTACCTGCGCCGCCGCAGTTATTAAGGCAGGGGCAGACGATCCAACTTGCGGCGGCGACGAGCGCGGTTGAAGCTGAAGAGCGGTGGACTGGCCTTGTTGCAACGTTCCCAGAGCTTGCCAGCTTTCGCAAAGCGGTAATCCCGGCGGTCGTCGGGCAGCGCCAGTTCTATCGCCTGCGCGCGACTGCTCCGGGCGCGCACGCCTATTGCACGTCGCTGAAGCGCGCGGGGCAGGACTGCTTCACGGTAAGCTAGTTAGCTTGGCGTTTTCGGCTGCGGAGCGGGTGGCTGTTGTGGCCAGCTTTCGAGTGACGGGTCGATCTGGGCCCAAGCCGGGGCGTCGTCAGTCCAGATCACCGCGTCGGGCTTAAAGCCATGGGGTTCATCAATCACGCCGAAGCGGACGGTCTTAAGGTAAAGCCGGGCCGAGCTTTGCGCGTAGATTTGCGTGCCGCACGATGGGCAAAAGTAGAAGGTGAGCGTGTTGCCGCTTGCCGCATCCCATGCGTTTGAGGCGAGTGTGCCTTCAATGGTGACGTGATCGTTTTTGAAGATGGCGTTTTGGGTGGGGCCGCCCGATGCGATTTGCTGGCACTGGCGGCACCAACATTGGCGCGTGGCGATAGGTTCGGCAGAAAATGCAAGTGAGACCGCTCCGCAGGCGCAACGTCCGGTGTATGACATCTGGTCAAGCTCCGATTGGGTATTGTTAGGTTGGCGAACAATTGTTTATGGTGTGATCCTTCGGAGAGGATACCATAATAATGCTCAAACTCTACAGTTTTGGACCAGCCGCCAATTCGATGAAACCGCTGCTCACGGTTTTTGAAAAGGGGCTGGACGTTGAGAAGCATCGCCTTGATCCGGCGAAGTTTGAGCATCATTCCGATTGGTTCAAGGCAATCAATCCGCGTGGCCAAGTTCCGGCGCTTGTTGATGGTGACAATGTAATTACTGAATCCACCGTGATCTGCGAATACCTTGAGGACGAGTACCCAACGCAGGTGGTACTCCGGCCAGCAGACAGCTTTGGCCGCGCGCAGATGCGGGTTTGGACCAAGTGGGTGGATGAATACTTCTGCTGGTGCGTTTCGACCATCGGTTGGCACCGCTATATCGGCAACATGGTCAAAGCGTTGAGCGATGCCGAGTTTGAGGCAAAAGTGGCGGCGATCCCGGTGATCGAACAGAAGGTGAAGTGGCGGCGCGCCCGCGAAGGCTTTCCGCAGGACGTGCTCGACGAGGAAATGCGCAAGATCGCGTTTTCTGTGCGCCGGCTTGACGATCATCTGGCCGATCACGAATGGCTGGCTGGCGGAATGTATAGCCTTGCCGACATATGCAACTTTGCCATCGCCAATGGCATGCAATTCGGGTTCGCCGATCTGGTGAACAAAGATGCCACGCCGCATCTGCTGCGCTGGATTAAGCAGATCAACGCGCGGCCTGCGGTGCAGGCGATGTTCGCGCAAGTGGAACTGGAGAAGCTAGGGCCGCGCGATTAACACGACACCGACAACGCCCCCTCCTGTAATGAGGAGGGGGAAGGTTTGCGTCAATTCCCCGGACGGCGCGACATGAAGGCCAGGCGTTCGAACAGCATGATGTCTTGTTCGTTCTTAAGTAGCGCGCCATGCAGAGGCGGGATCGCCTTGGCAGGGTCGCGGTTTTGCAGAACATCCAGCGGCATGTCTTCGTTGAGGAGCAGCTTTAGCCAGTCGAGCAGTTCGCTGGTGGAAGGCTTCTTCTTGAGGCCCGGGACTTCGCGGACTTCGTAGAAAATCTCCATCGCCTTGGCGATCAGGGTCTTCTGGATGCCGGGAAAGTGGACGTCGATGATGGAACGCATCGTGTCACGATCAGGGAACTTGATGTAGTGGAAGAAGCAGCGGCGCAGGAATGCGTCGGGCAGTTCCTTCTCGTTGTTCGAGGTGATTACGACGATGGGCCGTTCGACGGCGGTGATACGCTCTTGCGTTTCATAAACGTCGAAGCTCATCCGATCGAGTTCCTGCAACAGATCGTTGGGAAATTCGATGTCGGCCTTGTCGATTTCGTCGATTAGCAGGACCGGCAGCTTGGGTGCGGTAAATGCCTCCCACAGCTTGCCCTTTTTAATGTAATTGCTGATGTCGTGGACGCGCTCATCGCCCAATTGGCCATCGCGCAGGCGAGCGACAGCGTCGTATTCATAAAGGCCCTGTTGCGCCTTGGTGGTGGATTTGATGTTCCATTCGATCAGCGGCGCGCCGACGGCCTTGGCAATTTCATGCGCCAGCACGGTCTTGCCGGTGCCGGGTTCACCCTTGACGAGCAGCGGGCGGCGAAGCAAAACTGCGGCATTGACGGCAACCTTGAGATCATCGGTTGCAACGTAATTGCTGGTGCCTTCAAAGCGCATCGACGAATCCTGTGTCATTAATCGTGTGGTTAGGCGTTAGATTGCGGGACATTCCAACGCAAGGGAATGGCGTTTCTGACGCCTGTGTCAGTTAAATTGACGTTAGGTGACGTGAGTGTCAGAAATGAAACTTTGATCCTGACGTCTGCGTCAGTTCATACTTGCTGTATCAAAGTGTCGTTCGCAAGACCTTCGTTACTGCCTGCGATTGCCGGGGGCAGATGCGCAGTGTAGGTCGCCTGCGCGATGCTATTCTCCCGCCATTCAAACGATACCACAGGCTATGGGGCCTCGCCGCGCGAGAGGGCGGTGTCGTTCGTGCTCGCGCTGCTAATTTGCACGATCGTGTTCATAGCAATTGTGCAAATGGGCGGAATGCCCAAGTTTGGGGAACCGGGCGGGGACAGTCTGGTATCGATTGATCTGGGCGCCGACCCTGCGAAGGGCGAGAAGGACAGTCCTGAACCGGAGAAAGCGCAAGAGCAGGCCGACAGCGCCGATGTTCCTGTGGAAGTGCCACCGGTTGCGCCGCCGCCCGTGCCCATTCCCGGCAAAGTGCAGTGGCCCGAAGGCTTTATCGAGCTTTCAAAACAGGACTATGCCGCCGCTGACATTCGAAAGATGAAGCGCGCCGAAGGGGGCGGGCAAGCAGGGGCAGGTGGCGGCAACGAAGGCGCAGAAGGCAAGGGCGATGGACCGGGCGGCGTGCGGTTGCACAATGCACAATGGTATCGGGAACCTACCGACGCCGAGATGGCGCCATACATGCCGCGTAACCGGATGCCGGGCGAATGGGCAATGATCGCTTGCAAAACTATTGAGAAATATCACGTCGAAGATTGTCAGGAACTGGGCGAAAGCCCGGTGGGATCCGGCTTGGCGCGGGCGCTGCGGCAAGCTTCGTGGCAGTTCCTTGTGCGGCCTCCTCGCATTAACGGGAAGCCGCAAGTGGGCGAGTGGGTGCGGATCCGCTTCGATTTCACGCGGAAGAAGGGTGCTGAGGCCGAGAGCTAAGCATCAATCAAATCGGGGTCCAGTTCGCCCGCTCTATTCTGAATAAACATGAAGCGCTGTGCGGGGTCGCGACCCATCAGGCGGTCGACGAGGTCTTTTACGGCGGCGCGACCTTCGTATTCAGGCGGCAGCGTGATGCGGAGGAGGCTGCGGGATGCAGGTGCCATGGTGGTTTCGCGCAGTTGGTTGGGGTTCATTTCGCCGAGGCCCTTGAAGCGGCCCACTTCGACCTTTTTGCCTTTGAACTTGGTGGCTTCAAGCTGGGCGCGGTGGGCTTCGTCCTTGGCGTAGGCCGAGGTGCTGCCGTGGGTGAGGCGGTAGAGCGGGGGCTGGGCGAGGTAGAGGTGGCCGCGCCGGACGAGTTCGGGCATTTCTTGGAAGAAGAACGTCATCAACAGCGTGGCGATGTGTGCTCCATCGACGTCAGCGTCGGTCATGATGATCACGCGATCATAACGTAACGCATCGGGATTGCAGTCTTTACGCATACCGCAACCCAGAGCGAGCGCGAGATCGGCGATTTCCTGATTGCCTCGGATCTTATCAGCAGAAGCGCTGGCGACGTTGAGGATTTTACCGCGGATAGGCAGGATCGCTTGGGTTTTGCGGTCACGCGCCATTTTAGCACTGCCGCCTGCGGAATCGCCTTCGACGATGAACAGTTCAGTTTCGCCGCTGCCTTCGCCAGTGCAATCGGTCAGCTTGCCGGGCAGGCGCAACTTGCGCGCGCTGGTCGCGGTTTTGCGTTTGACCTCACGTTCGGCCTTGCGGCGCAAACGCTCGTCCATCCGCTCCATCACCGCGCCGAGCAAGGCTTTGCCGCGTTCCATGTTGTCGGTGAGGAAGTGGTCGAAGTGATCGCGCACCGCTGCCTCGACCATGCGCGCGGCTTCGGGCGAGGTGAGGCGGTCTTTGGTCTGGCTTTGGAACTGGGGATCGCGGACGAACACCGAGAGCATGATTTCGCTGCCGGTGATCATGTCTTCCGGTGCGATGTCTTTGGCCTTTTTCTGGCCAATCAGATCGGCAAAGGCGCGGATGCCTTTGGTGAGAGCGGCGCGAAGGCCTTGTTCGTGGGTGCCGCCATCGGGTGTGGGAATGGTGTTGCAATACCATGAGTACGAACCATCGGACCACAGCGGCCAAGCGATGGCCCATTCAACGCGGCCCATTTCCAAGCCTTCAGGGCCAGCCGGGAAATCTTGCGTGCCCGAGAACGGCAGCGTGGTGACGCATTCGCGACCCGAGACTTGTTCGGCCAAGTGATCGGCAAGGCCACCGGGGAATTGGAATACCGCCTCGGCAGGGACATCGTCAGAAACGAGGCCGGGCGCGCATTTCCAGCGGATTTCGACCCCTGCGAACAGATAGGCTTTCGAACGGACAAGCCGGAACAGGCGGGCGGGTTTGAACCGGGCATCGGCACCGAAGATTTCATTGTCGGGCACGAAAGTGACTTGCGTGCCACGCCGGTTGGGGGCGTTACCGATTTTCAGCAGTTTGGTGATGGGAAGCCCGCGGGAAAACTCCTGCGCGTAAAGCTCCTTGTTCCGGGCCACTTCGATGCGAGTGAGCGAGGACAGCGCGTTGACGACTGAAACGCCGACGCCGTGAAGACCGCCCGATGTTGCATAAGCCTTGCCAGAGAACTTGCCGCCTGAATGCAACGTGGTGAGGATCACTTCGAGCGCGGATTTTCCGGGATACTTCGGGTGTTCATCCACCGGGATGCCGCGACCGTTATCGGAAATGGTCAGGCGACCTGCGCTGCCCGGTTCTTCTTCAAGGTAAACTTCGATCCGGTTGGCGTGACCAGCGACGGCTTCGTCCATCGCATTGTCGAGCACTTCGGCAGCGAGGTGATGGAGCGCGCGTTCATCGGTGCCGCCGATGTACATGCCGGGGCGACGACGGACAGGTTCGAGGCCTTCGAGAACCTCGATCGCGGAACCATCATAGGTTTCGCCAACAGTGGTGGCGGGAAGTTTGTCGAAAAGATCATCGGACATGCGAACGGGTATAGAACACGGGTGAATCGGCACGCAAGCGGTGACGTGCGCTTATCCGGTGCTTTTCGCGAACTCAGTCGAGCGCAGGTGCTTTAAAACTTCGCAGGTGCGGGTGAAACCGTGGTGAATGTGCCTGCTGCCACTTGGCGGACTTCCATGGCGCGTTCGGCCATGCCCGAAGCGGTGAAGCGGAACACGCCGTCGAGGCCGATGAATCCTTGGGGATCATAGAGTTTGCCGGTTGGGAAGGTGCTGCCGGGCTTCCAGGTGCGCGCGATGTTAAGCGTGAGCAGGACGCTGTCATAGCCCAGCGTTGCCAGCCGCGAAGGGACCGCGCCGAAGCGACTGCGGTAAGACGTTTCGAATTTGCCAAAGCGTGCATCCGATACGGCGGCAAACCAGGCACCGCGCATGGCGGGCGATGTGGCAATCGTGCCTTCACCGCTCCACAATTCGGTGCCGAGCAGCTTTACGCCTTTGCCTGCTGCTGCGCTGGCTTGCAGTGCGATGCGGCTGCCATCAGCGATGAGCAGTGCATCGAACTTTGCTTTGTCTTTCGCGCGGCGGACGGCGCTGGCGACCGAGGTGTTGCCGCGATCGTATGTTTCGATGGAAGTAACGGTAATGCCTTGGGCGCGTGCAGCCTCGGTCAGGCCTGCGGTGGCACGTTGGCCGTAATCGCCGGTGGGGATGATGGCCGCGACCGAGCTTATGCCGCTGGATTTGGCAAAGCCAAGGACGCGGGCAATGGATTGGCCGGGAGCCTGACCCATCACAAAAACATCGCGAGAGGCAACCGCGCTGTCGTTGGAATATGTGATCATCGGCACTTTGGCAGTACGCGCGGCGTTGGCAACGAGCACGACATCGTCAGACAGTAAAGGCCCAAGAATAAGCTTGTTGCCATCAGCAATAGCCTTGGATGCGGCAAGGCCTGCGCCACCTGCAGTGTCATAAGTGGTGATGCGCAAGTTGGCGGCGTTGGTATCGAGCAAGGCCATGGTTGCCGCATTGGCAATGGATTGGCCGACAGCGCCGTTCGCGCCGCTCATCGGGATGAGCAGAGCGATGCGGTGACGTCCGGCATCGGTTGGCAGAATGTTGGCGTCAGGCGCTTTTTCGGTGGGTTCAGGGGCGGGGGCAATGCCGCCTTTGGGAATGACCGTACAACCGGCCAGAAGAGCCAAAGAGGCAGCAGTGATACCTTTGACGATCAAGCGCCGTGATGGGATAGCGCCATTATTGCGCAGATCGCCTTCGTGCGTGTTTATCATTACTGGCTCACCCTCTTGTCGCACTTTGCTGCCCGGTCCATGAGGACCCCCATGGACAACCTACCGCTTGCACCCGGCCTCTACATTGTCGCCACCCCCATTGGCAATCTTGGAGACGTTAGTCGTCGCGCGCTTGAAACGCTTGAACGCTGCAGCGTGATTGCCTGCGAAGATACGCGGGTGACGGGCAAATTGCTCAACCTGCTGGGTTTGCACAAAGTAATGCGGCGCTATGATGATCATGCCAGTGATGGCGCACGCGAGGCGTTATTGTCCGAAATGGCGCAAACTCCTGTGGCGTTAGTATCAGATGCCGGGACGCCGTTGATTTCCGACCCCGGATACAAGCTGGTGCGCGAGGCGCGGGCGCGCGGCATCGCGGTGACATCGGTGCCGGGGCCGAGCGCCTTGGTGGTGGCGCTATCGATGGCGGGACTGCCCACGGATCGGTTCATGTTTGGTGGTTTCCTGCCATCGAAGGACAAGGCGCGCGGCGACGTGCTGACAGAATTGGCCGCAGTGCCTGCCACGCTGGTGTTTTATGAAACGGGGCCGCGTTTGGTGGCATCGCTTGAGGCAATGGCGCTGCGGTTGCCGGGGCGTGAGGTGGCGGTGGCGCGCGAACTGACCAAGCTGCATGAAGAGTGCCGCAGCGGCCCGGCTGAGGATTTGGCGGCGCATTACACTGCCAATCCGCCGAGAGGGGAAATTGTGCTGCTGGTGGGGCCGCCCTTGGCACAGGAAGCTCCGGCAGAAGATGTGATCGAGGCGGAATTGCGCGCGGCTTTGGCGGAAATGTCTACATCGCAAGCGGCGGGCAAAGTCGCCAAGGCGCATGGGCTGGACCGCAAGGCGCTTTATGCTTTAGCGATGACGCTTAAGTGAATCGGGCCGAGGTTGAACGGCGCGGCCGCCAAGGCGAAAAGCTGGCAGCGTGGTGGCTGCGGTTGACCGGATGGCGCATATTGGCGCGGCGGGTCAAACTGGCGGTGGGGGAAGTGGACATTGTCGCGCGGCGCGGGCGTACGGTGGCCTTTGTCGAGGTGAAGTGGCGGCGCGATAGCGCGGCGCTGGCCGCATCAATCGATGCTTACCGGTTGCGGCGCGTGGCGCGGGCGGCAGAGGCGATTGCGGCGAAGTATGTGCGAGCAGGCGATACGATGCAGATCGATGTGATCCTAATCGCGCCGGGGCGCTGGCCGCGCCGGATCGCCAATGCTTGGCAACCCGGCGCGTGACCTGAACGGCTTAGTGAGCAGGTGGGGTGTGGGTTTCGGTGTGGTGATCGTCCTTGTGCTCTTCCTTGTGATCACCCGCGTGCTCGTCCTTCTTGTGCTCACCATCCTTAGGGGCAGGAGCAGGGTGGGGTTCGGGGTTGGCAACAGCCATGCCCGACCAGCCAAGAACGGCGACAGCAGCAGCGGCAGCGGTGATCAGTTTGCGCATCAGGACTTCCTTATCGTGAATTCGATGAGCGCCAGTGCGACGCTGACGTTTAAATGGTCGCGCAGGGCATAAATCGGCCTTAAGGCGCAGGTGAGATAAATCCCTGAGGTATCCTTAAGCCATGACTTTGCGCGTCGCTGTCCAGATGGACCCACTCCATTCGATCAATATCGCCGGGGATTCGAGCTTTGCACTGATGCTGAGCGCGCAAAAGCGGGGTCATGACGTTTTCCATTACGACGTCGGTTCGCTTTCGCTGGACGAAGATGATCGGCTGATCGCCCATGCAACGCCAGTGACAGTGCAGCAAATCGTCGGCCAGCATTACCAGGCAGGCGAAAAGCGGCGACTGGATCTGGGGCGTGACATTGATGTGGTGTTGATGCGGCAGGACCCGCCGTTTGACATGGGCTATATCACCGCAACGCACATGCTTGAGCGGATTGAGGCTGAAACTCTGGTGGTGAACAACCCGCGCAGCGTGCGCAACGCGCCGGAAAAGGTCATGGTGCTGGATTATCGACGGTTCATGCCGCCAACGCTGGTAACACGCACGGTTGAGGAAGTCCGCGCGTTTCAGAAAAAGCATGGCGCAATCGTGATCAAGCCGATCCACGGCAATGGTGGCAAGGCAATTTTCCGCGTTTCGGAAGAGGGCGAGAACCTGGCCGCTCTGTTTGAAGTGTTCAACCAGACGTGGCCCGAACCGCACATGGTGCAGGCATTCCTTCCCGAAGTGGCCAAGGGCGACAAACGTATCGTGCTGGTGGACGGTGAGATTGCAGGCGCAATAAACCGGCGGCCCGGCGAAGGTGAATTCCGCTCAAACCTTGCCGTAGGCGGATATGCCGAGAAGACCGAACTGACCGCAGAAGAGCGCGAAATCTGCGCTGCGTTGGGGCCTGAGTTGAAGCGTTTGGGGCTGATTTTCGTCGGCATTGATGTGATCGGTGGCAAGTGGCTTACCGAAATAAACGTGACATCCCCGACCGGAATTGTGGCGATTGATAAGTTTAATGGCACCGACACGGCAGGGATGATCTGGGACGCGATTGAGGCGCGGGTTTGAGCCTCTCCCCTCCTCTGACGAGGAGGGGCGTTGAACCTTATCCCTGATTTGAGCGTTACCCATGCCATGAATGACTGGATTATTCACCTGATCGAGGGCGGCGGCTATTGGGGCATCGCGTTCCTGATGATCATCGAGAACGTGTTTCCGCCAATTCCTTCGGAATTGATCATGGGGCTGGGCGGGATTGCCGTGGCGAGGGGGCGGATGGAATTCTGGCCGCTGATGGCCGCAGGTACGATCGGGTCGACGCTGGGCAATTACTGCTGGTATCTGCTTGGGCGGCGCCTTGGGTATGAGCGGTTGCAGCCGTTCGTGGACCGGTTTGGGCGGTGGTTGACGGTTGATTGGGAGGACATCGAAACCATCGTCCGGTTCTTTCGGCGACACGGCCAATGGGTTGTGTTCGGATTACGGTTTGCGCCGTTTATGCGCACAATGATTTCGCTACCAGCGGGCCTGACTCGGATGGGACACCTGTGGTTTTTGGTGTTCACATTTGCCGGAGCCGCAATTTGGAATGCGATTTTGGCAGGTGCCGGGATCTATCTCGGCCGGAATTTCAGTGATTTGGAAAAATACACTGGGCCTGTAGCTGCAGCGACGGTTGTCATCGTCGTCGTCGTTTATGTTTGGCGGGTTATAACGTGGAAACCGCGACAAACGGTTGAAAAATAAAATTAGCGGACCATAGACGATAAAGCCCAATACAGACGGGCGATTACAAAATTTATTAGAGTCAAAGGTATCAAAAATGGCAGTGAAAGCAGTGTGCATTGTAACGCGCAGTGAAGAAGGACGTGGAGCGATTGCTGTGCGCGTGGATAACGACGAGAATGTCTATTTTCCGCTCAGCGTGACCGAAGCCTTGGAATTGGAAGAGTTTGAAGAAGTTGAAGCAATCATGGTGCGCAACGACCGCACGGATCCGCCATGGCGCGCCATTCGCGCCCGTCTGCCGGATGCTGGCCGCTCAGAATAGTTGAAATAGAAAAAGGCCCCCATTTTGAAGCGGGGGCCTTTTTACTACAGAGAGCAAAGCGGTCAGGCGTCTTTCGCCAGCCACTCTTCCAACCACTTGATCGTGTAATCGCCACTGAGGAAGTCTGGCTGGTTCAGCAGACGTTGGTGCAACGGAATCGAGGTTTTGGGACCTTCGATTACCATTTCCTGTAATGCGCGCTTAAGCCGCATAATGCATCCTTCGCGCGTGCGGCCATAGACGATCAGCTTGGCAATCATCGAATCGTAGTAGGGCGGGATTTTGTACCCAGCATAAAGCCCTGAATCGACGCGCACATGCATACCGCCTGCCGCGTGATAACCCTTAACCAAGCCCGGCGATGGGGCGAAAGTGAACGGATCTTCGGCATTGATCCGGCATTCGATCGCGTGGCCCTTGAACTCGATTTCTTCCTGTTTGACCGACAGGGCTTTGCCGTCGGCAATGCGGATCTGTTCGCGCACAAGATCAACGCCGGTGATTGCTTCGGTAACGGGATGTTCCACCTGCAAACGGGTGTTCATCTCGATGAAGTAAAATTCGCCGTTTTCCCAGAGGAATTCAATCGTACCTGCGCCGCGATAACCCATATCCGCCATGGCGGTGGCGACAATGCCGCCCATGCGATCACGTTCTGCCGGGGAAATGATTGGCGAGGGCGCTTCTTCGAGTACCTTTTGGTGGCGACGCTGAAGCGAGCAATCGCGTTCACCCAGATGGATCGCGTTGCCATTGCCATCGCCAAAGATTTGGAACTCGATGTGGCGCGGGTTGCCAAGATACTTTTCGATATAGACGGTGGCATCGCCAAACGCGGCCTTGGCTTCAGTCCCGGCCTGCTGAATCAGCGTTTCGAGTTCTTCGGGGCCGTTGCACACTTTCATGCCGCGCCCGCCGCCGCCCGAAGCAGCCTTGATGATGACCGGATAGCCCACTTCCGCAGCAATCCGCTTGGCGTCTTCGATTTCCGAAACTGCGCCGTCGGACCCTGGAACCAGCGGCAGGCCAAGTGCGCCAGCGGTGCGCTTTGCCTCAACCTTATCGCCCATGGTGCGAATGTGTTCGGGCTTCGGCCCGATCCATGTAATGCCATGTGCTTCGACGATTTCGGCAAACTTGGCGTTTTCCGAAAGGAAGCCATAGCCCGGATGGATCGCATCGGCTTGGGTGATTTCAGCTGCCGAAATGATTGCAGCGACGTTCAAGTAGCTGTCCTTGGCCGCAGGCGGGCCAATGCAGACCGCGTGATCGGCCAAGCGCACATGCATTGCATCGGCATCGGCTGTGGAGTGCACCGCGACCGTTTCAATGCCCATTTCGTGTGCGGCGCGATGAATGCGCAGCGCGATTTCGCCGCGATTGGCGATCAGAATGCGTTTGATGGCCATGTGCGGCCCCTTACGCGATCACGACAAGAGGCTGGTCGAATTCGACCGGCTGCGCGTTTTCGACCAGAATGGCGGTGACGACGCCTGCGGTTGGCGCGACGATCGGGTTCATCACCTTCATCGCTTCAATGATCAGCAAGGTATCGCCCGCTTTCACATTCTGGCCGACCGATACGAAATTGGCAACGCCGGGCTCGCCAGCCAAATAGCAGGTGCCAACCATCGGTGATTTGACTGCGTTGGCATCGACCACAGGTGCAGTTGCAGGTGCTGCTGCTACTGGCGCAGCAGCAGCCGGAGCAGCAGCTGGCGATGCCACCGCGTATTGTTGCACGGGTGCAGCGGTTAATTGACGGGCGACGCGAATTTTGCGGTCACCGTCTTCAACTTCGATCTCGGACAATCCGGTTTCAGCAAGAAGTTCAGCCAGTTCGCGTACCAGCTTGGCGTCGATTGCCATGTTTTCGGCCTTTTCGCCGCGGTCGTGCCCCATTTTATCGTTCCTCGCGGGTATTATTACAGGCCTCGCGCCATGCCCGCATGCCGTGTTTCTGGCAAGGGGTTGTATGGTCAGAGCGTGGAAAAGCTCAATCTTGTAGACGAGCAACCGCATCCAGAGCGACGACATAACTGTTAGCGCCGAAGCCTGCGACAGTGGCTTTGGCGGCCATGCCGACGTAGGATTTATGACGGAATTCTTCGCGTTTATGGGGGTTCGACAAATGAACCTCGATCACCGGGACTGTGATTGATTTGATCGCATCGTGGATGGCGATGGATGTGTGCGTATAAGCGCCTGCGTTCAGCAGCACGGCTTTGATGCCGCTGGCGTGGGCTTCATGCAGCCAATCGACAAGGTGGCCTTCGTGGTTCGATTGCCGAACATCAACCTCAAGGCCAAGGTCTTGTGCGCGATCTTCGAGCATTCCGGCAATGTCATCGAGCGTATCGGAGCCGTAAATTGCAGGCTCACGCAGGCCAAGCATGTTGAGGTTGGGGCCGTTGAGCACAAATACGGTGGTGCTGGCCCCGGACTGTACGGGCTGGGCAGGCGCGGTCATGGCAAGTCCTCGGAAGGTGAAAGTTCCTCGCCGTGATAGCTTTTGCCCGCAGACAAGCAAGCCGTAGCAGTGTGTGGTGGCTAGCCGCCCGGCATCATCGGCCCGCTCGGCCCGCCCGGTGCACCCGGAGGTCCCGGTGGTGGTGGGATCATCTGATTGCCGGATGACGGATTGTCGTTAAACGGCTCTTCATCCGGCATCACGTCTTCGGCGAACTCTTCGGGTTGAGCACCGCCACTGCTTGACGATGAACCGCCGGATGCGGCCATTGACAAGGCCTCTTTCGAACGGACTTCGGCTTGCTCCGCCTTTTTCTCAACTGCGGCAATCCGCGCTTCCAGATCGGCGTTAGGCGATGGACTGCTGCCGCACCCTGCAAGAAGCAGGGCGGGCAACATGCTAAGGCTTGCACCGCGGTGATTCATCGCGAGCAATGGTTTGAAGATGGCTAAAATTCGGTGTTGCATGGTGTTTTACGGCCTGAACATGTGCTGATCAGGCAATAGCAGCCCAAGGTTACCAGAAGCTAACCACGCCCCGCCGATTCTTTAGCGATCCGACCCCTTGACTTTGCCCCATTGGCGCGCGGCGGTGTAGCCAAGGTAGCCAGTGCCGAACAACGCATAGAGCGGTTCGGGCAATCCATTAAGGTATGCGTTGATGCCGCTCGCGATGGTTTGTGCCGCGTCTGGGCGAAAAGCGGCGATGATACCCATCGGCAAGGCCCACAAGATCATGGCATACATAACATAAAGAAAACCGGGTCGGGCGCGGCTCGTCCAGGGATCAACTGAATTGGCTTCTGCAACAATCGCCGACATGCGCGTGCGCAAGTGTTCAAGTTCTTGCGTGCCTTCAAGTTTGAGCAGTTCGAGCTTGGCCCGATCGCGCGCTTCCTTGTCGGGAATAACTTTGTCGAGAATCTTGGTGACCGGCGAGATCAAGGCTTCAAAGAATGACATGAGGAATGCGTCCTTCCTGTTGGAGACGCGCATTCAGATAACCATATCGGTTCGTGTAGGAAAATGAAATTTGGCAGGGCTTATCGCAGTCGAAGAGACGCAGTGATCAGCCGTTGGCAGAGTTTTGCGGTTGCGCCTGACGCCGTGTGGTACGGCGTATCCCTGCGATGGCAGGAGGGTTGGCAGCCGCAGACGCGCCTCTTTCCAGAAATACGATCAAGTCCGACAAAAGCATGGCGATCTGGTGCGTTCGCAAGGTGCGGTTGCCGGTATTATCGGCGAAGCCTCGGAAGCCCAGACCAGCTACCTTGAGCCGCATCGCATGTTCCGCAAAGCTGGCGAAAAGCGTTCCGAAGCGATGGCGCATCAGGATATCGGGCAGATTTACTCGGATGCAGGCGATTACGAACGCATGCTGTCCTACGTGGATCAAGCGCAGGAAATCTGCAACGACGACCCCAGCATTGCGTTGAGCGTGAACAACAATCGCGGCGAGGCTTATCGCGCTTTGCGCCGCTGGGCAGACGCTGAAAAGGCCTTTGCCGCAGCATTGGCAAATCCGCGCAACACCGATTTGGCGGAGCGGTTGTGGGCGCGGCAGACGATCACATGATGCTCAATTGATGCCGTTATGCATCGTCTAGGCTGCTGTTGGGGCCACGTAGATTTTCCTGCCCCTTAGGAATACTGTTTCCCGTTGCTCGCCTCCTCCTGTCGTGCGACGTCGGGTGCCAACAAAGGGGAGAATCTATGTCTGGTCTGGATTGGAATGCAGAGGCCACGCTTCATGAACGCGACGATGCTGGTTCGGAATTGCAGTACAATTTCAACGTGATCAAGAAAGCGCCGCTGCGCGATCTGGTGACAGAAGTTGTTGCGATGAGCGCGGATCAGCGCGCGCGATTGGTGATTGATGTCGCCGGGGGCAAGTCGCTGAACATCGGCGAAATCATGGAGATCGCCAAAGCAGAGGGCTTGGCATGAGCAACCTGCAAACCATCGCCGATTTCAAGGCGAAGAAGCCGAACGGAGAACTGATCGATCTTGCCGATAAGGCTGGCAAGGTGCTTTTGGTGGTCAACACCGCATCGAAGTGCGGGTTTACCCCGCAGTACGATGGTCTTGAAGCCCTGTGGAAGCAGTACGGTGACCGTGGTTTCGAAGTTCTGGCCTTTCCATGCAACCAGTTCGGTGCGCAGGAACCGGGCAGCGCGGAAGAGATCGACAGTTTTTGCAAGGTCAACTTCGGCGTCAGTTTCCCGCTGATGGCAAAAGTCGATGTCAACGGCGCTGGCGCTGACCCGCTATATGATTGGCTGAAGAAAGAAGCTCCCGGCTTGTTGGGCACCAAATCGATCAAATGGAACTTCACCAAGTTCCTGATCGGGCGCGATGGCAAAGTCGTTCGTCGTTATGCCCCCACCGACAAGCCCGAAAGCATCGCCAAGGACATCGAGGCGCTGCTGTAATTCGCGATCCAATCAGATTCCCTCGTCATTGCAGGCGAAGCGAAGAAATCCAGAGCGCCGCGCAAACCTTCTGGATTGCTTCGCTCCGCCCGCAATGACGATTTCGGGGTCGGGAGAGCAGGATGAGTGCTCAGCAATCAGCTTCCGCGCGCCGACTCTACCGCGTTCCCTGCTTCCTTTGCGGCTCGGCGCGAAACCTGTGAGGTAACCCTGAAACACAACTGGGGATGACCACCGCTGCCCTCTCCTGAATCACAGCGGCAGTTGCTATATTAGCGTCATGCCTCATTCCGCCTTCGTCCCGCTTCGTGTTTTCTCATCTTATACGATGCTAGATGGAGCTATTGATCCCAAAGCGATTGCCAAGACGGCGGCAGAGCGCAGCTTCCCCGGCGTGGCGATCACTGATCGCAATGGCCTTTACGGCTCGGTCGCGTTCGCCAAAGCTTGCAAGGACATGGGCGTGCAGCCGATTATCGGCACGATGCTTGCCGTCGCGCGGCCTGATCGCGATGGTGCGGCCACCGGCTTTGGCACGGCGCAGCCGACCATCGATTGGTTGGCGCTCTATGCGCAAGATTCGGTGGGCTACGATAACCTCTGCCATCTCGTCAGCCGCGCACACCTTGATCGACCACTTGAATTTGCACCCCATGTGCTGTTGGCAGACCTCACCGGGCACACTGACGGCCTGCTATGCCTGACGGCTGCCAGTGAAGGCGCGCTGGCGCAATTGTTTGCCGGCGGACAGGAAAGCGCGGCTTTGGCCTATGCCGACCAGTTGCAGGAATTGTTCCCCAATCGGCTTTACATTGAACTTGCCCGGCGCAACGATCCAATCGAAGATGCCGCCGAGCTTGCGCTGATCGATCTTGCCTATGCGCGCGATCTGCCGCTGGTCGCCACCAACCCTGCCAGCTTTGCTGAGCGGGGCTTTTATGAAGCGCACGATGCGATGTTGTGCATCGCCAGTTCCACGCATGTCGACAGCACCGACCGTCCACGCTCAAGCCGGGAATGGTGGATCAAACCTGCCGAGGTGATTGAGGAGCTGTTCAAGGATCTCCCCGAAGCTCTTGCCAATACGCTGGTGGTGGCGCAGCGGTGCGCGGTGACGCCGCCCAAGCGCAAGCCCATCCTGCCAAGCCTTGCGGGCGATCAGGAAGGCGAGGCGCGGATGTGCGCGGAAGACAGCCGCAAGGGTCTCGTCGATCGGCTCAAGCCTTACTATCCCGAAGCGACTCACGAAGAGCTTGAGCGCGTGTTGTGCCTTGGGCCAGACGCTGAACCAGACGCTGCGGAGTATCCCCATCTGACGGTGGCAGGCGTCTGGGACGAAGTGCAGGGCTACCGGCAACGTCTTGAATTTGAAGTCGGCATCATCAATCGCATGGGCTTTGGCGGCTACTTCCTGATCGTGGCAGATTTCATCAAATGGGCCAAGGATCAGGGCATTCCTGTGGGACCGGGGCGTGGTTCTGGGGCAGGTTCACTGGTCGCGTGGGCGCTGACCATCACCGACCTTGATCCAATGAAGCTGGGCCTGCTGTTCGAACGCTTCCTCAATCCGGAACGTGTTTCGATGCCGGATTTCGATATCGACTTCTGCGAAACCCGGCGGGGTGAAGTTATCCGCTATGTCCAGCAAAAGTACGGGCAGGACCACGTCGCCCAGATCATCACTTTTGGTAAGCTGAAAGCCCGCGCCGTGCTGCGCGATACCGGGCGCATCTTGCAGATGAGCTATGGCCAGACCGACCGGCTTTGCAAGATGGTGCCCAACCATCCGACCGATCCATGGCCGCTGCCGCGCGCCTTGAACGGCGTGTTGGAATTGAAGCGCGAATATGACCGCGATCCTGAGGTCAAGCGTCTGATCGATCTGGCGATGCAGTTGGAAGGCCTGCCGCGCAACAGTTCGACGCACGCCGCTGGTGTGGTGATCGGTGATCGTCCGCTGGCGCAACTGGTGCCGCTTTACCGCGATCCGCGCTCAGACATGCCGGTCACGCAATTCGATATGAAGCATGTCGAGGACGCAGGGCTGGTCAAGTTCGACTTTCTGGGCCTCAAGACACTGTCGGTGTTGCGCAAGGCGGTCGATCTGCTCGGCAAGCGTCAGATCGAGATCGATTTGTCTGCGCTGGCATGGGACGATGAGCAGACCTACAAGCTGCTGCAATCAGGTGATACGGTTGGTGTGTTCCAGCTTGAATCCGAAGGCATGCGGCGCACGCTGGCGGCTGTGAAGCCCACCAACTTTGGCGATATTATCGCGCTCGTCTCGCTCTATCGTCCTGGCCCGATGGATAACATCCCGCTGTTTGGCCGGCGCAAGAACGGTCTGGAATCCATCGAATATCCGCACGAAAAGTTGAGCGTGATCCTGGCCGAAACTTACGGGATTTTTGTCTATCAGGAACAGGTCATGCAAGCCGCGCAGATCCTTGCGGGTTATTCGCTGGGTGACGCCGATCTTTTGCGCCGCGCGATGGGCAAGAAAGACCAGAAGGAAATGGATGCACAACGCCAGCGGTTCGCCGATGGCTGCAAAACCGTTTCGGGCATCGAAAAAGGCAAGGCCAACGAACTGTTCGATTTGATCGACAAGTTCGCAGGGTACGGCTTCAACAAATCCCACGCCGCCGCTTATGCGCTGCTCGCCTATCAGACGGCTTGGCTCAAGACGCACTACCCGCACGAATTCTATGCGGCATCGATGTGCTTCGACATGCATCAGTCGGAAAAGCTGTCGATCTTTGTCGATGATATGCGCCGCAACTCTGTCGCTTTGGCGGGGCCTGATATCAACCATTCGGTTGCCGAATTCACGGTTGAGCGGACTCACGATGGCTATGCCGTGCGTTATGCCTTGGCGGGCCTGCGCAATGTGGGCGAAAAGGCGATGGAGCAAATCGTCGAAGAACGGGAGGCCAACGGGCCGTTCGCTTCACTGGACGACCTGTTCCGCCGCATACCGGCAGGTGCGATGAACCGGCGGCAGTTGGAAGCTCTGGCTGCGGGCGGCGCGCTCGATTGCCTTGAGCCGAACCGCGCCCAAGTGATCGCCAATGGCGAATTGCTGATGGCTGTGGCCGATGAAGCATCACGGTCACGCACATCGGGGCAGGGCGGGTTGTTTGGCGGGGATGACCACGCGGTGCCTGCCACCAGGCTTGCCGAAGCCAAACCGTGGTCACGCTCCGATCAGATGACGGCCGAGCGCGAGAACTTCGGCTTCTATTTCGCTGCCCATCCGGTCGAAGAATACCGCGCCGTGGCATCGGCCAATGGCGCGCGCACCTTCGGCAGTTTGATTGGCGGCACCGGCGAGGTTGCCGGGCGTTCTGGTGCAGTAATGGCCGCGCTGGTCGAGAACGTGCAGAAGCGCAAGACAAAGAAGCTCAAAGACTTCATCATGGCCGACTTCTCGGACAGCTCCGGGTTGTTCTCGGCATCATGCTTTGAAGAAGCCCTGGTTGAACCGTTTCAGCTTTGGGCGAAGGAAGGCACCTGCGTGCTTCTGAATGTCGAACTCGATCGCCCGAACCCCGACGAGGCCCCACGCGTTACCGTGCGCGGCGCTCGCCCGCTGGATTCGGTCACAAGCGCATCACGCATGCAATTGACGCTGGAAGTCACCCGGCCAGAGGCCATCGCCGAACTGGCTTTGCTGCTTCCGCGCGGCAGCGATGCCAAAGGCGAAGTGCTGGCCCGGCTCAAGACCGGTGGTCCGCGTGAACCTTTGATGCGTCTCGGCGTGGATTTCAAACTCGACAGCGATTTAATCGAACGATTGATCCCGATAGAAGGACTTGCCAATATGGCGCTAACCGCAAAGCCGGACAGGCATCTGCGGTTGGTTGAATAAAAATAAATAAGGAGCGAGCGGATGCAGCAACTGGGCGGAATGCAAGACTGGAAGCTGCGGGTAACCCATCTGATCGATCACGCCGCACGCGAACATGGCTTGCGTGAGATCGTCAGCCGTTGGGCTGATGGCTCGGAAACGCGCACCAACTGGGCTGGCATACGCCACGACGCCCTGCGCATGACGCAGGCGCTGCGCCGCCTGGGCATTCAATCCGGTGATCGGATCGCAACACTGGCGATGAACCATTCGCGCCATCTGGTCAGCTGGTATGGTGCCGCCGGCGCAGGCGGTATTCTCCACACAATCAACCCGCGGCTGTTTGACGACCAACTTGATTACATAGTCAACCATGCCGAAGATCGGGTGATGCTGTTTGACAAAGTGTGGGCGCCGATTGTCGAACGGATGAAGCCGCGCTGGCCCACGATTGAACATTACATCTGTTTCGATAGCGGTGAACCGGCGCTGCATTTCGAAGAATGGATCGGACCGGAAGACGGCCAGACGGAATGGTCAGACGGTAATGAGCGTGACGCCTGCATGCTGTGTTACACCAGCGGCACAACTGGTGATCCCAAAGGCGTTCTTTACGAACACCGTTCGACCATGCTTCATGCCATCAGCGCGATAAGCCCGCCGGTATTTGGCATGGATTGCCGATCGGTCATGCTGCCGATCGTGCCCATGTTCCACGCGGCAAGTTGGGGATTGCCATGGGCGGGCGCGGCGGCTGGATCGAAGTTCGTCTATTCGGCAGTGAACGAAGGGGCTATTCTGTGCGACCTTATCGAACGGGAAAAGGTCACCTGTTCTGCCGGCGTGCCCACAGTGTGGCTGGCACTGTTGCAGCATATCGACGCAAAAGACGGCAATTTTCCGCCCAGCCTTGAAACGGTCGTGTGCGGCGGATCAGCTATGCCGCGCGCGATGGTTGAGCGGTTCATGCGCCAGGGAATTCGCGTTGCACATGCGTGGGGCATGACGGAAACATCACCTATTGGCACGACTGGCGCTGAAACGTGGAACTGGGACGATTTGACCTTTGACGAGCAGGTCACTGTTAAATCCATGCAAGGACGCCCGCCGTTCGGGGTAGAGATCCGCTGCGTCGATCTGGATGATCCCTACAAGGTATTGCCCCGCGATGGCCAAACCACAGGCGCACTGCAAGTGCGCGGTCCGTGGGTTGTGAAACGCTATTTCAAAGCCGAACAAGACGCAGTGACAGAGGGCCAATGGTTCGATACCGGAGATGTTGGATTGATCCACGCTGATGGCACACTTCAGCTGACGGATCGCACGAAAGATGTGATCAAATCTGGCGGCGAATGGATCAGCTCCGTTGCCTTGGAAAATGCTGCAGTAGGACATCCTGCCGTGGCAGAAGCTGCGGCGATTGGTGTGTTCCACCCGAAATGGGGCGAACGGCCCTTGTTGGTCGTGGTGAAAAAGCCTTCCACAGACATTTCGCAGGATGAATTGCGCGAATATCTGCTTGGTCATGTAGCCAAGTGGTGGGTGCCAGATGCCGTCGCTTTCGTTGATCAGATCCCGCACACCGGAACCGGAAAGATCAGCAAGAAGGACTTGCGCGAGCAATTCTCTACTTATGCTTGGGACGCACCAATCTAATCGCCCGTCACCACTTCCATCGCGTCAACCCCGACTTTCGAAAGACTGACGGCGAGCTGCCTCTTTGCCATGGATATCGCAGATGACCCCGTGCGAAGGCATGGGCCTGCAAAGTTTACGTTTCAACCATACGTAAACGATAGTTAGGTGTCAATTTTTGCGGTTTTAGGCATGCCTAAAATGATAGGCGCTGAAAATTCCGGGAACAAATCTGCATCGAGACTGTTAGGAATGGACAGGCTTCAGTCTATCTTGGACATAAAATAGATCGACATCGTACTGAAATTACGTAAAGAGTTGTTTTCGCTGGCTAGTTGAAATGTGAGTCCGCTCTCTAGCACTACTTTGGCAGAAATTTGATTTAACGATTCCCATGGGAGGATTTCCCTGATTCATAGGGAGCCAGCTTGATGGAGGCTGGCGATGGGCGGTGATTGGCGGGACGATCTTGAGCGTTGGCTTGAGCCCTATCTGC
>CAMTWP010000039.1:0-59598 GCA_947085475.1 uncultured Novosphingobium sp. | reverse complement strand
TGGCTTCTTCAACCGCGATCTCGTCGAACGGGTTCATGCTCATCTTCACGTTCGCAAGATCAACGCCGCTGCCATCGGACTTCACCCGTGGCTTCACGTTATAATCGATCACGCGCTTCACGCAGACCAGGGCTTTCATGGACAACCTCTATTTATGTAAGCCTGTTTACTAATATCAAGAAGTTCGCGCCAAGCAAGCCCTTCTCTTCAATCCCAATCGAACTGCACGCTTATACAGCGCCACAATCATGCGTCAGCCAGCACCATCGCCGCGCCTTTTTCCCCTATCATCATGGCGGGGAAGTTGGTGTTGCCACTGATGATATCGGGCATGATTGATGCGTCTATCACGCGCAAGTTCGCCAGTCCGTGAACGCGCAATCTATCATCGACAACAGCCATGGCATCATGCCCCATCTTACAGGTGCCCACCGGATGGTAGAGTGTGATCGCGTTCTGGCGAATGTAGTGATCAACGTCGGCGTCGCTGGTCGCGTCAGCGCCGGGTGCATATTCGGACCCGCGCAAATCATCGTAGGCCGATTGCGATATCAGTTCGCGTGCAACACGAACACCCTCGCGCAGAACGCGCAAATCTTCGGGATCATTAAGGTAACACGGATCAATCAATGGCGCTTGCAGAGGATCGGCAGACTGGATGCGAATTTCCCCCACGCTGTTCGGGCGGCAACCGTTGAACACCAGTTGGAAGCCTTCCTCCTTTATGATGTTCCGGCCATGATCGGAATACATCAATGGCACACTGTACATTTGCAGATCGGGATATTCGAGGTCGGGCCGCGAATTGAGGTGAACCCATGCCTCCAACGCGCCAACACTTGTCGGACCGCTACGAAACAACAGATATTGCCCCAAGGCTTTGACCATCGCCAAAGGTTTGAGCGTTCCAAGCAATGAACACGGTTGGGTGAGCAATTGCTTGACCGACACTGCGATATGATCGCGCAGATTGCGGCCCACACCGGGCAGGTCCAGCACGGTGGCAATGCCATGCGGCCGAAAGTCATCTGGATTGCCGATACCTGAAAGCTGCAGCAATTGGGCCGAATTGACCACGCCCCCGCTCAGCAGCACTTCGCGTCTGGCCATGACACGCTTGGTCGCGCTTCCTTGCAGATATTCCACGCCGGTCGCGCGGCCATGCTCAACGATCACCCTGCTTGCGAGTGCGCCCGTCACAACCTTGAGGTTCGGGCGACCGAGCGCGGGCTTGAGATAGCCCGCCGCTGCGCTGATCCGCTTTCCGCCCGCAAAATTGCCCTGCATCTGCGCCACGCCAAAGGGATTGCCCCCGTTCATGTCCTTCTGGAACGGAAAGCCATTAGCCACCGCCGCGTCGATCAGCGCGCGGCTTGTGGGATTCATTGCGTCGATGGGTGACCATGTGACGGGGATCGGCCCATCCTGCCCTCGCAACGCCGGGTCCGCATCGGCACATTTTTCAATCTTGCGGAAATAGGGCAGCAAATCCGCCCAGCCCCAACCAGCGTTGCCCATTTGCGCCCAGCGATAATAATCGCCTTCATTGCCGCGCGAAACCACCAGTCCGTTGATCGAACTTGACCCGCCAAGCACTTTGCCGCGCGGGAAATACATGGTGCGTCCATCAAGCCCCGGCTGCGGCACTGTTTCATAGCGCCAATTGCCCTTGCCCGATTGCATCAGCGCAAAGAATCCAGCGGGCATGTGATAGAACAGGCTGGAATCGCGCCCGCCTGCTTCCAGCAGCAAAACCTTGACATTGGGGTCGGCGCTCAGCCGGTTCGCCAAAACACAACCAGCCGAACCGGCATCGACGATCACATAGTCCGGATCGAACGCCATCCCTCACCCCATCCCTGATTTATATTGATTTTTCGCCTTACCGCGGCCACCTCAAAACTAGTAATTCAGCTTACCAGAATTGCGGTGGCCGGTCATCTTTGGCGATTTTTGTTATTCCCAGTCGATCAAGCAATAATCGCGTTTCTCAGATCCGCATTCCGTGCAGATCCAATCGTCCGGAACATCTTCCCACCGCGTACCGGGAGGCAAACCGGTTTCGGCATCCCCTTCCGCCTCATCATAGATGTGCGAACAGTTCAGGCAGCGATAGCGACGGAAAGCCTCAGCCACGGGTACCCTCCGCTTTGCGAGTCATCGTCACGTTCATGTGCTCAAACCCATTGGTGAAGCACGATGGCAGTCGCTCTGGTTCACCGATCAGCTTAATGTCCATATCTCGCGCAGCCATTTCCTCAATCAAGGTGACAAGCTGCAATTCGGCCAGACGCGCGCCGAGACAGCGATGAATGCCGTGGCCGAACGAAAGGTGGCGGCGTGAATTTTCGCGCGCCGGATCCCACCGGTCACCATCGGGGAACACGCTTTCATCGCGGTTGCCCGAATTGTACCACATCACAACCTTGTCACCCTTGCGGATCGTCTTGCCGCCGAATTCCACATCGCGCATTGCCGTGCGACGCATGTGCGCAATCGGGGTTTGCAGCCGGATGGTTTCGGTAGCAGCACCAGAGGCCAAGCCCGCCGTATCAGCTTTCACTTGCGCCCAGGCCTTGGGGTACTGGTTGATCCGCTCAATCAGCCCAGACATCGAATTGCGCGTGGTGTCGTTGCCGCCAACCAGCAAAAGCGCGATCGCACCAATGAACCGCTGCTCATCCATATCGCCGAACGAACTGGAATGCGCCATCATCGACAGCAGATCGGGCTGAGGCGGAAGGGCGCGACGCTCTTCGTAGATTTCCTTGAAGCGCGCAGCCATTTGGAACACGTGACGCTCACGCTCGGCATTCAACACCGGGTCAGGCCCGATGTCGATCTTGGCCGCCCAGTCCGACCATTCGGGCAACTTGTTGCGTTCTTCCCAAGGGAAGTTGAACAAGGTGGCGATCATCGCCGTGGTCAATGGGATCGACACCGAGTGGACCCAATCGAAAGGCTCGCCCACGGGCAACTGATCAAGTATGGCGGCGGTGCGTTCGCGCAGCGGTCCGGCCAGCTTGGCGATTTCGCTTGGGGCCACTGCTGGTGCGATAGCCTTGCGCTTATCGTTATGCTCTGGATCGTCCATCGCAATGAACATGCGAAGCTGGACACCGGTGTCCACCATATCGAAGATCACGATCCCGCCGTGCTCCCACGATGATGAGAATGTCTCGGGATCGCCTTCCACCGCGACGATATCGTCATAGCGCGTGATTGACCAGTATGGCCCGAAAATGCTGCTTTCGCAGAAATTCACAGGGTCTTCGTCGCGCAGACGTGAAAACAGCGGTCGCCATGCGCTGCGAGCCCAAAGTCCACCTTCGGATACGTCGAGCCCTTCGGCGGGCAAAGCCTCCACTGTCGCCATTTTCAGTCTCCTCATCGCCCGTCGAAAATAAGTTTAGTACTTTACATTATTCGCGGGGTGCATTGTAAGAGAGGTTACGCTATCACATTTTTACGTTTCGTCTATACGCAAAATTCAGTCCGGGTTGAGAGGATCAAAAATCATGTTGGAGAGAGATGGAAGTCGCTTGTTCGGCGAAGATCACCGTGCTTTCCGCGACACCGTTCGTAAATTCGTTGAGCGTGAATTCACCCCTCGCATGACCGAATTCGACGATGCCGGAATGGTAAAGCGCGACTTCTGGCTTAAGGCAGGTGAAGCTGGCTTGCTGTGCCCGACTATGCCGACGGAATATGGCGGTATGGCACTGGACTTCACGTTCAACGCGATTTTGAACGAAGAATTCACTTATGCGATGATGGCCGATAGTGTGACGCTGCAAAGCGATATCACGATGCCCTATGTGATGCGCTATGCCAGCGAAGAACTGAAGCAGCGTTGGCTCCCCAAAATGCTCACCGGTGAAGCCATCGGCGCGATTGCCATGACTGAGCCGGGCGCGGGATCAGATTTACAAGGCGTGCGCACGTCTGCGCGGCGCGAAGGCGATGATTTTGTGATCAATGGCTCCAAAACCTACATCACCAACGGCCAGAATGCCGACATCATCCTGACGGTGTGCAAGACCGATCCTGAACTTGGCGCCAAGGGCACTTCGCTGATCGTAGTCGAAGCTGATCGCGCAGGATTTGAACGCGGGCGCAATCTCGACAAGATCGGTCAATGGATGTCTGACACTTCAGAACTATTCTTTAACGATGTGCGTGTGCCAGCCAGCAATGTGATTGGCGAAGTCAATCGCGGCTTCATCTATCTGGTCAGTGATCTGCCGCAGGAACGGCTGTCCATTTCGATTACGGCACAGGCCGCCGCGCAACGCGCGTTCGACGAAGCGGTTGCTTACACACGCGACCGCACGGCCTTTGGGAAGAAGGTGATCGACTTCCAGAACACGCGCTTCACCCTGGCTGAAATCAAGGCCAAGCTTCAGGTTGGTTGGGCCCATCTTGATTGGGCTATCGAACGGCACGTGCGCGGAGAATTGACCGCAGACGAGGCTGCCGCATCGAAATACTGGCACACCGAAATGCAGTGGGACACTTGCGATGCAGCCCTGCAACTGCACGGCGGGGCAGGCTATATGAACGAATATCCGATAGCCCGCATTTGGCGTGATGCGCGCGTGCGCCGCATTTATGGCGGCACCAGCGAGATCATGCGGGATCTGGTCGGGCGCTCGCTCTAACCCTTCAATCCAGCAGCCGGGATTTGAGGGCAGCAAGTTGTTGCTCGCTTATCCCGGCACTGACAAAGTACCCCTCAATGCCGCCGAAATCCCGCTCGATCCGCACCATCGCAGCATCCAGATAGGATTCCTGCACACTCAATAACCGTTCAAGAGCGTCCTCTGGCAGCTCAAAACCGACGCGGTTCACCGCAAGCCGCCGCGTGTTGTCGCGCACTTGCGCGTTGCCGCGACCGGCGCTTTTCAAGTAATCAGCGAGGATATCTGCACTACCCACGCCAATTGCGCTCAGCAGAACCGCGATCAGGAACCCGGTCCGGTCCTTGCCCGCGGTGCAGTGGACAAGCACCGCACCCGGACTCGCCAGGATCGCCTCGACAACGGCAGCCAACTGGCCATGTAGCGCCTGCGGAAAGGCAGCATAGACCGCGTGCATCGCCGCATCTCCGCCTTGGGCATTGGGTTGCTCCTTGAGCACGTGCCAGTGATCATGACCGTCCTCGATACGTGCCAGAAGATCCACTGCGCGCAAATCGGCACCGACCGATGCGAGATACGTGTTGGGAGCGTGTGTACGCTCGGACGCGCTGCGCAGATCGAACACCAAATCGACACCAAAACGCCCCAAAATGTCGCAATCCGCCACCTCGGGTGCCAAAATGGCGTCCGACCGGAACAGGCGTCTGCTGCCGACGCTGCGGCCGTCATGCGCGCGCAGTCCCGACACTTCGCGAAAGTTGGGGGCGCAGGCCAGCACCGCAGAAAAGTCAGTCACGGATCAGATACTCCCACATACGTTCAGCAACACCGCCGCCCCACACTTGCCTTGCAGCGATCTCAGCCTCTGACAATAGCCCCAACGCCGGATCAAGCCCCATCGCGCGAATGTCCCGCTCCACGCGGGCTGCGTCTTCCAGAAACCAGGCAAGCGTAACCGCACGCTCAAGCGTCTGTTCCGCAACGATTGCGCCATTCCCGCGCATCACGATCGCGGACGCCGATCCCATAGCTTGCGCCAATGCCGTCGCGGAAGCATCATCGCGCAGCAGGCGGGGATCGTCCCATAACGGTAATTCGGCGAAATAGGCACCAATGCCGTGGCGCGGAACGGGCACAATTCCTTGGGTTGAGAGCGCCATAAGCGCAGGCGGCATGATCCGGCACACCGCACTCACATCTTCCCGCCGGGCATAGACCTGCTGATGCACACGCACTTCTCCCAGAACCCCTTCCGGCAAGGGCGCGTCGATGCGGCACAAGGTTCCCGGCGCGTCGCCAACCAGCGCCAATGGCTTTGGCGCACAGACAAGGAATGTCATGGCGTCCAGCCGGATGCTGCAATGGCCATAGGCGTGGACCAAACCGGCCCCGCCCAGCGCGCGCGCAGCCTGCTGCAACCGCGCCTCTTGCTCTGGCGATGCCGCGATCATGATGACCTCCTCTGCCCGGTTTGTTGACGGACCCCTAGTGCAGGTCATTGACACCCGTCTTGTGAAATTTTACATAACAGGCGCACGGTTTGTTGTAAAGCACCGGCTAGAGGATGCGCAAATGGCTGATTTTCCACAGATCATTGATGATAAGCCGACGAGTCGATTTCTTGTTCCGCGTGAAGCCTTCACCAGCAACGTCACGTTCGAACGCGAATGCGCCGCCATCTTTGATCGCTGCTGGCTCTATCTTGGCCATGCGTCTGAACTGGAACCCGGCGCTTTCCTGACGCGCAAGGTCGCGCGCCGCCCGATCCTGTTCACGCGCGAAAAGGATGGCACCTTCCACGCCATGTTCAACGCCTGCCCGCACCGCGGCGCGCTGGTGTGCCGTGAACGCAAGGGCTCGGCTCGCGCATTCATGTGCATGTACCACGGTTGGACTTTCGGTTCGGACGGGCACTTGATGACCCTGCCAGGCAGCTCTGGCTATCCCGAAGGCTTCAAGACCGACCCGCAAAAGCAATTGGTCCATGTACCGCGCATGGAGCGGTTCGGCGATTTCTTCTTCATCAGCTTTGCTCACGATGGTGAGGATTTAGCCACATATCTGGCAGAAGCGGGCGATTACCTGACGCTGGTATCCGAACATTCCGCCAGCGGGATGCAGATTGTTGGCGGCACACAGGAATACGCCATTCGCGGCAACTGGAAGTTGCTCGCCGAAAACAGCTTTGATGGGTATCACGCGGCCTGCAACCATTCGACGTATCTTGAATACCTCAAGAACGCGAACGGCGCGCTTGGCGCGACACCGCTTGTCGGCAACGCGCACGATCTAGGGAATGGCCATGCGATGGTCGAATATACCGCGCCTTGGGGTCGCCCGATTGCGCACTGGGTTCCGCTGTGGGGCGAGGAAGGCAAAGTTGAAATTGCCGCGATCCATAACGCTCTCCAACAGCGTGTCGGCCCGGAACGCGCTGAACGGATTGCGCACAAAAACCGCAACATGGTGATCTTCCCCAACCTTGTCGTGAATGACATCATGGCCGTCACCGTGCGCACGTTCTACCCCACCGCACCGGATTACATGGAGATCAATGCTTGGGCGCTGGCTCCGCGCGAAGAAAGCGAATGGCTGCGCAAATACCGGCTCTACAACTTCACCGAATTCCTCGGCCCGGGCGGCTTTGCCACTCCCGACGATGTGGAAGCCATCGAGAAATGCCAGCAGGGTTACGCGACCGGCGGCGATGCGCTTTTCAACGATATTTCCAAGGGCATGAACCGCGATGGCGGCCCGCTATTCGACGACGAGGAGCAGATGCGCTGCTTCTGGCGCGAATGGGACAAGCGCCTCGCGGCGGTGGAGGCCTGACATGGTAATCGACCAGATACCCGAAAACACGCTCCTGCGTCTGGCGGTGGAAGACCTGCTGTTTCAGGAAGCAGACTTGCTCGACCAATGGCGGCTGGATGAATGGCTCGCGCTTTATACCGCCGATGCGCACTATTACGTGCCGCCCAGCGATGTCGATGGCGACACCGCCGATCCTGATACTGCGTTGTTCTATATCGCGGATGATCATATTCGGATGAGCGAGCGGGTGATCCGCCTGAAAAAGGTTGGCGCGCACAGCGAACACCCCCGTTCCAAAGTGCGGCATCTTGTTTCAAACGTGCGTGCGCACCGTGAAGGCGACGTGATCCACGCCCGCTCTTCCTTTGTTGTATGGCGCAGCAAGGATATCACCAGCGATGCCTTTGTTGGCCACTACCTGCACCAGATCGTGCAAGCTGACGGCGTTTTAAAAATCGCGAAAAAAACTTGCGTGCTCGATATGGAGGCCCTTCGCCCCCACGCGCGCATCAGCATCATCCTATGACACAGAGCGCCCCCATGACGGTATCAACCGACGCCCCCATCCGCTTCGCTCGGCTTGGTTTCTGCCGCGTGCAATGCACCGACATTGCCGCCACGACTGCGTTTTACCGCAATCTTGTCGGTCTTGTCGGCGAAGAGCAAAGCGACGGCAGTGTTTGGCTACGCTGCAGTGACAAGCCCTATGACATCGTGCTCACGTCTGGCCCAGCGGGACTTACCGGCGCCGGTTTCGAACTGGAAAGCGAAGGCGATTTGTCCCGCGCATTTGCACGCCTCGAAGCCCTTGGCACTGATGTGCACTGGATTGCACCAGCCGATTGTGCCGCCCTGCACTTTACTAACGCGCTGGGCTTCACCGATCCAGTATCCGGGCTGGATTGCACCTTTTACGCAGGGCAAACAAAAGCCGAAGTGCCGTTTGTGCCCGGTCCGGCGCGGATCGCGCAAATGGGCCATCTCGTGCTCAACGTTCACGATCTGGACGCCGCGCACCGCTTCTGGGCCGATGCTCTTGGCTTTGCCGTATCAGACCGGGTGGAAGGCACCGCCGAATGGCTGCGCTGCTGGCCCAATCCGCTGCACCATAGCTTGGCCTTGCTGCAGCATTCGGCCAACACGCTGCACCACATCAACTTCATGGTCACCGATATCGACGACATCGGGGAAGCGATGAACCGGATGAAGGCAGCAGACGTCCCGATTGTGTTCGGTCCTGGCCGCCATTTGCCCTCGACCAGCATCTTCCTCTATTTCCTTGACCCGGACGGCAACACCAACGAATTCAGTTTCGGCATGGAATTGTTCGAAGAAGTGGGTGCGCGCGAGGCACGCGAACTGGAGCACAAGGCCGAAGTCATGGACACATGGGGCAGCCGCCCGGATCCGCGATTTGGCAAAGGCAATCCGATCCTGCCCGCGGCAGTGTCTGTCCATGGCTGATCCAACTCCGCTTAAAGGAAAGGTCGCCATCGTCACCGGAGCGGGTCGCGGGATTGGGCTGGCCATCGCACGGCATCTGCTGGAAGACGGTGCCAGCGTTGTCCTGACTGATCTTGTCGATGATGCTGCACAATCTGCCTGCAATACGCTTGCTTCTGATCGTGTCATGCCTTTCGCTGGCGATCTGTCAGACGAGTCGGTTGCCCAAGCCCTTATCGCGGCAACGCTCGCCCGCTTTGGCAAAATCGACATTCTCGTCAACAATGCAGGCGGCGGCGTAATCCGCTCGTTTCTTGACCATACACCCGAAACACTGCGCGCCACAATCGACCGCAATTTGTGGACTGCAATCTGGTGTTCGCGGGCCGTCTTGCCGCACATGAAGGCTGCGGGCTTTGGCCGCATAGTCATGCTCGGCGCAGATTCGGTGCGCAATGGCCTGTTCGATCATGCTGCATACAACGCAGCAAAGGGCGGTACGCATGGTCTGACCACCGGCCTCGCCCGTGAATTTGCGATGGACGGTATCACCGTCAACACCGTTGCTCCCTGTGCTGTACAAACCCAGCAACTCGAAGACGTACGCGCAACGAACCCCGATCTTATCGACAAAGTCTGCGCGATTATTCCGATGGGCCGCCCAGCTGAAGAAGCCGAAGTCGCCTCGATGGTCGCCTATCTCGCCTCGCCGCAAGCCAGCTTCGTTACGGGGCAGGTCATCAGCGTCAACGGCGGAACCACCATGCTATGACCGCAGCAAAAATGACCAATGACGGGAAGAACCACACCATGAGCGAAAATCCCGAAATCGGCCTGCGCGTTGACGTTGATGGCATCGGCACCAACTACATTCGCGCTGGCGAAGGCCCACCTCTGATTCTGATTCACGGCTCTGGTCCCGGCGTTACAGCTTATGCGAACTGGCGCGGCGTAATCCCTGATTTTGCGCAAGAATTCACTTGCTATGCCCCCGACACGCTGGGTTTCGGCTACACTGATTTTCCCGATGACATTCAGGGATTTTCGATGGACCGCTGGGTGGCGCATCTTATTGGTTTCATGGATGCGCTGGGCATCGAACGCGCGCACTTTATTGGAAATTCCTACGGCGGCGCCCTGACATTGGCGCTGGCTGTGCGCCATCCGACCCGCGTAGAACGGATGGTTCTGATGGGCGCAGCAGGTCTGCCCTTTCCCATCAGCGCAGGACTTGAAAAGGTCTGGGGTTATCAGCCCTCGGTCGAAGCGATGCGCGATCTTATGAACACGTTCGCTTATGATCCGTCACTGGTGAAAGAGGAAATCGTCCGCTCACGCTTTGAAGCCAGCATCCGCCCCGGCGCGCAAGAAGCCTATGGCAGCTTGTTCCCCGAACCGCGCCAACGCTGGCTCGACGCGCTGGCCACCAAGGAAGCCGACCTTGCGGCTTTGCCCCACCCCACGTTGGCCGTCCACGGCCGCGAGGACGTGATCGTCCCACTCGCGCAGTCGATCCGGTTCTGCCAACTTATCCCGAACAGCGAACTGCACGTGTTCAGCAATTGCGGCCACTGGACCCAGATCGAAAAGCGTGAGCGTTTTGTTCAATTGGTTCTGCCGTTCCTCAAAGCAAGCTAACCTTGACTTGCCTGCACGGATCGCGTTCGACTAAGCCGATGTCATCCGCGAAGCCAGTTCAGCGCCGTACTCAAGGCGAACGATCCGAAGCGATGCGCGCACGGCTTTCCACCGAAGCTTATCGCCTCGTGGCTGAAGGCGGCGTGCGGGCGTTGACGATCCGCGCGCTGGCCGCCGCAGCAGACGTTTCGCAAGGCGCGGTGCTCCACCATTTTGCCGACAAGGCAGCGATCGTCCTGCTCGCTATTGAGCAAACGCTCACCCTAGCACGAGATGACAGTATGGAATGGCTGGCCGCGCCCGGCGACGCGCAAGGCACCTTGCGCGGCATGCTCGCCGAATTCCACGCCTTCTTCTTCAGCGACCGCTTCTGGGTAGCCATGGGCATAACGCTGGAGGCGTCAAAGGACGGTGACCTGTTCCCGCAAGTGCGCGCCAAGGTCGCCGAATTGCGCACACCGATTTACGAGGCGTGGCAGGATCGCTTGATTGCCCTGGGATGGACGCCAGAAATGGCCCGTCTCGATGTACGCTCGGCTGCAGCCCTCGTTTCGGGGGCTGCGATTCGGCGGTTCTGGGCCGATGAGGACGATATTTCGCAGTCGGTGGAAGCTGAATGGTTGGAAGCAAGGCTCGCCCGTACGGCCACCGTTTGACTGGACATTCACATGGCGATCAAACGCCTTGCGTCTGATCTTTCCTTCCCAAAACTCCGACATTGATTCCATCGCCGCGCGTGGCCTTGCCGATATTGCGCAGGAAGAACTTGAGGCGAATCAGGCCGAAAAATTCGAGCATGGCGGGCAGCGCAAACTCAAGCATATTTGCCGCCTCATCCTCTTCGATGCGGCCCTCTACTTGGGTCAGGAATATCTGAGCCTCTTTGCCGGCAACGTATTCCGCAGCTTCGATGTAATAGCCAAGGATTTCAGGCGGAAACCCGTTCCCTTCATCAAAACCCGCAACGCGCATCCGGCCCCAGATGTTCACCAGGCCTGCGTCGGTCACACTCAAAGCGGGGCCTTGTTTTGTGTCGACAAGTTGGATTGCACCAAGCCTGTCCAGCGCCCTTGCATCGTCAGCAGCGTGGGGGATCTGCTTTACCAAAGCATCAAGCGAGACAAGGCTTTCGCGCACGCCCACTCTGGCTGACAAGAGTTCTTCCAGATGCCCGAAGGCTGTCGCTCCAACCGGGCGAGACGCTGCGCCGCCTTCCAGAACATGGGCGATCTGCGGAAGAGTCATCGCCGAATCGCGCTGCAACCTGCGCACGGCCATAATCGCCCGCACATGCTCTTCGCCATAATCAGCCACATTCCGCGCCGGACGGCTCGGTTGTGGCACCAATCCTTCGCGCAAGTAAACGCGGATCGTTTCGCGATTTACCCCTGTTCGCGCCTCTAATTCCCGCATTTTCATGCGCGCGCTTTAGCGCCTGAACGCAAGCCTGTCTGCCCCCAAGCTCTTCTTTGATCGCGGGAATCGATTTGCCTGTTTACGATATCTCTTTTTTGCGTATATTATTTACGTGAAATTTGCCGCCTCGAATGCGGTGGGGAGAGAAAAATGGACTACGGTCGTTATTACCTCGGCGTACTGCTCCAACTCGCAGTAATCGCTAGCTTCATCTTGGGCGGACATTGGGTCTCGCTTGGGATCGCATCGCTGCCCTTGTTCGGCCTAATTGATTCGATCCTGCCCAACGATTTTGCCATTCGCAAAATGCCCAACAAGGCACTTGCCGATATTCCCGCGTGGCTCTGCTCATTACTCGGCCCGGTGGTCTACGTTGCTGCCGCGTTCTGGGTGTCGCGCACACCCGATGCAACGGGCTGGGAATACGCGGGCGTAATCGCGTCATGCGCATGGCTCAGCGTCATTCCGCTCGTTCCGGCAACGCACGAGCTTTATCACCAGCGCGGCAAAATTCGCCGCTTCGTCGGCCGCTATGCGCAGATCTGCTACCTCGACTGCACGCGCGAAATCGCGCACGTGGTGGGGCATCATATCCACGTCGCAACCGAGAAGGACGGTGACACCGCCCCGCGCGGCACCAGCCTTTATGCCTTCACACCCAAAGCTGTTGTCCATTCCACACTTGAAGCCTGGAGTTCGGAAAGCGACAACCTTGAAGCCATGGGCAAGGGCCGCTGGTCGATTGGTCACCGCCTTTACAAGGCGATCCTCATCCAGATCGTGTTTCAGACAGGCATGCACTTGATTGGCGGCTGGACTGCCAACGCGGTGGTGCTTGCTGGCATGGTCGGCGCCCGCTTCTGGGTGGAAAGCTTCAACTATTTCCAGCACTACGGACTGATCCGCCTGCCCGGTGGTCAAATCGATCGCCGCCACGTATGGAATCACTTCAAGCCGCTGTCGCGCGTGATGGGCTTTGAAATCACCAACCACGCCGATCACCACACCAATAGCTACGCCGCGTTCCACGAACTGAAGCCTGATACCAAATGGATCCCGATGCCTTCGGTGTTCGTCTGCTTCTTTTCGGCGCTGATACCCCCGATCTGGCATAACATGGTGATCAAGCCTGCGCTCAAACGCTGGGACAACGAACTCGCCAGTCCCGAAGAACGCGACCTTGCGCGCGAGCAGAACCGTCGCGCAGGCTGGCCCGATTGGTTTGACGAGAAGGCGAGCCAAGGCGCTGCCGCCACTGCATGATCAAAGTGCTGAACTAAAAGAGGGGCGCACCGGGTAACCAGTGCGCCCCTCTTTTTATGCCTTCGCCAAGCGGCACGCCCGCAGGCGCACCGCCCTGCTATCAGCCCATCACATAGATAGACTTGGTGTTCTGATAAGCCCCAATCGCTTCCGGGCCGAATTCGCGACCCAAGCCGCTGGCTTTGATCCCGCCGAACGGCGCGCCGAGCGAAGGCATATAGCCGTTGACCCCAACTGTGCCGCTCTCGACCCGCCGGGCCACGTCGAGCGCATGGGCGCTATCGGCTGACCATACTGACCCGCCAAGGCCGAAGTCGCTGTCATTGGCAATGCGCACCGCGTCATCTTCGCCATCATAAGGGATGACGGAAAGCACCGGACCAAAGATTTCTTCGCGCGCGATGCGGTCGTTATTGGACACGTCTGCAAAAATCGTCGGCTCGACAAACCAGCCGCGGTTGGTGGCTTTGGGCCGTCCACCGCCCGCAACGAGCCGTGCTTCGGTCTTGCCAATGGCGATGTAGCCCTCAACGCGGTCACGGTGCGCAGCCGAAGCCATTGGCCCGACGTGCGTTTCGGGATCAAGCGCATCGCCCACCTTCAAAGCTCCGGCAAAACCTGCCAGTCCATCGACCACGTCATTGTAACGGCTGCGCGGCGCAAGGACGCGCGTGGCGTTGTAGCAGGCCTGCCCGTTGTTAAGCATGGCAGCGAACGGAACGCCTTGTAGGAAGGTGCCAATGTCCGCGTCTTCCAGCAGAATAGCTGCCGACTTTCCGCCCAATTCCAAAGTGACGGGACGCAGCAATTCGCCACAGGTCCGCCCGATCATCCGGCCAGCGCCGGTTGAACCGGTGAAAGCCACCTTGTCGATGCCGGGATGTGAGACAAGGTATGCGCCCACATCGCGATCCGCCGCCACCCAGTTGAGCACGCCCGCCGGAACGCCGGCTTCCAGCGCAGCCTCGGCCAAGATGTAACTGTCCAGAACTGTGCCCGGCGAAGGTTTGATGACCAGCGTGCAGCCTGCCGCCATTGCCGGCGCAATCTTGTTGAGCGCCAGTGTTACGGGGAAATTCCATGGGACAATTGCCGCGACAACGCCCACGGGTGAGCGTTCGACTAGCGTCTCATTGCCCATTTGCGATGGGCGCACGTCCGGCTGGCCAAGCGTAGCTGCAAGCGCGGCGTAATATTGCACCACACCGGCGCCGAACTGGCCCTCCAACTGACTGCTGACCATCAGGGGCATGCCATTTTGCGCGCTGACGGCGTGGGCAATAGCTTCACCGCGCGCAGCCAGCGATGCGACGAACCGGTTCATCACGTCGGCGCGTTCTGCAGTGCTAGCCTTGGCCCACGGCCCATCAACCAGTGCACGCCGGGCGGCAGCCACGGCCGCGTCAATATCGGCTTCTACCGCTTCCGGCACGGTGCCAATCACTTCCTCGGTCGAGGCATTGATCAGCGTGAACGTGCGCTCGCTCGCGGGTTTGACCCATTCGTTGCCGATGAAGAAACTCTGTCTGGACTGCGTCATGATCAATTCTCTCCCGCTTGCTTTGCGCCAGTACTGGCGTCGGTAAACTTGTCGTAAAAGATGTTGGCAAGTGACACGCCCGCCGCCACAAGTGCGGCAACGCCTGCATCGATCATGCCGGGCGGTCCGCACAGATACGCTTGCGTCGAAGCTGGATCGCCGAGGTCCGTCAAAGCCGTCGCCACTTCTGCTGTCACCAGCCCAAAACGATGATGCGACGTCTGCTCTTCGGACAATACGGGCCGGAAATCGAACTGCGCCGGCCATTGCGCGCTGATCGCGGCGATTTCGTCCATGCAGTAAAGATCGCGCTCGGTCCGGCCACCAAACAGCAGGATGGCGTCGCGCCCAACGCGCTTTTGCACCGCATCTTCCAGCACACTCATCAGAGGTGAAAGACCGCTTCCGCCGCCAATCAATATGATTGGGCCGGTTCCTTCGCGCAGCCAGAACGTACCGTGCGGCGCTTCGATAGTAAATTCAGCGTCATCCAATGTGTCAGCGAATAGAGCATCGGTAAACGCACCACCGGGCACCCGCCGAATGAAGGCCGAAAGGCGCGTGCGCCCACCTTCGGCAGGTGCTGAACTGAACGAATAGGAGCGAGGTGCCGGGGCTCCGGGCCAATTGATGTTCATGTACTGCCCGGCGCGATAATCAATGGCGCCGTCGGTCTCCCAAGTCACGCAGCGAATATCGTGAGTCAAAACGCGCTGTTCGATGATACGCGCCGCCACTTTACAAACGTCACCTGCTTCAAGCGGCACGTCCACTACGAGATCCGATTCGGGCACTGCTTGGCAGGCAAGGATATACCCCGCCCGCAGTTCTTCGCGGCTGAGTGTATAGCCAAACGGCGTAATTGCATCGACTTTGCCCTGAAGCAGGCGCGAGCGACATGATCCGCAGGTCCCCACCGTGCAGTCGTGCGGATAGGCGATTCCAGCCTTGAGCGCAGCTTCAAGCACAGTCTCGTTACGACCAACCTCGAATGTAATTCCAGATTGCAGCGTAACCTTGCGCGCGGCCTTCTTCGCAAACAGCTTTCTTAACATCCCACCCCCACCAATATCATTGAAATATAAAGTTTTTATGCATTTTGCAGCGCAGCATATCGGCTTGTCTACGCAATTGTCGTAAATCAGTTGACATTACCTCTCTCTAACTTAGATTGCGTAAGAAGGTCACGCAAAATTTGCATCAAGCAGTGAAGTGACCGTCTGATGGGAAAAGGGAGGATAGCTATGACGGCCTTTGGGCGAGTGAGCGTGTGCGCAATTGCGATTGCAATTTCGGCACCGGCGTATGCCAATGAAAATTCGGCAAGTGATAACAGCGCAGCAGATCAGGCAGACCAAGGTGCTCAGACATCCAATGGGCCGGGGCTTGCTGAAATTGTGGTGACTGCAACCAAACGTTCGGAAAATCTGCAGTCGGTCCCGGTCTCTGTGTCCGCCATCCCCGCTTCGACATTGCTGGCCAAAGGCGTCTTCGAGACGTCGGACCTGAACAATTCGATGCCGAACCTTCAAGTGTCATCGCCATATGGTCAAACCCAGCCGAACTTCTCGTTGCGCGGCGTTGGCGTTGGCACCGAATACAATGCCAATGCGGCATCACCGGTTGGCGTGTACGTTGATGAAGTTTATCAGGGCTTTCGTGCCAGCCACGGCCAGCAGCTCTATGATTTGCAACAGATTGAGGTTGTCCGCGGCCCGCAAGGAACCCTTTACGGGCGCAACACCACCGGCGGCGCAATCAACTTCATCACACGTGCCCCCCAACTTTCGGGCACGAACGGCTATCTGACCGCAGGCTATGGCAATTTCAACCGCATCAACGCGGAAGGCGCTTTGGAAGTCACCGCTGCAGAAGATAAACTGGGCTTTCGCATCGCGGGCACCTATGTGAATTCCGACTCTTATGTGCACAATCGCCTCGCCGCGGGTTCAAACACATTTGTGGCAGGCGGCGCTTCTGGTCTGAACCGCAACACGGGCATCAGCCCCGGCGGAGCCGAAAGCTTTGGTGGCCGTCTGACCATTCGCGCACGACCAAGCGAAACAGTCGAGCTTAAGATTAAGCTTTATGCTGCTGAAACTGAAGGCGGCAGCGAAGTACCTCTGCCGACCGGCCAGTCTAAAACCAATGACACGATCAGTTTGACTCACCCCAATCTGCTGCTTGGTCCCTTGTTCACGGGTCTTTCGCAAGCCGGACTGGTAGCATCGTCCTACAGCCAGTCCGGGCGCGGTCTTGGCATCAACGAAATTGAAGCTGACACCGTCGGAATTGCCCGCACAAAAGCACGCGGCGCGGTTTTCGATGCCCGCATTGAATTGAGCGATCAGATCAAGCTAATCTCGATCACCGGCTATGACGACGGACTCTACCAACAGACCCAAACCGATTGCGACGCGACGCCGCTACGGGGCTGTTCGATTGGCTACAAGTCTACGTTCAAAGCCTTCAATCAGGATATCCGGCTTGATTATGACGGCGACCAGTTCAAGTTGATCGTCGGCGCCTATTACGGCAAGGACACCGTCGTTGCCGACAATACGCCGGACTTCTTCAACTTCACCAGTGATGTCCGCGTCGCATTCGGCCTGCCTGCAAGCTACTTCAATCCCGGCGGCGCGTTCAACGGTGCGGGCCTTTCCGCCGCGTCATTGCCAACCGGCATTCGGGCCACTCAGCACTTCAAGCAGATCCGCGATAGCTACGCTTTCTACGGCGAAGGCAGCTATGCTGTAACGCCTACACTGAAAATCACAGCTGGCGTGCGTTATACTAAAGACAAGAACAAGTTCCGCGATGGCCTCACCACCTATTTTGATGATGCTGGCACCGCGCGCTTGATTACGGTTTCAGACTTCAAGCAGGGCGGGGCATTTTCGCCGTACTTCCTGCAGCCGGTCCTTGATGAAACCGGCGCTACAGTAATCCCTTCGTTCCAGACGCTAGGCATTCCACAGCCCGGCCCGCTGACGCAAGATGGCTCATCCGGCAGGTTTACCGGGCGCGTCATTGCCGATTGGAAGCCGGTTGATGGTGTCATGGTCTATGCCAGCTACAGTCGCGGCTATCGCGCGGGCACCTTCAATGGCCTTGCCTATGGCAGCGCCAATCAGGTCTACTTCGTCAACCCTGAACAAGTAAATGCTTATGAAATCGGCCTGAAATCACGCTTTTGGGACAACCGAGCGCAGTTCAACATCTCTGCGTTCATCTATGACTATGCAGGCCAGCAGGGTCAGGTCGTAGATGCTTCGGCAACCGCCAACCTGATTTCTCTGGACGGAAACCTGAAAGGCATGGAGGCTGAACTAATCGTCCAGCCCATCGAAAACCTGACGTTGAATGCAAGCTTCGGCATCCTCGACAGTTCATACGCTGATGGCGCATGTCCTGCGAATCCCGCATCAATCCCGAAATTCCCGGCACAGTTGGGCAGTTGCGTAGTGTCTCCAGCGGGGCCCGTCAGCGTTGCAGGCAATCCGTTCCCTTATGCCGCCAAAAGCTCGGCCTCGTTCGGCTTTGATTTTGCAGCGTTCGATGATGGCACCAACAAGCTGAACTTCCGCGGCGATGCCAACTATACCGGCCAGTACTTCTTCGATTCGTTCAAAGATTACAGCCGCACACCCCTTGGTTCCGTTTCGGCTGGAAAGTTCAGCGAGGGCGAAGGCAACTACTGGGTGTTGAACGGGCGGATCACTTACACGCGAGCAAACTATACGCTGGCGGTGTGGGGTAAAAACCTGACCAACAAGACCTACTATCCGTTCGGCATCTCTCTCGAAAATCTGTTCGGCAATGGTTACCGCGTTCGCGCCCTTCCCCGGACATATGGCCTTGAGGCGACAATGCGCTTCTGATCGATTGCAACCTGCCGGGGCGGACAATGGTTCCGCCCCGCATTCTTAGGACTATGGCAAAATGGACAATCAACCAACTGCCGCTGTCGATACACGCTACTGGCGCTTCTGCATCCTGATGGGACCAGTATTCGTTGCCGTATTTTACTATTGCTGGGGCGTTTTAGGGCACAATTTCCCACCTTTCGCGCCCAATACACCAGCAAGCGAAGTGGCTGGATGGTACAGGGAAAACGTCAACAGCATCCGCTTTGGCATGGTTGTCGCCATGACTTTCGCGCCCGCCTATGGCGTGTGGGGCTATGGCATTGCCAAAGTGCTGGAAGAGGTGGTCGGGAAGGACAATATCCTTGTCCAGCTTGCTCGCGTTGGCGCTGCATGGACAACCATTACGCTGCTGATTCCCACGTCCTTTTGGTTGACAGCAGCTTTCCGGCCGGAAGCCCTGCCGGACTGGATGATCCAGATGCTGTACGACATGGCGTGGTTGCTTATCGACCTCGCCTATGCCGTAACCTCGGTGCAATTGTTCGCTCTCGGCGCGGGCTTTCTGGCAGACAAACGCGCAGTGCCATTCGTGCCAAAATGGTTGGCTTGGTATGGCATTTGGGTCGGCTTCATGTTCATCCTCGAATGCGTGATGCCCTATTTCCGCGATGGTGCTTTCGCACGCTCCGGCATCCTTAACTTCTGGATTGAATTCATCATCTGGATGGTGTGGGTTCCAGTGCTGACCATTTATGCGTTCAAGGCCGTCGGCCGGATTGAGCGCGGCGAGTGAAGCTGAGATGAGCACCTCGCCCGCGAATACATCCTCTAACACCAGCCCGGGCTTTTCGGGCCCGGGCGATTCAGGCGTATGGTTTTTCATCATCGCCGATATGTGCGCGTTCGCGGTTTTCTTTCTGGTGTTCATCGCCGGGCGCATCGCCAATCCGGAGTTGTATGAAACGTCGCGCCAGATGCTCGATTTGCGTTTCGGGCTGGCCAACACCTTGATCCTGCTCACCAGCGGCGCATTCATGGCACAAGCCGCGCGCGACGCACAGCGTGGCTTGTGGTTGAAATCACGGCAGATGATGATCGCCACGTTGATCACCGGCCTGCCCTTCGGCGTTTCCAAGGCAATCGAATGGAAAGCGAAGTTCGATCACGGACTGTCGCTGACCACCAATGAATTCTTCACCTACTACTTTGTTTTCACGGGTATTCACTTCCTGCACTTCATCATCGGCTTGGGCGTTCTGGTCGTGTTGCTGCAGACGGCAACCGACAAGCACAAGGCCGCCACAACGCGGCTGCGCTGGATAGAGGCCGGAGGTGCCTACTGGCATATGGTCGATCTGCTGTGGATCGTACTGTTCGCCATGCTTTACCTGCTGAGGGCGGCATGAGCGTCTTTGCAAAACGGTCTTTTTTGCCGGTCCCCTTAGTTTGGGCGCTGCTGGTGATCGCAAGTCTTGCAAGCGCAGCCTTGGCCGAAGGCAACGCCGCGCCCCACTTGGGAGCAACTGCCGCAATCCTCATCGCTGCGGTCAAGATCGACTTGATCATCGGGCAATACATGGAGGTGCGTGTGTCGCATCGCCCTTTGCGCCTGCTGCTTGCTGGTTGGCTTGCCGTCGTCACCCTGATCCTGCTGGCGGGCATCTGGTTCGCCTAGCCTTTCACCTTCGGAGCAAGCCATGTTTGACAATTCCGTACTTGCAGATCCCGTAATGGCCATTGATCCCGCCAATGACGGTCGCCACGCATTACCAGATGTGGCGATGGGCCGCGAATCGATCCCTTACATCGTTGTACTGCCCGAACACGGTATTGCGCTCTTCACTTACACCTGGGTCACCAAGGATAGCGTAGCGGGCGCTGCACTTGCCGTATTCGGCCCCGGCGTAGGTGGTCCTCCGATCCAGCAACGTCTGGCCGACCGCCCCGTGCCGCGAGACATGGACTTTGATGCCTGGCAAATCGACAATTTCCGCATGTCGCAGGATCTCAAATTCGACCGCGCAACGATCTTCTGGGAAACGCCCGAAGCTACCGTCGATATTAGCTTCGAAGCGTTTCATCCGCCATACTCATACGGCGCCGATCCGCGCGGATGCCCCAAATATTGCGCCACCGACCGCGTCGAACAAGCAGGTCGGGTCACCGGCACGCTGCGCATCGGTGATCGCGTGATCGAAGTCGACGGCACTGGCCACCGCGATCACTCGTGGGGCACACGTGATTGGGTGGCGTTCCAGCAATACGAATGGTTCGTCGGGCAAGTTGGCACCGAAGCATCGATCCACTTCTGGCGGCTCAATGCCGCTGGCAAGGAACAGATCCGCGGCTATGTCTTCAAGGATGGACTGATGAGCTTGGTCCAGACCGCAAAGGTCGATGTCGATTACGACGACCAGTACCTCCAGACGGGCTACCGTGCAGACCTCCTCGATGCAGCAGGACGCGCAACGCATATCGAAGGCAAAGTGTTTGGCACCTATTGCCTCGTGCCTGATCCGGCGATCAGCCTTTACGAAAGCGGTGCAACCGTCTCGATCGACGGCAAACCAGGTGTCGGTTGGATGGAGTGCGCTTGGCCCACAGCCTACATTGAACACATCCGCGCCAACGGTCCGTACTGAAAGGCTGCACAATGAGCATCACCAGTACCACACTTGCCGCCACGGTCCCTGTCACCCAGCCTTCCATCACGAACGACATGGAGGCGATCAATCGGCGTATTCTTGATCGCCGCGCAGCCAATCGCAGCCTGCCGCCTTATCGTGCAGCACTCATTCCCGAAGCGACGGAATTGCTGGCTAGCTACTTTGAAAGAGTGCGCCCCGGCGCGAAAGTCGATGGCGTGCGCCGCGTAGGCGGCGGCGCGTCGAAGGAGCAATTCTTTTTCGGCCTGACCGATGCCGATGGCTCCAAGCAGCAATACCTGCTTCGCATGGACCCGCGTTCGGCGATCACTGAGACCGACCGCGAGCGCGAGTTCATTTTGCTTGAAGCGATGGCTGGGTATGTGCCCGTCCCTGCAGCGGCCTGGATCGACCCCAACGGATCGCATTTCCCCCAGCCCGCCGCGATTATGAAAGTCGTGCGAGGCGTGACCAAGCCAAGTGGGTCAGGCGTCAAGGTATCGGGCCTTGGCACTTATCTGGGCGAGGAATTGCGCGTGAAGTTGCGCGACCAGTTCCTTGACCTCCTGATCAAGATCCACGCTTACGATTTTCGCGCACGCCCCCTTTCCGGCTACGAAGTTCCTGATTCCGATACCAAGCAGGCGGCGCGCTGGACAACGAACTATTGGCGCGAATTGTGGCACATTGACGAAGGCGAGACGCGCCCGATCTTTGCGCTGGCCGAACAGTGGCTGGCCGATAACATGCCTGATTGTCCGCCCGAAAATCTTGCACTGACTCATGGCGACTACCGCACTGGCAACTACCTGTTCGACGAAGAAAGCGGCGAAATAACCGCACTGCTCGATTGGGAACTCGCGCGCATCGGCGATTTCCATGAAGACCTCGGTTGGGTGCTGATGCAAATTTTCGGAACTATGATTGACGGGACTTTCCGCGCCAGTGACTTGTTCGGACGCGAAGAATTCATCACCGAATATGAGCGCCGCTCTGGCCGAACCGTCAACCGTGCCACGCTGCACTACTATGACGTGCTGTCGAGCTACAAGTGCTACATCATTTGTGCCGCCAATGGCCTTGCCGCAGCACGGTCGCAGCATAACCATCAGGACGTGTTGCTGACGTTCCTCGGAACCGCGACCGCCATATTCGCGGGCGACCTAGTCCGCCTGCTCTCCCACGGAGAACCCGCATGACCCCGAACGTCGATGAACGCATCGCCAGTGTCATCCGCTCACTGTCTGAAGTGATCCTGCCGCATTTGCCGCCAGAGGCATCGCTGGCGCAAGAACAGGCGCACTTGTGCATCGGCCACTTGCAGATCCTTCGCGCGCAGATCGACAAAGTCCCCGCATTCGAACGCGAAGAGCTGGATGATGCGCTTGGCGTAGCGCGCGAACTCTCCACAAAAGTTACCGGCGCGGAACACACGAAAGCCGCGGTCACCGCAATCAATGCAGCGGTTGCTGCGAGCGATGGCAGCGACGTACGCGGTGAGCGCAAGCGCGTGCTCCAAGCCATCGACACTCTCGTCAAGGCGGTCTCGACCGACGGATCGCCCGAAGGCAAATCGGCGGCATCTCGATTGATCTTGCAGCATGAAGCTGCCCGGTCGCTCAAGGACAGGAAATGGTTCGCACCGTTCGGGTTTGACGCGCTGTGATCCGCGCAGAGGACTTCGATTTTCACTTCAAGGCAGATTCGCCTTGGCAATGGGCCGAAACACTTGCCCTGCCCTTCTGCATTCCCGCCGCAAACATCAACGTCATCGTTTACCTCGTCACCCGGCCCAAGTTGGGTGTGGTGATGTGCGACGTAACGATGCTCGATCGCATCGCGCCGTTATGGGAGGACCAGCTCTACGTCGACAACATGCAGCACCTGCCCTGCCCGGAAACACTGACCAAATTCAGTTTGCCCAACGGACTGTCATTTGAGGTGATCGAGCCGTTGAAGCTGTTTCGGCTCAGCTACGAAGGCATCGACGATACCCGCTTCGACCTGCAATATCGCGCGCTGCATGAACCCTATGACATAAACGACCCCGCCATGGACCCGACCGCCGCCGCGCGTCAGGGTCCGGCTTGGGACGCCAGTTGGTCGGGGCACTATGAACAGACCTATCACATTACCGGCTCGCTCACTGTGCGCGGCCAGAGCCACGCCGTCGATTGCGTGGAAACCGGAGACCGCAGTTGGGGGCCGCGCGCCGAGCGTGACAACAGTGCGGTGATCTGGTGGCACGCCAGCTTCGGCGAAGCCTTGACCGTACATCTCTTTACCGGCCACGACATCGCCACCCGCACCGCGCTGGGGCCTCATGTCAGCGGCTATGTGCTCGACAAGGGCGAAATATTTGGGATTGTTTCCAGCGAAGGCGAGCAGGAATACATGGGCGCAATGCCTATGGGCGGTCGCCTTTCGGTTACTGATGTGCGCGGCAAAACATTCGATCTGACGTACTCGACCGTCAACGGTTGCTACTGGGCCCCATGCCCTTCGAACACCTATCTGCAAAGCTCAATGCGGGTGACCTGCGTTGGCCCCGACGGCGTTGTGGCGGGCCACGGTGTTCAGCAGCTCGGCCTGAGCCGCGCCTATCTCACACGTCACCGCGACGCAATCCGCACACGCTACTGATCCAAGGAGCCATTCACATGAAGGCAACCGCCGCCGTACTCAACCAAGCCAACGGTCCTTTCTCGCTTGAGGCCGTTGACGTTGCCGACCCCCAAGCCGGCGAAGTCCGCGTAGCAATCAAGGCCGTGGGCATCTGCCACAGCGACCTCGTCATTGCCTCGGGCGCGATGGGCCTGCAGTTTCCGGCGGTGCTTGGCCATGAAGGCGCAGGAATCGTCGAATCCGTGGGGGCAGGCGTCACCAGTGTGAAGCCGGGCGACAAGGTGCTGCTGACCTTCAATTCATGTGGCGCATGCGCACCGTGCGGGCACCACGAACCCGCATACTGCAACCATTTTGTGCCGCTCAACATGCTGGCAATGCGCACAGACGGATCGACGCGGGTCACCCGTGAAGGTCAGCCACTGGCCGACAACTTTTTCGGCCAATCCTCGTTCGCATCGCTGTCGATTGCCAATGAGCGCAACGTGCTTAAACTTGATGCCGATGCCGATCTTGCCGCGCTCGCACCACTTGGTTGCGGCGTGCAGACCGGCGCAGGCGGCGTCCTGCGTTCGCTGGCGGCAAAGGCAGGCGAAACGCTCGTTGTGCTTGGCGCTGGCGCGGTCGGCCTGTCGGCGCTGCTCGGTGCACGGATCGCCGGGTGTTCAACGATCATCGTCGTCGAACCACAAGAAAGCCGCCGCGCTCTTGCCACCCAACTTGGCGCAACGCATGTGCTGGACGGGCAAGGCGATGTAGCCGCGGCAGTGCGCGGCATCCTGCCCGAAGGCGCTGACATGGTGCTCGACACCAGCGGCTTTATGCCGGTGGTGCAGCAAAGCGTGAACATGATTGCCAATCGCGGACGCATCGGCCTGCTGGGCGTGCCGGGTTCGCTCGACGCTGCGCTCTCGGTTCCCGTGCTGCAACTGCTGACCCAGGGCGCCACCGTGCGCGGTATCGTCGAAGGCGATTCCGATCCGGCTGTTTTCCTGCCTGAACTGATTGCCCATCACAAAGCAGGCCGCCTGCCGATCGAGGCGTTCTCCAAAACGTACCGGCTCGACCAAATCAACGAAGCGATCGCAGACTCCCATCATGGCAAGTGCGTCAAAGCCGTCCTGCTCGTCGACTGAGGATAAACCGACCATGACTTATACTTCCATGCGCATCGACCGCGAGGGCGGCCTTGCCCGCCTGACCTTTACGCAGGCTCAGCGCGGCAATCCGATAGACGGCACCTTTTGTGCCGAATTCTGCGATGTTGCGAACGTCCTATCAACCGATCCAACCGTCCGCGTTGTATTGATCTCAGCCGAAGGCAAGGCGTTCAGCTTTGGCGGCGACATCGCAATGTTCGTTTCGCAAATTGACGCTTTGCCGCTGCAGATCAAACGCTGGACGTCAGACCTGCACATGGGCATTTCACGGATGCAACGCATGGACGCACCGATTGTCGCGTCCGTTCAAGGCATTTGCGCTGGCGGCATGGCCGGCATGATCGCGGGCGCCGACATCATCGTGGCCGAGCCGAACACCAAGTTTGTGGCGGCCTACGCCGGCATCGGATATTGCTGTGATGCCGGATCATCAGTCATGCTCAGCCGCCGCATGGGCCTTTCTCGCGCGCGCAAGTATTTGTTGCTGAATGAAACGCTCGACGCCAAGACTGCGCTTGCCGCAGGGCTTGCCGATGAAATCGTGCCTGCCGAAAAACTTGCGGCGCGCGCCGAAGCCATCGCCCGCAACCTTGCGAACGGCCCGACACGCGCCTTTGGCGAAATCCGTCGCCTGATGACTTCGGCTGCCAGTGAACCGCTGGACACGCAGCTTGAACTTGAAGCGCAGGCATTATCCCGTGTGGCTGGTTCTGCCGACGCGCGAGAAGGTCTCGTGGCTTTCGCGGAAAAACGCAAAGCAGCCTTTAGGGGCTCATGACATTCTCACGCTAACTTCAAAACTCCCCTTTCCATAGTCAGGGGACTGCGCTAAACAAAATCTAGTAAACTAGTTTCCTTGGGAGAGGAACTGCATGTGGCACTATCCTGAAGTTCGGACGCTTGGGCAGTTCATTGAATTCCATGCACGTCACACACCTGCCCGTCGTGCGCTTGTCTATGGCGACCGAACGATTTCATTCGCTGAATATGATGCGGTGTCAAACCGTATCGCCAATGGCTTGCTTGTGCAGGGCATTGCCCCTGGTGAACGGATTGGCTTTCTGGGCCTCAACAGCCCCGATTTCTATTTTGCACTTATTGCCACAGCCCGCACGCGCGCAGCATTCATTCCGCTCAACTGGCGTCTTTCGGCTCCAGAACTGGCCCAATTGCTCACCGACAGCGAAGCAAAACTGGTCTTTGTGGAACGTGCCTTGGCGGATCTGTGGAATGCTGCTCTGGCTGCATCGGGAAGCACAATCGAAGTCGTATGGTTCGATGCTGCGGTAACCTTGGAAGACCGTTACGCAAGCGAAAGTGCAATTGCCCCAACGCTATTTGTCAGCGAAGAGGATGTCGCTGTCCAACTCTACACGTCAGGCACCACCGGTGTCCCTAAGGGCGTGATGCTGACGCATGGCGGGTTCAACATGATGCGGCTGTGCGAACACTTGGAACCGGCCTACCAGTGGCGCGAGGGCGATATTTTCGTTAACCCGTTACCGAATTTCCACCTGCTATCCATCGGTATTGCGTTTCAGTGCCTTTATAACGGCGTCGCGGTGTCGGTCGTACGCCAGTTCGATCCGGGACTGGTCTGCGAAACGATCGAGCGTGACCGGCCAACTTTGCTGACACTAACTCCCACGATGATTCAGATGCTGCTTGATCATCCGCTGGCCGAAACCACCGATTTTTCATCGCTCCGTCTGATCCTCTATGCGGGTTCGGCAATCTCACTTGGACTGATCAAGCGGGCCATCGCGCGCATGCCCGGTCAGTTCATGCAATTCTACGGCGCAACCGAAGCTGGCGGCGCGTTCTCGATCCTGCGCCCGGACGAGCATGACCTGCAAGACGAAGCGAAGCTGCAAAGCTGCGGTCGCCCGTTGCCGCTTGTCGAATTCCGTATTGTGGACGCAAATGGCAACGAAGTACCCGACGGCCAACCCGGCGAACTGCTGGCCCGCGCACCTGCCATCACGGCTGGGTATTGGAAGCAGCCCGAAGCGACAGCGAAGGTATTGCGGCACGGCTGGTATCACACCGGCGATGTCGCCCGCCGCGATGCCGAGGGCATGTACTACATCGTTGATCGCGTGAAAGACATGATCGTTTCTGGCGGCGAGAACATCTATTGCGCCGAAGTCGAAAACGCCTTGTCCACACACCCCGATGTGGCGCAAGTCGCTGTCATCGGCGTCCCCGATCCGCGTTGGGGCGAAGCCGTGATGGCCTGCGTTATTCGCAAGCCCGGCAGCGATGTGGATGAAGCGGTGCTTATCGCCCACGCTCGCTCGAAACTGGCCAGTTACAAGGTGCCAAAGCGGGTTACGTTCATGGATGCATTCCCTCTCGTCCCCACCGGCAAGGTCTCGAAAAAGGATCTTCGTGCACCACACTGGCAAGGGCACACGCGAGCGGTTGGTTGACGATGTCCTGATCACCAGTTCGGTAGGGCAAGTGCAGTGGTGGGGGAAGTCGGCATGACTACGAAGCAAAATCTACAGTGGCTCAGAATCGGCGCGTGGTGCGGCCCTGTGTTTGTGGTGCTATTTGTCGTATTCTGGGGGTGGATCGGCGGAAACTTGCCGCCAGCCGGGCCGAATCTGTCCGCACAAGAAATCGCAGACTATTATCGCAGCCACCATTTGACAGTGCGCATCGGGTTTGTGGGATCGGTCGTGTTCATCTGCCTCTACCTGCCATGGTCTGCAGTGCTTTCTGCCCGGATGGCGAAAATCGAGGGGCACGGGCTTGCGCTGACGTATCTTCAACTGATTGGCGGCGCGCTGACAGTCATGGTTGTTTCGATGAGCGCAGCATTCTGGATCGCCGCAGGATTCCGGCCAGAACGCGCGCCGGAAATCACCCAGATGCTGCATGACATGGGCTGGCTTACAATCGACCAGCTCTATTTCTGCACGACTTTGCAGATGATTGCCGCTGCTATCGTGGGCATGCATGACAAGTCGGAAAAGCCGCTCCTGCCGCGCTGGGCGTGCTGGTATGCGATTTGGGCAGGCCTGACCTTCCTGCCTGCCAGCATGACCGCGTTTCTGAAGGACGGCGCATTCGCTTGGAACGGCGTTCTCAGCTATTACTTCCCCTACTTCGCATGGCTTAGCTGGTTCACGATATTTTCTGGGTGCATCCTAAAAGACATTGAACGCGAAATCCGCACACAACAATAGCGCGGGCGTTCAGCTTGGTTCGGCAGGCTCGGACGGCGCGTAATCCACATAACCGCGTGCATCGCCGACGTAGGCAAAGTCCATATTGGCACTGGCCAACGGCAGATCGTTGCGCATCCGGTTCACAAAGTCGGGATTGCCGATGAACGGTCGTCCGAACGACACAGCATCAGCCTTTCCTGCGGCGATACAGGCATTGGCGCTCGCTCCATCAAATCCGCCGTTCTGAATCACGGCCCCCCGGAAAATTGCGCGCACGCGGTCGCCCACCGGGTTTTCCGCTTTTTCCATGAAGCCCGATGCCACCGGTTCTATCAGGTGAATATATGCGATGCCGAATTCCTGAGCGAGTGCGGCGACTGCTTCTGCCAGCGCGCCGGGATTTTCGTCACCCTGCCCTTTGCGCTCGCTTGTCGGGCTGATGCGAATGCCTACTCGGTCAGGCGAAATCGCCGCCGTCACCGCCTCTAGAACTTCACGCAACAGGCGCATGCGATTGGCGATGGTACCACCATAGCCATCACTGCGCTGGTTAGTTTTGGACTGGAGAAACTGGTCGATAATGTAGCCATTGGCCGCGTGGATTTCGACGCCGTCAAAACCCGCGCGCAGAGCATTTGCTGCGCCCGCGCCATAAGATTGGACCACCCGTGCGATGTCATCCCCGTTCATTTCGCGCGGGACCACATAAGGTTTCATCGGCAGGAAGCCTCCTGCGTAATCTGAAGGAGGCGGGGCGAACGTCTCGCCTTCGCCAGCGATAGGCGAAGGTCCCAAAGGCAGCGCGCCACCGAGGTAATCCGGCAGCACCAAGCGCCCCATGTGCCACAATTGCGCGACGATGCGCCCACCGGCTTCATGGACCGCGTCCGTCACTTGCGCCCATCCGGCCACCATCGCATCGTTCCACATTCCGGGTACTCGATACCATCCCATACCCAGCGGATCGACAGCCGTGGCTTCCGAAACAATCAACCCACAACTTGCGCGCTGCGCGTAATATTGGGCCATGAGCGGTGTCGGCACATTTTCGGGCGTGGCACGTGCGCGCGTAAGCGGTGCCATGATCACCCGGTTGGGTAATGACAAAGCGCCGAGATTGAGCGGCTGGAACAAGGCATCAAGTGACATCGGAACGTGCACCCACAAATGATCGGGCAGGAAGACCCATCGCTGCGCGGGCGATGGCATATTCGATGGACAGCCGATCGATATAGTCCCCGGCAGGTTCGGCGTGCTTGACCGCGCCGATGCCCTGCCCGGCACTCCAGATTTCCTTCCAGGCCTTGCCGTTTTCACCGCCGCCATCAATGTTGATACCGCCCCCTTCACGACGTTTCAGGTTATCCGGATCGAGGCCATGTTCGAGCAGCGAGGGACGCAGGAAATTGGCGTTGACCCCGGTGAAGCAATTGGTGACGACGATGTCCTTCGACGATCCTTCCACCACCATACGTTTGAAGCCATCTTGCGTATTCGCCTCGGTCGAAGCGAGGAATGGCGAGCCGATATAGGCAAGATCGGCTCCAAGCACTTCAGCGGCCAGCACAGACCGCCCGGTGGCGATGGACCCCGATAGCAGCAACAGCCCGTCCCACCATTCGCGGATTTCCTGCATCAGTGCGAATGGCGACGTGTCCCCCGTGTGCCCACCTGCACCGGCGCCTACGGCGATGATGCCATCAACGCCCATCTCGGCGCACTTGCGGGCATGGCGGTCCTTGATAACGTCTTGAAAAACGAGGCTGCCATTGGCTTGCAACGTGCGAACGAGATCAGGGTTGGCGGCCAGCGCCAGAACCACGATCGGCACCTTATGGCGCAACACGACATCAAGGTCTGCTTCCAGCCGCGAGTTGCTTTTGTGCGCGACCAGATTGATGGCATACGGAGCATCGCCAACGGCTTCTCGGATACGCGCCACGTCCTCATCCAACGCGTTGGTCGAGCGCGGGTTCAGCGCGGGCATCGAGCCAATGATCCCAGCCTTGCACTGTGCGATCACCAGATCGGCGGTCGATGCAATGAACATGGGCCCGGCCATGACTGGCAGACGCAATTTTTGTTTGAGGCTTGCTGCAAGTGCGCGACCCGTTATTGATCTCTCCATGCTATTTCCCCCTCGTCCAGCACCTTGCGCTCACCAATGTGGGCGGTGAAGCGTGCTGCGTTGTCGGCGCTGCGCCAAACGCGGAATTCAAGTTCTTCGCCGGGCAGCACTATGCCCGAAAAGCGGCATGCCAAGCTTGCCAAGGTTGCCGGATCCTTGCCTGCAGCCTGCGAAATTGCGGCTCCGGCAATGCCATAGCTGGCCAAGCCGTGCAGGATCGGGCGCGAAAAGCCAGCCTTGGCCGCCACCGCCGGATCAAAGTGCAGCGGGTTCCAGTCGCCCGACAAGCGATAGATCAGCGCAGCGCGTGGACTTGTTGCAAAGTGTGTTACCAACTCCGGTTCGCCTTCGGGCATTGCTGCATCAGCCCGCGGCGCGGCGGGTCCACCAAATCCACCATCCCCGCGCAGCAGCAATGTCTGATGCAGACGGCAGTATAATTGGCCGCTATCGGCGTCGATAATCCGGCGCTCCAGCACCAGCACCGCGCCTTTGCCTTCGCCACGATCGGTCAGCGAAATGACTTCGGCCTCTCCGCGCACATGCGCTTGCGGAGGCAAAGGATTTGGGAACTGTGCACTTTGCGCGGAATGGACCAGCTTGCCAAAGTCTACGCCCAGCGCAGGATCACGGATCCACATACCGGGCGAACACAGCGTGACGGCGAAAGTCGGCAAGACCGACAGAGCACGTTCATCAAGAAAGGCCAGTTCGCCTACATCAAGCGGGTCTGCGCCCAGCCCTACACCCAGCGCATACAAAATGGCGTCGCGCGGAACATAGGTCTGTTCAGGCTGGCCGAAATCGTAGGCCTGAATGGCCGCAGGATTGATCACACCGGATCCCACGTGAACAAATCGCCCGAGCGATGCAGTGGGTAAAAGTCGTTGGCGAACTGGGGGAATACCCGTTCCGTAATGGTTTCCGGGGTCCAGCCATCGGCCGTGTGCGCAGTACGGATCGGCCGCGGCTGCGAGAACAGATAGATTTCGTTGTTACGCACGCCGAAGATCTGCCCGGTCACATCTTTCGCACCGTCGCTGCACAGCGCCACGCAGAATGGCGCGATCTTGTTCGCATCCAGCTTTTTCAACCCTTCGACGCGGGCCTTTTGTTCGGGCGTGTCGGTTGGGATGGAATCAATCATCCGCGTCCACGCCCACGGTGCGACCGCGTTCGAGCGCACACCAAACCGCTGCATGTCGAGCGCGATGGATTTCGACAATCCAACGATGCCGAGCTTGGCCGCAGAATAATTGGCTTGGCCAAAATTGCCGATCAGCCCGCTGCTCGATGTCATGTGGACATAAGCACCGCTGCCTTGTTCCTTGAAGAACGGAGCGGCGGCCCGGCTGGTGTTGAAGCTGCCCATCAGGTGGACTTCGATCACCGCGCGGAAATCGTCAGGGCTCATCTTGTGGAAGAACACGTCGCGTAGATTGCCTGCGTTGTTCACCACGCCATCGATGCGCCCGAATGTATTGACGGAAGCCTTGACCATGCGGCACGCGCCATCCCAATCGGATACGCTGTCATGATTGGCCACGGCCTTGCCGCCAAGGGCGCGGATTTCTTCGACAACCTGTTCAGCCGCCGAAGCGCCGTCCTGCCCTTCACCGGTAATCGACACGCCAAGGTCATTAACAACCACCGCTGCGCCTGCTTCGGCCATCGCCAGCGCAATGCCGCGTCCCACGCCCCTGCCCGCGCCTGTTACCAGCACGGCTTTGCCGTCCATCAATCCCATCGGTTTTGTCCTCAATAGCTTTTGGGCAGGCCAAGCACCTTCTCGGCGATGAAGCTGAGAATGAGTTGCTCGGTAATCGGGGCAAGGCGTGTCAGCGCGCTTTCGCGATAAAGCCGCTCAACGTGGTACTCCTTGGCATAGCCAAAGCCGCCGTGGGTGGCGACCGCTTGCCAAGCTGCATCGTGACAAGCGCGTGCCGCAAGGAACTTTGCGGCATTGGCCTCAGCCCCGCACGGCTGGCCAAGGTCATAAAGGTTCGCAGCCTTTTCAACCATCAGCCATGCGCTTTCCAAATAGGCCCAGCGTTCGGCAAGCGGGTGTTGAATGCCCTGATTCATGCCAATCGGCCGATCAAAAACCACGCGCTCCTTGGCATAACTGACCGCGCGGCGCAGTGCGTCACGGCCAATGCCAATCGCCTCGGCACCAATCAGAATGCGTTCGGGATTGAGGCTATGGAGGATGTAGCCAAAGCCTTTGCCTTCCTCGCCAATGCGGTCTTCGTCGGGAATGAACAGCCCGTCGATGAAGACCGCGTTCGAATCTACCGCCTTGCGCCCCATTTTGGGGATCAAGTGGACGTCGATCTTTGAGCGATCGAGATCAGTATAGAAGATGGTGATGCCGTCAGTGGGCTTGGCGCAATCCTCGTACTTGGTAGTGCGCGTCAACAGCATGATCTTGTTGGCAACTTGCGCGGTTGAAGTCCAGACTTTCTGTCCGTTCACCACATAACCGCCCGGCACCTTTTCGGCGAAAGTCTTGATGCGAGTGGTGTTCAGGCCAGCGTCTGGTTCCGTAAAGCCAAAGCAGCACTGATCCTCGCCCCTGACAAGGCGCGGAACCCAGCGTGCTTTCTGTTCTTCCGTCCCTTTTACCACGATCGGGTGCGGTCCGAACAGATTGATGTGGATGGTCGATGCCGCAGCAAACCCGCCACCGCACGCTGCAACCTCGTTCATCATCGTCATCGCTTCGGTCACGCCAAGGCCCGAGCCACCATATTCCTCGGGCATCGTGATGCCCAGCCAGCCGCCATCGGCCATCGCGCGATGGAATTCGCGCGGAAATTTACCGTCATCATCCCGCGCAAGCCAATATTCATCGTCGAACGGTGAACAAGCCGCGCGAACGCCTTCGCGGATGGCAAGCAGGTCTTCCTGCGTTGGAAGCGGACGATTGGCCGACATCAATTTATCCCCGTGTTGGTGTTTCGAATACGGCGGTAAAGATCGGGTCCACGCCACAGCAGCCACGCGGCGTTGATCATGTTCCCGGTTCCGCAGGTGATAAGGAATAGCAAAACAGTGAAACCCAGACGCCGTTCGTAAGCGTAGATCAGCGTCGAAAAGAGCAGGAAGCCGCTATAGGCGTCAGCCCATACATAAATGCCCCAGATGACCTGCCAGACATGAAACTGGTCTGCCATGACATTGCCCGTAGCGAACGCATAGATCAGACAGGCGGTAAGGCCGATAAGGACGGCCAGTGCGGCCAGCCGAGCAAATGGGTTCATAGGTTCTCTCCAGCGGCGGCCAGCGTCTTTTGCGCAGCCTTCAAATGCGGAATATCGTACATTTTGCCGTCAATCCCCAGCGTGCCCGCATCGGGATTAGCCGCAAAGGCATCGACAATTTTGCGCGCCTCAGCAATTTCATCCTCGGATGGACTGAAGCAGCGGTTGATCGTGGCCACTTGGTCAGGATGGATCGCAATTCGGCCCAAGAAACCATCGCGGCGCGCGCGGCGGCAATCGGCCTCAAGCCCATCGGCATCGCGAAAATCGGCGTAAAGCGTATCGACCGGCACCACGCCGGCAGAAGCAGCCGCGAACAGGCAGAGCGATCGCGCAAAGCGATAAGGCTCGGTCCACTGGCCGTCCGCCTCCTTGTTGGCTGTGGCACCAATCGCAGCGCCAAGATCTTCGGCCCCCCAAGTCAGCCCGACAAGACGCGGGTGCGGCGGGGTGTAACTGCCCAGCGCAAACATGGCCTGCGGCGTTTCGGTGGCGACAACCATGATCCTGACGGTACCCGGCGCCATTCCGGCGGCCTTTTCCAGCGGATTAATCATGTCGGCAATAATGGCGATATCGTGCGCGCCGTTGGCCTTGGGCACCAATATTCCGGCAAGGCCCGGACGCACCACGGCGGCAAGATCGCCCTGCGTCATGCCGGTGTCGAGCGGGTTCACCCGGACAAACAGGCTGGCCTCGATACTCTCTGCATCGCCGAGCCATGACGACACTTGCTCACGCGCAGCCGCTTTCATCGAAGGCGCAACCGCATCCTCAAGATCGAGGATAAGCACATCTGCCCCCGCCGTGCGGCCTTTGGCAAATTTGCGGTCACTGTCACCGGGAACAAACAGGAGCGAGCGCAGATTCATGCCGGTGCCTTCAGCATGAGCGCATTGCGCACCGTCCGGCACACGACTTCATCGCGTTGGTTGAGGCCAAGATGTTCGAACGTGACGATCCCCTGTGTCGGGCGCGATTTGCTTTCGCGCAATTCCAGCACGCGCGTTTCCGAGCGGATCGTGTCACCCGAAAAAACTGGGCGCGGAAAGGTCGTGTCAGTCATGCCAAGGTTGGCGACCGTCGTGCCCATTGTGGTGTCCTGCACCGTCAAGCCGATCACCAAACCCAGCGTAAAGATCGAATTCACCAGCGGCTTGCCGAATTCGGTCTCGGCGCAATAGGCATGATCGATATGGATCTGCGCCGGATTGTAAGTCAGTGACGAAAACAAGCTGTTTTCATAGTCAAGCACCGTCTTCCTGACCTCATGCCTGAAGACTTGTCCTACAGTGAATTGATCGAACCAGAGGCCTGCCATATTCGTTCTCCCTCAGTTCAGTCGGCCAAGGATGGCGACTGCGGCCACGCTGTTAAACGGCGAACCGCCTAGATTGTGAGTCAGGCCGAAATCGACCGTATCGCGCTGACGTTCGCCAGCCCGTCCTTGCAACTGGTTATAGACTTCATAAGCCATACGCAGCCCCGAAGCGCCAACCGGATGTCCAAAGCACTTCAGCCCGCCATCAAGTTGGCACGGGATTGCGCCATCGCGATCATAGCGCCCGTCAAGAATGTCGCTGGGCGCGCGACCTTCATCTGACAGACCAAGGTCTTCCATGATCACCAGTTCGGTAATCGAAAAGCAGTCGTGAACTTCGGTAATCGCGATTTCTGCGCGAGGGTCACGGATGCCTGCTTCGGCGTAGGCGCGCGCCGCTGCCGCGCGGGTATTGGGCACCGATGAACCATCCCACGCACCGAACTGCATTTCCCAGCCATTGCTGGCCGAAAGCTGGATGGCTTTGATCGTCACCGGGTCTGCCTTGCCCAGCGCCCGGGCAATTTCGGGCGTGGTGACAATGGCGGCGGCGGCACCATCCGATACGCCGCAACAATCGAACAAGCCCAGTGGATCGGCGATCAACGGGGCGTTTAAAATCTTTTCCATATCCACCGCATTGCGCAAATGTGCTTTGGGCGAATGAACGCCGTTCTGGTGGCTCTTCCACGAAACATGCGCCATCGCGCGCTTCAGATCGGTAGCATCAATGCCGTGGCGCGCAGCGTAGGCACCTGCCAATTGAGCAAACGTGCCCGGAGCCGAGCCGTAGGGCATCCACAAATCGTTCTGCACGCCCTTGGTACGTAGCGGCAAACCGCCGTATCCGGTGTCCTTCAGCTTCTCGACACCAATTGCGAGCGCAATGTCGACCGCGCCCGATGCAACGGCGTAAGCCGCGCCGCGTAGCGCCTCGGTGCCCGTGGCGCACATATTCTCGACGCGCGTGACTGGCACCTTGTCGAGACGCAGGGCGTGTGCCGCTGGCAGCGCGCTATTGCCGACGTTGATGTCATCAAGCGCATTGCCGACCCACGCCGCGTCGATTTGCGCACGCTCGATGCCCGCGTCTGACAATGCTTCGAGAAATGCCTCGACCATCAGGCCGTCTGCGCCGACATCCCAACGCTCGCCAAAGCGAGTGCAGCCCATGCCGATAATAGCAACCTTGTCGCGAATACCTGCTGCCATCATGCGTCTCCGAGCACGGGGCGCGCAATTGGCGCCGCTTTCCAGAAATAGGTGCGGAAACCAAGGCGGCTGTTCTGCGCCTTGATCCGCAGTCGCATCCGCACCCGATCGCTTACGCGAAAACCCTCAGCGGGACGGTTGACCATTTCCATCAGCACACGCGCACCGTTATCGAACTGGACAAGGCCAAAATCAAACGGTGGATCGGGGGAGAAATTGAGCCGGTCGGCAGTGACCGAAACGATTGTCGCCTCAAGATCGGCAAGCCGCACGTCCTCCATCGCCTCTATTTGCGAGAGCGCGGGGTTGACCGGAAAGGCGCTTTTGGGAAACTGCACGTTGCCGGTGCTGTCACGCCCACCGACAAAACCGATGATATCGCGCCCCATGCGCTCAAGCACTGTCGCCTGCGCTTTTTGCTCGAACTCGGCGCGCATGCCCCAATCTAGGTCGATTGAACCAGTCAAGCTGAGGAAGCGCGAAAAGCTGATCAGCGGCTGCCCTTCCTGCAAAGCCAAGGCCATCGCTGCAGCGCCCGAAACCGGGCCGGCAACTTCAAAAACTAGGGCATCGGCGCCATTGCCGAAACCCAGCATCAGCACGAATTCACCGGGCTGCGCGGCGTGCAACGCAAGGCCCAACCCGAACAGCGCATGCGCCGCCCCCAGATCGCCGACCGCGTCGGAAACCACTTCACAATAATTGCTTGCCCGGCAGCCCAGCGACTTTGCCACCGCGCGCCAGCATGCTCCCACGGGTTCGTGCACAGCGACATGCGCGAGTTGGTCGGGCGTGATCCCAGCGTGTTTGCAGGCATCGCGCACCGCAGGCACGATCACTTCGACCACGGCAATATCGCGAACGAACCGTTCTTCATAGGCGTATGACATTGGATGCTCACGCGACGCATAGCGATCAACCAGATCATGCGTAACACTGGCATAGCCAGCCAGTCGCGCCGGTGCATTCGCGCCAATGCGTACCGCCGCCGCACCATCGCCAAAGCCAAGCTGCGCTGCGCTGCCGGGCTGAGTTGGCCGCTTCTCACCGGCCGCCACAATCTCGTCGCGTTGGCCCAAAAGCGCATCAAGCAGCGCAGTCGTCCCTGCCCGCCGCGAGTTTGCGGCATCAGCCGTGCGCACCGTGCGCGGAAGTGCCAGCGCATCAAGCATCATCGCGCTTTGCGCGCGATCCGTGAAATACGCCGATGTCGATGCAAAGCGCAGCATATCAGGCGGCGCGTCACCCAGCAAACCACGTGAGGACTCGACAGCCATGGTCAGCGAGTCTTCGTCCCAATCCGCCACAGCGCGCATGCCAGCCCGCGGCATCGGCAGCCCGGACCATGCCAGTTCGCGTGCAGCCGCCTTGCGATCCATGCGCAGCAGCGGCACATAGCCGCCAACGGCAGCGATGCCGATTGACTCGCGAAACCCTGACACCTGCCCCTCCTCTTATTATGTCTGCTGATTTATCAGCGCAATGTGCAGAGCCTCCTGCACTCACGCTTGACAGCCTCGAATCAGGTAGTAAACAGCTTCACATTGTCTGGCAAGTGCAATTGGCCGATACGGCTTGGCGCAGACAACGCGGAGAGGGACATGAGCATTTTCAAGGACGATGCACTGGCCGGTAAGGCAGTGCTGGTCACCGGCGGTGGCGGCGGATTGGGTCGCGAAATGGCGCACGCCCTTTCAGCACTGCAGGCGCGCGTTCATATCTGTGGCCGACGCGTAGAACTTTTGCGCGCAACCGCGGCGGAAATTACCGGCGCTACTGGCGTCGAAGTAGTTGCTCACGCCTGCGACATTCGCGATGCCGATGCCGTAGATGCCATGATCGAAACCATCTGGGCCGACGCGCCGCTCACTGGCTTGGTCAACAATGCCGCCGCCAATTTCATCGCGCCCACCAAGGATCTCAGCGCACGGGGCTTTCGCGCCATTACGTCAACCGTGATGGACGGATCGTTCAACGCCACCTTGTCATGCGGTAAACGCTGGATCCGCGATGAAATTCCCGGCTCAGTCGTATCGATGCTGACAACATGGGTGTGGACGGGTTCCGCTTTCGTCGTGCCTTCGGCGATGGCCAAGGGCGCAATCCACGCCATGACGATGTCGCTTGCCGCAGAATGGGGGCCATATGGCATTCGCCTCAATGCCACCGCGCCCGGCCCGTTCCCTACTGAAGGGGCGTGGGACAAGTTGAACCCCCTCCCTGATACCCAGAGCTCGGCCACGAATTGTGATACAGTGCCGATGCGCCGGTTCGGCCGGATGCCTGAATTGACCAATCTGGTTGCTTATCTGCTGTCGGATGCCAGCCCCTATCTTACGGGCCAGACCATCGCCATCGACGGCGGACAGCACCTCGCAGGCCCTGGCACATTTGCCGACCTCACCAACATGACTCCCGAGCAATGGACCGCAGCGCGTGAAGCGATCGCAGCGTCTGTCGCCAAGGAAAAATCCCAGCGCGCTTGAGGCAACCCCATGATTGAACGTTCAATTTTTCAGCCTGAGCACGAAATGTGGCGCCAGACCGTGCGCCATTTCATCGACAAGGAAATCGTCCCCTTCCATGACCAGTGGGAAAAGGACGGCATCGTGCCACGTGAACTGTGGCTCAAGGCAGGCGAAGCCGGATTGCTCTGCTGCACCGTGCCCGAAGAGTACGGCGGGCTTGGCCTTGATTACTTGTTCGACGTGGTTGTGTTCGAAGAATTGTGGCGTGTCGGTGCCAGCGGCCCCGGGTTTCTGATCCATACCGATCTGGTCGCGACTTATATCCTGACATTTGGCAGTGACGAACAAAAGCGCCACTGGCTACCCAAAATGGTGCGCGGCGAAGCGATTGGCTCGCTTGGCATGACCGAACCGCATGCAGGCAGTGATCTGAAGGCGATCCGCACCAAAGCGGAGCGCGACGGCAACCACTTCGTCATCAATGGCCAGAAGGTGTTCATTTCCAACGGCCAGATGTGCGATGTACTGGTACTCGCAACCAAGACGGACAGCACGGCTGGTGCCAAGGGCGTCACGCTGTTTCTGGTCGATGCTGCGTTGCCCGGTTTCAACCGCGGCAAGAACCTCGACAAGCTCGGTATGAAAGCACAGGACACCTCGGAGCTGTTCTTCGATAACCTGCGCGTAGATGCCGACGCGATGCTGGGCGAAGAAGGCCAAGGCTTCTCCTTGATGATGACCAAGCTTGCGCAAGAACGTCTCGCCCAAGCAATTCGTTCCGCCACGGTTATAGAAACAGTGATCGATTACACCGTCGAATATACCAGCGAGCGCAGGGCATTTGACCAGACCATCGCTGATTTCCAGAACACCCAATTCGTGCTCGCCGATCTGAAGGCGCGCAGCGTAATGGCACGGGTGTTTACAGATAAGTGCATCGAACTGTTCATGGCTGGCAACCTCGACCCGGTCGATGCCGCGATGGCCAAGATGGTCACTTCAGAACTGCACTGCGAAACAGTCGATAAGTGCCTGCAATTGTTCGGCGGATGGGGCTATATGTGGGAATATCCCATTGCCCGCGCTTATGCTGATGCGCGCATCGTCAAGATCGCCGGCGGTTCGATCGAGGTGATGAAAACCATCATCTCGCGTGATATGTTCAAAGGCAAGTTGGCGCGAAAGAAGTGAACTCGCTTACGCTGCCTCTTGCGATTAATGCAGCGACGGTTAGTCCGGGGGATTCCTCCCCCGGAGTTCTTTCGATGATCCAAAAAAACCTCGATTCCAGTTTGCGCTTTGGCTTTTTGATTCACGACGTGTCCCGATTGCGGCGCATCGTGGTGGATCGCGCGCTGAAGCCGCTGGGCCTTACCCGTTCGCAGTGGTGGGTGCTCGCGTTCTTGTCGCGCCGCGATGGCATGACCCAGACTGCGCTGGCAGCTGATCTCGATCTTACCAAAGTCGCCATTGGCGGCCTGATTGATCGCATGGAAACGGGCGGATTTGTGGAACGGCGCTCTGATAAACGCGATGCGCGCGCGCGCCGCGTCTACCTGACCCGCGCCGGTCAGAAATTGGTTTCGACGATCCGCGAAAGCGTGGACGCGGTCGAGGCCGACATTCTGACCAGCGTCAACGAAGACGAACTCGACGCAGCAGCGATCGTGCTCGTGAAGATCAAGAACCGTCTGCTCGAAATGGTCGGCGGTGAAGCAGAAGGCGGACAGGAATTCGAAACCTGACTGCCGCACGCAAATGGAGGAATGTGTGAAGGGATTGGACGGAAAGGTCGCCATCGTCACCGGCGGCGGACAAGGCATTGGCCGAGCACTTACGCTCCGGCTGGCGGCAGAAGGCTGTAAAGTCGCAATTTTCGATCTCAGCACGGTTGCGGGCGAGGAAACCGCCAAGCTGGCAGGCGCAGGAACCACGGTGCGCACCTGGCAGCTTGACGTCAGCGATTTGGCGGCTGTGCAAGCCGCTGTCGAAGCCGTTGAGGCTGAACTTGGCCCCATCTGGGCGCTGGTCAACAACGCTGGCTGGGATCGCCCCGCGCCGTTTCTCAAAACGACGCCCGAATTCTGGGAAAAAGTTATTGCCATCAACCTGACTGGCAATCTCAACACCCATTTCGCAGTGGCTGGCAAGATGGTCGAACATGGCGGCGGGCGCATTATCAACATTGCTTCGGACGCGGCGAAAGTCGGCACCGCAATGGAAGCGGTCTATTCAGCGTGCAAGGGCGGTTTGATTAGCTTTACCAAGTCGATCGCGCGTGAACTGGCCCGCAAGAACGTGCTGTGCAACTGCGTTTGCCCCGGTCCGACCAACACGCCGATGATGGCCGAAGTGGCAGGCACCGGCCCCGAAGCCGAAAAGTGGAAAGCATCGCTGGAACGCGGGATTCCACTGGGCCGAATGGGTGAGCCTGACGACTATGCCGGTATCGTCGCATTGCTCGCTTCGGACGATGGTGCTTACATCACCGGTCAGGCCATTTCGGTCTCCGGTGGCTTGAACATGGTCTGACGCAGCAGTCATGCCACCATTTGGCCCGCCACCTCTGCCCGGAGAATGGGTCGGTTGCCCGGTGCACGGGTCCGGAAACTGGACCGTCGGTGACATCTGGGTTGATCGCAAGGCTGGCCAGATGGCACTGTTCGTGGCCGAGCAGCACTGCAACGCATATGGCGTAATGCACGGCGGCGCACTGGCAACGCTGGTGGATTCCCAAAGCATTGCGGTGCGCGATTATTCCGGTGGCGCTGCAGACCACACGCCGACCGTTTCGCTGTCGGTCGACTATATTGGACCGATCCCCTGTGATCACTGGCTGTTGGTTGATGTCACGCTTCTGGAAGTGACCCGCAACCTGATTTTCACGCAGGCGGTCATGACAGTCGATGGCGCGACGGTCGGCCGATCAAATGCAATCTATCGAAACTTCAAAGGAAAGGATGCGACATGAGCACCCCCCAGTTCGAAGACATCATCTATGAAGTGCGCGGACGCGCCGCATGGGTCATCATTAATCGGCCCAAGCTGTATAACGCTTTCCGCGCGCAGACGATGGAAGAGCTGATTGCTGCGTTCAAACTGGCAGCCGATGATCGCGGCGTGTCGTCGGTCGTATTGACCGGCGCGGGCGACAAAGCATTCTGCACTGGCGGTGATCAAAGCGCCAAGGATGGCCAGTACGATGGTCGCGGCATCGTCGGTCTGCCAATTGACGAATTCCAGTCGATCCTCCGCGATATTCCCAAGCCCGTGATCGCCCGTGTCAATGGCTTTGCCATCGGCGGTGGCAATGTTTTTGCCACACTGTGCGATCTGACCATCGCGGCTGACACCGCCAAGTTCGGCCAAGTCGGTCCGAAAGTTGGGTCGGTCGATGCCGGTTGGGGCACGGCCTTTCTTGCGCGCCACGTCGGTGACAAGAAAGCGCGCGAAATCTGGTTTCTCAACCTGATGTACACCGCGCAGGAAGCCATGGAGATGGGCTTGGTCAACAAGGTAGTTCCAGCAGCAGAACTGGACGATGCCGTCAATGAATGGACCGAGATGCTGGGCCAGCGTTCGCCAACCGCGCTGGCGCTCGCCAAACGCAGCTTTAATGCCGACAGCGACAACATCCGCGGCATTTCCATGATGGCGCTGAACTCGGTCAAGCTGTTCTATGATACCGAGGAATCAAAGGAAGGCATGCGGGCATTCCAGGAAAAGCGTGCGCCCGATTTCCACAAATACGTCAAGTAAACAGATCGGGGCGCAAACCATGAAACCCAAAAACCTGCGCCCCGGCGAACTTGCGTCAGCCCTCCCTGCGGGGGGGCTGACACTTGTTTCGTCATGCTCGGCTGAATCCGATTTGCTCGTGAACGAAGTAGCGGCAGCGGGCGAGGCACTGGGCGCAATGGATTTTTCCGGGGTGTTCGTTCCGGGCCTGAACCGCGCGACATGGACGGCGGGCGAACGCTCCACCGTCACTACATTTTTCAAGACACCGGACCTTGCCGCCACCGGCACACGCGCGCAATTTCTGCCGCTGTGCTATCAGGACGCGCTGGCGTGGTACCGCAAGCAAAATCCGCAGGCCGCATTGTTCATGTGCTCGCCCCCCGATGCCGATGGATATTGCAGCTTCGGCACCGAGCATGCCTTCATCGCGGCGCTGTGGCGCGATATTCCAGTGAAAATTGCCCACATCAACCCGGCCATGCCGCACCCACTTGGCGATCGGGGCATTCCCTTTGCGTCGCTCACCGCCTGCTACGAAGGCGAGCAAACGCTGCGTACAATGGCCTCTGGTGCAGACGACGTAACCAGTGCCGAAATCGGCCGCCTGATCGCTGAAGTCGTGCCCGATGGCGCAACGCTCCAAACCGGGCTGGGTAAAATTCCCGATGCCGTTCTGCGCGCCTTGGCAAGCCACTGCAACTTGCGCATCCACACCGGTCTTATCGGAGATGGAGTGCTATCGCTGCTCGCCGGAGGAGCAATGGCACCGGGTCAATCGGCGCTGATTGGCGTGGCAATCGGCAGTCAGGCTCTCTACGCTGCACTTGATCACCCGAGCTTCCAGTTCCAACCGGTCACGGTAACGCATGATCCAGCCACGTTGGCGCGGATCGACAATCTCGTGACAATCAATTCCGCGATGGAAATCGATCTGTTCGGGCAAGTTTATGCCGAAGCTTCATCGCGCGGCTTCCTGTCTGGCCCCGGCGGCGCGGGAGATTTTGCGCGCGCGGCGCGCGTTGCATCTGGCGGTCTGCGCATCATCGCGCTTCCCTCGACCGCTGGCCGCACCAGCCGCATCGTGCCCCCAGGCACCGGGCATGGCCCAGTCTCGCTATCGCGCTTTGACGTTGACGTGATCGTTACCGAACATGGGCGCGCAGATTTGCGCTTCCTCGGTCACGAAGCCCGCGCGCAGGCCCTGATCGCCATCGCCGCGCCGGATCACCGCGAAGCTCTGTCCAAGGCGTGGCGCGACGAAATGAACGCACTTCAGGAGAGTTAATATGGCATCCGGCAAGGTCATCATCAGTTGCGCGATTACGGGATCGATCCACACCCCGTCGATGTCGCCTCACCTGCCCGTCACTGCGCAGGAAATTGCCGATAGCGCGCTTGGCGCGGCTGAGGCAGGCGCAGCCATCGTCCACCTCCATGCGCGTGACCCTGAGACGGGCAAGCCGGTCCACACGCCCGAGGACTTTGAACCGTTCCTGCGCGTCATCAAGCAAAGCAGCAACGTGGTGGTCAACCTTACCACTGGCGCTTCGCCCTATATGCCGGTGGAATACCGCGTGAAGCCTGCCGAAGTGTGGAAGCCCGAAGTTGCCAGCCTTAACATGGGATCGATGAATTTCGGGCTGTTTCCAATGCTGAAACGCTACAAGGACTTCAAGCACGCTTGGGAGCCGGAAATGCTGGAAGCCAGCCATGATCTGGTGTTCCGCAACAGTTTCAAGGACATCCGCTATGCGTTGGAGACGCTGAACGCAACCGGCACACGTTATGAGTTCGAGTGCTACGACACCAGCCACCTCTACAACCTGCACTACTTCTGGACCGAGGGATTGGTACAAGCGCCGCTGTTCATCCAGACCTGTTTCGGCCTGCTGGGCGGCATTGGCGCCCATCCTGATGATGTGATGCACATGAAGCGCACCGCTGATCGCCTTTTCGGCGACAACTATCGCTGGTCAGTGCTGGCAGCTGGTGCCAACCAAATGAAAGTGGCCGCAATGGCAGCGTCAATGGGCGGCCATGTGCGCGTTGGGCTGGAGGACAGCTTGTGGCTCGGACGTGGCGAATTGGCGCCAACCAACGCCGCCCAAGTGACGCGCGTTCGCCAGATCATCGAGGGATTGGGACTTGCTGTCGCCACGCCAGACGAGGCGCGCGAGATTCTATCGCTCAAGGGGGCTGATGCTGTCGGCTTCTGATCCCGAACGGATCCCAACAGAAATCTGCCAATCATAGCATATACCAGCCAGCCTGTGCGCGACACGCAAGGCCCGCGCGAGCAGCCAAGGAAGCCTTTATGACAATGCCAGATCTCACGCAGTTCCGGTTGGAATTCTTTGACAACGGCCTGCTCCACTTCGTGTTCGATTGCCCAGACAGGAGCATGAACGTCTTTTCGAACAAGGCGATTCACGAACTGGCCGCTTTTGCGGAATGGCTGCACCGCGCGGATCATGTCCGCGGCGTGGTCCTTCGATCGGGCAAAGCCACCGGTTTCTGCGCGGGGGCTGATCTGGCCGAGCTGGGCGTTGCCTATGACATGATTGTCGCTGCACCGCAGGCCGACCGCTTCGACATTGCATTCAACCACTTCTTCCCGCTCGGCCATGCCATCCGCCGGTTGGAAACCGCGGGGAAGCCGGTCGCCGCCGCCATCGCTGGCGTTGCACTGGGTGGGGGCTGCGAACTGGCGATGGGCGCGCATTATCGCGTGGCCACTGACAACCGCCGCACCATGCTGGGCTTGCCTGAGTGCGCCGTAGGACTTTTGCCGGGGGCCGGTGGCACGCAGCGTATGCCCCGCCTTGTCGGCGTGGAAACGGGCCTTGAAGTGCTGCTGCTCGGGCGCAATCTTTCGGGCGAAGATGCTGTAAAGGCTGGCCTCGTTAACGTGGTGGTTCCCGATGGCGATGAAATTGCTGCGGCAGAGGAGTGGTTGCTGTCTGATCAGGCCCATGCGATCCAACCTTGGGACCGGCCCGGCCACGTGCCCGCTTCCCACGCCAGCTACAACGACCATATCGCAAGCCACCGCACCCGCGAGTTATCGCGCATGCTGGGCCACGAACCAGCACCTCTGGCCATTCTTGATTGCGTCGAACTTGGCTTGATGCAGCCAATTGACGGTGCCATCCGGTCCGAAATGTCGGTTTTCTCGCACCTGATCCAACGGCCGGAAGCGCGCAATATGATCCGCACCATGTTCTTGGGTAAACAGGCCTATGACAAGGCTGCTCGCGATGGCGGCATCTCTGCGAGTGTTGAGCAGGTGGCCGCAAAAGCCACCGAGATGGTCATCCGCCATGTAGAGGCCGCGCCTGTCTTGAGCAAAGCAGGATTTTTGCGCAGTTCAGACCCGTCAGACCCTGCACAGCAGCGCATCGGCGTCGGCTTCTGGTTTGAGGCCAGCCCTGACGCTGCGCAAGCCGTCGCTGCTCTGGCCGTCGATATTGCGCCACTGACGGCGGACCTTTCCCCCGCCGAACTGTTACAGGCAGATCACGCGGTGGCGCGCACTGGCATCCTCCCCGCCTATCTGGGGGGTCTCTCAGGTCTGGCCAGTCTGGCTTTTTGACCATCACATGATGAGCGACTTCAATTCGGTGTAGCCAGCAAGCCCTTCGCGGCCGCCTTCCCGGCCGAGCCCGGATCGCTTGAACCCACCGAAGGGCAAGGCCGTGTCGAACCGGAACGAATTTTGCGAAATGGTGCCCGCCCGCATGCCGCGCATCACACGCATGGCCGCGTCACCATCATCGGTGAAGACCGCGCCATAGAGGCCGAAATCCGAAGTGTTGGCGATGGCGATGGCATCTTCGATACCATCGTGAGTGAGCACAGCCAGCACAGGTCCGAACACTTCTTCGCGCGCGATGCGCATGGCAGGGTCCACGTCGGCAAACAGCGTCGGTTCGAAATAGAACCCGCGATCAAGGTGCTTTGGCCGCCCGCCGCCCGTCACCAGCCGGGCACCTTCGGCACGGGCAATGCCGACATATTCCTCCACGCGGTCGCGCTGCCGTCCGATGGCAAGTGGACCCATCTGCGTGGCAGGATCGCGCGGGGGCCCGACAGTGATTGCGCGCATCGCGGCTTCTACTGCGGCCACGAAATCAGCCTTGCGCGCCGCAGGCACAATTGCACGGCTTAAAGTGGCGCAAATCTGGCCTGCCGACATCGTGATTGTCTGCGCGAGCGTGCGCGCGGCGCTTTCAATGTCAAAATCGTCAAGCACGATGGCAGCTGATTTCCCACCCAATTCCAGCGTGCACCGCGCGATGCGTGCCCCACACACCGAAGCGATGCGCCCCCCTGCACTGACCGACCCGGTGAAGCTGACCTTGTCCACCCCGGCATTGCACACAAGGTAATCGGACACGTCACGATGCGCCGTGACAAGATTAATCACGCCCGGGGGCAGGCCTGCAGCTTCGGCTGCTTCGGCGATGATATAGGCTTCTATGGGGGTTTCGGGCGCAGGCTTCATCACCACGGTACACCCTGCGAGCAGAGCGGGCGCAATCTTGCCCGTCATGATGCCGTAAGGGTTGTTCCACGGCGCGATGGCCACCACAACGCCCACAGGATCGCGCAGCACGACGCCCCGGCCCGGACCGTCGAACAGACCGCGCTCTTCCTGCCACGGAAAGCTTTCTGCCATATCTGCATAAACGCCAAACCACGCGGTGCCGCCGCCGATCACGAAAGGTGCGACCGCCGCAAGCGCGCCGATCTGTTCGACCCAAGCATCGGCAAGATCAGGTTCGCGACGTTGCAGTTCTGCTTGCATCCGGCGCAAATAGCCCGCGCGTTCGGCGGGAGTGAGGCGCGGCCAAGGGCCGTGATCGAATGCCTGACGAGCCGCGGCAACCGCAGCGTCCACATCCGCTTCCGCCGCTTCTGCAACGCTGGCGACAACCACTTCTGCCGAAGCGGAAATTACGTCAATCAATCGGCCCGACGACGCTTCCACCCAGCGCCCGCCGATAAACAACCGGTCAGGGTGGCGAAGGTGCGGGGTGCGAATGGTGTCGATGCTCATGGGGTACTCCAGTGCTCCCGTGCGAGGGAGCTTTTTGGCAAAAAAGGAAGGCGGCGTGATCAGGTGATTGCGCGCAGCAGGTGGTCGCTTGCTTTTTCACCGATCATGATCACGGTGGCGTTGGTATTGCCGATGGGCAACGATGGCATGACCGAAGCATCAACCACCCACAACCCTTCAACGCCGCGCACACGCAGTTCGGGATCGACGACAGAAGCGGCATCTGATCCCATGCGGCATGTGCCGACGGGATGATAGAGCGGTACTGCCGCCTGTGTCACGAAAGCGCGCAAGGCGGCACCGGTCACATCCGGACCAGGACGCAATTCCGCCTCTATCGATGCGGCAATCGGCGCTTGAGCCAATATCTCGCGTCCGATCTCGATGGCGCGGGCAAGGCGTTCCACATCCTCATCAGCGGCAAGCAACCGATGCGTGATCATCGGCGGATCTTCTGGCCGGGCCGACCGCAAGGTGACACGCCCGCGCGCTTTGGGCCGGCCTACGCTGACTGTGACGCTGACGGCAGGCCGATCAAGCAGAATGGCACGCCCTTGCGCGCTGAATTCAAAGGCAAAGGCCGTCAGCGAAATCTGGACGTCCGGAATCTCTTCGGCAGGAGACGAGTGCGCGAACGCTTGTGCGTGGCACATGGACGAAGTGATCGCCCCGCGCCGCCGGAACAGGAAATCAAAGGCCTGCCCCACGGCGGCAAGCCCGCGAATATCACTGTTGATCGAGCGCGTGTGGGTTGCGGCAATCAGGTGCGTGCCGACGTGTTCCTGCAGGTTGCTGCCCACTTCGGGGCTGTCCGCCACGCAAGCGATGCCGTGTCGCTGCAGTTCGTTTGCCGGACCGATGCCAGACAGCATGAGCAACCGCGGCGTGTTCAAGGTGCCAGCCGAGAGCACCACACCTTTGCGCGCGCGCAGGATCTTTTCGGTTCCATGCCGACGCACGAGGATGCCGGTGGCGCGGCCATGTTCGATCACCACGCGCAAGACTTCGGTTTCGGTCATCACACGGCGGGTGGACCGCCCCAGTTTGCCGCGCAAATAGCCACGCGCCGCACTACAACGCAGCCCGCCGCTTTGCGTGGCTTGCGAAAAATCGGTGCCTTCGCCCGACTTTTCGCCATTGTGATCGCGGTTGCGCGGGATGCCAAACGCCGCCGCCGCATCAACAAACTGGCCGATGACCGGATAGCTGACGCGGTTATCGCTGACCGAAATTGGGCCGGAATCGCCGCGCCATGCGTCGCCGCCCCGGCTGTTGGTTTCCATCCGCCGAAAATAGGGCAGCACATCATTATAGGACCAGCCGGTGGCACCAAGGTCTGCCCAGCGATCATAATCGCGGCGGTGTCCGCGCACATAGATCATGCCATTAATGGCGCTGCCACCACCCAGCCGCCGCGCTGCTGGCCAGATGTCCTGCCGACCGCCGATGCTGTCATCAGGTTCTGCGGTGATGCCCCGGTCATAGTCCGGATTGTTGACGACAGCGACCGTCAGCGCGGGCACCAGCGTGCGCAAATCGGTATCGGGCTTGCCCGCTTCAATCAGCAGCGTATCCACGCCTGCATCGGCCAGTCGCCCGGCCAAAGCGCACCCAGCCGATCCGCCACCGACAATGATAATGTCTGCATCGAAGCGGGTCATGTCAGTGCCCCGCCCCTTCGGCCACGAGCGCGCGCAAATCGTCCTGACGGCTCAACGCAAAATCACGGAACGATTGCGCGGGCGTGCCGGTCAGCAGTTCTACATCGCGGGATTCGATATCGAACCAGCCATCGCGAATGCCCACTTCCATCGACACGATATCGTCGCTCGACCACGGTATCGCATCGACACTGTGATCCGGCACAGCCTCACGCGGGACACCCATTGCATCGAAAAACGCATAGCGTTCATCGGGCGTCACATCGACCCAGCGGATCGGGAAATCTGCAACTTCGGCAATGATCTGCGAAATGGCGCGATAGGTCAGGCATTCCGGGCCGGTAATGTTGAACGTGCGGTTGGCAGTATCGGGCGCGAGCAGCGCGAATGCGGCGCTGCGGATGCAATCGTCGCGGGTGACCACGGGCATACGGCCTTCGCGCGTGGCGCCTTGCCATTCTCCCGTGCGCAAGGGTACGCGCGGTGCCGCTTCGACCAGTGCATCGGCATATTGGGCATTGCGCAGCGATGTCCACACCAGCCCGGACTGGCGCAGAACCGCTTCGGTGCCCCGATGATCGACCACGGCCAGCGACGGGTTATCCGGTTCTTTGCCGATGTAAGAAGTGTAGACTACATGGCCGACACCCGCTTCGCGCGCAGCGTCGATCGCGCGGGTGTGCTGCGGAATGCGGAAGCCGACTTTCAGCGCGCTGATCATCAGCATCCGGCCCGCACCGCGCAAGCCACTGATCATGCTGTCATAGTCGTCGAAATCGGCTTGACGAACCTGCGCCCCGGCAACCGCGAACGACGCCAGTTTGTCGGGGCTGCGGCTTAACAGGATCAAATCGCTGGCGGGAACGCCTTGCGCCAGCAATGTTTGGACAACGCCTTGACCGAACGGTCCGGATGCTCCGGTGATGGCATAACGAGTCATACGACGCCACCCACATTGGCAGAAGCAGGCACACGCAGTGCATAGCCTTTGACCGGGTGAGTGAAATGCCACGGGGCAAACTGGCGCCCCAGCCCCGGATCATCGGGCAAGCTCGGTTGATCAGGCGGGAAGGCTTCGCTTGGTGGCGCAGAATGGAACCAGATCTTTTCACGCGGAAGCAGAGTGTAATACGTCATGGCAACGCCCAGACCCTTGATCTTCCACACCCCATTTTCTCGGACATATTCGTTTTCATAGATGGCTTCCGCCAGCAGAAAGAACTCGGTCGTCGGTGGCGAGTTGCCTTGCACTTGCGCGCGCGCCCGTGATTGCGCCGTCATTCCGCCCGGCGCGACGGTGATCAACGGCTGTATCTGGACATGATTGATCACCTCGTCGCGCAACAGGCCCCAGCGCCCCTCACCCAGAACATCGAGCAGGAACGAATGGATGCGCGCCTTGCCGAAATAGCGCCCGCGCTGGCCGATTTCCATCCAGGGAGCATCATCGCAAAACAGATCAACCATTTCATCGAACATGCGATTGTCCATGAAATAGCCATAGGCATATTGCAGCCGCTCAATCGCCTCGCGGTCTTCCTGATGAGCGATGGCCGCAGACAATTGCGCAATGCGCTCATCCTGCGCGGCAAGGCGGCGCTCCAGCGCGTCAATGCGGTCGGTCATTGTGAAACCTCCGGCGCGGCATTCAATGGCCGGTAAGCCATGCGCCCTCCCAGCGGCAGAGCGGCTGGAACCGCATCGCCCTGTTCTTGCAACCGCTGCGCATATTCGGCGATCACGCTGTCGGCATCGGTTATCCCGATCACGGTGCCCGCTTCATCAAGGTGGATCATTGCGCCATAAAGAATGAACAGAATTTCGGTCCAATCATCGGCATCATCGGCAATTTTCAGGGTATGAACCGTGCCCGGCGGTTCGAAAAGATAAGACCCGGCGATATTGTCCGGGCTGTCGGGGTATTCAAGGTACGTCCACTTGCCGCTGAAGGTATAAGCGTGGACTTCGCCGGTATGCTTGTGCGGCACGATCTGCAGGCCCGGACGGAACCGCATGCGCACCGCGTAACGTCCGCCTTCGATATCAGACATCAGCAGCTTGAGTTCGATGGCCGGATTGCCAGACCAGTTTTTCGCCCACGGCAGGCCAATGCTGTCGCTATGGAAGGATTCACCGCCGGTGCTGGTCATATCAGATCTATCCTCGTCCTGTCGGTGCGGACGGCATCCCAGACTTGGGTACCATCTTCGTCATCCCGACGATTGAAGGATAGGACAGCAAGGCCCATCCGAAGAATGTGGAAACGACTGATCAGGTGAAAGGATTTACCCTTTCACTTTCACAGAACATGGTGATGTTGACAGCGGCTTTTTTTTGGTTTTCTGCGCTTATAAATACATATTTATCATAGACTTATATGCCATATGACCATCCCGATTGCGCCGTCAGGTGTAAACCTGCTTTTACTACCTATCAGCTGCATCGTGCGTGTGATCAATGACGGTGATTGACAGGACCGGGTCAGAATTTGACAAGAAGCGCCAATTCCAAAAACAAAAAACGGCTGGAGAGCATGGCTGACATTTTATTACCTCCAGGTACGTCTCCGGCTGATTTCAGAAGCTTTCTGAAATCATGCGAAGCCGCAGTTGGCGCTGAGTGGGTCAAGTCCTCTGTGCAGGATGTTGCCCCTTATGGCCATGTGGCGATGCCGTTCGATGATGACGACCACATGCCCTCTGCAGCGGTTTGCCCGTCGTCAATCGAAGAGGTAAAGGCCGTTGTCGCCATCGCCAGCCGGCTGCGCGTGCCGCTGTGGCCAACATCGACCGGGCGCAACATCGGCTATGGATCATCGTCCGTGGCGGATCGCGGAACCGTTGTGCTGGATCTGCGGCGGATGAACCGCATTAGCGATTTCGATCCTGAGCTTGGCACCGTCGTAGTTGAGCCGGGTGTCACATATCATCAGTTGCAGGAATTCATCCGCACCACCGGGCATGATTTCTGGCTCGATTTTCCAGGGCCTGGACCGATCGTCTCGCCCATCGGCAATACGCTGGAACGCGGGCACGGGGTGACCCCCTATGGTGATCACTTCGCCCATAGCTGCGGTTTCGAGGTATTGCTGTCGGATGGAACCGTGTTCAGAACGGGGCTTGGCGGAGTGGCCGATACCACCAGTTGGCAAGCCTTCCGCTATGGCTATGGCCCAACACTGGATGGCATTTTCACCCAATCCAACTTCGGCATTGTCACCAAAATGGGCCTGTGGCTGATGCCCGCGCCAAAAGCCCACAAGACGGTCATCGCACACTGGCCCGATCCGTCGGACATCGTCCGACTGACCGATGCTGTGCGTGGCTTGCGGCTGGACGGCACGATCCAGACCGAGGGCGTGTTGGGCAACGCCGGAATCCTTCTGGCGGCAACCCGGCGCAAGGCCGAGGTCTATGATGGTCAGGGCGCGATCCCTCAGGAACTGGCCATTGCCGAACTGAAAAAGATGGGCCTCGGCGCGTGGAACTATGTGTTCACGCTCTACGGTCGTCCGGACCGGGTCGAGTCCGATTGGCAAGAAGCCAAGGCAAGGCTTGAAGCTGCCGGTGCGACCTTGATCCCTGATGCAAAGGACGAGCAGCAGATCAATGAATTGACGCTGAAATCCTTTGCTCTGTTCAACTGGATCGGCGGTGGAGGACTGACTTGGTGCGCACCTGTTGCGCCGATGCGAGGGGCGGACATGCAGCGTCAATTAGAGTTGGCGCAGTCCATCACCGACCGCCATGGCGTCGATTTCATGGTAGGCACCGCATTTGGTGAACGGGCCGCACTCAATGTCATGCCGCTGATCTATGATCGTGGGGACAAGGAACAGATGGCGCGCGTCAGGGCCTGCTATGTTGAACTGGTGGACGCCATGGCCGCTGCAGGCTTTGGCATGTATCGCACGTCGGTCGGTTTTATGGATCAGGTGGCCAGCCTGCACGGGAAAGCCAATCTCGACATCAATCGTCGGATAAAGCGGGCGCTGGACCCCAGCGGCATCATCGCCCCCGGAAAATCGGGGATCCGGATATGAAATGGTCGTGCCAGATCGTCGCAATTGCCTTGGTTGCAGCAATGCCCGTGTTCGCCAAAAAACCACCTCAGAAGACTTCAACGCCAAAACCGGAAGTGATATGGCGCGCAACCTGCGGCTATTGTCACGGCAGCGTGCCGGGCGCGCCGGAATTGCGGGGGATCGGCTTGCCCGAAGAGGCCGTGGTGACCGCCGCGCGGCAAGGCGCGCCGGGCATGCCCGTTTTCCACGCGAGCGAGATCAGCGATGCAGATTTGCGGGCACTGGCGCGATGGATCGCGCATCAGCCCTCGCCTGTGAAAGCCGCGCCATGATCAAGCGGCGCGAATTCCTGCGCACAAGCGCCACCGTAACAGCCGCCATATCGCTGCACAGACCTGCGCTGGCGCGGCCCATGCCCGCAAATTTCGACATTGTTGAAGTAGGCATAGTCTGCGGTGATCCGGGCCTTTCCGCAAAGCTGCGGATCCAAAGTGGCACGTTCCTCAGCCCTAATCAGGCTATGCGTCCTGAGAGTAACCGGCTGACGGCGCTCCTTTCCCCAGGCAACGCCGCACTCCTGGCCGAATATGTACGGTTCGAACACGGGATAAACCTGGACGACCAACCCTTCCCGGCGTTCCGCCTGCCCGCGACTTTAACTGTCCGGCCTGATGCGCGGCTGGTAACCGTGCAGTGGCCGGCCTGACCTCGCGGCCTGCTTCCATTGCTTCGCGCGGTGGTTGGGTTTAGTCTTCCCAAACGATCTGTCCGCATGTGAAGCGGACCGGCGCCAAGGAGGATGATCCGGGTGCAGTGCCACATAACCTTGCGCCAGTTGGAAATACTTCTGCTCGTCATCGAACAGAGCAGCTTTCGCAAGGCCGCCGCCTCACTGGGTCTTTCGCCCGTGGCGGTGGGCGAACATATTCGTGCTCTGGAAGATCGCCTGCGCGTCTCGCTGTTTAACCGCCGCCGAGGCGGGCCGCCGATGCTGACGCCTGCTGGCGAACTTGCCGCAGAACGCGCGCGGGCAGTTATCGCCGCGGTCAATCACCTTGAAGCAGACCTGCTGCCGCTTTCGACAAGGCCAAACTGGCGTATAGGACTTGCGCCTTTTGTCAGCCGCCATCTGCTTGGCCGTGTTGCCGAATTGCGCAAACGCTATCCAGATCGCGCCATCACGACGGATATATGTGACCGTGAAGCCGAGGCGATCACCGCCATGGTCGCGAGCGGCGAATTCGATGTCGCCATCACCATTACCGATAGCGCGGATGGCGAGAGCCATGAAGGCAATGTGCGAAAAGACCTTATCATCGATGAGCCTCTGGCCGTGTTCGTTTCGCAATCGCACCCGCTGGCTGGCAAGCGCGGCGTTACTGCGGCCGACCTTGCCGATTTCCTCATTGCGAAGCTCACCAAAGCCCATCCGTTTCGCCATGTAACAGATGCTTCGCTTCAAGCTTGCGGCCTTGGTGCTGTGCGCCACGCGATTGAAACCGACGACTACAGTGAAATTCTAGCCTCCGTCAGCAATTCTCGCAACTTTGCCTGCCTGTTTGCTGAAAGCGGACGAGCAGACACCATCGCTCACCGGCTGATCATGCTTGATCTGGCGTTCGTTTTGCCTGCCCCGCAAGTCGTCATGCTTATTAATGAAACCGCTACTTTTGACCGGCAATTGCGGCTTGCAGCGGAGTATCTGGCCAATCACTATCGGTCAGAAGCAGGAACCGCGCGACGATCAGGACGATTGGCGCAAATGTCCGTTCCCGTTCCCGGAAACATTTGCTGAGTTTTCAACGCAGGCACGTCAATCACTGTGCGGCCTTGCCCAGGACTTCAGCACAAGCCGGTGTGCTGCAAATTGCTTGCACAATCGCGCAGTCAAAGATGCACTGCAGTTGTCCAGTTGCAACGCGATCTAACTTTTGAACCCGTTCGGCTGCCCGTTCGGCAATGCGTCTATCGACGCCATAGCGACTGCATTCCGAGAAAAGATGGGCGGGAGCGCAATTGCGCCCCCGCCCTTTACATCAGAACTTCTTCTTGACCGAGACGGCCCACTCACGTGGCCTTCCGGGCAGACCCGAAACCACGCCAGCACCCGCACCGGACAGGTCGAACTTCGACAGGAAGTAGTACTCGTTGAACAAGTTGGTGACTTCGAGCGAAATATCCACGTCCTTGTCAGCATTACGCCACGTCAGGCGCGCATTGGCCAGAGTGTATGCTTCGGCGGTGGAGAACAGCGCCGATGGCGAACCAGCAGCAGGTACCGTTGCCGTGCCAGCAATTGCCCCCTGACGCGATACGTCGATGCGCGGCGTGATCGACCCTGCGGTGCCAAGCTGCGCTTCGTATTGCGCACCAAAGCTCCACTGTGATTTCGATACACCACGCGGCGGTGCCACCAATTGGCTGACGAGCGCCGGATCCTTCGAACAACCCGATGTTGCTCCCAACGGATTGACAACCGCCGGAACAACACACTTCCAGTTCCAGTCGAGGAACGAGGCAGAAGCATCGATCTGCAATCCTTCGATGGGACGGATATAAAGTTCGAACTCGATGCCCTTCACATCGGCATCGCCTGCGTTCTGCGGGACAGCGCAAGGGCCGGGGCCACCAAACTGCGGGCAAGACAGCAAGGTCAGCTGTGCATCTTTGAACTTGTTGAAGTAGGCCGAAACGTTGAAGCGGACCTTTCGATCAAACAGATCGGTTTTCAGGCCAAGTTCAAATGCGGTGAGCTTTTCAGGACCGAACGGCACTGCTTGTGCAGCGTTGAACGGACGCGGCGCGATACCGCCGCCCTTGAACCCGGTCGAAACCGTTCCATAAGCCAGAATTTCCGGCGAGAAGCGGTAATCAAGGCTGGCGCGATAATCGAACCTGTTGCCCGAATAGCTGCCGGTGCGGCCCGACAATGCCGTTCCGTTAGGACCGGAATAACCGATGCCATTCGCCGCGCCGACCGGATCGAGGAACGCATTGATCGTCGTGCCGTCCAGATTGTAGCGATAGAACGTATAGTCTTTGGATTCGTGCGTATAACGGCCACCCAGCGTCAGCGTAAGCGCATCGGTTGGATGGATGATCGCCGTTGCAAACCCTGCCTTCGACTTGGAACGGACAGGATCGTTGCCGATGAATTGCAGCGGGAACAGTGGCAGCGGACCAGTTGGCAGGGCAATTGCGACATAACGAATGTCCTGCAAGGTGTAGTACGTGGTCTTTTCGTCCGAGATGTAACCACCCACAGTCAGGTCAGCGATCGAGCCGAGACTGACGTTGAGGCGCAGTTCCTGACTGACGAACCAGCTATCGAGTTCGCTAATGCCAAAGCCAACATTGGCCGGCGACAAATCAGTGTCGGAGCTGAAAGACGTATCAAATGCACGATAAGCGGTGATCGACTGGAGCTGGACGTCATCGCTCAGCTTGAAGTCAGCGTTGGCGGCAACGCCCCAGCCGGTATATTCCGTCCGTCCGTCACTGTTGACGGCTGGCAAAGGAAGTCCCTGCAGCGGCGGAATGGCACCGGCCACAAACGCCCCAGCCGTAGAACCGGTTGTGGCATAGTTGCAGAAATTGCCGCAAATGAAGCGCGAGTCATACGGCACACCATTGCTGGTTTGCACGTTGGGGTTGCTGTTTTCGCCATAAAGCAGCACTTCAGCTGAATTGTAGCGGCTATCGCGGATATAATCACCGCTGACCATGACATCGACCGCATCAGACGGGTTGTAGCGCAAGATACCGCGCAGCGCCTTGTAGCCAACGTCGCCCTGCTTGTTGACGACGCAATTCGCACCACCCGCGCGGGTTGGTACGCCGCTTGTAGGATTGGCGCAGCCATAGTCGATATTCTTGACGTATCCTTCCTGATCCGCAAACGTGCCGGACAAGCGGCCAAACAGACCCTCGGCAAGCTTGAAATCTGCGCTGGCGCGCAGATTGATGCGGTTGCGGCTACCATATGTCGCCGAAACGTAACCGCCGCCTTCACCGGTGGGACGACGCGAAATGAACCTGATTGCGCCGCCTTCAGAGTTACGGCCGGTCAGCGTACCCTGCGGCCCGCGCAGCACTTCGATGCGCTCAACGTCAAGCAGATCGAAGTTCGCACCGGTCAGGCGCGGATAATAGACGTCGTCGATATAAAGACCAACGCCCGGTTCGAGTGCTGGGTTGAAGTCAATCTGGCCCATACCGCGAATCGAAGCCGAGATCGACGGACCGAAAGCAGCGGTCGTCGGACGCAAGACCACGCTGGGAGCCTGATTGGCAACGTCCGCCAAGCTTGCCTGACTGCGGGCTTCGAGCATCTCTGAATCAACCGCGGTGATCGCGATTGGCGTGTCCTGCAGCTTCTGCTCGCGGAACTGGGCCGTTACGACGATTTCGGCAACGCCAATCGATGCATCATCCGACGTTTGCTGCGCAGCATTCTGCGCCAAGGCCGGTGATGAAATTGCAATGACTGAAAGACCCGCACTCAATGCGGCGCGCGTGAGATTCCTCGACCTGACCTTTTGCATATCCACTCCCTCTTTCCCATTGAGCATTGTTTCCGGCGTAGCCCGCCATCATGCTCTAGTTATGATGTATAACATACGATTTAGGTCATTTCCAACCTAAATACGTTCCCAAAAATTTCATGTGGGTCATATTTTTCGGAAATCGGTCCTAGCACTTTTCGAATGTGACCACCGACCAAACGCCTTTCACGAAAGCGGCAGTGAGGTCGTGTCCTTGATCGCTTCCAGCACAAAGCTTGACCGCATATCCTGCACGCCCGGCAGGCGCAGCAGGACGTTCTGCGCCAATGCAGAATAGGCCGTCATGTCTTGGGCCACCACCGTCAGCAGGAAATCAAACTGCCCCGCCGTAAGATAGCAACCAATGATGGACGGTTCGCGCCGCACCGCATCCTTGAACAAATCAACAATCGACGCTTCGGCAATCTGGGGCACTTTAACCTCAACAAATGCCATGATGCCAAGGCCCAACTTTTCGCGGTCAAGAATCGCAGCATAGCGGGAAATGACGCCGCTATCTTCAAGCTGCTTCAGTCGTCGCAGGCACGGACTCGGCGACATGCCGATTTGTTCGGCAAGGGCCACATTCGGTATCCGGCCGTCAGCCTGAAGGATACTGAGGATCTTTTTGTCGGAATTCGAAAAAGTCATAAAGCCCCCACTGAGCATCAAAATCAGTCACGTCAGGACGTTACATACAGTGTATTTGATCGAAAAAGGCAGGAAATGACCAACGAAAGTCGATAATCTGACGTCATAGAAACAAGGGCATGCCCGTGGCGAAGATGATTATCAGCGATGAACAACCGACAATTGGCAATGTCCGCCGCGTGGCTCTTGGCGCCACCACCGTGTTCGTGGGCATGGGAGACCAGTATGTGTTGCCTGATCGGTTGGAGCGCAACAGCGCCATTGGACCGCACTTAGCCGCTGGGGATATGAATCCCGCCGAAACCATAAGAGCGTCGGTTTATGCTTTGGCGGTTTGCGCCAGCCACAAAGACTGCCGATGGCAACTTTCCCACTCCATCCGCTATAGACTATTTGCCGCCCAGCAATTTGCTGCAGGAGTATCCCAAGATGCATGACGAAAAGCCGTGGCCGCAAGTTGGCCGGGAACGGATGATCCTGAACGCGCCAGTGGGCCGCATCGGGCTTGGTGAAGTGGATCCGGAACCTGAGATGCTGAGACGCCTAAATCCCAAAACCGTGTTCATGATGGGAGACAATCCGGTACTACCCAGAATGCCGGAAAAACCGCGCCTGCTTGATTTCTTCCGCTATCGCTTCAACGACATCACGATCCGGCATTTGCTGACCAGCGCAGAGCGGGCGCTGGCAGGTGGCATGGACGAAAAGATCGTGCTCGCGGTGCTGCTCCACGATATGTCCAATGGCTGCCTGATCCGCTCAGATCACGGGTATTGGGGCGCGCAGATGATCGCTCCTTATGTCGATGAGGAAATCGCCTTCGCGGTAAAATACCACCAATGCTTGCGCTATTTCGCGGATACTGAGGCAGACTATGCCTATCCCGAAAGCTACGATAAATTCTTCGGCCCCGATTACCAACCGCCTGAATATATCCGCCAGGACGCGCAATTCGCCCGCAATCATCGTTGGTACATGTCAGCACGGCTTGTAACCAAGTATGACATTTATTTCTTTGACGATCTACCGCCGGTCGATCCTGAAATCTTCGTGGACATTATCGGGCGTAACTTCCGTGAGCCGGACGAAGGCCTTGGCTTCGACGGTTCGCCGGTGGCGCATATGTGGCGAACCATGATCTGGCCCAACAACTTCCTGTAAGAGTTGGAGCCAGATGACATCAGGTTGCACCGCCGTGACGGAGCCGATTTTGGCCCAGCGTGAGGAAAGAGGAGGGAGCCATGCTCACGCATAGTGACCGACGATTGACGCTGCGATGGGCCAAAAGCGGCCCGCC
>CAMTWP010000038.1:0-27694 GCA_947085475.1 uncultured Novosphingobium sp. | reverse complement strand
TGGACCGCTTCAGCGTCGTCTATTTTGACGTAATTGAGAAGCCAAAATACTTCAGTGGCAGGATTTCATGCACTGATTTCGCCACTCTATGATTTTGTATCAATAGGTTACGTTGATTGTTTACTTCTTTGTCCCGTGACATCCCCTTCATCTCGCCCGAGCTGTCCGAATGCCTTGCGCTGGCCTCACTCCGGCGCCTCTGGCGCGTGCATGTGCGCGATTATCCGTTTGATAATATTGGAATTGAACACAATCCGGGGATCGAGGCCGACGAGCTTATGCGCTCGTGGTATTCCGAAGAACGCCGTCAGTTCTTGTCGTGGATCAGCCGGCGAGGTCACCCTCCCCTCGCCCATGCCGCCAAGCTGGTCATGGCCGCCAAAAGTCACTCCGAAGGATTCAGCGAGACATACAGGCATGCTGATCGCGCGCTCGAACGGCTCGATGCGCTGCTGCCGAGCCGCGATCCGATGGGCACCCTCCTTGACTGGCTGGCGGAACTGCGGACTGAGGAAATCGACTTTCTTGAAGGCGGCAGTGAGATGGTCCAGGTCAGTGGGTTCACGGTCACACGTTCGGCGCCGCGGGGGGCGGCCTGGGCTGCGTCGCTTGCGGCCGCCGTGCGGCCACACTTGCTTGGGCTGGGGTCGGCTCCAATGGCGCTTGCTGGGGTCATGCCGCGGGCTGTGTTTCGTGAACTCCATGAAGAGCCCTTGCCCGTTGTGCTTCGCGCCGCGCTTCAGGTAGCCAGCGAAATGGCTGAGGTAGATTTGCGCTTCCTGCGAAGGGCTGTCGTTCGGGCCGACGAGGTACTTTCTGGGCTGTACGCCTCTTCGACTGCTCCGCAGACCTGGCGAATGATCGTCAGCCTGGGCCCACTTACCCGAGCTGAGCTCGCTCGGGGACTTGGTGTAACGAAGCGCACTGCTTCTCAATCGGTAGCTTCGCTTCAGGAGGCACATATGGCGCTCCTTCGGCAGACCGACGGCGCTATATTGCCGGCCAGTGCTGATCTAAAACGGCGCGAATAGCCTCTTCCGCTTCCTGCCGTGTCGCGCCGCCCTTATTCAGCAACGTAACACGGACGCCCTTACGGTCAGCCCCATCGATCCGAAGCACTGGCTTCCCACTGGCATTGGCCAAGGTTTCAGGCTTTCCTGACTTCTTGGGGGATCCTGACTTCTTGGGGGGGTCTGCCGCGAGAGCGAGCGCCTTGATCACCTCAATCACAGACATCGACTTGCCAGTCTGCTCGCGCTCTGCAGCAAGACGTTCCGCCTCACGGAAGGCGCGCTCCCGTCGATCCTCAGGCTTGAGGAGCGCTTTGAGCGCAATCGCATTGCGAATGCCAAGCTCCTGCGGATTGGCAAATGCCCTGGTCAGCCCATCTGGCAGCCGTGCCAGATCGAGATACCGCGTTAGCCAGCTTTCGGAGACTTTAAGCCTTTCCGCCATCGTCTTCTGCCGACCATCGTAATAGGCCGTCAGGGCGCGCAGATAGTCTTTTGCGCGTTCGAGATCGGTAAGATCATCCCTTGCCCGGTTTTCAATGTCAGCAAGCCTGAAGGCCTCTTCATCGCCCATCTCGCGTACATCGACGAGAAACTTGAAGTCTGGATAGTTGTGCGAGCGCAGCCAGCTGATCGACCAGTGTCGGCGCGCTCCGCAAATGACTTCAAACTCAAACCCGTCATCTCCGGATAGACGACGGACGATCGCGGGTATCTCCTGCCGCCCTTGAGCCTTGATACTCTCAATAAGGTCCGCGCAGCGTTCCTCATTAAGCAGAGCATAGTCGCGGTTATGGCCTGCCCACATCCGACACTTTGCTGGGTCAACAAGCTCATGTGTGCGAGAAACAATCGCTCCCGACGCCAGGTCAGCAAGACGGTTTGAACGCCCCGTAAGCACGTTTGAGGCAATGCTCGATCTGCGAGGGGCAGCAGTATCCTCGGTCAGGTCAATACCTGCCGCCAGATCGGCCGCAAAACCACTGTTCTTCCTACTCATGCAAGCCTCCCATTAGCGGAATTGCACGCGTGCAATTTTCCAGCGGCTCATACCAAAGCCTCCTGACGGAGGCGCTTCTGATGGCTGGGCCACATCGATCGAATATCAACTTCGATTTCCGAATTCACGCCATCAAGATAGTTTAGGCAACGGTTGCGAACCGCCGAACTAGTGGCAGGGCCGTCAAGCTCATAGACTGTCATCAGCCGCGCCGTAGCATTATCAATCTCTGCCGAGTCCTTGAGAGGCGTGCGAACCATCGCATGGCCGAATAGCGTCCGCATCAGCTGCAACAGCTCTTTCTGCATCGATTTGTTTTCATCGACCTTGGACGCGACAAAGCGGAGGAACTTCAACTCTGGAGCGAGGCCACGGTCTGCCAGCTGCTCAATCGTCTCATCTAGCATCGAGAGAAATGCAGCCGTCGAGGAGAAATCCATAACAGTCGGCGGAACCGGCACGACCAATGCGTTAGCGGCCCGCAGCACGGACAACGAGATCGCTCCGAGGGCAGGCGGCGGATCCATCACCACGACATCGAACCGATCCGATATACTCTCAATTCCCTCCTTCAGGCGGTCAAGAAGCGCGCCGTTCCCCTGTGCCATCCGTGCGGCTAGTTCGTATTCGGAATTGAACAGACGAAGGTTGGCGGGAATGAGCTCCAGACCGTCGAAGTGAGTCTTGCGGAGAGCGTAGTCCAGAGACGATCGCTCCCCCTCACGAAGGAACGGATAGAGGGTATCATCTTCGGTGAGGTCGAGATCGGGCACATACCCGAAAAGGGTCGTCGCCGAGGCTTGGCTGTCGCAATCGACGAGTGCAACACGGTAGCCTCTGATGGCCAGATACTGAGCGAGGTGAACGGCCAAAGTCGACTTACCAACTCCTCCCTTGAAGTTCTGAACGGCCACGACACAGCAGGGATCGTTTGGAGCCCGATAGGGTCTCGTCCCGAAGACGCCGCGCATGTCATTCAGCTGGGCAAGCGTATATCTCTCTCGCCTGTTGTTGTCGGTCCTTGCAGGCTCTGGCAGGCGGCCGTCCTTTTCCGCATCACGGATAGCAGCCGGCGTGCGGCCCACAAGTTCGGCCGCTTTCCCGATTGTAAAGGTTGGCTCGCGCCGGTCATCTGCCCTAGCGCTTCGCGCGGAATCCCGGAGCTTTTCGAGTACCGAGGAGGTTCGACTGGCCAGCGTCGCGACCGAGACCAAACGCTCGGCTTCTTCAATCTGAAGTCCGTTTGACACATGCCTTCCTTTCGCAATTCCGCATGTGCTACACCGAATTGCGCTTTTCGGTCAAGAAAATCGGGAATTTCGAAAGTTGGAGCGCGTTATCGGTGAGAAATCTGGGCCGCCGCGCCCTATCCTGACTCGGTGGGGGCTTCGAAAATTGCACGCGTGCAATTTCTGCCGTTCAGGGTCGGCCCCGGCGATTGAACCACCCCTCACAAAACCCTTTCCAGGCGGCGATCAACTTCGCACCGCGAAGCTTCTCCAAACGCTCGCCCATATGCTCGCGAAAGCCGTTGGCGATCAGATCTACGTCCCAACCACCGCCATGCCTGCGGCCAATCTCAAGGAGGTCGTCATGACCAAAGCGCAGCGTTCCCACTGGAAATGTCACCTCGGATGGCTTCTTGACTGAGACTGCTCCTCGCGGCGCCGGAATAGCCCCCTGCCCCACTGTGACGCTCTCTACAGCCCCTTCACGCCTCGCTTGGCGTCCAGCTGAATGACGATCAAGCTCGTCGACAGTCTCAAGCACTTCCGGCGCGCCTTTGGGCTCGAACCGGAACTCGATCTCCGTGACTGTTCGACCCTGCCTGATTTCCCGCCACTCAACACGGAAGTGAGCTAGCTGGTCAATTTCGGATTTCGCCTTCTCCAGAACTTTGCGCCGAAGTTGAGCGAAGTCTGTGTAAACATCTGGTGGAATACCCAATGCTGCGCGCAGCGCCTGCATGTCTCCCCGCCAAGTTGCTTGTCGACGATGAAGTCGGAGTGCTCCCAGCTCATAAAGCTTCAAGGCATAGTTCGAACGGAAGCCAAGCACCGCTTGCCGATTGAGCACAGCATAGGTTTCTGATGCCTGGATGAGCTTGCGAGCATCAGGAGTGAATTCCCACTCGATCCATCCAGTCTCGCCGCCCTCCTCATCTGTCTCCTCCTTCGACCGCGAGATCAGGGAAAACAGGAGCGTCGCCTTCTTTCCCCGCCAGGATTTGTCGTCGACGGCAAACAGCGTTCGGTGCAGTTCCTGAAGCATCTCGGTAATTCGCTCATTGCCCTTGTGGCCTCGCCGAATGTCCGCCTTACGTATGCGGTGAGGGCGATCCTCCCAGGCGTCACCCCCAGCTGTGAGGATCATGAGAGCAAGTAGTCGCGAAGCTGTCAGACTGAGAGATTCGCCTTTGACAAACTTGATTTCGATGATGCTGCCTGGCTTGGCAAACTCGTCGCCGCCCTTTGCCTTCAACGCGGCAGCAACCCGCATCGCACGGCCAGGGGATCCTTCCTCGGGCTTCTCTTCAGGAGCCTCGGCTATTGGGCTAACATCCGTTTCCATGCCATATTGCGATCAAAGCTTGATTCTTGGTATGCTGATTGCTGCCTGACCTGACCTCATCAGTCAAGTCAGGTCAGGATATAGAGATGGCCGCAGCCCCCAAGAGGTCAGGATTGAGTTGGTCGGATCGCGGGTCTGAATCGCCCAAGAAACCGCGAGTCGCTAGGTTCTCCAGCAGGGCTTAAAATGGCGCTTGATTTTGATGCCTGCGAGACCCAAAAATCCGGCCCAGCGGGCGACCCATCAACATCTAGACGGCTGCCCCCAAAAGGTCAGGAAGGCCCCAGGAGGTCAGGTGAGTTCCCCCGGCAAGTCAGGGTTAAGCCCCCGGCAAGTCAGGTAAAATCCCCCAACTGGTCAGGCAAACCAGCGTAGGCAACTGATTTCACTACCAATTTACGCTCCGAATCTGAATCTTTAGAATCATGAATCCTTCCGCTGCAAGCAGCGGCGTTTTTTTATGATTGTTTTTGGAGATTACGAGACGTCGCGAGGAGCATTCTCGGCTCAGATCAACGAAACATCCATGCACCCGTTCTAAAACACGAGCCTGTGGTCAATCGCCTAAATGAATCACAGACGCTCCTGTGATTCAGATTTCCAGTTGGACCGAATGCTCAGCCTTCTGCCACCGGTTTCATATGGAGACACCGAAGAACCAGTCGTGGCATTGGCAAGCAGTAGACCCGTCCCGCAACGTCGCGCGCGACTATCACCTCTGGGTTGAGACCGATCTGTTTGGCTGGACAACCGTTGAGCGGCGCTGGGGACGAATTGGTACAAAAGGGCAGGGGGTGACCACCAGCTTTCCGGACAGAAGACAGGCAGACACAATCGCACAGCAGATCCGGATCCGGCGCGAAAGCGCATTCAAGCGGATTGGTGTTCGCTACCAGGCAGTCGAGTGACTTCCCTCAACATTTAGGCGGCTCTTCAGAGCTGAACACTTCTCCATAAAACTCCCCAGTTTCGCCAAAGGGAGAGGGGGAAGGCCTGATGCGGTTCAGCATCAGGAGCAGACCGTGACCGACCTTTTTGAACAATCCAGCCAGAAGCTGGACGCAGCAATCACTGAAATCCAGCACGCCATCGCCACCGGAATAGCGAACAAGCAACGCCTGTTTGAGACGATGCGCCAGCTCTACGGGGAGGGCTCCGCAAACGGCGCCTGGAGCCAGAGGGACGCTTTTGACCTGCTCGAGGCGGCATTGACGCGCCACATGGCCGGACTGCTGAGCAAACCTCAGATGCTGAACCAGATTTCGGAGATCAGCGCGCTCATCGAGGCACTGCCGACACATACGGTCAGAAGTGAAGACCAGATCAGGTACCAGCAATTCTCGACGCCCCCAGACCTCGCAGCGCTATCCGTGATTTTGGCGCAGCCACTCGCAACTGATATCGTTCTTGAACCGAGCGCCGGACATGGCGCTCTCGTGGCAACTTTGCCCGATGTCAGCGCATTGCATCTCAACGAAATCGATCCGCGCAGGCGTGAGAAGCTGGCTCTGCTGTTTCCCGAGGCAACCACCACAGGGATGGATGGAGCCATGCTGGCCTCCCATCTCGACGCGGCTGTGCAGCCAAGCCTCATCTTGATGAATCCGCCGTTCTCCCGGTCAATGGGACGAGGGGCAGACGAGTTCGCAGCGGTGCGTCACCTGCGCGCTGCCATAACGCGCCTCAGGCAAGGGGGACGGATCGTCGCGATCATGCCGGACTGGTTCACGACGAGCGCAAAGCTTGCGAAAATCTACGAAGACACCTTTGCCTCTTGCACGGTCCGCACATCCATCCGGCTCGATAAATGCTATCACAAACAAGGCACCAGCGTGGCCGTGCGCTTGTACGTGATCGACAAGATCCCGGGGCAAATCAGACCAGCAGTTTTGGCGCGGGAGACGGTTGCAGACGTCGCGTCTGCGGTCTCCATCATCAAGCGTGTCACAACCCAGCCCGACTGCGAACCGCGCGCGGTGCCGCCGAAAGCAAAGCCGGGTGCGCTCTTCAAAGCCATGCGGGCAACACCGATCACAAAACCCGTCAAAGCGAGGGCAGCCCAAGCCCCCAAGATCGAAGCATTGGCGTTCAGTACCTTGGACAAGCCGCGCGTGCTCGGTGAGCAAAGCGGGGTCTACATCCCGTACCGGCCAAGCCGGGTCGACATTGTTGGTGCACGCGAGCATCCGACGCCGCTCGTCGAAAGCGTGGCCATGGGATCAATCCCTGCTCCAATCCCGGATTATGTCCCGGCGCTGCAGGACCGGGTCCTGCAGGAAAGCCTGCTATCCGAGGCCCAGATCGAAACTGCCATCTATGCCGGGAACGCGTGGCAGCAGTATCTGCCTGGCCTGTTCGTTCCGGCTGAAGAAGGCGTTGGCCTGCAACTCGACGAGCATGGGCGCGCCTACCGCAAAGGCTATTTCCTTGGCGATGGCACGGGGGCAGGGAAGGGCAGGCAGATCGCCGCCTGCATCCTTGATGGCTGGCTTGCGGGACGCCGCAAGGCCATCTGGATCTCGAAGAACGAAAGCCTGCTCGAAGACGCGCGACGCGACTGGAGTGCCATCGGCGGCCTTGCTGCCGACATTCAGCCGCTTTCTAACTGGAAGATCGATCAGGCGGTTCCTTTCCGTGAAGGAATCCTGTTCGTCACCTACCCAACCCTTCGGAGCCAGCGTCAGGACGCTACGCGCCTGAAGCAGCTGCTCGACTGGGCGGGCGAGGATTTCGATGGTGTCATAGCCTTCGATGAGAGCCACGAGATGGGCGGTGTTGCAGGGGGCGAGGGCGCCCGGGGCACGAAAAGCGGATCGCTGCAGGGCATCGCCGGCGTGCTGCTGCAAAACAATCTGCCCGATGCCCGGGTTCTCTACGCTTCTGCGACCGGGGCCTCGGAGGTCAACAACCTTGCCTATGCCGTGCGGCTAGGTCTGTGGGGACCTGGCACCGCGTTTGCCAACAGAGAAGATTTCATCAGCCAGATCAGGGCAGGGGGCATCGCTGCGATGGAACTCGTGTCGCGGGACCTCAAGGCACTGGGCCTCTATCAGGCGCGCGCACTCAGCTTCGCAGGCGTCGAATACGACATCCTGAAACATGATCTGACAGCCGAACAGATCGCCGTTTACGACACTTATGCCGACGCCTGGGCGATCATCCATCAGAACCTTGAGGAGGCACTGGAGCTGACCGGCGTCGTCGACGAAATCGACGGAGCAACGCTCAACAGCGGTGCGAAAGCCGCAGCGCGGAGCCGGTTCGAAAGCACCAAGCAGCGGTTCTTCAACCAGCTGCTGCTGTCGATGAAGCTTCCCACGCTGATTGCTGCCATCAATCTCCATCTGGACCGCGATGAGGTGGTTGTCGTTCAACTGGTTTCGACCGCCGAAAGCATCCTCGATCGCCGTCTCGATAGCCTCTCGCCAGAAGAGCGCGCGGAGCTCGACCTCGATCTCAGCCCGCTCGACGCGGTGATTGAGTACCTTGAGCGCGCCTTCCCCACGCAACAGATGCAGGTATTCGTCGATGATACCGGCACCCAGCGCTCGGCACCGATGTTCGACGAAGAGGGCCGTCCAGTCCACAACCAGACTGCGATCGCCCGCCGCGGCGAGATGATCGAGCACCTGTGTGCCATGCCGCCGATCAAGCCTGCCCTGGACGGGATCATCGAGCACTATGGACCGGAGAAGGTCGCCGAGGTGACCGGACGCAGCAAGCGGCTCATAAACCAGAGCGACGGCCAGCAGCGGCTCGAGACCCGCTCGCCGCGGACGAACCAGTCCGAGACAGACCAGTTCATGGATGGCAGGAAGCCGATCCTAGTCTTCAGCGACGCGGGCGGCACCGGGCGATCGTACCATGCCAGCCTTGACGCAGCTTGCCAGAAGCGGCGAATCCACTTCCTGCTTGAGCCGGGATGGCGAGCAGACCGAGCCATCCAGGGGCTGGGCCGAACGCACCGGACCCATCAAGCCAACACACCGCTGTTCCGACCCGTGACCACGAACTGCAAGGGGGAACTGCGGTTCACAAGCACCATTGCGCGCAGGCTCGACAGCTTGGGGGCGCTGACGCGAGGCCAACGCCAGACTGGCGGCCAGAACCTCTTTGACCCTGCCGACAATCTCGAAAGCGAATATGCCAAGGCGGCTCTCTCGACCTGGTTTGCCTTGCTGGCGGACGGCAAGCTCAAGAGCGCAACGCTGATCGATTTCCAGCGCCGTAGTGGGCTCAAGATTGTCTCTGACGATGGCGTGCTCGAAGAGGACCTTCCGCCGATCCAGCGTTGGCTCAATCGCATCCTCGCGCTGCCGATCGGAATGCAGAATGCGATCTTTGAGGAGTTTCTGGGGTTGGTCGAGGCGCGGGTGTCGGCTGCGCGCGAGGCCGGTTCGCTCGATGTTGGCGTCGAAACGCTGCGGGTCGAACAGGCCGAGGTTGTCGAAGACATGGTCCTGCGGACCGACGGGCGAACCGGCGCCACGTCACACTTGCTGCAGTTGGCTCTCAAGACGAGAGCGCGGCCGATCTCGCTTGAGCGTGTCCTTGAGCGCCGCGATTACGCCGACGGCTGCATTCTGCTCCACAATACCAAGAGCGGGAAAGCAGCCCTGGCCGAACCTTCTCGGCACTTCATGACCGAACAGGGCGAACTTATCAGGCGGGTTATCCTCCACCGTCCGCTCCGGCGTGAATACCACCACTTCGATGACCTTGCGGAATCGGCCTGGGAAGAAGCCCCGCGCCAAACCTTCGAGACGCTTTGGCAGAACGAGGCTGGGGAGCTTGCCGAACGGCTCACCACAGAGACCGTGTACCTTGCGACCGGACTTCTCCTGCCGATCTGGTCGAGCCTGCCTATCGACTATATGGAGGTCCGGCGGATCGTGGACGAAGAGGGCAGAAGCTGGCTCGGCCGCATGGTCCACGAACTCGATGTGGCGAAGCTGCTCGAGAAGTTCGATATTGCCTCAACGGTTGAACTGAGCCCGGATACGATCATCAAGGCACTTGGCGAAGGCCGGACAGTCCCTATCAAGCAGCCGTTCGAGGCGACCATCAAATGCTCGCGCGTGGCAGGCGAGCAGCGCTACGAAATCGTCGGGGCGCCTGTCGATCAGCTGCCTTGGCTCAAGAGCATCGGCTGTTTCACGGAAATCATCTCGTTTCGTACCCGGGCGTTTATCCCAATGAAAAACGCGGCCGCAGTATTTGTATCAATGCTTCGGCCTATGGCTGAGTGATCGCTGATGGGGGATTATTCGCTACTCATTTGGAGAGATTGGGGAATCGATAGGGTATGTTTATTTAAGACCGGTAAGAGACAAACCCGAAATGGCATGCTGCATTTTGTCCGCTCCGCCATAAATTAAGGGGACGGGGCACGGGTATATCCGGTCAATGCATTTACCAAACTTGGCTCATATCGAGTAAATTTTGTCATGACAATGTGCACCATCTCGGGTAACGCTCACGCAATGCTGCTCAAAGTATGGTCCCTTTTGCTCATAGTGATCGCGTCATCCTTGATGGTGACGGCGACGGTGCATGCGCAAGAACTGCCAGGGACACTTACGATGGAGTGTAGTGGTGCTGTGCACACCGAAGGTGATGCCGACCAATCGCAGGGTGATTCAGACCAAGCAGTTCCGCATCACCACAGCTCCTGCCACGGCGCTTCCCTTAACGTCCCGGCGAGCGACGGTTTGTCGGCAGTGTATCTTTCTGACATGCGCCCTTCATATGGGTCCGACAGCGCAACTGCGTCGCGCCTAGTCGATCCCGCACTGAGGCCTCCTTCCGCCTGATCTTTTCCGTCAGCCGGCATGTGCTGGCTCGTCGCAATTTGTCAGGATTCCCAGAAAATGAAAAAGATGATCGCGGCCGTGCTGGCCGCGGCGTCCTGCGCATCGCTCGCGCAGGCGCAGGCTCAGTCGCAACAGACGAGTGAGCAGAACGCGAAACCGCCAACTGTGAAGCAAACATCCGAACAGCCCTTGCGGTTATTCACGCTAGACGATGCTGTTCTGGCGGCGGGCGGGGCCGCGCCGTCCAACGTAGCAGCCGCCGCAGGCATCGAAGCCGCGCAGGCCGGGCGTGCTGTTGCCGGATTGCGGCCAAACCCGACCTTCCAGGGCCAAATCGAAAATGTTGCCGGTTCCGGGCCTTATACGGGTCTGCGGAGCGCAGAGACGACCGTCGGGGTTGCGATCCCGCTCGAGCTGGGAGGTAAGCGAACTGCACGTATTGCAGTCGCGACTGCGCAGGTGTCACGGGCCGAGTTGCAGGCCGCGATCGCGGCAGCCGATATTCGTGTGCAGGTCACGCAGCTCTACGTCGAAGCGCTCGCGGCTGAACGTCGGTTGATGACGGCGCGAGATCAGGCTCGGATTGCGGCAGAGGTGCTGCGTGGTGCGGGAGTGCGGGTCCAGGCTGGCCGGGCATCGCCACTCGAACAGCAGCGCGCAGATGTGGCGCGTATAAACGCGGATGCTAATGTCGAGCGACTGACCCGCCTCGCGGAAGCGGCGCGGACAAATCTCGCGCGCCGGGTGGGTCAGCCGATCGATGGGGCGCTGGATTCACAACTGCTTGATCGCCTCCCTGTCGCGACCTTCGGACCTGTAGATCCGTCCACAGCGAAAGGTACACTCGCGCTAGCGGCAGCGGATGCCGACTTGGCAATTGCAGACGCTGGCATCGAGTTGGCCCGGGCAAACCGTGTGCCGGACATCAACGTCGGACCAGCGCTACGGAGATTGGAGGCGACTAACGACATAGCGGCAGTCTTCTCGATCTCGATTCCGATCCCTGTGTTCAACAATGGTCGCGCTGCTATTGCCCAGGCAACCGCGGAGCAGACCCGAGCCGAGGCAGTGCGACGCGTGACCGCGCTTGATGTCGAACAGGCAATTACCGACGCGGAAGCGGAAGCAGCAAATGCCGCAACCTCAGCACGCGCAGCAGCCGGTCCCGCCCTGGCGGCAGCCCAGGAAGCCGCAAGGATCGCGCGGATCGGATATCGCGAGGGCAAATTCGGTCAGCTCGATCTTCTCGATGCCGAACGCACGCTGGCCGAAACGCGCGTTGCTGCGATCGATGCGCTCGCCAACTATCAGAATGCCCGCGCCCGTCTTGAGCGGCTTACCGCTCCGGTGCCAGACCAACAGGGGAATTGATCCATGTCTATGTTTATGTCGCGCTCAGTGGCACCGCTGGCCCTCGCCCTCACCCTCACCCTCAGCCTCGCCGCCTGCGGGGGAGCGAGCGAGCCCGATATTGAAGCTGAAAACGAGACCGCGCCGAAAAACGGCGGCGACGAAAAGGCGGCCGCAGGGAGCCATGCTGATGAAGGCAAGGTCACGCTCAGCGTCGATCAGATAGCAGCAGCAGGCATTCAGGTTGGTCGCCCGACGCTTGGTGGATCAGGCACGATCGAACTGCCGGCTACAATCGAAGGCGATCCACAAGGAACGCAGGTCGTCTCGGCAGCAATCGGTGGCAGGGTCGTTTCTCTGACCCTCAATCTTGGCCAGTCGGTGCGGCGCGGGCAGACGATCGCGGTCATCGAAAGTCGCGAGGTGGCGCAGCTCAAGGGTGAAGTCGAGGCGTCGCGTGCCCGGCTCGCCCTCGCCAATTCAAATCTTGCGCGTGAACAGCGACTATTCGAGCAGCGGGTGTCGCCTGAACAGGATCTGATCGCAGCGCGCACAGCATCTATCGAAGCGAGCATCGCCTATCGGCAGGCCCAAAGCCAAGTATCGGCAGCTGGTGGCGGGGGGGGCGGTCTCAACCGGTTAGGCATCGTCGCACCAATCGGCGGCCAGATCATCGCCCGCCCGGTCGTGCTCGGACAGACGGTCGCGGCCGATGCCGAACTCTACCGCATTGCAAACCTTGGCCGCGTGTCATTGGCGCTGAACCTCAAACCGGAAGACGCTGGCCGGGTGAAGCCGGGCAACACGGTTATGGTGAGCGCGCCAGGCCGACAGTCGAGCGCGCGGATCAGCTTCGTGTCGCCGGCACTCGATCCGCAAACCCGGCAGGTGCCGGTTATCGCGACCCTCGACAATGGGGGCGGACAGTGGAGGGTCGGCGAGCCGGTGACGGCCTCTGTGCAACTTAGCGGCACCGGCGGTGCTGCGAATACGGCAATCCTCGTGCCGACCACTGCGATCCAGACGGTCGAGGGCAAGTCGGTAGTGTTCGTCCGAACTGCGACAGGATTCCAGGCAACGCCGGTCACGCTCGGCGACGCTGCCGGTGCAACCGTTATCGTTCGCTCCGGCCTCACGGGCCGCGAGCAAATCGCCACTACCGGCAGCTTCACGCTCAAAGCCGAAATCGGCAAGGGCGAAGCGGCGCACGAGGATTGATGCAATGATTGCGCGCATTGTCACATGGGCGGTAGAGAAACGCTGGCTTGTCCTGCTTCTCACTGCCATTGTCACCGTCATCGGTGGCTATTCGCTTTACCGGCTGCCGATCGACGCGGTGCCGGACATCACCAACAACCAAGTGCAAATCAACGTCCGCGCACCCGCCCTCTCGCCCGAACTGGTGGAGAAGCAGGTGTCTTTTCCAATTGAAACCGCCCTCGCTGGTATTCCCGGGCTCGATAACACTCGCTCGCTTAGCCGAAACGGTTTCGCGCAAATCACCGCAGTGTTCGATGATTCAACGGACATCTATTTCGCCCGCCAACAAGTCGGTGAGCGGTTGCAGGGCGTCGCAGAAACGCTTCCCAATGGCGTAAACCCCGAAATGGGGCCGATCGCTACGGGTCTTGGCGAAGTCTATATGTGGACCGTCCGGCTCGAACACCGAAAGGATGACGAGCATCGGCCAGGCGAGCCAGGCCAGCAACCGGATGGCAGCTATATTACGCCCGAAGGAGAGCGGCTGACCAGCGCGGAGGACAAGGCGACATATCTTCGCACGGCCCAGGACTGGATCGTCACGCCGCTTTTGAAGAACGTGCCCGGGGTAGCCGGAATCGATTCGATTGGTGGCTATTCTAAGCAATATCTCATCGTTCCCGACGTGCAGAAGTTAGCGTCGCTCAAAATAACGCTAACCGAACTTGGGACAGCGCTCGAACGCAACAACACAAGTGTTGGCGGCGGCTTCGTCAATCGCAACGGCGAAGGCCTTGCGGTTCGTTCGGACGCGTTGGTGCGCAACGCGGCCGAACTGGCGCGCACCGTCGTTGCGACCCGTGAAGGTGTGCCGATCACGCTCGATCAGGTCGCCAATGTTCGCAATGGTCAAGCGATTCGCATGGGATCGGCATCCGAGAACGGAACCGAGGTCGTTGTCGGCACTGCGATCATGCGGATCGGTGAGAACAGCCGCAACGTCGCCACCGCAGTCGCCGATCGGCTGAAGGAGATCAATGCCTCGTTGCCACCCGACGTTGTGGTGCAGCCGGTTCTTGATCGTACAGCACTGGTCAATTCGACTATCCAGACGGTCGCAAAAAACCTGTCGGAAGGCGCGCTGCTCGTCATAGTCGTGCTGTTTCTGCTGCTCGGCAATTTTCGGGCGGCGCTCATCGCAGCCGCAGTGATCCCAGTTACGATGATGCTGACCGGGTTCGGGATGCTGCGCTTGGGGGTCTCGGCCAACCTCATGAGCCTCGGCGCGCTCGACTTCGGTCTGATCGTCGATGGTGCCGTGATCATCGTCGAAAACGCGCTTAGGCGGCTCGCTGAACAACAGCACCATCAAGGCCGGCTGTTGACGATCAAGGAGCGCCTCGAGGTCGTCGCGACCGCCGCGCGTGAGATGATCCGGCCCTCGGTCTACGGGCAAGCGATCATCATCCTCGTTTATGTTCCGCTGCTTACCCTGACCGGGGTCGAGGGCAAGACGTTCGTACCGATGGCGCTCACTGTCATCATCGCCTTGCTATTCGCATTTGTTCTGTCACTCACCTTTGTGCCCGCTGCGATCGCTATCTGGCTGTCGAAGCGGGTCGAGGAAAACGACGGAAGGATCATTAGCTGGCTCAAGGCTCGCTATGAGCCGGGCCTAGAAAAGGCGATGAAGCAACCCTCGCTCACCATTGGGGCGGGTATCGGCAGCCTCGTTGTCGCAGCATTAGCCTTTACAACGTTGGGATCGGTGTTCCTGCCGCAACTCGATGAGGGAGATTTGCTCATTCAGTCGCTGCGGATCCCCGCGACCTCAGTCCAGCAAAGCCAGGCGATGCAGGTACCAATCGAGCAAATGGTGGCGAAGCAACCGGAAGTGCGGTTTGTCTTCTCCAAAACCGGCACTGCAGAACTGGCATCAGACCCGATGCCGCCCAACGCGACGGACATGTTCGTGATCTTGAAACCCCGCGACGAGTGGCCTGATCCCAAGTTGGCGAAGGCTGATCTGGTCGAGCGACTTGAGAGCAAGCTCGGACAGATTCCTGGTAACGCTTATGAGATCACGCAGCCGATCCAAATGCGTTTTAACGAACTGATCGCCGGCGTGCGCGGGGATATCGCGGTCAAGGTGTTCGGCGACGACTTCGCTTCCATGAACCGCACTGCCGAACAGATCGCCGGAGTCCTGCGCAAGACGGAAGGGGCGGTGGACGTAAAGGTCGAACAAACGACGGGTCTCCCGATGCTGGACATTCGGGTCAATCGCGACGCGATGGCACGAGTCGGCGTCACCGCGCAGGACGTGCAGGATACCATCACTGCCACGCTTGGCGGGCGGGAATCCGGCGTGATCTTCGAAGGTGACAGGCGATTTCCGGTCGTCATCCGGCTGTCCGATGCTGAGCGTGCCGATCTCGGGCTTCTGGAACAGGTGCAGGTGCCAGTGTCGGGAGGTGGCTATGTCCCGCTGTCCAGCGTCGCCAGCATTGGCGTCGTTGACGGGCCGAACCAGATTAGCCGCGAGAATGGCAAGCGCCGCGTCGTCGTCCAGGCCAATGTCCGTGGCCGTGACGTCGGCAGCGTGGTGACGGATGCACAGGCTGCCGTCAGGCAGGGCGTGCGCCTGCCGGCGGGCAGCTATCTCGAATGGGGAGGCCAGTTCGAGAATTTGAAGTCGGCCAGCGAGCGGCTGCAGCTCGTTATTCCGGCCTGCTTTATCTTGATCCTCCTGTTGCTCTATGGAGCGCTGGGTTCGGCGCGCGATGCCGCGATCGTGTTCACAGGCGTGCCATTTGCGCTGGTCGGCGGTGTGCTGCTGCTGTTCGCGCGGGGCATGGACTTCTCGATCTCGGCCGCAGTGGGGTTCATCGCACTATCGGGCATCGCGGTCCTCAACGGACTGGTGATGGTCAGTTCGGTCCAGGATCTGATCCGGTCGGGGATGGACCGGGCAGAGGCAGCCCGCACCGGCGCTATCCAGCGATTGCGCCCGGTCGTGATGACGGCGCTCGTCGCAAGCCTAGGATTTGTGCCGATGGCATTCGCGAGCGGTGCTGGCGCGGAGGTGCAGAAGCCGCTCGCAACCGTCGTCATCGGTGGTCTGATCTCGGCGACACTGCTGACGTTGTTCGTACTGCCGACCCTTTACGCCCGGTTCGGGCAACAAGCCATGAAGGTCGAAAAAGATGATGAGGCGGAAGGGACCGAACCCGCGCCTCAACACGCATGATCGATAGGGGGAGGGTGGCATCCGTCCTTCCCCATCACGTCAAAAAAGGCGGCGTAAGATGCCAGTAACGGAAAATGTTGTGAGCCTCACCGTTGGCGCGGCACTGATCTTGTCCGCCTGCTCACCGCGGCAAGACAATGGGTCGCCCACCGAACAGGAAATCCACGCGAGAAACAGCGGCGATGCGAGCTGGACACCAGGTCACCATCCATATCGGTGCAACGACAATCGTACGCTTCTCGTCGATTTCAAGAACGACGGACTGACGATCGAGCTGCGCCGCGATGACAGCGCGGCACCGATCGTACTGAATGCACCTGCGCAGGGGCTCCAATATGTCGGCGACACCATAAGCGCGACCTTTTTCAGCAACTCCATAAGGATCGAGGAAGCAAGCAAGCGTCCGATCCTCTGCAGAAAGGCGACGCGCCTGTGACTACCGGTCCGGTAAATAGGGATGTTGATGGCACGGCAAATTCATCCAACGGGCAGGTCCCTGACGAGCGCCGCACCCTATGGATCGTGTTGCTGCTCAACGCGATGATCGCGTTTGGTTTCTTTGGGACCGGACTTGCTGGCGATTCGAGCGCCCTGATCGCAAACGGTGTCGATAACCTAGCCGACACTGCAGTATATGGGCTGAGCCTCGTTGCGCTAAATCGCGGGCGCCAATGGAAAACGCGCGCGGCGAGCGTCTCAGGTGTTATGCTGCTGCTCTTCGCGGGAGGCATCCTGCTCGACGTCGGCCGTCGCTATGTCCAGGGCAGCGATCCGATCGGGCCGACAATGATGATGATGTCAGCGATCGCCGGGGTTGTGAACTATATCTGTTTGCGATTGCTGCAACGGCTCAAACAGCCTGATGTTAATCTGCGCGCTGCGGCCACTTTCAGCTTCAACGATTTCATCTCCAACGGCGGAATCCTGATCGCTGGCGCGCTGGTGCTTTGGCTGGGGACGAATTGGCCCGATCTGCTGGTGGGCCTGGCTACCGCTCTTATCGCGCTCAAGGGCGGGATCGAAATTCTGCGCGATGCGCGGGCAGAAACAAATACCAATGCGGAGACGGCGTGATGACCGATAAGCTCGAACTCGATATTCCCGTCCTGCTGCCGGAGGTTCCTGACGCGGCCGATGCCTGTGTCGGGCGTCTCATCTCGATCCTCAGCGCCAAACCCGGCGTCGAGCGCGCGCACGTCCTGCCTGCCGATGGTAACAGTCCGGCGAAGCTCTGCATCCATTTCGATGGGGGGGCGCTGCCGCTGTCGCGTGTGCGAGAGATCGTGCGAGCGGCGGGCGCCGATATCAGCGGGCGATATGGCCATGCGACATGGCAGATCGAAGGGATCGGGCACGAACGCCGCGCCCGCACCGTCGGCGAGACCCTGTGCCAGTTGCCCGGCGTGCTGCAGGCCGACGCCAGCGCCTCGGGCAGCGTCCGGGTCGAATATGACAAGGAGCGCATCGACGAGGCGGCAATCCTCGTGGCACTGGTCAAGCTCAAGCTCAAGGTCAAGCCAGGCAAGCGGACCGGCTCCAATTATGCCGGCGATCACGCGGGACACGATCACAGGCAGGGCGGCGATGCCGGAGGCGGTGAAAAGCACGGACCGGGAGATGGTCACGATCATGCGCACGCCAATTTCCTCGGGGCCAATACCGAGCTGATCTTCGCGCTGGCCTGCGGTACAGTGCTGGCGGTCGGCTTCGGACTTGAAAAGTTGGTTGCAGGTGCGCCCGATTGGCTGCCAACAGCCTTCTATGTCGGTGCCTATGTTTTCGGCGGCTTCTTCACGCTGCGCGAGGCAATCGACAATCTGAAGCTCAAGAAATTCGAGATCGATACGCTGATGCTCGTCGCGGCCGCTGGCGCAGCGGCGCTCGGTGCCTGGGCGGAAGGCGCACTTCTGCTTTTCCTGTTCAGTCTCGGCCATGCGCTCGAGCATTATGCGATGGGTCGCGCCAAGCGCGCGATCGAGGCGCTGGCCGAGCTTGCGCCCGCTAAGGCAACGGTGCGCCGTGAAGGACAAACGACAGAGATACTGGTCGAGGAACTCGTCGTTGGCGACATCGTGGTCGTACGTCCGAACGAACGCCTGCCCGCTGACGGCTTCGTCATCAGGGGATCGAGTGCGATCAACCAGGCACCCGTCACCGGCGAAAGCATTCCAGTCGACAAGGAACCGGTCGATGATGTCGAAGCGGCGCGCACAAAGCCCAATGCGGTCGCGGCGACATCGCGGGTATTCGCCGGGACGATCAACGGCGCCGCCGCGATCGAGATCGAGGTGACGCGGCGCTCCAATGAAAGCGCGCTCGCCAAAGTCGTGAAGATGGTGAGCGAAGCCGAGACGCAGAAGTCGCCTACCCAGCGGTTCACCGATCAGTTCGAGCGCGTCTTCGTGCCAGCTGTGCTGGCGCTCTCGTTTTTACTGCTGTTCGCGTGGGTGGTGGTCGACGAACCGTTCCGCGACAGCTTCTATCGTGCGATGGCGGTGCTGGTCGCCGCCAGCCCGTGTGCTCTGGCGATCGCCACCCCGAGCGCGGTTCTGTCCGGCGTCGCGCGAGCGGCACGCGGCGGAGTGCTAATCAAGGGCGGCGCGCCGCTTGAAAACCTTGGTTCCCTCAAGGCGATCGCGTTCGACAAGACCGGGACGCTGACGGAAGGTCGGCCCCGCATCACCGATGTCGTACCCGTCGAGGGGGCGAGCGAAGAGGATCTCTTGGCGCTCGCTGTTGCGGTCGAGGGCTTGAGCGATCACCCACTGGCACAGGCGATCGTGAAGGACGGCCGCGAGCGCCTTGGTGGGCGCGAGTTGCCAGAAGCGACCGATCTCGAGAGTTTGACGGGACGCGGTGTCACCGCAACCGTCGATGGCGAGACGGTATGGATCGGCAAGGCCGAGATGTTCGGCGTGGAGGGCATCCCCACGCTGAACGCGGCCGCGACCGCCGCCGTCGCCACCCTGCGTGAAAGCGGGCGGACCACTATGGTGGTCCGCAAGGGCGAAAACGACATTGGCGCGATCGGGCTGATGGACACTCCGCGCGCGGCGGCCAAGTTGGCGCTCACGCGGCTGCGCGAGATGGGCATCGCCCGGATGATTATGATCTCAGGCGATAATCAGAAAGTGGCTGATGCCATCGCCAAGGATGTCGGGCTCGACGAGGCGTGGGGAGACCTGATGCCGGAGGACAAGGTTGCTGCGATCAAAAGACTAGCTGGCGAGGACATGGTCGCCATGGTTGGCGATGGCGTCAATGACGCCCCTGCAATGGCGTCGGCGACGGTAGGTATCGCGATGGGCGCTGCAGGCTCCGACGTGGCGCTGGAGACGGCCGACGTAGCGCTCATGGCCGATGACCTCGCGCATCTGCCGTTCGCGGTGGGCCTGAGCCGACACACCCGCAGCATTATTCGGCAGAATGTCTTTGTTAGCCTCGGCGTGGTGGCATTGCTTGTACCCGCAACGATCCTCGGGCTTGGCATTGGCCCAGCGGTGGCGATGCACGAAGGGTCAACGCTGCTGGTAGTATTCAACGCGCTGCGCCTGCTCACCTACCGAGATCAAGCAAAGTTATCTGCATAAGGATAAATATGAAAATGTGCGCGCGTCGGCCGCAAACTGAATAGATCAGACGCCAGTCTTGGCTTACCGAATACGTCCTTGATCCTACGACGCTGGAGGTAAAGCACGGCACCGTGTGGTATAGGCACCTTGCTATTTGCTTTTGACAGGATGCAAGCCGGAATACTTCGCTCGATTAAGTGTGTCGCAAATCCAGTCAACGCCAAAGCGTCGGTCGCCCAACATTGCCCAGACAGGTGTCAACGCGACGATCATGGACGCGTCACTTTTGCGACCGCTAATCTGACCGTCGCCTTGCAGCTTGACCGGTGTTCGACCTTTGCTTTCGTACACTGCTGGGAGTTCGGATTTCAGACTGCCTGTGGTTTGTCCGATACGCCGGGCAATAACCTCAATTTTAGCAGGCTTGCTGTCATGCGATGTGCCTTGAAGCGAGCTTCTTCATAAGCATCCAAAGATCGGACTTGCTACCATCGGCCGCAGGCTATCGCGGATCACGAAGATACTGTCGCTCATGATTTGCCGATCATGCCTTCCGCAAGCATTTCAACAGGCCCTCCGGTTGAAATGTAACAATGTCGTTGATCAGGGCGTACTTACCACTATGATCTTCCAGGTGACACCGCGCCTCATTTTCTATCTCGCGGCCTTTCTGGTTGCACTGGTTCCGATTGAGGCAACTTACGCGGCGAATGGCTGTGCGCCTGCGGCAACGATGACTGACCACGGCGGCGACTGCGGCGATTGCATGGATGACGAGCGCGAGCAGTGCCAAAGCTATTGCCTCGCCTTGTGCCAGAGCCTCCCGGCAAGCCGCGTTGCGTCTCCTGAGGCCCGCGACCTGTCGTCGCTCATCTATCAGCCGCTTATCGTCAAGTTTCCGCCCTTGCCAGACGGGGGGCCGGAACCACCGCCTCCAAGAATTCTCCGCTGATCCATTCAATTCAACATCAACGGAGATACCATCATGAAAAAGTACATTTTCGCTGCAGCCGTGCTGCTTGGATCCAGCTCGGCAGCATTTGCCGCCGCGCCGGATCAGGTTGCATCGCTGGCCATGTCCTGCTGCGACCTCGTGCTCGCTTGCTGTGATGCGGCCATGAGCTGCTGCCCGTAAGGGAATGACCAGAGCATGAGGGAGGGCGTCCGGTTACTGACCGGACGCCCGCCTTTTCACGGCCGGCTTCCGCTCGTCCACGTGCGCGATGAAGGTCCTGTCAAGGCCTGTTAATTGTGGGATCGAAAGCATTGTAATAAAAAGATTCACCGCATGGTATTACTAGGCGCCAGTTAAATGGGGCTGCCGCGCGTCTCATTGCCGGAAATTGGCTCCCATCACGGTGATCGTCCCGGCCCGAAGAGGATCAACCCGGCCCCGGCGAGGCAAATTGAGGCTCCGATGACATCCCAGCGGTCGGGCCGTGCACCTTCCACTGTCCAGAGCCATATTAGCGAAGCAGCGATGTAAACACCGCCATAGGCTGCGTAGGCGCGCCCCGCGACGGGCGTATCAACGAACGTAAGTAGCCACGCGAATAAGGCTAAGGAAACCATGCCCGGAAACACCCACCACACGGGCTTGTCGAGGCGCAGCCATGCCCAAAAGGTGAAGCAGCCCGCGATCTCGGCTAGCGCGGCAAGGGCATAAATGATCGCCGTTGGCAGGTTGGGTATCGTCATAGCTTCAATCCAAACTTCGGGCCCGCCCAGACCATCGACGCATAGAGCGCCATCGTCAGAACGCACCCTGTAAGCAGCGCGGGCCAGAATCCGACACCACGCTTGAGCAGGGCAGGGATGACGAGAAACATCGGTAGACTTGGAAGCACATACCAGAACGTCGCGGCCGAATGCTCGGCCAGGCGCGCCACGTCTTGCGTGTCGCGCCACAGCCAGATCATGCCGAGCACTGAGATCAGAGGCAACGAAGCGATCAGCGCCCCGGTACCGGGATTGCGCCGCGCGGTTTCTGAAACGATCACGATGATGATGGCAGATGCGGCGGCTTTGACGAGCAAATAATACATCAAGCTGTGTCCTTACCGCGCGGGGCCAGAGTTTCGATAATCTTGCAATCGGCCACGGTCCCGTGACGGCAGGAACCGATGGTCCGATCAAGCTCGGCGCGCAGCGCGGACAGATCGGCGATCTTGCGGTCGATTTCGGTGAGGTGGACGCATGCAATCACGTCAACTGCATCGCAGGACTGGGCCTTGTCATCCGACAGTGTGAGCAGTTCGCGCACCGCTTCGAGCGTGAAACCGAGATCGCGGGCGCGGCGGATGAACGACAGGCGCGCCAGATGATCATTGCCGTAGGCACGGTAGTTGGCGCTTGTCCGCGCCGGCGGTGGCAACAGCCCGATCTTTTCATAATAGCGCACCGTCTCGACCTTGGTCGCCGTGGCGCTCGCGAGCTCGCCAATTTTCATCGCCACTCCTCTGGGCTTGACCCTGTAGTTGCTACAGGGTGTAGATAGAGTGCCGACTCGGGAGTTGTCGAGGAGGCAAGATGATGGCTGATGATTGCTGCAAGGCCGCGTGCGGAACGACGGCAACGCTGAATGACCCGCGCTGGCGCAGGGCTTTGTGGATCGCGCTCGGCGTCAACGCCGGCATGTTCGCTGTCGAGATGGCGGCAGGTGCCGCCGCTGACAGCCGTGCGCTGCAGGCGGACGCACTCGATTTTCTGGGTGATGCTGCCAATTACGCGATCAGCCTGCTGGTTGCCGGGATGGCGCTGGCATGGCGCGCGCGGGCTGCCCTTGCCAAGGGGCTTACACTTATCGGCCTGAGCGGTTGGGTCATGATCACAGCGGTCTTAGCGGCATTGGGCGGAGCTGCTCCCAAACCTGAGCTGATGGGCATGATTGGCGCGCTCGCGCTCGCAGCCAATGCTGGCGTCGCCATCATGCTCTACCGCTTTCGTACGGGTGATGCGAACATGCGATCAGTCTGGATCTGCTCGCGCAATGACGCGATCGGGAATATTGCCGTGATGGCTGCTGCGCTCGGCGTGTTCGGCACCGGGACAGCCTGGCCCGACCTTATTGTTGCTGCGCTCCTGGCGCTGCTCGGCATCAGCGGCGGCATTCAGATTGTTCAGCAGGCACGGCTTGAATTGCGGAGCGTTGCGACATGAAGGTTTCCCGTTCGACACATATCGCGCTCAAGCCGGAAGCTGTCTGGGCAGAAGTTCAGACTGCGCGGCTACTGCAGCATATCGCTTGGCCGCTGGTGCATTTTATCCCGGTCGATGACGCGGCGTTCGAGAGCTTTCAGCCCGGCGGGCGCTACCAGGTTAAACTCCGCCTCTTTGGCATGATCCCCTTCGGAACCCAGTGGATTGTGAGCTCGCTGCATGAAGCTGACGGCATCCAATGGCCCAAGCGACTGCGCGATGACGGCTATAGTGCCCTCATCTCGAAGTGGGATCATTGGATTACGGTCGCGCCGGACAAGGACGGCGGGACGCGTTACAGCGACGAGGTCGAAGTTTCAGCCGGAGTCCTGACCCCGCTCATCTGGGCCTTCGCGCAGATATTCTATTGGCACCGGCAGAGACGCTGGCGGGCGCTTGCCAAGAGCTTTACTGCGCGGCGGGTGATCGCGGCCGAAATGGTGGCATACCGTTCAGCGGTAGAAGCGGGCGACGATGATCGTGCGTGGCACCATCTGGAGCGGGTTCATATCGTTTCGCAGCCTTATCTTGGCCCGCATCTCGCCAGTCATGGCGCCATGCTGGGGATTGCGATCCGACGGCGCGATTGGAGCGAAGTTCTGGGCCAGATGGTCCGGATCACTCTGGCACCGCTCGGTTCGCTGACGGGCCGGTTGCCGGTTGGTAACACCGGGCGATCTAATGTGAGCGCCTTTGCGCCAATGCCGATACCGCCCGACTTAGCGCAGGAGCTGCGGGAGCAGGACAAGATCGCTTGACATCCGCGTCCGTCAGATAGCGGACATGAATGTGTGCGGATCTGCAACTTGCGGCTTGTTCTTGACAGGATGCAAGCGGCCATAGCCCGGTCGACCAAGGCGGCGCCGAGCCATTCAGCATCATAGTCCCGACCATCAGAGGCTCGACTGCCATGCGATAACGCAAAATACGGCGCGAACTGGCATTTGCACTCAACACAAAAGCGACAAGGCCAAATCGGGAGTTGGGCAAGTGACAGGCCCTATCCGTTCCGTGCGCTATCTCCTCACCACCACATTTGAACCGACAGGAAGAGGGGAGGGGGAGGGGATGTGTGCCCGGGTGATTGCCGGGTGCACATCAGGAGTGACGACGATGCTTATTCCCTTTTCCCGGCTCTATCTGAGCGATGCCAACGTGCGTAAAACGCGCAGCGAAGAAGACGATATCCAGCTTTCCGCCGACATCGAAGCGCGCGGCCTTTTGCAGAACCTGCTGGTCACCAAGAGCAAGAAGCGCGGCAAATTTGCCGTGATAGCCGGTGGTCGCCGCCTGCGGGCCATCGAGATGATCGTCGCGCGCGGTGCGTGGGACCCCGATACCGAGATCGAATGCAAGCTGCTTGAGGGCAGCGAAGAGGAAGCTGGCGAGGCCTCGCTTGCCGAGAACTTCCAGCGTGTCGGGATGTCCCCCGCTGAGGAATGCCGCGCCTTCCAGCACTTCATCAAGGAAGGCAGCGATGTTGCCGCGGTCGCCAAACGCTTTGGCCTGACCCAGCGCTTCGTGGAAGGCCGTCTGCGTCTTGCCAACCTCGCCGAGCCGATCTTCGAGGCGCTTGCCAAGGGCGATGTCACCCTCGAAATCGCGAAAGCCTATGCTGCTACTGACCAGCACGAGGTGCAGCTGCGGGTCTTTGAGCAGATGCGCTACGCCTACAACCCAAGCGCCGATGCCATCCGGCGTATGGTGGCGAGCGGTTCCATGCGCGGCAATGACCCAATCGCGCTGCTGATCGGCGAAGATGCCTATGTGGCCGCCGGCGGTAAGATCGAGCGCGACCTCTTCAGCGAAGCGGCAGATGATCGCTGGATCGACATCGAGATCGCCCACAGGCTTGCGGCCGAGAAAATGGAGGCCGAAGCCCAGCGGATCGCTGCTGAAACTGGCCTTGCCTGGATCAGCCCAGTGGCGTCGACCAATTCATGGCAGGCACGCAGCGAAATGGGCGTCAATGCGGTTCGCCTCCCGCCCGCGCCGCTCTCCGAAGAAGTACGTGCCCGAATTGACGCGATCGATGCCCGCATGGAAGAAATCAGCGAGATCATCGACGAAGGCAATGAAGGCGGCCCTGAAGGCGACGGGGCCGATTTCGGGCAACTCGAGGCCGAGTATGAGGATCTCGATGGTGAGCGCAGTGACCTCAATAACCCGTTGCGCGAATTGCCCGAAGAATGGCGCAGTGAGGCCGGAAAGTTTCTGGTTCTCACCACCCGCGGCGAAATGGTCCTCGAGGCCGATTACTACAGCGAAAAGCGCCTGTCGTTCGAGACCGATGAGAATGGCAAAGTGACAGCGACGGCCGAAGAGCCGGTGCCAGATTCCACCAAGCGAGGCAGCGCTGCACCTTCCAGGCCCGAGGCAGTTGCGCCGGGCACGGAGAAGCCGATCAGCGCCCGCCTGTTCGACGAGCTTTCGGTCCAGCGCCGCAATATCCTGTCGGCATCGCTGCTCACCGATGCGGGGCTCGCGCTCGACTTCGCCATCTTCGCGCTGGCTGACAGCCGCAGCTATGAAAGCCGGGGCACCTCGATCAAGGGCGGACGACCCAGCGATCCTGCGACCGGAGAACTTTCGCAGTCCACAGCCGAAGGGATTCTCGCCGAGGCCGAAAACGCGCTCGACACGGCATGGCAGGAACATTGCAGTGCAGCCCAGCGCTTCGTTGCCTTTCGCGAACTTGCCGACGAAGCCAAGGCGGCGTGGCTGGCCTATGCGGTGGCCATCTCGCTCGAAGCCAAGAAGGGCTATGGTTCGGAATACCATCCGATCCATGCTGTCATCGGCAGTATGCTCGACATCGACGTTGCAGCGATGTGGCGCCCGACTGCCGAAAATTTCTTCGACCGCGTGAGCAAGACCTCGTGTCTTGCGGCACTGACCGAAGTCGGCGGCAGCGATCTTGCGGCGCGGTATGCCGCATCGAAGAAGGCTGACCTTGCCAAGACCTGCGAGACGATCTTCGCCGGCAAGGCGATCGTTGAACAGGACGTCAAGGAAGCAGCGCTGGCCTGGCTCCCCGAAGGCATGAAGTTCACGATTGCTGCCAATCCCGCTGATCCGGTCATCCTGGACACCGACGAAAGCGACCCTGTCGCCGACGTCTGCGATGGCGATGACGGTGAAGCCCACTGCGAGGCCGACGAGCTGATCCATGACCATCAACCTGAAGTCACCTGTGAAGAAGCGGCGGTAGCCGCCTGAGGCGGTCAATCACCCCTCCTGATGACCTGGCCCGGCCACTCGCCTGAGTGAGCCGGGCCTCTTTTTTGTTGAGGAGCAGGCCAATGCGCCAACGACCCAAGCGCGACGTCGCGCAGGAAATCACCAATCTGATCATCGCTACAATCGAGGCCGGAACGCTGCCCTGGCGCCGAACCTGGAAGAAGACAGGTATGGGCGGAGCGCCGCTGCGCGCTGCAGGCGTCCCTTACACAGGGATCAACCGCCTCTATCTTTGGGCGGTCGCCGACCACTATGGCTATGGCTCACGCTACTGGATAACCTGGCGCCAGGCCATCGAGCTTGGCGGACAGGTCCGCAAGGGCGAGACCGCCGAGCCGAGCATCTACTTCAACAGCACGAAGAAGACTGCGATCGACCATGCAACGGGCGAGGAATCGTCAAAAACAATCCGCTTCATGCGCGCCTACAGCGTGTTCAACGCCTCGCAGATCGATGGCCTGCCGCCGCATTTCTATCCGAGCCCGGTGCCCGAAGCGCCGCCGACGCCCTCGCAGAAGGCCGCTGCGATCGAGCGCTTCTTCTCACCCGTTCCGGCTGACATACGCCTCGGCGGAGACCGCGCGTTCTACTCGCCGGGCGCTGATTATATTCAGCTTCCGCACCCCAATGTCTTCAACACCGAAGACGGGTTCGTGGCCACGAAAGCGCATGAACTCGGGCATTGGTCGGGCCATGCCTCGCGGCTCGCCCGCGAATTTGGCAAGCGTTTCGGCGACAAGGCATACGCTTTCGAGGAGCTGGTGGCCGAGCAGGTAAGTGCCCGGATCTGTTATGAATTGGGTCTGCCGGCAGACCTTCACGAAAGCCATGCCAGCTACGTCTCGCACTGGCTGGAGATCCTCAAGGCCGACAAGACGGCCATCATCACCGCAGCCGCGAAGGCCGATCAGGCATTCAACCATCTTGCGGCCTATTCGGGCTACCAGAGCGAACCTGCAGAGGATGAAGGGGAGGAAGCCGATGAAACGGCGCCAGTTCCGGCTTGTGCTTGAGCCGGCACCGGAGGAGGTCGTTCGCCTCACCCAGCTTCACCGTTATGCGGGCGATGTCGCAGGCCAGGGGAGGGCGCCCATTGGCGGTGTGCTGGCTGAGTATATCGCAGGCCTGTTCCCCCAGAGGGATCCACGCCAGGTGGTGGACGGTCTTCTCGGCAAGGGGGACGCCGGTTGGTCGCTTGGCACAGCTCCGGGTCAAGGCCGAACGCTCATCATCCAGACAACCGAGGCGGGCGTTGCCGTCTCGGCAGTTGCGCGAATCCTCGAACAGATTGCGCCAAACACGCTCCTACGACCGATGATCTACGAGCCATTGCCGCTGCAGGGCCTAAGCGAACATCGTCGCAGCCTGCATTGAGGGAAGGGGGATGGGGCCATTGCATCTTGCAATGGAAAGGAAGCCTCATGTCCTGCGACATCGATTACCGTTACCGCCGCGCACTCCAGCCTGATGGACTGACAACCTTCGAGAAT
>CAMTWP010000037.1:0-43437 GCA_947085475.1 uncultured Novosphingobium sp. | reverse complement strand
TAAGCTGGATGGGCGATTTCAGCACGGTCGACATGGTTGTCGGCACCTTGGAAAACTGCTCACGATCCCAGTTATACAGCAACCATTCGGGTTGGCGCGCCATCGTCATGAAGTTGAAGTCTTCATTGGTGGTTGCAAGAATTGCCGCTTCGTCACCACGGTTTACCGCTTCGAACCAGCTGAGCACCACGGCCTTGTTTTCTTCGATTCCCACTATCCTCACCCCTTTGGCATCGTCCGCTTGTTTGGCGGCGTTGTTGTTTTGCCCGGGCGCGTTCAATGTGATCGTCCCGCGATATGCCAAGGATGAACCCCGATTCGAATTTCACCCCTATCCAAAGGCGGGAGTTCAAGGCGGTTTCGTGCTGGCAATAGGATAGGGAAGGCCGACGCAGAGCGGCCGTGCCCAAGAGGATCGAGCCTATGGTAAGCATTTCGGCAGTCTTCGATGTTCCTGACGTGCGCGGGATGGATTGCCATGTTGCGGGCCGCATGGTCTTGCCACGCGCTACGGTGGAACTGCATCACTACCGCTTTACCGGCCCCCAAAGCGGCACCTTCCGGTCGGGGCGTGGCTTCCTTGATCTGGCATTATCCCGCAGGCCCGGCGCTCCGCTGGGGCACTACACCACGTTGCCGCGCAGTGCGCCGATCCCGATGGGTGACATCATCTATATCCCGGCAGGGCAAGATCTTGAGACTCGGTGGGGAGAGGGGGAGCAACGCTCGATTTGCTGCGGCTTCGAAGGTCTGGCCGGCGGCGAGTTTGACCTGATAGCAGATTGCGATGCGCTCGAAGCGTCGCTTGATGTGCGCAGCCCCCACGTCCGCGATGCCATGCTGCGGCTTGCGCGCGAAATCGAATGCCCGGATTTCGGCAGCTCGCTGCTGGCAGAAGCTTTGATGACCGAAGTGGGCGTGCAGCTTTATCGCTATTTCCGCCGCCCTGCGGCTGACCGTGCCGGCGCATCCCGGCTCGATCCTGCGCAACTGCGCAAAATCGAGGAAGCCATCGAACAGCCCGGCAGGCTGCCAAGCGTCGCTGAACTGGCCGCGCTTTGCGATATGAGCACGCGCCACTTTTTCCGCGTGTTCCGCGTTTCTACCGGACAAACGCTGGCCGCCTATGCTGCTGATCGGCGCATCGCCCGCGCCAAATCGCTGCTGGTGCAGCCCCGCCCCCCAATCAAGGAAATTGCCTGGCGCTGCGGCTTTGAAACGCCTGCCGCTTTTTCCGCCGCTTTCCGTAAGGCCGTGGGCACAACGCCAAAGGCGTTTCGCCAAACAATCCGACACTGATCGCGCCTGCACGTATCTACGCGGCAGTTGCGCGATAGCAATGGCTGCCTGCAATGCAGGTTCGCGCTTGGTATCGGCGCGGGCCATGCGACAAACAGAACCGATGGCACTGTCCAAGTTGCCGCTACATTGAGGGAGGCTTCGTTGGCCACAAACATGTTCGATCTTTCCGGCAAGGTGGCACTGGTCACCGGCGCAAATTCCGGCCTTGGCTTTGCCTTTGCGCGCGGACTGGCCAAAGCCGGTGCCGAGATCGTCATCTGGGGCCGCCGCGCCGACAAGAACGAGGAAGCAGCGCAAAAGCTGCGCAGTTATGGCGTCCGCGTAATCACCGATAGCGTCGATGTGCGCGATGATGCCGCCATTGTGGCAGGTGTGGAAAACGCCGTGGCGCAACTTGGCCGGATCGACATTTGCGTGGCCAATGCTGGCATCGCTACACAGGTGCCCTTTGTCGATATGACGCGCGAGGCTTATCGCGAACTGATCGACGTCAACCTTGATGGCGCGGTGTTCACTTTGCGTGCTGTAGCAAAGCACATGGTAGACCGGGCGATTGCGGGCGATGCTGGTGGCTCGCTGATCATCTGCGGCAGCGGTTCGATCGCCCAAGGCGTACCAACGCTGGCGCACTATGGCATCGCCAAAGGCGGGTTGAATTCGCTGGCCAAGGCGCTCGCGGCAGAACTGGGGCCGCACGGCATTCGTTGCAACGTGATTGCGCCGGGCTTCATCGAAACCGAGATGACCTTTGCCGATCCCGAAGTGGGCGCGATGATGGCTGCGGGCGTATCTGCGCGCGTGCCGCTTGGCCGGATCGGCCAGCCCGAGGATCTGGAAGGTGCAGCAGTCTATCTCGCCAGCGATGCGGCGCGTTATCATACTGGCGATACGCTGGTGATCGATGGCGGCAAGCTGTTCGCCAACTGACCCCGAAAGGATAACCGCCATGTTTGCACGCCCAAACAGCCAGCACAGTCAGGTGGCCTATGTCACCAATGACATCGACGCCGCTATCGAGGTATTCCGCAGCGAATTCGACACGCCCGGTTTTTATGTATTCACCAATGTCGGCACAGGTTCCGATGAAGGTGGCCCGCAGTTGAAAATCGGCCTTGCGCGCGTGGGCGGGGTGGAGATCGAACTGATCGAACCGATTGGCGAAACAGCGCCGCTTTTTAAGGAAGTGCTGCCCGATGGCGACGACCTTGCCATTCGCTTCCACCACGTGTGCATCCGCATTGATGGTCCTCTGGAAAACTGGGACGCACACGTCGCCTCGCTCGATCTGGCGCGGCATCCCATTGCGTTTCAGGGTTCGCTCGGAGACGTGATGCGCTTTATCTATACCGACGAGCGCAAGACGCTGGGCCATTATGTCGAGCATGTTTGGATGGCGCCCGATCTTTATGCGCAAGTCATTGGCGCAACGCCCACATATCCTGTCGCCATTACCTGATTTACCGGAGACCAGCCTTGCGTGATCCCATCGAACTGAAAATCGACGTAACCGATGCCATTGCCATCGGCATGCCTGCGCAAACCGCCGTGACCGTGTTTCTGCCCGACGAAGGCGCGCTGTCCAATCCGCCGGTGGTGTGCTTTGCATTTCCGGGCGGTGGCTACAATCGCCGCTACTACAGCTTCGATATGCCAGACGCGCAGGGCGGGGGCGAGGCCGGTTACCACACCGCACGCGGGTGGATTTTCGTCGCTTGCGATCACCTCGGCTTTGGTGAATCGACCATCCCGCCTGATGAATTGCTCGATCTCGACGTCATCGCAGCGGGCAATGATGCCACCGTGCGCCATGTGATGGACCTGATTGCGGCGGGCACTTTGGCGCAAGGTCTGCCGCCTATTGCCAATGCCACATGCCTTGGCATCGGCCAGTCGATGGGCGGGTGCTTTTCCGTCGTGGCGCAGGGCAATCATGAGACGTTCGATGGCGTGGGCGTGCTCGGCTACAGCGGCATCCACACCATCGTGCCAACCCGGCCCGGCCAGCCTGAAGCCGTGTGGCCTTGGGTTTCCCGCCGCAGCAAACTGGCCGCGCCCAAGATCTTCAACCTTGCCCAATTGGCCGCATCGCAAGGCCCGCAGCTTGGCGATTCCGCTGCACTGCAAGCCGCAGCGCGCGCGGGCGAACATCCGTTCCAGTGGTCGTTCCACTATGATGATCAACCCGCCGATATCGTCGCGCTCGATATGGAAGCCTCTGCCGGGCTGACCGATCCTTTGCCCGAATGGCGCTCGGCCACAACGCCTGCCTGCGGTCTTTACATGGTTGCGCCGGGCGCAGTGGCAATCGAGGCCGCATCAATCCGCGTACCGGTGTTCATCGGCGTTGGCGAACGCGATGTCGTGCCCGATCCATGGGCCGAACCCAAAGCGTTCAAAAGCGCCACCGACATCCAGATCTACGTCTGCCCGCGCATGGCCCACATGCACAACTTCGCCCACACCCGCACCCAGTTCTGGGCGCGCATCCACAACTGGGGTGAGGGCGTCGCAGCACAGCGGGCGTTGGCGAGCTAAGCCTTCAACCGCGCCAACACCGCATACGAGGGATCATCGCGGTCGCGCCGTCCACCGAACGCGCCGACCAGCGATGGCCCTGCGTTCACAATCTCGTCGATGTCTTGTACGTATTCGCGGTGGTCAATGGCCCAGCGCCCATCGCGGCGCGACCAGCGGTCAAGGTAGCGGCCCAACGCCGTGCCTTGCCGCAGCACGCCGTCCTGTTCAAAGCGCAGCGTCGCGTGAACATAAGCCTCGCTCGCGGCGCTTTCTCCGTCGAGTGTAATCAAGATATTGGTCACGCGGTGCATGTGCGCGATCATTTGCGCGTGGGTGGCGCAGACCCAATCGATGAAGCCGCGACCGGTGCCTTCGAACATCGTGCCATAGCGGGCGGTGCCTTCCGGATGCCACACGGCATAGCCCAGTTCATGGTCGATGCGGTCCATCGCGCGGGCGTAATTGGCCAGTTGCTCAGCGATGGCGAGTTTGTCGGCGGTTTCGGTCAGTTCCATGCGGCATCACTCCCTTGTTTTGCAAAGGAGTGCGCGCGGTCCGGCCTACCCGCCCCTGACCAATGGCAGGTGCCACACGCCGCCATCGAACGCCCCATGTCGTCATAAGCATCATGGGAGAATGACATGGATCTGGGAATTGCAGGCAAGACCGCACTTGTTACCGGCGGCACGCATGGCATCGGCCGCGCGATTGCCGAAGAACTGGGGCGCAACGGTTGCCGGGTGGTGGTGGTCGCGCGCGGACAGGCCGGGATCGACGAGACGGTCGCCGCGATCCGTGCCGCAGGCGGCGAAGCTGGCGGCGTCAGCGCCGACCTGACCCAGCTTGATAGCTATCCGCGCATGGTGGCCGAGGCCACTGCGCTGTTTGATGCACCCGACATCGCCATCTTTTCGCCAGTTGGCCCCCCATCAGGCCGGTTCGATGCCATGGCCGATGAGGATTTCCAGACCACGTTCGACAATGTGGTCAAGGCCTTCGCCCATTTCGCGCGCGCTGTGACGCCCGCGATGAAAGAGCGCAAATGGGGCCGCATCGTCACGGTGGGGTCAGGCCATGGCCGCTTGCCGGGCCGCCGCGCCACACTGGGCTTCGACTATGTGCTGGCCAACACCCTGCGCCCCTCCGCGCTGGGTCTCAGCCGCAGTCTGGCCGATGAACTGGCTGAATTCGGCATCACCGTGAACACCGTGCCACCCGGCTTCATCGATACCGGCGCACAGTACGAAGCGTTCTTCCAGGAATGCGCCAAAGCGGTGAACCAGACGTACGACCAGTTCATGGCCGGGCTGATCGATCGCATTCCGATGAAGCGTTTTGGCAATCCCGATGAAGTTGCCAGCCTCTGTGCGTTCCTGTGCTCGGCCCGCGCCAGTTACATCACCGGCCAGTACATGCTGGTCGATGGCGGACGCATGGAGATCTATTACTAAGGCGCTTTGATGATCGCTTGCGGGCCGCCCAGTTTCAGGGCGGCCCGCAAGCCTCAATTAATACTGGAACAGTTCTTTGCGCAGGCCGATGATGTCGCTGCAATCGGCGCTGACATTGTCGCGATATTCGAAATCGCCCGCTTCCTGCCGCGCGGCAAGGTCCATCATCAACAAACGGTAACGCTGCCCGGCCTGATCAAACCGGGAATGCAGATCCTTGCGCGGGGTCAGGTCCATGTAGCGCGGGCTTTGCGGGTTGGTCATCGAACTGTCCTGCCGCGAAACCTTGTACCCGGCCTTGGGCATGACATGGCGGAACATCAGGCCTGCGTTCGAAGTGTTCATCACCATTTCCATGCGCGTGCGGTCGCGCGATTCAGGTGTGCAAGGATGGAACAGTGGCACATCATCGCCCGGCGAGAAGCGGCCATAAGCGATGGCGCAGTGTGAGCGCAGATAGATACGGATCACTTGGCGCACGTTCTGCGTGGGCTGGCTGATGCCGCTGAACAGCTTCATGATCGGCGCAACCGATTTGTTCACCAGAGAGCGAACCATGGTGATGGTTTCGCTGTCGTAGAACACCTCGACCTGTTCGCTGTCGGACTTTTCATCGCCCACAACGTCGGCATGAAGGAAGTCTGCGTGCGTCAAATCGATCAGGTTTTCGAGGCTGATCGGGGCCGAGCAATCGAACCGGATTGTCGCGGTCATGTGCTTGGGCAAGCCGCCCTTGGGCGGGAGGAACGGCAGGCTGGGCAGATGCGCGGGATCAGCCGCGCCAGGACGACCGAACCAGCCCCAAATCAGGCCGTAATGCTCCATCACCGGGTAACGGCCACGGGCATCGGTATAAGGGCTTTTGTCGCGCGTAACGATTTCCAGCGGATGGAATTCCGACGCCACAACCTTGCCGTCTTCGCGCCAGAGGTAATAGGGCTGCGAATAGACCGCACGGCGAACGGGAGTTTTGCCAACGGCGTGATCGTGGGCCAGGGGGAACCACGAATCGCGCATCACCAAATCATGCGGAACCCAGTTGTTGACCGCGTTCAGCGATGAACCCGTCGCGCGCTTCGGTGGGGCCGAAGATATAGGCGAATCGGAATGTTCGGTGTCGGACGAAGCGGAACGATCAGCGACTTCAAGCATGGGGATCTCCTGCGAAAATCAGGCGGCTGCTGAAACGGATGGGGTTGCAGCGGGGGCTGCAGCGATAATGTCTTGGCGAAGCTTGTTCGCAAGGTGCGACGCCGATGGGATCAACACGCGCAAGGCGGCGGCATCAATCGTTTCGCGAACCGTAAACGAACCCTTGTGGCGCAGTCCAGTGGCATGGCTACCCTTAAGCACATCGCCAACCTTTGCGCGCCAGCGCACTTGCGTAATGCCGCGCGCGCCCGCAACCGGGGCAAGCTGCGCGGTCAGCAGCGTGCGGAAACTGTCATCGCGCAGCACCGCTTCGGTCTCGCCCGTTTCGGGATGCGTGCGGGTGATCAATGTGATCGGGAATTCTGCCGTGGCATAAGATGGCCAGTGCACTTTGCCCCACTGGCAGAACCGCTCCATCACCAGCATGCCGTTTTCTTCGCGCAAGTCTGACATCAGATAAGGCGTGAATTGTACGGACCGGATGTTGAGGACAAGGCCGGGATCGTCAAACAAGGCATTGATCCATTGGTCTTGGCCAAGCGCAACGTGCGCGGTGTCGCAAAGATCGAAATCCTGCGCCACAGCGGGCGTGGGCATGGTCGTGTTCTGATCAAGGTTGATCGACACGAAGCCACCGCTTTCCGACACGGCGAAAGCCGCAGCCTTGTAAAGCGGCGGAAACTTCTGCTCGTCCTTCATGTTGGGAATATCTTTGAGCCGACCGCTTTCGCCGTCATAGCTCCAGCCGTGATAGCCGCACTGAATCCAGCCATTATCGCGAATGCAGCCGCGCGAGAGCGGGGCGCGGCGGTGCGGGCAGCGGTCTTCCAGAGCGCGGGCGATCCCTTGCGCATCGCGCCACAGCACAACCGGCTGATCGCCCAGATCAACCGCCAAAGGCTTGGCCGACGTCACTTCTTCGCTAAGCGCAACTTTCCACCAGGGACTCGCCATTTTTTCTGTACCACTCTCCAAATTCCACACGCAAATTGACACATGTCAATTTAGATGTCAACAAACCTGCCATGAGCAAGGCTGTGACAGATAACGATGCGCTCATCGGCCGAAGACGTGGCCGACCGCCTGCCGATGCGGCCAGTGCCGTGCCTGAAGAGCGCGTGCTCCATCTTGCGTTCGAATGCTTTGCCGAATCCGGTTACGAAGGGACCACCGTCCGCGATCTCGCCAAACGGCTAGGGGTCAGCCACAACCTGCTCAATGTCAGGTTTGGATCGAAGGCAGACCTGTGGCGCAAGGCGGTGGATTGGCGCGTTGCAAAATTCGGCGCGCCGGTGTTCACCGTGTTTGGCCGCACCGACCTTGATCCCGAAAGCCGGTTACGGTTGCTGGTGCACCGGTTTTGCGGATGGGCGGCTGAAAATCCCAGCTTCATCGGCATCAGCCACGCCGAAGGACGCCGCAGCACATGGCGGCTCGATTACCTCGTCGCGCTGTATATCCAACCGTTCAAGCACAGCCTCGACGCCTTGTTCGATGACGTGCTCGCCATCCGGCCCATGCGCGGGATTTCATCTTCGGCATTCATGGCGATGCTGGTCCAGGGCGTGGGCTTCTATTTCGCTTCCACGCCGATGCTCGATGCCTTGGGCGTTGGAGCTGAAGCCAGCCCGGACGCTATCCCGCAACGGGTCGCCGAATTTGCCGATACGTTACTGGCCGGACTGCTTGGTCCGGCCAGTAACGCGATCAAACCTCGTCAAGCCAAAGCCGCTATTCTTACTTGATTGTGCGCAAGATCCGCTTGGCAGCGATCTTGCCCGGAAGCCCGGAAATACCGCCGCCGGGATGGGCGCCCGCGCCGCCGATATAAAGGCCCGGAACCGCAGGCTTGGGACTGCCAAAGCCCGTTGCAGGCCGGTTCTGACCCGAACGCAGCGATCCGAAATCAATGTGAGTAACGCAGCCATTGGTGGCGTTGAGCCGCTTTTCGCGATCACGCGACGTTTCCACAAAGCGGCCCACTTCCGAATCCAGGCCATCGTAATATTCCGACATCTGCGCGATCAGGTCGCGCATCGTGCGGTCCTTCACTTCCTGCGTCCATCCTTCGCGCGCATCTACCGCCATCCCCGGCACGTAGATATAGGCAAGGCCGCCACCTGCTGGCACTTGCGACGGATCGGTGTTCGACAGTGGCGTTACGGACACCGCATGTTCCTTGGGAATGTCGCCGCGCCGCGCTGCTGCAAAGCTTTCGCGCACTTGTTCGGGCGTGCCGATATAGCCAACCGCCTTGTTCAGGTCCGCCCCGTCATGGCGCATGTCCTGATGGCGCTTCAGCGTCAGCGGCTTTGACAAGGCGAGGTTGGCAAGGAACGGCGCGGCATTAGACCGGTTGGCCGGTGCGTGCTTGATGCGCTCCAGCAAGCGGCGTTCCACTTTACCCGGGGTGGTCATGGCAAAGGCCGTGCGCGGATCGCAACTGGCGATCACTGCCTTGGCCTTGATAATGCGGCCATCTTCGAGCCGTACGCCGCGGGCAGCGCCATCGTCGATGATGATTTCAGCAACAGGCGCGTTGAGGATAATCTTCGCACCCGATGCCTCAATGCTTTTGGCCATGGCATTAGCAAAGCTTTGCAGGCTGCCGATCGGCTTGCCGGTGCCAAGACGATGCAGCGCCGCAAGGATCATGTAAGCCGCACCATTGCCGTCATCGTCAACTGGGCCAGCACCTGCAGCCGTGTTGGTCAACAGCGCGATATTGGCCGGGTGTTCAAACCATTCGCAGGCAATCTGATCAGCCGTACCAGACGCAATAATCTGAAGCTCATTCTTCAGCTTCACATTGCGCACAAGGCTGCCGACGATATTGCCCAGATTCTTAAGGTCCGGACGACCCGGTTCGGCCATCATCATCGGGAAACCGATATCCATCAACCCGTTCAGCAGGTCGAGGAACTTCAGGTAGTTTTTGCCGTCCTGACGGTTCAGGCGGCCCATGTCTTCGGCGGTCTGCTTCGGGTCGCGGAACAGGCACACGCTGGCGCCTGATGGATCAAGGTAGGCATAGGTCGGATCGGGATCGACCCAGCGCAGCCCGTGCTTTTCCAGTTCCAGATCCTCGATCAACCCGCTGCCACGCACGAACAGCAGTTCGACCGCACATGGCGTGACAAGGTGGCTCGGCGCTTCGGGAATCATGTAGCCCGCGCTGGTCATACCGCCGACCTTGCCAAGGCGTTCAACCACGATGACACGTTTTCCGGCGCGGCTCAGATAGCCTGCTGCGGCCATTCCGTTGTGCCCGGCACCAACGATGACGACATCTGCTTCTTCGGTCACTTCAGGCTCTCCAGCAAAGGGCGCGCATAATTGGCGGCCGTTGTTGGCTGCAGCATGATTACGGAGTGTTTGGTGGCGCGCCTTCCAAAAGACAGGTCATCACAACCCCGTGACACTGTTTTGGGGACTGGATAGGCTGCTTTCCAGCGACGCAATCGCGGGGCGCAGCGGATTTTGCGCGATTCATGCGCAATGTACTAATGACAGGAAGGGAATGGCAATGTCGGTCAAGCTGGACGCAAAGACAGTCCATGATCGGTTGACCGATTGGCTGGCAAAAACCAAGCCTTCGTGGGAAGGCCTGACTGTCGCACCGATGGACGTCGTGCTCGGATCAGGATTCTCGGCGGAAATCTTCTTCGTGGATGTCGATTACACCGAAGCAGGCCAGCACCATCATCGCACGCTGGTGGTGCGCCGCCAGCCGCAGACATTCGAGGTGGTGTTCGAAAGCGATCTCAAGCTTCAGGCCAACATGATGGCTGCGCTCGATGCGCGCGGCGATCTTCCCGTGCCGCCATGGGTGGGCAAGGAAGACGATGCCGCAATCTTGGGCGCGCCGTTTCTGGTCATGGGCCGCGTTGACGGGCAGGCTGCTACGCAGCGTCCGAATTACAACGTCGAAGGCTGGCTGACGCAGCGCAGCCCGGCCGAACGGATGGCGCATTTCACCAATGCACTGACCGCGCTGGCAAAGCTGCACGAAATTGACTGGCAGGACGGCTTCACCTTCCTCAACCGCCCTGATCGCGGCGCGCCGGGGCTAGAACAGTACCTTGGTTATCTGGTCGATTGGCATGCCGCGCGCGGCCAAGGGCGCAAGCTGCCGATCCTCGACACGGCGATGCAGTGGGTGCTGGAAAACCGCCCTGACAATACCGATACGTGCGTGCTGTGGGGCGATCCGACGCCATCCAACGTTATGTGGCGGCGCGATGGCAGTGTTGCCGCGTTGATCGATTGGGAACTGGCCGCGCTCGGTCCGCGCGAACTCGATCTGGCGTGGTGGCTTTACTTCGATGACCTGTTCAGCCGCCGCTTCGGCGTGACCCGTCTGGAAGGCTTACCCACCCGCGATGAAACCGTGGCAATTTACGAAAAGGCAGCGGGCCGCAAGGTCGGCAATCTAGATTATTACGATATCGTCGTTGCCCTGCGCATGGCGCTGGTTGCGGTAGGCGCGTTCGACCGGCAAGTGTCGCTCGGCAATATCGCCGCCACCAACACTTCTGCCGACAACAACCTGATGACGCTGTACATCGCAGAAAAGCTGGGCCTGCCGCTGCCAGAACTGGGTAGCGACTTCCGCGATTTCATGCGCAACCTGACGCCAGTGGAAGAAGCCGCCGACTGAGAAGTGGTTTTTTCAGGCGGCGCTCCATGCCCACCCGCAAGCGGGAAGGCTAAGTTGTGGCGCTTCTTCCCCCCTCCCGCTTGCGGGGGTGGGGAAGCGCAAACCGCATCGCCACCCTTAAAGCTGATTGCTGCCCGCTTCGGCAAACAGGCGCTGGAAATCGACCATGCTGGCCTGATGCGCGGTGAACCCGCCATCGACCGGGATCATCGCGCCATTGATAAAGCGCGATTCATCGGACGCCAGAAACGCCACGACATTGGCAATATCGCGCGGCGATCCAAGTTCGGGGTTGAGGTGATGGGCAAGCAGCACATCTTTTACCAATTGCGGCGTGGATTCGACCGCATTTTCGCTCAGCACGAAGCCGATAGCGATGACGTTCGAACGCACGCCCTGCTTGCCATATTGGGTGGCGATGAACCGGCCAAGGTTGATCAGCGCCGCCTTGCTGGCTCCGTAAGCCGTCAGCGTCATTTCGCCCAACAGGCCAAAGCCCGATGCCGAATGGATGATCGAACCGCCGCCGCCTGCAATCATCGTAGGCAAAACGTGCTTGCACAGCAACATTGGCCCGCGCGCATTGACGGCAAAGGCCTTGTCCCACGCATCGGCAGGCAGGTTAATCACATCGAGATCGCGCGACCGCTGCTCATTCGTTTGGAACGCGGCATTGTTGTGGACGATGTCAATTCGGCCATGCTTTGCAGCGATTGCGCCAACCGCACGGGCAATATCGTCTTCGTCGGTCAAGTCGAACACTGACGCTTCGGCGCGATATCCTTGGGCGCGCAGGCCTGCAGCGGTTTCTTCGACGCGGTCGGCCATAATGTCGTTAAGGATCACCGTCGCGCCACGATCCGCCAGCACAGTGGCCACTTCGGCGCCGATCCCTTGTCCGGCACCCGTGATGATGGCGACACGGTCACTAAGCGGCTTGATCATGTTTCTCTCCTGAACTCTTGCGATCACAGAGAATGTGTCCGGCAGGCCCCACACCTATAAAGCGATAGGCACACTTGCGCGCGAAGCGATGAAAACCAAGTTCACATATTGCGAAAAGAGAGATGCACATGGGCGTACTGGACGGAAAAGTGGCAATCGTGACCGGGGCCGGTTCGGGCATCGGGGCTGAAATCGCGCATGAACTGGCGCGGCAGGGGGCCAAAGTGCTCGTCGCTGCAAGCCGCGCTGAAAGTGCTGCGGGCACCACGCAATCCATCCGCGATGCTGGCGGCCAAGTTGCCTCGGCGTTTGGCGATCTTGCCGATCCGGCAACCGCGCAATTGCTGATCGATGCCGCGATAACCGCGTTTGGCGGGCTGGACATCCTGATCAACAATGCTGCCGTGACCGATGCCGCAACGCTGGCCAAGGACGCCAACATCGCTGATATGGACGCGGACACGTGGGAGCGCACCTTGCGCGTCAACACGATTGCGCCAGCCCTACTGTGCAAGGCCGCGATCCCGCACATGATCGCGCGCGGCGGCGGTTCTATCGTGATGGTTGCATCTGGGCGCGGCGTTCAGGGCGATCTGGGAATGCCTGCTTATGGAGCATCAAAGGCGGCGCTGATCAACCTCGCGCTCAATGTTGCCACGCAGTACGGCAAGCAGGGCATTCGCGCGAATTCGGTGGTCGTTGGCATGGTGATGACCCCGCCGCTCGCCGCAGCAATCAGCCCGGAAATGATCGAACTGTTCACCGCCCATCACCTGACGCCTTACGTCGCAGACCCGCAAGACATCGCCGGGCCAGTGGCGTTCCTTGCATCCGACACGGCCCGGTTCATTACCGGCGCAACGCTGGCGGTCGATGGGGGGATGACCTCACACGCGGCACCTTTTGCCGATGTGATGAAGCTGTCTTCGGCCGGAATGTTGAAGCAGGACTGATCTTCAAAGCGGGGCGCTGGTAAATCAGCGTCCCGCTTTGAATTCCCCAAGGTAATGGGCCAACCGGTCCACTAGGAAATCAGGCAAGGCTTCGGGCGCGCCCATATCCTTGTCGTTGCCATAATTGCGCACCGACAGGATCAGAATCTTCAGCGCAGCCACCGCCATGTAGTAATTGAACTGCGGCATGGGGCGACCATAAATCCGCTCAAACCCCGCCACCGCCTCTGCACCGCGCGGCAGTCCATCGATCCGCGCAACGCCGAAGTTCTCGCTGAAAACTTCGTCCAGATAGACCCAGTGCGCCAGATCAACCTCCGGCGGCCCAAGGGTCGCCACCTCAAAATCGAACAGCGAAGCAACTGCAACGCCATCGGTTTGGTACATGGTGTTGCCCAGCCGCGCGTCGTTCCAGACCAGCCCTGATTCCACCGCCAGCGGGGCGTGTGCTTTCAGATAGGCCAGCGCCTCGGAAATGATCGGGAACGACTGCCCGTTGCGCGCCCAATCGAACCATTTGCCCACGAACTGGTCGAGATAGAACACCGCATCGGGCGCCCGACGGCAGCCATCGGCCAGAAACGAAAAACAACGCCAGTCGATCCGGTGCAGCCGCGCCATTTCCTCAATGCCGTTCCACCAGCAGCGGGTGCGATCTGCGGTGGAAAGATCGGCCACCCAGCCTTCTTGATGATAGCTTGGGAAATCGGGCGGAACGCGCCCGTCGATCCGGTCCATCAGAAAAAACGGCGCGCCCAAAACTTCCGAGTCGCTCTCGGCAAAGTCAATGTTGGGCACTTTGACCGAGGAATTGGCAGCAATCGCGCGCATCACGCGGTATTGGTGAAACACATCGGCCAGCATCGGCACCGCCACATCGCGCTGAATGCGCGCCACCAGCGGACGCTCGATCGGCTTACCGTCTTCTTGCCAGCGCGCGACGAACAGGATTGTCCGGCTCGAAAAGCCCTGCGCCGGTTCAACAGCATCGGAAACCTCGACAGCGGGTGATCCGGGCAAATGTGCCGAAAGCCAGAGGCCAAGGCGCTGCGCTGCATCTTCGGTGCGAATGGAGGTGGGGGTTCCTGTCATCGCTCAGCCCAACGCAATCCGGCCATCGGCGTCCATCACGCCGTTCAATTTGGCAGCGGCCGTGCGTTCGGCCACCACCCCAAGGATTGCCTCGTAGTGCGGCTCGCCCGGATTCAATATTTGGGGCCGACCACTTTTCCCAAGATAAACCGGCACGATTTGCACGCCGGTAATCGCCCCGTCTACAATGGTCACAGACGCGGCCAATCCCCGGCTGGTTTCATCCAGCAAAGGCGCGGAAATGCCCGAAGGCGTCTCGTCGCGCGACCAAGGCGAGATCATCGCGAATTTTCCCATATTATACAGGACGGCCTTGCCCTTATAAACCTCGAAGCCCTTGATCGGCAGCGGACCCTGGCTGACAATCAAATCGACGCCTGCATCGATAAACGCGCGCGCGCCTTCGCGCTGATAATCGGCAATTGCAGATTCGTGTTCAAGAATGCCCCAGTGGCAGCTCAGCACCACGACATCGACTTGAGCTTTGAGTGCGGTGATACTCTCGATCATCGCGGCCAGATCATCGCGATTGATCAGCGTGCGCGTGTCAGGCTCGATGCCCCAATCGTGCCAGCTGTTGTTCTCGGCATAAGTATGGCGGCGCAGCGGCACAATTCCCGGCGTGCGGCGTCCGGCATGCGCACCGGGCAGAAAGCCGGAGGTACAGGCCAGAAACCCGATCCGGTGCCCGTTGCGCTCAACGATCACAGGCTCGCGCGCGCTGGCTATCGTATCCCCGCCACCGACAGGCGCGATGCGGGATTCCTTCAGCAGGGAAATGGTGCGCAAGAAAGCGCGATAGCCGCCGTGCATGGTGTGGTTGTTTGCCACAGACATCACGTTGAACCCCGCCGCGCCCATCATCGCGATGCTTTCGGGGGCCCCGGGAGCGAACAAATCGCCCAGATCGAAATCGTCATTGATGTGCGCTTCCACCGGGTGCGTGTCCCCCGCCTCTTCGGCGTAGGGCCATTCGCAGTTTCCAAATGTCACGTCCGCTGACGAAAGGACCGGCGTGACCGCTGCAAACAAGTCCGCTGGCGGCTCGCGCGTCATCAGCTGCAAATCGCCGACCGCAAACAGGCGCAAAGTTCCTTGGGCCATAAAGGCTGTTCCTCATCCGTTTGACGGTGAAGCTGTAAGCCGTGAGGGCAACGTGCCCCTATCGTGTGGCCGGTTAAGCCGCGCAGGAACATATTATTGCAGGTTCAACGAACAAATAAATGTGCGGGCAGGGGACTAGAAAATGGCAGGACTCTTTTCGGGCAAAGTCGCTTTGGTCACAGCGGGCGCAGACGGCATCGGTGCCGCCACTGCACGCGCTTTCGCCACCGAAGGCGCTGCCGTCATGCTGGCAGATATCAACGATGCGCTGGGCGAAGAACGCGCCGAAGCCTTGCGTGCCGAAGGATTTGTAGCGCGCTATCTCCACGCTGACGCAACCGATGAAGCACAAGTCGAGGCCCTTGTCCGCCATACCGTTGAACAGTTCGGCGGATTGCATCTGGCCGCCAATGTCGTTGGCGATGCGCATCCCGATTCCGCTGGGCCCGACCTGCACACGCAACCTGTCGCCGCATTCGATCACACCATCTCGATGTGCCTTCGCTCCACCTTCATCTGCCTGAAACACGAAATCGCGCACATGGTCGAAAACGGAGGCGGCGCAATCTGCAACGTGACGTCGCTTGCGGGCATGATTCACAACGGCTTTGGCGGGGCAGGGTACGGATCGGGCAAGGCCGGGGTGATCCGGCTAACCAAGTTTGCGGCAGTCAGCTACGCTGATCGCGGCATCCGCGTAAACTGCATCGCACCCGGTGTCACACCCACGCGCGCCTATTACAAGTTCGGCGATGACTATGCCAAAGTCCTGATCGACGAACAGGTGATAAACCAGCCGATCAAGCGCGCCATCGGCTGCGACGAACAGGCTGCAGGCATCATCTGGCTGTGCTCCAACCAAGCTAGCATGGTCACCGGGCACAACCTGCCCATCGACGGCGGATGGACTGCACAATGAGGGAGCAGACAATGGTTTCAGATGGTTTGCATCACCGTACTTGTCCGTTGTGCGAAGGCATGTGCGGGGTCACCGTGAAAGTGGAAGGCGGGCAGGTGGCAACCGTCCGGCCCAACCGGCAGGATGTGTGGAGCCAGGGCCATGTCTGCCCAAAAGGCACAACGCTCGGCGCGCTGCACGATGATCCTGATCGGCTGCGCACCGCGATGGTGCGTGATGGCAGCGAATGGAAATCCGCCTCGTGGGATGCCGCCCTCGAACGGTTGGAGGAACTGGCCGAAGGCGTGCGCAACCGCCATGGGCCCCACGCCTTTGCGGCATACGGCGGCAACATGGCGGGCAAGGACGCCACGCTCTCGCGCTATACCGGGTTGATGTTGGCCACTTCAGGCATTCAGCAAGTCTATTCATCGGGCACGGTCGATCAGCACCCCAAGAACCTTTCGGCGATGCTGATGTTCGGGAACGAATGGAAAATCCCCATTCCCGATCTGGACAATACCGACCTGTTCGTGATCTTCGGCGGCAATCCTGCGGCGTCCAAAGGTAGCATCTTTTCACACCGCGATGTGATGGGCGCGATGCGCGATCTGCGGGCGCGCGGTGGACGGGTAATCGTGATCGATCCGGTGCGCACCAAGACGGCGCAGGCGGCGGACCAGTGGATCGGCCTCAAACCTGGCACTGACGCGGCGCTCATGCTCGGCGTCGCGCACGTCCTGTTCGCCCGCGGTGCAGTGCGGTTGCGCCATCTGGATGGCTTGATCGAAGGGCTGGATGCATTGCGCGATGTTGCAGGCGAGTTCAGCCCGCAGGTAGTCGCGCCGTTCTGCGGGATCGAAGCGTCGATTATCGAAGACCTTGCGGACGAACTGATCCGTACCGACCGCTCCGCCATCTATGGCCGCATCGGCACGTGCACCCAAAGTTTTGGCACGCTGGCATCGTGGATGATCGATGTGCTGGCAATCCTTACCGGCAATCTGGACCGGCGCGGCGGCAGCATGTGGAGCCGCCCGGCCGCATCGCTGGTCGATATGCTGGCAACGCTGCCTGACGGGATGCCGGTGGTCATGGGCAAAAGCCGGGTGCGCGGCGTGCCTGCCGTCCTCGGACAATTCCCCGCGTCGTGCATGGCCGAAGAAATCGCCACACCCGGCCCCGGCCAGATCAAGGGGCTGGTGACGTTTGCCGCCAATCCCGCGCTCAGCGCCCCTGATTCTGGCAAGCTGGCGCAAGCCCTGCCACTGCTGGAATGCATGGTCAGCCTCGATAATTACATCAACGAAACCACCCGCCACGCCCATGTCATATTGCCTAGCCCGTCTTTCCTCGAAAGCGCGCACTTCGATATGTGGTCATGGATTTTCTGCCTGACCAGCGGCGGGCATTATTCGCCGCCGGTCTTTCCGCCTGTAGACCGGCCCGATCACTGGCGGATCGTCGCCCGCGTCGGCGCGATCATCGGTGGGCAGCAGGGCGCTGATATTGACGCCATGGACGACGGCTATTTCCGCGCGCTGGCCACGGGTCGCGGCATCGATCCCGATCTGGCAATTACCGCGCTGCCCGAACGCGGCCCGGCGCGCATTCTTGATCTTGCCATCCGCGCTGGTCCATTTGGCGACAGGTTCGGTGCGGTGGCAGGCGGCCTTTCGCTGGATAGCTTCCGCAATCAACCCGACGGCGTGATCATCGGCCCCGCCACACCACAAGCGCAGGAAGGTTTCGCCACATCATCGGGCAAGATCGAGATTGCCCCGGCGCTCATCCTGTCCGACATCCCCCGGCTGAAGCTGGCGCTGGGAGCCAATGATCCGGCGCTGGTCTTGGTCAGCCGCCGCCACTTGCGCTCGATGAACAGCTGGATGCACAACGTCGATACGCTGGTGAAGGGCAAGGACCGCTGCACGGTGCAAATGCATAGCGCCGATGCGGCAACGCGCGGGCTGGAAGGTGGCGATCTGGTTACGCTCACATCTGCTGCGGGCAGCATCGTCGTACCCATGGAAATTGATGACGACATCCGCCCCGGCGTCGTTTCCATGCCACATGGATGGGGCCATTCCGACGCGCAAACGCACCTCAGTGTCGCCAAAGTGCACCCCGGCGCCAACACCAATGTGCTCAGCCCCGGAACCTTGGTGGATGTCATATCGGGCAATGCCGTGTTGAATGGCATCCCTGTCGAAATCGCCAAAGCATCGCCGCAAGTTATAACGGAAATCGGAGCAGTCGCATGAACAAAGTCCTGAACATCCTGTCCGGCCTGACCGGCGCTTCGCTGATCGTTTTCGGGGTCTACGCCTTGGTGGCCACCAGTACCGTCACCGCCATGACCGGGCTTGCACCGCAAGGCATCGCAGGCGTCAATGAAGCGCGTGCCATTTATGCAGGATCGTTCTGGGCCATGGGCGCACTGATCCTTTATGGGCTCGCCAATCCCCATTTTAGGCAGCCGCTGCTAATGGCCATAGGGGTTATCTTCGCAGGGTTTGTTGTCGCCCGGATCATCTCGATCGCCATGGACGGCTATGACCCGATGCTGGGCGCTGCAATCGGATCAGAAATCGTGGCCTCGATCATTCTGATCGCTGCCAGTCGTCGAACGGCCTGATTTAACCGCTTCTTTTCTTAGGGTGACACTATTGTCACTTTATACTACAGGCAGTCCATCAATCGGAGAGGATTGCCCATGTCATCGCCTGTAGAAACTATCGCCCGCGCTCCTGTTGCTTGCGTTGAAGATCCGGTGCCGGTTGCTGCCGCGCTGGTGCCGTTGCTGGCCGAACATGCGCAAGCATGTGAACGCGAAGGCCGGATTCAACCGGCGGTGATGGACGCATTGCGCCAAGCCGGCATGTTCCACATCACTGCACCACGCCGCGCCGGAGGGCCGGGCGGAACGCTGCTGACCCACATCGAAACCGTGGCGCAACTGGCGCAGGGCTGTGTCGGTACGGCGTGGGCTTATTGCCTGCTTTCGGGCGTTACCGGCACCGTTCTTGGCTTTCCCGCTGCGGTTACGGACATCATTTTTCGCACCGGAGACGAACTGCTGTGCAGTGCTTCTGCCCCAACCGCCACCGCGACGCCGGTGCCGGGCGGCTACTGCGTGTCCGGCAAGTGGGGCTACGGCTCAGGCTCGCAACACGCCGATTGGGGGCTGAATGGGGTCCAGCTTCTGGGTGCAAATGGCGCTGTTGCCGAAATCGGGATGCTGTTTGTCAACTTGCGCGATCCGGCCTGTTCGCTGCTGGATGACTGGCACGTTGCGGGCATGGCGGGATCGGGCAGCAACACGATTGTTGCAGACCAGTTGTTCGTGCCTGAAGCCCTGATCCTGCGCCCCTCGCAAAGCCCACCGGCAGAACTGCTACTGACCATGCCGGGGCTTGAGCCGCGCGACCGCTGGCCCATGGAATCGCTGTTCCCGCTGGGCGTGCTTCCCCCGATGTTGGGCGCTGCCACGGCAATTCTACATGCGGTCGTAAAGTCTGCAGGAACCCGTCCCGTGGTGGGCTGGACATATGAAACGCAGGCAACATCACAAACGCTCAGCACAATGATCGGCCAGTCGGCGCTTGAGATCGATTCGGCATGGATGCACATCCGTCGCGCAGCAGGGATGATGGACGATACAGCGTCTCAGCGTGTCCTGACCGGATTCGACAAGGCGCAGATTCAGGCTGATTGCGGCTTTGCCATGGGCCTGCTGCGCACGGCGGGCAATCGCCTGCTCGATGTGGCAGGGCCGGGCGCGTTTGGGCTGACCAACCCGCTGCAACGGTTCTGGCGCGATCTCAATGTCGGCAGCCGCCACAACGCGCTTAGCAGCCATCTTTCGACCGAATTGTATGGACGCGCGCTCACCGGCCAGCCATCCAATCTGCGTCTGCTGCCCGATATAGGCCCCAAACCTGAATGGGCTGGTGCTGCGTGACGCAGCCAACAGAAAATGCGCGCCTGCGTGTTGCGGCCGAACGCCGGGACCGGATGCGTGCACGGCTGCTCGACACGGTGCTGGAACTCTATCAACCGGGACGAGACAGCACAGCACTGGTCATTGATGACGTGATACGTGCCGCAGGCGTCTCGCGCGGCACATTCTACAAATACTTCCCATCAATCGAGCACGCCGTCGATGAACTGGGCGAGGGCCTTGCCAATGGCATGATGGCAGATTTCCGGGCGCTGTTTGCCAGTGAAACCGATCCGGCGGTGCTGGCCATCGGCGGTTCGGCAATGACCATGCTGCGCGCATGGCATGATCCGCGCTGGGGAGGGTTCACGTGCCGCGTCGATTATGTCGATTACTTCGCACGGGCCAGCGTGCTGGATGCATTGGTCCGCGATGCGCTTTGCGCCGCGCGAGATAACGGGCAGATGCGTTTCAGTTCGCTCGATGTCGCGGTTGACCTGATCGTGGGTATGACGGTTGAGGCCCGCCGGAGGCTGCTGCGTATGTCCGGCAATGCAGCAGCCTATATCGACGAGATGCTTGTCTGCACGTTTGCGGGGCTGGGGATGGAAGCAGCAATGTTCGCACAGTCCAGGTATTCCGCATTTGCCCGCATTTCGGAAGGTGCAGGTAATCTGCGCTGGTGGTCCACCGATCTTGCTGCCTGAAGTGCGGCGGTCAGTGGGAGAGTTAGAAATCATGGCATCACTGGACGGAAAGATTGCAGTGGTAACCGGTGCCTCAGCCGGAATTGGCGAGGCGATTGCGCGCAGGCTGGCCGAAGCCGGGGCAACTGTTGTGCTGGCTGCACGCCGCGAGGAGCGACTGGCCGCACTGGCGCAGGAATTGGGCGGAAAAACCGGATATCTGGCCATCGACCTTGCGCTACCCGATGCGCCTGCCGCGTTGCTGGCTCATGTGCAGGCGAATTACGGCACACCCGATATCGTGGTTCACAACGCCGCCGTGCTGCATGTCGGCTCAGTTGAAGATTTCGATCTTGACCACCTTCAGCCGATGATCGCGATAAATTATGAATCCGTCGTGCGCAGTTGTTACTTGTTTGCTCGCGCCATGAAGGCGGCGGGGCAGGGCCAAATTGTTAATATTTCCAGCATTGGTGCGGGCATCACTGCAGCAGGTAGCGGCATTTATGGTGGCCTGAAAAAAGCGTTGGAGATGTTTACAGATTCGCTGCGCATCGAGCTGGCAGGATCAGGGGTGAAAGTCGGGCTAGTTGCACCGGGCACCACCAGCACCGAAATTTTCGAACCGATGAAAGCAGACGGTAAACCGGCGTGGGACAGCTATATTCCCGCGCTCGACCCCGACGATATTGCCCGCGCTGTGATGTACATTCTGGAACAACCACCCCGTGCCAATGCCGCACGGGTGCACGTCTATTCCGCGCACGAAGGCTTCTGATTAGAGGGGCACCGGTCAGTTTTGACCTTGGCCGGTGCCCGGTTCTGGTTGTGGATCAGCTAAGGCCGAGCATTTCCGCGTCCGCAGCTTCAGGATAGATCGACAGCGGGAAACCCTGCACCGTCGGACCGAAGAAGTAAGCAAATCCGCCGCTGGCAAGCTGCTGGCGATGGCGAACGGGATAACCGGCGGCCTCCAGTGTCGCGCGCGCGGCTTCGACATCGTGATGAACGATATCGACCGACACCAGCGCACTTTCGTTGCCGGCAAGCACTGCCGATGGCCCTTCGATCAAGCGGACCCGGTGCGTCCCTGAAAGCCCGCGACGCCCAAGACCTGCGGGATCAAACGGGTGGAATTCCATATCGTAGCACTGCTTCAGACTGGCAGCGAGCGCATCGATATCTGCAGAGACCAACGTTACGCAGCCAACTTTTGGCGGCTTGGCATCATCCAAAGCCGCAAACGGCAGTTCCGAACGGATCTGCGCCTCGTTGACGCCTTCGGTGCAGGCGAGGAACTGGATACCGTGGAAATCCCTGCCAAACAGATATTCATCAACTGCCGGCACCGGCAGATAACTGATAGCAATCGGTTCGTGGCCCGCTGCTTTCAGGCGCGCGCGTACCGAATCGGCATCGGCCACATCCACCGCAATCTCGATCAGCGGATCACCTTCGGCAAAACCCAGACCTTCGGCGCCGGGCTGAATCGGCTCGATGCCATGTTCGCCAAAACAGACCTTGAAGGTTGCATCAGGATAGACTTCGGCAATCAGGCCGGGCGTAAAAAACGTGAAACCGAACAATTCACCCATGCGCCGGGTAAAATCGTCCATGTCATCGACTCGCCATGCCATGCGGCAAAACTTCGGCACCATCAGGATTCTCCCATTCCAGTCGGCCTGAATAGTCTGCGGGGCCGATCAATTGCTTCGCAGGAATTAGGCATGGCAGAACAGGCCCATCCCCCGCCTTTTGGTAGGAAGGCGCCTTCGGCGCGATGCGTATCATCGGATCAGAACGATGGTTCCGGCATGACAGGGAAGCAAAGAGTCCCGCCCGGAACCACGCAATGGAGAGCGATATGGCCGAGGCACACGATCCCACCAACCGCGGCGCTTCCGAAAGCGCAGACCAGCTTGAGCGGATCACGCTTTGGGCAGAAGCCAATCTGGGCGGCAAGGTGACCCGCGTCGAGAGGCAGCGCCGCTGGCGTCCGGTCTGGCGCGTGAGCATGGAAGACAAGGGCGAAGTCCGCGAATATCTGTTCAAGGCAGACCGCGTATGGGCAGCGCACCCTTACCTCCACGTTCACGAAATGCACTTGCTTAACGTGCTGGCCGCACACGATATTCCTGTGCCGCCACAGCGCGGATTCTGCAATGATCCGCCTGCCATTGTGATGGATTGGGTGCGCGGTGGCCGCGATCCCGGACTGGTCATGGAAGCGGTGGAAAGCGCCTCGACCATGACGCCTGATCGCTGGTCTGCCTCGCTGCAATACATGGAACAGCTGGCAGCCATGCACAAAATCCCGGTGCCAGCATTGGAAGCCATCGGCTCATCCAAGCCCGAAGGCCCGACCGAACTGGCGTTGCAACACTACGAACGTTTTCAGGCAATGTACGACGAACAGGGCATCGTCGATCCGCCGATAGAATTTGCCACACGCTGGCTGCGCCGCAATGTGCCACAACACCGCACGCGCATTTCGCTGGTCACCGGCGATTGCGGACAGTTCCTGTCCGATGGACCTGATCTGACTTGCGTCATCGACGTGGAAATCGGTCACTTGGGTGATCACTTGCACGATCTCGCCTGTTTCCGGGGCCGCCATCCGGTCGAGAACATGGGCGATCTGCCCTCGCTGTTCCGGCACTATGAAAAGGCGCTGGGCGAGCCGCTGGACCTTGACGTGATCGCCTATCACACCGTTGCGTTCCTCGGCGTCGGCTACTTCGCCCCATTGTTTGCGCTGTCCCGCACCGATCCCGGCGGCGATTGGGTCGAGGCCGCAGTGCAGTGTGCATTTATCGGGCGGCGCATGCTCGAAGCCCTAGCCGAAGTTGAAGGCATCGAACTGGACGAATTGACCTTGCCCGATCCGCGCCCGTCGCCGCTTGAAGAAATGGCGCTGACGAAACTGGCCGCCGATCTTCACCGCCTGCCGCTTAGCGAAACCTTCGCCTCCTGGCAGCGCGGCATTCTTGCCAGTGTGCCGGAGTACCTGCTGAATCAAGCGCGATATCGCCGCTGGGCTGAAGATGCCGATCTTGATGAACTCGCAACTCTGCTGGGCGAACGTCCTGCCGATCTGATCGATGGGGACAAGAAGCTTGTCGCTTTCATTCGCACGGCCGGCCCAGAACATGATGCTGCGCTTACCAAAGTGATGCATCGCCGCCTGCTGCGCCAGTGCCTGATCATTGCCGGGCCGGATGCGCCTGCCGATCATCTTGCGCTGATGAAGGTCGAACCGCTGCTGGATGGCCGGATGGACCGGGTGGGTGATCCCGCTTTGGCCTTCGCTTGAAACCTTAGAGGGGAGCTCCGGACAATCGGTGCTCCCCTTTACAATTGCGCGCTTTGATGTGCGCCCAAATGAAAGAACAGTCATGGATCTGGGGATCAAAGGCAAAGTGGCGCTGGTAACTGGCGGCACAAAAGGCATGGGCCGTGTCGCAGCAGAGCGTCTGGGCGAAGAGGGCGCCCGCGTTGTTGTTGTCGCGCGGGGCCAGAAAGGGCTTGATGAAACCGTTGCTGCGATTGTGGCCAAAGGCGGCGAAGCAGTCGGAGTGTCTGCTGATCTTACCGATCTGGCATCATACGATGTCATCGCAGCCGAAGCGACCAAGGCATTTGCCGCACCTGACATCGCCATTTTCACGCCGGTTGCGCCACCATCAGGCGGGTTCGATGCATTCGACGATGGTGATTTCGACGAAGCTTATACCAATATCGTAAAGGCCTTCCGCCATTTCGCGCGCGCCGTTGTGCCCGCTATGAAAGAGCGTCGCTGGGGCCGCATCGTCACGATCGGATCGGGCGCGGCCAAATCGCCGGCGCGCGCATCGGTGCTGAACTTCGATTATGTCCTTGCCAACGTGGTGCGGCCCGCAGGCCTTGGCCTCAGCCGCAGTCTGGCCGACGAACTTGGCCCCTTTGGCATCACGGTCAATACTGTCGCGCCGGGCTTCATCGACACTGGCGAGGCCTATGGCGCGTTTTTCGAACAATGTGCTGCGGATGCAAAAATGGAATTCGAACCCTTCATGGAAGCGTTTCTTCGCCGGATTCCCGCAAACCGTTTTGGCAAACCCGAAGAAGTCGGCTCGCTCGTTGCGTTCCTGTGCTCAAAGGACGCGGGATACATCGCAGGACAATACATCGTCGCTGATGGCGGCTTCATGCAGGCGTATCATTGATCGCTGGCACATCCCCCTTTTCCTGATGCGAAAGTGAAACCCACATGAAACCTATCCAGTTCTTGTCGACAGTTGCAGGTTTGGCGATGATTGTGCCCGCGGCGTCTTGCGCGCAGTCGGCGCAGCAGCCCGTATTCAATGCACCGGCGGATGTCGCGGCGATCAAGGAAGTTGAGGAGATCCTCGCGACCGAATTGGATGTCGACAAGATCCTGCCACATTACGCCGATGATGCCACCGTGCTCGACTTGTTTGCGCCTGGCATCTTCAAGGGCAAGGATGCCATTCGCGCTGGGTTTGCGCCGCAATTGGGCGCAATCAAAGCGTTGAACAAGACGACGCCCGAAATGATCGTTGCCACCAACGGCAACTTCGGCTGCGTCGCCAGCCAAGTCGCTTATAATACCGAGATGAAAGACGGCACCAAGTTCGCCATGAACGTGCGCGTACTGGATGCGTTCAAGAAGATCGACGGCAAATGGCGCGTTGTGCAGCAGCACCTCTCTTTCCCGGTCGATCCCGCAACCATGAACGCGCTGACAACCGCGCCGATCCAGCCCCGCACGATAACGTGGACGGCCCATCCGCTGGCCCCGGTTTCAACCACGCCAGAAAATGCCAAAGCCGAGATAAAGGAGTTCATGGATGTTGGCGGCGCGTCAGTCGGGTTGGAAAAGCTGATGAACTATTACGGGCCGGGCGACGATACGCTGCTTTATGATGCGTTCAGTGCAAAGGCCTTGATCGGAAAGAAGGAAATCGCAGATTTCTATGCACCGATCATGGGTAGCTATACTGGCATAACGCTGACGATGCCGATGTTCGAGGTCGATTCCGATGGCTCTTTCGGCGTGCAGATCGACACGCAGGAACTGACCTTGACCATGAAAGACGGGTCAAAGCGCAATGTCGCCTTGCGGCAGAGCGATTGTATGCGCCGTGTTGACGGCAAGTGGTACAGCTTCCTGGAAATGGTATCCTACGTCACCGATGCCAAGACGATGAAGGCGCAGATTTCGCACTGATTGCGCGTACCGGCAGAGGCGGGGTAACAAAAAAGGGGGCGACTTGGCGGTCGCCCCCTTTTTTCATTTCGTTGTCAGCGCCGCAGATCAGGGGCGCAAACCATAAAGTATCGTCAGTAACACTCCGCCAAGGATCACCGTCCACGCCAGGAACAACAGACGCAACACCAGTGGCGCCGCGCGAATTTCCATGAACTCACGCCCAACGATGGTCGCTTTTACAAGGCCAATCACGATCACGATGGCCGCTGCAAACCTTGAACCGAACAACGACGATTCAAACGATAACACGCTGACTGCGACCAGCACGAACCAGAACAGGGTCAGGCGTTTTGAATACCAGGTCATAGCCCGTTCCTTATCGCAGCAGGTAGATGAGCGCGAAGATCATCACCCAAAGCAGGTCCACAAGGTGCCAGAACACCGCGCTGCCCTCCAGCGTCGGGAACGAACCCGTCCAGCGTCCGTCGCTTTCACAGCGCAGCCCAAGCCACGTCAGCACGCCAAGGCCGATGATTACATGGAGTAGATGGATGCCGGTATACATGAAATAAAATGTGAAGAAGCTGCTGCTATTGAGCGTATCGCCATTAGCAATATGATGACCCCATTCGACGGTCTTGACCCCAACGAACGCCACGCCCAGCGCAACCGCAGCCCAGATCATTCGCTTTGTGTGCGGCAAACCTTGTCGCGCTGCGATTACAGCATGAGCAATGCACCACGAGCTGGTCAGCAGCAGAATGGTGTTCGCAAGGCCCAGCCCTCGATCGAGTTTCATTTGCGATGCTGCAATTACAACACCGTTGGTCGCAAACTCCACAGCATAAGTGACGAACAACACGGCAAAGACGATCAGGTCGCCAAAGATCAATACCCACAAACCGACCTCTCCGGGGATATGCCCGGAGAGGTTTGCAGCTTCATCGTGCGTGTTGTTCACGGCTGATCGTCTTGCAATGCATTGCGCTTGATCGCTGACAGCAGCACGATCTGCGTGGCGGTAATCCACACACCGAACACTACTGCCGGAATCCAGAAAGCGGCAACACCGTTCCATGCGAACGGACCAATCTTGAACAGACCAACCACGGCACCCGGTGCACTGAGAATGCCGACCCAGATGTTGAGATAGCCATACCAGCGCGGCAGGATCGGGCGTGGGCGGTCATCCTGAAGAATGATGGCGCCGGTGGCGAGATATTGCGTGGTGCCGGGGATCGCCGGAATGACCAGTAGGAACATCCCCAAGTCACTCCACATGCGGATGATGTCATCTGATGCATCAGGACGGAACGCTGCCATTGTGAAGGCAAGACCGCACAGGAACACCGTGACCTGGCCATAGGTAAAGACCAGCGCCGTGACAGTCGTCCACAACGGGAATCCGCGTTCGATTTTCTTGAGATAGAGGAGAATGATCGTGATGAACGGCCAGACAATCGCCGATGCAGTCATCAGCAGGATGCCCCCAACAAGGTAGCCGGTCTGGTACTGGCGAACATGCGATGCAACTTCGGCCGCCGTCAACATCGGGCTGTAAGGCGGGAAGATGTGCATTAGTGGCCACAGGGCGATAAAGAATAAAGTCCCCCATAAGGGGCCTGCGAAAACGCTTAATTTCAGTGCACCGCTTCTCATGTCTGCATCACTCCCCTGTATGCTCCTGAAGCCATTCGCCAGCGCGAGGCATCAAGGCCATTGGCGCAAACTGCAGGACATGATTCGCGTTGAAACATGCCGAAAGACAGGGTTTTACCGACAAGATCGAAGCCGGGAATGCCAAGCGCACAAACAAAAGCGGCGGCCGCATTACGCGACCGCCGCTTCGTAGTATCAGTTCAGCTCAGATTAGAAGCTGTACTTAACCGTTGCACCATAAGTGCGCGGGGCACCCTGGAACTGCACAGTTGCACCAAGACCGGTGTAGCTGTTGAACACGTTGGTGAAGTTCGCCTTGTTGCCGACGTTGCGGCCCCAGAGTGAAACTTCGATTGCAGGGTCATTGAACGTGTAGCTAGCCTGAAGATTGACCAGACCGTAACCGCGGACACGTGAGGCTTCGTTGGCAATTGCCACTGCAGCCGCCTGCGCTGGATTTCCTGTCGTGAAGAAATCGAAGTAGCGCGACGCGATGTAGGAATAATCGGCGTGCAGCTTCAGATCGCCGGTTTCCATTTCGAAGGTCTTCGTGACCGAAGCGTTGGCAGTCCACTTCGGCGCCTGAGTGATTGGCTCACCCGAACGATCGACTTGAACAATCTGGCCATTGACCAACTGCGCTTCAATACGGCTGCCCTTTACGTAAGCAGCGTGAAGGTAAGCAACGCTACCGCCGATTTCCAGACCGTCCACGGGGATGACGGTGCCTTCGAATTCGAAGCCATACGTCTTGGCCTTACCAGCATTGGTGTTGAACTGCGTCAGACGCGTTGCACCCGTGCTGTCAACGAAAGTGGTGTTGATGATGCGCTGAACGTCAGACTGCCAAGCATGGAACACAGCCAGGTTAGTACGGACGCGATTGTTAAAGAACTGGCCCTTGATGCCGCCTTCAACGTCACGCACGGCTTCTGGCTTGAACGAGCTGGAGTTCGGTGGCGGAACAGGACGTGCATTGAAGCCGCCCGAGTTCGATGCACCGCTGGTCTTCAGGTAGATGAACACGTCAGGCGTAAGCTTAACGTCGATACCTGCCGTCCAAGCAGGATAGCTGAACTTCGCTGTGCCTACGTCATGGCATCCGCTGTTAGGAGCAGCAAGACCGGTTGGCGTTGGCAGACCTTGGCCCACACCAGCTTGGCAAGTGATGGCTTGGCCTGGACGTGGAACATTTGGCGTGGAGCCCTGACGATCAATTTCGCGCGTATCCCACGTGTAACGCAGACCGCCGGTAAGACGGACGCTGTCATTCACGTTGTAGTAGAGCTGCGCGAACACACCCTTCGAGGTCGAAACGAACGAACCAAAGGTGTTATCGCCACCACTTGCAGCCGGCGAAGCATAAAAGATCTGCGACCGCGACTGTTCAGTACCAGCTTCACGGAAATAGATGCCGCCGAAGATGTACTGCAATTTGCCGACATTGCCGGAGAACTGCAGTTCTTCGCTGAACTGGTGCTGCTTGTAGGTGCTGATGAACGCGCCTGCGCCAGTGTTGGTGCCCAGCAGATCAAGGTTGCTGGTGGTGTTCGAGTTACGATAGCCGGTGATCGACTTGATCGTCACATCGCCAACATCAACCGAGAGGTTGCCGGAGAGCGAGTAGGCTTCGTTGAACGTGCCGCTGTTATCGATCTCAGGATCGCCAGTGAACGGTGCAGCGTAGTTAACCCGCCAATCGCGCGAAAGCAGCGATGACTGCTGTGCAGCGGTCGCGAATTCCGTGTTCAGGTACTGCGTGACTGGTCCAAGTGGACCCTTCGAGAAGTTCGTGAACAGCGAAGCTGGTACCGAAGCAGTGGCAGACAACGGGATCGGCGTGGCACCCGGAATGAGGCCTGCGCGAACGCCCTGCGAAATGCCATAGAATGCCGCCATTGGGCCAGCTGGGTTAATCGCTACGACAGCAACTGGGTTGCCGGTGTCGCGATAGTTCATGTAGTCACCCGACAGGTTCAGCGTAAGCGGAACCGAGCTTGGCGCCCACTTCAGCGAGCCGCGCGCGTAGTATTCGCCCTTGATCCCGCCGTTGGCTTCACCGGTCGAGAGGTTGGGGAAATAGCCGCTGCGATCGTTGTAACGGCCAGCAACGCGCACGCCCAGTTCGTCGGTCAAAGGCACGTTCAGAACGCCTTCGGTGACCTTCTGCGAATAGTTGCCGAAGCCAACCTTGAGGTAACCTTCGGTTGCATCCAGTTGCGGCTGCATGGTGGTCAAGTTGAGCGCACCACCGGTCGTGTTGCGACCAAACAGCGTACCTTGTGGACCGCGCAGAACTTCTGCACCCGATGCATCGAGGAAGCCGAGGTTGCCGACCATAGGACGGGCAACATAAACGCCGTCGATGTAAATGCCGACAGCAGCATCCGAGTACGAGTTCGGGCTGTTCTGAGCCTGACCACGAATCGCGAGGTAAACGATGGTGGCTGGACCAGTACCGCCTGTACCGATCGAAAGGCTTGGCGCGGTGCGCGCAAGGTCAGTAACCTGTAGAACCTGACGCTCCTGCAGCGTTTCTGCATTCAACGCTGTAACGGCCACAGGCACCGTCTGGATGTTTTCACTGGTACGGCGTGCGGTAACGACGATGTCGGCAAGGCCGCCCGTCGATTCGTCTGCCTGCTGCGCGCCATCTTGCGCGGTCTGCGCGTGCGCAGCGCCAGTCATCGCAAACGCAGCAACCGGTGCAACGGTTGCAAGCAGAATACGATTGTATGCTGAATTCCTCATCACGGTAGTCTCCCTTCCCTAGGCACAGACATCGATGTGCCTGGCAGTTTTTGCGTGGCGACTGACCGCGTTCTTTTCAGACGCTTTTGGGCAGCCGGACCACTAGTAAAGCAAGAATGCTTCTGGCGCGGACTCTAATGGAACTTTTCGCCACAAGGCATTCCCAACTCTGTAGCCATCCTGCCATAGACCGTCGCGAAACAGCAATTTCATTCGTTGAGTGTAAAATGCATTTTTGTCGAGGCTGTGAAATCGCGGCGATTCTGCAACAGTCGGCCCACCCAGCAAGTGCATCGAATCCCTTGGCTTTGCGCTGTTTTTCAGCAGAAAAAGGCTGGACACACCCATGTTGTAATGTCGCACCATCGCGAGATACCCGCTGCATCTGAATGATCACTGCGAGCATCATGCACAGGTTTGGAGGACTGAAAATCATCGCTCAAGCAGCTTGAGTGTTGCCGCAAAGCCACACCGGGATAGACCGATGTAAGCGCCACAGGTCATCCCCAACGACCTATTTCAATTCCGCATTCCAAATTTGAGTGGCTCCCGCCTTGGTTTCGTTAATGATTTATGGGCTTTGAGCCGATGGACATCTGGATCGCCACTTTAAGTGGCTCAACGAGGCGGGTCCAAGCGCAGCCTTACGGCGGAGAAAGCAGCACAATTTCAGTTTTAAGGCAATTTATTCAAACTCCTACAGGCCGTCCTGAAACAGATCGCCTCGGATGGTCAATGTCGGCTGGCATAGATAAATCATCATGCACAATATCGTCAGATCTACATTCGCCTGCCCGCGGATAGGCCTCAAATGCAGATCAGTTTGATTAGGCAAGCAACATCAAGACGCTGATCGGCAACATAAGCTGACGGCTGGAGAGGGAGATCAAAATTATTGCCTCCGCAGGCAGGCGTCTTGTCGCCATCTCATCCAATTTCGTCGAAAAATCAACGCAACCATACTTCGTGGGGGACGCTATGAAAGCATTTCGAGTGAAGCTGTACCTACTTGCCTGTGCAGCAAATGTCGCGAGTCTGGCAACCGGCGCTCACGCACAGGAAGCAAAGTCGGCGCAGACGGCCGATTTACCTGAAAACGCCATCACCGATATTGTGGTGACGGCGCGTCGCCGTGCGGAAAGCCAGCAGTCAGTACCCGTAGCGATCACGGCAGTGACCGAGCAAATGCTGCGCGAAAAGGCAATTGCGACACCTTATGACCTGACCAACTCGACGCCCGGCATTGCCGCAACCGCTGGCAGCGCCCAGCGCAACGACGTGCTGTATTTCATACGCGGGCAAGGCGCCACATTTGGTAGCTCACCATCGGTGGTCACCTACTTTGCCGATGTGCCGCAGCAGACCAATTCGGCCAGCGGCGGTTCGAACATCACATTTTATGATCTGGGTTCGGTTCAGGTCCTAAAAGGACCGCAAGGAACGCTGTTTGGGCGCTCGACAACGGCAGGCGCGGTTTTGCTGACGCCTAAGGCACCGTCGGGCGAATTTGACGGATTTGTCGAAGCAAACCTTGGCAATTACAACTTGCGTGAATTTACCGGCGCGGTGAACGTGCCCATTGTTGGTGATCAGGTCGCCCTGCGCGTAGCGGGGAACTACAGCTTCCATGACGGTTATGCCCGCAGCAACACCACGGGGCAGGACCTTGATGATCGCAATCGTTCATCGTACCGTATTTCGTTGCTGCTACGCCCGACGGAGTGGCTTTCGAACACTGCGATTTTTACCGATAACAATGTCACCGAAAACGGTACGGCGGCAGTACTCGGGAATTATGAGCCTAACGGCATCGCACGGCTTGTGGTTGATCCCCGAATTCCGGGCGGCTCTACAGTTACAGGTTCGTTGCTGGATACACGCCCCGGCGGAATCCTGGGCTTGACCACGCAAGATCCTGCCCAAGCAGGGGGCCTTGGCTTCATCTCGGTCGCAGGCCTGTGCGGCAACATTACTGCGGCGGGCAGCGCGGCATTTGCAAATTGCCTCAATTCACGCCTTGCGCTGATCAACAATGTGCGGGCGAGCCTTGATAGCGAAGCTGCGCGCATTGCTGCGGGCGGTAGCGTGCGCGAACTGGCCACCACGCGCGACAACTTCCTGCATTCGCATGTCCAGCAGTTCATCAACACAACCCAGATTGATCTCGGCAAGTTGGGCTTCCTCGGCGAAACGTCGTTCAAGAACATCTTTTCGACCACGCGCAACCTGCAATCCACGGCAATCCGTGAAATTCAGGGCGGCGTGGGCAGCGGCGTGGTTTACAACGTCCTGAACGTCTCAAACCCCAATTGCGTTGGCTTTACGTGCACTGGCCTTGCCCAGATCAACGATTACGGCGGCGGCAAGAACAAATGGGGCGATGTCTATTCCGAAGAAGCGCAGTTTTCGGGCCAGATCAACGACAAGCATGACTGGATGATCGGCTACTTCACCGAAGTGACCAAGACGAACCAGTACAACAACAACCCTGCAGTCTTCCAGACGCTGGGCGGCGCGTTCACCGTCCCGTCGGGATTGCCCGGCATCTCAACGGGCTACAACCGCAATTTCCGCAAATCACAAACCGGCTTCTTCGGTCAGGCAACGCTGGACTTCGCCGACTTTGGCCTTGACGGTGTGCGCTTTACCGGGGGCTATCGCCACTCAATCGTGAAGGCACGCCTGCTTGCGGTGAATGCGCGGATCGTTCCTGCCATCGGGATTCAGCCTGTTCCGGGCGATAACGGCATTCCAGCCAATCTTAATCAGTCCGCTGACAGCTATACCCTTTCGCTTGACTGGAAGATCAAGCCCGGCGTGCTGGTCTATGGCACCACACGCAAGGGATTCAAGGAAGGGGGCATCAACATCCAGTCGGTGCTTCCGGCCAACAATGGTGTGGCCGCTGCCGTTCCGTACTTCGGTCCTGAAACAGTCACCGACTACGAACTGGGCCTGAAAGCTGACTACGAAGTGGGCGCTATTGGAATGCGCACCAATCTCGCGGTGTTCCAGGCGGATTATGGCGGACTCCAGCGCGCCTCTTCGTTTTTCAACGGACAGACGACCTCCAACCAGATCATCAACGCCGCCAAGCTGCGTTCACGCGGGTTGGAAATCGAGCAAGTCATCCGCTTTTCGCCGGAATTTACAGTCAATGCGAACTATGCGTTTCTTGACTCCAAGTTCCTGAGCTTCCCCGGCGTGGTGGTGCGTCCTTCGGACGGTGCGGTCATTGACCGGATCAACACCGCAATTTCGGGCGCGCCACGGCACAAGTTCGATATTGCAGCACGCTATGCCTATGATGCGGGCGATACCGGCGAATTCGTGATGAGCGGCAACTTGTCCTATCAAAGCCGTTACGCCCATTCCGATGACTCGATCTTCGCGCTGTCGGCTGAAGATCAGGCACCTTATGCCATCGGAAACCTGCGCCTCGATTGGAACAACCTTATGGGTAACCCGGTCGATCTTTCGATTTATGCCAAAAACGTGTTCAACAAGACGTTTGTGATCGGATCAGGCAACCTGATCAGCTCGCAATTAGGGACCACATCCTACATCTACGGTGACCCGCGCGTGGTCGGCGTACAACTGCGCGCACGGTTCGGGCGCTCGGCTGAACGATAGGGCCAATAAGTGCGGGTTCGCAAACGCCCGCACACTTTATGAATTGGCAAAGAGGCGGGTATCCGGCACGGATGGCCCGCCTCTTACCATGTGAATTCCAAGGGAGATCGATGAATGACCGATAAATGGGCCAAGGGAATCGAAGTTTTTGACGCCGTCTATGGCAAGGGATCTTCGAGCATGGTCGAAGCCGCGCCGCGTTCTGATTACCTGAACGAAACGGTTGAGCACTTGTTTGGCGACATCTGGGGCGCAAGCGCACTTTCCATTCGCGACAAGCGACTGATGGTCATTGGCGCAACAACAATGCTGGGCCGGGCCGATCTGCTCGAAATCCAGATCGCAGGCGCGATTGTCAATGGTGAGATTACCGACGCGCAGTTCGAAGAAATGAAGATGTTGATGCTGTTCTATGCCGGTGCGGGCAACACCACGGCGTTGGTGCGCGGAATCGATGCTGCGCGCAAACGCGCAGCGGATCTAGCTGCAGCAAATTAACGTTTATCCTGTCGAACCGGTGTGGCAGCGGCATGCATCGGTTCGACAGGCGTAACGCAAATCAGGGTCATTCTCCCTCGCCACGCCGTTGGCGACCTGCCCGGTGGCAGGTGCTTTCTGGCATCAAAACGCTGGAAGGAGGCACCTGCAGAAACGTTTTTACGGGAGATGATTTGTGGCGGTCGATCGCGAAGTAGCCATGCGCCTCGCCCAGTTCTGGGCGACGGTTTCAGAAGAACATAACGTCGACAAGTTCCAGACCGCGCTGCATCCAGATTTCGTGATGTGGTACAATTTCGATCCACAAGACCGCACGCGCGCCGAATTTGTCGAAACGCTTAAAGCCGCGCATGCAATGTTCCAAAACCAGAAGAACGAAAATGCCCGGATCACGATCACCGAAGACGGTTTCGTGCTGCAAGCGACAATGACCGGCATCCTTGACGGCAAAGCAATTTCATCGCCCTATTGCTTCATCGCACAGATCAAGGACGGACTGATCATCCGTGGTGACGAATACTTCGACACCGCGCAACTGACCAAGAAGGCTGGCCGACCGGGCGAGGGTATGATTTAACCGCGCGTGTTGGACGAAGCGTCAACGCTGAGGATTGGGCAAAGCACGGCGAACGCTCTATAGACCGCTTGCACAAGAACGGGCCAACCTGAAGCGCATAAACGCAACACGCGCGCGAAACCAGGTGGCGAACCGAGGAGAGAAATCATGGGAATGGAACAACCTGTCCTTGGGTCATTCGATCTTGGCACTGGTCCGCTGACGCCTGACGCCTTCATCATGGAAACCGGACAGGTCGACCTGTCAGTCTATACCTCGCAGGAACGGTTCGAGGCCGAAAAGGAAATTTTCGGCCGGGTGTGGTTGAACGTTGCCGAAACTTCGGAAATTCCAGCGCCGGGCGACTGGGTCGTGCGCGACGTCAAAGTGCGCTCGTCATCGATCATCCTTGTGCGCGGCAAGGACATGGAAATCCGCGCCTTCCACAACATCTGCTCGCATCGCGGCATGAAGTTGGTGTGGGATGACAAGGGACGCGGCGGCAAGTTTTCCTGCCCTTACCATGCGTGGATGTTCGATTCGGCCGGCGATCTTGTCAACATTCCGGACGAAGGCTGCTTCCCCCATGTGAACAAGCAGACGAGCGGCCTTTCACCCGTGCGGTGCGAGACGTGGGAAGGCATGATCTTCATCAACCTCGATGCGCAAGGCACGCAGCCGCTGGTGGATTTCCTCGGCCCGGTGACAGAGCGTCTGAAGGACGTGCCGTTCGGAAGCTATCCCTATACCGCGCGTGTCGGATCAATGATCGATGCCAACTGGAAGCTTGCCATCGAAGCCCAGTGCGAAGCCTATCACGTGCGTGCGCTGCATTCGCGTACTGTGTCAAAGATGTTGTCTTCGAAAGAGAACCCTTACGTTCATCCGCTCCACGTCGAATTTCTCGGCGCGCATCGCATGAACTCGGTTCCGCGCAATCCCGATTATGAACTATCACCCGAAAAGCTGGTGCAGGCGTTTTCATTCATGAACGCGCAGCAAATGGTGATCGCAGACACCGGCGTGCAGGAAAAGCCCGAAGAAACTTTTGCAGGTCATGAAGACATCAATCCCATCCGGTCCAACCTGTGGGGCAACGATCAGTACGTGCTCTATCCGCACTTCATCTTCCACCTTTCTCTGGGTGGCTGGTGGCTGCACCGGTTTTGGCCGATTGCTGCGGACAAGTGCTATTGGGAAGCGGTCTATCACTTTGAACAGCCGCAAAGCCTGCGCAACCAGTTCGCCGTGCAGTATTCGCTGGCACTGAACCGTGACACGCTGATGGAAGACAACCTTGCGCTGGTGCAGCAACAAGAAGTCATGGAAAGCGGCGCAAAGAAGATCGTGCAATTCGGCGAACAAGAAGCTTTGTGCAAGCACCTTGCAGCTGTTTCCGAAGCCGCTGCCAACGATATCGAATCGACCCGGATTGCCGCCGAATAGAATTTTTGCACCCCAATGCGGGTGCGATTTTTCCAACAAGCCAGACCAAGGATAGGCGTGCCTGCCCTCGCAACGGGGCAGGCACACTTGCATTGGCAGTGCACAAACTGCGGACAGGGACGAGCGAATGGATCTGGGGATCAAAGGCAAGCGTGCACTAGTGACCGGCAGCACATCGGGCATCGGTGCTGCGACGGCAAAAATGCTCGCCACCGAAGGCGTTCGCGTCGTCATCAATGGCCGCAACGCTGATCGGGCAGAAGCAGTGCGCACCGAAATTGCTGAAGCAGGGGGTACGGCGGCGATTGCGCTGGGCGATCTTTCCACCGACGAGGGTGCACAAGCTGTCATGCAAGCCGCGCTGGCGGCGTTTGGCGGCATCGATATTCTGATCAATAATCTGGGTCAGTACGAACCCTTCGCGCCAGTGTGGACCGATGCAACGCCAGAGCAGTGGGCCGCCACCTATGAGGCCAACGTCATCGCTGCAGTCCGTACCATTCGCGCCAGTGTGGACGGCATGAAGGCCGCAGGCTGGGGCCGGATCATCAATATCGCCAGCGGTGCCTACACCGAACCTCCACCCGAATTTCCGACGTATGGCCCATCAAAGGCCGCGCTGGTGAACCTTTCGGTGGGCCTAGCGAAATCGCTGGCCGATACCGGCATCACGGTGAACACCGTCAGCCCCGGCAACGTGCTGACCGAGGCGCTCAAGTCTAACCTGCCGATTATTGGCAAGGCAAATGGCTGGGAAGAAACTGATATTGAAACACTGGAGCGCCGTTTTGCCAGGCAATGGCGCAGTCTGGTGAGCCGCACCGGCCGGGTTGAGGAAATTGCTGCGGTCATCTGCTTTGTGGCCAGCCAGCATGCATCCTACATCACCGGCACCAATTATCGCGTCGATGGCGGATCGCACGCCACGCTTAACTGACCGCGAACTCCACGCAAAGGGAACCATATGAAGCTTGCAGGCAAAGTTGCGATCATCACCGGCGCGGGCAGTGGCATGGGCGCCGACGAAGCGCGGATGTTCGCTGCAGAAGGTGCCAAAGTCGTCATTACCGATATTGTCGGCGATGCCTGCCGCAAGGTCGCCGATGAAATCGGTGCCAATGCCATCGCGATTGAACATGATGTGGCTGACGAGGCGGGCTGGAACCATGTCGTGACAACGGCTCTCGAAAAATTTGGCAAGATCGACATCTTGGTCAACAACGCCGGGCTGACCAAGTCTGACACGTTCGACAACACCGACGTTGCCTTCATGCGCCGGATGCTCGACGTGAACATTGTCGGCTCGTTCCTTGGCATGAAGGCGGTGCGCGGTCCGATGAAGGACAACGGCGGCGGTGCGATCATCAACATCGCATCGGGCTTGGCCTTTACCAGCTTGCCCGGATACTTTGCTTATGGCGTTTCCAAATGGGGCGTGCGTGGCATGACCCGGCTTGGTGCCAAGGAACTGGCGCCCGACAATATCCGCGTTGTTACGCTTACACCGGGAGCCATCGAAACGCCATCACTGGTTCCGGCAGTGCGCGAAAATGCTGCTGCGCTCATTCCGATGGGCCGTGTTGGCGACGCAGACGAATTTGCACGCGTGGTCGTATTCATTGCCTCGGACGACGCAAGCTATGTTTCAGGTGCCGAATTTCTGATCGATGGTGCAATGATTTGCTGACGGACATGACCGCCAGCGGGAGAAGAATGCATGGGTAATCCACAGCCAAACGGTATCGTTCCTGACGGAGGAATCCCTTTCGACCCCGAAGCTTATAGCGTTGACACGCTGAATGCGATCATCGCGCCATGGCGGCCAGACGTGCGCATCGCCCATGTGCAAGTGAAAGAGGCCAAGCGTTACGGCGACGGCATGGTCTCCACCGCTGCGCGCGCGTTTCTCGATGTGGATTATGCCATCGAATCGCCTGCAGATTTGCCGAGTCATCTGGTGCTGAAGCTCGGTCGTTCGCCCGATTTCATGATCGGGCCGCTCTATCAAAACGAAGTGCGTTTCTACAACGTCCTGCGGCCCGAAGTGACTGATATTGAAGCACCATTCACACTCGGCGGCTCTTACGATCCCTCGACGCAAGCCTTTGCCCTGTTGCTGGGCGATCTGACCGATCAGGGCGCTGTGTTCCCCAACGTGCTCGCAAAAAACACGGTTGAACAAGTCAGCGCACTGCTAGATGTACTCGCCCGGTTGCACGCACGCTATTGGAAATCCCCGCGTTTTTCTGGTGACCTTGGTTTTCTGGAAACACACACGCAAGGCGAACTGGCCACGTTCATGCATGAGTTCGTGCCTCAGGCCATCCAGCACGAAATCGATACCGAGAACTTCAAGCGCGAGATGGTGGCTCGCCTGCGCACATCGGGCGATGAACTGCGCCGGGGCGTTGCCCGCCTGCACCAGCACCAGCAGACCCTGCCGCATACTGTGCTTCACGGCGATACCCACATCGGCAACACCTATCTCTTGCCAGATGGCCGCGCCGGATTGCTTGATTGGCAGCTAACCGTGCGCGGGCATCACATGCACGACGTGAACTACCTGATCACAACTGCGCTGCCCATCGACATGCGCCGCGATAATGAGCGCGATCTGCTGACGTTCTATCTGGATCGGTTGCAAGCCTATGGCGTGGCCGATGCTCCAGGCTTTGATGAAACTTGGGATGAATACCGCCGCTGTCTGGTGTGGGGCGTCTATATTGGCTGGCTCACCACTAATATCGCAAACTACGGTTGGGAAATAAGCGTTCTCAATCACTTGCGCCTGACCACGGCGTTCGAAGATCACGATACCGCCGCGCTCATCCGTGCGCTTGGCTGAACAGGAGTTGCGATCATGATGCTTGAAGAACTGTTCATCCGCGAGGCAGTCAAGGACCTTAAGGCGCGCTATTGCTTCAACATCGACATGAAACGCTGGGATGATTACGCCGGGCTGTTCACCGCCGACGCAATCATGGACGTGGATCAATCGGTATCCACACGCGGGCGGCCCGCCAATCCCACGCCGCGCATCACCGGCAGCGCCGCCATCCGTACGTTCATGCCACAGATGCTCGACAACGCCGACACCGTCCATCAGGTGCATTCGCCTATCATCGAAGTAACATCACCCACCAGCGCCAAGGCCATCTGGGCGATGGAGGACATCGTGAAGATGCCGGGCTTCCACCTTGAAGCGCGCGGTCATTACCATGAGACTTATGTGCTGCTGGACGGCAAATGGTACATCGCCTCGCTGCACCTGACCCGGACATACATCAACATTCTCGAAGGCACCGAAGCCGGACCGGACCTTGGTTGAAAGCAGCATCCTATCCGGGGGCAGGGACACCGCTGCCGCGCGGCGCATAGCTTCGCCTTAAAGCGGGCAGATTGCCTCGCGATCAAAATCCGAGAGATAACCCTATGAAAAATACCGTGGCTTTGGTGACAGGTGCAAGCAAAGGCGTAGGACGCGGAGCCGCGCGCGCGCTCGGCTCGAAGGGCATGACCGTGTACCTTACGGCGCGCAATGAAGAGGGGCTGAAGGCTGCCGCCGCCGAAGTAGATGCTGCAGGCGGCAAGGGCATCGCCATTGTGTGCGATCATAGCGACGATGCGCAAGTGAAGGCGGTGATTGACCAGATCGAACGCGAACAGGGTCGCCTTGATCTGCTGCTCAACAACGCCGCTGCGGTCTATGGCGACGAACTGGCCAAGCCCGGCGCGTTTTGGGAAAAGGATCTCAAGCTGGCCGACATGATCGTCGTCGGTTTGCGGTCAGATTATGTCGCCGCCTATTATGCTGCACCCCTGATGATCCGCACCGGTGCATCGCTCATCGCCAATATCTCGTTCTATGGCGCGGTGTCGTACTTCGTCGGGCCGGGCTATGGCGCGGCAAAGGCGGGGACTGACAAGATGGTCCACGACATGGCAATTGATTTTGCCACGACCGATGTTTCAATCGTGTCCTACTGGCCCGGCTATGTCCGCACTGACGAATTCAAGCTGATCCCGGACGAGTATTTCCCCGAACCATTGCGCGCAATCCTGCCAGAATTCGAAACGCCAGAATTCACAGGACTGGTCATCGCCAGCCTGCTTGCAGATCCCGAACGCAAGGCGTTTTCAGGCAAAGCACTGATCGGCGCAGAGTTGGGGCAGAAATACGGCATCAAGGATATCGACGGCAAGCAACCACGCACATGGACGGCGGAAATGGGCCGCCCAACGGACTTTTTCGTCGCCGGCTGAAGGCGCAACAAGGGCGGCATGACCGCCTGATGGAGAGAACCGATGATCGAGGCGCTGCTGGTCGTCTTCACCAACCCTGTTGAGGGTCGTGACGACGATTTCAACGACTGGTACACCAACATCCACACCCGCGATGCGCTGGGGTATCGTGGATCGATTGCGCAGCAGCGTTTCCTTCTTTCGGACGAGCAGGTGCAGGAATTTCCCGGCGGCCGGTTCATGTCGAAATATCTGGCGCTGTATGAAGTCTATGATGCCGAACGCTTTGTCCAGGAACACATCGACAATGCGCTGACCCCGCGCATGGTGATCGAGGATTCCATCGACATTTCGCGGCTCGACGATTTCCATTACTACCCGCTGCAATATCGCGACAAAGCCCCGCGCACGTTCCAGACCGGCAGTGCCATCGTCGAACAGATCAAGGCCAAGCCGGGCCATGAAGTGCAGTTCCGGGACTGGTACAACGATCACTACCTGCCCGCCCGCTTCCGCGAGAACGGTATCCTTACCGGTGCGCTGCTCGCCTATGATCCTCATGGCCAACTCGTCGAGTTCAGCCCCGAGCACGACCACGTGGGCATATGGCGTTTATCAGATGATAGCGCGCGTTCGCTATGGCGCTCACGCGCGCTGCTTGACTGCCCACACATCGATCAGGCATCACTCGCCGTCACGTGCTGGGACATCCTGACAGACCGCATCACTGAAGATGCGATCCATCATCCCACATCCGCAGGGCTGGCCGGGGAAGAACGCGCCCGCGCACGAATCAACGCAGCAGGCACCGAGATGAAGGATCGCGGCGAGCATCTGAAACACTGAAGGAAACCGCGCCATGACCGCATCGCTTGACGGAAAACTCGCTCTGGTAACCGGCGCGTCGCGCGGGATCGGACGTGCCATCGCGCTCAAGCTTGCAGGGGAGGGTGCGCATGTCGCCCTGCATTACGGGGCCAATGCTGATGCCGCAAAAGGTGTTCTGGCGGAAATCGAGGCAGCGGGCGGCAGCGGATTTCTGCTGCAAGCCGACGTCAAAGACGTTGCTGCGATTACCGCTATGTTTGGCGCTCTTGATACCGAAATGGCCAATCGGGGACGTTCCGGCATAGACATTCTGGTCAACAATGCCGGAATAGGTGTGCAGGGCGATGTCGAAACCACGACAGAGGCCGATTTCGACGCAGTCTTCGCCACCAACGTGAAAGGCCTGCTGTTCGTTTCGCAGCACGCCGTGCCGCGCATGCTGGACGGCGGACGGATCATCAACATTTCATCCATGGTCGGCCACAACGCCTATCCCGGCGCAATCGCCTATGCTGCAACCAAAGCAGCGGTCGATTCCATGACGCTTTCGATGGCACAAGGCCTTGGCGTGCGAAGTATCACTGTCAACGCGGTGGCCCCCGGCGCTACCGATACAGACTTTATTGGCTTTATCATGGGCAACGAAGCCATCGTCGCGCATCTCAAAGCGCAGACTGCGCTGGGGGCCATCGGACGAGCTCCCGATATCGCAGAGATTGTGGCCTTCCTTGCCTCAGACGCCGCGCGGTGGATTACTGGTGAACGCATTCGCGCCAGCGGCGGCATGCACCTGTAAGTGGACCGTCTTAGCCCGAAATGGCATAACCGCCGTCGACCGGGATCATTACTCCGGTAACAAATCGCGATTCCGGGGCGCAAAGAAATCCGACAACGTCACCAAGTTCCTGTGGATCACCCCACCGCCCCATCGGCGTGCGCGCAGAAACGGGATCGGCAAGCTCCGGATTTTCCCACATCATCCGGGCCATATTGGTCTTGATCCAGCCCGGAGCCACAGCGTTGCAGCGAATGTCGTCTTTGGCCCAGCTTGCAGCCAGAGTGCGGGTAAGGCCCACAACGCCCGTTTTGCTGGCGGTATAGGCGGGCGCAAGCGTGCTGCCGAAAATCGAATACATCGACGCAATGTTCACAATCGCGCCGCCTTGCCGAGCGAGGAGTGGATGGACTGCCGTGCACATCCGCATCACGCCCATCAGATTCACATCAAGCGTGCGGGCGAACTGTTCCAGATCGAATTCATGCGGCGTGGCATGCCCTGCACAATTGACCAATGCGTCAAGCCGAGGCAGGCCTGCAACGAGCGCATCAATGCTGCCCTGATCCGTCACATCAAGCACTTGGGTGGAAATCCCCTCGGCAGTGGGTGTGAGCGCGATTTCCTCTGGGGAATAGCCGGTGACGATCACCTCGTAGCCAAGCTTCCGCAAAGCCTTGGCGCTAGCAAAGCCTATGCCGATGGGATGAGACCCGCCGGTGATCAGAGCAAGTTTGGTCATGGGCGATCTCCTGAAACGATGGGGAAGGGCAGAACTCTTCGAATAACATGCCCTGCCCGCTTTGCTCGCGCGCCAACGCCATTGCGTATTTCCCGCATTTTGCGACCTGCCGGGTGGCCGGTCATGATGCGTTTCCACTGCCCTTCAGCATTGTGTACATGATACTTACATCGTGCATGATGGCGATTGATTTCGTCGGATAGCGATGCGATGAATCGTCAAAAGATGCGCGATTCTTCGGGAGGTTGTCGATGAAAGTTTCATACCTTTGCATGACGGGATACGATGGTCCTGCGCCGGGGATCGAGATTTGGCCTGCATCGCCTGAGTTTTGTAAGCCTGCGGTGGCGCAGACGTCGTATGCGCGCTATCTCGATATGGCAGAGGCTGCG
>CAMTWP010000036.1:0-16119 GCA_947085475.1 uncultured Novosphingobium sp. | reverse complement strand
CTGTGGATTCTTCACCAGCACGATTGACAACGACAAGCTTCGGCATCGTCTATTCTCCAAAGGTGGCGTCAAGGCACTGCCCCTGTTCGCCTTTGGACGGGGCTGCTATCGCGGTCGCCCGGATTTGGCAACACCCGATCCGGACAAAGAGTGTCGCGCAGGAGAATTTCGATGGGCCTTTCGGCAGAAGCGATCCGCGATGGACTGGATCACATTGCCTGCATAACGCCAATACTGGCGGGCGCGATTGAACGTGTCGGCTATCCAGATCCACGCATTCGATCAACAGGTTACCGGACGCTGCTGCGCACGATCGTTGGCCAACAAGTGAGTGTTTCGGCGGCGGCATCGGTTTGGAACAAACTGGAAGCCTTGCTGGGCGAAGATATTCCGCCACAAGATTTACTCGACGCCAATTTCGATGCGCTGCGCGGGTGCGGCCTGTCGCGCCAGAAGCAGGGTTATGCCCGTTCGCTTTGCGAGCTGGTGGTTTCGGGGGCTCTTGATCTTGATGCCCTTCCTGCTGATGATGAAGAGGCAATTGCTGAACTGGTGAAGATCAAAGGCATTGGGCGCTGGTCAGCCGAGATTTACCTGCTGTTTGCCGAAGGGCGGGCCGATATCTGGCCTGCGGGCGATCTTGCAGTGCAGATTGGCTTGGGCAAGCTGTTGGGGCTGGCTGAACGCCCGAGCGAAAAGGAAACGCGCGCTTTGGCGGAAGGCTGGCGTCCGCATCGCGGGGCTGCGGCGATCTTTACGTGGCATTGCTATAACAATCCCGCGCTGTAATCAGACAGAAATATGGGCGGGGGTAACGCGATGGCGCGCAAGACGATTTTCATTACTGGCGGCGCATCGGGCATTGGCCGCGCCGTGGCGCAGCGTTTTGCCCAAGGCGGCTGGTTTGTAGGCATTGCCGATGTGGACGAGGCGGGCATGACGGCAACGGAGGCGTTGCTGCCATTGGGCCAAAGTTCCTGCCACACGCTTGATGTGCGCGACCGGGCGGGCTGGGATGCGGCATTGGCCGATTGTGCGGCCGCATCAGGCGGACAGATCAATGTGGTGTTCAATAACGCCGGCGTCCCGCTTGGCGGGGCGATTGTTGATCTGACGGTTGAGGAAATCGAACGGACGCTCGACATCAATATGAAAGGCGTGATCTTTGGTGCGCAGGCCGCCTATCCGTGGTTGAAGGCAAGTGGACCGGGATCGGTGCTGCTGAACACTGCAAGCGCAGCGGGCATTTATGGCACGCCGGGAGGATCGGTCTATTCCGTCACCAAGTTCGGCGTGCGGGCGCTTACCGAATCGCTCGACGGGGAATGGGCAAGGGATGGCATCGGTGTGCGCAGCCTGATGCCAAGCTTTATCGAAACGCCGTTGCTGAACCATGCAACAAACCGTGCGACCAATGAAGACATCCGCACGCGCGTGCTCCGTGCAAAGCTTGAAATTACGCCAGTGAGCGAGGTGGCCGAGGCGGCATGGACCGCGGTGCATGGGCAAAAGCTGCATACACTGGTGGGCAAAACAGCGCGGCGGCTGGCTTTTGCGGTTCGCTGGATGCCCGGATCGTTGCGCAAGCAGATGCGCGCGTCGGCGCGGCCAAAGGCAAAGTAAGCTTAGAGAAACGTCTCGATCGCCCGCGCCATGGCGGCGTCGCGGTCGGATAGGCCGTGGGCATCGTGCGTGGTGAGCGTTACGTCCACGCGGTTGTAGACGTTGAACCATTCGGGGTGATGATCGGCCTTTTCTGCATAGAGCGCGACACGGTTCATAAAGCCCCATGCGGCTGAGAAATCCGCGAACTTGAACGTGCGTTCGATGGCGAGTCTATCGGCGCGCAGCGTCCATTCCGGCAAGTCGGCCAAGAGGGCTTCACGCTCGGTATTGGTGAGGCGGGGAATGGGCATCGGAATCCTCTTGTCGTTGGCGCGCTTGGCAGGGTGCACGCTTTCCCCTATCGCGGCGCACCATGCAAGATTGCCGTCTCGTCGCAAACAATATCGCCTGTAGGCGGGGGGATCGAATCCTGTTCCGTGGCCTGTCTTTGACGGTTGAGGCGGGGCAGATTGTGCATTTGGCGGGGCCAAACGGTATCGGTAAATCAAGCTTGATCCGCATTCTGGCGGGCTTGCTGCGGCCCTATGCAGGCACAGTTGAGCGTGAAGGTACGCTGGCATTGACCGACGAACGCCTTGCGCTTGATGGGCATCAGACGCTGGAGCGCGCGCTGGGGTTCTGGCAGAAAATTGATCGTTCTAACGCATCCACGGCAGATTTCGGCCTTGCCAATTTGCTGGATGTGCCGGTGCGCTTCCTTTCCACGGGACAGCGTAAACGCGCGGCATTGGCGCGGATTGCCGCAAGTGATGCGCCGATCTGGTTGCTGGACGAGCCGCTGAACGGGCTGGATCAGCACTGGTCGTGCATGGCGCAAGTGGCGATTAACGCACATTGCGATGCGGGCGGGGCGGTGGTGATTGCATCGCACCAACCGCTGGCGACTGAGCGCGTGCAGACGCTGCAAGTGCTGGATTATGCCGTATGATCGTTCGCCTTTGGCCTGTGTTCTTGCGCGACCTCGCGCTGTTAACGCGCGGCGCGCAAGGGCGGGGCGGGGCAGTGCTGCCGCTGTTGTTCTTCCTTGCAGTGGCAATGCTGTTTCCGTTCGCGGTGGGGCCGGATGCGCGCTTGCTGGCGCGGACCGGCGCGGGCGTGATCTGGGTGGCGGCGTTGCTGGCCGCGATCTTGCCATTGGATCGGCTGGTCGAGCCTGACCTTGAAGCGGGTTTCTTTGACCAATGGGCGCTGCGAGGCTTTTCTGAAGAGGCGCTGCTACTCAGCCGCATTTTGGCGCACTGGATTAGTTTTGGCATACCGTTGATGATTGCCGCGCCGATTTCTGCCGGATTGCTTTCGTTGGACGCGGCACAATTGCGCACGGTGGAAATCGGCCTCTTGCTGGGAACGCCGGGGCTGGCCGCCATTGGCGTGACTATCGCGGCGCTGACGGCGGGTTTGCGGGCAGGATCGGCTCTGGGCGGATTGCTGGCTATTCCCCTGACGGTGCCGTTGCTGATTTTTGGGGCTGGATCGCTCCAACCCGGTGGTGAGGGCGGACTTGCCTTGCTGGCGGCGTGTAGCCTTGTTGCATTGGCGGTTGCGCCATTTGCGGGCGGAGCGGCAATCCGGGCGGGGCGCGAGTAAGACTACTTGTGGCCGCAAAAGCGCAAATACATTGGCAATCGCGCTGACTCTCCTTAAATCAGGGCTTATGACAGTCCCTGCGATTTCAAACGATACGATCTCCCTCATCGGTAACACCCCGCTGGTCCGGCTTAAAGGGCCAAGCGATGCTGCGGGTTGCGACATTTACGGCAAGTGCGAATTTGCCAATCCCGGTGCCTCGGTAAAGGACCGTGCCGCGCTGTGGATCGTGCGCGATGCAGAAGATCGCGGCTTACTCAAGCCCGGCGGCACGATTGTTGAAGGCACGGCAGGCAACACCGGCATTGGTCTTGCGCTCGTGGCCAATGCACGCGGTTACAAATCGGTGATCGTGATGCCCGAAACGCAATCGCGCGAAAAGATGGATACGTTGCGCGCGTTGCGGGCCGAACTGGTGCTGGTGCCTGCAGCGCCATTTTCCAATCCGGGGCACTTTGTTCACACCTCGCGCCGAATTGCCGAGGAAACCGAGGGCGCAATCTGGGCAAACCAGTTTGACAACATCGCCAACCGCCGCGCCCATATTGAAAGCACTGCGCCTGAATTGTGGGAGCAGATGGAGCATCGCATCGATGGCTTCGTGTGTGCAGCAGGCACGGGCGGGACGATTGCGGGCGTGGGCATGGGCCTCAAGTCCTTTGACGAAAACGTCACGATTGCGCTGGCTGATCCGCATGGCGCGGCGTTGTATAATTATTACGCGCATGGCGAATTGAAGGCTGAAGGGTCTTCGGTGGCCGAGGGTATTGGGCAAGGCCGCATTACCGCCAATCTTGATGGTGCACCGATCGATACGCAGTTCCGCATCTCGGATGAAGAAGGCCTTTACTGGGTTGAGCGGTTGCTCGCCGATGAAGGGCTGTGCCTTGGGCTGTCGAGCGGGATCAACGTGGCGGGCGCTGTTGCGCTGGGCAAGCAGTTGGGCAAGGGCGCCCGCGTTGCGACGATCCTGTGCGATACCGGCTTTCGCTATTTGTCGTCGCTCTACAATGCCGAGTGGCTGAAAGCCAAAGGGCTTCCGGTGTTCCCATGGCTGGAGCAATAGGATAGACGACGATTATGGCACTGTTTGACAGGTCGCAGGCGCGCAGCACTGCTCCAACCGGTTCCGAACCGGTGCCTGCATCCAGCGTGCTGGCCTATTCACCGCCCTCTACGCGCGAATTGCGTGCCCAGGCAGTGCACCGGTTGCAGGTTGGCATGTTCGGGCTTGCCGGGATGCTGCTGATCGTCAGCCTTGCCAATGTAATCATGGACCGGGCCAAGTATCTTGATGATACGGCGGTGAATGTGACGGAACCCACCGTTTCGGCAAGCGAGGCCAAGGCCAGCGATCCCTTGGTTGATATGGGCGTTGCGCCGGAACTGCCGGTTTCGGGTAACACGCAGCCGCAAGTCAGCATTTCACCCGCACCGCCGCCAACGCCCGCGCCATCGGTCAAAGCGCCGAACCCCTGAGATCGGTCATGCGGCGTCGCTTTGTCGTCCTGACGGTGCTTTTGCTGCTTGGTGTTGTGGGCGTTTGGTGGCCGGCTCAACAAAAAGCTGAGGCAAGGCAACCGCTTGGCCTGTTTACCAGCCTGCCAATATTGTGGTCTGAACAAGCCGATCTGCGTGATGTGCTGGCGGCACCTGACAAGCCGCACTGGGCCAAATCCGTACTGGCGAAGCATGGCAATGTGATTGCGCTCAATACCTTGCTGGACCTTGCGCGGCTTGACCGCGTAATCATTGCACAGCCACGGCCCTTATCGCCAGACGAGAATGTGGCGCTTGATGGCTGGGTCCGGGCAGGCGGCAAAGTTGTGTTGTTCGCCGATCCGATGCTGACCGAGGAAAGTGCGTTCGCACTGGGAGATCGGCGTCGGCCTAAGGGTGTTGTGCTGATTTCACCCATTCTGGGGCGCTGGGGGCTGGAGCTGCAGTTTGACGACGCGCAACCGGGTGGGGTGCGGGAAAACGCGGGTGAGGGTATTCCGGTCAATTTGCCGGGGCAGTTTGCTTTGAAAAAAGGTGGCGTCGATTCCCGATGCGTCATCAGTGCAGAGGGCCTTGTTGCGCGCTGCCGCGTCGGAAAGGGGCAGGTTTTGCTGGTTGCTGATGCCGCGTTGCTGGAAGCTGTAGGTGACAATGCCGTACAAATTCGCAAGCTTGACGCCTTACTGGCTGAAAGCTTTGGTAACTGAAGTGATACTCCTTACGGGAGAGTGCGGGTAGAATGCGGGCTGCAAGCAGAGGATCTATGAAGTGTTTAACAATAACAGGTGCTTGGCTGTCACCTGTTTGGGAAAGCCTTGGTTAAAGCTGCGGTAATAAGTAGAAAAAACACTATAGAATCATCGCTTATCCGCATTTTCCCGCATTTTCCCCTTTTCGCCCGCGCTGTCCCGCGTTAGTAATGCTTCCCATCGGGACGAACTCCAGTCGCATCCGCGGGGGATGATTCGGCACTGTGCGATGGCGCAGGGCTGAAGGGTGGGGCTTTGTCCGCGAGCGGGGTGTGTTCGTGGCAGGAGGGCCGGCAAATTTTGTGGGACAAGGCTTTTCGCCACGCGGCGAAAAAGGCCGCTATGTCCTGCCTGCCGATTTCCGCTCGGACATTTTCACAGCTTCCGATAACACCCGCGTTCTCTGCCTCGACAAGCATCCCCGCCTGCCTTGCCTCGTCGGCTTTGGCCTTTCGCGCCTGACAGACTTTGCGACCGAAATTGACCGCGAAGAAGAAAAGAAGCTGCGTCTCGGCATCGATTTTGACCGGGATATGGCCGAAGCACAGGTTTACGGCTTTTACCGTGCCAGCTTCGATGAAAGCGGACGGTTCGTCTTGCCCGAACACCTTGCCGAGTTGGGCGGGGTGGAAGACGGCCTCTATTTCCACGGCGGCGGTCGCCAGATCACCATCTGGAACCCCATCGTCCTTGCGCAGCAGGGTGCAGGCTGGGAAAGCGCGCAGGCCGGTTGCCGGGCCAAGATGGCCGAAGCGGCCAAGGGCAAGCGCAAATGAGCGCGCCCGGAATTCCGCACATCCCGGTCTTGCTCGATGAAGTCGTCGCCGCGCTTGGCTCCAAGCCGGGCGATTTGATCGTGGATGCCACGTTTGGTGCTGGGGGTTACACCCGCCGCTTGCTGGAAACGGGCGCGGTGGTTCATGCCTTTGATCGCGATCCCGATGCGATTGAAGCAGGCAATCTCTGGCCGGAAGCGGGCGGCGAAGGCCCCACGCTTGTTCTGCATCCGCGACGCTTTTCAGAATTGGCTGAAGGGCTGGCCGAGGCCGGCATCGCCGGTGTCCACGGTGTTGTTTTTGATATTGGCGTCAGTTCCATGCAGCTTGATCAGGCAGAGCGCGGCTTTGCGTTTTCGTCCGATGGTCCTTTGGACATGCGTATGTCGCAAGCAGGGCCAAGTGCGGCGGATTTCCTGAATGACGCGGACGAAGCCGATATTGCCGACGTGTTGTACCGCTATGGCGAAGAACGCCAATCGCGCCGGATCGCGCGCGCCATAGTCGCTGCACGCCCGCTGACCACAACCGGGCAATTCGCTGCCGTTGTGCGCAAGGCGCTGGGCTATCGCCCCGATATCAAAGGCCCCAAAGCGCAGAAGGACCCGGCGATCCGCAGTTTTCAGGCGGTGCGCATTCATGTGAATGGCGAACTGGATGAGCTGATCGAAGGTCTGGCCGCGGCTGAAAAAGTGCTGTTGCCCGGTGGACGGATTGTGGTGGTCAGCTTCCACAGTCTTGAAGACCGTATCGTGAAGCAGTTTTTGCGCGATGGCGCGGGCGCGCTGCCTTCAGGATCGCGGCACTTGCCGCAAATGCAAGCCAAAGAACTGCCGGTATTTGAAAAGCCATCGGGCGCTATCCGCCCCAGCGAAGAAGAAGAAGTGCGCAACTCCCGCGCACGTTCGGCAACTTTGCGCTGGGCGGTGCGGACGGCGGCTCCGGCGCGAAGCGGGAGGGTTGCGGCATGATCGCGTCGGCCAATCGGCTTCGCTCTGCGGGCTGGCTTGTTCTTTTGGGGTTGTGCGTGGCGCTGGTGCTGGTGCTGGCGTTCCGGGTGAACGCGCTACGCAGCCAGATCCATCGCGCCGAGGCTCGGATTGTTGCGCTGAAGCAAGACAAGCTTTATCTTGAAACCGAGTTCGAGACGCGCGCCAATCAGCAGCAGTTGAAAGTCTGGAACGACGTGGAGTTTGGCTATGCCGCACCCAATTCCAGCCAATACCTTGAAGGTGAGCGCGAACTGGCGAGCCTGAGCATGCCCGCCACAGCAAACGCGCCAGAGCCGATCCGCGTGGCTAGTGTCGACAATGCGGTTTTAGCGACGGCTGCATTTCCAGCGATGGTTTCGCCGCTTTCAGGCAAGGCAATGGCGAGCGACAGTGAGGTGCTTGATTCAGAAGCGCAGATGCGCCCGGCGCAGATCAACCACGCTGAAGCGGTGGTTACGCTGAAGGATCGCCTTGGCACCGTTGTTGAAGTTGCTTCGCGCAAGCCGGTGCGCGCAGAAACCGTTTCTGAAAAAGAGCGGGCGCAAAAGGCACCTCTTGCGAAGAGGCCTGAAAAGAAAGTGGCCAAGGCAGCTGATGCGCCAAAGCCCGATAAGGCCAAGGCAAAGCCGAAGGCGACTGTAGTTGCGGATAAGTCTGCCGCAAAGAAGGGCAAAACGACGGTGGGCTCTCGCCCCGCTGCGCGCAAGGAGGCTAAGGCAGCAGGGTGAACGCGCTAACCGCATCCGCAGCAATTGCTTCAGGCCGGGTCCGCCTTGCCAATGTTCGCCAGCGTTCTCTGGTGGAAGCCAAAGTGCGTGTGCTGGTGGTCGCGTTTTTATTCCTGTTGACGGGTGCGGCGGCGCTGACGCGCATAGTGCAACTGGGCCTGTTCGAAGAACCGCCAGAGCGCCGTTCGCTTGCTGAGGCGCTGTTGCCGCCGCGTGGCGAGATTACGGACCGCAATGGCTTTCCGCTGGCCCGCGCCTTTCCGGTCTATGCGCTGTGGTACAATCCAAAGGCGCTTGGGGCTGCTGGATCGTCACTGGTCAAATCGCCCGAAGAAGTGGCCAAGGCGCTTCTGCAGATTTTCCCGGATGCCGATTATACCGATCTGGTAAAGCGGATGAAATCCGGCAAGGCGAGTTACCTGCGCCGCCGGGTGATGCCTGAAGAAGCCAACCGCATCTTTGCGTTGGGCGAACCCGCGCTTGAATTCCCCCGCGAAAATCAGCGGTATTATCCCCAAGGGTCGCTTGGCGCGCATGTACTTGGCTATGTCGATAGCGAAGGCTTTGGTCATGTTGGCATGGAGCAGGTGCTGGAAAAGCAATTGCTTGACCCTGCGCAGCGTGGCCGCCCGGTAGAGTTGTCGATCGATATGCGTGTACAGGGCGCGCTTGAAGATGAACTTGGCCGGGGCATGCTTGAGACTGAAGCCAAAGGTGCGGCTGGCGTTATCCTTGATGTGGATACGGGCGAAGTCGTCGCGCTGGCGTCATTGCCGTCGTTCAATCCGAACCGTTCGGACATGGCTTACAACGATCTGGTGTTCAACAAGGTCACCAACCAGGTTTATGAACTGGGTTCCACGTTCAAGCCATTGAGCATTGCTGCGGCGATTGATGCGGGCGTGGTGACTGACCTTGCGGTCCGCTATCCGTCGGATCGCCCACTGGAAATCGGTGGCTTCCAAATACGAGACAGCCATAGCTTCGGCGCGTCACTGAACGTCCCTGAAGCATTGATTCATTCGTCCAACATCGTCACCGCGCAAGTGGCCGACAAACTGGGTGGCGCGCGGCTGAAGAGCACGATGGCGGCGCTTGGCATGAACGAGCGGCCTTATATCGAACTGCCCGCGCGCGGCTTTCCGCTGTGGCCGCGTGGCAATGGCAAGGCTGGCGAATGGCCGCGGATTACGACGATGACGGTCAGCTATGGTCACGGCATCGCGGTAACACCGCTACACTTGGCTGCGGCTTATGCTACGATGGTCAATGGCGGCGTGTGGCGTCCTGCAACGCTGTATAAGGTTGACCCGGCCAAAGCTGCCGAAGGCCGCCGCGTCTTCAAGGCATCGACCAGTGCCCGCATGCGCCAATTGCTGCGGATGATCGTTGTGGACGGCACCGGCAGGTCTGCCAACGCCCCCGGTTTTCGCGTTGGAGGCAAAACTGGATCGGCCGAAAAACCCGGTGGGAAGGGCGGATATAACCGCACGTCGTTGGTGGCTACATTCGCCGCGGCGTTCCCGATGGATAAGCCACGCTATGTCGTGATCGTGATGTTGGACGAGCCTAAGGGAACGGCCGCAAGTTCGTTTCAGCGCACGGCAGCTTTTAACGCCGGACCGGTGGTTGGCCGGGTGATCCCGCGCATTGGGCCATTGCTGGGGATTGTTCCCGATGACAGCCGCGACATTGATATTTCCGATCTTTCCCCGCTGGTCGGCAATGGGGAAGGCGAATGAAACTTGACGCAATACTTGGGGCGGCAGGCTTAAAGGCGGCGGGTTCAAAAGCCAATGTTACCGGTTTTGCCATTGATCACCGCAAAGTGGCGCCAGGCACTGTGTTTGGCGCCTTTCCCGGTGCGCGCTTCAACGGCGAGGATTTCATCGCCGATGCAGTGAAAGCCGGGGCTGTAGCGATTGTTGCGCGACCTGAGGTGATGGTTGAGGGCGCGGTCCATGTGGCGGATGCCGAACCACGTTGCGCTTTTGCACAACTCGCCTCGCGGTTTTTTCAGCCTGTGCCGGAAACGGTAGTTGCGGTGACGGGCACCAATGGCAAAACGTCATGCGTTGAAATGACCCGCCAGATCTGGCGTATGGCAGGATATTCGGCAGCATCCATTGGTACGCTTGGCGTGACCACCGCTGATGAGAGCGTCTCGACCGGGCTGACAACGCCCGATGTTGTCACGTTCCTTTCAAACATGACCGGCCTTGCGCGCGAAGGGGTGACGCATGTTGCTTATGAAGCGTCGAGCCATGGGCTTTCGCAGTATCGCAACGAGGGCCTGCGGGTTGTCGCGGGGGCCTTTACCAACCTTAGCCGTGACCATCTCGATTATCATGCGACGATGGAAGATTACTTCGCGGCCAAGATGCGGCTGTTTGATCACGTGGTTGAAGTAGGCGGCACTGCCGTTGTCTGGATGGACGACGAATGGTCTGAGCGTGCTGTAAAGCATGCCCGCGACCGGGGGCTACGGCTGCTGGGCGTGGGGGAGGAGGGCAATGTAATACGCCTGCTCTCACGCACACCGACACAGCTTGGGCAGACGCTCGAAGTGGAATACGAAGACGCGGTGCGCAAGATCAATTTGCCGCTGATTGGAGCCTATCAGGCTGCCAACGCGCTGGTATCGGCGGGGTTGGCGCTGGCTTCCGGCATGGATGCGGGGCAAGCGTTTGATGCGTTGGGCCGATTGCAACCGGTGCGTGGGCGGCTTGAGCGGGCGGCGATCAATCGCGCAGGTGCGCCGGTTTATATTGACTATGCACATACGCCCGATGCCATCGACGCCGCTATTGCCGCACTGCGCCCGCATGTGCAGGGGCGTCTGATCACAGTATTTGGCGCAGGCGGGGATCGCGATGGCGGCAAGCGCCCCGAAATGGGCTGTGTGGCTTGCGCGGGATCGGACGTGGTGATTGTGACCGACGATAATCCGCGCGGCGAAGATGCGGCTGACATCCGGGCTGCAGTTCTGGCTGGCTGTGACCCGACGGCGCGTGAGATTGGCGATCGTCGCAGTGCGATTGCGGCCGCGATTTCCGAGGCTGGCCGCGATGATATCGTGCTGGTGGCGGGCAAGGGACATGAACAGGGTCAGATCATCGGGCGGGGCGATGCGATGTGCGTCCTGCCGTTTGACGACGTGCAGGTTGCAAGGGAGTGTACGACATGACCGCTCATCCGGCTCTTATCGAATGGCCCGAAGATGCATCCGACGCAGCGGGACTGGCGCTGTGGACCAGCGCGGAAATCGCCGCGGCAACGGGTGGCAGGGCAAGCGCGTCGTTTCCGGTTTCGGGTGTAGAGATTGACAGCCGCGATGTTGTGGAAGGCGATCTGTTTTTCGCGTTGAAAGGCGAAGCGTCGGATGGGCACCGCTTTTTGGACGGTGCGTTTGGCAAAGGCGCTGCTGGGGCGGCGGTGGAACATGCGTGTTTTGGACCGCATGTGCTGGTTTCCAATACCGCCAATGCACTTGGGGACTTGGCAAAAGCTGCGCGCAGCCGGGTTGATGCAGGCATTATCGGCGTTACAGGATCGGCAGGGAAAACCGGGGTCAAAGAGGCGCTTTATGCCGCGTTGGATCGTTCCAGCCGCGGGCGCGCGCATCGTTCGGTCAAGAGCTATAACAATCACGTGGGTGTGCCGTTAAGCCTTGCCCGGATGCCTGCTGCAACCCGCTTTGGCGTGTTTGAAATGGGCATGAACCATGCCGGTGAACTGGCCGCACTGACGCAACTGGTGCGTCCGCATGTTGCCATCGTGACCACGATTGCACCTGCACACATTGGCTATTTCGCGGGCGAAGAAGCGATTGCTGATGCCAAGGGTGAGATTTTCGAAGGGTTGGAGGCTGGCGGCGTTGCGATCATACCTGCCGATAGCCCGCATTTCGAACGTCTGCGCGCCAAGGCGACGCTCCATGCAGAGCGTGTGATCAGCTTTGGTTCCAATCGCGATGCAACCGTTCGTGTGATTGATGCTGTGGCGGCAGCAGGCGGCGGTACATTGGTAACCGCCGACCTTGGCGGGCGCAAAGTCTGCTATACAATTGCCCAACCGGGCGCGCATTGGGTTGCCAATTCGTTGGCGGTGATGGCGGCGGTTGATGCCATTGGCGGTGATCTTGGCGCAGCGGGGCTTGCGCTCGCTGAAATGGAAGGGCTTGCCGGTCGGGGCGCGCGACATACTATTGCAGCCCCAGACGGCGATGGATCGGGCGCAGCCCTGCTGATTGACGAAAGCTACAACGCCAATCCGGGATCGATGGCGGTTACGCTGCAGCAGTTGGGGCAGACGTCCGCCAAGCGGCGGGTGGCTATCTTGGGGGCGATGCGTGAACTTGGCGCGGATGAAGCGCGCTATCACGCCGAACTGGTTGGCCCGATTGGTCAAGGCAAGGTTGATCGGCTTATCCTAGTTGGCCCCGAAATGGCGGCATTGGCCGACGCGCTGGGGAAAAATCGCAGCACCTCGCTTGCCGCTGCAATCGATGTGGCGCATGTGGAAACCTCGCAAGAAGCGCAAGTTTGCCTTGCTGCTGATGGCGTGCGCGGGGGTGATGCCATCCTCGTAAAGGGGTCGAATTCGGTCGGTCTGGGCGCCCTTGTGCGCGCACTGACTGCCAGGGAACAATGAATGCTCTATCTGCTGGCGCAATGGCTTGAATTCGAAGGATTCAGCAACCTCATCCGGTATCAGACGTTTCGTGCTGGTATTACGCTGATAACCGCATTGGTGATCGGCTTGATCATCGGCCCACGCTTTATCAACATGCTGCGTATCCGTCAGGGGCGGGGGCAGCCGATCCGCGAAGATGGACCGCAATCGCACCTTGCCAAGCGCGGCACGCCCACGATGGGCGGCTTGATGATCGTCACGGCGCTCACGCTTTCGCTGCTGCTTTGGATGGACCTCAATAGCCGGTTGGTATGGGCCTGTGTCGTTGTCACGATGGGCTTTGGCGTGATCGGTTTTCTCGACGATTACGACAAGGTCACCAAATATGCGCACAAGGGCGTTTCAGCCAGAGTGCGGCTTGCCGGTGAATTCGTCGTTGCAGGCATCGCTGCTTGGCTGGCCGTGGGTGAGACGAACCTTTATGTGCCGGTGTTCAGCAATCTTTATATTCCGCTGGGGCCGTTTTATTACTTGTTCGCGATTTTCGTGATCGTTGGCGCGGGCAACGCAGTGAATTTGACCGATGGGCTTGATGGGCTGGCGATCATGCCGGTGATCATTGCTGCGGGCACATTCGCTATTATTGCCTATCTTGCCGGACGCACCGACTTTGCCGCCTACCTTGGCATTCCGCATGTGAAGGGCGCCGGCGAACTGGCGATTTTTTGTGCGGCGATGATGGGGGCAGGGCTGGCGTTCCTTTGGTTCAATGCGCCGCCTGCTGCTGTATTCATGGGCGATACCGGCAGCCTTGCATTGGGCGGAGCACTAGGCGTGATCGCAGTTGCTGCGCATCACGAAATCGTGCTGGCGATTGTCGGCGGTTTGTTCGTGATGGAAGCGGTTTCGGTGATCGTGCAAGTGGCGGTTTACAAGCGCACGGGCAAGCGGGTGTTCCGCATGGCGCCGATCCACCATCACTTTGAACAATTGGGCTGGAAGGAATCGACCGTGGTCATTCGCTTCTGGATCGTGTCGATCGTGCTTGCGCTGATCGGCCTTGCTACGCTGAAAGTGCGGTGATCGTTTCGGGCGCCTTTGCGGGCAAACGCTTTGCGGTGCTTGGCCTTGCCCGTTCGGGCGTGGCCAGCGTCGAAAGCCTGTTGGCAAGTGGTGGACTCGTAACCGTGTGGGACAGCCGCGAGGAACCCCGCGCTGCGTTTGAAGGCAGAGCTGAGATTGCTGATCCGCTGGCGATTGATCTGGCAGGCTTTGATGGCATAGTCGTTTCGCCAGGTGTGCCGCTGAACCGCCATCCAATTGCCGATCATGCCCGTGCCGCTGGCGTACCAGTGATGGGCGATATCGAATTGTTTGCGCAGGCCCGCGCAGATTTGCCGCCGCACCGCGTGGTGGGTATTACTGGCACAAATGGCAAATCGACCACCACAATGCTGGTCCACCATGTTTGTATGGCAGCCGGACTTCCGGTGCGGCTTGGTGGCAACATCGGCCTGCCGATTCTGGGGCAGGAACCGCTACCTGAAGGCGGGGTCTATGTGTTGGAATTGTCGAGTTATCAGATCGACTTGACGCAAAGTCTGGCTTGCGATGTTGCTGCGCTGATCAACCTTAGCCCCGATCATCTGGACCGGTATGACGGGTTCGCTGGCTATGCTGCTTCGAAAGCGCGGCTGTTCCAGATGCAGCGGCCTGATCAGCACGCCATTTTTGGGCGGGGTGACGAACATACGCTGAAAATCGCTGGCGAAGCGTTTGCTGCTCATGATGCCGGTTTCGTACACATCGTTGAGCCTGATGTACTGACGGGCCAAGCTGATTGGCCTTCGTTGCAAGGGCCGCACAATTTGCAGAACGCAGCCATTGCAGTGGAAATCGCCCGCCAGCTTGGTATTGGGGAAGATGTGTGGCGGCCAGCCTTGGCCAGCTTTGTTGGCTTGCCGCACCGGATGGAGCGAGTGGCCAAAGCTGCGGGCGTTCTTTATGTGAACGACAGCAAAGCTACCAATCCCGCCTCGACCGCGCCTGCGCTGGGGGCATATCCGCGCATTCACTGGATCCTTGGCGGCTTGCCCAAGAGCGACGACCTTGACGAATGCGCTCCGTACTTCAGCCATGTCGTTGCGGCCTATACCATCGGTGAAGCAGGGCCGCGTTTCGCTGAAATTCTTGAGCCAGTCATGCCGGTTACGCGCAGCGAGATGCTATGTGATGCGGTGCGGCAGGCGATGGAAGCGGCGCTGCCGGGCGATGTTGTAATGCTGTCTCCGGCATGTGCCAGTTTTGATCAGTTCCGTGATTTTGAAGCGCGCGGCGATAGTTTCCGTCAGATCGTCGAAGCTTTGATCGAAGATCGCGCTGCCCCGTGTCCATCTGAGGCTGGACAATGAGCACGACGCCAACACCGACGCGCCTGATCACGACCACGATGCCCGAAGGCGGGGTTCGCGTGGTTGGCCATGGCGCGCGCTTTCGTCGCAGCCGTCGCAGCGAACTGCTTATCTGGTGGCGCGAGATTGACCGGGTTCTGCTCGGCCTGATCCTGTTTCTGGTGGTCATTGGCGCGATTGCAGTTGCCGCTTCTTCGCCGGCCAGCGCAAAGCGGCTGTCAACATCAGCCAAATCGCTGGGTGATCTTTACTTCTTCTGGATACACCTGCGTTGGGTCGCGGTGGGACTGGTGGCGATGTTCTTTGCGTCAGTTCTGCCCAGAGAAGCCGCGCGGCGCGGGGCAATTCTACTTGCAGCAGCGATGGTCGTGGCGCTCGTGCTGGTTCCGCTGGTTGGGAGCGAGGTAAAGGGCGCGAAACGCTGGTTGTGGATTGGCTTCAGCTTGCAGCCGTCCGAATTTCTCAAGCCCGGCTTTGCCATTGCCATTGCATGGATATTGTCGTGGCGGGTGCGTGATCCGAACATCCCGGTGATCCCGATTACGGTCGTCGTCATGGGGCTGGTGGGCGCGCTGCTGATGGCGCAGCCGGACTTTGGATCGACCGTGTTGTTTGGCGGCGTCTGGTTTGTGCTGGTGCTGCTTTCGGGCCTTTCGATTAATCGCATATTGTGGGCGATGGGTATGGGCGTGGTGCTGGTGGTGGCCGCTTACCTGTTCTATCCTAACGCTACGCACCGCATCGACAGCTTCATTTCGGGTGGTAGTGAGTTCGATCAGGTTGATCTGGCGATGCGCACTTTGCTAAACGGCGGGTGGAGCGGCGCGGGGCTGTGGCTGGGCAGCCGCAAGAATGCCCTGCCCGAAGCCCACACCGACTATATTTTTTCGGTGATCGGTGAGGAATTTGGGCTGATTGCCTGTGCAGTCGTGGTGATCGTCTATTGCGCGATCGCGCTGCGCGTGTTGATGCGACTGCTCGATGAGGAGGACTTGTTCACTATCCTTGCTGCTGCGGGTCTTACCGCGCAGTTGGTGGGGCAGGCCTTCATCAATATCCTTGTGAACCTGCAACTTTTCCCTTCGAAAGGCATGACCTTGCCCCTGATTAGCTAT
>CAMTWP010000035.1:0-60898 GCA_947085475.1 uncultured Novosphingobium sp. | reverse complement strand
TTCGAACTGAACAGGGCGAGCCGTTTTCTGCTGCATCACTATTGCACGCGTTCGTATATGCCCACCGCTGACAATGTCGCCGATTTTCATCCGGACGAGATCGCAACCGCGGAGCTTGCTGTCGATCGCGAGATCAAAGAGAGCCCGGTCTCTCAGGCGGCGCCGCTGATTGAGATAAAATCGTATCTCCCATATCTGCTTCGGTTTCAGGGCACGCTTGGCGCCGACTGTCCTTCCCGCATTCCAGACCTGACGTTTGGTGGCAGCGGGTTCTGTTTCAGGCATCTCCATGGTTGTTCTCCAATGGCCATGATTGGCCATCTGAAGAACGCCTGTCGGCCCAATCGGTAAATTCCGACGAGCCATGTGCCGACCCAGTTTCAGCCATTCCGTGACCGCAGCGGAAACGACGGCTTGCACCAGACGCTGCCAGTTCCTGAGCAAAAACCGTTATTGGCCAGCGAAGGGTCGGCGAGGCCATTTGGCAACGAGTTCAAACAGGAGATGCGTTAAGCGAGACTTGCAACGTCAGTTCACGGGAACTGCTGTGCCCCGCACCGGTTTAAGGCGCAATGACAACACCCCAATGGCTATCGATTGCCACTCTCGTCGGGATGATGGCCCTCTTTGTGTGGGGGCGTTTTCGCTATGATGTGACTGCAGTGATCGCGTTGTTGGCGGCTATTGCCATTGGCATCGTCAAACCGGCGGAGGCATTTTCAGGTTTCTCTGATGACATTGTTATCATCGTCGGATCGGCTTTGGTTATGTCAGCGGCGGTCCAGCGATCAGGCGTGATTGACGGAATGTTGATGCGTATTGCCACACGTGTGCGGAGCACCACCGGACAACTGGTTTTGCTCACCACCACGGTCGGGCTTTCCTCAGGGCTAATCAAAAACGTGGGCGCGCTGGCTATGCTGATGCCCTCGGCTGTCCAAATGGCCAAGAAAGAAGGCCGTTCGCCGTCGGTATTCCTGATGCCCATGGCGTTTGCTTCTCTGCTGGGCGGATTGATGACACTGATCGGCACATCTCCCAACATTATCGTTAGCCGAGTGCGCGAAGAAATGACCGGAGAGCCGTTCCGCATGTTTGATTACTTGCCCACGGGGCTGTTCCTGCTGCTGATGGGTCTTGTTTTCTTGGCGCTGGGTTGGCGCTTGTTGCCACAAGACCGGCAGGCGACACCCGGATTGGGTGAGGCAATTGATATCTCCGCCTATGCCATCGAAGCGACCGTCGGCGATGGATCGATCGCGATTGGCGAGACGGTCGTCGAATTCACCGCACGCAATGAGGAGCAAGTGCAGGTTACCGGTCTGTTGCGCGGAACCATGCGCGGGCAGCCTGATCAAGGTGTAACGATTGAAGCGGCGGACGTGCTCATTCTGACCGGCCATCCTGACGCGCTTGAACGTGTGATCTCCACAGACAAGCTTGCACTGGCAGGTGAAGGTAAGGAGGGCAGTGGCGGTCCGCCCGATAATGTAGGTGTCATCGAGGCTGTAGTCGGGAGCGATTCCGCGCTGATCGGGCGCACGGCGGGGCGCTTGTTGATGCGCGAACGATTGGGCATAAACCTGATCGCGGTGTCGCGCGCCGGTGAGACTATTACCAACAAGCCCGGCCAAATTTCGCTGCGGGCGGGCGACGTGATCGTGCTGCAGGGGCCGCTTGAGGTTTTGCCTTCACGACTGAAGCAATTGGGCGCGTTGCCTCTGGCTGAAAGGCCGATACGGTTGGGTTCGGTGCGCAAACGCTGGTTGCCGATCGGCATTCTGGCGGTGGCGATGGTAGCGGCAGGTAGCGGTATGGTGCCTGCTGCCGTGGCATTTTTTGCCGCAGCGTCTGTCGCGGTGATCAGTGGCGCTTTGCCAGTGAATGAGGCTTATGAAGCTATCGAGTGGCCGATCCTGATCATGCTTGCCGCATTGATCCCGGTTAGCGCGTCTCTGCAGACTACAGGCGCATCTGATGTGATCGCAGGCGGCCTTGCCAACTTTGCGGTGCAATTGCCGCCCTGGGGTGCAGTTGCATTAATTCTGGTAGCCGCAATGGCAGTGACGCCGTTTTTGAACAATGCCGCAACCGTGCTGGTCATGGCACCCATTGCGGCGGTCTTTGCCACTCAACTAGGCTATCGCCCTGAGCCGTTTCTGATCGCTACCGCAGTCGGCGCGGGCTGCGATTTCCTCACGCCGATCGGCCACCAGTGCAATACTTTGGTTCTGGGGCCAGGCGGCTACCGCTTTGGTGATTACGCCCGATTGGGAGCACCGCTATCGCTACTGGTCGCCGTTTTGGGCACACCACTAATATTGCACTTCTGGCCACTTTGAAGCAGTTTATGGGCATCTTACAAGATGCCCGTCTCTTTGCTTCCTTCATGCAAAGAGACAGTTCCTCTGTGGCAATCACCAGCCAACTTCTGCAGTTTTTTGGTCGATGAACAGACGTCGGGTTTAGATGACGTGCAAATGACCTGAGAATGGCCGCCTTGTTGGCGGCTATTGTCACCCTGTAGCTGTGTCTAATCGGGGCAGCAGTCGACCAGCTTTCCCCGTTCCGACACAACAGCGGCACCGTCAGTTAACGCCGGAACCGGACTTTCAGGTTGTTTGCGGGCAACTAGTGGCACAACAGCGTCCGCCTTTATCTGCCGGCCGACACTCCGATCTGCAACATGCAACCGAACGAGTTCGACAGTCGTCGCCATTATCTTCCCCGTTCTCGATCCATTCACTCCATGCGATGTCCTGCCCAGGCTCTCGATCGGGCGCAAATGACCTGCGCGACTGGATGAAGCGGGCCAGATCAGGACACGGTTTCCCCTTGCGTAGCTCCCGGACGGTCGAGGGAACCATGGGTGACCGTGCGTGTCCGGGCCATGCCCAGGAACAGGCCCCCGACAACGGCCAATGCGGCGAAGATCTTCCAGGCCTGGAGCGACTCGGAGAGATACCATGCGGAGGCTCCGAGCCCGAAAGCTGGCACGAGGAGCGCCAGCGGTGCGATCCGCGAGGCCGGATGCCGCGCCAGCAGCCAGTTCCACACGCTGTAACCGAAGAGGGCGTTGGCAAGGGACTGCCACAGGACAACCATCCAGCCACCAAAGCTGGCATGGACAATGCTGCCAAGTACCCGGTCGGGGCCTTCGACCAGAAGGGTCGCAGCAACCAATGGCGGAATCGCGAAGAGATTGCTCCAGGCGACGAGCGAGATGACACGCGCTGGCCGGGCTCGGCGCACGATGATGTTCGCGCAGGCCCAGGCGAGCGCAGCCGCTAGGACGCAGGCAATGCCGAGGATGCTGGCGTCGCCGTCCGCGACGTGCCCGCCGATAACAGCGATGACCGCGGTGAAGAGGGCCTGCATCTGGAGCAAAGTCGAAGCGAGGCCGGGCGAGACATGCCCGTTCATCGCATAGAGCATCAGCCCGAACTGAAGGGCGCCGCTGAGCAGCCCGTAGGAGACAACCGTGAGCGGCCGGACGTCGGGCCAGGGCAGGAAAGGCAGCAAGGGCACCGAGGCGAAGAAGATGCGCAGCGCCCCGATGGTCAGCGGGGGAAATTCCGCGAGGCCCTCGTGGATCACCACGAAGTTGGTTCCCCAGACAGCTACGACCAGCAGGGCCATGGCAAGGTGCCCGGGAGGCATGCCTGGACTTGCGCCATGGGGCGAACTCATAGGGTCACCGTGCCGCTGAAGACCGAGACGCAGCGTCCTGCGACTGCGGACCGGATTTCGTCGCCGGTTCGCCAAGCCCGCAGGAACAGCATGCTTGGCCGCCCCATCTCGACACCCTGGACCGCCTGGAATTCCAGCTTGTCCTCGCAGCCTAAGGAGAGAAGGAGTGCGGCGAGCGCCGCATTGGCGCTGCCGGTCGCCGGATCCTCCCAGGTCCCTGCCAATGGCGCGAACATCCGCGCGCGGACCATGTCACCGCAGCGCTCGTAGGCGAGGATCGAGAGGCGCGTGCTGTCCTCGGCCGAGGCAGCTTGCCTGAAGGCGGTGATGTCCGGGGCAAGGTCGGCGAGACTGCCTTCCTCCACCTCGACAAGCAGGAAGTCGATGCCGACGCTAGCGATGAGCGGTGGGTGGCGGAAGGTGACGATCCGGGTCGGGTCGATCGACAGGCACGGCGCTACCATGGCGGCCGGCAGGTCAGAACCCGTCGAAAGCGGCCGGGGCGCCTCGATCTCTACTTTCCCATCGGGGCACAGGCTGACCTCGACGATCCCGGCCGGGACTTCGAAGCGCAACTTGGGTCCGCTCGCGAGGCGGAGCGAGGACATGATCCAGGCCGTGCCGACATTGGGATGACCGGCAAAGGGCATTTCCGCAGTACGGTTGAAGATCCGAACCCGAGCCGTGTTCGACGGATCGTCCGGCGGCAGCACGAAACTGGTCTCGCTGTAGTTCATCTCGGCGGCGAGGGCCTGCATCGTGGGCGCATCAAGGCCTCGGGCATCGGGAAAGACCGCCAGCGGGTTTCCGCCAAAGCGCCGGTTGGTGAAGACATCGACAGTGAAATAGGAATAGGTCGGCACGGGCAGTGGTCCTCAGAAAGCAGAGTCGGAAGGCGGGCCAGGCGCAGGTCGTTCGGCGGCGTGGCCATAGAGCGCCTCGCCCGCGACTTTTCCGGCGGGCCCGAACTGGAAGATTTCGCAGACCATGCTGTTCAGCCGGAAGTGGAGATGGTTGATCCGGTCCATTGCAGCCTGCCAGTAGCCTCGGAGGTGCGCCTTTCCCTCGAGTTGGTCCGTCCCGGCGACCCTCGCCGCCATGGGGCTGCGAAAGATTGCGTCTTCCGAAAATCCGGCAAGGACAGCCTCGGCGTCACGCCGGTTCCAGGCATTGATCCATTCTTCGCCGTGGCGGACTATCTGCTCGTGCGTCAGCTTCGTGCCCACACTCGCAGCGTGGCCTTCGCCCAGCGCATCGTGGCAGCAGACGCAGAGCTTGTTGCCCTCCGGGTCGCGGAAATAGGCCCCATAGTAGTTGGCGTGGTATTGGGTGCGCAGGCCGGGAGCGCCCTCGCTGGTGCCGCCCGCCTCAAGCGCCAGAGCAAAGGCCGCATCGACGGTCGGCCGATCGGGGGACCGCAGCGCAACCATACCGCCATTGGCGGGCGAGGCCGGGCGGCCGTCATAGGGCCTGCCGACGATCAGGAGCGGCCGGGCCGCATCGGCAGGCTGCCACGCGGCCCAGCCGACAACTGGATCGGAAAAGCGGGAACGCCATCCCAGTCGCTCGAGGATCGGCCCGTAGAAAGTTTCTGCCCGGGCAAGGTCGTTAGACCCGAGATAAATGTGCGCGAACATCAATAGGGCGTCCCGTCCTTGTGGAGAAACCGCCATCCGCCCTCGGCCCAAGTGGCTTCGAGATCATCCTCGGGATAGGAGCCGCCATCTTCGGAATTGCGGTCACCGATTTCGAGGTAGAGTATGTCCTTGCCCGACCTGTTAACCAACTGGTGCGCGCATCCGCCGGGCGTGAACCCCGCGCACATGCCGGGCTGGAGCAAGAACTCCCCGTCCTCGGTTCGCAGCGTTGGCATGCCGCTCAGGACGTAGACGAATTCCTGCTGATGGCTGTGCCGGTGCAGCAGGGCCGATTCCGCTCCGGGCAGCAGCGTGGTGAGATTGACGCCAAACCGGGTAAGGCCGAACGCATCTCCCAACTGGCGCTTAGTCCGGCCCGCCATCCGGGAGGCAAAGGGCTCCGGATAGTTGGTTGGCTTGGGCCGTGGATGAAGGTCGAGGGCAACCATCGGCTGCCAGCCCGTATTGTCGTCATGACCAGGAGGCATGGGTGTTTCCTTTCGGGAGGGAATGCCCCGTCACGGGGCGGATGATGCCAATGTCCCAGCATCGACGACCGTTCTCGAGCCAGCGCGCGCCGGATTGCCAGAATCGCGCCAGTCCGCATATTGCGCGCCAACAGTATGCATGGCTGCGCAGCGATCCATGCGCATAGCGATGGTAGTAGCGGACAAGGACGCCGGTCGCAGGTTTGATGACCACGACGCTGTGCGCGCGGCCGCCGCGCCAAAGCTGAGCCGCCAGCACGACGCCATCGTCGCAGCGGACGTGCAATGCACGCGCCGTGTCGGCAACGCGACCATATGTCTTGGCCATTTTGCCGGCAATTGACAGGGCAGGATTCACGTCGCCTCCAAATTGAATCATATAATCAGTAATTATTGTATCTATTGATCTACAAATTGCCAGCATTTGTTCACGAGGGGCCAATGAGCTAAATTCAACGAGGTAAGGGCGGCTCGCGGTTCTGGCGCCATGGGACCACCAGTCGTGACATCCGCGTGCCCGCGCCATACGCGCGACCTGAATTCTCGCACTTCTTGACGGACCGGGGGCACGCCCATGACAAAACATCCCTCGGATGATGAATTCATGCGGAGTGCCATAAGTCTGTCGCAACAAGCCATGGCGACCGAGTCAGGCTCACCATCCGATGTGCCTGTCGGCAATCCATTGGTCGCGGATCTCGGCAATCTACTATTCGACGGATCGCGAAGGCGGCGGCCTTGGCCGGATTCGATGACGCCTTGCTCTATGCGGAGTTGCAAAGGCCGATCACTTTGTGCCAGCTTCCCATGTCGCAGGTCCTGCTATGCGAAGGCCAGCGGACGTTCGACCGTTGGGCCGCGAATGGACATGTGGCGGTGCAAACGCGGCTGGGGAGCGTGGCAGGCTGAAGCAGGAGTCTGCTTCATAGCCCTGCTAGACGATCATTTCCTCGGGTTCGTCGCGAAGCGCTGCTACCACGCGAAGCGCGCGTTCGAGGTCATCACGGCTGGTCGTCGCCATGATCGACAGCCTGACCCCACCGGCGTATTCGCCGCCAACGAAGGATGCATCGGGCGGGGTGAGGCGAACCCCCTGTTCGCTCGCGCGGCGCGCAAGCTTTTCGGCGCGGATGGAAGGCATCGGCAGCCAGAGATGTGGGGCGCCCTCAGGCATAGGGACCGCTTCAAGGCCCAGGACGCGCTGGGCCATTGCAATCCGCGCCTTTGCTTCCTTGCACAGGATGGAAGCAACGATCGTGTCCGCACCCAATTCGATCAGCCCGCAGGCCATCTCGACTCCGTAGGGCGGTGCTCCCCAGACCTGCGCCCGCAAGGTACGCATGATCGCTGAACGCCTGCCTGGTGGCGGCGCGATCACGCCGACGCGCAAGAGAGGCGTCAGGCACTTTGACAGGCTGTTGAGATAATAAGTCCGCTCGGGCGCCAGGTCCTTGAAGGTCGGCGCCTTTCGGGTCGAGTAGACAGAGTAGATGTCGTCCTCGACGATCCAGGCATCGTGCTTCTCGATGACGGCGAGGAGATCGCGGCGACGCTCCTCGCCGGACTCGAAGCCGATCGGATTGTGGCTGACAGGCGTCAGGTAGACCGTCCTGGCCTTGGTAGCTTCGAGGACCCGGTCGAGGTCATCGGGTTCCATCCCTTCGCCATCATGCCGGACAGGGACCATCTGCATGCCCAAGGATCGCGCGGCGGCGATTGCGCCGGGATAGGTTGCCCCTTCGGTCGCGATCAGCGGTGAGGCGCCAAGCCGGTCCTGGAAGGCCAGGTGGATGCCATGCTGGACGCCGATGGTAACGATCACGTCGTCTTCAGAGAGGTGCAGCCGCGTGCGCGCGAGCCAGCCGACGAGGATGCGGCGCTGGGCGGGCGTTCCGCGTTGATCGGCATAACCGCCGTGCGCCAATGCGAGGGATGCGCGCATTGCCCGATCGGCAGCGGCCTTGAACATGTCCTCGGGAATTACCTGCGGCGGGCCATTGATGGAAAGATCGACGATGCCGCCCTCGACGGGCGGGATGCGAATGTCGTTGACGAATGTACCGCGCCCGACTTCCCCGCGCAGGATGCCACGCGAACCGAGCAGGTCGAGCGCCTTAGTGACCGTGCCTATAGCAACGCCAGCCTGCCGTGCGAGGACGCGGTGCGTGGGCAGCCTGTCACCAGGCTGGTAGCGGCGCTCGCCAATGAGGCGCTCGACCGCAACGGCCAGTCGCTCATGCAGCGGACCGTCCATTTCGGGCAATTCGATCTTTTCGTCTGGGACGGTATCCAAGGCTACTCGCAATACAATTTTGTGAATTGTACTATATCGCAGGGATCAGCAGCATAGCCCAGCAGAAAATGGTCCCCCGGGTCGGCGGAATGCCTTCCTCGCGAAGGGACCTATCGAGGGTGCTTCGTTGCCCCGCTATTCCGCACTATCTACCGGATGCGGGGCCCAGTCCTCGAAGCGGGCGGCCAGGTCATCCGGAGGGACGATACGGCCCTTGTCATCGACAAAGGCAACGTGGATTTCTGAACCGTCGGACTGGCGCACCAGTCTCATGGGCGGTGTGCGGCCCTGGCCAACCCAGCGATCGGACCACTCGCGCATGGCCAGGAACGGCAGGCGCAGCGCCTCGCCCATCTCGGTGAGGCAGTATTCCTTCCGGGGTCTGCTGCCGTCTGCCTTGTAGTCCTGCTGGGCCATCAGCCCCGAAGCGACAAGGCGCTTGAGCCGGTCGGCCAGGACAGTGCGGGGGATTCCGATCTCGGTGTGGAAATCGTCATATCGCCGTACCCCGAACAGGGCGCTGCGCAGGATCAGCAGGGACCAGCGATCCCCCAGAAAATCGAAGCTCGCCGCCAGCGTGCAATGGCTAATGTGTATCGGGGACTGTCGACGAAACGGAGGTGTGGCCATGCCGCCCAGAATATCTGGGTTGCAAAAACAAAACCAGTCTCTATACCTAAGTATCAAATATGGACTCAGTCTGATGCGAGGAGGCACCGTCGTGAGCGCATTGAACTTGGCCATTCTTTGGCCAACCTTGGCCCTGGCAGGGCTGATATTCGTCGTCTGGTCCATTCTCCTGCGGAAGCGCTTTGCCCATATTGCGGCCCACCGCCCCACCGCCGCCGACTTCGCCAATGTGGAAGCCGTGGGCCGTTACTTTCGTCCCGTCGAACGGCCAGCGCAGAACCTTGCCAACCTGTTCGAGATGCCGGTGCTCTACTTCGCGCTGGTGCCACTGCTGATCCTGACGGGCAGTGCCTCGCCTGCGCAGGTAGCGCTGGCGTGGATCTTTGTCGGGCTCCGGGTGGTGCATTCCGCCATCCACATTGGCCCCAACACGGTTCGGACCCGGGCCCGCGTCTATATCGCCTCGGGCATCGTGCTGTTCGCGATGTGGGTGGGCTTCGTTATCGATCTCCTGAAAATCAACGGAGCTGGCGCATGAGCTTTTCCAAGTGCGACGCCCAGCAGCCCCATGTCCTCATAATCCATGAAGTGGAGGACTACGAGAAGTGGAAGGCTGTGTTCGACGATGCAGCCGCGATCCGGCGCGAAGCCGGAGAGATCGCCTATCAACTGCTGGCCTACGACACGGATGCCCGTCAGGTCGTCCACTTCTCGCAATGGACTTCGCTCGATGCGGCCCGCTCCTTCTTCGAATCTCCGCAGCTCGTCGAAATCCGGCGTATCGCTGGCGTTCGGGCGCCGGAGTTCCGCTACCTCAACCAGATTGAAGCGAGGACGCTTTGATGGTTGCATGTATTTGTCCTGCAGGAGTGAAGCCCCGTGTCCGTCCCCATTAGGCTGAATCGCATGACCGTTCCTGACGTCCTCGGCAGGAAGGCTGGCGAGAAACTTGTCGTCCTCACCGCATACCATGCCCAGTCGGCCCGGATGGCTGATCCGCATTGCGACGTCCTGCTTGTCGGCGATTCCCTCGGCAATGTTCTCTATGGCTTCGACACGACCCTGCCGGTTACGCTCGACATGATGATCATGCACGGGCGAGCCGTGGTGGCTGCATCGCGCCGGGCGCTGGTCGTGGTGGACATGCCCTTCGCATCGTATGAGGTCTCGAAAGAGCAGGCGTTCGCGTCGGCGGCACACATCATGCGGGAGACTGGCTGCGGTGCCGTCAAGCTTGAGGGCGGGGTTTATTTCGCCGAGACCATCGCTTTCCTTGTTGCCCGGGGCATACCGGTCATGGGGCATGTCGGCCTGACACCGCAGTCGATCCACACGATCGGATCGTTTAGATCCCAAGGAAAGGCCGAGGCCGCCGCCTTGGGCAGCTCCAATCAGCCGGGACCGATCGAGGCTGATGCCATCGCTATCGCCGAGGCGGGTGCATTCTCGATGGTGATAGAAGCGGTGGTCGAGCCTTTGGCACGGCACATCAGCGAGAGGGTCGCCGTACCCACGATCGGCATCGGCGCGAGCCAGGCTTGCGACGGGCAGGTCCTTGTCCTTGAAGACTTGCTGGGGATGACGGAGCGAACGGCGCGCTTCGTGCGACGGTTCGCGGATCTCGGATCAGAGGCCGATGAGGCAATCGGAGCCTTTGCCGATGCGGTCAGGAAGGGAGCTTTCCCTGCCCGAGAACATTTGTATGGTTTGCACGAACGTCCACTTTCGCCAAAGGCTGTCGCTTAGGAGGCAAGCCGGGAACGACCGCTTTGTCCCACGATGCGGTTGTTTAGGGCAAGTCTTTATGTGAACTGGTGGGAGTTACGATCCTTGTTTCTGTCGCAGGAACGGCAGAAATTTAAGTGTCATCCGCGAAATGATTCGACCTGGCGTGCGCTTTATTGATTCCGGCTTTGGGAATTGAACCCATTTTGGATTTGCAGGTGATGGACCGATTGATGAGTTGCTTCTCGTGATGAGCAATAATATTGCATGTAAACAATATTTTACTTGAAAATTTAGATCCTGGCTCTGCCTCCAGACACCCCATCATCGCATCAAGAACACGATGTAACCCCTGAACATGGGGTGGCGCCTGAGCTTTGGTGGTGGCGTCCATGCGCCGCCTTGGGCCAGCGCGACGCGGAAGGGGATGGGGAAGGCGTCCATCTTGGCGAAATAGGCTTCGTAGCCGGGAATGGTGCTGCGCCCTTGGTAGGTCTGCACGACCACCTCGTCGATCACCGTGCTCAATTGGGCGAGCGCGCGCGGATCGCCATTGGCGCTCCAATCCATCAGGCCGGTGATCGAAAGTTTGTATTGCTGCGGCAACTGCCCGCGCAAATGGCTGAGAAACTGAGCATAGCCGCCGATGCCCTTGGTCGCCGCATCGAAATCAATCTGTAGGCCGACGACGGAGTTGCCGGCCGCCCGCCAGCGCGCCAGATCGGCGAAGATCGTCCCATAAGCGGCCTCGCTCCAATCGAGCCGGTTGATCCGCACCACCAGCCACACGTCCTTGCCCGGCAATTTTGGCGCACCGGGTCGCAATCGCGTAAAGCGGACCGGGCCTTTGCTGCGGATTTCGCCATCGAGAAGATAGAGGACGCGCGGGCTTGTGCCGTCCGGCGGGCGCACGCCGGGCCACAGATAGAACGCATCATAAGCGCGGGCATCGATGGTTTCGTGCACCACGGCATCGGGCTGTGCGCGCGGATCGCACCCACTTAGCCAGCCCAGCGCCAGCAGTGCCGCCCAGAATTTGGCGCGGCTCACCAATAGAAGCGCAGCGATTTGGCCCAGCGACTGTTGGGATAAGCCGTTTTCAATTCGGTGAACCACGCTTTGCGCTGCTCTGGCGGGACTTGTGCTTTGTCCATTTCTGCGCTGGACGTGTAGGGACCGTAGCAGCCGTTATAGCCCGATGGCGCATAGCAGCGCACTGCGCGATAAAGTGCATAGGCGCGCAAATCGGCAGGTGTCTGGCGGTCGGCAATGATCGCGTTGTAAATAGCATCGCGATACAGTGGCTTGCCGGGGAAGCCATCAGCGCCGCTGCCCAGCGTATCGCCGCGCGGGGTGTCGCCAAAGGCTTCGCTGGAGAACGGGGTGAAGTTGTCGAAGCCATTCAGTCGCCAGAAATCGCCGAGGCACAACTGCGCCTTGCGATCGGCGGGCGTGCGGGCAAGCGTCGCTGCGGTTTCGGCAATCGGTGGGCAGGCAAAGCCATCCGACCAGCGTCCTTTGGTGAACAGGCCAACGGGCGCGTCCTCTTGCCTGATCAAGCTGTAAGGCCCGGCATCGCTATTGGCGCTGGCGGGAACGACGGCAACATCGCGCGCGAAATCGCGATAGGCACCACGGCTCAACCCTTTGTATAAAAGGATAAAGCGGGCAACATCGCGTTCGTGTTCGGGGCGCGCTGCATCGCTTAACGCAGACCTGAGTATCGCTGGGGGTGCGACGGTTTGGAGCAGCACTTCGCGCGTGGTTGAATCCTTGATGGGGGAACCGGCGGCGAAAACCTGATCAAGGCGGCCATCGCGCTGCCACCGCATGGCAAGGCCCATTTCAACCAAGGGTCGCTGATACAGCGGGTTTGCGCCCTGTAGGAGATCCCGCCAGAACCCTGCCTCATTCGGATCGCGCGCGCGGGCCAATGCCATGCCGCGCAATGTTTGCCGACTGAAGGCCAATGGCTTGTAGCTTGGTTGATGGGAGTCATCCGGGATCAGGGCCATGATCGCCTTGGGGTCTTCGCCAGCATAAAACGCGCGGCTGGCCTGAAGGAAACTGTACAAGTCTGGCCGCTGCTGAAATTGACTGGCGTGCGCGGCCAGATCGCTGGCAGACAGTTTGCCCGGCGCGGTTTCATCGCTGCGCATTTGCATCAGATCGGCTACTGCCAACAACAGCGGTGTGTCGCCCGTGGTTGCCAATGCAGGCAACGCCTTAGTGCTGTCGTAAACATTGGCCCCCAGAACATAAATGTCGATTTCCTCCGCCAGATTGGCCGCGGCTTCGTCTTGCCCTGACGTCGTGGCCAGCATGCGTTCGTAAATTCGCGCCAGTTCTGCGCCATTGCCTTCAAGCCACAGCACGCGCCGGGTCAGCCCTTTGGCCGAATCTACATAGCGCCCGTTTGGCCATGCCTTGAGGTAAGCGGCGATCCCGGTCTTGGCCTCGGCAATTGCGGCGCTATCCACTTTTGCCGCTTCGAAATCGCCGTACTCGCCTGTGGCATTGGCGACGGCCGAGCGCAGGCCGATTCTGATCGGCATATAGCGTGCCGTTTCGGCCACCCATGTGCTTTTCGCCGATGCCAGCGCGGCAAAGCCCGTTCGCGCCGTAGTCCAATCGCCTGCGTAAAACGCATCGGCGGCCTTCAGATAGGCCAGATATTCACGGCCTTTAACGCTGGTGACAGTGTCATCCCAAGTCACTGCCTCGCACCCAACCTTGGCGCGTATGGCGAGCAAAGCTGCGCGCTCAGTCGGTGTAATGCCGCTTTCGGCATTCAACTCGGTGGCAAAATCGGTAGGCGGCAAGCAAACGGGTTCGCTATAGTCGTCAGGCGTTTCTGCCTGGGGCCACAGGGTGGCGCGCAGGCCCTGCCAACTGATGAAGGTCTGTCCAAACTGTCGTTCATCAGCGACCTTCATTGCCTCTGTCGGCTTGGTATCGCCAGCCGCCGATACGCTTTGCATCAGAAAAAGCAGGTTGATCCGCGTGTCGTTGCCGGGATTGATCATCGCGCGGCCGGCGCAATCATAGCTGTTCGAATCCAGACGCCAACTGGGGTAGCATGATGAATCTGCACAAGCCCAAGCCACCCCTGCCAGCCCGAAAAAGGCCAGACTCGCGCCCATCAACGCCCGCATATCAATGCGCCTGCGCAAGGGCAGAAGGGGCTTAGGCAAACGGATATGCATGGCGTGGGTTCCTGCTTGGTGCGCGATGATCAGCTAACAAAAATCACGCATTCACGCGAATGCATTTGCGTCCAGACAACCCTTTACGCGCATATGCGCCGTTCGACGTATGCGGGCTATGCTGCACTTGCGCAAAGATACGCGGGCCGGTGAAACACTGCCCGTGACGAAGCGTCTGAAAAGACACTCCATTCCCATCGGGTTAGCCCATCAGGGGGGCGCCGCGCGCGAGGACTTTTTGATGGCGTTCGATTCCGTGCTGCCGATGAGCAAGCGCGATTTGCTGGCTTTGATTGGCCGTAGTGCCGGTGCCTCTGCCATGTACCTTGCCATGTCCAGCTTGGGTCAGGCCCAAGCCTCGCCGTTTACGGGCGTGCCAAAACTCGATGGCGACAGCAAAGGTGCTTCGGTGCTTGTTTTGGGTGCGGGTCTTGCTGGCTTGGTCGCCGCACTCGAACTGCGCCGCGCCGGATACAAAGTGCAAGTGCTTGAATACAATGATCGCGTTGGCGGACGTTCATGGACTTTGCGTGGTGGCGATAGATACACAGAACTGGGCGGGGCCACGCAAAACTGCGAATTTGCCCCCGGAAATTACATCAATCCCGGCCCTTGGCGCATCCCGCACAATCACTATGCGATCATGCATTATTGCCAGGAACTGGGAGTCGCGCTCGAACCGTTCATGCAATTGAACTACAACGCTTATGTCCACTCGACCAAGGCGTTCGGCGGCGCGCCGCAGCGTTACCGCCATATTCAGGCAGATTTCCTCGGCCATGTCAGCGAACTGATGGTCAAGGCGGTGAACAAGAACGCCTTGGCTGATGCGGTGACCAAGGAAGACGGCGAAATCCTGATGGCTGCTTTGAAAAACCTTGGCGCGCTGGACAAGAACTACCGTTATGTTGCTGGCCCTGCCTCAAGCGAACGGCGCGGCTGGACCAAGGGGCCGGGCGGCGGCCTTTCGGCAGAGCCGATCCCGTCCGATCCGCTGACGTTGGAAACCGTGCTGCAATCAGGATTGTGGCGCAATATCTCGGCCAGTATGTCGTCCACGCACCACACCGCCATCTTTCAGCCGGTGGGCGGCATGGACATGATCCCGCGCGCGTTTGAAAAGCAGGTCGGCGATCTCATCCGACTCAACAGCAAAGTCACCAAAATCACGCAAGACGATCGCGGGGTGACCGCTGATTATGTCGATACCAAAACTGGTGAGAAACTGACGGCAAAGGCGGATTGGTGCATGTGCACCATCCCGCTGTCGATCCTCAGCCAGATTGAAATGAACGTCAGTCCGGAAATGACGGCGGCCATCGGCGCTGTGCCTTATGAAGCATCGGTCAAAGTCGGGCTGGAATTCAAGCGGCGGTTCTGGGAACAGGACGAACAGATTTATGGCGGTATCACCACTACCGATCTGCCGATCAGCCAGATCAGCTACCCCAGCACCGGTTATGGCGCGCAAGGACGTTCAGCACTGCTTGGGGCCTATGGCTTTGGCGCGTTCGCTTATGAATTCACCTCACTATCGCCTGCCGAGCGCGTTGCGCGCACGGTGGAATGGGGCGCGCAAATTCACCCGCAATACAAGGCGGAATTCCTCAACGGCGTGTCCGTGGGCTGGCATCGTGTGCCGTGGACGCAGGGCTGCTTTGGCACCTGGACCGAAGAGGCCCGCGCTGAGCATTACAAGAACCTGTGCCAGATCGATGGCCGGATCATGCTTGCGGGCGAACATGCCTCGTACATTCCGGCGTGGCAGGAGGGCGGAATCACTTCCGCACTCGATGCCATCGGGCGGCTCCATCAGCGCGTTATGGCGGGGTAAGCGATCATGAAAAAAACCACTGTTCTACTCGGCGCGGCCGCAAGTCTCGCCTTCGCCTCGATCACCGCTTCGGCGCTGGCACAATCCGCAGCAGAGCCTTCTGGTTCCGGCCGTGCGGACATTGTGGCGGCCGGTGATGCGGACGGGGCCTTCGTCACTCCGGGCAAATTCAGCGAACCAAGCGGTGCAAAAATGTACAAGCGGGTTTGCGCCGGATGCCACATGCCCGATGCCAAGGGCGCGAAGGGCGCAGGTTCCTATCCGGCGCTGGCGGGCGATCAGAACCTGGCTTCAGGCGATTACGCGATCTACGTGGTGGTCAAAGGCCTGCACGGTATGCCCGCCGTTGGACGGATGATGACCGATCAACAAGTGGCCGATGTCGTCAATTATATCCGCACCAATTTCGGCAACAAATACAAGGACAGCGTTACCGCGGCTCAGGTTAAAGCAGTTCGCTGACTAGATCAATTCTAGGCTCAGCACAGTGCCGAGTTCCGCCAGCCCTTGTTCCGCGCTGGTCACTTTGATCGCATGCATGCCCAAGGCGGCGGCGGGTTTGCAATTGATGCCCAGATCATCAAGATAAATGCAGGCTTGTGGCAGCACGTCCAGCGCCTCGCTCATCATTGTGTAAATGCGTGGATCAGGTTTGCGCACCCCGGCCTTGCTGCTTTCGATCACATGCTCGAACCGTGCGAAAATCTGCTCCATTGCGTCGTGCGCATCAGAACTGCGCGCCATCCCCGCGCCGTGGCCGGTTGGCACATTGTTGGTGATGCAGCCAAGCCGATAGCCACGCGCCTTCAACTGATCGAGCGCGGCGACCATGACGGGCCGCACTGCTCCTGCCAGCACTGCAAGAACGGCATGGCCTGCCAAGTCATGGCCAAGTGCGCGCGCTTCTTCTGCAAAAAGCTGATCGAACTCATCCGCGCTGATTTCTGCCTGCTCAAACAGCGCCCAGGCGTTGCTGTCGCCATTGCGGGCGTTAACCTGCCGGACGAAGTCGCGGGGCAATCCGCGAGCGGCTTCCAGCCGGTTAAATGCCTCGAATGGTGACGAGGTGATCACACCGCCAAAATCGAAAATCACCGCTGAATAGCGCAATGTGCCCTCCTGAAGCTTGGCTGCTTGCCCTTATCGCAATGCGATGCCGCCGCAACTCTGCGGAATGACAGGCAATTTGACGCAGGTCATTGCAAGGCTCATAATCATGGGCGACGGTGGGGCATCTCGAAAGACAGGAGGATCCCCGTGCGCTCCATTCTTTGCCCCGTCGATAGATCTGAAACACTTGACGACCGTGTCGAAACCGCCCTTGCGCTTGCGCGCGCCACAGCCGGGCATGTCACCTTCCAGCTTGCTACACCTTTTGCGCAAATGACCGTTTGGGAGCCGTTCGGCGGCGCTGCCGTTTCAGCCGCCGCGATCAGTGAAGCCCGAGAACTGGATGAACAGCTCGCCAGAGAATTGAATGCCCGCCTTGGCAAGCAAGATGTGGCGTTTGACGTCATCGTTGATGATCAAGGCCGGGTCGAAGCCGCTGCCAGCGCCGCCCGCTTTGCCGATGTGCTGGTCGCAACGCTGGATGATCCCGTGCTCGAAGAAATCGTCCTGTCTTTGCGCGCGCCGGTGCTTGCCGTGCCCAAAGGCGTTCCGATGTTGGCATTTGACGGGCCGGTATTGGTGGCTTGGGATGGTGGCCATGAATCCGCCAATGCCTTGCGCGCCGCCATGCCTCTACTGGAAAACGCCAGCGCGGTGCATTTGCTCACCGTGCGTGAAAAGGACGGCAGCTTTCCCGCATCGGATGCTGCATGCTATCTTTCGCGCCACGGCATCCACGCAGAATCGCATGAGCGAGATCGCAATGGCTCAATAGCCTTCACAATTGAGGAATGCGCGCGCGACGTTGGTGCAGGCCTGATTGTGATGGGCTTGTTCGGCCACAGCCGTTTGCGCGAAATGCTGATGGGCGGCGTATCGCGCGATATGCTGGACCGGTCGCAAATTCCACTCCTGCTCGCGCATTAACGGTTTGCTTTTGCTTGGAGGCTGAACCCGTCCTTTGCCGAATCGATAGCGGTTGACGGGCACTCATCCGTTCTTCGCGCCCGCAACATGGCGCTTTGCAACCTATGCCTGCAATCAATTGATAATGATATAGCGGCAGTTCGTTTCGATTGAAACAATCGCAAAAATAACCAATTTCATGGACTTGCGCAGTAAATTGCAAAAACTGCAATTGAAGATACCGATTTCGCAATTGCACAATGACCGTGGGTAGATCATACAAAAATTGCCTTTCAGGCATCCTCTCCCAAAACTTTCCGGCCTGGCAGGCAACTGCCGGGCCATTTTTTTGCCTGCGCCATACGCGCCGCCAAGCCCGCGCCATCTACCCGCTCATCAGACACAAAAAAGCGCGGAAGAGTTCCCCCTTCCGCGCCCCTTTTGTTGGCAATGGTAGTGCTTAGAACTCGAAGTGGATCGAGCCGATCACCGTGCGTGGTGAGCCGATTTCAACCTGCGGGTTGTTAGACGCTGCTGGCTGGGTCGAAAGGTTGCCGAGGTAATACTTGTCGAACAGGTTGATGACGTTGAGCTGGAAGAATATTCCGCCCTTGTCGTTCACCTTGCCCAGATTTACGCGGGCGTCGAGATCGACCGTTGTATAAGAAGGCGAAATAACGTCATTGATATCGGTGAGGAACCGGTCTCCGACATACTTGACCTGCGCGCCGATCGAGATCGGATCGTAATCAAACTGAACCCGGCCACCAACTTGCCACTCTGGCGTTTCAGCAACGAACTTGCCTTTGGTTGGCGAAAGGACAGCGCCCGTTGCCGACAGCACGTCATCCTTAAGTTTGGCGTTCGTGTACGATGCGAATGTGTAAATCGAGAACATATCGACCGGACGGATCGCGATGCTGCCGTCGAAGCCATAGCTCTTTACACGTCCGACGTTGCGGTCGAGGTTGAGGGTGCTTCCATCATCCAGCAGCACCTGTGACGAGATGATGCGGTTTTTGTAGCTGATGTACCAACCCGTTGCCTGCGCCTGAACCAGGCGGCTGGTAAACCGCGCGCCAAGATCGAAGCTGTTTGTGCGTTCCGGCTGGACGAGCGTGGTTGGCTGAATTTTCACGCCGTCAAAGCCATAGAGGTTGTCTGTGCGCGGTGCAGAGAAGCCTTGGCTGAAGTTACCGAACACGCTCACGGATGGCGCAAACTTGTACACAAAGCCTGCATTCGGCAGGACTGCGTTATAAGCGACCTTGCGAGCCGCATAAGGCGCGGCATAGGCAGGGAAGGTGTTTGTGACGGTTGCAGCACTTTCCGACGTGCAATACGCATCGTTGGAGCTTCCGGCGATGGTCCAGCAGTTGTTTGTCAGATTACGACGGAAGAACGGCGCACGGACACCAGCCTGCACGGTAAGGGCATCGTCGAAATACTTGCCGACATATTCGCCTGCAACCTGATGCAATATTGCATATGACAAACGATCACGCTTTTGCAGCACGTTTCCTGCCGCGTCTGTCACTGCTGATGCTTCTTCACCGCGTCCGCCAAAGACATTGATTGGATTGCCATTCGGGCTGAGCAGGCTGGCCTCGCCAGTCTGGCGGTGCTTTGCGCGATCATAGGTGTAGGCAACGCGGATGGTGTTTTCAGGAGTCATCTCATAACGCAGTGACAGCGTTGCACCGAGGCGGTGGGTATTGGTGTTTGACGGGAAGTACAGGCGAACCAGATCGTTAAGATCGCCATCTTTGTTGATGTCCACGCCTGCAGCTGTCCCCGCACCGATGCGGGTGCCCTGACGGTTGTAAACGCCTGTGACGCTGCGATTCGCGTTGGATTCTGCAAAAATGGTCGTGCCGCCACCGTTTGCCAGGGCATACTGATAGCTGGCGTCGAGTGTCGCAGTCAGCGTTTCGCTCAGCGATGCGCGCGAATTGAAACGCACGTTCCCGGTGTTCGACGGGTTGATTGCGGTGTTATAGTAGTTTGCACAAGATGAGGCGTCTGTTTGACGTCCGATCCCGCCTGCAGCACTAGGCAATGAACATGTCGCGTCGTTGTTGAAGTTGAATATTGTGTCCTGCTGCGCTGCAGTCAAATTGCCCAGATCCAGGGGCGAGGCTGGTGTTATGCTTGCTGCAGGCGGGATCGTTGCGGTTCCCAGCAAAGTGCGCAAGTCGTTGACGCCAACACGGCGATAGAAGTTGTTGCGGTTTTGATTGTAGTTGCCAGCAAGGCTAACGAAATCGCCGTTACCACCGATTGGCTGGTAGATGCGGGCATTGTACTGCTGCTTGTCCAACTCGCCGGGGCCACGAAACTGCTTGTACGTCGTGTTGCTGGCAGAAAAGAATGCGCGCGTGCCAAATGGCGTGAACACGCCGGTATCGATAACTCCGAACACGCGATTGTAATCGAACGTGCCGCGCGAATAATTCATCGCCGCGCCAAGTTCTTCCTTCGGCAGGCGGGTGCGGTAGTTGACTGTGCCGCCAGCCGCGCTTGCGGTCGGGCTGTCAACGTCAGTGGCACCAAAGTTGACGTTAACCTGTTCGATCAATTCGGAATCGAGCTGTTGGTTGGTATAAAGAGCGTAGTTGCCGGAATCGTTGACTTGCACACCGTCGAAGGTCGCTGAAATGCGCGCGCCGTCAAAGCCGCGAATACGCAGATTGCCACCGCCTGCGCCATAAGGGTCGGTGCTGGTGAAGTTCACGCCCGGAATGATGTTGATCGTGTCGAAGATGGCTTTGCCCGGATTTTGGCGGGCAATCAGTTCCTGGGACAGAACTGCCTTCGCTTTGGGCGTTTGTGGCGTTTTGATGCCATTCACTGCCGCTTCGCCGCGAGCGCCGGTAACGACGATTGCGTCTTCAACGTCGACCGAGCCGGTCGACTGAGCATAAGCTGCACCAGCAGCGCCAAAGCTGCTCAGCGCGATGGTCGAAGCGGCGACCAGGAATTTCATCTGCATTTTTTGACCCCGAATTTGCGCCCAAGGGACGCGGTTGTGGCGAGGAAGGCGCCGGGGAATCACCCCATCGCCAACCTGTCGCGAGCGGCCTTAACCGCCCGTGTGCTGCCTCAAAACCGGTCGCAAATGACACTGGAATGACGTTGTTTCGACAACGTGACATCACGCATTGCAGGCGCGCAACAGACTTGCGCATATGGTTGCATCGGTAAGGATTAAAGTGCGCAAAAGTCAGGAAAATGGCAATGAATGCGAATTAGTGGCTTTCCCGCAACAGCGAAGAAAAATTGCTGCAACGCAAGAAATCTGATCAATCTTCGGGGAGTTCTGGCAGATCGATCACTGCGGAGATGAACCAGCGTTGGTCATCTTCCAATCCAATCGCCGTCAGCCGCCCCGTAGCAAAAGCGCCGGTATCGATCCCGATGCGATTGGACCGCACCACCGGGTCATCGGCAATGGTGTGACCGTGAATCACAGTATGGCTGTGCGGCTCAACATAATCGAGGAATTCCCGCCGGATCCAGCGCAAGTCGGGCGTGGTCTGTTGGTCCAGCGGCACACCCGGACGGATACCAGCGTGAACAAACAGATAGTCGCCGTAAATGATTTGGTCTTCCATTGCCTGCATGAAGGCGATGTGCGCTGGCGGCACCAATGCGTTTATCTGTTCGTGCAACCACTCCAGCTTCGCTTGCGCATAATCTGATCGCTGCAAACCATAACTGAACAAGGTTTCCTTGCCACCATGGCGCAGGAAATGACGCAGCGTTTCCGCATCTTCCAAGCTGGTGAGCAGCATTTCCTCGTGATTGCCCGCCAGCACGCGCACTTTGCCGCCTTGTACCAGCGTCATTGCCCGCTCAATCACGCCGCAGCTGTCTGGCCCCCGGTCAATCAGATCGCCCAGCAGCACCAGACGGGTATCGGCTGGTCCGCGCGCTGCATCATCCGCCGCAATCAACTCCAGCAATTGCTCGAACAGATCGAGCCGCCCGTGAATGTCGCCAATGGCATAGATCCGTTGCCCCGCTGGAGTGCAGGTGCGCGGCTCGGCTGGTTGATCTTGCGCTGGTGAAAATAACGCGCGTAATTTGTTAAACATGGGGCCTCTTGTAGCCGAAGATATGGCCCCGCCTTGTGCTTGATTCAACACCTCCGGTTATCCAGAGACTCATGCGCATGGCGTTCAACGCAAGTAGAAGTCGATTGTCGTCACCACGCGCACCTTTTTATAGGGCGTATCTGATACGCCCCATCCACCGCCGCCATCGCCATCGCGCGCGGTGATTTCAAAGTACCCTTGCGTTGCGGTCTTGATCCCCTCAACCGAAACGCCGCTGTCGCGCGCAAATTGTTCGGCGGCGGCGCGGGCATCCTTGGTGGCTGCGGCCACCATCGCGGGCTTGATCGTGTTGAGCTTGGTAAAAGTATAGGCCATGCCTGATCCTTCCTCCAGCATCACCCCGCGGCGCACCAGATCAAACTGACGCTTTACCGCTTTTTGTGCGCGATCAATGTCGGTCGTGCGCAATGTCATCCGCTGGCGCACGGTAAAGCTGGCCACGCCATTGTTGTTGAACGTCTGCACGTTAACGCCGGTGGGTTGCAGTGCATCCGCGGGAAAGCCAAGTTCACCAAAGAATGCGCGAATCGACTGGCTGTCGCGATCAACGCTTGCCTGTGCGCTGGCCATATCGCCTGCTGTTGCGGAGTAGGCTAGCGTCCACGTGGCAAGGTCTGCGGTCACTTCGCGCTCGGCAAGACCACGCACTGTCACCGCACGGTCAGCCACTTTGGCACGGCGAAAGCCATCGCCAATGAACCACCCGCCAAGCACCAGACCCGCCGCCAAAATGCCGACCGGCACCAGCCTCGTTGCGCCACGCGGCATAAAGCTTGCGCGTAACACTTGGGTGTTGTCGGCATCGTCGCTATCTTGGGTGCTCATCGTCTTCTCCCGGCAGGCAGTGTGTGCGGTGAGTTGTGCAATTCTATCGATGAACCGCCTTTGAACGGAAGTATCCACCCGTGACCAAATTTCTCCACACCATGATACGCATTACTGATCCTGACGCCAACATCGCGTTTTTCAAGCTGATCGGGCTGGACGAAGTGCGCCGTTTCTCCAGTGAACAGGGTCGCTTCACCCTGATCTTCCTTGCCGCTCCCGGTGAAGAGGGCATCGCCGAAGTTGAACTCACCTACAACTGGCCTGCCGAAGATGGCAGCGAGCCTGAGGTTTATGCAGGTGGCCGGAGTTTTGGCCATCTCGCCTATCGCGTCGACAACATTTACGACACTTGCCAGCGCATTCTGGATGCAGGCCACATCGTTCACCGGCCCCCTCGTGATGGCCACATGGCGTTTGTTAAAACCCCAAACGGCATCTCGATCGAATTGCTGCAAGACGGCCATTTGCCGCCCGCTGAACCGTGGGCAAGTATGCAGAACATCGGTAGCTGGTAATGACCTTGGGGTGACGACAGCGGGTGCGCCGCCGTCACCCCAAAAAAGTTCAGGACTTGGCAGCGATCCAGTCATTCACGCGGCGCTCAAGGATGGACAGCGGCTGTGAACCTGATGCGATCAGCAGATCGTGGAAGCCCTTGATATCAAACCTGGTCCCAAGCGCGGCTTGCGCCTTGGCGCGCAGTTCAAGGATCTTGAGCATGCCGATCTTGTAGCCAGTCGCTTGCCCCGGCAGCGTAATATAGCGGCGCACTTCGGAACGAGCGGTTTCGGGCGGCTGACGTCCGGTCTGGTTGAGGTATGCTACCGCCTCTTCCTCGGTCCATCCCTTTGCATGGATGCCGGTGTCGACTACCAGGCGGGCAGCCCGGAACAGTTCGGCATCAAGACGCATGAAATCGGCGGCGATATCAGGGAATGCCCCCATTTCCTTGCACATCGCTTCGGCATAAAGGCCCCAGCCTTCGCCGAATGCGACATAACTGGTGAACGCGCGGAACATTGGCCCGCCGGTCTGGCGCACCTGGATATCGCCCTGCATATTATGGCCGGGCACCGCTTCGTGGCACATCAGCGTGTAAAGCGAGGCCGGGTCTTTGGAATTGCCAACGAGATGAACATAGGTGCGGGCAGGGCGCGCGCCGTCCGGACTGGGAGCCGAAGCATGCGCCGCGCCGCCCGCGATTTCGGAAAACGCCGGTTCACGCACCACTTCAATGCCATAAGCAGGCAGCGTGCCGAAATAGGGTGCGAGCATTGTCCGCGTCTTGGCGACAAAGGCATTGGCCGCCGCAAGGTATTCGCTGCGCATGGCATCATCATAAGGGCGGGGCGGATAGAGCCGGGCGCGTTCCGCATAAAATGCGTTGCGGTCTCTCAATCCCGCCTGCCGCGCCAAAGCATCTTGCGCTGCTTCGATGCGCGATACTTCTGCGCGGCCGATGGCGTGAATCTCGTCAGCGGTCAGATCGGTCGTGGTGTTAAGCTTCAACTCGTTGGCATAATATTGCACACCATCGGGCAGTGAAATTGCGCCAACCCGCCCGCTGTGGGCAGTCGGAAGGCTGCGCGTGGCCCAAGCCACAACGCGATCATAAGCGGGCTTGAGCGCAAGGATGGCTTCGCGGGCTTGAGCCAAACGTGTGTCAGCGTCGCCTTGCGTCAATTTGCCAGAATTCACCAGTGCTGCGGTCTTGGCCTTTACGTCTGCCCACAGCGCGGAATCAGGGCCGGGACCGAACGGCGCACCGCTGGTCAGCTTTTCGCTGCCGGTGATCACGGTTTCAATTTGGAATTTGGGCGCGTGAACGCCCGCAGCCTCGCTCGCCATTGAGCGGGCAATGGCCACATTGAGCACGGCGGGAATGCCGCGCAGACGGGTGATATAATTGTCGAGGTCAGCAACATCGACAACGCTATGCGTGTTTACAAGGAAATCGGGCAACTGGCTATGCAACGAATAAATCCGCGAATAAAACGGTGGGCGCTGCACGCGATTGGCATGGGATAGCGCAGCGCGATCGGCTTCAAGCGCCCAGATATCGAAATTGACTTGCGCTTCAGGAGTGAGCTTCGCGCGATCAAACTGCGCCTGCATGCGCTTTACGCTGTCCTGCCGCCAGCCAACCTGAGCCGCGTCGGCAGCATCGCTAATGTCGTTCCAGCGATCTCCGCCTTCCTTGATGCCAAGCCGGGTGGCCAGTTGCGGCTGCTGCTTCACCCACGCCGCAAATTCGACATCGAGAAATGCGGTCAGGCGTGCATCTTCGCTGGCGGTGATTGCATTTGCAGTTGGCGCTTGGGCAACAGCGGTTTGCGCAAGAGCCATCAGTCCGATGGTAAGAGCCGCAAGACTGGCACAAAAGTCAGGCTTCATCGCAGACCTTTCTGAACGATTTCAAACAGGTAGGACTTGGTTTGACAAGCAAGGAGCCTACAATGGGACTGGCCGCATTTTGGCGCAAGCAAGCATCAGCATCAAAGTCACAAAGGTTGACGTATCCGCCACGATCATGGCACAGGCCGCAAGCACGCGGGTGTAGCTCAATGGTAGAGCAGCAGCTTCCCAAGCTGAATACGGGGGTTCGATTCCCCTCACCCGCTCCATTTTCTTGTTCCAAAAGCCACGGAAAAATGATTTGCCGACCGCGTCGTAGGACTTGGCCGCATCCGTAAAGTCAATTCATGGGTGGGTGGTCAACGCGCATTCATAGTCTGTACCATGGCGAAATAGTGATCGAGGCGATCATCATGCGCCACATCGAGCATTTCGGCGAGCATGGTTGCGGCGGGATTGTAAAGAGCTACCATATTGTCGGAGGCGAGTGCGCCCGACTGGATAAGCAACCCGCCGGTTCGCGCCATCACCAGCGCCATGCGCAGCGCAGCCAATACCTCATAATACGGCAAATCCTGAACGGGGCGGCCTAGCGCACTTTCAAAGTGCGCAATCTGCTTGGCTTTGTCGGGCATGCCTTCAGGCAAAGGATTGCCCGCCGCAAGCATGCTGTCGAGCATGAACCACCAGCCCAAATCTATTTCTGCCGGGCCGATGGATGCCGCTTCGAAATCAAGCGCGGCGGTCACCGATCCGTCCGGGCCGAACAGAAAATTGCCGGCATTGGAATCACCCCACAATAGCTCGGCGGGGGTGTCCTTGGGCTGATTGTCTTGCAAGTACGCGATGGCGGCATCGATGACCGGATGCTCGGCTGGGAAAACCATGTTTCGCCAAGCCGATATCCAGCCCAGATAATGATCAAGGCCCGCAACGCCGTAAGCGGGGTCCATCAAGAAACGGCCCTCGGTGCGCCAATCGATCCGGTTGATCTGTGCCATGACTGCAAGCGCGTCGTTCCAGGCATGGGCCCGCTGCGCAGGGGCGAGCGCGATCAACGGGCCTGCAACATGATAGCTGGGATGCTGCGGCAAAGACACGCCAGCGCAAGCGCGCATGACCAGAAACGGTGCGCCCAAGATCGTCAAGTCTGTGGACCAGCCAAGCACCGTCGGCACGGGCACGCCCGCTTGCGCCAGCAAGTCCATCATCCGGGCCTGACGTTCCATCGACGAGTCTTGAAACATATGCCGGCCAATCCGCTCAATCCGCACGACGATATCGGCATGGCCAGCGTCGGTTGTGATTTCAAGCAGCAGGGTATCGGCGGAAAAGCCGGTTTTCGGCTGTTTGACGCCAAGCACTTCGCAGTGTGATCCGGCCCCCCCCGTGGTGCCAATCCAACTGCACAATGCGGTGAAATCTTGTACGATGGCGGCCAATCGTCATCCCCTTTTTCTGGTGGTCTAGTGCGCCATTGCTGCCAAGAGAGCAGACAGGTGGTCCATCCGCACAGGCGCGGTAACCTGCCCCTCGCTAGGTTCATGATCGCGCGGCATCGCCTGAACGGTGCCGTGTTTCATGCGAAGGGTAGTGGGTTGGAACTGGGGATCTATACCTTTGGCGATCTGGTGATCGACCCGGTCAGTGGCCGCAAGACCACCCCGGTCGAACGCATGCGCCAGATGATCGAGATGGCAAAGCTGGCCGATGATGCGGGGCTGGACATCATCGGCGTGGGTGAGCACCACACGCTGCGCTACGTCAATTCCGCTACCGCGACCCAGATCGCTGCCATGGCTGCTGTGACCAAGCGCATCCGCCTGACGAGCGCGTCGACCTCGCTCAGCACTGCCGATCCGGTTCGCACGTTTCAGGAATTCGCCACTGCTGATCTTGTATCGGATGGCCGCGTGGAAATCATCTTCGGGCGCGGTGCCTTCACGGAAAACTTCCCCCTGTTCGGGCATGACCTCAAAAATTATGACGCCTTGTTCATCGAGAAGCTGCAACTTTTCGAACTGCTCAATAGCAATGAACGGGTGAGTTGGTCGGGCAAGTTCAGACCGCCGTTGATCGATGCCGAAATCGCGCCGCGCCCGGCTCAACCTATCCTGCCGGTGTCGATCGGTGCCGGGCGGGTCGAAACCGTGGAGCGCGCGGCGCATATGGGCTACGCATTGGCCATTCCCATGGTCGGCGGCGATTTGCGGAATTATGCGGAAGTCGCACAAGCCTATCATCGCGCCGTCGACTCCAAAGCGCCGAAGCGGCATCTTGCCGCCTTCGCGCATCTGCATGTCTCGGCAACGAGCTATGAAGCTCAGGCTGAATTTTATCCGTATTATTCGGCTTATCTTGAACCCTTGTTTCGCGGACCGATGCCGCCGCAAATCTTCGCGCAAATGCTCTCGCCCATGGGAGCCTTGGTGGCGGGCAGCCCGCAGCAGGTCATCGACAAGCTTTCGACGATGCGCGAAATGATGGGCATCACTCGCTTTCTTGGCCAAGCCGACGTTGGCGGCCTGCCCTTTACGGCGGTGATGAAAGGGATCGAATTGTACGCAGCCAAAGTCGCCCCAGCGCTGCGCTGATTCCAAACGACGGAAATCAGCACAGCGCGGCTATTTTTGTCTTCAGGCCTCGTAAGGCAAGCTGCGCACACGCTTTCCGGTCAAGCTGCTGATGGCGTTGGCAATTGCGGCAATGGCTGGTGGCATGGCTGGTTCGCCAAGCCCGGTGGGCGGGTTGTCGGTTTTGACCATGGAGATTTCGATGGGCGGCACCACATCGATGCGGGGCAGAGTGTAGGTATCATAGTTGGCCACTTGCACTTGCCCGCCAGTGATCGGCACTTTCAGCCCGGAAATGACGTGGCCCATGCCATCGATCATCGCTCCGCGAATTTGCTGTTCGGCATTCAGCGGATTGATGATCGTGCTGCCAATATCGCCCGCGACCCAAATCTTGGTCACGCGCACCGCGCCATCCGCTCCGGCAGTGCAATCAGCCACAACGGCAAAATAGCCCAAGTGGCTGAAGTAAAATCCAAAACCGCGCCCCTTTAAGGGTTTGTCGCCCCACTTGGCGATTTTCAGCACCTCGCGAACGACGCCCGCGGCCCGGCCTGTATCAAATGGCGGGGGTTGGAAAGCGTCTGGCACGCCGGGGAGCTTGGCAGCGGCGACAATGCGCGCATCGCCCAGCAACTCCAGCATCAGCGCGGGCAGGGTCTTGCCTGAGGCGCTGGCCACCTCATCAAGGAAGCCCTGCGTTGCAAACGCCAAAGTGTTTGATGCAGGCGCGCGCAGCCAGCCCAAGGGGAGGTTGCTTTCCAGCACGGTCATCCCAAGATCGGCATTGGCAACGACATTGGCCGGAAACAGATCGGCTGGCAATTCAGCACCGCGGCCTGGTTGTCCGCCTGCGCCGAATGTCACGAGGTGATCGCGGAATGCCACCAGTTTGCCTGCAGCATCAAGGCCTGCTTCGAACTGATGGAAGCCTCCTGCCCGGAAGAAATCGAGCTTGAAGTCTTCATCGCGGTCGTAAATCAGTTTGACCGGAATGCCGGGCATATCCCGCGCGATCGTGGCAGCGAACACCATGTAATCGTTCTGCAAACGGCGACCAAAACCGCCACCGATGCGCGTGAGGTTAACGGTTATAGCAGACGTTTCGAGGCCCAGAGCCTTGGCGACAAGCTTCAGGCCCTCATCTGGCATCTGGCTCGGCGCCCAGATTTCCAGCTTTCCGTCTTTGAATAAAGCCGTGCAGTTTTGTGGTTCCAGCGTGGCGTGCGCAATGAAGGGATAAGTGTACTGCGCCTTCACCACTTTCGCAGCGCCTTTCAGCGCAGCATTGGCATCGCCCTTTGCCGCAACGGCGGCGGCGGGCTTTCCGGCGAATGCAGCCTTGGCAGCGGCAGCAAAGGCCGCGTCAGAGTGCTGTTCGCGCCCGCCATTGTCCCATTCAGCGACGAGGACTTTGCGTGCCTCATTGGCGGTCCACCAACTGTCGGCGACAACGGCAAGCGCATCGACCAGACCATCGGCTTCACCAAGCTGGCGAAGAACCAACACTTTGCGCACGCCGGGCAAGGCCAGTGCTTTGGCGGCATCGTGGCTGCGCAAAAGCGCACCGCGCACAGGGGCAGTAACCAGCGCGGCATGAACCATGCCGGGCAGTTGCGTATCGATCCCGAACAACGGCTTGCCCGCGACGATGGCCGGGGTATCGGGTCCGCGCACCGGACGTCCGATGATCGCGAACTTGGCGGGGTCTTTCAGCGTCAGAGTTTCGACAGCAGGCACCGCTTCCTTGGCAGCCGCTTGCGCGAGCGCAACATATGGCGCGCGGCGACCTGTGGCGGCGTGAATCACTTCACCATTGGCGGTCGTCAGTTCGGCAACAGGAGCCGACCACTGCTTTGCGGCGGCGGCCACGATCATCGCCCGCGCCGTCGCACCGGCCTGACGCATCGGCATCCAGTTCATCGGTGTGGACATGCTGCCACCTGCAAACTGTTCGCCAAACTTTGCCTGATCGGCCACGGCCTGTTCCACCCGCACGGCAGACCATGCCACATCAAGTTCCTCGGCGATCAGCATGGGCAGCATCGCTTTGACGCCTTGGCCAATTTCCGGGTTCTTCGATGTGATCGTCACGCTGTTATCTGCGTTGAGTTGCACATAGGCAGTCAACTTGGACGCGGCGGCTGTCGCACGTTTGCCTTGCGCGGCCGCAAATTCGATGTTGAACGCCAATACGCCGCCCGTTGCGAGCATGGCTTTGAGCGCAAAGCGGCGGGTGCCTGCCAGAAGTGCCTGATCAGACATTCGCGCCTCCTGAAGCTTGGCGTATCGCATCGCGAATGCGGTGATAGGTGCCGCAGCGACAAAGATTGCCCGCCATCGCGGCGTCAATCTCGTCATCCTTGGGCGCCGGGTTGCTTTCCAGCAAAGCCACCGCACTCATGATTTGGCCGGCCTGACAGTACCCGCACTGGGGTACATCAATATCAATCCACGCATCGCTAACTTTTTTGCCTACCGGGCTGGCGGCAACGCCTTCAATCGTGGTGATGGCAGCAGCCCCGACCGTGTCCAAAGTGGTCAGGCATGCGCGGATGGCTTGACCGTCCATCAACACGGTGCAGGCCCCGCACAGGCCCTGTCCGCAGCCGAATTTCGGGCCGACATAGCCCAGATCTTCGCGCAGAACCCACAGCAGCGGCTTGTCCGCAGGCACATCGACCTCGCGGGATTGCCCGTTGACCTTGAGAACGGTCTTCATCTTCGAAACTCTCCTGGGGACAAGCGATTGTGCGCCTGCGAGAAGTGTTGTGGCGACAACTTTTCCTCAGCGCAAGACTGCCAGAGGGACATAAGCCAGCCTTTGTTGCTTTCAACCGCTGGGCATATGCTCACTTGTGCCCGGTCGCCGCATGGACGAAGTATGGTGCCATGGACGAGACGCCTTTGTGGCGTCGAGATTGCAAGCCTAGCTGGACGGGAAACAATGACACCACAACGCTATTCGCGCGCCGCCATCAGCTTGCACTGGGCCATCGCTGCCTTGCTGGCGTTCCAGCTTGGGCTGGGTTGGCGAATGGGTGATCTGGGCAGCGCGAGTGCGATGTACGCACCGTTTCAGTTGCACAAAAGCATCGGCATCCTTGTGCTGACACTTAGCTTGGCGCGCGTTGCCGTGCGATTTGCGCGTCCACGTCCGGTGGCGGCGGCTGGCGGGCTGGCAGGTTTGTTGGCAAGCGGTGTTCACGCCGGGCTCTATGCCTTCATGATCGGCGGACCGCTGACGGGCTGGGCGCTGGTTTCAACCGCCAAGCTGAAGCTGCCGACACTTCTGTTTAGAACTATCCCTTGGCCGCACTTGCCGCTGGGGCCTGCATGGCATGAACCGGCAGAGGCGCTGCATAGCTTGCTTGGCGTGGTCGGCGCAGGTCTGATCGTGTTGCACGTGGCGGGCGCACTGCGGCATCATCTGAGCACTGAGGCTGAGCCTAACGTGCTGGGCCGGATGATCCCGGCAGCGGGCGCGGCGCGCGCCGGTTTGGGCTGGGGTTTGGCAGCTGCGGCGATATTGGGCGCCGTGTTTGCCTTGCCTTGGCTGGTTTACGGCAAGGCTGCGCCAGCGCAACCTGTGGCACAGGCAAGCAGCGAAGCGGCGGTAGAAGAAGGCGCGCTGGTCGATGCAACCGGCGTGGCCAGCGAAGCACCCGTAGAGCTAGCAAGCGCATCGGCTGTAGTGTCCGAGGCGGCGCCATCACGCTGGCAAGTGCAACCCGGCGGCAAATTGGGCTTCCGCACCATGGTCAATGGAGAGGCCGTTGATGGCAACTTCAGCGGGTGGAGCGCCGATATCGTGTTCGATCCTGAAAATCCGGAAGCCGGATCGATCACCGTGCGCATCCCGCTGCTTTCGGTTTCAAGCGGCGATGACACGCGCGATACGATGCTGAAGGGTGATGATTTCTTCGGCGGCGGCCCGGCAACAGCCGTGTTTCGTTCGGCTTCGATCAAGCGCCGCGCGGCGGATCGTTATACGGCGGCAGGCACTTTATCGATGAATGGGGCGCAGCGCCCGGTCAGCCTGACATTTGGTTTGAAGATCACCGGCGACAGGGCGAAAGCCACCGGCACAGCCACGCTGGATCGCACTGCCTTCGCGGTGGGCAAAGGCGAGTGGGAGAGCACTGACCAGATTTCTGGCAAAGTGGACGTGAACTTCGCTTTTGATGCCGAGCGCCGCGACCCGTAACCTCGAGCTAGGGTCAGGACCTATTAATCCCGCCTTCGAGGCGTCGGAATGGCGAACAGATCGGGCGGATAGGTGTGCAGGGAAGGCTGGTTGCCTTTCCAAGCAACTATCTGTCCGAGATGGAAGCCATTCCGACGTCCCAAAGGGATTTGACCAAAATGGCCCATTGCAGCGTCAGGAAGCCTTGAGATATCGACATATCCCGGCGGCTTCCTTCCTCGCACTGAGCCATTTTGCTTCAAACCTCGAAGGCGGGATTAATAGGTCCTGACCCTAGAGAACCGCACCAACATGAGCGACGCCGCGCTTAGTGGCGAGCGTTTCCTGCCGTTGGCGTTCACGCGCTGATGCGCGCTGTTCATCAGTGCGTTCGCCGTAGCAGGCAGCGCAGCTAACGCCCACTTCGTACAGCGGGGAAAGCTTGTCTTCCTCGCTAAGCGGACGGCGGCAGGAAAAGCACAAGCTGAGCGTACCTTCGACCAAACCGTGCCCGACGGTTACGCGCTGATCGAACACGAAGCATTCGCCGTGCCACAGGCTTTGTTCCTCAGGCACGGTTTCCAGATACTTCAGGATGCCGCCTTTAAGGTGATAGACCTCGTCGATCCCTTCCTGCTTGAGGAACGCGGTGGATTTTTCACAGCGAATGCCACCGGTGCAGAACATCGCCACTTTCGGCGGCTTGCCTTCACCTAAAAGGCGGGCGCGTTCTTGCCGGAACCATTCGGGAAACTCGCGGAAGCTCGCGGTCTTCGGATCTATCGCGCGTTCAAACGTGCCTACTGCCACTTCGTAATCGTTGCGCGTATCGATCACGATCGTATCGGGATCGGCAATCAAGGCGTTCCAATCTTGCGGGCTGACATACGTGCCCACCGTGGCGCGCGGATCGATATCCGGCTGGCCCATTGTCACGATTTCTCGCTTCAGCCGTACTTTCATTCGGTGGAACGGCATGGTCGATGCGCTGGAAAACTTCACATCAACATCGGCGCAATCCGGCAAGGCGCGGATATGGGCCAGCACCGCGTCAATGCCATCGGCCGGGCCAGCAATCGTGCCGTTGATGCCCTCGGGCGCAAGCAGCAGCGTTCCGCGCACGCCGCGATCCTTGCACAATTGCTCAAGCGGTGCGCGCAGTGCCGCGCAATCGTCCAAGCGCGCAAAACGATAGAGCGCGGCCACGGTAACCGGGCCACCAGACTGGCGATGAGGCGTATCCATATCTGCCCCATAGCGCGATGCGGGCAAAATTCCAGTGGTGACAGAGCCACCACCATCGCGATTGTCTATTGGCAAGCCGTCCATCCGCCTGTCCGGTTTGCTTGGTCGAGATGCAAGTGATCGGCATGGGCTGCGTTGTAATCTGGCGAAAGCACCGTTGCGAAACTCTGGCAGGCAGTATCACGCACTTTACGCAAGAATGCGGCGGCATCGCCCGGACCGTCCCAATCCCGGCTGACGACAATCCGCTCGCCGTTGGCAAGTTCAAATGCGCTGACATCGAAGGCATTGCCCGAAGCGTGCTCGCTCCAATTTTCACTGCCGCTGATCCGGCGGCAACTGTTGGTGCCAAAATGTTCGATGCGCACCACGCGAGAGCCAAGGATTGTTTGTGCAGCAGGCTGAACGCCATGATGAAGCCACCACGCCAACCCTGCATCCACCGCACACGTCGCCTGTGCGCCACGGGGCACAAGCCGCACATCGGCCTGCTGCGGGCTGGAAATCACTTGTCGGTCAGCGCGCAGACATTCGCCTGAACCTGTCGGCGGAAGTGCCGTAAATGCAATGCCGCTAGCATCGAGAAACGCGCGGCAAATAGACCGATCATTGCGCAAATTCTCAAACTTTGACGCCGTCGCCCAGCCAACCGGAGCCGTCAGCGTAAGCGGTGCCCAGGGATCGTGTTCCGGATGACGATGCAGCCAGTCGCGTCCAACCAGCGCGATGCTGCCAATCACAAGCACGCCGATAACAAGCCGAAGGAGCGATCTGAGCATGGGCAGATAATCCCGCAACGGCCAGTTCGTTTCAATCGCGCATCCGTGCAAGTCGCAATGCGGTCCTGCGACTGAGAGGATTCAAAGCTGGAAGTTGGAGCGGGTAGCGGGAATCGAACCCGCCTAGCTAGCTTGGAAGGCTAGTGCATTACCACTATGCTATACCCGCATCGGCCCTTTCAGGCGTTGCGTTGAGGCGCTTGCCATGGGTTGCGGCGGTTCGTCAACCTTGGATGCAATGGGTGCTGTTGACTTTCTGACTCTAAGATATATCTTTGATGTATCAAACATGATGGAAAGAGTGAATTCATGCCTGCAAGTCGTGCCGTTGTCCCCACCGCCAGCGCAAGCCGCTACCTTCAGCAATTGTGCAAGCACTGGGGCCACAAATTTGAAGTGACGTTCGATGCCTATGCAGGGCGCATCGCGCTGCCATTCGGACCTTTAGAGATGACTGCTACCGATGAATCCCTTGAACTGGTCTGCCGGATTGAAAGCGACGGCGATCTTGAACGCATGCAACTGGTGGTGGCCGAACACGTTAATCGCTTTGCCCATCGCGAAGGGGAATTGGTGTTTGATTGGCAACCGCTGGCCTAGGACAGACATCAACTGAACGTCCGTAGAGCCACTTGCCGTTCTTCCGTTAATTGTTATACGACATAGCGAAATCGGAGGATGCAAATGGCTGTTCATGCGAGTCTGTCTCACGCCGCGCTCGATCGTTTCCTGCGCCCGAAGTCGGTTGCCGTTGTTGGCGCGTCCGACAAGCCGGGCGCGCTGGGCGCAACACTGCTGACCAACCTTGATCGCAATGGCTACACCGGCACCATCTATCCGGTGAACCCGAAACGCGACGAGATTATGGGCAAGCGTTGCTACCCATCGGTCGATGCGCTGCCCGAAGGTGTGGATGTGGCCGTTCTGGCCATCCCGCGCGCGGGCGTGCTGGATGCGGTCAGGGGCCTTGCGGCGCGCAAGTGCGGCGGCGTGGTGATCTTTTCGGCAGGTTTTGCTGAAGGTGGCGAAGAAGGCCTTGCCGAACAGCGCGAAATTGCGCGGATTGCGGACGAGGCGGGCATGGTGGTCGAAGGGCCGAACTGCTTGGGTCTCGTCAATTATGTTGATCGCATTCCGCTGACGTTTGTTGAAACCAATGCGGTGCCGCCAGCGGGCAACCGCGCGGTTGGCATCGTTTCGCAATCGGGCGCGATGGCGGCGGTGCTGGGCACAATGCTGCTCTCGCGCGAATGTGGCATGTCCTATTCAGTCTCTACCGGCAACGAAGCGGCCAGCGGCGTTGAAGACTACGTGGATTGGATGGTCGATCAGCCAGACACCCATGTAATTGCGATGATCGTCGAGCAGTTCCGCAAGCCACAGGCGTTTCTGGCGGCGGCGCGCCGGGCCAAGGCGGCAGGCAAGCCCGTGGTCCTGCTGCATCCGGGCAAATCCAGTGCAGCGCGCGAATCCGCTGCAACCCACACCGGCGCGATGGCAGGCGATTACAAGCTGATGCGTGCCATGGTCGCACGTGCAGGCGTAATCTTTGCCGAAACGTTGCAGGAACTGGGCGATATTGCAGAGATCGCCGTGCGCTGTTCCGCGTTGCCATCCGGCGCAACTGCGGTGCTGGGGGAATCGGGCGCGTTCAAGGCACTGACGCTTGATCTGGCCGAAGAACTCGACTTGCCGCTGGCCGATTTGCAGGACGACAATTCGCCCATGCTGCGCGCGGCCTTGCCGGTGTTCGTACCGGTGTCGAACCCGTTGGACATTACGGCGCAAGGGCTGTCGGAACCAGCGATCTATACGCGCTGCATTGAGGCGCTCTTGGCCGACGATCGTGTGGGCACGGTGATTGCCGGGATCATTCAGGCCGAAGCCATTACCTGTGCGATCAAATTCCCGGCAGTGCTTGCCGCACTTAAGGGGAAGGTACTGACCAAGTCGGTTATCTTTGCAGGGCTTGATGAAGGTGCAGAAGTTCCGGCAGAGCGCATTGCGGCACTGCGAGCGGCGGGTGTACCGTGGTTCTCATCGACCGAGCGCGCCTTGCGGGCAGTCACGCGGCTGACGCATTGGGCGGCGCAGGATCTTTCATCGAACGATCTGCCTGCAACGCCCCTTGCTGGGCTGGATGTGATTTCGGGGGTGATCCCGGAATACAGATCGAAGCAGCTGCTTGGGCCAATCGGCCTGTCCTTCCCCAAGGGCGGCTTTGCGGCCAGCGCCGATGCGGCTGTCGCAGCGGCGGACACAGTTGGATATCCTGTGGCGATGAAGGCACAGGCCGCGGCGCTCGGGCACAAGAGCGACGCTGGCGGCGTCATTCTGAACCTTGCTGATGGCGCTGCCGTGCGTGAGGCTTGGGATAGGATCCACAGCAATGTGGCGGCCTATTCCTCGTCGATCACGCTGGACGGCGTGCTGATTGAGGCGATGGGCAAGCGCGGCATGGAAATGATCGTCGGCGCCAAGAACGACCCGGAGTGGGGTCCAGTGGTGCTCGCTGGCTTTGGCGGGGTGACTGCCGAAATCCTGCAAGACGTGCGCCTGCTGACGGCTGATCTTACCGAAGATGCGGTTGTGGCTGAACTGATGAAGCTGAAAAGCGCGGCTTTGTTGACCGGCTATCGCGGTTCACAGGCGCTGGATGTGGCGGCATTGGCCAAGCTCATTGTAAAGCTGAGCCAAGTCTTGCGCGCCGAACCGTCTATCCGCGAAATCGATCTTAACCCGGTGATCTTGCATCCGGAGGGTGAAGGTGTGGTGGCATTGGATGCGCTGATGCTCGTCGAGTGAAAGCCACATCATCATAGTCATTGATAAAAGGGCGGTCCGATTGGGCCGCCCTTTGTCCATGGGCCGCAAATCCATCGCGACTGATACGAAAAAGGCCACCGTTTCCGGTGGCCTTTTGTCGCTACGCCTTTGGCTGGACGATCAGTGCTTGTCAGCCCAGATGTTCTTCTTGGCGAGATAGGCAAGAACCGTGGCAACCAGCAGGAAGCCAAGCACTGCCCAGCCGGTCTGCTTGCGCTTGTCCAGCTTGGGTTCGGCGGTCCAGATCAGGAATGCCGAGACATCGGTCGCCATCTGATCAACCGTAGCCTTGGTGCCATCCGAATAGGTCACCTGACCTTCACCGGTGATCGGTGCAGGCATGGAAAGATTCAGGTTGGCGAAGTATGGATTGTAATACAGGCCATCGGGCGTCTTTGCATCCGGGAACTTCTTGAGAAGTTCGGCGGGTTGCTCTTGATAACCGGTCAGCAGCGAAGCCACGTAAGCGCCGCCGTCATGACGTGCCTTGGTGATCAACGAAAGATCTGGCGGCACGCCTTGTCCAGCGTAATACACAGCGGGGATATAATCCGAGGCAATGTTGTCACGTTCGCCGCGTTCGCCCGACTTTACGTCGAACGTTGGCTGCTTGGTGCCCCACTGCTTGGCAATCGCTTTCACTTCGCCTTCCGAATAGCCGAGTGCGGCCAGATCGCGGAATGCGATATGCTTGAGCGAATGGCAGGTAGCGCAAACTTCCTTGTAAACCTGGAAGCCGCGCTGAAGCTGCGCTTTGTCAAACTTGCCGAAGGCGCCATCGCTGGCGAAGTGCACCTTCTTGGGGAGGAGATGGAAATCGTGCTCCGCGGTGGGGGCAGCGGGTTCCGTGATCGCAGTGTAGGCGCCGTTTCCGAACGACCAGAGCAGCGCGACCGCGAAGAACAGGCCTACCAAGGGGCCAAAAAGACGGACCATGGGGTTCTCTTTCTCTTACGCTTCGTTGCTGTCAGGCAGCTGTAGGGTTGGCGTTGAGCACGGCGCTCTCATCCTTGCCCAGCACGGCTTCGGTGATCGAAAACGGAAGCGGTTCCGGCTTTTCGATCGAAGAGACGAGCGGGAGGATGATGAGGAAGTGCGCGAAGTAATAGACCGATGCCACCTGGCTGATCATCACGAAAGGTTCAGCAGCCGGTGCACCACCGCAGTAGAACAAGACCGCCATCGTCGGGATCAGACCGAACCAGAAGAACTTGCGGAACAGCGGACGGTAATGGCCTGAACGAACCGGCGAGGTATCCAGCCAAGGCAGGAAGAACCACACCAGGATCGAGCCGAACATGGCGAGCACGCCCATCAGCTTGGCCGGGATGAAGAAGAAGTCATACGTGAATGCGCGCAGGATCGCGTAGAATGGATAGAAGTACCATTCAGGAACGATGTGTGCTGGCGTCGACAGCGGGTTCGCCGGGACATAGTTGTCCGGGTGGCCCAATGCGTTCGGCGCGAAGAACAGAACTGCACAATAGATCAGCAGGAACACGCCCAGTCCGAAGCCGTCCTTGGCCGTATAATACGGATGGAACGGTACGGTATCGCTTTCCGTCTTCACTTCAACGCCGGTCGGGTTTGACGAACCGGGGATGTGCAACGCCCAGATGTGCAGGATGATAACGCCGGCAATCACGAAGGGCAGCAGGAAGTGCAGCGAGAAGAAGCGGTTCAGCGAGGCGTTATCGGGGGCAAAGCCACCAAGCAGCCAGATCTGGATCGGTTCACCCACTAGCGGGATCGCGCCGAACAGGCCAGTGATCACCTTGGCGCCCCAGAAGCTCATCTGGCCCCAAGGAAGCACATAGCCCATGAAGGCGGTTGCCATCATCAGCAGGAAGATCACGACGCCGAGCAGCCAGATCATTTCGCGCGGGGCTTTGTACGATGAATAGTAAAAGCCACGGAAAATGTGCAGGTACACCACCACGAAGAACGCCGAGGCACCGTTGGCGTGCGCATAACGCATCATCCAGCCCCAATTGACGTCGCGCATGATGTGTTCGACCGAATCGAACGCCACACCGGCGTTGGCGGCGTAATGCATCGCAAGGATGACGCCGGTGACGATCTGAAGCATCAGACAGAAGCCGGCGAGAACGCCGAAGTTCCACATGTAGTTCAGGTTGCGCGGAACCGGATAACCGGCGCCGACTGCGTTATATACAAAGCGCGGCAGAGGCAGCTTTTCGTCCAGCCACTGCGTCAGGCCAAAGGCCGGCTTGTATTCGTTCGCCCAGGGAAAGCTCATAAGTCCTGTCCTCAGCCGATCTTCACGACAGTGTCGGAGATGAATGAATACTCTGGCACCTCAAGGTTCTTGGGTGCAGGGCCTTTGCGGATGCGCGCTGCGGTGTCGTAGTGCGAACCGTGGCATGGGCAGAAATAGCCGCCAAATTCGCCCTTCACTTCACCTTCACCAGCGCCCAGCGGCACACAGCCGAGATGGGTGCAAACGCCCATGGTGATAAGCCAGTTGGTCTTACCTTCCTTGGTACGCTCTTCCAGCGTCTGCGGATCACGCAGTGACGTTGCATCAACCTTGTCGGCTGAAGCGATTTCTGCCGGGGTCAGATTGCGGATGAACACCGGCTGCTTGCGGAACACGGCCTTGATCGCTTGGCCCGTCTGGATCGCGGAAATATCGATCTCAGTCGAACTTTGCGCCAGAACGTCCGCCGAAGGCGCCATCTGACTTACCAGCGGGAGAATGACGGCCGCGCCGCCAACACCCGCAAAACTCACCGCCGCGATATTGATAAAATCGCGTCGGCGCACGCCCTCTCCGGTTACGCCCGGAGTGTCGATGCTCGCCTCATCAGCCATTGAAATTCCCTGCCTGCTGCCGCCACGCGCGCGGATCGCACGCGGTCCAACTTGCCTCCTGGATACGAACCGGGAAAACCCGCAAGGGAACGCCCGATCCGCACGGGAGCTGGGCACGCGCGAATGCGCAGTGCCAGCCCCCACTTGGGAGGCCTGATAGACGCAAAGCCGTGGCTTTGCCAACAGGCATTTTGGTGTGGCAAATGGGGGCGATTACATAGCCTGTTTACGGACTTTGGTGCGCAACCACCCGACGCGGGAAATTCGCTAAAAACCCGCACCGTCAGGCCATTTGGGACCGGCAAGGCCCATCACCTTGAACAGCGCGCCCATTTGCTGCCCATCAATCAGCCGATCGCGGGCTGCAAAAATCTCAGGCGCGTGGGCAGGAGCGAATGCGGCAAGCGCGTCTGCGCGGGCCTCGATTCCCAGTGATCGCAGCCAATCGCCTTGTTCCACCGTGCCCAGCCATCGCACATCGCGCGATTGGGCAATCGCTGCCAGCACGGAAAAATCCACGTGCGCGGTCAGGTCAGCTTCGCCGGGTGCGGCAAAGACATCGACCTTGCGGTGATTGCGCACGGCTTGAAGCGATGAACCATAGCGTGGTTGCGCATAGCCATAATCAATGAACAGCGCAGCGCCGCCTTGTCCCGCCAAACGGCCTGCAACTTCGTAAAGAATAGCCGCAGATGCTGGGGATGTTTCCAGAATTGCGCCTTCATCAGCCTGACGCAGGGCTGGCGGGACAGCATTGTCCATCAGATGGGTGCCTGCGATGGCAACAAGCCGATCTTGTTCGAGGCCGACCATACGTTCACGCCAGCCTTCGGCGGTGCAAACCATCTGGCGGATCGACAGAGCATCAAGGAATTCGTTGGCAACGATCAGTAATGGCGCATCTGTTGGCAATGTCGATAAGTCTGCGTGCCACCGCGCTTGGGGGTGGAGTTCAAGTTGCAGGGCTTTCAGCGCCGTACTGGTTTCAACGAAGTGGACTGTGGGGACAAGCCCATAGCGTTTGGCAGCGCCTAAGGCATCGCGTGCCAGAGTGCCGCGACCGGGGCCAAGCTCAACGTAATGAATAGGCGTCGTGCGGCCTGCGCGAATCCAGATATCGGCAAGCCACAACCCGATCAATTCGCCGAACATCTGGCTGATTTCGGGTGCGGTGATGAAATCGCCTGCCGCGCCCAAAGGATCGCGGCTGTTGTAATAATGCGCGTTTGATTCGGCCATATAATGCGCGATGCTGATCGGCCCGGTATTGGTGATCAACCGCGTGAACGTTTCGAGCAGTGGCGCGCTCATGCAGGCGCGGTTCCGGTGGCGGAAAGGGGCTTGTTGATCAGGCCGCGGATCAGGAAGAACAGGCCCACCGCCATCATCGGAACGGTCAGCCACTGGCCCATCGAAAATCCGGTGCGCATGGCGAAATCCTGCAACTGCGAGTCAGGTTCACGAAAGAATTCGACCGTGAATCGCGCGAGCGCATAGCCAAAGGTGAACGTGCCGACGAGCAGGCCTGTGCGCCAACGCGCCTTGGTGCGCCAGAACAGCACGAGCAGGACGATAGCCAGCACCAGACCTTCAAGCGCGGCTTCATAAAGCTGGCTGGGGTGACGGGCGATGGGGCCGCCGCCGGGAAAGATCATTGCCCAAGCCACGCCCGGTCCGGCTTCGCGCCCCCACAATTCACCGTTCATGAAGTTTGCCAGTCGGCCAAACAGCAGACCGAAGGGCACGCAAACAGAAATGTAATCGCATACCCGCACGAAATTCAGCCCCGCGCGCCAAGACACCCACGCAATCGCGCTGACCACGCCAAGCAACCCGCCGTGGAAGCTCATTCCGCCTTCCCACAGCTTGATCAGGTTCTGGGGTTCGGTCAGCAGTTCGGGTGCATAGAACATGGCATAACCAAGGCGTCCGCCAAGGATAATGCCAAGCGTTGCATAAAAGAACAGGTCGTCGGCATGCCGCTGCGCAATCGGAGCGCCGGGTTGGCGGATCATCTTGGACAATTGCCAATAACCCAGAATGATCCCCGCCAGATAAGCGAGCGAATACCATTTGAGGGCGAAGAAACCCAGATCCAGCGCAATTGGTGAAACGCCCAGATTGTCCCAGCGAATCGGTGCATCAACGCCCGCCGCCGAAGCGGACGCTACGGCAAGCGCCGTTGCTGTTGACAGTAGTGACAGCAAGAGGCGAACTCCCTACAACTCAAAAAAATGGGCCGATTTCCTTGATGCAAAATGCGGCCTTTGCGGTATCGTATTGGCACAGGGCGAAGGCCACAAGCAAACCCGAAAAGGCATGCGCGCGATGTGCCTGTGGGTTGGGAGATTGAAAGAACGCCATGAAGACCGAGCTAGACCTTGCCATGGATCGCACATTCACTGCACTCACCTCTGAGGGCGGAATGTTTCAAACCGTTATGACGCAACGGTTTGGTCGCGATGTGCCGATGATTGCCGCCGCGCCGCCGCACTTGCCCGCCTATTTCGCCTATTTCTGCGCAACGCACGGGGAAAAGACGTTTATCGTCGATGGCGACACCCGATTAAGCTTTGCCGATGTCTATAAGGCCGCGCGCCATGTGGCAGGTGGCCTGACCGAAGGGCTTGGCGTACAAAAAGGTGATCGGATCGCCATTGCTGCACGCAATTCGGCCAATTGGGTCATCGCCTACATGGCAGTGCTGATGGCAGGCGGTTGCGCCACTTTGCTCAATGGTTTTTGGTCGGGCGAAGAACTGGCCGACGGGATTGATCTGGTGGGATGCCGTTATGTGATTGCCGATGATTCGCGGGCAAGGCGGCTGGCCGGTCACCCGCACGGCGCTACGCTTTTGAATATCGAGCATGATTGCGGGTATGAACAAGGGTTGGCCGCGTTGCTGGCCCATGGCGGCGGCATGGTGACCATTCTGCCAACCTTGACGGGCGACGATCTGGCGACGGTCCTGTTCACTTCAGGCTCTACGGGCGTTGCCAAGGGCGCTTTTTCGGATCATCGCGGCGTCGTTCAGGGGACGATGAACTATGTCGTCCAGACTGCGGCGGTTCTGGCCATTCTGACCGCGCAGGGAAAAGCGCCGACGGTTCAGCCCGCTACGCTGGTCAACCTGCCGCTGTTCCATGTGACGGGCGAAGTGACGGTTTTCCTCCAGTCATTTGCGTTAGGCCGCAAGCTGGTGCTCATGCCCAAATGGGATGCGGTTGAGGCTATGGCCCTGATCGAGCGTGAGAAGGTGACCTACTTTGTCGGCGTGCCCTTGATGAGCTTTGAAATCGCAACTCATCCTGATCGCGAGAATTATGACTTGTCGTCGTGCGTGTCGTTTGCCGCAGGTGGCGCGCCCCGGCCGGCTGAGCATGTTGAACGCATCCACAAGGCCTTGCCCCATGCGTTTCCCCTGTTGGGCTATGGTTTGACCGAAACCAACGCGGTGGGATGCGGCAATCTCAACGAAAATTACCTTGCCAAGCCGGGCAGCACCGGCACCGTATCGCGCCCGCTGGTCGATCTGGCGATCCTTGACGACGTGGGTAACGCTTTGCCGCAAGGCGACGTGGGTGAAGTCGGAATCCGTTCCATCGCCAACTTCATTGGCTATTGGGGCAATGACAAGGCCACGCAGGATGCGGTCACCGCAGATGGCTACTTTCTGACGGGCGATCTTGGCTACCTTGATGCCGAGGGCTATCTGTTCATCGTTGACCGCAAGAAGGACATCATCATTCGCGGCGGCGAAAACATCAGCTGCATCGAAGTGGAAAACGCGATCTACGCGCATCCCTGCATTGCCGAAGTCAGCGTGTTCGGCCTTCCGGACGAGAAGTTCGGCGAAGTTCCAGCGGCGGTCTATCTTGCCAAGGATGATTGTTCAGCCACCGAAGACGAACTGCGCGCGTTCCTGAAAGAGCACATTGCGCCATTCGCTATCCCCGTAAAGTTCTGGGAAGTGCACGAGTCGCTGCCACGGCTGGGCACCGAAAAGGTGGACAAGCGGGCGTTGCGCGCAACTTATACCGACGCATGGCTGGCCACGCAGTCCGCCTGAGGCCGGTTGTTATTGGACGGTAAAGCTTGAATGGTTAAAGGGGAGGCATGATGCTTCCCCGGATTGCCAACCAGCGCGCCATTGTTGATCGCCGAGCCCTTGCCGATGCCGTTGCGGCAACGTTTGCCGAACAGGGTGATAAATCGCGCCCAGCCGTGGTCGAACTGCTGCGCGCCGCGCTTGAAAACGGGCGCGCCGAAATTGCGCGGCGGCTGGAGGCACGGCCTTCTGGCGGCAGTGAATCCGCGCAAGCGCAGGCGTTCCTTGTCGATCAACTGGTGCGGGTGATTTACGATCACATCGTCGGGCGGGTTTATCGCGCCAGTAACCGGTCGACCGGTGAACGCATCGCCGTGTTGGCGGTGGGCGGCTATGGGCGCGGCGAAATGGCACCGCATTCCGATGTCGATATTGCCTTTGTCACGCCCACCAAGCCGACATCGTGGTGTGAGCAAGTGATTGAGGCGATGCTCTATTATTTGTGGGATCTGGGCCTCAAGGTCGGCCAGTCGAGCCGCTCGCTCGATGAAGTTGTGCGCATGGCCAAAAGCGATCTGACGATCCGCACGGCGCTGCTCGAAGGGCGCTACGTCTGGGGCGACCGCGCGCTTTACGAAGAAGCATCGGGCAGGTTCTGGGCCGAAGTGGTGACCGGCACCGAAAAGCAATTCGTCGCCGAAAAACTGGCTGAACGCAACGCGCGCCACAAAAAGCTGGGCGACAGCCGCTATGTGGTGGAACCCAACGTAAAAGAGGGCAAGGGCGGGTTGCGCGATCTTCACGCCCTGTACTGGATGGGCAAATATATCCACAAAGTGCGCGATGCCTCGGAACTTGTCGATGTCGGCCTGTTGACGGCGGAAGAATACCGGGCGTTTCGCCGCGCCGAGAATTTCTTCTGGGCGGTGCGCTGCCATCTTCACACGATCACCAACCGCGCCGAGGACCGGCTGACCTTCGATTTGCAGCGCGAAGTGGCGATGCGGATGAATTTTGCGGATCGTCCGGGCAAAAGCGCAGTTGAACGATTCATGCAGTATTTCTTCCTGCAGGCAAAACAAGTGGGATCGCTGACAGGCGTGTTCCTGGCGCAGCTTGATGGGCAGTTTGCAGGGAGTAAACGCGGCTTCTTTGCAGCCTTGCGCAAACGCCGTCGCAAGAAGGTGGGCCCGTTCCTGATCGACGCGGGCAAGCTGGCCGTACCTTCGGACGAGACGTTCAAGGAAGACCCGGCCCGTCTGGTCGAATTGTTCGCCCGCGCCGCTTCTGAACAAGTCGAAATCCATCCTGAATCCATGCGGATTGCGCGGCGTGATGCTGCGTTGATTGACGCGGCCGTGCGCAAAGACCCGCGCGCCAACGCGCTGTTTCTTGAAGTGCTGACCAGCCACAACGATCCCGAAACGGTTCTGCGGTGGATGAACGAAGCGGGCGTATTCGGGCGGTTCGTGCCCGATTTCGGCCGCGTGATCGCGCAGATGCAATTCGATATGTACCACCACTATACGGTGGACGAACACACCATCCGGGCAATCGGCTTGCTTGCCCAGATTGAAAAGGGCGAGGCCAAGCTCGATCATCCTTTGGCCAGCGAAGTCGTGTCTAAAGTCGCATCGCGCCGCGTGCTCTATGTGGCGACGCTACTGCACGATATCGCCAAAGGGCGGCAGGGTGATCATTCGGTGCTGGGTGCCGAAGTTGCGATGAAGCTGTGCCCGCGTCTCGGCATGTCGGCGGCGGAGACCGAACTGGTGGCATGGCTGGTGCGCTGGCATTTGCTGATGAGCGCAACCGCGTTCAAGCGCGACCTTGCCGATTACAAGACCATCGCCGATTTCGTGAATATCGTGCAAAGTCAGGAGCGGTTGCGCCTGCTGCTGATTCTGACCATCGTTGATATCCGCGCAGTAGGGCCGGGCGTGTGGAATTCATGGAAGCGGCAATTGCTCAGCGATCTGTTCGTGGCGGCTGAGGAAATGCTGCGTCTTGGCCACAAAACGCACGGTCGGGCCGAACGGATCATCGCCAAAAAGAAGGCCGCAGGCGTGCTGCTGAAAGAGCGCGATGCGCTGATCGGCACGGTCGGCAAGCAATTGGGCGATGCTTATTGGATTGCCGAGCCGGAAGACATCATCGCGCTCAACCTGCAACAAATGGACGGCGCGCTGGGAGAGCCACTCTCGGTCGAGGCGCACTGGTATCCCGCGCGCGGGGCAACACTTGTAACCGTTTTGGCGGCTGATCATCCGGGGCTGTTCTATCGCATTGCCGGGGGCATTCATCTGGCTGGCGGCAATATCATCGACGCGCGCATTCACACCGCGCGCAATGGCACCGCAGTTGATAACTTCCTTGTGCAAGATCCGCTGGGCCGACCGCTCAATGAGGCCAGCCAGATTGCGCGGCTCAAGAATGCCATTGCCGATGCGCTGGCCAACCGGGTCAAGCTACTGCCGCAATTGGCCGCGCGTCCGCTCGCCCGTCCGCGCGCCGATGCATTCGACGTCCGCCCCATCGTGATCTTCGATAACAAGGCATCCAATCGCTTCACCGTGATCGAGGTGGGCGCGCGAGACCGGCCTGCCTTGCTGAGCACGCTGGCGCGGACGCTGTTCGAAACGCGCCTCGTCGTCCATTCGGCGCATATCGCTACTTACGGCGAACGCGCAGTCGATACGTTCTATGTCACCGACGTGCTGGGTGAAAAGATCGACAACGAAGCACGGATGAAGACCATCGAGAAAAAGCTGATCGAGGCAGCCGAGGAGCGCAAGGTCAAAGCGGCAGCCTAGACGCTGCCTTTTGCCGTTGCGAATTGGTCGTAAGCTTCGACAGCTTGCGCCGCGTACATCAGGCTTGGGCCAGCGCCCATGTAAAGCGCCATGCCCATCGTCTCCATGACTTCATCGCGCGCAGCCCCGTGATCAAGTGCGGCCTTGGCGTGGAAGGCAATGCAGCCGTCGCAACGAATGGCAACGGCGATGCCCAATGCGATCAACTCCTTGGTCTTGCTATCAAGTGCGCCGGGCTTGGTGGCGGCCTGCGCCATCGCTGAAAAGGCTTTCATCACATCAGGCGTGCCAAGGCGCACTTCCTTGATTGCGCCGGTAAGGTCGCTGGCCATCTGCGGCCAATCTTTGTTCATGGCATTACACCTTAAGTTTTGCGTTTGGTAATTTCGCGGGCAACAAGCCAGCTTGCCGGAATCGAAAGGGCAAAGCCGACCGCGGCGGCAAGAACAATGGGGCGGCTGCCTGCCATGCCCGCAGCCAGAACCCCGGTAATTCCGATACCCATAAGGGTTGTGGCGATTACCGAATGCAGGATCATCATCAGGCGAAACATGGGTGCATGTCCTTGGTGACCCGGCGGGGTCACACGCATAATTATATTAGAGTCTCCTAATGCAAATTGATGCGTGTCAAACCACTGTGAGGACTCGCAACATGGCTGCACCGCGCCTATCTCCCTCATTGATGAGCGAAGCTGAATATCTTGGTGGCAGGTTACTGCTGGCTATGCCCGGCATGGGTGATCCGCGGTTCGATCATGCGGTGATCGCAATGTGCGTCCATGACGAACACGGCGCGCTGGGCATTGGCGTGGGGCAAGTGCGCGATGGCATCACGTTTCATGGGCTGCTGGAAGATATCGGGATCGATCCCGGCGTTGCGCCCGATGTGCCGGTGCTGAACGGCGGGCCGGTGGAAACGGCGCGCGGTTTTGTCCTGCATTCCAATGATTGGGGCGGCGAAGGCAGCGTCAGCGTCAATCCGCTGTGCCAGCTATCAGCCTCGCTTGATGTGCTGCGCGCCATTGCCGAAGGCCGCGGGCCATCCAAATATCTGATCGCGCTGGGCTATGCGGGTTGGGGCGCAGGCCAACTTGAAGGCGAAATGCGCCACCACGGCTGGTACGCGGCGCAAGGCCGCGCAGAAGTGCTGTTTGAAACACCCACAGGCAGGCGCTGGACCACGGCATGGAAGCGCGAGGGGATCGACCCCTCGCACTTGGTGGCGCAGACCGGAAGAGCTTAGGGCCAGGACCTAGGCTTCGGCTGCCTTGCTGTTGAGTTGAATGTAGTTTTCAAGGCCCATGCGTTTGATCATGTCGAACTGCTTTTCAATCACATCGACATGTTCTTCCTCGCTTTCGAGGATTTTCCGGAACAAGTCTCGGCTGACGTAATCCTGCACCGTTTCACAATATGCGATAGCGTCACGCAGCAACGGCAGAGCGTCCATTTCAAGCGCAAGATCGGCCTTGAGGATTTCCTCGACCGTTTCGCCAACGCGCAGGCGGCCAAGGGCTTGAAAGTTTGGCAGCCCATCAAGAAACAAGATCCGGTCGGCCAGCCAATCGGCGTGCTTCATCTCGTCGATGGATTCGTGGCGCTCATATTCTGCCAGCTTCTTCACGCCCCAATTGTCGAGCATGCGATAGTGCAGCCAGTACTGATTTATCGCGGTTAGCTCGTTCAACAGGGCCTTGTTGAGGAATTCGATGACGGTGGCATCGCCCTTCATGGCGCGGATCCTTTGAAATTGATTTCCAGGATTCTACGCGCGAGAAAGGTTCTGGCCAAGCATTAACAGCGCATATCAACCCATGACTCAGGCGAAAGCTGACGCCCGCTCGTCGGCAATCGCATCTTCAGCGTCCTCAAGACATTGGTGGCACTGTGGCTTGAAGCCTAGCCGACCGTAAATGTCTTCGGCGCCACCAGCATGGCACCGCGCGGCGGCGCGGATATCTTTATCTCGAATGGCATTGCAGATGCAGATGAACATCGCCTTCGACCCAATCCATAGCTTGTTGCCAATGATTCGCACTAATAATGCGATGCGTTCGCAATAGCAAGCGCACAATCTGGACGCGGCTTTTTCGTGCTTGATCCGTACTGTTGCATCCCGGCGGGATCGCTCCTAGATTGCGTGCACATCGAGAGTTGGGGTGACGCTCCAACGCCAACCTGCCGTTCCGGGCAAGGTGGTGCTTGACCTTGGGAAACCGGGGGCAAGGATGTGGCCGATCCGGCAACGAAACGGACGCGGATATGGCCACAGTTGCAAGCGTCTTCCTTCGCAGGTTGAACAGAAAGACGCGCAAAGTGCCGATCAGGATTGCCGATAATCTCCCCGCCCGTCGCACGCTCGAAGCCGAGGGCGTGATTGTGATGAGCGAAACCGAAGCCGCGCGGCAGGACATCCGCCCGATCCGCATCGCGTTGCTCAACCTGATGCCCGACAAGATCACCACCGAAACCCAGATTGCGCGCGTGCTGGGCGCAACGCCCTTGCAGGTTGATCTGGAATTGGTGCGGATTTCCGATCACGTCAGCAAGACCACATCGGCAGGCCACATCGCCTCGTTCTATCGTCCGTGGGAAGAGGTGAAGGCTGAAAAGTTCGATGGCCTGATCGTAACCGGGGCGCCGGTTGAAACGATGGCGTTTGAAGATGTGACCTATTGGGATGAGCTGCGCCGGATATTCGATTGGTCGCAAAGCCATGTCCATCGCACGCTGACAGTGTGCTGGGGTGCGATGGCGGCGCTGCACCACTTCCACGGCGTGGAAAAGCACACGCTGCCTACAAAGGCATCAGGCGTGTTCCGACACATCAACCGCGCATCGGCAAATCCGTGGATGCGCGGACTGCCCGATGTGTTCGACGTACCGGTGTCGCGCTGGAGCGAAGTGCGCCGCGAGGACTTGCCCGAAGGGCGTGGGCTCAGCGTTCTGGCCGAAAGCCCTGAAACCGGGTTGTGCCTGATCGATGACCCAGCCCAGCGCACACTGCACATGTTCAATCACCTTGAATATGACACGCTGACGCTGGCGGGTGAATATGCGCGCGATGAAGCAGGCTATTTGCCCCGGCACTATTTTCCGGGCGATGATCCTCAGGCGCAGCCGATGAATTCATGGCGCGGTCACGGCCACCTGCTGTTCGGCAACTGGATCAACGAGGCCTATCAAACCACGGCTTTCGATCTGGAAGATATAGGAAGCTAACGACTCTTCTTGCCTTTGCGCCGGTCTTGACCTAACGGCCCCAGCTTCAACCGACGCGGATTCGATGATCGGCCTGGCCACAAGGGCTGCCAAGGCGGATCGGACGTGTCGAACTTAGGAGACCAAAATGCCCAAGATGAAAACCAAGAGCGGCGTGAAAAAACGCTTCAAGCTCACTGCCACCGGCAAGGTGAAGCATGGTGTTGCTGGTAAGCGCCACCGTCTGATGAGTCACAACGCCAAGTACATCCGCCAGAACCGCGGCACTGACGTGATCTCCGATGCTGATGCGCGGACGATCAAGAAGTGGGCGCCCTACGGGCTGAACTGAGGAGCGCTGACTTATGAGCCGTATCAAACGTGGTGTTACCACCCGTGCTAAGCACAAAAGGATTTTGGATCAGGCGAAGGGCTATCGTGGCCGTCGCAAGAACACCATCCGCGTCGCCCGTCAGGCCGTTGAAAAGGCCGGACAATATGCCTATCGTGATCGCAAGGTAAAGAAGCGCAGCTTCCGCGCCCTGTGGATTCAGCGCATCAATGCTGCTGTTCGCGAAGAAGGCCTGACCTATTCGCAGTTCATCCACGGCACCAAGCTGGCCGGGCTTGAACTGGACCGCAAGACGATGGCCGATCTCGCCATGAACGAGAGCGCCATCTTCACCACGGTTATCGCGCAAGCCAAGGCAGCTCTTCCAGCCGCCTGATCTTCGCGTCGTTCCGAATTGAAAGAGGGGTGGGTTCCTTGGAACCTGCCCCTCTTTTTCGTTGCGCCATCGTATATCGTTCGTCAGGTTGACCAAGAGGCGGACCTTCCCAAAACGGGAGGTCCGAACGTAAAACAGGGGCGCAAAAACTTGTCCGGGGACTGTAGTGTCCAGGTGCGATTTTATCGGCCTGCTGAGGCGTTGAGTCGTTACTTTACAACGTTTTACATAACTGAAATTGATGTGCCGGGTGGTGGACGGGTCACGGATTTTCTGCACCCTGAATGGGCCAATTTCAGGGCCTATCGCGGCGATTTCCCTGATTCGCAGTTGCCGGACTTTCCTGAAATCACAGGAGTTTCCGCCAATGTGACCGGCCCGACGAGCAAGACCTTGCGCTTTACCATTGGCAGCAGCCGGGTTTGGGGCATCGGAATTTTGCCGCTGGGTTGGGCAAGGTTCGTCAACGCACCGGCCAATCTTCACGCCGACCGCCATTATGCAGTGGCAACGGAACCGTTTTTGACGCCATTTCGCGGCCTTGCCGACAATCTGTTCGGCGCCATGCCTGATGAAGCGGCGGAGCTAGACCGGATTACCGCGTTTTTCATCCGGGCATTGGCGCGCGGCGATCGGGAAGATGATCCGCGCATTCTGGCCTGCCATGCCGCCCTGCTTGATCCTGAGATTTCGAACGTCAGCGAGATGGCAGAAGCCGCGCACTTGCCGTCGCACACGCTTGAGCGTCTTTGCCGCAAGCACTTCGGCTTTCCGCCGCGCTTGCTGCTGCGCCGCCAGCGGTTCATGCGCAGCTTGGTCCAATACATGATGGACCCATCGCTGCACTGGATTGGCGCGATTGACAGCAGCTATCACGATCAGGCCCAGTTCGTGCGCGATTTCCACCGCTTCATGGGAACCAGCCCCAGTGAATACGCAGCACGGCCCAAGCCCGTTCTGGAAGCAGTGATGAAAGCGCGGCAGGAATCTATCGGCAGCGCAGTGCAGGCGTTGCATGCTCCTGACGGCGGGATGAAGTCCCCACTTTGATTCTGTCGCATTTGCCGCTAGCGGCTTCGCGCATGGAACAGCTTGATCAACAGCAGACCGCAACCCTTGCCGCCATCGCCGATGCGGGCACGCCCGATGCCGTGGAGGCAATCCGCGTTGCTGCATTAGGCAAACAGGGATGGGTGAGCGCGCTGCTCAAATCGTTGGGCGGGATGACCCCCGAACAGCGCACCAGCGAAGGCCCCAAAATTCAGGCAGTTCGTGAAGCGGTGACGTCTGCTTTGGCGGCGCGCAAGGCCGTGCTGGAAAGCGCGGTGCTGGAAGCGCGGTTGGTGGCTGAGACGGTAGATCTATCGTTGCCTGCGCCAGAAATGCCCAAGGGTTCGATCCATCCGGTGGCCCAAGTGATGGACGAACTGGCTGAAATCTTTGCCGATATGGGCTTTGCTGTCGCCAGCGGGCCTGAGATCGAGGACGATTGGCACAACTTCACCGCGCTCAACATGCCGGAAACCCATCCGGCGCGGGCGATGCATGATACGTTCTATTTCCCGGACAAGGACGCCGAAGGGCGTTCAATGCTGCTGCGCACGCATACTTCGCCAGTGCAGATCCGCACGATGCTGAAAGACGGCGCGCCTTTGCGGATTATCGCGCCGGGCCGGGTTTATCGTTCGGATTCAGACGCGACGCACACGCCGATGTTCCACCAGATCGAAGGTTTGGTGATCGATAAGGGCATTCATTTGGGCCATCTCAAGTGGACACTGGAGACATTCCTCAAGGCATTCTTTGAACGCGAAGACATCGTTCTGCGTCTGCGCCCCAGCTATTTCCCGTTCACCGAACCATCGGTTGAGGTGGACGTTGGCTACACCTTGGTGGGCGGTAAGCGGGTTGTTGGTGGCAGCGGTGACGCTGCTGACGGCGGGTGGATGGAAGTTTTGGGTTCGGGCATGGTCAACCGCAAGGTGATCGAATTCGGCGGACTTGATCCCGATGAATGGCAGGGCTTTGCCTTCGGCACCGGCGTCGACCGCCTTGCCATGCTGAAATATGGCCTCGACGATTTGCGCGCGTTCTTTGATGGCGATGCGCGGTGGCTGGGCCACTATGGTTTCGGCGCGCTGGATGTGCCGACCCTTTCCGGCGGTGTGGGAGTACGCACGTGAAGTTCTCGCTCTCATGGCTGAAATCGGTCCTCGATACCAAGGCTGACGCGCGCACCATTGCCGAAAAGTTGACCTCGCTTGGGTTGGAAATCGAAGGCGTTGAAGATGCCTCTGCAGCCCTCACCGGGTTCCGCGTTGCGCGGGTGCTGAGCGCGGACAAGCATCCGCAGGCCGACAAGCTGCAAGTGCTGTCTGTAGATTTGGGAGATGGTACGCCGCTGCAAGTGGTGTGCGGTGCGCCTAATGCCCGTGCCGGGCTTGTGGGCGTGCTCGGCACGGCAGGCGCGGTGGTCCCGGCCAATGGTATGGTGCTGAAAGTGGCATCGGTGCGCGGTGTCGAATCCAACGGCATGATGTGTTCGACGCGCGAACTTTGCTTGGGCGAAGATCACGATGGCATCATCGAACTGCCCGCCGATGCGCCCATCGGACAGAATTTTGCCGATTACGTCGGGTCCGATCCGGTGTTTGACGTGGCAATCACCCCCAACCGCCCTGATTGCATGGGCGTGTATGGCATTGCGCGCGATCTGGCGGCGGCTGACCTTGGCGTGTTGAAGCCGGTTGCGGCCGTGCCTGTCGCTGGCAGCTACCCTTGTCCAGTCGAAGTGCGCACCGATGATGCCGAGGGTTGCCCTGCATTCTACGGTCGCGTCATTCGCGGGGTGAAGAATGGCCCCAGCCCGAAGTGGTTGCAGGATTTCCTGAAGAGCGCAGGCCAGCGTCCGATCTCGGCGCTGGTGGACGTTACCAACTTCGTGATGCTGGGCTATGGCCGTCCCGCCCATGCTTATGATCTGGCCAAGCTTTCCGGCGCGGTTGTGGCGCGCAAGGCTGTGGCGGGTGAGAAAGTGACCGCGCTCAATGGCAAGGAATATGCGCTTGAGCCATGGATGACGGTGATTGCCGATCAGGCTGGCGTGCACGACATTGCCGGGATTATGGGTGGTGAACATTCGGGCTGCGCGGACGATACGACCGATGTTCTGCTGGAAGTCGCCTACTTTGATCCTGCATCAATTGCGCGGACAGGGCAGGCATTGTCGCTGGCATCGGATGCGCGCGGGCGGTTCGAACGCGGGGTTGATCCGGCGTTCCTCGATACCGGCATGGACCTGCTGACCACGCTGATTCTCGATATTTGCGGCGGTGAAGCATCGAACGTGATCCGCGCGGGCGAGCCTCCCGTGGTGCGCAAGAGCATTGCTTATGACCCAACGCTGGCAGAGCGGCTTGGCGGCGTTGATGTGGCCAATGCTGAGCAGAAGCGCATTCTGGGTGCGCTGGGCTTTGACGTGGCTGACGATTGGGCGGTGACCGTGCCGACATGGCGGCCCGATGTTGATGGCGCGCCGGACATTGTCGAGGAAGTGATCCGCGTTCACGGGCTGGACGCTGTGCCTTCCACGCCGCTGCCACGCGCCGATGGCGTGGCCAAGCCGACCGCGACGCCGGTGCAGATGCTGGAGCGCCGCGTGCGCCGTGCAGCGGCAGCGCGAGGATTGCATGAGGCGATTACGTGGTCGTTCCTGCCAGAAGCAGAAGCGGCGCACTTTGCCTATGGTGAGGCGCTGTGGACGCTGGCCAATCCGATTTCCGAAGACTTGAAGACGATGCGCCCTTCACTGCTGCCGGGCTTGCTTTCAGCGGTGAAACGCAATCTGGATCGCGGCGCGACATCGGTGCGGCTGTTCGAGATTGGGCGGCGCTATTTGCGCGTTGCCAATGGCGCCAGCGATGAGAAGTTGAGCCTTGCCGTGGTGTTGGCAGGCGACAAGGTTACGCGCGGCTGGGCAAGCGGCAAGGCACAAGCCTTCGATGCGTTTGACGCCAAGGCCGAGGCGTTGGCATTGCTGGCCGAAGCCGGTGCGCCGGTGGATAGCTTGCAGGTTATGGGTGAGGCCGGAGCGCAGTTCCATCCCGGCCAGTCCGCCACGCTGCGGCTGGGGCCAAAGACCGTGCTGGCACGGTTTGGAGTGCTGCATCCGGCGACAGCCAAGGCGTTCGATATTGATGGTCCGGTTGTGGTGGTCGAATTGTTCCTTGATCGGATCCCGGCGAAAAAGGGCGCAGGCGCATTTGCCCGTCCGCACTTCGCACCGCCGCCATTGCAAGCGGTGACGCGTGACTTTGCGTTCCTTGTGGACGCTGGTGTCGCGGCAGGTGATCTGCTGCGCTCGGTCAAAGGGGCGGACAAGGCCAACATCGTGGCTGCGCGCGTATTCGATGATTTCCGGGGGGCTGGTGTGCCTGAGGGGCAGAAGTCCCTCGCCATTGAGGTGACGCTGCAGCCGGTCGAAAAATCCTATGACGAAGCGGCGCTGAAGGCGATTTCTGACAAGGTTGTTGCCGCAGCCGCCAAGCAAGGTGCAATACTTCGCGGATGAGCGACTTGATCGAGATCACCAATGGCGAGCTAACTGCGCGGATCAATCCGCTCGGCGCAGAGCTGTGGTCTTTGACGGACGCGCAAGGCCGCGAATACATGACTGACGCTGACCCCGCATTCTGGGGCGGGCACGCGCCGCTGTTGTTCCCGATTGTCGGATCGCTCAATGGTGATGTTCTGCAGCTGGGTGGGCGCGAATATGCTTTGCCGCGCCATGGCTTTGCCCGGCGCGGCTTGTTCGCGCCGCTGCATGCAGGTGACGGGTCGGTGCGCTTTCGGCTGACCGATTCGCCTGATACCCGCGCGGTTTTTCCGTTCGGCTTCGTGCTGGAAATGACCTTCCGGCTGGAGGGCATGACGCTGGCGATGGAGGCTTCGGTCTTTAATCCCAACACTGGCCCCTTGCCGTTCAGCTTCGGCTATCATCCAGCCTTTGCCTGGCCATTGCCGGGCGGAGCAGACAAAGCCGCGCATAAGCTGGTGTTCGATCAGCCAGAACCGCAGGGCGTGCGCCGCGTAGCCAGCGGAACCGGCGTGTTGCTGCCGAACCTTGAGAAAACGCCGGTCACGGGCCGTGAACTGGCATTATCCGAAGACTTGTTCCGCGCCGATGCGGTGATTTGGGACGCGCTTTCGAGCCGGTCGCTGTCCTACGGTGCCGATGGCGGGGCATGGCTCGACATCAGCTTCCCCGACACGTCTGCACTGGGCCTGTGGCAAGTGCCCGGCGCGCATTACATCTGCATCGAACCGTGGGCGGGCCATGCCGACCCCGAAGGCTTCGCTGGCGATTTTCGCGAAAAGCCCGGTGTGGTCTTGCTCGAACCCGGCGCAACCCGCAGCTTCCGCATGGACGTAAGCGTTCGCCCCCGCTAGGTGGCACCCCATGTCCAATCGCCGCACCTTCGCCATCATTTCCCATCCTGACGCCGGTAAGACGACGCTGACCGAGAAGCTGTTGCTTCAAGGCGGCGCGATTCACTTGGCCGGCGAAGTTAAAGCACGCGGGCAGGCGCGGCGCGCGCGGTCTGACTGGATGAAGATCGAGCAGCAGCGCGGGATTTCGGTGACGTCTTCGGTGATGACCTTCCAGAAAGACGGCATCGTCTTCAACTTGCTCGACACGCCGGGCCACGAAGACTTTTCCGAAGATACTTATCGCACGCTGACCGCGGTCGATTCGGCGATCATGGTGATCGACGCGGCCAAGGGCATCGAACCGCAGACGCGCAAGCTGTTCGAGGTGTGCCGGTTGCGTTCGGTGCCAATCATCACGTTTGTGAACAAAGTCGACCGCGAAGGCCGCAGCGTGTTCGAAACGCTGGATGAAGTGGCCGATGCGCTGGCGCTGGATGTTGTACCGATGTCATGGCCGATTGGCATGGGCGGCTTGTTTCAGGGCGTGATGAGCTTTGCCGATGAAACCATCGCGCGCCCCGAAGGCGATAGCCGAGAGTTTCTGGGCAAAGTTGAACCAGCCGTCGACATTCCCGCAGACATTGCCGAGGAAATCGAACTGGCGCGCGCGGGCTATCCTGAATTCGATATCGAAGCCTATCGCAACGGTGATCTAACGCCGGTCTATTTCGGATCGGCACTCAAGAATTTTGGCGTGATCGATCTGATCGAAGCGATTGCAAAGTTCGCGCCGCCGCCGCGCCCGCAGTCGTCGGATCAGGGCATTATCGATCCTGAACGGCCGGACGTAACCGGGTTCATCTTCAAGGTGCAGGCCAATATGGACCCGCAGCACCGGGACCGCATTGCGTTCATGCGTATGGTTTCAGGCACGTTCAAGCGCGGCATGAAGCTGACGCCTTCTGGCCTTGGCAAACCGATTGCAGTGCATTCGCCGATCCTGTTCTTTGCGCAGGACCGCGAGATTGCCGACACGGCTGAGGCGGGTGACATCATCGGCATTCCCAACCACGGCACCTTGCGCGTTGGCGATACGCTGTCGGAACGCAATGATGTGCGCTTTACCGGCCTGCCTAATTTTGCGCCGGAAATCCTGCGGCGCGTGCAATTGAAAGACCCGACCAAAACCAAGCAATTGCGCAAGGCGCTTGATGACCTCTCGGAAGAGGGCGTTATTCAGGTGTTCTACCCCGAAATCGGCAGCCAGTGGATTGTCGGCGTTGTCGGGCAGCTTCAGCTCGACGTGCTCGTTTCGCGGCTTGAGGCGGAATACAAGGTTGAAGCGGGTCTTGAACCATCGCCGTTCGATACTGCCCGCTGGATTAAGGGAAGCGAAGCTGCCCTAAAGGGATTCACCGATTTCAACATGGCGAATCTGGCCAAAGATCGCGATGGCGATCCGGTGTTTATGGCGCGTTCTTCGTGGGATGTGAGCTATCAGCAAGAGCGCAACCCCGACCTGATCTTCTCGGCTACCAAGGAAAGGTAGTCTCGCGGGGGTTGAAACCGATGGGCATCACGGGCAGGTAGCGCCCATGCAACTCCTCGGTCCCACATCGAACACGTTCATCTCGCAACGCCAACGGCTTCACTATGTGGACTGGGGCAACGCCGAAAAACCGCCGCTTTTGCTGATTCACGGCGGGCGCGATCACTGCCGGTCGTGGGACTGGACAGCCGAGGCGCTACGCGAAGACTGGCATATTATTGCCCTCGATCATCGCGGCCATGGCGATAGCGAGTGGAATTCGGACGGCAATTACCGGACGATGGACCTTGTTTATGATGTCGCCCAACTGGTCCACCAGCTTGATCTTGCACCGGTTACTATCGTTTCGCATTCGTGGGGGGCCAATGTCAGCCTGCGCTATGCCGGACTTTTCCCCGAAAACGTGCGCAAACTGGTGGCGATTGAGGGCATTTTCCCAACAACCGCGCATGAAGCCCTGATCAAGAACGTGCCGTTTGCGCGCCGCGTGCGCGAATATATTGGTGAAAAGCGCAAGGCTGCAGGCCGTTTGCCGCGCCGCTATCCATCACTTGAAGATGCCTATGCGCGCATGAAGGGTGAAAACCCCTATTTGACCGACGCGCAGGCACGGCACCTGACCTTGCATGGCATCAACCGCAACGAAGACGGATCATTCAGCTGGAAGTTCGATCCGCATTTGAATGTCGATGCCGCGCCATACGACATTGCACCTGAATACGTGCAGCAGCTGTGGGGCGCGATCACGTGCCCGACGCTGTTGCTGAACGGGGCGGATTCGTGGGTGGATAATCCGGAATCTGATGGCCGGATCAATTACTTCCGCAATGCCCAAGTGCTGGAGTTTGAAAACGCCGGGCATTGGCTGCATCACGATCAGTTTCAACGCTTCGTGAAGACGCTCAAAGACTTCCTCTGACCGGCGTGAAACTCAAAGTCGCCAGTTACAACATTCACAAAGGCGTCGGACTGGACCGCAAGCGCGATCCCGAACGCATCCTGACGGTACTGCGCGAAATCGACGCGGATGTGATCGCGTTGCAAGAGGCCGACCGGCGCTATGGCCTGCGCGAGGCGGTGCTTCCGCGCGCGGCGCTGGACGATCACAGTCCGTGGCGGGTGATCGAGCCGGGCCATTATGACAGTGCGCGCACGGCTGCCAGCATGGGCTGGCATGGCAATGCCTTGCTGGTACGGCGCGATATTGAAGTGTTGGGCGCTTGTGCTGTGCCTCTGCCCACAATCGAGCCGCGCGGCGCGGTGTGCGTATCCTTGCGGGTTGCAGGCCAGGTGTTGCGGGTGATCGGGATGCATCTCGATTTGTCGGGCCTCAGGCGGCGCGCACAAGTCGAGGCGGTCTGCGCACATATTGCCGGGCATGACGAACAAGGCCACGCGGTGATGATGGGTGACCTTAATGAATGGTCTGCCACCGGCGGCGCGCTATCGGCTTTTCTTGCGCCGCTGCGAGTTTTGGCGCCGGGGCGCAGCTTTCCCTCGCGCAGGCCGCTGGCGCAATTGGACCGGATCGTGATCAGCCAAGGCCTCGAAGTCGAGGAAACAGGCGTGCACCATAGCGCGCTGGCAGCGGTGGGTTCCGATCATTTGCCCGTCTGGGCCAATTTGCGTCTGCCTTAATTCTGAGCAGAGGGTTGTGCCTAAAAATTAGGCAAATCTAAACATCTGCCCAAGATTCGAGCGATCGTAACCGCCGAGTGAGCAATTCTGTTCCCGTAAACATCTGAATCCGTAAAAATGCGTGTTTGGCACGCGCCTTGCTTAGTCAGTCTTGCCGACGGGTCGTTCGGCGAGAAGGGTTATGAAAGGGGGCGTGAATGAAGTTCATCATAGCCATCATCAAGCCGTTCAAGCTCGATGAGGTGCGTGAAGCACTGTCGGCGCTGGGCGTTGCTGGTATGACGGTGTCGGAGGTCAAGGGTTTCGGTCGGCAGAAAGGCCAGACTGAAATTTACCGCGGCGCTGAATATTCCACCAATATGCTTCCTAAGGTGAAGATCGAAATCGCTGCGAGCGACGATCTTGCGCCGCAGATCGTGGAAACGATCCAGCAGGCAGCTAGCACCGAAGCAATTGGCGACGGCAAAGTGTTCGTTCTCGACCTCGCGTCGGCGACACGCATCCGTACCGGTGAAACCGGGGACACCGCGCTTTGAGCGGGCTTTCCATTTCCGACCTTAGGGGAACCAACATGATCCGTAAGATGATCGGTGGCTTGGTGGGAACGGGCGCTTCGCTCTTCGCCGCTACAGCCGCCTTTGCACAAGATGGGCCGATCAAGGCGCCATCCGTTGAACAAATGGCCGGTATGGTCAACAAGGGCGACACGACCTGGATGCTTATCAGCTCGGTCCTCGTCCTGATGATGAGCGTACCTGCTCTCGCCCTTTTCTATGGCGGCCTTGTCCGCACCAAGAACATGCTCAGCGTGCTGATGCAGGTGTTCATGATCGTTTCGGTTGCGGCACTCGTTTGGGTTAGCTGGGGCTATTCGATGGCTTTCACCAGCGGCGGTCCGTTCATGGGCGGCTTCTCGAAGATGTTCCTGATGGGCGTGGATGCCACGACGTATGCGGCAACCTTCTCGAACAACGTCTACATTCCTGAATATGCTTTCGTGATCTTCCAGATGACCTTTGCCTGCATCACGCCGGCGCTGATCGTTGGTGCTTTTGCAGAACGTGTGAAGTTCAGCTCACTGATGGTGTTCACCGTCCTGTGGCTGACCTGCATCTACTTCCCGATGGCGCACATGGTTTGGTACTGGGCTGGCCCAGACTTCCTGCCAGACGCTCCTACCGACGCTGGTTATCTGTGGGCCATGGGCGCTCTTGACTTCGCTGGTGGCACGGTCGTGCACATCAACGCCGGTATCGCTGGCCTCGTGGGCTGCATCATGATCGGCAAGCGCATCGGCTTTGGCAAGGAAGCCACACCGCCGCACTCGTTGACCATGACCATGATCGGCGCTTCGCTCCTGTGGGTGGGCTGGTTCGGCTTCAACGCTGGTTCCAACCTTGAAGCCAACGGCGTGACCGCAGTTGCCTTCATCAACACCTTCGTCGCTACTGCTGCCGCCGCTGTCTCATGGGCAATCGTCGAACAGCTTCACCACGGCAAGCCTTCGATGCTCGGCGCTGCAACCGGTGCTGTTGCTGGTCTCGTCGCCATCACGCCAGCTTCGGGCCTTGGCGCTCCGATGACCTCGATCGTTCTCGGCCTGCTCGTATCGCCCATCTGCTACTTCTTCGTCAGCACGGTGAAAAACAAGCTGAAGTATGACGATACGCTCGACGTGTTCGGCGTGCACTGCATCGGCGGCATCGTCGGCGCAATCGCTACCGGTATCGTGGCGGCTCCATCGCTCGGCGGCCAGGGCGTGTTCGACTACACCGTGTTCCCTGCCGGCTTCGACGCCGCCAGCTATGACATGGGCAAGCAGGTCTTCATTCAGATCAAGGCCGTCGTGATCACGCTGCTCTTCTCAGGCATCGGTTCTGCAATCATCTTCTTCATCGTCGACAAGACCTTGGGTCTGCGTCCTTCGGAAGAAGCTGAGCGTGAAGGTCTCGACATCTCCGAGCACGGCGAACGCGCTTACAACTATTGATTTAACCGAATTGGCGGAGCGGGGATTACAGACCTCTCCCTCTCATCACCCACTCCGCCAAACCATGTTCCTCCTGCGAACATACTCAAGGCCGGAAGCGCTAGCCCGCTTCCGGCCTTTTTTTGTTAAAATTCTGCGGTTGAATAGCCCCGTCACACTGGTGAAGGCCGGGGGCCAAAAAGCCTGCCCCAAAAACACCACGCTACGTCAGCGAGCCGCCCTCACCGCCGCGTAA
>CAMTWP010000034.1:0-9791 GCA_947085475.1 uncultured Novosphingobium sp. | reverse complement strand
GGGCTTCATCTTCACGACATCGCTATCGCCGGTATTGGTGGCTGGCGTGCTGGCGTCTGTTCGGCACCTCAAGTCTTCAAGCGTTGAACGTGAGGGACAGCAGGCCTCTGCTGCGTTCCTCAAGAAGTCACTGGCCGATGCGGGCTTGCCGGTCATGCCATCAACCACGCACATCGTTCCGCTGATGGTCGGCGATCCGGTGCGCGCCAAGAAGGTGGCCGACATTCTGCTGGCAGAATACGGCGTCTATGTGCAGCCGATCAATTACCCGACCGTTCCGCGCGGCACTGAACGCCTGCGCTTTACGCCCGGACCATCGCACACCGAGGCGATGATGACCGAGTTGACTGCGGCGTTGGTCGAGATCTGGCAGCGCATGGAACTGGAACTGCGCAAGGCTGCCTGAGGCGGGTTTGCTGTCTGGTTACGAGATTGAGCCCTCCCCGCAACGGGAGGGCTTTTTCGTTGGGACGCATTTCCTTTGCAAGCGAGTTGTCGTCATACCCACCCCGCCGCAACTAACGTTTCCTACGGAAACGCAAGTTTCGCTCCCCTCCCGCAAACGGGAGGGGTTGGGGGTGGGCATGCAACTGCTCGTTCATGAAAAAAGTAAGCCCCAACAAAAAAGGCCCCGCCTCGTGGCAGGGCCTTTTCCAATTCATGCCGTAGCGTGAAATCAATCAGCGCAGCGATACCACATTGTCCGAAACACGCGGATCGCGGCGATCGCCACGGTACTGGCTCGACATCGGTTCGTCCGACACTTCGTAGACTTCGGTTGCGCCAAAGCCATTGAACGCGGTTTTCATCGCTGCGCCATAGGCACCCAGCATGCCGATTTCGATGAAATCGCCTGCACGGATGTTCGCAGGCAATTCGAATGGACCGTCCATGTGGTCCATATCGTCACACGTTGGACCATAGAAGCTGAAGGCTTCCATTCCGATGTCAACACCATCATTGGCGACCTCATTGCGCAGAACACGCACAGGGAAGCGCCAGCCGACATGCGCGGCATCGAACAGCGCGCCATAAGCACCGTCGTTGATATACAGTTCTGTGCCGCGGCGGCGTTCGACGCGCACGATCATCGAATTGTATTCCGCCGACAGCGCACGGCCCGGTTCGCACCACAGTTCTGCCGAATAGGACACCGGCAGCGATTCATAAGTACGGTCGATCACACCAAAGTAATCTTCGAGCGGGGGCGGTTCCATGCCGGGGTAGATCGATGGGAAGCCACCGCCAACGTCGATGATGTCAACGAGGACCGATGCATCGACAATAGCGGCACGCACACGCTCAAGCGCCTGAACATAGGCGTGAGGGCTCATCGACTGGCTGCCCACGTGGAAGCACACGCCGAGCGAGTCTGACACCTGGCGGGTGGCCTGGAGCAGTTCTGCGGCATTGGTGAGATCGCAGCCGAACTTTGAAGCAAGGCTGAGTTCCGAATATTCCGACGACACGCGAAGGCGGACGCACAGCGTCAGGTCTTCGGCATCGTCAGTGGCTTCGGTGATCTTTTCGAGTTCTTCGAGCGAATCGAGGCTGAACACACGCACGCCGTAATCGTGATACGCTGCGCGAATGGCGCTGGAGGATTTCACCGGGTGCATGAAGCACAAGGTGGCTTCCGGAAGCGTCTCACGCACGAGGCGCACTTCGACAATCGAGGCGACGTCATAATGCGTCACGCCCGAATCCCAAAGCACACGCAGCAAATCCGGTGATGGATTGGCCTTTACCGCATAGAGCGACTTACCCGGAAACTTCTCGACGAAGAAGCGGGCGGCGCGTGCGGCAGCATGCGAACGGTTCAGAATGGCAGGTTGGTCAGGCGCCGAGGCGCCAACTACAGCCAATGCGTTAGGATAGATGTGCAACTCAAGGGACCCCCAAACGGAACGTTGAACAAGGCTGCCTTGCGGTTTGGAAGTCCCCATGGGGCAGCGAGAAGGGGTAAATAGAGGCGTCTGGCTGAACATCAAGTGAAAAACGGACCCCGGCAAATGCGTGTCAAAAAAATGAAACATTTGCGGCCAGTTTCCCCGTAAATCGGCCATTTATTTACAATGCAATGAAACACCCCGGCACAAGGGGCATGTCTATCACCACCGAATCGTTCGAAAAAGTTTCACGAAAGCCGATCGCGGAAATCCTGATAGGAAAAGCTGCGAACCTTATGCAGGGCGTCGGTTTCGCTGTTCCACAACCAGATCGACGGCAAGGGCACGCCGTTGAAGGTCGTAGTCTTGACCATCGAATAATGCGCCTGATCAAGAAATGCGAAGCGGGTGCCGGGTTCGGCGCCAGTCGGCAGGCGATAATCGCCGATCACATCGCCTGCGAGGCATGACGGGCCGCCAAGACGAACAGGTCGAGTGCCCTCGCCTGCGTCTTCGTATTCGTCGATGGGAAGTTCGCCCAACATCGCAGGGCGGTAAGGCGCTTCAATCACATCGGGCATGTGGCAAGTGGCCGAAATGTCGGTGATGGCGAGCGGCATGCCGTTCCAATGCGTATCGAGCACCGTGCCAACGAGGATGCCCGCGTCCAGTGCCACAGCCTCACCGGGTTCAAGATAAATCTCACAGCCGGTTTGCGCCTTCACCGCTTTGAGAAATTCGACAAGATCGTCGCGCTGGTAATCCGCGCGGGTGATGTGATGGCCGCCACCAAAGTTCAGCCATTTAAGCTGGCCGAGGTAGGGTTCAATGCGGGGCAGCAGGGCGTCCCACGTGCGCTGCAGCGGCTCGAAGTCCTGCTCGCACAGAGTGTGAAAGTGAATGCCGCTGACGCCCGCGAAGTGCTCTGCCGTCAGCTGATCGACCGGAAAGCCGAGACGCGAATGCGGCGCGCAAGGGTCGTAGCGCGGAACTTCGCCTTCTGCGTGCATCGGATTGACGCGAAGGCCGATGTCGAATTCTTCGCCGCGAACCTTGGCCGCTGCGATCTCGTCCTTGAAGCGGGTGTGCTGGCCGGGCGTGTTAAAGATTACGTGATCGGAAAGCCGCAAGATTTCGGGCAAGTCCTCAGCCTTGTAGGCCGCGCAATACGTGGCGATTTCGCCCTTGTAATGTTCGCCCGCTAGAATGGCTTCCCACAAGCCAGAGGTGCAGACGCCGTCAAGGTATTCGCCAACGATGGGCGCAACCTGCCACATGCTGAACGCCTTGAGCGCGGCAAGGACTTTGATCCCTGCCCGGTCGCGCACATCAGCCAGCACCGCCAGATTGGCGCGCAACTTGGCCTCATCCACCACGAAGGCAGGGCTATCGACGCGGTTCAAATCTAAATGGGCAAACGCGCCCGGATCACCGGCTTTGGTTTCCAACGAAATTGCCCTTTTTAGAATGTTTCCCGCGTACTTAAAACGCCAGCGGCCCTGCGAGTTCCTTGACCTGCCACGGCAACCCGTGCTGGTTCAGCATGTCCATGTAGGGATCGGGGTCCATCTGTTCGATGTTGAACACGCCCTTGCCTGACCACACGCCCTGAACCATCAGCGCGGCACCGATCATGGCGGGAACGCCCGTTGTGTAGCTGACGGCCTGATTGCCTGTTTCGGCATAGGCATCTTCGTGATCGCAGATGTTGTAGATGTAGAAGGTCTTTTCCTCGCCATCCTTCAGACCGGTGGCGATATCGCCGATGTTGGTCTTGCCCTTGGTGGTGGCGCCGAGGGACGCCGGTTCGGGAAGCACAGCCTTGAGGAACTGCAGCGGGATGATTTCCTTGCCTTCGTACATGACAGGATCGATCCGCGTCATACCGACGTTCTGCAGTACAGTAAGGTGCATGAGATAGGCGTCGCCAAAGGTCATCCAGAAGCGGATGCGCTCAATTTCCGGGATGTGATGCGCAAGGCTTTCGAGTTCCTCGTGGTACATCAGGTACATGTTCTTCGGACCGACTGCTTCGAAGTCAAACGTCTCGCGGATCGTAAGTGCCGGTGTTTCGACCCATTCGCCATTCAGCCAGTGGCGCGCGGGCGCGGTCACTTCGCGGATGTTGATTTCCGGGTTAAAGTTGGTGGCAAAGTGCTGACCATGATCGCCGCCGTTGCAATCGAGAATGTCGAGCGTGCGGATGGTGTCGAGCTTGTGCTTGCGCAGCCACGTCGCGAACACGCTGGTGACGCCGGGATCGAAGCCTGAACCCAGCAGCGCCATCAAGCCCGCAGCCTTGAAGCGTTCCTGATAGGCCCACTGCCACTTGTATTCGAATTTGGCCTCGTCAATCGGCTCATAATTCGCGGTGTCCATGTAATTGACGCCAGCAGCAAGGCAGGCGTCCATGATGTTGAGGTCCTGATAGGGCAACGCGAGGTTGACGACGAGGACGGGCTTGACCGCGTTCAGCAGCGCCGTGGTGGCGGCAACGTCATCAGCATCAAGCTGAAAGGTATCGATGGAAACGCCCGTGCGCTCTTTCACCGAAACGGCGATGGCATCACACTTCGCTTTGGTGCGGCTTGCCAGCGCGATTTCGCTGAAGATACCGGCGTTCATCGCCATCTTGTGAACCGCAACCGAGCCGACGCCGCCTGCGCCGATGACGAGAACTTTAGCCATTGTATCTCCAACCTTCATAGCCCGGCGCGGATCAGCGCGGAACATGCCATAGCGGGCCTTTAGGATATCGGCATGACAAACCCAAGCCCCACATTTTGGGGCAATTGCTGAAACTTCCCAGCAGTTGCGATAGGCAGATTGCATGTTTCGTCAGACAGCCGTGTTACAACGGCAGTATTGCTACCACACAACCGCAACATACCGGCTCTAAGCGCGGCTCAGGATCAATGAAACCGGGGTTTGTTATGCTGGAGCGCGCGCGTTCGCATCCGATTACGCGATCAGTTGTACGTCGGGGGGCGAGCGCAACCAATCGCCTGCTTGACCATGCCTTTGCGCTGGCGTTTCGCGGGCTGGTCTACGCACAGATCTGGGAAGACCCCGATGTCGACATGAAGGCGCTGCAAATTCAGCCCGACAGCCGCATGATTGCCATCGCCAGCGGAGGTTGCAACGTACTGTCGTACTTGACCGCAAATCCTGAGGCAATCACAGCGATTGATCTGAACACCGCGCATATCGCATTGAACAAGCTGAAGATCGGATCGGCGCGCTATTTGCCCGATTACGCACACTTCCGCCGGTTTTTCGCCGAGGCTGACAGTGCCGCCAACATCGCTGCGTATAAAACCCATATAGCCCCCCATTTGGACGAGGTGACCCGCCGCTATTGGGAGGGCCGCGATATGATCGGGCGTCGGCGCATTGGCGGATTCTCCAACAATTTCTACCGGCGCGGGTTGCTCGGCAATTTCATCGGCGTGGCGCACTTGCTGGCACGGCTTTACCGGATCGACCTTTCCACCATACTTGATGCTCAGTCGATTGAAGAACAGCGCGAAGTGTTTGAGCGCGAGATGTCACCTGTGTTCGACAAGCGATTTGTACGTTGGTTGACAGATCAGCCAGCATCGCTGTTTGGCCTGGGTATTCCGCCCGCACAGTTTGATGTGTTGGCAGGGGATGAACCAATGGCCGAAGTGCTGCGTCGACGTTTGGCCAAGCTGGCTTGCGATTTTCCGGTGGGCGACAATTATTTCGCATGGCAGGCGTTTTCGCGCGGCTATGGCCGGGGTGGCACGTGCCCGCTGCCGCCGTACCTCCAAGAGGCGAACTGGGAGGTTGTGCGACAACGCGCGAACCGGATCGACGTGCGCCACGCCAACTTGACAGAGCATTTGGCCTCGCTTCCCAATGCATCGCTTGATCGTTATGTCTTGCTGGATGCGCAGGACTGGATGACAGACGTTCAATTGAATGATCTATGGCGTGAGATTACCCGCACCGCCCGCCCCAAATCGCGCGTATTGTTCCGCACTGCGGCTGAGCCAAGCCTGTTGCCGGGACGAGTGGACGAACCGGTATTGATGCGCTGGCGCTATGACGCGGCGATTTCACTGGAAAGCACAGCGCAAGACCGTTCGTCGATATATGGCGGCGTGCATTTGTACGAGTTGGCTTGATGGCGATGCTCGCGCCAGCGCACGGTGCGCTGATGGATGGGGTCTATCGTCGCCAGAAGCATATTTATGATGCCACCCGGAAATACTATCTGTTCGGGCGCGATGGCTTGATCCGCAATCTGGAAGCCGCGCCGGGGATGACCGTTCTTGAGATTGGTTGCGGCACTGGACGAAATCTTGCCTGCGCGGCGCAATCATGGCCGGGCGCGCGGCTGCACGGGCTGGATATTTCGGACGAAATGCTCTCTGTGGCGCGTAAGCGGATGGGCACAGACTGCGTGCTATCGCGCGGGGATGCGACCAACTTTGACGCAGAAATGCTGTTTGGACGCCCGACATTCGATCGCGTGTTCATTTCCTATGCCCTGTCAATGATTCCACAGTGGGAGCACGCATTGGAGCAAGGAGTCGGCGTGTTGGCCCCCGGTGGATCACTGCATGTGGTGGATTTTGGCGATTTTGGCGGTTTGCCAGCATTGGGGCGAAGCCTGATGCATGGCTGGTTGACCAAGTTTCACGTTAGCCCGCGCGAGGATATGGCCCTGGTCACCACGCGCATTGCGCAAGAACATGGACTGACCATGCGCACATTACGTGGGCGGTTTGGCTATTACCGGCGGATCAGTTTGCGCAAGTGATGGATTGCGCGTCAGATAAGTTGCGATTGACAATCTAATTCCCACCTCGCACTCTCCCTTCCAAATTTAGCGGAGATTGAGCGATGCAAGGCGCGCTATTGATGCCGGCAGCAGTGCTGGTTCTGTGGTCATTGGTCATGCTATTCTGGATGGCGGGATCGCGCCTGCCTGCACTGGCAAAGCTGGGCGGGTTGGGCAAAGCGAAACCCGGCGGGCGCGGGCAAGATCTTGAGGGTGTAATTCCTGACCAGATCAACTGGAAAGCGCACAATTACGCCCACCTTATGGAGCAACCGACGCTGTTTTACGCCACGGTCGGAATTCTGGCGATTTTGGGCGCGGGCACGCTCGATGTTGCGCTGGCATGGGGCTATGTGGTGATCCGCATTGTGCATTCAATCTGGCAAGCAACGGTCAACAAAGTGCCGGTGCGCTTCATGCTTTTTCTGCTTTCCAGCCTGTGCCTGATCGGTCTGGCCATTCGCGCCTTGGGCGCAACAATGGCTCACGCATAACAAATATTCCAACGGGGGAGACATACAATGGACATAGCTGCAATCCTGCAACCGGTGGTGGCATTGATGGCGTGGACCATGGTCATGTGGCTGTGGATGTATGTCACGCGCATTCCGGCGATGAATGCGGTCAAACTTGATCCGGATTCACTGGCGAAAGATCCCACGCGCACGCTAGATGATATCCTGCCAGCCCAAGTCCAGTGGAAAGCACACAATTACAACCATCTGCATGAAGCACCGACGCTGTTCTATGCAGTCTGTCTGCTTCTGGTCGTGGCCGGACAAGGCAACGGATTGAGCGCGCAAGTCGCATGGGCCTATGTGGGTCTGCGCGTGGTGCATTCGCTGGTGCAAGTCACGGTGAACAAGGTGATGCTGCGCTTTGTGCTGTTTACGCTATCTTCGGTTGCGCTGCTGGCGTTGATTTATCACGCAGCGCGCGTCGTGTTCTGAACCATCAATCGCGCACAAACAGGCTGGCCAGTTCCACATGGGTTGACCAGCGGAATTGGCCAACCGGGCGCAATTCTGCCAGCCTGTATCCGCCTGCGATAAGGCGCACGGCATCGCGCGCCCAGCTTGCCGGGTTGCAACTGATGTAGACAACGCGCGGAACCACGCTTGCGGCAATCTGATCGACTTGTTCTTGCGCCCCTGCCCGCGGCGGATCGAGCAGAACAGCGGCAAAGCGATCCAGTTCTTCAACGCGCAAGGGATTTCGGAACAAATCGCGGTGCAGGCAAAGGACCGGACGACCGTTCATGCGCGCAGCCGATTGACAGGCAAGGTGCGTATCGCGCGCGGCTTCGACAGCAAGAACTTTGGTGGCAGGCCCGGCCAGCGCAAAGGCAAAGGTGCCAAGGCCTGAGAACAGATCCGCTACGGTTGCAGCATCGCCCAACCACTCGCGCGCGGCGTTGACCAAAGTTTCCTCGCCATCGCGCGTGGCCTGAAGGAACGCGCCGGGTGGCAGCGATACGGCGGTGCCGCCCAGCGTGACGGTGACAGGTTCTGGCTCCCACGTACCTTCAGGGCCATAGCCGCTATCGATGGTGAGGCGCGCAAGACCATTTTCGCGCGAAAAATCAAGCAAGGCTTCGGTGCGTTTGAGGCCTTCGACTTTAAGGCCTTTCAGTCCGACCGACAGGCCTTGGTCGGACATCGCCAGTTCGACATCGACGCCCAACTTTCGATCACCCCAGCCCTCAAGCAAAGTCCGCAACGGGCCGATCATCGCGACCATTTCAGGCGCAAGGACATGGCACTCGCGCATGTCGATGATCTTGTGTGAGCCTTGTTCGCGGAAGCCGATGACCACCCGCTTGCCGATACCCTGCGCGTGGAGTGTGGCGCGGCGGCGGCTGTTGGCGGGCGATAAATGCGCGGGCGCGACGCCTACCGGCTCGATATCCTGCCCTTTGGCGGCACCGACGACACGATCATAGACGTAGTCTGCCAGTGCGCTTTCCGACAGATGTTGCAATTGGCAACCGCCACATGCTGGGAAGTGGCGGCATGGCGGAACCACATGGTTTGGCCCATGGCTCAGACTGCCATCGGCCTCGATCACATCGCCGGGGGCGGCAAGTTCGGCATAGCGGCCGTCCGCAGTGGCGCCCTCGCCTTTGGCGGCGATGCGGACAATCAGGCCGGGATTGGTCATGGAAGGCACTCGATCAGGGCAGAACGGATGGCGTGAGCCAGTTCGCTGGGGGTAAAGGCCGCACCGCACAAGCGGGCCGCTTCGCCGTGGAGCCATAGACCTTCTTGCGCCGCGCGCAACGGGTCAGCGTGCACAGCAAGGCGGCTGGCAATAGTTCCTGCCAATACATCGCCAGTTCCCGCAACCGAAAGCCAAGCCGATGCACGCGGTGCGAGGATGAGCATGCCATCGGGCGCCGCGATCAGGGTGTCAGGGCCTTTCAGGACTACAACCGCATTGGAGACCTTGGCCAGCGCCAGCGCGCGATCCCGGCGTAAGCCTTTGGTTTCGAGACTGAATGCGCGTTCGAGTGCGAGCATTTCGCCTTCGTGCGGCGTGAGGATGCAGGGGCAGCCGCTCAGCATTCCCGGGCGCAGCAAGATGAGCGCATCGGCATCGATCACGGTCGGTTTTGCGGCGTGCAATGCTTGCGTCAAGAGGCGCGCGGCTGCGTCGGATCGTCCGAAGCCCGGACCGATCAACAGCGCGGCCATCCGTTTGTCGGACAACAAGGCGCCGATGTCGGGCGTTACGACCAGTGCCGGGTCTGCGCTGATCGGTGCTGGGTCTGCGGCAAGTTTGACATAGCCTGCGCCAGCGCGCTGGGCAGCCGACGCCGCCAGCAGTGCCGCTCCGGGCATTGCGCCACCGATAATGCCAAGCAGGCCGCGAAGGTATTTATGCGCATCGGCTTGGGGGGGCGCAATGCTGGGTTTACAAAGCTTTCGGGCCGAACCAGCTTGCGCTGCAACGCCAATGTCAACCAAGCGCAAGCTGCCCATTGTTTGGCAGGCGGGCATGGCAAAATGTGCATGCTTCCATGCGCCGAGCGCGATGGTGTGAGTCCAATTGGGTAGATCGGCGTTCAGGGCACGTCCGCTGTCGCTTTCGAT
>CAMTWP010000033.1:0-15935 GCA_947085475.1 uncultured Novosphingobium sp. | reverse complement strand
TTCGAACTGAACAGGGCGAGCCGTTTTCTGCTGCATCACTATTGCACGCGTTCGTATATGCCCACCGCTGACAATGTCGCCGATTTTCATCCGGACGAGATCGCAACCGCGGAGCTTGCTGTCGATCGCGAGATCAAAGAGCGCCCGGTCTCGCAGGCGGCGCCGCTGATTGAGATAAAATCGGATCTCCCATATCTGCTTCGGTTTCAGGGCACGCTTGGCGCCGACTGTCCTTCCCGCATTCCAGACCAGACGTTTGGTGGTAGTGGGTTCTGTTTCAGGCATCTCCATGATTGTTCTCCAATGGCCATGATTGGCCATCTGAAGAACGCCTGTCGGCTCAATGGGTAAATTCCTACGAGGCATGTGTCGACCCAACTTCCGCCGTTCAACAGCGTAAGCTTTAATGTCTGCTCACTCTCAAACCGGTCGTTGGTATATGGCTGAGTATTGGTTCGTAAGCGCCCAAAAAACTGCCCTTCAACGGGCGATTGGCTTGTCGAAACCAATCGTTCGTTAACGCCCAATCAAAGGTGGCAACTGACCAATTACTGGCGATCGGCTTACCGACAAATAGACGCTGACAGCCGACCGTTCACAGACCCCCGCCCCGCAACAATGCGCAGGGTCAACCGTTGATCCGTGCGCGCAGGTTTAACGGACTGCGCACGAGATTGGAAAAGGCGTAGGTCGGAGGCGCAAGGATCTCTACGTTGAGATCGCGGGCAAGCACTTCCTCCCACAGGATGCGCAACTGCATTTCGGCGAGACGCGCGCCTAGGCAGCGATGAGGTCCCATGCCGAATGAGATGTGCTGCCGAGCATTGGGCCGATCCACGCGGAGGAGGTCGGCATCCGGAAAGACGCTTTCATCCCGGTTGCCCGAGATATACCACATAACGACCTTGTCACCTGCTGATATTTTTTCGCCGCCTACCACGACATCGCAGGTCGCCGTACGGCGCTGGTAGATCACCGGGGTCTGGTAGCGGATGATCTCGGCTGCAGCGTTCCCTGCCAGCGCCGGGTCTGCCTTCAACTTTCGCCATTCGTCTGGAAATTGGCTGAAGCCCCATGCGCCACCGGACATCGAATTGCGCGTGGTATCGTTTCCGCCGACCAGAAACAGCCCGAACAACGCGCATATCTCGTCGAAAGAGGCCGAACGTACGCCGTCGTCATGCGCCAGAAGCGAAATGATATCGTAGCTCTGCGGCTCCTTCTGGCGACGCTGCCACAGTTCCATCATCGTCAGATAGAAATCCTGAAGACCTGCCTGGCGCTCCTCTTCGCTACGGACGGGGCTGTCAGGATCGTCGAGGTCCGCAGTCAGCACATTGGACCAGTGCACCAGCTTGTGCCGCTGTTCGACCGGATAGGCGAACAATGTTGCCAACATCATCGATGTCAGCTCGATCGAGACCTGTTCGACCCAGTCAAACTCTTCGTTGCGCGGCAGTGCGTCCAGCACCTTGCCGGCACGATCGCGAATCAGGCCTTCCATTTGCGCAAGGCTCTTGGGCGCGACCACGGCAGTCACATTCCTGCGCTTCTGCGTGTGTACCGGCGGGTCCATCTGCATGAACGAGGCCGCGACACGGTCTTCGATCGTAACGCCGCCGTGAAGATGGGAAGAGGAAAATGATAGCGGATCGGTATCGACACGGATGATGTCGGCGTAACGGCTTATCGACCAGTAGGGACCACTTCGGCTCTCTGGACAGTAATATACCGGATGCTCGGCGCGCAGCCGGGCGAATAACGGACGCCAGCTATCTTCGCGATAAAGCTGCGGATGGCTGACATCCAACGCGTCTGTGGCTTCCATGACCTGCTGCAAAATGGCCTCCTCGTCTTTTTTGTGTCGTTACGGTTATTGGCCTTCCGGCACGTCCACGATCAATCCGTCATGAATCGCGGTCAGGTCGATCTGGCAGGCCAGCCGCGAATTGGGCCGGGCGTCCACAGGCGCGCCGAGAATCATGGCTTCCTCCATCGAGCCAGGCTCGACATTGCCGATTCGCTCCGCCCATGCGGGATCGATGTAGACATGGCATGTGCCGCAGGCGCATTGGCCGCCGCAATCTCCGGGGATGCCGTCGATACCATTAGCCTGCGCAACCCGCATCAGATTGTCGCCCTCGCTTGCCGCCACGATGCGTTCGCCGTCTTCGACGTGTCGGAATATTATCTGCATGCCTCTCCTGCTCTGCTGATAGCGCCCGATTTCACGGACCGTCACCTATTTTCACAGTCGACAGCTGTGTTGCAACTGACTTACCATAGAATACCGCTGACAAAAGCGGAAAGGGATGAGGATAGCGAATGAACCACGACATTGAGAAGAATCGTGATGTGGCACTGCGACTGGTGAAAGCGGTCGGGTCGGGCGACATGGCGACCGTTCAAAAGCTGGTTCACCCCGAACTCGATTGGTGGCTGAACGGCATGGGGCATCTCGATCACGATGCATTCCTCACCTCGCTGCACATGCTGCACAGCGCAAAGACCGGCGGTTTCACCGTCGTTTCCGCCACTGCCGAAGCCGACCGCGTCGCCGTGGAGATGGTGGGGCATTTCGAATATGAGGACGGCCGCGTCTACGAAAACAACTACTGCGAATTGATGACGCTGAAAGACGGTCTGGTCCACCGCGTCCATGCCTTTTTCGACATCGGGGCGGCCGAAAAGGCTTTTGCGACGACCTGAAGACAAACGTCGACCCCACGGTTCGGGACGGATTTTCCGAAAAGTGGGATTGCACCTTAAGGAGAAGCAAGATGAGCACGGCATTGTCGTTCGACGTTCCCGTTTTTGACGAGCTTGACCCGCTCGATCCCGATCAGGCCGCCAACCCCCACATCTTGCTTGCGCAGGCCCGCCAGAACCATCCCGTGTTCTTCATGCCAAAATACGGCTGGTACGTCGTAACCCGGCTGGAGGATATCACGCAGATCGCCAACGATCCCGAAACCTTCTCGAACCGGATGTTCGTTACCGTTCCCGATGTTCCTGAAGGAATGCGCGATCGTCTACCGCAAGGGTTTCCGATGAAGGTGCAGCTTGCTGCGGCCGATCCGCCGCAGCATGGTCGGCTCAAGCGCTACATGCAGGCCGCTCTATCGCCCAGAATCATAGCCCGTCACGCCGACCAGATCCGTCAAATCGCACATCAGCTAGTCGACGAAATGCTGCGCAACCCCGATCGCCAGACGAACCTCGTCACCGCCTATGCCGATCGCATTCCGATGATGACCATTGCCGCGCTGCTCGATGCACCCGTCGACGATTATGATCGCTATCGGCAATGGGTCGACGCCTCGCTTGAACTGATCACCACCAGCCCGTCACCCGAACGGCTGGAAAACCTTGCAGAAACGCTGGTGGATTTCGACAGCTTCATCCGCAAGCTGATCCACGACCGTCGCGAACACCCCGGCGAGGATGCGATCTCGAAAATGCTGGCCGCAGGCGACGCCGATGATGCGCTTGGCGAAGAAGAGGTTCTCGGCCTAGTCAGTTCGATGCTGCTTGGCGGAACCGACACGACCGGCACGGCGATCGGCAATATGGTGTGGAGTCTGCTCAACCATCGTGACCAGTGGGAGGCCGTGCGGGCTGACCGCGGCCTGCTTGCCATCGCGTTCGAGGAAAGCGTGCGTTTCAGGGACCCCGGTCGTGGGCCGATCCGGCTTGTAACACGGGATACAGAGATCCGGGGCGTACCGATCCCCAAAGGTTCGCTGGTTCAGCTCTGCACGATGGCAGCCGATCATGACGAGACCGTGTTCGACCGGGCCGACACCTTCGATATATTCCGCAAGGATCTGAAAATATCGCCGACCTGGGGCCGCGGCATCCACATGTGTGTCGGTCGTCTGCTTGCCCATCTCGAAGGAGAGATTGCCCTGGAAACGTTGCTTGATCGCATCCCCGATCTCCAGTTGGTTGGCGATGGCGGCCGCTTTTACGCACCTCAACTGATGATGCCCGCGCTGCGCAGCCTGACCGTCAGCTGGTGACGACGTCCGGAATTTCTACCGGTCAGTAGATCATCAACTCGCATCTCGGTAAGCGGCCGCTTACCGAGATAGCTAACTTACAACCTGCCGTTCCGGACGGTCCCGAGATTGGTGATTCAGAGCCTGAAGAGATACCGTCCGCATCTGGCAAACGCGGCCTTTGGATTGACAGCCTTGGAACGACGGGAATGTCCCGAGGCTGTGTAAAAACGCCAGTATATGCTATGGTTCTCTCGTGTTTCGGGAGGCTTTGGAATGGGTCGTTTCGTCCAAGGGGAAGACCGTCGGCAGGATTATCTGCTTCCAGCATCGCTCGATGATTATGTGTCGGAGGACAATCCGGTTCGGGCAATCGAGGCCTTCATTGATGCGCTCGATTTGCAGGCGCTGGAGTTCGCTGGAATGACGCCGGCTGAGACAGGCCGTCCTGCTTATCATCCAGCGACGATGCTCAAGATCTACCTCTACGGCTATCTGAACCGGGTGCAGTCGAGCCGACGGCTCGAGCGTGAAGCCCAGCGGAACGTCGAGTTGATGTGGCTGACGGGGCGATTGGCGCCCGACTTCAAGACGATCGCCAACTTCCGCCGGGCAAACGACGCTGCGATCCGATCTGTGAGCAGCCAGTTCATCGTTCTGTGCCGGCAGTTGGGTCTGTTCACGCGTGCGGTCGTGGCGATAGACGGCAGCAAGATGAAGGCGGTCAACAACCGCGACAAGAACTATACCGCCGCGAAGGTCGCCTCGCGGATGAAGCAGGTGCAGGACAATATCGACCGGTATCTCGACGCGCTTGATCGTGCCGACCGTGAAGAAAGCGACATTGCCGAGCCGAAGGCGAAGCGTCTGACGGAGAAGATCGCCCGGTTGCGTGCGCAGCTGCAAGACCTGGCGGCGCGCGAAGAGGAGGGCCGGAATGCACCGAACCAGCAGGTGTCGCTGACCGATCCGGACGCGCGCGCCATGGCGAGCGCGGGCCGTGGCACAAGCATCGTCGGCTACAATCTCCAAGCGGCCGTCGACGCTGAGCACCACCTCATTGTCGCGCACGAGCTTTTGAATACGGGTTATGATCGCGGACAGCTCTCACCCATGGCGGCGAGAGCCAAGGAAGCGATGGGCGTGGAGGCTCTGGATGCCATTGCCGACAAGGGTTACTTCAAGGGCGAGGATATCCGGACCTGCGAGGGCATGGGTGTCACTGCCTTCGTGCCCAGGCTGCCATGAAACGTACTCCGACCTGAGGAAGAAGCGTTCGGGAACATGGTCAGGTAAGACCCGCGTTCAGGCAGTCGCATCGGCACGCACCATTAGATCGCACGCAAGACCTCGAACGCTGTTAGATCGCTTTCGATCCTTTCGCATGGACAGGGTCGTCTACCAAAAGCCAACGAACGGGCGGCATTGAAGCCTCAAATATGATCGCCAACAGCGCGAATTGGGGCTAAGATGAAATGGTAACTTTCCATACGACGGTGTTCTCCGGACGGTGACTCCGAGAGTCGACTGTTGGCGATTGCTCCCTCTCCCCCGGACTACACCGGACCATGATGGACAGACTGGGACGCATACGGACGCAAAACCGCTCTTAATCAGCGGGTCCTTGGTTCGAGCCCAAGTGCGTCCACCATGTTGCCGGTCACCCACCTCTTCCATGGGACCGCGACATCTTCGAACGACAGAATTTACCCGGCTGGGAGCTTGGTTAAAATGCCTGATCCCGCGCGAAACCACGAAACAGCAATAAACATCCATTTCAGATGTATGTGTGAGCCTGTGGCGCCCGGCATTGCTCGGTCGGAGCCTGGAAACATCCAAAGCCCATGACATCCCGTTGCTTTGTACGTGTTTTTACTGAGTATCATACCGAATAGTTAAATGACGTAGGTTGGCAGATTAATGACGCTGGCAGGGCGAGTGGGGTTGAAGCGCCTGAATGCCAACGGGGGTGCCATTGTATGAGCCAGAACCAATTACGGGCCAAAGCACGCAGACTAATTGCCGCCGCCAACGAATTGCTTGCCATAGCCCACGAGCTTGAACTTGATGGTGACGGCGACATTTCAACGGATATTCAAACCCAATATAACGCCAAAGACAGCCCCGCGTGGGCCGAAGTTGCCCGCTCCAGCTACAGCGAGCGCCGCCGCAGAGGCGAAATCTTCAGCGACCCAACGCTGTTTGGTGAACCAGCCTGGGACATAATGCTCGATTTGTTCATTGCCGCCAAGGAGCGCAAGCGCCTTCCGGTTACGAGTGCTTGCATCGGTGCTGCTGTTCCTGTCACGACCGCGCTGCGCTGGCTGACAGTATTGGAAGACAAGGGCCTGATTGTCCGCGAAAATGACACCGCTGATGCACGCCGCGTATTCGTCAGGCTATCGGCCGAGGGGTATGAGAAAATGATCACCTATTTCAGCAGTGTTGCAGGCGGCATGCGGCAAGATGAGAATATTGAACTTCCGGCCTTGCGAATGGCCAATTAGGTTCGATACCTAGAGCCAGATGACCTCAGGTTGCATCGCCGGGATTGCGTCAGGAAGCTTCTCGGCAAGGAACGTTGCGAAAGACCGGGCTGGTTGCCCGGACAAGCAACGTGACGCAGTCCGAGAGGCTTCCTGACGCAACCGCAAGCGGCGGGCCGATTTTGGCCCATCGCAGCGTCAATCGTCGGTCACTATGCGAGAGCATGGCTCCCTCCTCTTTCCTCACGCTGGGCCAAAATCGGCTCCGTCACGGCGGTGCAACCTGATGTCATCTGGCTCTCACTCCACAACGAAAAAGGGCGGCCCCATCGGAGCCGCCCTTTTTCGTTTCGATAGACTGGTGTCAGGCGCCGAGGCGACCAAACGCCGCTTTACCGGCATAGCGCGCCGAGCTGCCCAGCTCTTCTTCGATCCGGATCAACTGGTTGTACTTGGCCAACCGGTCAGACCGCGCGAGCGATCCGGTCTTGATCTGGCCGCAGTTGGTAGCGACCGCCAAATCGGCAATAGTTGCGTCTTCGGTTTCACCCGAACGGTGCGACATCACTGCGGTATAGCCGTTGCGCTGCGCAATGCTGACAGCTTCCAGCGTTTCGGTGAGCGTGCCGATCTGGTTGACCTTTACCAGCAAGGAATTGGCAAGACCCTTGCCGATGCCCATCGTCAGGCGCTTGGGATTGGTCACGAACAGATCATCGCCGACCAGTTGCACGCGCTTGCCGACCTTGGCCGTCAACGCTGCCCAGCCTTCGAAGTCATCTTCGCTCATGCCGTCTTCAATCGAAATGATCGGATAGGCATCGCACAGCGCGGCGAGATAGTCGGCCATGGCGTCTGGTGAAAGCGAGAGGCCTTCACCGCTGATTTCGTACTTGCCGTTCTTGAAGAACTCGGTCGCGGCGCAATCAAGCGCGATCATCATGTCCTGGCCCGGCTTGAAGCCGGCCTTCTCGATCGACTCCATCACGAAATCAAGCGCATCGCGCGTGCTGGCAAGGTTTGGTGCAAAGCCGCCTTCATCGCCCACTGCAGTGGCCAGACCCTTTTCGTGAAGGCCCTTCTTCAGCGTGTGGAACACTTCTGCGCCCCAGCGAACCGCCTCGGTCAGCGTTGGTGCGCCGACCGGCATGATCATGAATTCCTGGAAATCGATAGGATTGTCGGCATGTTCGCCGCCGTTGATGATGTTCATCATCGGCACGGGCAGAACGTGCGCTGAAACGCCGCCAACATAGCTGTAAAGCGGAAGCCCGCGCGCATCTGCCGCAGCCTTGGCAACTGCAAGGCTGGTGCCCAGAATTGCGTTTGCGCCAAGGCGGCTCTTGTTCTCCGTGCCGTCGAGTTCGATCATCGCCAAATCGATGTCGCGCTGATCTTCGGCATCCAGACCAACGATTGCTTCGGCAATGTCGGAATTCACCGCCGTGACAGCCTTGGTTACACCCTTGCCCAGATAGCGCGCCTTATCGCCATCGCGCAGTTCAACGGCTTCGTGTGCGCCGGTTGATGCGCCCGATGGCACGGCGGCACGGCCAAAGCTGCCATCTTCCAGCAGAACATCAACTTCGACCGTGGGGTTGCCACGGCTGTCGAGAATTTCACGGGCATGGATGTCAAGGATCGCGGTCATGGTCTGCTCCCTGCAGGGCGGCAACAAGGACTATTGCACGCCAAGGTTTGGCGCGGCTCCTATCGATTGGAACCCCGACAGGCAAGCCGCGTTAAGTATCAAACAACTAAACCGCCACCAAACCTCTTGCCTTTGTGGCAAAGGGTCTAGCAAGATGGCATAAATCGCCCATATCGTAGCGACAATTGCCGCACGACATGCCGAAGGGAACATACAATGGTTGATAAGACTCTGACCCCCGCTGACGCAGACACGCTCAGCAGCGATTCCGTTGTGACCCAAGCAAGTGATGATGCAAGCGCCAAGGGCCGCTTCACCAAGGCCATCGAAGAAGCCAAGGCTGGCGCCGAGGCGCTTAAGGGCGAAGCCATCGACAAAGGCGCAGCTTACAAAGCCAAAGTCAGCGAAACTGCGACCGATTGGGCTGGCGAAGCCAAAGTCTATGCCGATCAGGCCAAGGAAATGGGCGTAACCCTTGCGGTTGAAGGCAAAGCAAAGGCCAGCGATGCCCTCAGCACTTTGGGCAAAACCATTTCGAACAATGCCAGTGTCATTGATGAAAAACTTGGCGTTCAATATGGCGACTATGCCCGCACGGCAGCTCGTTCCATTCAGGAAACTGCGGCCAAGCTTGAAGCTAAGGATCTTGGTGAATTGGGCGACGATGTGAAGGAGCTCGTCCGCAAAAGCCCAGGCGTGGCCATTGGCATTGCAGCCGTTGCCGGTTTTGCCATCGCAAAGATGCTGTCTGGTGGTTCGGACGACTGATGGAACGGGTTTGACCAGCGATTGCAGCTTGATGACTGACATCGAACATCCCGCATCCACGTCAGGTGATGCCAAAGTAGCCTCGGTCAGCGACGCCTTCCGCGCGCTGATCGAGGATGGCCAGACCTTGGTCGAAGCCGAAATTGCCTATCGCAAGGCGCAGGCATCGTTCGGCTTGGCCGAAGCAAAGGCGATTGCGCTGTTCCTGGTCCTGGGACTGGTATTCGGGTTCTTCACCTTGATTGCTATCGTAGTCGGATTGCTGTTTGCGCTGGGGTTGTACGTTGGCGTTTGGGGTGCGCTGGCGATTGTGGGCGGAACGCTGATGGTCTTGGCCGGACTTTGCCTGTTGAAGGGCCTGTCACGTATCAAGAGAGCCAAATCCGGCCTTGTGGGTGGGGAGACGGCACCATGAGTGACGCAAAAACCATCGCCGCCGCCCGTGTCCTGCGCGACGAAGCATTGAGAATCTTTCGTGCCGACATCGAATTGGCAAAAGCGGAGTCATCTCCTGCACGAATCAAGGAACGTGCGATGGACGAAGCCGTTGAGATCATCGACACCGTTCGTGATGTCGCAGACGAGAACAAGGGCGTGATCGGTGCAGTTGTGGCAGTTTTGGTCGGCTGGTTCCTAAGAAGGCCGCTGATCGATCTTGTCGCCAAAGCGCGCGATGCGGTGCTATCCGGAGATTGATATGAACGATAAAGTCGACGCCATTAAATCAGATCTGCATGATAAAGTAGATGCCGCCAAGGCGCGGCTGGCCGAACGAACCGGCAATGCTCGCCCCGCTGAAACGGTAAAAACTCTGATCGTCGAGCATCCTGTTGCGTCGCTGGCGGCCGGGATCTTGCTGGGCGCATTGATCGCCAAAGCACTTCCTTCGTCGGGACGGTTCCGCAAGGGCGCTGCAGGCCTTGCTACGGTCGCCGGAAAGTATGCGGTCGATTATGCGACAAAGGCTGCTGAAGCCGGGCGCGATGGGCTGCACAAGGTTGAGGAAGTTGGCAGCACGGTTGGCCACAAACTCGCAGATGTCGGCGGCACCGTCGGGCACAAACTTGCTGACGGCAGCGGCGATGCGCGGCGCAAGGCGATTGATCTTGCCGATATCGCGCGCTCGGCAGCCATGGAAGCGAGCGAAATCGCGGTCCGCAAGATTACCGAATTAGCTACGCGGATTAAGCCCTGACTATGCAGGTCGACTAGGGGTCAGGACCACTTAATCCCGCCTTCGAGGTTTGAAGCAAAATGGCTCAGTGCAAGGAGGGAAGCCGCCGGGATATGTCGATATCTCAAGGTTTCCTGACGCTGCAATGGGCCATTTTGGTCAAATCCCTTTGGCACGTCGGAATGGCTTCCACCTCGGACAGATCGTTGCTTGGAAAGGCAATCAGCCTTCCCGGCGGACCTATCCGCCCGATCTGTTCGCCATTCCGACGCCTCGAAGGCGGGATTAAGTGGTCCTGACCCCAAAGTGAAATACGCCTTTGGTCGACTTGCTTTAGATGGCGCTTTTTGTAAGAGGCAAAGGCTTATCCTCCCCAAAGGAAAGTCGCCAATGCAAAAGCTGCACCTCGTAATGGGCGGACGGGTAAAAGACCCGCAGGGCCTCGAATTCGTCGACCTGAACGCCATCGACATTGTTGGCGTATTTCCAGACTACGCCACGGCAGAAGACGCTTGGCGCAGTTCAGCGCAGCGGACGGTCGATGATGCCGAAATGCGCTATGTGATCGTGCATATGCACAAACTGCTTGAGCCAGACCTGCCAAAGGACTGAGCCACAAACACGAAAGGCCTCGGAGCGATCCGGGGCCTTTTGGTTGGTGAAGATGGTGTTTTCCGTCACCACCGCGTCAACATCACTTCGCCTTTGATCTGACGGACCAAATAAATACCCCGTCACCCCGGCGAAGGCTGGGGCCTATTTCCTTTCCCCCTAAACCAACTGGCGGAACGGATCCCGGCCTTCGCCGGGATGACGTGTATGTGTGGGTTGGCTGGCAATTGCCAGGTGGCAGCGGCGGCGAAGAAATCTGGATTTATGCTTCACGCGATTGCCGCCCCACTGCGCAAGGTTCGCAGTAACAAGCGACTCTTTTGCCAAACCAATTTCAAGCAAAAGTCAGATGAACTCGATCTTTTGCACGAGGTAGAACTTGTCGCCTGCTGGCACGGTGACTTCGATTTCCTCGTCCACCTTGCGGCCGATCAGTGCCTTGCCCAGTGGCGAGTTGTAGCTGATCATGCCGTTCTTGGCGTCCGCCTCGTAAGGGCCGACGATCTGATAGCGCACTGGCTTTTCGTCTTCGTCGAGCAGCGTTACCGTTGCGCCGAAAATGATCTTGTCGCCTGAAAGCGTTGCCGGATCGATGATCTGCGCGCGGCTTACGCGGTCCTCAAGATCGCCAATCGATGCTTCGACCTGGCCCTGACGTTCTTTCGCTGCGTGATATTCAGCGTTTTCCGAAAGATCGCCATGCGCGCGGGCTTCCTCGATGGCATCGACAATCAGGGGGCGCTCGATGCGCAGCGCCTTCAACTCTGCAGTCAGGCGTTCGTAGCCTGCTGCAAGCATTGGCAGCTTTTCCACACTCGCCATCGTCAAGTCTCTTTCCTGTACTGCGCTCCGCAAGCCAATCTGGCCAACAGAGAAAAACTGTCCTCGCCGACCCGCGCCGTATGCTCCGGGTCAGACCTTCAGTGCCACGATGCCGGGGTACGTCGAGAAGTTCAGCTATAATAGTCCTGCAATGACCGCACTTCAAGTTCGGCCGCGCGCATTGCCTCAATCGCTTCCACCGCAGCAACGGAACCCGCAGCTGTAGTGAACGACGGAACCCGCGCGTGCAGCGCCGACGCGCGGATGGATGCGGAGTCCTTGTGGCTCTGCCAACCCTCGGTCGTATTGAAGATCAGGGCAATATCGCCATCGCTGATCCGGTCAACGATATGGGGCCGCCCTTCGGCAACTTTGTTGACACGCTCAACGATCACGCCCGCATCCGCCAGATAACGCGCAGTGCCACCGGTCGCCACAATCTTGAAGCCGAGTTCGGTCAACTTGGCCACCGCAGGCAAGACCATCGCCTTGTCTGAATCCTTGACCGAAATGAACACTGTGCCGCTTTGTGGCAGCTTCACGCCCGCCCCAAGCTGCGATTTGGCAAAGGCGACCGCAAAGCTGCTGTCGATACCCATCACTTCGCCAGTTGATTTCATCTCAGGCGAAAGCACGGGATCGATGCCGGGGAAGCGCGCGAACGGGAACACGGCTTCCTTGACCGCCATGTAATCAATCTCTCGCTTGATTGCCGGAAGGTTGGCAAGCTTTTCACCCGCCATGATCCGCGCGGCAAATTTGGCAATCGGCTGACCGATGGCTTTGGCAACAAATGGCACGGTACGGCTGGCGCGCGGATTCACCTCGATGAGGTAAACTTCACCTTCCTTGATCGCGAACTGGATGTTCATCAGCCCGCGCACGTTGAGGCCACGAGCGAGAAGAACCGCCTGACGTTCCATCTCAGCGATAATATCGGCAGGCAGACTGTAGGGCGGCAGGGTGCAGGCGCTGTCACCCGAATGGATGCCCGCCTCCTCAATGTGTTGCATGACGCCGGCAACGGTCACTTCATCGCCATCGGCCAGCGCATCGACATCGCATTCAATCGCGTCGCGCAGATACTGATCGATCAGCACCGGGCTATCCCCGGATACCTTCACCGCTGTGGCGATGTAATCATCCAACTGTGCCAAGCTATCGACGATTTCCATTGCACGACCACCCAGCACATAGCTTGGGCGGATCAGCACGGGGTAGCCAATGCGGCTGGCCACGGCGACGGCTTCATCACGGCTGCGCGCAATGCCGTTCATTGGTTGCTTGAGGCCCAGCTTGCTGACGAGTGCGGCAAAGCGTTCACGGTCTTCGGCAAGGTCGATCGAGTCCGGCGATGTGCCAAGGATCGGAATGCCCGCATCCTGCAGCGCTTGTGCCAATTTCAACGGCGTTTGTCCGCCAAACTGCACAATAACGCCCACCAGTTCGCCGTTCGACTGTTCCAGTTCAAGGATTTCGAGAACGTCTTCCGCCGTCAGCGGCTCAAAGTACAAGCGATCCGAGGTGTCGTAATCGGTCGAGACGGTTTCAGGGTTGCAGTTGACCATGATCGTTTCGAACCCGGCTTCTTCCAGCGCATAACACGCATGGCAGCAGCAATAGTCGAACTCGATCCCCTGCCCGATCCGGTTCGGACCGCCGCCAAGGATGACGACCTTTTTGCGATCCGTAGGCGCGGATTCGTTTTCCGGTTCGCCGAACAAGCCGCTCTCATAAGTCGAGTACATGTAAGGGGTTACGGCTTCGAATTCGGCAGCGCAGCTATCGATACGTTTGAACACCGGGCGCACGCCCAGCTTGTGGCGCAGCGCGCGGACTTCTTCCTCGCTGGTGGCACCGGCCATGGCGTTGAGCACATCGTGCAGCAGGCCCGACCGCTTGGCCTGCGTTTCCGCCATGCCGCCGGCAACGCCAATTGAACGCACGGCCAAAGTAGCAAGGCGCTTGTCGGAAAAACCCATGGCTTTCAAGCGGCGCAGGCCCGCCGCATCATTGGGCAAGCCATCACGCTGGATCGTCGCTTCTTCCGCGATAAGTTCAGCGATTTGGCGCAGGAACCACGGTTCGTACTTGGTGACGGCGCCCACGTCATCAACGGTGAAGCCTTCGCGGAAGGCCTGTGCGATCACGAGGATGCGCTCAGGCGTCGCTTTGCTCAGCGCGGCGGTGATCTGATCGCGGCTGGCGCCTTCGAGTTCGACCACGCGGTTGAAGCCATCGAGCCCGGTTTCAAGGCCGCGCAGCGCCTTCTGCATCGATTCCTTGAAGTTGCGGCCAATCGCCATCACTTCGCCGACCGACTTCATCGCAGTGCCAAGGTTGCTTTCAGCGCCCTTGAACTTTTCGAAGGCAAAGCGCGGGATCTTGGTCACGACGTAATCAAGCGTTGGCTCAAACGCGGCCGGCGTTGCGCCGGTGATGTCGTTCATGATCTCGTCTAGCGTGTAGCCCACCGCCAGCTTGGCCGCGACTTTGGCAATCGGGAAGCCCGTGGCCTTCGATGCCAACGCGGATGAGCGCGATACGCGCGGGTTCATCTCGATCACGATCATGCGGCCATCGGCGGGGTTCACCGCAAACTGCACGTTTGAACCGCCGGTTTCCACGCCGATCTCGCGCAGCACAGCGATGCTGGCGTTGCGCATGATCTGGTATTCCTTGTCGGTCAGCGTCAGCGCCGGGGCGACGGTGATCGAATCCCCGGTGTGAACACCCATCGGATCGACGTTTTCGATGGAACAGATGATGATGCAGTTGTCGTTCTTGTCGCGGACAACCTCCATCTCATACTCTTTCCAGCCGAGCAGCGATTCATCGATCAGCACTTCGGTGGTGGGGCTGGCTTCAAGGCCGCCCTTCACGATCTTGACGAATTCGTCCTTGTTATAGGCAATGCCGCCGCCGGTGCCGCCCATCGTGAAGCTGGGGCGGATGATCGATGGCAAGCCGGTGCGTTCAAGAATCACGAGCGCCTCGTCCACGGTATGCGCAACGCCCGAACGCGCCGATTCCAGCCCGATCTTGTCCATCGCATCGCGGAACCGCTGGCGGTCCTCGGCCTTGTCAATCGCATCGGCATCCGCGCCGATCATCTGCACGCCGTACTTGGCCAGCGTGCCATCGTTGAACAGCGCCAGCGCGGTGTTCAACGCGGTCTGCCCGCCCATCGTCGGCAGCAGCGCATCGGGACGCTCCTTCTCGATGATCTTGGCGACAACTTCGGGCGTGATCGGCTCGATATAGGTCGCGTGCGCCATGTCCGGATCGGTCATGATCGTCGCGGGGTTCGAGTTGACCAGAATGATGCGATAGCCCTCTTCCTTGAGAGCCTTCACCGCCTGCGTGCCCGAATAATCGAATTCGCAAGCCTGGCCAATGATGATCGGCCCGGCGCCGATGATCAGGATCGAGGAGATGTCAGTGCGTTTGGGCATTTAGACAGACTTCGCTATTAAAGCCCTCCCCCTCAAGGGGGAGGGTTGGGTGGGGTTGTACAACGTATGAGCGATAAACGCTTGACGCCGCTGGCGCGCAAGCTGCGCAAAGATCCTACGGAAGCGGAAAAACGAATGTGGTCGCGGCTGCGAGGCGAACAGCTTGGCGTCAAATTCACGCGTCAGTTTCCGATTGGAAACGCAATCGTGGACTTCGCCTGCCGCCGGTTGAAACTCGTTGTCGAACTCGATGGAGGTCAACACGCCGACAGCAGCACTGACGACGCCCGCACCCGAATGATCGAAGCGCACGGATATCATGTCGTCCGCTACTGGAACAACGATGTCCTCGCCAATACAGACGGTGTCCTGACAGCCCTGATGATCGAACTGGACCTCGCGAGAAACCGCATCTGAAAAGCCCTCCCCCTCACGGGGGAGGGTTGGGTGGGGGTGTGCCGCATCGATAGCTGGACGCGAGGCTGCGCCTCGCTCCCCCACCCCCGGCCCCTCCCCGCTGGGGAGGGGGGAATAGAAGGAAGTTTCGGGGCGGATCACCCCAACATCCCCACGAACTTCTCGAACAGGTAGAAGCTGTCCTGCGGTCCCGGCGATGCTTCAGGGTGGTACTGCACGCCGAACGCGCGCTTGTCCTTAACCGCGATGCCGCAGTTCGAGCCGTCGAACAGTGAGACGTGGGTTTCGATTACGTTGTCGCCCAGCGCGCCGGGGGTGTTGTCGACCGCGAAGCCGTGGTTCATCGAGGTGATTTCTACCACGCCGTCGGCCATGCGCTTGACCGGATGGTTCGCGCCGCGGTGGCCTTGGTGCATCTTGGTGGTACGCGCGCCAGCGGCGAGTGCCAGCATCTGGTGGCCGAGGCAGATGCCGAAGACCGGCATGTCGGCCTCGAGCAGTTTCTGGATCACCGGCACGGCATAAGCGCCGGTTGCCGCCGGATCGCCT
>CAMTWP010000032.1:0-15530 GCA_947085475.1 uncultured Novosphingobium sp. | reverse complement strand
TGGCAAAGGGCAAACCGGCTCTCCCCTGGCGAGTTCCGCACCCTCAACGATCCCATGGCCCGCCTCAAACTCGTGGCATAGCCAGTGTTCTCATTATGTCCGCCAAATCGTTGTCTGGCGCACAAACCTTGAGGTGACGCCGACAGCTCAGCATCGCTGCTCCCGATCAGATCGGCAAGCAGACGACGAGCCACAAGCAACTCGCCAAAGGCGCGCGCTTCTTCGGCCTGCGCTTCGGCTAGCAGCGCCTCGGCACGGAGCTGGCGCAAAGGGGGATCGCGACCAACTTCGACCAGCAACCGTGCGGTGCGTGCCAATTCGCGCGCTTGCCCGACATTCCCCCGCGCCAGCAGCGCGCGGTCCTCGGCGGAACGCAATTCAGCATGGCCAACACGAATATCGCGCGCAAGATCGGCCTCGGCGCGGCGTAGCGACAGCAAGGCGAAATCGCGTTCCGACGACGCGACCGCAACGCGCGCGCTGCGCTTGCCGCCCAGTTCGATACGCTGGCTTAGTGCCAGGGTCGTCTCGGCGCTCCGAGTGTCACGATAGGGGCCGGTACCGGCGAAGTTCTCGACCTCGAGCGAAATCTCCGGATTAGGCGAGACACCGGCCTGCCGTGCCCGTGCCTCCGCAGCCTTCGCCTGGGCGCGTGCTTGGGAGATGCGCGGCGAATTCTGCGCACCTTGCGCCAGTGCGTCAGGCAGTGAAACCTCGGCCGCCCAGGCGTGGGAGCTGGATGTCAGAATGGCCGATGCGATCAACAATCGGAACTTCATGTCACGCACCGCCGGAATTCAGTGCGGAGGGCACGGTCAATCCCGAACAAGCATTCACAGGGTCGGGCGTGCGGTCCTGCTCACGGTCGTGGATCACGTGCGAAATGCGGACGGTGTCGACCGTTGTGGGGGATAGGTCCGCCGAAGTTGCAAAGCGCCACTGCCCCCGCGAACGATACCGGTATTTCTTCCAGTCTGTTTCCTGACAGGCGACTCGCTGGCCTTGTCTGAGAAATTCTATGTGAAGGTCGCCCCTGTGGCGGGCGAACCAGCGCTTCTGACGGACATAGCCGCTGACGAGCGTATGGCTGCCGTCAGTCTGAACCTTAACCCATAGAATATAGACCGACGCTTTCGGGTCAATTTGGACCGGGATATCGACGCGGGTCGAACGCGCGTCAGCAGGGGCTGCGGCGACGAGCACCGCAGGCGCAATTGCGCCAAGAAGGAAGTTTCGCATGGTTTGAGAATCCTGAAATTGCCAGTATCGGCGTCGGAATGACCGGCGCGCTTAAAGCTGGGATTTCAGGCTGCAGGCGGCTCCGTGGGCGGAGCGAGAGCAAGCGAACGCATCGGCTGAACGATAAGCGGCGTGATCGCCGCCTTGCCGTCCCAGATCGTTAGTGAGGCGGATTCAGAGTCTGTAGCCAGCGCTACGCCGCAATGATGATGGACCAGGGCATGACATGGCGATCCGCCTTTCTGCTCAGGGTCCTCTTGGTTGCCGTCATCAGCATGATCATGCTTGTCGAGAACTTCGACGCTGTGTCCAGCCAGCAGATTGTCTGCATGCGCAGTTTCGGGCGCGACAAGGCCGCCAAACAAAATGGCAAACATCAGGAGCATCGAGAAGAAGCGGACCCGCATATTAGCGCGCTTACCAGCCACTCTCGAATTCAACAAGATGCTCACGATTGATCGTCCATTCGAGCCAGAAGATCCTGCGGAATTGGCATCGGTCGAAAGGCGCTGACATTCGACCGGCCAGTATTACCGATCGGCGCACTGTCTGCTGGCCTGATCGCCGATTTCTTCGGCTTCTCGGCCGCCATCCTCACCATCAGTGCCCTGACCTTCATATCGGGACTCGTTGTCGCGGCTGTCATGCGCGAGGGCGCAAAAACTACGCCAGGCACTGCTCCCGTTGTTGATCTGGATACATGCGCCGCGCCACCGGGTGGATAGAATTACCGTTTCAAATCACTGCCAGTTTGGCGAGAGGCCTTTGGAGGTCCCCAATTCTAAAGCCGGTCGCACCATTTGATTCGGATTGGTCGTTGCGCAGCCAGAAAGTAGAATAGCCGCAATCAGTGTTGTCATGCTCCTGGACATGATCGATGCCCGCTTCCCTATTAAACGCATTCTGAAATCGCGAGAGTGGGCGGTTAACACCAGCACAAATTCAACATTATTCTGCGCGTGGTCATATCTTCTCAGCGCTGAACGACGTCGTTCGTTTGAATATCGAAAATGGAAATCGTTCCGGTTGGGGTATCGATCGCCCAAGTAGGATCAACCTGTCGCCCGCAGATATGCGCAAGTTCGCTTTCGAGAAATCCATCGACGTTAGGTTGAGTATTTGTCCACCCATCGGCTGACTGAACAATCCTGAAGGCCTGACGCATAAGCCATCGTTGTTGCTTCGCATAATCGGCGACACACACCAGGCCCCCAGGTCGGGCTGCTGCAAACATAGCCACCAGACCAGCTCGCTTTTCCTCGATTGGAACCTGATGGAAGACGAGGCTTGAAACAACTTTATCGAACTGCCCAAAACTGGCGGCGTCACTCGCGAAGCCTGGCTGCCAGTCCACGCTGATTCCGGCCGCCAGAGCCTTGTTGCGCGCGATAGCGCGTGCCTCAGGGTCAGGATCTATGCCAACCACAACGGCATCTGGCACAGTCTTTTTGATAAGCAGCGCGAATGAACCAGTGCCGCAACCGACATCGAGAATGCGCTCGCCCGGCTCCGGTGCCAGAATTTGCAGCAGAGCCGCACGCCATCTGGCCTCTCGCGTGAGTAAGGACAGCAGCCGGTCGTAAGTGGAAGTCGGTAGGAGCCTGCCGGCAGCGGGTGTAAAATCCTCGCGTGAAACATCGGCCATGCAGATATCCTTTCCAACCGCCCAATGGATGCGTAGCTTGTGTTTGCTCCGGGCCATTAGCTCATGTCGGCCTTGATTTTGACCAAATCCGGAACCGGCCTCGCCAATGGCGTAAAAGTGCCACATCATCAAATTTCATTGCCCATCCGATGGCGACATAGGGCATTAGTTCGTTCCGAATTACATTGCGCAGGCCTGAGCCTAGCTTGGACCTCGAAAGACTCGCGACCGCACGGATGACGAGCATGTCTTACACAGCGAAGTTGAACTCGGCACGAGGCTGAAAAATAGACCACTGGGAGATACTCTCGTCATGGCTGTTCGAGCCGGGCATATGCGTCGGTCTTGTCAAAAAGGCCAGTAAACTCACGGCAGTGAGTCCAGATCACGGTTGCGGGAGGCCGCTCGAAAGGCCGCTTCCGGCACACTACGTATATCTTCCAGTTGCCGTCGCTGCTGTTCTTGTTGGCCCGCGCTGGGAAGACGTTATCCAACCATTTCAATCACTGGCGCTGGGACGGATCCGTATATGTCGGGAGTTATGCCATGAGCGCCAGACTTACCTTCCTCGGCGGATCAGGAACCGTCACAGGCTCCAAATTTCTGCTTGAGTGGGAAGGACGCCGCGTACTCGTGGACTGCGGCCTGTTCCAAGGCCATCGCGATCTAAGGGAGCGGAATTGGCAGCCTTTCCCGATTTCGCCACGAATGTTAGATGCAGTCGTTCTCACACATGCGCACCTGGACCATTCGGGTTATCTGCCTGCACTGGTTCGTGATGGTTTCAACGGGCCAGTCTTCGCGACGGGCGGAACTCTAGATCTATGCGGTCTCTTGCTGCGCGACAGCGCGCATCTGATGGAGGAGGAGGCCCGCTTCGCCAATCGTCGTGGCTACAGTCGCCATCATCCTGCCGAACCTCTCTATAACGCCAAGGATGCAGAGCGGGCCCTTGATCAGCTACGCGCTGTCGAATGGGGGGTAGAGACGGAGCTGACCCCCGGGATCACAGCCACGCTCCGCCCAGCCGGACACATTGTCGGGGCTGCGACAGTCGAACTTCATGTCAGCGGTCGGACCATCGTCTTTTCAGGCGATGTTGGCCGTTATGGGTCAGAGACCATGCTCGATCCGGCACCTGTTACACATGCGGACTATCTGCTGATCGAATCGACCTACGGAAACCGGCTCCATGACCCGTCATCCCCACTTGATGCACTGACCGCGATCGTTGACCGCACGACGCAGCGGGGCGGAACGGTAATCATCCCGGCCTTTGCAGTCGGGAGGGCGCAATCATTGCTCTTCTACTTCAGTGAACTCAAGAGGGTGGGACGCCTCGGACATGTGCCGATCTATCTGAATAGTCCGATGGCCATCGACGCGTCTGAGTTGATGTGCGCCCATTCGGGCGATCATCGGCTGACAGGCGACCAATGCCAGCGCGCCTGCGAAGGCGTTACCTACATCCGCGACGCCGAAGATTCGAAGAAGCTGGTGCGCGACCCGACCCCAAAAGTCGTCATTTCTGCAAGCGGCATGGCGACTGGCGGACGTATCCTGCATCATCTCGCACAGAGCGCCCCAGATCCGCGCAACACGATAATCCTGCCTGGATATATGGCGGCAGGCACCCGGGGTGCGGCGCTGCGCGATGGCGCGAGCGAATTGCGCATTTTTGGCCAGACCGTTCCGGTCCGTGCAGAAGTTGTCAATCTCGAGATGATGTCCGCGCACGGTGATCGCAACGATCTGCTCACTTGGCTGCGAAACTTCCGTCAACCGCCTAAGCGCACGTTTGTCGTCCATGGCGAACCAGAATCATCCGAAGCTATGTCGAGCGCGATCGAGGAGGAATTGCATTGGGCCACAAGTGTGCCGTCACACGGCCAGATTGTGGAACTTCCTTGAAAACGGCCCAACATTCATCGGGGTTGCCCCGGCTGCGTGCCCGCCGCCTCGGCCTCCAAAGCCAATACGAGGCGATCGTATTGATGCATAGGGATTGCCCGGTTTGCCGGTCGGAAGGCTTCGAGGCACGAAGCCGCATCGAACTGTCGCACGGCAAGCATTCGGTTGTCGCCACATTATTGCAGGTCGACGAAGGACTGTTTGCTCATGACGAGGCCGGCCTCTCCGAAGCTGCCTGGCGGAAGCTCGGCGTCAAGGATGGAGACCTTCTGAACATTGGCCACCCGAGGCCGCTGGCGTCACTCAGTGCAGTACGGGCCAAGTTATACGGACGCCGCCTCAATGGCTCGCAGCTGGAAGCCATCGTGTCCGACATCGTCCAGGAGCGATATTCCGATGTGGAAATGGCCACATTCATCGCTGCATTCGCGAGCCAAACGTTTGATCTCACCGAAGCTACCGCGCTCACCTCCGCCATGCTTTCGACAGGTGACCGACTGGACTGGTCCCAGCCCATTATTGCCGACAAGCATTGCGTCGGCGGTCTACCCGGCAACCGGACAACACCGATTGTTGTGGCTATAGCTGCTGCCGCTGGCCTCATTATTCCCAAGACTTCCTCCCGTGCAATTACCTCACCTGCGGGAACAGCGGATGTGATGGAAACCATGACCCGGGTCGATCTCGGTCTCGATGAAATGCGGGGCGTGGTAGAACGGGAAGGCGCTTGTCTGGCCTGGGGCGGTAGCGTGCGCCTGAGCCCTGCAGACGACATCATTATCCGTGTCGAACGCTTGCTCGATGTGGATTGCGAAGCGCAGCTCATTGCTTCGGTTTTGTCCAAGAAACTGGCGGCCGGAGCGACACACGTGCTTCTCGACATCCCGGTAGGACCGACAGCAAAGGTTCGTAGCGAAGAAGCTGGCCGATCGCTTGCGAGAAACCTTGAAGCCCCAGGCTTGCAGTTGGGTTTGACGGTCAGGACAACACTCACCGATGGAAGCCAGCCGATCGGACGAGGAATCGGCCCCGCGCTCGAGGCACGCGATGTTCTCTCAGTCCTACGCCTTGAGAGTGACGCGCCCACAGATCTCAGGGAGAAAGCACTCGACCTTGCCGGGCAGTTGCTCGCGATGGTCAGCGGCAACTCGCTGGCGACCGAACGGCAACGCGCGATGGAGCTGTTGGACAGCGGAAAAGCAGGAGCGAAATTCGTCGCGATCTGCGAGGCGCAGGGTGGCTTTCATGAGCCTCCCACAGCGCTTTTTACCGAGCCGGTCATTGCCGATGATCGCGGATTGGTGTCGCACATCGACAATCGCCGCATCGCCCGCGCTGCCAAACTCGCAGGTGCCCCCGTTGCGATGGCAGCCGGTCTGAAAATGTGCGTCCGGCTTGGCGAGCAAGTGCGGAAGGGTGATCCCTTGTTCATTCTTCACAGCGAGACCCAAGGCGAGGCCGCTTACGCTCTCGACTACATTCGGGCGAACCGCGACATGATCACAGTGAGCGCGACATGAAGCCTCTCGCTTTCCACATAAGTCTCGCCGACGATCTCGCCGAAGAGCTTGTTAGCGAGTCACTTGTGGCTGGAGAATTTGAATTCAGACATTTCCCGGACGGCGAGAGCTATGTGCGCCTGGTGACGCCGGTCAGGGACCGGGATGTCCTGCTGCTATGCTCGCTTGATGGTCCTGATGCAAAGCTGCTCCCTCTGCTGTTTGCGGCCCGCGCCGCGCGTGAGCTAGGCGCCAGGCGTGTTGGGCTCGTTGCACCCTATCTGGCATATATGCGACAGGATAAGGCATTCCACTCCGGCGAAGCGATTACTTCGACCTATTTCGCTCAGCTTCTGTCGGGCGCGTTCGACTGGCTGGTCACCTGCGACCCGCACCTTCATCGCCATACGTCGCTTGGTGAAATATATTCGATCGATACGGCGGTGATTTCGGCTGCGGGGCCGATCGCCAGATGGATCGCGGAGCGCGTTCGCTCCCCGATGCTCTTCGGACCCGACGAGGAGAGTGAACAATGGGTTTCACAGATCGCTGGTCAGATTGGCGCGCCATTCAGCGTCTTTGCCAAGCAGCGCAGCGGCGACAGGGCTGTAAGAATTTCGGGTAACGCAGACTTGGCCGGGCGAACGCCGGTCATTATCGATGATATCGTCTCCAGCGCCCGAACCATGGCGGAAGCCATAAAGCTGCTGCGAACGCAGGGAGCGACCGCCCCCATCTGCCTTGGCGTCCACGGTCTGTTTGCAGGGGACGCAATGGCAACGCTTCGAGATGCCGGCGCTGGCGAAATCGTTACCAGCAATTCCGTCTATCATGCCACCAATGGCTTCTCGGTAGCGCCGGAATTGCTCGAGGCCATTTCGTCTTGGCTGCGCCGTGAGCCGACCACGTAAACTGACGGCCTAGTCCTTCTGGAGTCTGTGGACATGGATTCTGTTCTGATCGATGTGATCCATTGGATCACTCGCGCCATAGAGCTCACCGGCACGGGGATTATCGTGTCTGGCGCCGGTGCGGCGCTTCTAAAGTTTCTGGGACAGGTCTTCAAGGGTGCTCTCGACGAGCGGGCCGTCGGCGGCTTCCGGTCGAACCTCGGGGAAGCAATTCTTCTCGGTCTCGAATTTCTTGTCGCGGCAGATATCATCAACACGATTGCCATCCAACCCACCCTTCAGAGCCTCGCGGTCCTCGCAGGTATTGTGCTAATCCGGACGTTCCTCAGTTTTTCGCTCGAGGTCGAGATTAAAGGCCGGTGGCCCTGGCAAAGGGAAACCGGAAAGCACCGTGACACTCGATCTGCCGATCTAGCCTGCGGCGAGCTCAAATCCGAGCTGTTGGAGACGCATCGGAACATTACGTAAAGCGCGCCGCGGCAACACCGCTCTACAGGTCACATAACACCCCATCACCCTGATCTTTCTGCAGTGTCTTAGACCGCAAGGATCGATTTGTGACGGCGGCATGACTGAGAGGTTAAACATGAACGGCGCAACTGCAGGACCCGAACTCCAGCGGATCGCATTGCTGGGCACCTGCGTTCCAAGACGGTGCGGGATTGCTACCTTTACCGATGATCTCCATCACGCACTTGCAAATGCGCGGCCCAAGTTGTCCGCGATGACAATTGCCATGACGGACGGCGAAAATGTCTACGCATATCCTCCCCATGTGCCGATTGAAATTCATCAGTCCGATCCACAATCTTACGCTGTAGCTGCAGACTTTCTCAACGTCGCAGACGTTGAAGTGGTCTCGCTGCAGCATGAGTTCGGTATTTTCGGGGGGAATGCAGGAGACCATATCCTTGAGCTGGTTCAGCGGCTCAGGACACCGCTGGTAACGACCTTGCACACAGTGTTGGCAGCCCCCGATGAAGCCCAGCGCCGGGTAATGAACGCCCTGATAAGGAGTTCGGCCCGCCTTGTCGTGATGGCTGAAAAAGGACGCCAGATTCTGCAGACCGTATATGAGGTTCCCAACGAGCAGATCGCGGTCATACCGCACGGCGTGCCGGACCGGCCCTTCCTCGATCCCGCCATGGCGAAACACGACCTGGGTCTGGCCGACCGGACGCTGCTTATGACTTTCGGCCTTCTTGGCCCCGGAAAGGGGATCGAGACGGCCATTCATGCGCTTCCGGCACTGGTCCGAAACCATCCAAAGCTCATTTACATGGTTGTCGGCGCAACCCATCCCAATCTCGTCCGGCATGAGGGTGAGCGCTATCGGGACAGTCTCGTCGCTCTCGCTGCAGATCTGGGGGTCAGCGACCATGTCCTGTTCGTTGACGAGTACCTCTCAATCGAGGATTTGCTGAATTATCTGACGGCTTGCGACATCTACGTCTCGCCCTATCCGAACGCGGCACAAATCACTTCTGGCACCCTCGCCTATGCCGTCGCACTCGGAAAAGCTGTGGTTTCAACACCATTCTGGCATGCGCAGGAACTGCTTTCGGATGGTTGCGGGATGCTGTTTTCATTCGGCGAAGCGGACGCGTTATCCACCGCAGTTGCGCAATTGATTGAAGATGACAGTCTGCGCAGCGCAATGCGGACACGCGCTTATGCCCGCGGTCGGGAAATGGTCTGGCCAAGTGTAGCGGAACAATATCTCGACGTCTTTTCCAAAGTGAGGTTCGAGCGGCGTTCAGCGGGCGCGATGGTAATTCCCTTTCCTGCAAGTGTTGGAGAGCATGATCGCCTGCCGCCTGTTTCGACCACTCACCTCGCCTCGCTCACCGATGGCGTCGGACTTGTACAACACACCAAATTTGCAGTTCCAGATCGCCGGCATGGCTATTGTCTGGACGACAATGCACGCGCGCTGCTGGTTATGAGCGAATTGGCGGGGCTCGTTCCGCTAACGCCTCAGGAAGACCAGATGACCCTTACTTACGCGGCCTTTGTGGAGCATGCTTGGTCGCCTGAAAGCGGGCGGGTCCATAACTTCATGGGCTTCGACAGGTCCTGGCTTGACGAGGTTGGAGAAGACGACGCCCATGGCCGCGCCGTTTGGGCTCTGGGGACTGTGGCAAAACGCGCAGACCCCCGCGGTCTTGATAGCTGGGCGGCAGCGCGCTTGCTTGAGATGGTGCCTCCATTGGCCTCCTGCCGGTCACCCCGCGCATGGGCCTATGGTCTTCTCGGCATATCGGACTTTCTTCAGCGATTCCCCGGCCACCGCGACTTCGAATGCTTGAGAAACGATCTCGCCGGTCGCCTATTCCAGCGCTGGATCGACGCCGCCAAACCACAATGGAACTGGTTCGAGGACAGGTTGGGATATGATAACGCTCGCTTGTGCGAGGCGCTCATGGTGAGCGGCCAGACGGCGGACAATCTGCCCCATTTCGAAGCAGGCCTCGACACGCTCCGCTGGCTGATGAAGCTGCAGACTGCTGCGCGCGGGCACTTCAGACCGATTGGAACGCAAACATTCGGTTCTGACTATCGACAGCCCCAACCATTCGACCAGCAACCGCTTGAGGCCTGGGCCGCCGTCAGCGCGTGCATTACGGCCGCCCGTCTGACCGGGGACAACTGGTGGAGCGACGAAGCCAAGCGTGCCTTCTCGTGGTTTCTTGGCGACAACGATCATGGCATGCCGGTCGTGGACATCGATCGCGGCGCATGCTTCGACGGACTGCACCCAGATCGCCGCAATGCAAACCAGGGCGCAGAATCGACCTTGGCATATCTCGCATCGCTGACAGCGATGACCTCAGCAGCTGCCGTCCAACCGTCTCGGCTGGCGCGCTTCGGTCCGATTAATACAATGATGCTGCAGTGCGAATGCCATCTGCGCGCGCCTGTTGTCCATGCAATCAAGCCAGGGATGGCCGCAACACGGACTTCGACAAAGCGCGAGACTACAGATCAGGCTATGGCGCGATTGGCACCAGTGGGCTGACTAAAGGCAATTCATCGCTCACAGACCCAGAGATCGCCAGATTTGTTAGTGATTGTTGAGTCTGGATTGCTTGGCGCCTGCGGACGTTACTTCAGTTACCGACCGGGGTTTCATCTTCCCGCCAAAGCCGGAGATACAGGACAGGCAGTTGATTGTCATTATTTGACAACTTCGTGCTCTCGAAGCCGGTTATGTATCGCGGTCGCCGCTATCGCAGCTTGCCCCGATGCCACGGCGATCTGATCGAGTCCTTCGACGACATCACCAGCGGCATAGATACCATCCAATGTCGTCATCTGGTGTTTGTCCGTCAACAAGCACCCTAATTCGGAGAAGCCGCCGCCAATTTTCCGAACTAGCTCAGCGTTGGCGGTCGAACCAAGAGCTGGGTAGAGCGTGTCGAATGCATAATCGACCGGCGAACCATCAATCTTAATCACGATCTTGTGTCCGACGATCGCGAATGACGTGACTGGTTCGTCCACGATTTTTATACCAGCCGATACCAGCTCGCGACGTTCTGCCCCATCAAGTTCTGTACGCCGTGCCGGTAGAAGCGTGATATCTTCGCTATAGGTCCGAAGAAAGAGCGCTTCCGCAAGCCCATGGCCGTCGGCCCCTAGCACGGCGATTGCTTGATGCATCGCCTCAAATCCGTCGCAGACGGGACAGTAGCGGACCAACCCGCGCGCCACTGCATCCCGGTGAAATTCCTCATCCATGTCGGGCCGGTGATTCACGACTCCGGTGGCCAGCAACACGGTCTTCGCTGAAGTAATCTGGGTGCCGAAGGTAATGTGGAATCCGGCATTCGATGCTCGTAGGTCATCGACTTTGGCGGAGACGGTTTGCACTCCATGCTCGCGGACTTGCTCCCTCATGCGCCGCAGCAATTCCGATCCGGATATCCCGCTAGGAAAAACGGCCTGATTGTGAGACGTTGGAATCCAGCTCGCCCGGCTTGCTTCCGCATCCAAAATCAGAACTTTTCGTCGAAATCGCGCGAGATAAAGAGCGGCTGTAAGCCCGGCCGGGCCACCCCCGACGATGACGCAGTCAAAGTTCCGTTCGTTCGTTGACAATCGCTTGTCCAGCCATCCCTCGTCGTCGAGTGATCGATCTGCCAAGGTGTTTCCGCTGCTCATGGTAGCTCCTCCGGTGATTGAGCGAACCCGACCTTTTACCATTGTGCGGCTGCGTCAGCTGCGTCAGCCGCCTCTGGCACTTCGCGAGCACAACAATCCACGTGACAGCTGGACCCCTCACCATTGGGCCGCCCAAAGGCGCTTTAGCAATTACAAATCCGGCGAACGCCAGATTCTTAGTGGTTGTGGGGCTCAGATTCCTTAGCTGCAGCCGCTGACGCTCCGTCACTCACCGGCGCGGGTTTCATCTGTCCGGCCATACCTGGCATGTCCTTCATCATCGCGTCGTGGTCCTCCGGCGCGTTGGCAATGGCCGCCTGATACTGCGCCGCCGTCATGCCGGGCAACTGACGTACGAAAGCGACCATGTCCCAGATCAGCTCGTCATTATGCGTCTTTCCCCAGGCCGGCATAGCGGTCAACTTGACACCGTGCTTGATGATCCAGAACTGCTCCTTCGCCGCCCTCTGGGCCTCGCTGAACAGCTCTGGGGCACGAGGATAGAGGCCCTGGCTGATTTCGCTCTTCTCCATACCCGGCGCGAGATGGCAACCGCTGCACATTTCGGTGTACAGGCCAGCTCCTGTCGCAATGCGCTTGGGGTCGCTCAGATCCCCAGGAAGCACGATATCGCGCGAATGGTGAGCAATCGAGCCATCCCGCAACTTCTCGACCATCCAATATGTGGGCTTGGTATGCGGGTCATCCGCGCCAATATTATAGACACCAAGATAGACAAAAACGCCCGCAAAGCTGGCCACGAGCAAGCCAGTGACGGCAACGAAAGCTGCGCTCGGCGCATGCTTTCTGAGATCCAGAAACTGCAATGCCATGTTCGTCCTCCACCTGGCCCAAATAGGGCGATACCAGCGGCATGATCGACTGTGATTTGTGCGATATTTCTGATCAGCCCTATCACTCTTTACGCAGGCCAGCGCCAAAACCCTCATGGCTTGAAAAATGCTGGCACAGCATCGCGACGCGACATCCATTTCCGAAGTCGAAATTGTGCGCTTTGATCCCTTGATTTCGTGGGCAGCCAATCTGGGTAAAAGGAAAACTCAGTGCACCACCTCAGCCTCGTCGAAGTCAGAATTTCCCTTGGCGGCCATACCCCTCCGCGAAGTTACGTAAATCAATCGAAGCAAGGGCGTGGTTCATTGAGGAGGACACCATAGCCAGCAAGGGCACTACCAGCTGTCACTCAAACGGAGTATCTACCATGACCAAGAGACGTTCTTATTCTTTGCGCGCGCTAACAATCGCCGGTGCCATCCTGCTGCTGCCAGGCATCGCCGCTGCTCAGGGGCAAGCGACCGGGCAAGCTTCGCCCCAGCCCCCGATGTCTGCCAGCGGTGGCGGGATGCCGGCCGGTGGCATGATGGAGAAGCATGACGGCATGGCCGGAATGCCGATGAATGATGGGATGCAAATGCCTTCGGCCACGCCTCCAATGGCGAAGGGCAAGCCTGGCTGTTGCGGCATGAAGAAAATGCCGATGGCCAAATCGAAGCACGCCAAACACCGTCGCCATGCCAAGCCTGCAGCGGCCAAGCGCGCCCCGATGCCGGCCGCAGACAAACCGATGCCCATGCAGGATGACATGTAGAAATACGCCCAAATGAAGCACGCGCGCAGCAACATCAATACTCTCACGTTGTCGCGGCCGCTGATGATGAGCGCAGTTGCGCTGACGTCCGCGGTTGACCATGCCTCACGCCACCCGAGTGGTGGTGGTGGCGCGCCATCCGCCATGCAGGTTTCGGGCAATCCGATGGCCGCTATGATAAAGCAGATGATGGGGCCGTCACTGGGAGCCAAAATGGGCGCGGCACCAACCGGTTGTTGCGGGCCTATGGGCGCTAAGCCCTTTCATCCGTCGATGATGGACTGGCCAAAGCTGTTCAACGAGGCACGGGGCGCAGTACGTGACGAAGCGCTCAATCGCCTGGGATCGGGTGCCGAGCTTCTAACGGCCGAGCAGGCGCGGCTTCACCATGCACTGATGTCGAATGACGTCGGCACGGCCCAGGACGCCATCAAAGGTGCTCGCAAAGGCCTTGCCCTCGCCAACAGCGGAGCAAGCGCGCTCAAGCCCGACATCATGGTCGGGTCGGATGCACCAAGCACAGTCCTCGGAAACCGGTCGGCGGATATCTGCGCTGCCAGTTGGCTAGTCCACCAACTCACGCACGACTCGCCATCCAGAACGGTCTGCATGCACCAAACATGTCTTCTGACAAATCCCGGATACGAAAGCCAACCCACGCCCAATGTCTCCCGAGGAGGCCCAAGTTCATGAACACGGCTTCGACACAGCTGGTCCGACAGGACGAAGCGCTCGAAAGGCTCGCGATCGACACCATCCGCACGTTGGCGATGGATGCCGTACAGAAGGCCAATTCCGGCCATCCGGGCACGCCGATGGCGATGGCGCCGGTGGCCTACACGCTCTGGCGCGACTTCATCCGCTACGATCCGGATATGCCCGACTGGCCGAACCGTGATCGCTTCGTTTTGTCGATCGGCCATGCGTCCATGTTGCTTTATGCGGTGCTGCACTTGGCCGGGATCAAGGAGATCGACGCTGACGGCAAGCCGACGGGCGAGCCCGCAGTCAGTCTCGACGACATCAGGCAGTTCCGCCAACTCGGCTCGAAGACCCCGGGCCACCCCGAATACCGCATGACTACTGGTGTCGAGACGACCACCGGTCCGCTGGGCCAAGGGTGCGGTAATTCGGTCGGCATGGCGATTGCCGAGCGGGCGCTTGCCTCGCGCTTCAACCGCGACGGTTTCGAGCTGTTCGATCACAACATCTATGTGCTGTGCGGCGACGGCGACATGATGGAGGGCGTCTCGAGTGAGGCCGCATCACTCGCCGGACATCTCGCCCTGTCAAATCTCTGCTGGATCTACGACAGCAATCATATCTCGATCGAAGGTTCGACCGAGCTCGCCTTCACCGAGGATGTCGGCAAACGATTCGAGGGCTATGGCTGGAACGTCATCCATGTCGACGATGCCAACGACACCAAAACCTTTGCCCGCTCGATTGACGCCTTTCGTGCTACCGATGATCGGCCAACTTTCATTGTCGTTCATTCCGTAATTGGGTGGGGTAGCCCAAAAGCAGGCAGCGAGAAGGCGCATGGCGAGCCATTGGGCGAGGACAATGTCCGTGCGACCAAGAAGACCTATGGCTGGCCTGAAGAAGCCAAGTTCCTTGTGCCAAATGGCATAGCCGAGGCCTTCCGCAATGCTGTTTCAGGTCGAGGTCGGCCCGCGCGCGAAGCATGGGAAGCGATGTACGCCCGGTACCGCGAGAGCTTTCCCACCGAAGCCACCGAGATGGCCTTGTTGCGTCAGGGCAAGCTGCCGAGCGGCTGGCAGGCGGCAATCCCTACCTTCCCTCCCGATGCCGTGGGGCTGGCCTCGCGCGACAGCGGCAGCAAGGTGCTGAACGCAATCGCACCGCACGTGCCGCTGCTGATCGGCGGCGCGGCGGATCTCTCGCCCTCGACCAAGACTAGCATGACTTTTCAGGGGGCGGCTTCGTTTGGGAAGAACGACCATTCAGGTCGCAACTTGCACTTCGGAGTGCGCGAGCATGCAATGGGATCGATCGCCAATGGCATGGCGCTATCGTACCTGCGCCCTTACACCGGCACATTCCTAGTCTTCGCGGATTATATGCGCGCGCCGATAAGGCTGGCAGCGATCATGGAACTGCCGGTCGTCTTCGTGTTCACGCATGATTCAATCGGCGTCGGCGAAGACGGGCCAACCCACCAGCCGATCGAGCATCTGGCCACGCTTCGAGCCATCCCCGGGCTCGACACGATCCGGCCGGGCGACGCAAACGAGGTGGCGGCAGCGTGGAAGGTCGCTCTCAGCCATAGCCACGAGCCGACCGCGCTGATCCTCTCGCGCCAGGCGATCCCGACGCTCGATCGGCGTAAATATGCATCCGCCGACGGGCTGGAGAAAGGCGGCTACATCCTTGGCGACGCCGAGCGTGGAGATCCCGAGATCATCCTTATCGGTACCGGCAGCGAACTGCCGATGGTGGTGGCCGCCCACGAGAAGTTATCGGGCGAAGGCGTCCGATCGCGAGTGGTTTCGCTGCCGAGCTGGTCCTTGTTCGAAAAGCAGGACGAC
>CAMTWP010000031.1:0-68522 GCA_947085475.1 uncultured Novosphingobium sp. | reverse complement strand
GGGCCACCGCCTCAACCCAGTCTGCCGGCAGTCCGGCAAGCCATTCTTGATCGCTTGGCAAGATCACCGCCAAGCCAATGCCCGCAATGCGGATGCAGACTGACAATGCCACCCAGTAAATTTCTGCCAAAGTAGTGCTAGTGCTTCGATCCGCCGGCACACAAACGGTCATAGCGGGCTTAGTTTGAATATTTTTTGATTTTTGTGAGGGGTACCGTCGGCTGATGCGTAACTTATAACAAGGGCCATTGCAGGGTGAATTCAAGGGATGTGTACCATCCGCCTCGCGTGCAGTCGTGCCAGATGTCCTGGAAAGGGCGCGCGAAAGTCATATGACCACTAAACGACCGCATGCGGCCAGGCCCGCTCGATCTGGGGTGCTCGAGCAGTTCCTCGACGGCGCGGACACTTACGGTTTCTTTGTGCTCGACACATCCGGCTACGTGACGCTCTGGAGTGCCGGCTTCGAGACCATGAGTGGCTGGATCGAGAAGGATGTGCGCGGTCAGCACATTGCATTTCTCTATCCTCACGACGAAACGGAGGGCGGGGATCCCGCCGAAGAACTCAGCCGGGCTTTGGCGGCTGGGAAGATTGAGTATGAAGCCTGGCGCGTCCGCCGGGACGGATCCGAGTTTCTGGCGCGCACGACGTTGACTGCGCTCCACGATGAATTCGGCGCGCCTATGGGGTTTGGCGGGATATGCCGTGACATCACGGACGAGGCGGCAACGGAAAGGGCAGTCCAGGAGCGTGAGGAGCACCTCCAATCCATTCTCGACACCGTTCCCGATGCCATGATTGTCATTGATGAGCAGGGACGGATCACGTCATTCAGTGCGGCCGCGGAACGCCTGTTTGGGTATACCGAACAGGAACTGCTCGGGCAAAACGTCAGCTGCCTCATGCCCTCGCCCGATCGGGACAGGCATGACGGTTATCTCGATCATTATCACAAAACTGGCGAGCGCAGGATTATCGGGATCGGGCGGATCGTTGCAGGGCAGAAGCGGGATGGCACGACCTTCCCGATGGAGCTTTCGGTCGGAGAGGCGCGCGCCCACGGACGCCAGCTCTTTACCGGTTTCATCCGCGACCTGACTGCCAGGGAGCGCGACGAATTGCGGCTCAAGGAGTTGCAATCAGAATTGATCCATGTCTCGCGGCTGAGTGCAATGGGCACGATGGCATCGACGCTCGCACATGAGCTAAATCAGCCGCTGACCGCAGTAGCAAATTACCTGGAGGCATGCCGAGACCTGCTCATCGACGGTAGTGACAATTCCATTGAAATCGTCCGCGAAGCTATGGAAGAGGCGGCCAAGGAAGCGCTCCGGGCGGGCAACATTGTTCGGCGGCTTCGTGATTTTGTGGCGCATGGCGAAACCGAAAAGCACATCGAAGATCTGCAGCAGCTGATTGAAAATGCCAGCGCGCTTGCGCTCGTCGGTTCTCGCGAGCGGGGTGTACGTGCCATTCTCAAGCTTGATCCCGCCGCCACACCGGTCCTGGTCGACGGCGTTCAGATCCAGCAGGTGCTGATCAATCTCATTCGCAACGCAATCGAGGCAATGGCCGGCAGCGCTGTGCGCGACCTAGTGGTCTCGACCGAGATGATGAGCGGAGGTGTTATCCTCGTGTCCATCGCGGACACCGGACCCGGAATCGCTCCCGGTATCCTACCGCAACTGTTCGAGGCGTTCGTCAGCAGCAAGGCGGATGGGATGGGGCTCGGCCTGTCGATCTGCCGCACAATAATCGAAGCGCATGGCGGTCGAATCTGGGCCGAAGCGGTGCCGAACGGCGGTACCGTTTTCCATTTCACCTTAATGCAAGCGCAGACGGAGGACGACCATGTCGCCCAATAAGATCATTCATCTTGTCGATGATGAAGAAGCCATCCGCAAGTCGGTGGGTTTCATGCTCAAGACGATCGGCATCAAGGTGATTACCTATGCGTCGGGCGTTGAGTTTCTCAAGACGGCCCGGTCAGCGGAGGCAGGTTGTGTCCTGCTCGACATTCGCATGCCAGATATGGACGGCCTCGAAGTTCAGGCCGCATTGGCGAAGCGCGGAATAACAATGCCGGTGATCGTGTTGACCGGGCATGGCGACGTAACGTTCGCAGTGCGTGCCATGCGCGCCGGTGCCGTCGATTTTCTGGAGAAGCCGTTCGAAAAGGCGGCTTTGCTGCGGGCCATCGAAGAAGGCTTTGAGAGACTTGATGATGCACTAGGCCGTTCGGCCCGCTCTACCGAGGCGACCGTGATGATCGCCGGTTTGACTGGCCGGGAGCGCGACGTGCTTGAAGGGTTGGCGAACGGCTACCCCAACAAAACGATTGCCTATGATCTTGGTATCTCGGCGCGTACGGTCGAGGTTCACCGCGCGAACCTCATGACAAAACTTGGCGCAATCAGTTTGTCCGATGTCCTGCGAATAGCATTTGCTGCCGGCCTCGGCCGTTCAGGTGATGTGGGCGTCTTGAAAAACGACGACGGCGACGAACAGAAATCGGACTAGAATCGGCTGACAGGGTCAGCGTCCTCCCAAACCATGGGATCAATACGTAACGACGCCATCGCCGTATCTTGTCATTCCATATGCTACCAACAAGCAAATTGACGAGGCAATGCGGTCGTATGCGCCCTAGCACCAAGCACGGCAAAGTGTGTGCTTGCAGAATTATCCTTTCGGAGGACGATGTCGGCGTGCGGCGCTCGCTGCAACTGTTGCTCAGATCGAAAGGCTATGATGTGCGGTCCTACACGACGGCGAAGGCCTTGCTGCTCGATCCCGGCGCGCATCAGAGCGATTGCCTCGTGGTTGATTACTTCATGCCCGATATCGATGGTATTTCCATGCTGACAGCCTTGCGCGCTGCTGGTTGGACAAAGCCCGCGATCTTGATCACCGGGCATTATTCGCAGGAACTGGCGGATCGTGCAATTGCCGCCGGCTTTTCCAATGTCCTGGAAAAGCCATTTGGCGAACACATGCTGCTGGCATCGATCAGACGTCTGCTCGATGCCGCCGCGAACGACCAGTGCTCCTGCTGACACCCAGGCACATCAGAACGCGGAAACGACTAACTCAATTTCGGTTCTGCAGACTCCTCACATCCGCATACTCGCCATATCACGGCAGGCACGGGCGCAGTCGCGGCATATAGTGGCGCAATTGCGCATCACGGCATCGCTGTCTTTCGAGAGGCATGCCTCGGCACAGTTCTCGCAGAGGCGGGCACAGGCTTCGCAAAGCAGCGCGTGCTGCGACGACTTTCGCAGCATCGAATTGGCTGTTACCTGACAGAGCTCGGCGCAATCGAGCAGAATGGCAATACGCTTCGCGGACTCCGCCGAACGATCTTGCCCGATCGCATAAGTGGCAGTTTCGACACACTGGCGATGGGCGGCCATGCATTTGTCAACGCATGCATCGAAGTTCATCGCCCCCATCGAGTCTCGCCCAGAGGCCGTCGCCTCCGCTGCCGCCGAGCTGGTCAGAGCCACCCCTGCCAGCGCAGCGCCCGAACCTATAACCGCACGCCGATCGAGCATTTCAGCCTCCCTTTTCCCCAATATTAAAGCAAACCGCCTCGATATTCGGACATGTTACCACCAAATGCGAAAGCCGGCGACAAAGCGGCGTTCGGTCGGATTTTCACCGACTGCACGCCAGAAATCTGCTGTCTTGCCGAAGGATCGCTCCCAGACAAATCCGATGTAAGGCGCAATTTTGCGTTCAACTTCGTAGCGGATGCGCAAGCCTAGTTCGAGATTGCTCAGCCCTGCCCCCAACCTGCGGTCGTTTGAGCTCTTGCTATAAACATTCGTCTCAAGTTGCGGGGTAGCAATCAGCCGGTTCGTCAAGAGGACATCGTAGGTCGCCTTGAGCCGCGCCGCCAAGCGGCCGTCGTCACCGACATAGCCTGTCAGCTGAATGTCGAACCAGTAGGGGGCAAGACCCTCAATACCTGCAGCCAGCCAGCGATGGGCGCCAGGACCTATATCTTGCCGCACACCGACCAGACTCCCCCAATAGGGGCGCTGGGCATGCCACCACATCGCCTCGACCGAAGATTCCGGATCGAGCTGCTCCCCCGCTTGCTTCAGGCCTTGGCTGCGCAGCCAGAGCTTGTTGTTATCGGGGCCGTTGCTGATCGCACCGGACCAACTGAAACCTTGACCCTGATTGTTAGTCGTGAACTCTGCTTCGTCGATAAGCACCTTCGATACGGACAGGCGATCTGCCATTTCGTATCCGGGCAGTGTCGAGTTCACATAGCCGTCCGAATAGGCGTCGGTGTCACGGGCATCGGCAGCCGGTTTGCTACTTTGCATCGCCCCCATGTCCATCCCGGCCATAGTCGTATCGGAAGGCCGCGGACTGGCCGTAGCGGGCTGCTGTGGGTCGGGCATGACCATGCCTGGCGGCGTTTGCTGGTCATGCGCTGCAGGCTGTTCCTGGGTGGTTTGAGCCCAGGCCCGGGGTGCGGCCATAAACGTCGAAATGGCCGCGACGCCGATGATAAGGGTCCGGTTCATGCGACGACAACCTCACGGAACATGCCCGCCGCCATGTGGTAAAGGAGGTGACAGTGGAACGCCCATCGGCCCATGGCATCGGCTGCGACGCGAAAGGCAATGCGCTGTGCCGGCTGCACCGATATGGTGTGCTTGCGGACCTGGAAATTGCCCCCCGGGTCTTCCAGGTCGCTCCACATGCCGTGAAGATGCATCGGGTGGGTCATCATGGTATCATTCACAAGGATGATCCGTAGACGCTCGTTGGGCTTGAAATGCAGCGGTTTTGAATCATTCAATTTGACGCCGTCAATCGACCAGATGAAGCGCTCCATGTTGCCGGTCAGATGGAGTTCGATATCCCGCTCGGGTGAGCGTGGGTCGATTGCCCCACCGGACGTCCGCAAGTCAGCATAGGTCAGTGCTCTGCGTCCCGTGCCGCGCAGGCCCACGCCGGGATCGTCGAGGTTGATGCGGGGAGAGTCGACCCGCATATCAACATTGGGGCCATATTCGGTGCGAGCGTGATGGGCGACCTCAGTTTTTTGGACAACGCCATGGTCGTGCTCCCCGCCCGTCATGGCGCCCATGGCCCCCATCATGTCGATCGGGTCGAGCCACGCGCGCGGGTCCCTCTTCGGGACCTCCGCCGCCATTCCCTCCGTCGGAGCCAACGTGCCGCGCACGGATCCGGACCGGTCCATGGATTGCGCAAAAATCGTATAAGCCCGGTCATCGGGGATCGTCACCAGAACATCGTAGGTCTCGCCCGGCGCGATGCGGAACTCATCAACGTCAACAGGTTCAACCGGTTGACCATCGGCGCCGATCACGGTCAGCTTCAGCCCAGGAATGCGGACGTCGAATAAAGTCGCAGTGCCCGCGCCAATGAAACGCAACAACACCCGCTCGCCCTTGCGCGCAATCCCGGTCCAGTTGCGAGTGTTGTTGCTCCCATTGCAAAGATAGGTGTAGGTCGCTGCCGAGATATCGCTGAGATCCGTCGGATTCATGCGCGCCTTGTTCCACATCTCGCGCTTGGCCACTGCTGCCGTCCAACCAAGCTTCGACACATCGGAGACAAAATCGCCTGCCGTTGGCTGGGCGAAATTGTAATAGCTACTCATCTTCTTGAGATTGAGAAAAACCTGCAGAGGCGCTTCATCCGTCCAGTCGCTGAGCATAACCGTATAGTCACGATCCGCGGCTGTCCCTGGCCCGGATCGAGGCTCGATTACGATCGGGCCGTATAGTCCGGTCTGCTCGGCGAGAGTATGTCCGTGATACCAGTACGTACCCGCCTGCTTAACCTCGAACGTGTAGGTAAATGTCTCTCCGGGCGCGATGCCTTTGAAACTGATCCCGGGCACACCATCCATGTCTGTCGGTAGGATAATACCATGCCAATGCACGCTGGTCATTTCATCGAGACTGTTCTTGACGCGCATCGTGACGGTTTCGCCCTCTCGAAGGCGCAGCAGTGGTCCCGGAACCGTGCCATTGACGGCGGTGGCGAACCGGGTCCGTCCTGAGAAATTCACCGGTATCCGGCTGATCTCCAGATCGAATTCCGTGCCGCTGAGCTCTTCAGACCGCCTAATTGCCGGTGCCGCGTTGGCTGGATTCCAAGCCAAACCGGCGGCGCACAATCCGCTTACCAAGGAAAGCGCCTGAACAAACTGCCGACGTCCGAGCTTGGCAGCGGGTTGCGGTACACGGTACAAATCATGCATTGTGATGGTCTGTCCAGAATTTTGAGGGGTGCCATTAGACCGCAGGCATGACCGCGCTGCTGAGCCGAGCGAGGTCAGTACGTCGACCAGGTGGGACGGCAGTTTTCCTTTGCCGGCCCACCTAGTGAATGTTGCTGCTACATGTCATTCATTGGCATCGGAGAACTACCCTGGCTTGGTGCCATTGAGCCGCCAGTCGAACCCTTGGGCATATCCTTGGCGCATCCGGCCTTGCCACCGCAACCGGACTGCATACCGCCACCGCCCATCGGCATGGCTTGCGATCCGCTCGCGCCCATCTGGTGTTCCTCCATCATCGTGCCGTGCATGTCACGCTCACCATGGCGCATCCCTGCTCGATGCGCCGCTTGTGTCGCAGTGCCGCACGGATTGGAGGTTTGGCCCGTCGTTGCAGCGGCTTGCGGCTTTGCCGGAAGATCCTTCATTCCCGGCGGGATCTCGTCGGCGATTGCGTAGCCACCACCAAACGCCACAAGGGCGGAAATAACCGGAACCATGACCGTACGATTGAAAATCTTGCTCACGTCTGCACTCCTTGTTTCGCATTGGGACCAAAACTGCGTAAGGACCCGTGCTGATCGCCCGCAGGAATGGAGTTTTGCATCTGCTAGCGATATGAGGAATGTTACGGATGCCGCTTGCGGGAGATGTCTGCAGCAAGTATTTGCTCGACAAGGTGGCACCTCCAACAACCCCTCGACATTTCCGGCCTGATTTGATTCAGTCTTCCTGACGGGACAGCGATGCGTCAGGCGGGATTGTTTGGTTTGTCGGAACATCTGAAGCGGCTGTCGGCGCATGGCGATCCGCTGGAAGAACTGGACCGGATCAACGACTTCGAGGCTTTTCGTCCGACACTGGCTGCGGCGCTGGCCTATGCTGACGGTGCCAAGGGCGGCCGCCCGCCGTATGATCCGGTGGCGATGCTCAAGGTTCTGGTGCTGGCGGCGCAGAACAACGTGCCCGATGGAGTATCTGATCCGGGACCGGTTGAGCTGGTTGCACTTCCTCGGTTTTGACCTTGGCGCGGCCACGCCCGATGCCAACACGATCCGCCTGTTCCGCGAGAAGCTGACCGAGGCGGGTGCGCTTGACGCGGTGTTCACAGACTTCGACCGGCAGCTCAAGGAACGCGGTTATCTCGCCATGGGTGGTCAGATCGTCGATGCCACGCTGGTGGCTGCGCCCAAGCAGCGCAACACCGCGCCTGAGAAGGACGCCATCAAGGCAGGCAAGACCGCCAGCGAGATATGGCCTGACTAGCCTGCCCGGGCGGCGCAAAAGGATACGGACGCGCGCTGGACGCTGAAGTTCGTCAAAGCCAAGCCCCTTATCTGACGGCAGGCCGGGCATCGCCATCCCCAGCTTCGGCTACAAGAGCAGCGTGTCGATCTGCCGGACCTTCGGCTTCATCCGCAAATGCAAGGTCACCGATGTGGCGCGCTTTGACGGGAAAATGCTGCGCGACGTCGTCACCAGCGACAACACCGCCTCCGATGTCTGGGCCGACACCGCCTATCGCAGCCAGGCCAACGAGGCGTGGCTCAAGCGGCAGAGCCGGGTCAGCCGCATCCACCGCAAGAAACCGCGCGGCAGGCCGATGACCGAGCGCACCGCCAAGGCCAACGCCGTCAAATCGAAGGTCCGCGCCCGCGTCGAGCACGTCTTCGCCCGGCAGAAGGACCAGATGGGGCTGTTCATCCGCACCATCGGTATCAAGCGCGCCGAGGCCAAGATCGCACTCGCCAACCTCGCCTACAACATGCACCGCCTGATATTCCACGAGCGACGGGCAGCGACAGGATAGCTGCGTCCGAAAGAAAGGAAAACCACCGAAAACAGCCGATATCGAGCCCCAAGAGGCTTGAAATCACGTCAAATCCAACGCCGCTTCCCCAAATCCGCTTATATCAACGGGTTGATGGAGGTGCCCAGGTTATTAGGCGCAAACAAGCTGACGCTTGCGTCGTCCCGAGGGCATGTGAGCGAGCGGATAGGAATAGCCGCCAAAGCTTATGGCGTACTGATATTCTGCGTACGGACGGGCCACTTTACCTGCCGTGGCGGGCAAAGACCTTCTCTCCGCCTGGGCCAAATGCGATCACATTATAAGGTTGCGGTGCCTGCCCGCGCACTTCCATGCCCGGCGATCCCATTGGCATTCCAGCAACCGCGAGGCCGGCGACGCCGCGAGGTCGCTGCGCAAGCACCCGCTTCATATCCGCGATGGGCACGTGTCCTTCGAATACCATGCCATCAACGATCGCGGTATGGCAGGACGAAAGTCTGCCTGGGACGCCTTTCGCGCGCTGAAACGCCACGCGCTGTAGATCGTCGATGATGACAACCCGGCGCGCGAACTGTTGGCGCACTTGGTTAGCCCATTTCTCACAGCATCCGCAGCCGGGATCTCTGTGAACGGCAATGTCCGCGGCAGCCATTGCTGCAGAAGGGATGGCGAATGCAAGCAATGTTGCGAAAATTGAAGATGTCCTCATCGTACGCTCCAGGTATCAAGAAGGTAAAAACATTTTTTACGCTTCTGCGCTTGCGCGAGATACTCTTAATTTTCAGAAATTCTTTGCTTTATATCAAATCTGACAACGCTACTTAGTCAAATTCCTCGTCGTGAATGCCGGGGGAAAATAAACTGGAGTGGTCAAAGGGCTTTGGGTTTACGCCGCTTCTTTGGCCAGCGGAAATACAGCAGCACTGTTCCACACAATGCCAAAACCAGACCGCCTGCCGCAAAAGCCATCAACCAAGGCGTGTTGAAATCCTCATGGTTTTTCCAGTCCATGATGTGAAGTCCCCAGAAAAAATCATAGAGCCGCCAAGTCCCATTTCGGACAGCTGTAATTCTCCCTGTGTTTGCAGATACATAGATTCGGGTCGATTCTTCGTCCGGAAAAGCCAGTTGCCAAGCTGGAAGTGGCCCGCGATATTCCGTCGATGCTTGAGCAATATGCAAAGCCGTAGAGGGCTGCTTTCCAGCCCCGCGATAGACACCCATGGCTATCGACCGCGCCCACTGTTCGTTTAGCGGAGAAAGTCGGTGACCGCTCTGCCCATCAAAGAGCTGCAAGGAACTGTCGACACCTTCCACTTCGACCACCGGTCTGTCGAGCAAACTGCGCAGCCGCACTTCCCGGACTGGACGACCTACCGTTTGCAGGATCCTGCCGAGCGCGGAATGATCAGCATCGATCGTGATATTTTGCGCCGACCGATCGATCAGGTGATCACCGTGCACCCTTTCGATCGGAAGGACACTCATCAGCAGACCACTTGCAAACCAGAGCAGCAATTGGGTGCCAATAATGAGCGCGAGCCAGCGGTGCAGTCGGCTCGACCTGACATGGAAGCGATGGCGGACGGGACTCAGAACCAGGTCCGTACACCGAGGACGAAACTTGTCGCCGAAACATTCTCGCCGTCCGCCCGTGCAAAGTCGGCCGTTCGGCCCATACGCCGATCGTACGAAATTCCGATGTAGGGCGCGAACTCGCGCTTCAGCTCGTACCGCAGCCTGAGGCCAAACTCGGCATTGGTAATGCCCGCCCCGATGCGGGTTTCCGGAACATCCTGTGCCGACAAATTGATCTCTACGCGCGGTTGGAGGATCAACCGCTGGGTGATTCTCTGGTCGTAATACCCTTCGATACGGCCAAGCACTTCTCCCTTGTTGGACAGGAAAACTGCCGCTTCTGTTTCGAACCAGTAAGGTGCCACCCCCTCGATGCCGATCGTGGCATATGTCCGGGACGGATCGGGCCTGAAGTCATAGCGGACCCCTGCCTGCAGGTTCCAGTACGGGTCGATTGCCCTGCTATAAAGCGCTTGGATCTCCGCGGTTTCCATGAACGCTTTGCCGCCCCGGAACTCGCCTTCTCCCTCGCTCTTCAAGGTAAGGCGGTTGACGTCGCCGCCATACCAGGCCTCGCCGTCCCAGCGATACCCATCCTTGCCATTCCTGACCTGATATTCAGCGATGTTCAGTGAGACGAAAGAAGTGCTGGTCCCGCCGTGTTCGCGCTGAAGCGAGCTTCGCGAATCCACCATGGCAGCAGGCCCGTACACGCGATCGGCATAGTGATCTGACGGCGGTGCCGGAGCCGGCGCTTCACCGGCAGAAAGGCTTGTTCCCCCACTGTGCCGATCTTTCATTCCGGGCATGTCGGCCATGTTGTGGTCCATAGCCGATCCGGAACCCTGCGACATATCCATGCCGGACATTTCGTCAGCTGCGGCGCCGTTTGTTTGGGAAGACGGAGCCATGACGGGCATGCTAGACATATCATGCCCGGCATGCTCGCCGGATTGCGACACTACGGGAGTCTGGGCGGACGGCGCAGACATCTGCATCCCTGACATGTCATGCCCCGTGTGGTCTACTGGAGCCGGAGCTGCGGGATGTGCTACAGGGGCTCGCGCGCGCCTTGCAGGGGGCCTCGCCACAGCCCTTCGTTTATTCGCCCCTGGTGGGGCCTTCGTTGCCTTCTTTTTAGGCACCGGGACTGCGACATGTGGCGTGTTCATGCCCGGCATGCCCGGCATCGATTGGGCCTGCGCCTCACCCGTCACAAGGACCGCAAAGGCAGCAACGCCAGCGAAAAGATGAAAGCAGCGCATCATGCTTCTCCTCGCGGACGGACCGAGACAACGCGCATCATCCCGGCATGCATGTGGTAAAGCATATGGCAGTGGAACGCCCAATCGCCCACGGCATCAGCGGTAAAGTCGAACGTTACCTTCCCGCCCGGTTGCACGTTGACCGTATGCTTGCGCGGCGAAAACTCGCCGTGGCCCGTGACCAGTTCGAAAAAATGTCCGTGCAGGTGAATTGGATGAGACATCATCGAATCATTCACAAGCGTCACGCGCACGCGCTCGTTCGCAAGAAAGGGAATGGGCTCGCGTTTGTCGCTGAACTTCACGCCGTCGAACGACCACATGTAGCGCTCCATGTTCCCGGTCAGATGGATTTCCATGGCGCGATCGGGCGCACGGACATCGGGGTTGCGCTCAAGGGCCATCAGATCGCGGTAGACAAGGACCTTATGCCCGACGTCGTCGAGCCCTTGCCCTGGTTCGCCGGTACGATCCATCGGCATCGGAGAAATTGTCTGCACGCCAGGACCCATTTTGACTTGCGGTGCATTGGCAGGATCCCGCATACTCATCGAACCCATGGCCATGCCAGCCATCGAGCTGTCGGCAGCTCCGCCGGGTGCCGCGCTCCCTGCCGAGCCATGGTTCATGCCTCCAGCAGACTGACCTGACCCCATATCCATCCCGGCCATCCCGCCAGCTGCGGATCCCGTCATGTCATGCCCCATGGCCGCGTGATCCATACCCGGCATTGCCGGGGTGCCCCCTGCTTGGGCCGCGCCTGGATCCATGGCGGCCATGTCCATACCCATGTCCTTCATGGTCGCGAGGGGACGCTTGCGCAGGTTTGGCACGTCCGCGGCCATTCCAGCCCTGGGGGCAAGCGTTGCCCGGGCCATGCCTGAGCGATCAACGGATTCGCCAACGAGAGTATAGGCGCGATCGTCGGACGGCGAGACAATTACATCGTAGGTCTCGGCAACCCCGATCTGGAACTCATCGACTTCGACCGGTCTGACATTTTGTCCATCGGCTTGGACGATACTGAGTTTGAGGCCGGGAATTCGGACGTTGAACGTGGTCATGGCCGAGGCATTGATAACGCGAAGCCGGACACGCTCACCCGGCCGGAACAGCGCCGTCCAGTTGTCTTTTGGCCCGTGCCCGTTGACCAGATAGGTGTAGGTCGAACCGGTCACATCCGAGATATCGGCAGGATCCATCCGCATCTTGCCCCACTCAAGACGGTCCTTGAGCGGCTGATCCTCACCCTTCGCCAGGCCACCCAAGGTCTGCCTCTGGTGGTTGAAATAGCCGCCGCCAACCTGCTTGAGTTTGCGATAGATCGCGTGCGGGTGCATCTGACTGTGATCAGAAAGCACGATGACGTGCTCTCGATCAGATTGGATGGGGTCCTCGCCGGCGGGATCGATTACGATCGGACCATAATGGCCAAGCTGCTCCTGAAGGCCCGAGTGGCTATGATACCAGTACGTTCCGGCCTGGACGACCGGGAACTCATATACAAACGTACTTCTTGGCTTGATGCCCGGGAAACTGACGCCTGGCACACCGTCAAACTGGAAGGGAACCAAAAGGCCGTGCCAGTGGATCGAACTGTCTTCCTCAAGATCGTTGGTCACAGCCAGGCGAACCGTCTGGCCCTGGCGCAGCCGTATCAAGGGCGCAGGTACGGTACCGTTTATCCCGATCGCATGGCTTTGGTGACCATCGATCATCATCACCTGGTGTGCAATCCGCAAGGCAATGTCATTACCTGCCAGAGTCGGGAGCGGCTTCACAATTCCCGCCGATCCCGACTGGGCCCAAGCCGGGAACCATGCCGAAGCCGCGAAACCGCCGCCCGCCAAGGTTGCATTGCGAATAAAAGCACGGCGATTCAGCGCCCGGCGCATATTGTTCCCTCTCGATCGCTAACAGGTCCCCTGAGCCGGGGACAGAAAACACTCATTATGCCTTACGCACGAACTCCCATTTTCCCTCAACGATCGCCGAGAAATTCGGAAAGACGCGTCCGGGCGCGATGCAGGCGCGTTTCGACCGCCTTACCGCTGACTGCGAGAACTGCGGCGGCTTCTGCCTGACTCAATCCTTCTACAGTACGCAGCAGCAGGACTTCGCGAAGCGATGATGGTAGCCGGTCGATCGCCTTGGTCAGGCGGCCAAGCTCCCCCTTTGCTGCCAGCGTCTGAAAAGCTGATGGTCCGTCATCGGGTACTGCTCTGACCTCCTCTTCACTCCAGACCTCGGCCCCGGAAAAGAGGCGGCGTACCAAGCGTCGGCGGCGCCAGTCGCGACATTTGTTTATGGCGATACGGGACAGCCACGCCCGCATGGGCCTATTCCCATCATAGGATCCCAGATGGGAATAAGCGGCGACAAAGCAGTCCTGCGTCAAATCGATTGCTTCTTCGCTGTCCCCGACCAATCCGCGGACGAGACGGTAGATCGGCTTTCGATGCCGATTCAGGATTTCGGCGAAGGCAGTTTGGCGGCCCGCCAGCGTAAGCGCCGCAAGCTCTCCGTCGGTACAGGTAGCAAAGTCGATGCTCACCGCACGTCGGCGGTCAACGCCTGAACTACGGCACGGTCAAATTTATCTGCCTGTTCCGGACGAAGCACTTTCCGCATCGCGAAGATGTGTCCAAGCGTTGCAATTTGCAGCTCGCCCATGACCTCGTGGCTCCTTGTGATTGCAGCAACCACCTGGGGGCCATTGTCGTGTTCGGCCTCGATAGCCGCTGCGAGCCGCGCGTTGTCCGCGCGCATCTCGAGTTGAAGCGCCTGCAACTTGACCGAAAACTGACGCTCAAGCACTTCAATCTGCTCATTTTGACGCGGGTCCAAATCCAAATCCCGGTGCAGAAGCTGATGGAGCGCAGCACCTGCCTCAGGCGGAGCGGAAACTTGCCGACCAACTAATACCCCGCCCAGGGCGCCGGAGAACCCGGCCAAAATGATCAGGAACAAGGCACGCTTGTTCATCGCGCACCCAATAGCAACGTCGATGGGGCAAGAGGATTTGCCAGCGCAAAGGATGTCAAAGGTGAACTGGCCGCCTCCGAGGGCAAGAACGCACTGCTTGCCATGCCGAGCAGGGCTGCCCCGACGATTGCAAACAAGCTCGCCCGTCTGAGCGCTTCAGGCGGAAATTGCTGGATCAATGCCAAACGCTCGAACACCATCTGGTCCAGACGGTCGAGCCCGGAAGGGAGCGGCTCCTCGCGCAAACGACGGAGCAAAACATCAAGGTCATTCGTCATTGCCCGTTCTCCAATCCTCACGGCCAGCGCCAGCATCGCCGGTTCGCTTAAGCAATGTGGCGACTCCTACTCAAAAAGCCTGACACAACGCAGTTTTGTCTTGACCTACTAGCAAATACGCGGCGCGGGAGCGAAGCCCTCAAAAAATTTGCTGCACTCCCCGCAATCGCAACAAAATGTTCGGGCTGCGCCGACTTTTTTGTTTTCGCCATGAGGGGTCGTCGTTTGCCGTGCGTAATAATCAGTGTTGGCGGAAACCTCCGCATCATTGGAGAAGATAATGTTTCGCAAAGCACTCTATGTCCTGGCGCTTACGTCGGCTGCATTCTCGGCCACCGCCGCCATGGCACATCCGCGCCTCATCGGTGCTACGCCTGCGGCCAATGCTACGGTCGCAGCACCCACCCGCATCCAACTGACCTTCTCGGAAAACCTTGTCGGGCAATTTTCCGGCATCGATCTCACCATGACCGAAATGCCGGGCATGAAGATGGGACCGATGAAGATCAATGGCGTGGCTGCGACGGTAGCGCCGGACGGAAAGACCCTCGTCGTAGCGCTGGCCCGCCCGCTGGCGCGGGGTACCTACAAGCTCAATTATCATGTTGTGTCTGCCGACACGCACCGGATCCAGGGTACCTATACTTTCAAGGTGAACTAAGTTGATGACGGAAGCGGTTTCCATAGCCATCAGGTCGGGGCTCTACCTCGACCTGATGGCGCTTTTTGGGCTTCCGCTGTTCGGGCTCTATGCACTTCGCGGAGCCGAACGGGCAACTGGCTCGGTCCTGCCATTTCGATCGATCCTCGCTTGGGGATCAATCCTCGGTATAGCACTGTCGGTTTTAGCAATGATGGTTCTTGCCGCTTCGATGGCGGACGTGCCGATCACCGAAGTCGATCGCGCGACCTTGACCATGCTGATAACAGGGACGTCAATCGGTACCGCATGGCTGGTTCGGCTGCTGGCACTTGTGGCGAGCGGTCTGTGCGCTTTGCTGCTCAGGTGGCGACCAATTCTTGTCCTGCAGACGGCCTCGCTCTGTGGCGCAATAGCATTGGCGACGCTTGCCTGGGCGGGACATGGCGCTGCGGACGAGGGATTGACCGGATGGGTCCATCTCAGCGCAGATATTCTCCATCTTTGGGCCGCCGGGATCTGGATCGGTGCCTTGCTGGCAATGCTGCTGCTACTTTTCATGCCGCCGATTGACGAGAGCCACGATCGTGTTGTGCTGTCGCACCGGGCACTGCATGGATTTGGCATCGTCGGCTCGGGAGCGGTCGCGGCTTTGATCGCATCGGGCCTGGTCAACAGCTGGATATTAGTCGGGCCCGCCCATCTTGGCGACCTGTTTACGACGCTCTACGGGCAACTCCTGCTCGTCAAACTCATGCTCTTCGCCCTGATGCTCGTCCTGGCCGGAGCGAACCGGTTTGTTTATACGCCAGCCCTGGCAACCGCTATGGAGACCGGGGATACCGGATCAGCAGTCCGATCGCTGCGAAGAAGCCTCGCCTTGGAAAGCACAATCGCATTGCTGGTCCTGGGTCTTGTTGCGTGGCTGGGTCTGCTCCCACCGCCGGCTTCAGCTATGTAAGTAGTCAAGGCAAAGGCCGCGCGATCGATTTTATGGCCTTGAGGCCCGAGCCAAATCGCGAGATCGCGTCTTTATGTCGCTCAAGCTCGCCGTAGGAAAGGTAAGCAATTTCCAGATCGGCTATGCGGCTGAATGCGGGCCGTGATACCTGGGCGCGGACTTCAGCTTCGCGCGCATCGGGAGCAACCAGATAAAGACCGGCCGAGGCGTGAAGGTCGCTGCCACTCAAGGCCAAGTCCAGCATACGCACAATGCCCGAATAAATCGACGTTGAATGCTCGACCTCGAAAGCGGCCGCCACCGTGGCAGCGCCCTGGTCCAACCAGAGCACATCGATCAGACGAATGGCATCACCGCCGCGTGAGGTCGTAATAGTTTCAGGCAATGACGTCAGGCACCCTTCGCCTAGTCTGCGGCCATCATGCAGGCGGCTGCGATCGTTCGCCGCAATCCAGACATCATATCCGAGTGCATGGCCGAGGTCTCTCAGCCAGGCCTGTATCTCCGAGTGCGTGCGGTCACTTTCTCCCTGTTTGGCGAGCGGCTTGTTTAGGGCCGCGGCTTCAATGCGTGCCTGTTCAAGCCGCGCAATCCAGTTTCCAGGTTTTTCGTCTACATCGTCACGGGGTGGCGCTGGGTACCTTCCGGAACCAATATCGAACAACAAACCTCCGATTGCCCCGAGGTCATTGGACAGCAGATCCCGAAACTGCTCATTGAGGTCCAACATGCCGGAACGCATCGCGAGGAAGTGCTGCCAACTGCCAAGTTTGACTTTCGCACCAGTCAGCTTGTTAAACCCGTTCACGATAGCCGTGTTGAACGGGGGTACAAGAGTCGGGTGCAAGAAATAGAGAAGATTGGCAACCGCCGGGCCCAAGCCCTTTATTTTCAGCGCATCGATCTCGTGAATGCCGGCGACAACCTCTTCGGCGGTATCGCAGCAGGCGCAATGGTGCAGTAGCTGTCCAAACGCGCGCTGGTTGACCGGGTTCTCGTAGATGTCGGGTATCCGCAGCTTCGGCTTCCAGAGAAAGGCGTGGTCGGCACCTTTGAAAATCTGCCGCTGCTCGGCGATTGAATGGACCACGGTTTCGAGCGAAGAGCCGCGGTACGCCACGCCAAAACTGCCATCCTCAATAGCGTCAACGACTTGGGCAAGACCGCGACGGATCGAACGGAAGTTCTTCAGGCGTTCGTCCCACAAAAACCAGCTTTGGTAGGTGGCGTTGGGATCCTCTTTCCAGCGCTGGATCAGTTGTCGAGCCCGCATGTCGAAATCAGCCAAAGTCAAGGTCTCCACCCAACACCACCCAGGTGCTGTAGCCAAGCTCTCAGGGCAACGCCAGCGACCCGTCTGAGCACATGGAACAAATGCCGGTCATCGTCGAAGCGTACCTCAATTTGGCGGTTTGCGCAGCTTCGCCACCTTGGGGACATTACGGATATAGAACCGGGAGTAGGGTCCATAGTCTCTGGTTCCGGAGAGGCGAACAACCACTTTCACACACGGAGACCGAAAATGAAGCTCAAGACCAAAATTTCTCTCGCCATCGCCAGCATCGCCATGCTGGGCGCCGTCCCCGTAGCTGCCGCTAGCGTCGGCCACTCTTGGTTCATGCGCGGCTCGATCGTTGGCGAGCAAGCAGAAGGCAAGGTCGTCTGCATCGGCAGCGAAGATGGGGCGACGGTTGGCCAGATTCTCGATGCCTACAAGGTCGTGCAGAACCCAGGCCCCGGCAATAAAGGCGCGGGCCCGACATTTCGCCGGGAACGGACTGGTCATGTCCGTATCGACCACGTCTATGACGCTCACTTCGCCCACGTAAGCGTCGTCGATGGCGCTCCGTCCGTACACGACATTGTCGAATTGCGCCGCACTCGGCGCTAAACGCAGGGCGTGGAGACAGCAAACGGCTGTTTCCACGCCCACCGCCGCAATGCCTGAGCTGGCACTCCTGAACTGACGACGACAATTCAGAGCAGTTCCGGCGCAGAATCCTTCTTGACCTTGGACCATGGTCTAAGGGTTATTTTGGAATGTGATCGGCTATGACTCGATTCAAAATCGGCGAATTGGCCCAGGCTGCAAATGTACCGAGGGATACCATTCGCTATTACGAGCGCACCGGTCTGCTATCGCCCCCCGAGCGCACCAGTTCGGGGTACCGGCTCTATGACCAGTCGGATGTCGATCGGATGAGGTTTATCCGTGCCGCCCAATCGCTCGATTTCACCCTCGCCGAAACGAAATCGCTGCTCGAGTTGAAAGCGAGCGATCATGCCAAGGCCTCGGATATTCTGGCCGTGACACTGGCCAAACTGGATCAAGCCAAACTCAAGGTCGAGCGGCTCGGCCACATCCGCGAGATTCTTCAAAAGCTGGCCGATGCCTGCCCCCAGGATGCCGCGACCGATGCCTGCCCGATCCTCGATTTCCTCTCAAATGGGGACTTTGTGGAACTCGGGTCGAAAGAACAAAAAACGAGCAAGATGGAGAGGACCACCACTCTTACAACAAGGAGGGAATTAACATGAGGTACGCAATGATCCTGGCTCTTCTGCCGGCCAGCCTGCTGGGCGCCTGCGCAACCATTCCGCCGACGAGCGCAGAGGTCGAGAGTTGTCAGAGAATGGAAAGCGAGATGGGCGTCGGGCAGACCCACGACCATAACGAAATGAAGGGACGGGGTATCAATCCGATGAACCTGTCGCATGCTCGCTGCCAGCAGATTCTCAAGCAATAGCCGCCTGGAGCCGCCGAGGCTGGCAGCAGGTCGTTGCTTCGCCTCGGCGGCTCCACTCACTACATCACAAGGAGAAGACGTCATGACACTGTTTACCAAGATCACCGCGTCGGCGATTGGTGCATTTGCACTGGCTGGCTTGCTTGCCGGCTGTGACAAGAAGGCCAGCGATACAACAGCAACGCCTACCGCGAGCGCAACGACCAATGCACCGGCTGCAACCGGTAACGAGGCCGCGGCCAGCGCAGCTGATGATGCCAACCGTGCAAGCGGGGATACGATGCCAAACGATATGGCTGAGCGTCACCGCCAGAAAATGGACCATGATTCCATGCGCCAAGGGAACCAGATGGGCCCACAGATGGGGCCAGGAGCCAGCCCGTCGCCGAGCGACAGCCCGGCAGCACCCATGAAGGATATGTAAGCAGGCTTGTCGATCCGACGAGCGCGCTATTGTCTATGTCCGTTTGGACACGGGTCGCACCGTGAGGCAGATCGCCTTGCCCGGGGCATGCATGGTTAACTGTCGTATCTCAATTACGCCGCCAAGGGGGGCCGAAAATCGGTCGGTCCAGCTCGATCCCTTCAGCCCCGCGCATCAGTTCGACGTAATGACACCAATGAATGAAGGATCGGGGCGTTGCAGGTCCATTTTAACTCTCTAACCAGAGCAACTTCCCGGCGCGTAGCTGGACGCCCGCGAATCCTCTTGGCCGGCCTGGCGCTTGTGGCGGCACAGCCGCTTGTGGCGCAGGACCCCGCAGCCGAGCATGCCTCCCATCATCCCGGAACCGCTGCCGGATCGTCGCAAGCTATCCCTCCTCCAGGAAGCGCCGCGCAAATGCCCGGCAATTCGGGCAGCCCGGCTGCGGGGGGTGCAATGGCTCAGATGATGCAGAAGATGATGGCTCCGGCCGGCTCATCGCCGGGCGGTATGGCTGCAGGCTGCTGCGGCATGGGCGGAGTAAAACCCTATTACGCGTCCCTGATGGAATGGCCGGCGCTGACCGACGACGCACGCAGTGCCGTGCGCCCCTTGGCGCTTGAGCGGCTCAATGCCGGAATGGTCGCGCTTTCGACACAGCAGACGCAAATCCACCATGCAATGTCCATGAACGATTTTGCCGCCGCTTCCACGGCCATTTCACGGGCACGCGAGAATATAGCGCTCGCGGAGAGCGGCGCAAGCGTGCTCAAGGGGCTCGCCGAGGAACGCGCGCCCCGCGATATGGCGCTCAGCTGGTTCAAAACCGAGACTGCAATTGGAGGAGACAAACAGATGCCGACTCATGGCGATCTTGCAGGTCTGTCATGGTGGCACCTGATCGCAATGGCACTCCTTGCCGCTGCAGTCGCGGCAGCGCTGCTGTCATGGAACGCCCGGCGTCGGCGTGTTGCCGGGCTTGTCGAGCGTTTGGCTTCGGGAGCTCCGGTAACCACCGGTCCCGCAAGTCCGCCCCCGCCGCCAACCACCATGCCGTCCTCGCCTGCCGCAGCACAGCAAAAGCCATGGAAGGGTACCTTGCGGATCAAGGCGATCTTCCAGGAAACACCCGCTGTGAAGACCTTCCGGCTGATGGAGCCAAGTGGCGGGGCCATTCCCTTCAGCTTCCTGCCGGGGCAATATGCCACCATCACGTCGGAGATCGACGGCCAGAAGGTGCGACGATCCTATACAATCTCATCGTCGCCAACCCAACGCGACTATATCGAGCTGACCATCAAACGCGAGCAGAATGGCCTGGAATCGCGCCATTTGCACGATCACGCACTCGCCGGCGATCTCCTCGAGATCGCCGCGCCTGCGGGCCGGTTTTTCTTCACCGGCGAAGAGGCTGAAGGAATCGTCCTGATTGCTGGCGGCGTCGGTATAACCCCGATGATGAGTGTATTGCGCAGCCTAACCGACCGATCGTACGCCTACGACGTCTTTTTGCTCTATGGAGTGAATACGCCTGCGGATTTGATCTTTGCCGAGGAATGCGACTATCTCGCCCGGCGTCACCCCCGGCTGCACATTGCTTCCGTTGTCGCCAAGCCTGAGGGCACAGAGTGGACGGGCCCGGTTGGCTATATCACGGCCGAATTCATCGCCTCGACCGTTCCGGACATAGCTCGCCGCCGCATTCACCTGTGCGGACCCCCACCCATGATGGCAGCGGTAAAGACCGCGCTCGAAGAGCTTAAAGTGCCTTCCGAACAAGTCAAAACTGAGGACTTCGCTCCCCCGAAAGGCGGACCGGTACTGGAAGCTGAAGCGTTGCCGCAGGCGTCGGCCTCGGCCTCGGCCTCGGCCTCGGCAGAAACCGGAACCGACGCCTCACCGCCTGTTCCCGCGCTTTCCGCACATGCATCGATCACCTTCTCGGGGTCGGGGAAGTCCAGTCCATTGGCGCCGGACCAGTCGGTGCTGGAAGCGGCGGAAGCACTAGGGGTCACCATCGACTACGATTGCCGTCAGGGAACTTGCGGCCGATGCAAAGTGCCGCTGCGCGAAGGCCAGGTCGTAATGGAGGTCGAAGATGCCCTCTCGGCGGCCGAAAAAGCGTCGGGAGTGATTCTGGCCTGTCAGGCCAAGTCCACCGGAAACCTGGTCGTGGACGCGTGAAATGACCGAGACCGAGAAAACCACAATCAGTGGGCTGATCGGGGCGCTCGTATTGCTTGTGCCCGCATTCATCATCCACACTGCACCGAGGTTCCCCGGGAGCCTGACGGGCAGCATAATCGGCATTGTCGCGGCGGCGCTGTTCCTGTTGTTGATGGTGTACACGGCGGTCAAGCACCAGCCCAGGCTCAAGCAACTAGTGACTGGCCGGATTTCGCTCAGCGCCTTGATGACCTTCCACGCCTATGCCGGAAGCATCGGCGCCTTGCTCGGAATTGTTCATTCGGGACACAAGTTCGACAGCACGCTTGGCGTGGCGCTGGTTGCAACTATGCTGATTGTCGCTTTCACCGGCTTTATCGGCCGGTACTATCTAGCCCAGATCGGCCAAGAACTGAAACTGCAGCAGCGCGAACTTAAACTGCTGCGAGACCAGTTCGACGCGTTTGCACGCACAGCCCCGGCGCAGATACCTGGTTCGCCTAGTATAGGCCCGGCAGGATTACCTCTGGGCCACCTGCTTGGCGCGATATCCGACCTCGAATTTGCCATCATGGCCCGCGACGCGATCAAGCGCACTCTTTCACGCTGGCTCATCCTGCATATTGGTGCCGCGATCGCAATGTACGGGCTCCTCTTCATCCATGTCTGGAGCAGCTACTATTTCGGCCTGCGGTGGCTCCCATGAAACCCAGCAACCTGTTCTACCTGGCTTTGGGAGCCATCGCCCTGTTTGCCGCCATCGCCATTCCGGTTAGCGTCTATCGTTCGAGTAGCGCCGCAGCTCCGCGCTGGGTGTCAGCTGTCGAACCAGGGCCGCTCTCGAAGGCACATGCCTTCCTCGAGAACAAGTGCGAGAGTTGCCACACCCCCAACAGCGGCGTGAAGGCACAAAACTGCATAACATGCCACGCAGCCGCCACGGATTTGCTGATGAAACCTGCGACCGCATTCCACGCGAAGATATCGGAATGCGCCGGTTGTCATGTTGAACATCAAGGGTTCGGTATCAGGCCAACAAAGATGGATCACGGTCTGCTTGAACGGATCGCCATTCAAAAAGGCGGCTCCGCGACCACGCTCGACTGCCTATCCTGTCATGCCCCGATCGACAGGCACAAAGGGTATTTCGGGAAAGATTGTGCCAGTTGCCACCAGACTTCGAGCTGGAAAATTCCGGGCTATCTCCATCCCAGTCCACGATCGACCGAATGTTCACAGTGCCACAAGGCACCTCCGAGCCATTACATGATGCATTTTCAAATGATGGATCAGCCTATTTCAGGCGAACACAATGCCCGAGTCGATCAGTGCTACAGTTGCCATCAAACCGACTCGTTCAACAACATTAGAAGAGTTGGCATGGTGAAAGTGCATTAATTATTGAATTGCGTACGGCCATCTCGATTGTTTTTAAATAATCGGCAGCGGAGCAGGAGGAATAATATATGCCGGACGCTCAATATCATTGCAGGACAAGAATGCCGACCGGGGCAAAAGTGGTCTTTATCGGATTCGCAGTCGTCGCAGGCTATTACCTAATGACGGAGCATGCAGCTCATGTCCTGACCGCACTGCCACTGCTCCTCTTCCTATCCTGCCCGATCATGCATCTCTTCATGCATCACGGCCATAATCACGGTCGCACCCATGCCGTGCCGCCTGCGTCAGAATCAACGCCGGAAAAGGGAGGCGACAATGGGAACGCATGACATGCAGGGCTTCGGCCTGTGGGGCCTCGCCTTCGTCAACGCGGCGATCTTCATCCTGTTTGCCCTGAGCTTCTTCAAACCGCAGTCGGCGCGGGACTGGCGCAGCTTCAGCGCATTCAGTGCGTTTCTCGTTGCGCTCTTTGCCGAAATGTATGGCTTTCCGCTCACCATTTATCTCTTCTCGGGCTGGCTGCAGTCGCATTATCCTGGCGTCAATTGGTTCAGTCACGACGCAGGCCATCTGCTCGAAATGATGTTCGGATGGCGGGTCAACCCGCACTTTGGCCCCTTCCACATGGCAAGCTTCGTCCTGATCGGTGCCGGCTTCTGGCTAATTTCTGCAGGCTGGGCCGTCCTCCATGCCGCCCAGCAGAATCGCGCCATGGCGACAACCGGTATCTACGAACGTCTGCGACACCCGCAATATGTCGGCTTCATCATGGTCCTGACCGGTTTCCTGCTACAATGGCCAACGCTGCTGACGGTTGTGATGTATCCGGTTCTGGTGGTGATGTACGTCCGCCTAGCGCGCCATGAAGAGCAAGCTGCGATTGCGGAATTCGGCGATGCCTATCGTGACTATATGGCGCAAACCGGTGGCTTCTTCCCCAGATGGCATAGTGAAAGCGCCAGGTGAGATGCCAGTCCGTTGGCCTGTATAAAATGAACGCTTGACCCTGACATGATGTCAGACCCCATATGATGATGCGTTAGAGGAGAATCGATATGACATCGACTGATCACAAGGCGCATGACCATGATGGCGCCTGCTGCAGTGGTGCGGCGAAAAAGGCCGGCAGTCCGGCCACGATCGACCCGGTTTGCGGGATGAAAGTCGATCCGTCGGCGACCGAACACCATGCTGCTCATCATGGTCAGGACTACCATTTCTGCAGCGCTGGCTGCCGCACCAAGTTTGTCGCCAACCCCGATCTGTACCTCTCCAAGGTGGCTGCACCGCCGCCAGCAGGGGCGAACGACGTCATCTACACCTGTCCGATGCATCCGGAGGTACGGCAACTCGGGCCGGGCTCGTGCCCGATCTGCGGCATGGCCCTGGAGCCTGCGACCGTTACGCTCGATACCGGACCCAGTGCAGAACTCACCGACATGACCCGGCGCTTCTGGATTGCACTCGTCCTGACCCTACCCGTTTTCGCGCTCGAGATGGGCGGTCACCTGACCGGGCTCATGATGTTCGTTGGCAAGCAGACATCGAACTGGATCCAGTTTGGGCTCGCAACACCGGTCGTGTTGTGGGCTGGCTGGCCGTTCTTCGTGCGCGGATGGGCCTCGATCAAGTCGCGCCACCTCAATATGTTCACGCTGATCGCCATGGGCGTGGGCGTCGCCTATCTCTACAGCCTCGTCGCACATTTCGCGCCGTCGTTGTTTCCCCCGGCCTTTCGCGACACGATGGGCACCGTTCCGGTCTATTTCGAAGCGGCCGCCGTGATCACCGTGCTCGTCCTGTTGGGACAGGTTCTGGAACTTCGGGCGCGAGAGCGCACCTCAGGCGCGATCAAGGCGTTGCTCGATCTGGCGCCTAAGACTGCGCGGCGCATCACCGCGGATGGGCAGGACGAAGAAGTCACGCTCGACCTGATCGTTGTCGGTGATCACCTTCGGGTTCGTCCCGGCGAAAAGGTGCCTGTCGATGGCGTCATAGCCGAGGGGCGGGTCTCGATCGATGAATCGCTGGTCACCGGCGAGTCGATGCCGGTGACCAAGGAAGCCGGCGCCAAGGTCATCGCTGGCTCGCTCAACAAGACCGGTAGTTTCGTCATGGTGGCCGAGAAGGTTGGAAGTGAGACGCTGCTCTCGCGGATCGTCCAGATGGTGGCAGAGGCGCAGCGCAGCCGCGCGCCGATCCAGCGCATGGCGGACCAGGTCTCTGGCTGGTTCGTCCCTGTAGTTATTGCGGTCGCGCTTGTTGCCGCTGCCGCCTGGGCGCTATTCGGGCCGGACCCGCGCCTGACCTATGCCCTGGTCGCTGCGGTCTCGGTGCTGATCATCGCCTGCCCCTGCGCTCTTGGCCTCGCCACCCCCATGTCGATCATGGTCGGTGTCGGGCGCGGCGCGCAAGCGGGCGTGTTGATCAAGAATGCCGAGGCCCTCGAGCGCTTCGAGAAGATCGACACGCTCGTCGTCGACAAGACCGGAACGCTGACCGAGGGACGGCCCGCTGTGACCGGTATCCGCACTGTCAGTGGCTGGGAGGAAAACGAGATCCTTCGCCTGGCCGCCAGCCTGGAGCGGGGAAGCGAACACCCGCTGGCGGATGCCATCCTGCGCGCTGCGCAGGACCGCAAGCTCGAACTAAAACAGGCCAGCGATTTCGATTCTCCGGTGGGGCGCGGCGTGACAGGTACAGTGTCGGGCAAGCATGTCCTCCTTGGCGGCCCGCGTTTCATGGCCGAGCAGAAGATCGACACGGCTCAGCTCAACGCCGACGCCGAAGCGATGCGCGCCGAAGGTGCGACCGCGATCTTCGCCAGTGTCGATGGCAAACTGGCAGGGCTCCTGGGGATTTCCGATCCGATCAAGGAAACATCTGCCCAGGCTATCCGCGACCTTAAAGCCGATGGCATCCGCATCGTCATGATGACTGGTGACAATCGCACCACGGCGCTCGCGGTTGCAGCCCGTCTGGGAATTGATGATGTCGAGGCCGAGGTGCTGCCCGAGGACAAGGCCAGCGTCGTCCAGAAGCTGCGCGCCGAAGGCCGCAGCGTCGCCATGGCCGGCGACGGCGTCAACGATGCACCAGCCCTCGCTGCGGCAGAGGTTGGGATCGCCATGGGTGCGGGCGCCGATGTCGCTATCGAAAGTGCGGGCGTGACCTTGCTGCAGGGCGATCTGGGCGGCATCGTGCGGGCGCGGCGGCTGTCGCGGGCCGTCATGCGCAACATCCGCCAGAATCTCGTCTTCGCGTTCGCGTATAACGTGGCGGGTATCCCGATTGCGGCAGGCGCGCTGTACCCGGCATTTGGCTGGATGCTTTCGCCCGCCATTGCAGCGGCTGCCATGGCCCTGTCCTCGGTCAGCGTCATTAGCAATGCCCTGCGCCTGCGGATTGTCCGGCTATGACTGATTTGCCGCTTCACTACGAGGCGAGCGCGACAATCGCCCGCTCGGCGGAAAGCATCTTCGCGATGGCCGACGAGCCGGACTTGATGACCAAGCATATGGGCGGCCCTTCGCTGATGATGGGCGGCGGCTCCATGCGGTGCGAGCTTGACGCTCTGGGTGGAAAGGCTACGGGCTCTGTGATCCGGCTTGCCGGAACGGCCTTCGGATTGACCATAGCGGCTGAGGAAGTCGTCGAGGCTCGCGTGCCGCCAACGCGCAAGGTCTGGGCGACCATCGGTATGCCGCAGCTTGTCGTCATACAAGCTTACCGGATGGGATTTGCAATCACCCCATTCGGCGCCGGGAATCTCCTCCTTGTCTGGATCGACTATGCGCTGCCAGAACCCGGCTTGGCGCGTTGGCTGGCGCGCGCATTTGGGGGCATGTTTGCCCGTTGGTGCGTCAATAATATGGTGCGGGAAATCCAACATCGACAAGCAGGTAGGCCATGAACATCGGTCAGGTAGCCGAGGGATCGGGCGTATCGCAGCGCATGATCCGGCATTACGAGAAAATCGGCCTCATCCCCGCACCACCACGGCGCAACGGCACTTTCCGGGATTATTCGCCTGACGACGTCCATCGTCTGCGGTTCATTGCTAATGCGCGCGATCTCGGGTTTCCGATCGAGGAAATACGGGAACTGCTTTCGTTATGGGGCGACCGTAACCGGTCGAGCGCAGATGTCAAAGCCCTGGCGCTGGCGCGAGCAGCACTGCTTCATGGCAAGGCGCTGCAACTCGAACAGATGCGCGCCACTTTGCTGGATCTGGCCGAACAATGTTCAGGCGATTCACGGCCCGAGTGTCCGATCATCAATGGCATCGCGCAGGATGAAGCCCGTCGCAAGGCCGTGTAGAAGGATAACCTGACAGACGTCTCGCAGGAGATCCCTCACCTCACGTTCACGCCGGTCTGGCGGATCCAGTCACAGATTCGAGCCTGAAAGGAATGACGTGCGGGCGATCCCACCTGACGGCCTGCCGGTTCCACCCCAATCGGTGGCAGAGCAGCTCAACTTGGGTTGCTTCTGCATCTCGCTCGATCGCAGGGAACTGGCAGATGCCCTGGACAGGGCAGTCCGGAGCGAGGGCTTCGCGGCGCGCCTGGGCGCGTCGCATCCGACGTTGTTTTCGAATGTTCCTGTGTTCGTGCCATCGGAAATGCTGGCCCAAATGATGCTGATTGTTGGTGCCGTCGAAGAGGCGGCGCGATTGCCGGCTTATCGTGCGGCAGCGCTGGCCTATGCGCCGCTTTCGGCAAGGCAGGACTTCGGCCCGCTTGGGGCATTCATGGGCTATGACTTTCACCTCGCTTCCGACGGCCCCAAGCTGATTGAAGTGAACACGAATGCTGGCGGGGCCTTCCTCAATGCGCTTCTGGCTGGCGCACAGCGTGCCTGCTGTCCGGAGGACCGATTTGCCGTTCGTGCCCCAACCGAAAGTGATTTCGCCGAGCGCGTGGCGCGCATGTTTGTCGCCGAATGGCAGCGGCACCGAAGCAAGGGTCGACCCGCGCTGATCGCAATTGTCGACGATATGCCCGAGAAGCAGCATCTCTACCCGGAGTTCCAGCTGGCGCAGGATTTGCTCGAGAAACAGGGCATTCGGGCAGTCATCGTTGACCCTGCGCAGATGGTCTACGATGGACAGAAACTCACGGCTGAGGGGCAGGTGATCGATCTGGTCTACAACCGATTGGTCGACTTCTCGCTTGACGAGCCGCGACATGCCGCGCTGAAGGCCGCCTACCTTCAGGGTGCAGTGGTCGTGACGCCGTCACCCCACGTGCACGCGCTTTTGGCCGACAAGCGCAACCTTTCACTGCTCTCGGATGATGCCCGGCTTGAAGATTGGGGTCTACCGGCTGCATATCGGGCCGTTCTGCGAAACGGCCTGCCGCAGACTGTTGTCGTCACTCGCGCGAACAGCGAGGATCTTTGGCGAGAACGACGGAACCTGTTTTTCAAACCGGCGCGCGGCCACGGCAGCAAGGCGGCATATCGAGGTGACAAAGTCACGCGGCGGGTGTGGGACGAGATTGTCAGCGGCGAATATGTCGCGCAGACCTTCGCCGCGCCCACTGTTCGTAAGTAAGCGCCGATGGAACCCGGCCTTGTGCGGAATGGGGTTGGCGTGAATTTCGCGGGGCAGATGGAGGCCTTGCGAGTGGATATTGAGCAGTCAAACGAGCCTCGTATGGGCGCTCGTCAGGATGGTGGAGCGGTCGTGCGTGTCGAGCGACGGCGGCATTGGAGCGACGAGGAAAAGCTCGCGATCCTGAAGGAGACGACGCAGCCCGGCGTCATAGTGGCGGCGGTTGCGCGTCGTCATGGGATCGGAACAGGCCAGCTCTATACATGGCGCAAGCAACTGCTGCGCGGGGCGATGGCGGGTTTTGTTCCCGTTGAACTGGTGAAGCCCGAGCCCGCGGGCAAGCTCACCGAAGCTGGCCGGATCGATATTCAGCGGGGCGGAGGGTTCACCGTTTCGGTGGACAGGCTGGTTGACCGGGAGGCGCTGAAGCTGGTCCTCGAGATTGTCGGGGAGCTTGAGCGTTGAGTCTGGCGCTGCCGCCATCGGCCAAGATCTATCTGTCACTGGCGCCGTGCGACATGCGCAAAGGCTTCGACGGGCTGTCGGCCCAGGTTCGTAATATCCTGCAGCTTGATCCATTCTCTGGTGCAGTATTCCTGTTCCGCGGGAAAAGAGGTGACAGGTTGAAGGCGCTGGTCTGGGACGGGTCGGGGCTTTGCCTGTACGCGAAACGTCTCGAGCGTGGAAAGTTCGTGTGGCCGCGAACCCAGGATGGAGCGGCAGCTCGGCTGTCGGGCGCGCAGTTGGCGATGTTGATTGAAGGCCTCGATTGGAGGCAGGCGATCATTCACGACGAGGTGCCCGTCCCGACACTTGCATGAGCGAAAAAGTCACGGAAAACTGCGGTTTTAGGTAGGATCGGGAAGGCATTTTCGCTATAGTTCCGGGCATGCGGTTCGACCTTGATCGCCTTCCCACAGACCCGGTTCTCCTGCAGAAAATGCTGCGGGAGATGGCCGAAGCCATGAAGGTAGAGCGGACCGAGCTGAAGGCGGCAAAGCATACCGTCAAGACCCAAAGCCTGACGATCGAAAAGCTGGAGCATCGCCTTGCCCGACTGCTGCGCGTCCAGTTCGGTCGCAGCTCCGAAAAGATGGATATCGCGCAACTGCGCCTGATGTTCGACGAGGTCGAGGCCCCGGAGCCGGCCAATGACGACGTAGCCGCAGCGTCAAAGCTGAAATCGGCACGCAAGGCTGGAGCCCGGATGCCGATCCCGGCGCACGTCCCGCGCCTGACGACGGAACATCGCCCAGAGCCCTGTGGCTGCGGTGGCATGGAAACTGTCATCTGCGAAGACGTCACCGAAGTTCTGGATTATGTGCCGGCCCGCTTCCGCGTCCTGCGCCATGTTCGTCCTCGTATCGCCTACCGGGCCTGCGAGACGATCCGACAGACTCCCGCCATCGATCTGCCGTTGCCCAAGGTCATGGCGAGCAGCGCGCTGCTTGCGCATCTGGTCGTCAGCCGCTTCGTGGATCATCAACCCTGGCACCGCCAGTCGGTGATCTTGCGGCGCCAGGGCGTGGACATTGATCGCGATGTAATGGGGCGTTGGTCCCGCAAGCTGGCTTGGTTGATGGCCCCGCTCGCAGAACGCTTGCTCGCCTACGTCCTCCAGGCTCCCAAGATCCATGGTGACGAGACCCCGGTTACATTGCTCATGGGTGAGAACGGCAGCCACACAGCCTACTTCTGGGTGTATCTGCGCGATGGTCGTTCGAGTGGTGACATGAGCCCGCCTGCTGTGGCGTTCCGCTTCACCACCGGCCGCGGCGGCGAGCATCCCGCAGCCCATCTCGCCGGGTATCAGGGATATCTCCAAGCGGATGGCTATGCCGGCTACAACGCGCTGTATCGCGACCCGAAGACGAAGGCCCCACGCAACGTGACCGAGGTGGGTTGCTGGGCACATGCGCGGCGCAAGTTTACCGACATTCTGGAAAAGAACCCGTCGCCGGTCGCGGCCGAGGCCGTCGTGAGGATAGGCGAGCTGTTCGCGATCGAGCGCGACATCAAGGGCGCACCACCTGATGCACGACGGCGGGTCCGCAAGCAGCTGGCCGCACCGCAACTGGCTGCCTTACGGCCCTGGCTCGAAGCACAGATGCGCGGGCTGTCTTCGGACAGCGCATTGGCGAAGGCTTGCCGTTATCCGCTCAACCGGTGGGCGGCGATGATCCGCTATTGCGACGATGGCCTGCTCGAGATCAGCAACAACCTGGTCGAGAATGCCTTGCGCGGCATTGCACTTGGTCGGCGCAACTGGATGTTCGTCGGTTCGACCAAGGGCGGAGATGCTTCGGCCCTGTTTTACTCGCTTGTCGAAACATGCCGCCTGAACGGCGTGGAACCCGAAGCTTGGTTTACCGACGTTATCGCGCGTATCGGCAACCACCCGATCAACCGGATCGACGAATTGCTGCCATGGCACTGGCAGGCGGCGAGAGAGGTCCAGAACCTGGAGTATGCTGCTTGAGCAACGCCTTCATCGTGCGGATGACAATCACCCTGGACGACGTGACCCCGGCCGTCAGCCGCATGATCGAAGTGCCGCTGGGTATCAGGCTTGACCGTCTTCACAGCGTCTTCCAGGCGGCATTGGCGTGGACGGACAGTCATCTGTGGGAGTTGACCTTCGGCCGTACCGGCTTCGGCATCCCGGATCCCGAATATGGCTTTGGCGGTCCGCTCGATGCACGCAAAACGACCTTGGGTCAGGCTCTGGAGGGAATGCGGGGCAAGACCTTCCGATACCTATACGACTTCGGTGATGCCTGGGAGCACAGCGTCAAAATCCAGGGCATCGCGCCTGCGGACCCCCAAGGCAGCTATCCTCGCCTGCTCGCAGCCACCGGCATGCGACCGCCAGAGGACTCAGGCGGGCCTTGGGGCTATGCCGAGAAGCTGGAAGCCCTGGCCGATCCGACCCATGAATACCATGAAGAGGCGTTGGAAGCCCTGGGCGACGACCATGATCCCGATGCCCAGCCCGACATCGATACGATCCATAACCGCTTAGCAGCGCTCGCAAAGAAATGGGCGCCGCGCCCACGAACGGCCAAATAGGCTTACGTCAACGCCGCCTTCCGTCGGCGCTTACGTTCGTAATGCGACCGTGGCGGGGGAGAGCATCGCTCTCAAGACCGATATTCGACTTTACACATATGCAGGCGAGCTGCTGCTGGACGCAGCACGTCTCTACCAGGGCCAAACCACCAACATGCGCACCCCGGGAGGCGGGTTCGCCCCGGTTTTGCAGGTGACCGACTCTGGCCCTTAGCCCCGAATGAGCGTGCGGGCAGAGTTCTTAGCCAATGCGGCCAAATGATCGATTGACATGACCCGGGATCGACGGCGTTCAAGGGCGGGAACCTGACTGCGGCTAGCAAATCCGGCCGCACCGTCACCGCCTAGGAGCAACTGAAATACAACTTCTCGGAGATCTTGAGCTTTGGTGGAGTACCCTCGATCACCGTGACCGTTAAACTGCTGTTCTCAATGCCGCGGTGAGTAACGTAGTGACCGTGCAGGAGCAGGTCATTGCCGCGAATTTTGACCTCTTCGACGTGAAAATGGCTGTGCCCAAAATCCAAACCGTCAGCTGATATGCGAAGCGACGACCCGGAACCCGGCGCGCAACCTGGAACATCGTTCCAGATGCCGGATATTTCGGCGTACCGCTGATCAACATCATCGCCCTGCGCAGGCGCTACCACTCCGCCTGCACGCTGCTTCCCTGTTGAGCCGGTCACGCCTTGCCTCGCGACGGAAATTTCAGCCTCACGGTCCGGTGTCGGACCTGGAACACGGTGCTTCTGCAGAATGGGAGCGAGCGTCAAAACCATGCCAAGCACCAGAAGCACGGCGCAGATCAGAACGGTCGTCCAGTATAGCTTTGGCGCGGTCTGACGCCGAACACGCGAAGATGCGAGCGGCGCTCGCCCCGTCTTCAGAGCGTGGCATATCAAGGAGCCAACGAGCAGCACCATGACAATCCCGATCAGCACTTTGCACCCACTTTTGCTTCCTAGCGCCAATAAAAATTGACCGCCCATGAAACCGAAGAAAGAGAAATCATCCCGCCATCCGTGGGAGATATTGCAAGGTCTAGTCAGCGAAGCCTGACAAGGGCCAGTAGCGACGTCAACTGCCTCGTCCCTGATCATTCCAAGACCATTGCCCAGCAGGGCATTGGAATCTGAAATTGTGCGGCGCACTCCGGTCAAGCGGTAGTGGGTTGCGCCGGCGATGCAAGAAGCGAGTGTCGAATTGACAGTCGCCCATTACAAGTCGAAGGAAGTGACGTGAAGCGCTGGTTCTCTCTGCTGATGCTCGTAGGAGCACTCCTCGGTCTGATCGGGCAAGAAGCTGCGTTCGCGCACGTCATTCCGGTTGAAAGGGCAGAGCTTGTGGCTACCGCCGCACCGATGAGCCCCGAATGCGCGGAAATGATGCATCTCGTGAAGCAGAAGCCACAGCCCGACAAGCCGTGTCAGGGCATGACGCCTGATTGCGTAGCCAAGATGGGCTGTGCAGTTGCTGTGGCGCTGGTTCCTCCGCTTCCGAGCGCCAGTCCGACCGAATTTCGCCCATCGATTCCTCGCCAGATGCCGGTCGCGTTGCTTGTTGGGCGTGAAACCAGTCCAGAACCGCATCCACCCGCACGCCTTGGTTGAACCTCACTGGCGCGCCCGCGAACCTGTGTTCGCGGTGCGTCACTTCACCGTTCAATCAAGGATTTTCGACATGAAGACGTTACTGACACTGGCCGCAGCAATTGCGGCACTCACAGCCGCATCCGCCAGTTTAGCGAGCACGCCTGCCGGCGGCCATTGGGAATGGCAATCGCGCCCGACCCCCGGCCCGAACAAGTCCAACCTTCCCCAGCAGATCCGGGTCTGGATCAAGGATGGCGGCACCGAGGTGGCAGACTGCAACTGCAGCATGATGAAGATGAGCGCGGCCAATTGCATGATGGACATGCCGGGCAAGCGCGCCATGCCTTCGGCTGGTTAAAGCGATTGCCTGGCCGATAACGAAAAGCAACCTGGCCAGGCGCGTGTCGCCGGCGGAGTATTCGCATGCTTCGCCGGCGCACGTTTTGCCCCTGATTGTTTGACGTTTCGGTCCGGCCTCCGCCGATCAGGAGAGCTCCATGCGAAAGATTTTTCTGGCGCCGCTGCTCGTGGCCATCCCGGCCGCCGTGCTGGCCGAACCCATGACGTTCGATGCCGCGCTCGACCGCGCTGCACGCGAAGCGCCGTCGCTTGCAGCGAGCGAGGCGAGCGTCGAAGCCACGCGGTCGACGGCAATTGCCGCCGGTCGGCTGCCCGATCCGACCTTGGTGGTGAGCCTCGAGAATTTCCCTGTTTCGGGGCCACCTGCTTTCACATTGAACAGGGACAGCATGACAATGTCACGCGTCGGAATCGAACAGGCGTTTCCCAATCCCGCCAAGCGCCGTGCTCAACAGGGGCGAGCACAAGCAGACATCGGCGTGGCCGAGGCCGATCTGGCGGTCGATGCCCAGAATGTGCGGCTCGAAACCGCGCTAGCCTGGGTCGATCTCTACTATGCCAAGCGGCGCCTTGCCCAACTTGAGCGGCTCGACGCGAGCCTTGGCGATCTGCAAGCTACCGTCACGGCGAGGCTCGCGTCTGGTTCGGCACGTCCTTCGCAGGCGCTTGAACCCGAGCAGTTGCGCGCAGCCATCAACGACCGTCGCAGCGAGCTCAGGGCCGATGTAACCAAGGCGCAGGCGAGACTTGCGCGCCTTACCGGCGACCCCGACTCCGATGTTACCGGGGACCCGCCGGTGCTTGAGGTGTATGGTCCTGCTTTGCGGACCCATGTGGCTTCCCTACCTCGACTTCAGGCTCTGGACGCCCGAGCCCGTGCTTCCGAGGCGGATGTCACGCTTGCCCGCGCTGACAAACGCCCGGACTGGCGGGTTGGAACATCCTATGGTCGTCGCGCTCCCGCTTATGGCGACATGGTTTCGGTCACGGTCAGCATCGATCTGCCATTCTTCGCAAAGCGCCGGCAAGATCCCTTGATCGCCGCGCGCGAAAGCGAGGCGCAACGTGCTGGGTTGATGCGCCAAGCTGGAGAGCGTGACCTCTTGGCCGAACTCAATGCCGACCTTGCGGACTATGCCTTGCATCACCAGCGGCTGATGAATGCGCGCGATACATTGGTGCCGCTCGCCAAGCGCCGGGCCGAACTCGACATGGCGAGTTACGCCGCGGGCAAGCTCGATCTCGGAAGTGCTTTGCTATCGAGCCTGGCGCTCGCCGAAGCCGAAGTCGATGCGCTTTCGCGCGAAGCCGAGGTCGCCCGCGACGCGATCCGGATCAACTACACTTATGGAGGAGTTCGGCCATGACGCTGGACAGGACAAACGCAATGCGCTGGGGCACCGGGGTGCTGGCAGTCACGATGCTTGCCGGTGGTGGCGGCTATTGGCTCGGACAAAAAGGCGGCCCGGCCACGACTGAAACGGGATCGGCCCAATCGGGTCGCAAGATCCTCTACTGGTACGATCCGATGGTGCCGGCCGAGCACTACGATAACCCCAATTCGCTCTCGTCGATGGGGATGAAGACCGTGCCCAAATATGCCGACGACGCCCCCATGGGCGATGCGATGCCCGGCGTCAGCGTCGATCCCGCTGCGCGGCAGAATCTTGGCATGCGCGTGGTCGCGGCCGAAATGGGCGCCTTGCCCTCTGCCCTCACGGTTACCGGCACGATCGACTTCAACCAGCGCGACGTGGCGATCGTCCAGGCCCGGTCCGGCGGCTTCGTCACCCGCGTCTACGCCCGCGCGCCCGGCGATGTGATCGGCGCGGGCGCGCCCATCGCCGACCTCCAGCTGCCCGAATGGGGCGGCGCGCAGACCGAGTTCCTTGCCGTGAAGAGGCTCGGCAAGCCCGAGCTGACCGCCGCCGCACGCCAGCGGCTGCGGCTGATGGGCATGTCCGATGCGCTGATCGGCGAGGTCGAACGGACGGGCCGGACCAATGGCACGGTGACGATCCGCTCGCCGATCGCGGGCGTGATCCAGTCGCTCGACGCGCGTCAGGGTGTAACGCTCGGCGCGGGCCAGACGCTCGCGCAGGTCAGCGGCATCGGCACGGTCTGGCTCAACGCCGCCGTGCCCGAGGCGCAGGCGGGTATGGTCCGCGTAGGCCAAAGCGCGAGCGCCACGCTGACCGCCTTTCCGGGCGAAAGCTTCGCCGGACGGGTGAGTGCGATGCTGCCCGCAGCGCAGGCCGACAGCCGCACGCTGACGGTGCGGATCGAACTCGCCAACCGTGGCGGACGGCTGCGACCCGGCATGTTCGCTGCTGTCGCATTGGGGAGCGAGGGAGGTCAGGCGCTGCTGGTGCCGAGCGAAGCGGTGATCAGGACGGGCGCGCGCACTCTCGTCATGCTGGCGCTCGCCGATGGACGCTATCGTCCGGCCGAGGTCCGCACCGGCCGCGAGGGCGGCGGCAAGACCGAAGTGCTGGCTGGGCTGGCCGCAGGCGAAAAACTCGTCGCCTCGGGCCAGTTCCTGCTCGATTCCGAAGCGAGCCTGACCGGCATTGCCGCCCGGCCAATCGGAGGCGGTCAGTGATCGCGGCGATCATCCGCGCCTCGGTCAGGGGACGCAATCTCGTCTTGGCGGCCGCGCTGGTGCTCACGGCAATCGGCGTGGCGGCGGTTCGGACCACGCCGGTCGATGCGCTTCCCGATCTTTCCGACGTGCAGGTCATCATCCGCACGAGCTGGCCGGGGCAGGCGCCGCAGATCATCGAGAATCAGGTCACCTATCCGATCACCTCGACGATGCTCTCGGTGCCCGGCGCGCGGGTGGTGCGCGGCTATTCGTTCACAGGCGACAGCTTCGTCTATGTTCTGTTCGACGACGGCACCGATCTCTACTGGGCGCGGAGCCGGGTGCTCGAATATCTGAGCCAGGTCCAGAGCCGCCTGCCCGAAGGAGCGACGGCCTCGCTCGGCCCCGATGCGACGGGCGTTGGTTGGATCTACGAATATGCGCTGGTCGACAGGACCGGGCGGCACGATCTCGCGCAACTCCGAAGCTTGCAGGACTGGTTCCTGCGCTTCGAGCTCAAGACCGTGCCCGGCGTCGCCGAGGTTGCGAGCATCGGCGGCATGGTCAAGCAATACCAGGTCGTGGTCGATCCGCAGAAGCTCGCCGCCTATGGCGTGACGGGCGAGGCCGTCGCGGAGGCTCTGAAGCGCGCCAATCAGGAGGTCGGCGGGGCGAGCGTCGAGATGGCCGGAGCCGAATATACCGTGCGTGCCAGCGGCTATCTCAAGACGCTCGACGATTTTCGCAGTGTTCCGCTGCGCACTACAGCGGGCGGCGTGCCAGTGACTTTGGGCGAGGTCGCGAGCGTGCAGCTCGGCCCGGAAATGCGCCGCGGCGTGGCCGAACTCAACGGCAAGGGCGAAGTCGCGGGCGGGGTGATCGTCATGCGCCAGGGGCAGAACGCGCGGGCAGTGATCGAGGGCGTTCGAGGCAAGCTCGACGAATTGAAGAAAAGCCTGCCCCCCGGCGTCGAGGTGGTCACCACCTATGACCGTTCCGGCCTGATCGATCGCGCGGTCGAGAATCTCACCAGCAAGCTGGTTGAGGAATTCATCATCGTCGCGCTCGTTTGCGCGCTGTTCCTCTGGCACGCGCGCTCGGCGCTGGTGGCGATCCTCACCCTCCCGCTCGGCATCCTGATCGCCTTCATCGTCATGCGGGCGCAGGGGCTCAACGCCAATATCCTTTCACTCGGCGGTATCGCTATTGCCATCGGCGCGATGGTCGATGCGGCGGTGGTGATGATCGAGAATGCCCACAAGCACCTGGAGCGCTGGCGCCACGACAATCCGGAAGCAGAGCCCGATGCACCCACGCGATGGCGGCTTGTCACGGATGCCGCAGCGGAAGTCGGCCCGGCGCTGTTCCTCAGCCTGTTGATCATCACTTTCTCCTTCCTGCCGATCTTCACCCTGCAGGGCCAGGAAGGCCGGCTATTCGCGCCGCTCGCCTTTACCAAGACCTATGCGATGGCGGCGGCGGCTTTCCTCTCGATCACGCTGATCCCGGTACTGATGGGCCTCCTCATCAAGGGCCGTATCCCCAGCGAGGAAGCCAATCCGATCAATCGCTGGCTGGCGTACATCTACCGCCCGGTGATCGACCGTGTGCTGGCGCGGCCGAAGCAGACGCTGATGATTGCCGCGTTGGTTTTCGCCACCAGCCTGTGGCCGATCGCTCGGATCGGCGGCGAGTTTCTGCCGCAGATGGACGAGGGCGATCTGCTCTACATGCCTTCGGCGCTGCCCGGCCTGTCGGCAGCCGAGGCTGGCCGCCTACTCCAACAGACCGACCGGCTGATCAAGACTGTCCCCGAAGTCGAGAGCGTGTTCGGCAAGGCCGGCCGCGCCGACAGCGCGACCGATCCCGCGCCCCTCGAAATGTTCGAGACCACCATTCGATTCAAACCGCAGAACCAATGGCGGCCTGGCATGACACCTGAGAAGCTGCGCGATGAACTTGACGCAAGGGTGAAGGTGCCCGGCCTTGCCAACTTCTGGATCCCGCCGATCCGCAACCGCATCGATATGCTGGCGACAGGCGTCAAGAGTCCGATCGGGATCAAGGTCGCCGGATCGAATCTTGCCGAGATCGACCGCACCGCCAAGCGGATCGAACAGGTAGTTAAGGCCGTGCCGGAGGTTTCCTCCGCGCTGGCCGAGCGGCTCACCGGCGGGCGCTATATCGACGTCGATGTCAACCGCGCCGCCGCTGCGCGCTATGGTCTCAATGTCGCCGACGTACAGTCGGTGATCTCGGGCGCGATCGGCGGCGAGACTGTCGGCCAGACCGTCGAAGGACTGGCGCGTTATCCGATAAGTGTGCGCTACCCGCGCGAACTGCGCGACAGCATCGACAAGCTCGCCAGCCTGCCGGTGCTGACCTCCTCGCGTCAGCAGATCACGCTCGGAACCGTCGCGACCGTCAACATTAGCGATGGCCCGCCGATGCTCAGAAGCGAAAACGGCCGGCCTGTCACCTGGATCTACGTCGATGGGCGCAATAGCGACATGCAAACGCTGGTCGGCGACATCAACCGCGCGATCACGAGCAGGGTCGTGCTGCCGCCCGGCGTCAGCATTTCCTACACCGGCCAGTACGAGTTCCTGGTCCGCGCCAAGGAACGGATGAAGCTGGTAATCCCGGTGACGCTCGCGATCATCTTTGCGCTGCTCTACCTCACCTTCCGCCGCTGGGACGAGGCGCTGCTGATCATGGGCACCCTGCCCTTCGCGCTCACCGGCGGGCTGTGGCTGCTCTACTGGCTTGGCTACAACCAGTCTGTCGCGACTGCGGTCGGGTTCATCGCGCTGGCCGGCGTCGCCGCCGAGTTCGGGGTGGTGATGCTCATCTACCTCAAACAGGCGCTCGAAGCGCGCCACGATGGCGATGTCGCTGCCGCCGTGCGCGAAGGCGCGCTGCTGCGCGTGCGCCCCAAGGCGATGACCGTTGCCGTAATCCTCTCCGGCCTGCTGCCAGTGCTTGCTGGCAGCGGCGCGGGCTCTGAAGTGATGAGCCGTATCGCCGCGCCGATGGTCGGCGGCATGCTCACCGCGCCACTGCTCTCGATGCTCGTCATTCCGGCAGCCTATCTACTGATGCGCCGGCGATCTCGACCCCATGTTCAACCCGAAGGAGACGTGTAGTGAAGAAAACCCTGACGATTGCGGTCGGCCTCTCGGCTATTGCCACGCTCACCGCCTGCAAGAAGGAAGCGGAAGTGCCGAAGCCGTCCCAGAGCGCTGCCGCCGATGCTGGCACCATATCCGGCATGCCGAAAGCAACCGCAATGAAGCACGGCATGGCTGCCGGCACGGTCACTGCCATCGATACCGCGAAAGGCACGATCACGCTTGATCACGGTGCCATCACCGGCCTGGGCTGGCCAGCCATGACGATGGGCTTCGCGGCTAGGCCGGAAATACTTTCCGGGATCAAGATCGGCGACAAGGTGGACTTCGAGATTGATTGGGATGGCAAGGACGGAACGGTGACGAAGATCGCAAAATCAAGATCTTGAAGTTGGGAGGCAAGCCAAAATCGATGTTGATGTAAAAGCGGAACAACCTGCAATTCTAAGAGAGCGCTCCTGACCCACAACGCCAGCATTGCTGACGAGTGTCCTCAGCGCCAGTTGCTCCAAACCATCGGAAATCTTGGGTCGGCCGATGTGGATCAACACGCGGTCTCATTTGCGGAGTGCTACATTATGGCGATTGCTTAGGCCTGTGCATTAATCGGCAGCGTCAATCCGCCGAGGATCTTGCATTCGGCGACCATGCCGTTCTGACACGCCTCTATCAGCCGATCCAATTCGCCGCGGAGAACCGTCAAATCGGCGATCTTGCGGTCGATCGCGGCAATCTGTTTGCAGGCAAAAGATCGCCTTGCAGGACCGTTCGGGATGGTCGGCAAGCGCCAGCATTTCCGGGACAATATCCAGCAGATGTCCTAGACTGCGGCTTTTACGAATGAAGGTCAGGCCCCGGACATCTGCTTCATCTTGGCTCCTTCGTTACTACGACGAAGCCCCAACCCTGCTTAAATCACAGCCTCAAATCTGTGCCATTGGTGCTGACAGGGGACAACCCTTGCGCCTCAAGTGCCTTGTCAGATTGATCACATTCGAAGCCAACGATACAAAATCTGAACTCAGAGCGAAAAAGGCTCCGGCCATCAAATTGTGGACCAGCCAAAAAGGAGCGCCGACAAGGAAGAGCGCCTTCATACGGTGAGTAGATGTCTGGAGTCGTGCGAAAGTTGCCAATGAGCTACCAATGAAGACCAATACCGAGGCCATTCCATGCCATGTGGCCACGGAGAGAGAAATCAATATAATGAAGCTCGCTCCATAAAGTCTTGTAACAATATAACGATCTTTTACGGCGATAGAAATAGCGAGCTGAGAACACGCAATAAGGCATGCTATCGCGGCCGTAGGCGAGCCAATAGCCAAAAAATAGAGCGCAAATGCTGCAGATCCTGAACCTTGAATCTTAACCGATGTTCGATAATCCACAAAAAATGGCCATGCAAATACACAACATATGGCTATTATGCCGAACACAGTCGAAATCATTACCAAACCCACGAGGTTAGTATATTATTTGCATATTGCTTTATAATATATATATGAATTTTCATATTAGACGTATACAGTGGCGTCCTTAAATTTCCTATTCTGAGAAGATAAGTGGTTCTATGTACAGATAGACCCAGGGCGTCTGTGGTTGCCGCCCTTGGTGCAAGTGAGTAGCCCCTAGCCCGGCTTATTCATGACAGCGGCGTAGTTTGCCTTGATTGGCGGGCGACGGCACTGGCGGCGTGGACGGGACGAGCGTTTCCGTTGCGCCTTTTTCATCGCGGAGGTTCGAGGGGCTTGCGGGATTGAAGGAAGGGTCTCGGGCGTTCGGCGGCACGGCCGCGCTGGCTATGTCGGTGCGGGCCTGAGCGCGGTTGCGATTGTCTGGAAGGCTGCGGCATCAGGGCATGCCGAGGCGAAGGCGATCCGGATGCGGGTGGCGCTTTCGATGACGCGGGCGGCGACATTGAGCAGCCGCAGGCTCAGTGTGGCGAACCCGGCGGTGGCGAGCGCGGTTGCTTTGGGGATCTCCTGCTGGATGCGCCATGTATGGACGACCCCTGCGGCGCAAGAGCTTTTGTTTAGCGATGAGCACCGGTCGGGTGCATCCATGTATTCGGCCTGTTCGCGCAGCACCGCATGGCTGCTGGCCCTGATGAAGTCCGCAGGCTGGCTCCCTAATCACGTCATCGCGCTCGCAGCGCTGTGACCCCCTGGGTTTTGCCGACCCCCGGTCTGACCGGTTTGTCATCACTACTCAGCTACTCCTACGCCATCCTGCCACCGGCGTTACCCGGCAGCGCGGACGACGGTCATGCGGCCTGCGCCGCATAGACTTCTTTGCGCGACATCACCGCCCAAGCGATACGGGCTGTTTTGTTGGCGAGCGCGACCGTCGCGATCTTCGCAGGCTTGCGTTCCAGGAGCTGTGCCATCCAGGGCTGCCGGTCGGCGTTCTTGCGCGTCATACGCATCACCGCGGTCGCGCCGACCACAAGCCGCCGCCGTAAGTAGCCATCTCCCTGCTTGGTTATCCCACCCAGGCGTTCCTTGCCGCCGGAACTATTTGCTCGAGGGGTAAGTCCCAGCCATGCCGCAAACTGGCGGCCGGGTCGGAACAGCGACGCATCTGGCACTGCGGCCGAGATAGCCGACGCGGTGATCGGGCCGATACCCGGGATCGTGGCGAGCCGACGGCTTGTCTCATCGGCGCGATGCCAAGCGAGGATCTGCGCCTCCAACCTGTCGATCTCACTGGCGAGCGCCCTCATCTGAGCAGCGAGCCCGTGCAACGCGGAACGAGCGTGAGCAGGCAGACCTTCTTGTTGGTCATGCAGCGCTTTGAGCATCGCGGTCACACCGCCGACGCTTATCCCTGTCACGATGCCGTACTCGGCCAGGTGACCTCGCAAGGCGTTGATGAGCATGGTTCGCTGCCGCACCATCAGGTCGCGGCTCTTGTGCACCATCAACACCGCCTGCTGTTCGACTGACTTTACCGCAACGAACCGCATCGTCGGGCGCACTACCGCCTCGCAGATCGCCTCTGCATCTGCCGCATCGGTCTTCCCGCGCTTCACATAGGGCTTCACGTAGGCGGGCGGCATGAGCCGGACTTCGTGGCCCAATGCGATTAGCTCGCGAGCCCAATGGTGCGCGGATGCGCACGCTTCCATGCCGACCACGCAGCCCGGAAGGTCGGTGAAGAAGCCGATAACCTCCGCGCGCCTCAACTTCCGCCGCACCAGAACGGCTCCGTCGCTGCCGATCGCATGTACCTGAGGGCATCGCGTGGAAGGTACGCCAGACAACGCTAAGCGAGAACATTTCAAGAACCGCATGATGGCCGTTACCGCCGGAGGTCGCTAAGCCCCAGTTCTTCCCACATCCATGTAAAGTCATAGGTGCCCATCGGATCGGCGGTGCCCGATTTTGCCGCGCCATTTTCGATATATTTGAGCCAGTCGGCTACCTTTACCCGCCCCGCCTTTGTACAGGCCAGAACGCGTGGCGTCTTGTGGCTGAGGGCTGGGACCGGCTCATCGAGCGTTTTCGTATATTCACGGGTCAGCATATCGTGAACGATGCGCTCCATTTCATGCGGTGGAATATCCAGCGCCTCGTCCTGTGGCGTGCGGGCGGCATCGTCGGCCATAACCTGATCGAGCGTCCGGATTTCGGCCATAGGCGCGCTCACGCAATCACCAAGCCATTCGCCCATCTGGGTAATTGCTCGCTCCGCGCGGGCGGCACTGTTTACCTCGACGATCAGCTTGCGCCCTGCCAGTTCCACATTGGCAAAAACCGGCGTGCCGTCATCCATGGTCGTGACGAAGGCCCGCTTGCCTTTGGTCGCTTGCGGCTTCTTGTTCTTCGTCGCTGGTGCCAGCCAGTTCCAGAAACTGTCGCTGGCAGGTTCCAGCCATTGTGCCGCGTTCAGCCTTCGGATCAGGCTCTTGCCGACCACGCCTTTCGCCAGCGGAAAAACGATACGGTGGAACACCAGGTCATCGCCGTCGGCGTTGACCATATCCGGCGCGCTGCCGGGCATGGCCTTGCCCAGACAGTCGAGCAGCCACATGTTCGTGAACATCGGTCCCGATGCTCCCAGAAGCGCGTCCCGATCGGACGGGTCCAATTCCGCAGTGTCCTGAGTTTCGTCGGCAAGTCGGGAAAATGCCTCGACCACTCGCACGGCGCCCTCAGCGCTGAACGGCAACAGCGCTCCGGAAATGCCATGGCGCCCGTTCACGTCGACAACCCTTGCGGCGATCTTGTCCCAGTTGACCAGGGTCTGGGTTGCACCGTGTTCGCGCACCGTCACCGGAGCAACGTCGCGCAGCAGATCGCGCAAGGTCATCGACTGACCAGGCACGACTTCGCTGACCTCATAGAGCGACATGACCGTATCGCGTAACGCGCGCATATAGGCCTTGTTCGGCGCCTTTTCGTTCCAGCCCCGGCGCTTGAGATAGTCATCGACCAGATTGCGACCGTCGGGTTCCAGTTCCTGCGTAAGCAGATCTTCAAAGGCGCAGCCCCATAGCGGCCCTTGCCAGTGATCGCCAATTATCTCGAATATGGCGTCAGGCTCGAGTCCGGTCGCTTCGCTCGCCGGATCGAGATGCGCGGACAGCATTTCGGCCAATGCCTCATCCCATGGCGCGCGATCCGCATATTTCATCAGGCCGGAAAGATCGTGAGCCGATTTCGATCTGGACATTCAGATGGGCCTTTCCACGCCGAGGCGGCGCATTTCTCGATAGATGGTCGATCGGCCGATGCCGAGTTGTCGTGCTGCTTCTGTCGGCGAGATGCTCGCTTCGACCAGTTTGATGGCGGCATGTACCTTGGACATGTCGAGCGGCTGACGGCCGGGCAACTTGCCTTTGGCGCGCGCGGCGGCGATCCCATCCCTGGTTCGCTCGGAGATCAGTCTCCGCTCGAAATGGGCGATGGCCCCGAACACATGGAAGATGAGTTCGCCGGCGGCCGACGATGTGTCGATCTTTTCCTCAAGACTCAGGAGCGCGATGCCCTGGCCGCGTAGCGTCTCGACCGTGGTGAGCAATTCGGCGAGCGAGCGCCCAAGCCGATCGAGGCGGACCACCGCCAGCGTGTCGCCCTTGCGGGCATAGGCGATCAGTTCGGCCAGACCGGGCCGCTCCATGCTCTTGCCCGACATGACGTCGGTGAACACCTTGATCGCGCCGGCCTCCTCCAGACGCATGGTCTGTCCAGCCACGTCCTGATCGCCGGTGCTGACGCGGGCATAACCCAGAATATCGCCCATCCCGTGCGTCTCCCAAACGGTCGATTGAGCGAGGGTTGCGCCGATCGTGTCCGAGGTCGCCGAAACGGCCCGTTTAGCTTCCGAAAACAGTCCCTTGTTTCCTTATCCGAAATCCGGCTAGGTCGTGTCGAGTTTTCGGAGAAAGCCTTTGCTCGTCGGCTATGCGCGCGTGTCCACCAGGGACCAGTCCCCTGCCCTTCAGCTCGACGCGCTCCGGCAAGCCGGATGCGAGAAGGTGTTCATGGAGAAGGCGTCGGGCGCGCAGCGCGATCGGCCCGAACTGAAAGCCGCGCTCGACTATCTCCGCGCTGGCGACACGCTGGCGGTGTGGAAGCTCGATCGGCTCGCGCGCTCCGTCCGGCAGCTCGTGGAGACGGCCGAAGATCTCGCAAAGCGCGAGATCGGCCTTCGCGTGCTCACCCAGGCGATCGACACCACCAGCCCCGGCGGGCGGCTTGTGTTCCACGTCTTCGCGGCCGTGGCGGAGTTCGAGCGTGAGCTGACCTTGGAGCGCACCCATGCCGGACTTGCCCAGGCGCGGGCGTTGGGGCGGCGCGGCGGGCGCAAGCCGGCGATGGGGCCGGCCGAGATCAAGCGCGCAAAGGCGATGCTCGCAGATCCGACCATTACGGTGGAGGAAGTGGCGCAGCAGATTGGGGTGCAGCCATCGACGCTCTATCGCCACATACCGGGCGGGCGCAGCTCGTTGGACCGGCCGGCGAGTGAATGAGGCCGTCATTCGACGGCCGCGTTTGCCCCACCCACCCAACCCTTGGGCTGGGCCGCAGGCTCGGCAGTCAGGCGAACAGGTCGCTGATCGCGCGCAGCCGGAAGGCATTAAGCCAACGGCGCCGGCGATGTTCGATCGCGTCATGGACCATGTGGCACCGCTGACACAGCGCCGCCAGGTTGCGCGGCCGGTTGTCGCCAGGATCATGGTTCAGGTGCGCGCTGGCGAGGACCACGCGCGTGACCCGCAGTTGGGTGGGCGGATCGATGCCGGTGAGTCCGGGTTGCGCACGCGCCAGCTCGTCCGGCGATGGCAGACGGCGAAGCCCCCTGCCCTGCCCGTCGCGCCAGGTCGCCGCGTCTTCGTCCCACCAGACGCCATCGCCGAGGTGCAGCACGTCGCGGCCGTGCGGGCGTCGGCAATGCTCGCAACGTCCCTTGGCGCGGCCGAAGCGGATGAGGTTCGACAGCTCGCGCCAGTCGATCGGGTAGAGCCAGCGGTGTTCGCGTGCGATCGGCATGATGATTCTATGAGTCATCGCCCAAGAGAACGAAAGAAGAAACTTCGCGCTCCAGCTAGGATATTCAATGCCTGGTTACGCTCCTCGCTGAGCGTCGGCGACGAGCTGGAAGCCATGCTTCTGGACCACGCCCAATAGTTGCCGCGCGGGGCCGCTGGGGCGCACGGTGACGACTTCCCACCGCCCGATCGTGCGGGTGCTGATATTCAACCCACGCGCGAACGTCGCGCGTGTAGCGCGGCTGTCCTCGCGTAGCTTCTTGATCGCCGCAGGGCCGAACACGGGCGGCAGCGGGGGCTGGTCGGGAACGGCCATGCCAGATTCAAGCGGCCGAGGTCGCTGCGTCATGCAGCTCGGCTACGGCGACGAGATTAACCAGCGCTGCGAGCGGGAACATGTCGATCTTGCCGCGCAGCAGCTCGCCCAGCCGCGAGCGCGCGATGCCGAGCCGCGCCGCCGCGGCATCGGGCGGCAGGTTCCAGGCTCGCACATGCGCGGCAAGCGCCGACATGAAGTCGGAGCGCGCCGTCAGGTCGGCGGCTTCGGCCGGGCTATCGCTGATCGCATCCCAGACGCTTCCGAACGTCTCGACCTTCATCGTTCATCCTTTCGCGCCGGCGTCAGGCGGCGGCCGGCCTGAAATTATCAATTTCCACCGAGCGATCGGCGAAGGTCGCGGTGAGGTGCAGCTCGCCACCCATCGCCGCGATCAGCTCGCGCAGCGTGCTCACCTTCATGTCGGGACGGCGCACCAGCTTGGAGATGGCGGGCTGCTGCACGTCCAGCACGTTCGCCAGCTCCTCTTGGCTAATGCCGAGACCTTCGCGCAACTGTTCGAGGCTCACCATCTCTGCCGCCAGCTCGGCTTGGCGAGCGTCGCTGCGTGCCCGCCGTTCAGGGCTCCAATCCTTCATAAGGTCGGAAAACGGGCGATGTCCGCTCATTTCAACAATCCTTCCTGCCTCAGTTCGTCCAAGTAAACGTCGTAGAGTTCGTCGGCGACCGGGATCATCCGCTCGTAGAAACGGTCGTCCCCGGTCTTGTCGCCCCCGATCAGCAGGATTGCCGATCGCCGCGGATCGAAGGCGTAGAATACGCGCAATGGCCGTCCCCCGCTCTGAATCCGCAGCTCGCGCATATGCGAGTGCCGCGAATTGTTGATCCCCGACGAGTGGGGAAAGCGCAGGTTCGGCCCCTTCGCCATCAGCAAACCGACCGCGAAGCGCATGGCATCCTGATCGGCGTCGCTCAGATCGGTGAACCAGTCTCCGAACTCGTCGGTGTTCTCAACGTCCCAGCTCATTAGCCGCTGTATTCCATCTAGGGAATATAGACGAGAGTGCTTGCCAGATCAATAAGCCACGTTCGCCAGCGAGGGCCATGACGAGCCCGCTATCGCTAACCGTTACGGCTACGACCCGCGCGAGGTCCGCAAGATGCTGACGCTCGCCAGCCTTAGCCGGAGGGTCTTGAACGCGCTTGCCGCCGACAAGATCGACGTAGCGACCGCGCAGGCATTTACGCTGACCGACGATCACAAGCGTCAAGAAAAGGTGTTGCGGGTCGCGCGCACAGCCCATGAGGTTCGGCGATTGCTGACTGATACCAAGGTGACGACCGGGCACCGGCTGTTCCGCTTCGTCGGGGCGGACGCCTATTCCGAGGCAGGCGGCGGCATTACCCGCGACCTGTTCGCCAAGGATGGCGAGGGTTATGCCGACGACCCCGCGCTGGTCCAGCAGCTTGCGGACGCCAAGTTCGAGGCGCTGGCGAGTGAGGCCGAAGAGGCGGGCTGGGGCGAAGTGATCGCGTCCGAGCAGACGCCCTACGAAACCTATCAATGGCACCGCGTTTACCCCGACGATGGCGAGGGCTATTCGCATGGGACGAAGGCGGGCGCGGTGCTGCTCATCACCGTTACGGGCGACGGCGCTCCCACCACCATCGCCTATACCAAGAAGGCCAAGCGCTCGCACTCAGCGGGTCGAATGGTGCCCCCCTCCCCCGTCCGCTCTACGACACCAAGACGACCGAGGAGCTTTCGCGGATCAGGACCGCCGCGCTGCAATCCGAGGTCGCGCGCAATGCCCAAGCCGCCCTTGCCGTGTTGCTCGACGCGCTGTTGCCGATGCTTCGCGGCGGTTACGCGCCATCCCATGCGGTTCAGCTTCGCGCCGGGTCTGGCATACAGGAGCCGGTGCAGGTCTATGACAGCAACAGCCTTGAAATGGCATCGCCGTTCGACGGGGTGGCGACGCTCTTTACGGGGTGACTACACGAAAGTGCATTCTGCGTACGGCAGGAGCGAACGAGCAGTGAACGCCGGAGTTCAGCCGGATGCCGTGCTGTCCTGATCGATCACTGCTGCTCGTACACCGAGCAGCCACGGCACCCAAGCCAGCGCATATGCGGCCCAGAGGTATTCGTACCATGGCATTGCATGACCCAGTTCAGCGAAGATGCCGAAGACGCACAGTACGGCAGCCCCTCCGAACACAAAGCTGGCCGCGACCGTGCGGATCGGGCGATCCCACCGGATCGTGGCAAGGCGGGTAGCTGGGTTGTAGTGCCCGAGACAAAGCCACGCGATGCCCAGAACGACGGGCGATGCGATGATCGTCACCAGAATGCTGCCGTACATGGGGATGCCGATGCTGTCGCCATCCGGGGGCAGTACTCCCGAGCGGAGCACCTGCGGCCAGTAGATGAAGTTCAGAACCGGATAGAAGGCCAGCAGCAATCCGGTCAGGATCCACAGCGGCCTGGCGCTTGTCGGCATCGTCGATCTCCTGGTCTTGCCTTGCCGGCTGCTGCGCTCAACGCCGAAACGGGATGACGACGGCCTGGTCGAGAAAGGCGCGCATGCCCTCTTCTTCGACGGTGCGCCGGAAGGCGGCCCATGCGGCATCGTCGGTGACGAAGGGATCGTCCCACACCGTCGAGGTGCCGCTCTGGTTCACCACCTCCAGCGTCCAGCCCGGCTCGTCTTCGAGGCCGATGATGTGGACCTCCACTGTGATGCCTTGCTCGGTGATGGTGCCGGACAGGCCGGAGGTGACGATGTTCGGATCGCGTTCGCCTGTCATGCACCTGTCCTTGTTTCGCCGGAGCGCTGTGCGCCCGTACCTTCCAGCGCCTTGTAGAGCGCCGTCTTGCCGATCTTCAGCCGCGCGGCCGCCTCGCGCACCGTCAGGCCTGCAGCGATGTGCGCGCGCGCCTTGCGCAGCTTGTCAGGTGTGACGACCGGACGCCGCCCACCCTGCGCCCCGCGCTCACGCGCGGCACGCAGGCCGGCTTGCGTGCGCTCACGGATCAGGTCGCGTTCGAACTGGGCCAGGCTGCCGAAGATGTTGAACACCAGCATCCCGCCCGGCGTCGTGGTGTCGATATTCTCGGTCAGCGAGCGGAATCCGATCCCGCGCGCTGCCAGGTCGCCGACCTGCGCGATCAGATGGCGCATCGAGCGACCGAGCCGATCAAGCTTCCAGACGACCAACGTGTCGCCGGCCCGCAGATAAGCGAGCGCCTCGGCGAGCCCCGGCCGGTCGGCCCTGGCACCCGACGCCTGATCGTCGAACGTGCGCTCGCAACCGGCGCGGACCAGCGCGTCATGCTGGAGCGCCAGCTTCTGGTCAGCGGTGGAGACACGCGCGTAGCCGATCAGCGCCATGCGCGGGTCCGAAGTGTCCGTTTTCCCATCTTGACGCGATCTTGTCCGAATCGCCGTCGAAGGTCCAGAGTTGACGGACACATTCACGCTGGCCGTCCAATCACCGTTTCTGGGAAACAAAGAAAATCATCATGTAAGAAGTGCCTGAAGCGGCACGCGCGAGCTGATCGTCGCAGACGATCGCAGTCAGTGAACGCTTGATCCTTCAGTTACTGGAGGTTCTATGTGTGCCCGATGAGCGATTCGAGCGAAGAACCCGGTTGCGGCTGCCATGGCGATACTGGGAGGGCTGCGACCGATCCGGCTTACCGCCGCGCGTTGTGGATCGTTGTCATCCTGAACGTCGGCTTCGGCCTCTTAGAGCTTGTTGGAGGCTTCCTCGCGGATAGCCAGGCGCTGAAGGCCGACTCCCTCGACTTCCTAGGCGACGGCTCAATCACCTTTGTCGGCTTGCTCGCGCTCACCTGGGCCGAAAGGACTCGCGCCAAGGTTGCGCTTACTCAAGGAATTTTTCTGGCGCTGCTTGGCCTGTGGGTGATCGGCATGGCCGTGTGGCGGGCGATGGACGCTGTGCCGCCCGAGGCGGAGCTGATGGGGGGTATCGGCGTCGCGGCCCTTGTCGTGAACGTCACGTCAGCACTGGTCCTCGCCCGCTTTCGCGAAGGCGGCGACGCTCAGGCGCGTGCTATTTGGCTCTTCTCTCGCAACGACGCGATCAACAACCTTGCCGTCATTGTCGCAGCAGGCCTCGTCTTCTGGCTCGAGAGCGCTTGGCCGGATCTCACCGTCGCTGCCGGGATCGCGGTCATCTTCCTTCACTCGGCCCGCGAGATAATCGGCGACGCACGTAAGGAGCTTGGGGATCTGCGATGAGGTTGAAGCCGCGGGCGATATTCCTGCTCCTATCTTCGTGCGGGGCGATCGCGCCTGCGACGGTGCCCGTGGAGTGAGAGGACGTCCGGGACACAACCTGCTGCTGAAGCGTCAACCAGAGACCGGAGGGCTGCGAAAACCTCCGGCTTTGCCCGTCGCCCCGCTATTGACGCTCGTGGCGGTGCTTACCGGGGATCAACTGGCGAAGGCCGCCGCCTTTGCCTACGTCGCGAGCGAGGGCCCGGTCAGTGTAGGGCCCTGGCTCACCATTACGGCCGGGATGAACCGGGGCGTTGCTTTCGGCCTCGCGACAAGTACCCATCCCTTGCTGCTGGTGGCGATCGCCGCCGCCATCTCAACCGCCCTTGCGATAATGATCCGGCGCGCCGCGAGTAGGCTCCGGCAAGTGGAGTTGGCTGCGATTCTCGGTGGGGCGGTCGGGAACATCGCCGATCGGGTGCGCTTCGGCGCGGTGCGCGATCTGATCGATTTTCATTGGGGTTCCTGGCACTGGCCCACCTTCAATCTGGCGGACTCGTTCATTTTCGCGGGCTTGGTGCTGATCCTCGTGCTGCCGGAGCAATCGCGTCTCGCGCGCACGCCGGATGCTCCGACATGATGAAGGCGGACGACCAGGTGAAAGCGCGAAACCATGATTTGCCGCGCGACGCCCGCATCGGCAGCACGGCAGCACTGCTGGCTTCCCCCTGCGGTCTTGCGCGGAAAGCCTGCTACCGCCTTGGCTCAAACCGGTTCGAAACGTGCCTGACTACCGACGTCGCCTGTAATGTGCCGGACCAGAATCCGCGCGTCGAGCGGATCAGGACGCCCGCGCTGCGGGCGGACCCTTTCAGACAGTTACCTGATCCAAGTTACAAGCAGGAAGATTGAATGAGCGACACCTTCGACATTGTCGTCATCGGCGGCGGCACTGCCGGCTATCCGGCGGCGATCCGCGCCTCACAGCTCGGTATGAGTGTCGCCTGTATCGAACGGCGGCCGACACTCGGCGGCACCTGCCTCAACGTCGGCTGCATCCCGTCGAAAGCGCTCCTTCACTCGACCGAACTCTTCGCGGAGGTCAGCGAGGGGCTGGAGGAGCACGGCATCGGCATTGGCGGCGTCGCTCTCAATCTATGCCAGCTCATCAGGCGCAAGGACGAAGTCGTGTCCGGTCTGACCAAGGGGGTTGAGCATCTGCTCAAGAAAAACAAAGTCGAATGGGTTAAAGGTAGCGCCAGCTTCGAAGCGCCTGACAGGCTGGCTATCGAACTTGGGGAAGGGGGAACCCGAAGTCTAACGGCTAACAAGGCCATCCTCGTTGCGACTGGCTCGGACGTCGCGCGCTTGCCGGGTATTGAAATCGACGAGTGCCGTGTCATCTCGAACACGGGCGCGCTTTCGCTGGCGAAAGTGCCGGAGCATCTTGTCGTCATCGGCGGCGGCTATATCGGCCTTGAGCTTGGATGCGTGTGGCAGCGGCTCGGTGCCAAGGTAACCGTGGTCGAGTTCCTGGACGGCATCGTTCCCAGCATGGATCGCGAGATCGCACGTCAACTGCTCAAGTTGTTAAAACAGCAGGGGCTCGAGTTTCGCTTTCAGACCAAAGTGACGGGCGTGGAGAAGCGCGAGGAGGACCTGCTGATCTCCCTGGAGCCGGCCCAAGGCGGGCCGGCCGAGACGCTGATGGCCGACGTGGTGCTCGTCGCGGTGGGCCGAAGGCCGTACACGGAAGGGCTCGGGCTTGAGCGGGTAGGGATCGCGCCTGATGAAAAGGGCCGCATTCCGGTCAGCTTAGGGTTCAAGACCGTGGTCCCGGGCATCTTCGCGATCGGCGACGTCATCGCCGGTCCCATGCTCGCTCATAAGACGACTTTGGACGGCGTACGCTGCGTCGAAGGGATCGCTGGGCGCTATGCCGGCGTCGACTACAATACCGTGCCGGCGGTCATCTACACCTCACCGGAGGTGGCGAGCGTGGGTAAGACCGAGGAGGAGCTCAATGCCGCCAGCGTCGAGTACAAGGTTGGCAAGTTTCCCTTTTCCGCCAATAGCCGGGCGCGCTGCAACGGAGACACGAGGGGACTCACCAAGCTCCTGGCGGACGCCAAGACCGATCGGCTTCTCGGCGCTCACATCATCGGCCCGGACGCCGGTACGATGATCCATGAGGCTGTGCTGGCGATGGAGTTTGGCGGCACCACCGAGGATCTGACGCTCACCACGCACGCCCATCCCACCCTTCCCGAATCGCTAAAAGAAGCGGCGCTAGCGCTCCTGGGTCAGGGTCTGCACATATGAGTTCGACGCTTCTCTACACGGTGCGCGACCGGAGCAGAGGAGTTCACGACAAATGAACGGGCACAGCGTCGGAGAACCCGTTGGAATGGGTCGCGAGGCGTTTGGCCTAGTGATGCTCAAGCCTCGTGCTGCTTTAGTCGCTAGAGCATGTATCGGAACTCCATTCTTCCCAAGGCTGGGGTTCGGAGACGGCTTTTGATAAGGGCTCATATTGAAGCGATCGGTATGTCTCGACGCTCATTGCTTGCACGGATTTTGGCCTGCGGAACGGGCATGGTCGTCGGTCGTCTCGCGCTCGCCGGGGCGGCTTCCCGGCCTTCGCCACGATGGGACTTCGGTGCGGCTCACCTGGAATGGGAGCCGCTGGAGATTGGGGCGGGAGATCTTCCTCTAATTTCGGCGCAAGTGGGAGGATCGCCGGTGCGGGCGGTGCTCGACAGCGGAAGCGGTGCGTCGATCATGAGCACGGCGCTCGCGGCCAAGCTCGGCCTGAGCAACGGTGAGCGGCGCATGATTTACGGGCTGAGCGCCAAGGCCCCGGTGAAACTGGTCCGCGATGTTGACGTGCTGCTCGCCCGCGAAACTCGTCGGTTACCTTTCGCAGTAGTGGCTGACCTGAGTGCGATTTCAGCGGCGTTCGGCCGCCCGATCGATATCCTCCTCGGCGCGGATATGTTCACGGGAAGCTGTATCGCGCTCGATTTCGGGAACAGGCGGCTGGCGGTCGCCAAGTCGGGGACGTTCCTGGCCGGCCCCGGCTGGCAATCCGTCGCGCTCGGGCGCGGAAGCAAGCAAGAGCTGTTTATTCGAGCATCCGTCGCGGGCCTGGCCCCCGTGCCTCTGATGCTCGATCTTGGCAGCTCGGCCGCGCTGATGCTCTCGTCGGCCTACGCCCGCGATCAGGGGCTGCTGAGCGGGAAGCCCCTCTCGACCGCGGCGCTTGGCGGCGTCGACGGCGTGAAAATCAACGACATTTTCACGATCCTCAACATGAACATCGAAGGGCTCAACGTCTCGAACATCCCTACTCTTGGGATGCGAGAATGGCTCGGGACCAGCACGGTCGGCAACATCGGATTTCCGCTGATCGCCCAATTCGACGTGGTGTTCGATGTGACGGCCGGGTTCGTGTGGTTCCGTCCGCTCGATCCTCGCCACCGCCTGCCGATGCTGAAGGATCGCAGTGGCCTTGGACTCGCGGCCTCGCCAACGGCGCTGACCGTTGTGCATGTCGCGGCGAACAGCCCCGCGGAAAAGGCCGGCTGGGTGGTCGGTGAACGGATCGTCGCGGTGAACGGGCATCCCGTTGACGCGAACTATACTCATGGGGAGCTTTGGCGCGCACGCTATCGGCCTGCTGGAACCCTCGTCAAACTCACCACGGAAACCGGCGACGTGCGCGAGCTTAGACTCGCCGACTATTATTGAGGCTCGGGCCGGGGGTGGCCGCTGCCGATTGCCCGCATGATCCGGCAATCCGCCATGCGCGCCTTGGTGCAGCTCTGGCTGAGCATCTCCAGCTCATCCCGCAATACTGCGAGTTGCGCCAGCCTCGCCTCCACGTTTTTTAGATGCCGCGCTGCAATGGCTGAGGCCGCCCCACAATCCTGATCGGGATTCTCGGCCAGCCCCATCAACGATCGTAGCTCGTCAACGGAGAAGCCGAGCCGGCGGCCATTGCGGATGAACTGCAAGCGCTCGATATCGCTGGCATCATAGGTTCTGCGGCCCGACGCCGTGCGAGGCGCGGATCGTAGCAGCCCGATCGACTCATAAAAGCGGATCGTCGTCACCTTCGTCGAGGTCTCGCGGGCGAGTTGCCCAATCATCACCGGCTTCATGCGCCACCCTTGCTAATGCGAACGTGTCGCATATTTCACTTGCTTCTACAGCGACTAGAGGTGGTAGGGAAGCCGGATGACGACTTCTGCCGAAAGCTGCGGGTGCCACGGCGAACCAACCCGCGCGCAACATGATCCGGCCTATCGTCGCGCGCTGCTGATCGTAGTGGTGCTCAACCTCGGGTTCGGCATAGCCGAGCTGTTCGGCGGGTTCATCGCCGACAGTCAGGCGCTGAAGGCTGATTCGCTCGACTTCCTCGGCGATGGGTCGATCACCCTCTTAGGGCTGCTGGCGCTCGCCTGGTCCGCGCGGGCACGGGCACGCGTGGCTCTCACGCAAGGGCTGTTCCTCGGCGCGCTCGGGGTGGGCGTGATCTGCTTCGCGATTTGGCGCGCTCTCAACGCGACCGCGCCCGATGCCGAACTGATGGGCGCGATCGGCATCGTCGCGCTCGCGATCAACGTGGGTTCCGCGCTGGTGCTCGCGCGCTTTCGGGAAGGCGACGCCAATGTGCGGGCGATCTGGCTGTTTAGCCGCAACGATGCGCTCGCGAACGTCGCGGTAATCGGCGCGGCCGGGCTGGTGGCGTGGACCGGACAAGCCTGGCCGGACCTAGCGGTCGCGGGCGTGATCGCGCTCCTGTTCCTCCACTCCGCTAATGAGATCGTCCGCAACGCCCGGCGTGAACTCGCGCCGGCGATCTTGGCGAGCGCATCGTGATCCGGGCTATGTCCTTTCTCCCGCGCGCGCTGGCCCGCGCGCTTACCGTCCTGCTTTGCCTGATTGCGCTACCGGCCGCGCTGCACGCCGCGCCCGCGGCCGATCCGAACGACGTGCAAACCGCATGGCGGCTGCTCGACTATATGGCGGTCGATTATAGCGGCGCGGTCGAGGGCGGGCGGGTCAAGAGCGCACCCGAATATGCCGAGATGACGGAGTTCGCAGCCTCGGTGTCATCGCGGCTAGCGACGCTACCCGCCAAGCCGGAACGCGCGGCGCTGATCGCGGGAGCGATGCGCCTGCAAGGGGTGATCGCGCGCAAGGGCACACAACAGGAAGTCGCGACGCTCGCGCACGGGCTCGCGGCCGATCTGCTGCAAGCCTATCCGGTGCCGCTCGCCCCGGCCGATCCCCCGAGCTTCGCGCGGGGGGCGACCCTATTCGGTTCCACCTGCGCCGCATGTCACGGCGCGACGGGGAACGGGCATGGCTCGGATGCCGCCAAGCTCAGCACTCCGCCGATTGCCTTCACCGATGCGGAGCGGGCGCGCCAGCGCAGCGTGTTCGCGCTTTATCAGGTTATCAGCCAGGGCATCGACGGCACTGCGATGCAGAGCTTCGCCGATCTGCCGAGCCAGGACCGCTGGGCGCTGGCGTTCCGCGCCGGCAGCTTCGCGCTGACCGATGAACAGGCGCGCGAAGGTGAACGGCTGTGGAAGGCCGATGCGTCGCTGCGCCAGCGTGTACCCGACCTGAAAACCTTGGTGGGCCTCACCCCCGCCTCGCTCGCGAATGGAATCGGCGAAAAGCGGGCGCTGGCGGTCATGGCCTATCTGCGTCGTCATCCGGAAGCCGTGATCGAACAGGCACCGGCCTCGCTGTCGGTCGTTCGCGAAAAGATCGCGGCAAGTCTCGATGCCGCTCGCAAGGGTGACCGCCACGCCGCTAAGGAACTGGCGCTATCGGCTTATCTCGACGGGTTCGAGCCGGTCGAGCCGACACTCGGCGCGCGTGATGCCACACTGCTGACCCGAATCGAAGGCGCGATGGGCGAGTATCGCGCCGCAGTCGATCATGGAGTCTCGCCTGACGATCTGGCGAACCGCGTCCTGGTCCTAAACGGCTTGTTCGACGATGCCGAGGCGGCGCTCGCGCCCGGCGCGTCTAGCGATGCCGCCACCTTCTTAGGGGCGCTCACAATCCTACTGCGCGAAGGGCTCGAAGCCCTGCTTATCGTAGTCGCGATGATCGCGTTTCTCCGTAAAGCGGAGCGGTCCGAAGTGCTCCCTTATGTGCATGGCGGCTGGGTCAGCGCGCTCGTCGTCGGACTGCTGACATGGATGATCGCCACCTATGCGATCGGGATCAGCGGTGCGAGCCGGGAGCTGACGGAAGGATTCGGCTCGTTGTTAGCGGCCGTGGTGCTACTGTCGGTCGGAATATGGATGCACGGCAAGGGGCAGGCCGATCAGTGGCAGCGCTATATCCGCGCCAAGATGACGAATGCCTTGTCGAGCCGCTCAGCCTGGTTCCTGTTCGGGCTCACCTTCGTGGTCGTCTATCGCGAGGTGTTCGAGACGATCCTCTTCTATTCGGCGCTGTGGACGCAAGGGAATGGCGGCTCGCTGCTGGCCGGGGCAGGCTCGGCCGTCGCGCTCCTGAGTGTAATCGCCTGGGCCATGCTGCGCTACAGCCGCCAGCTCCCGATCGCCAAGGTCTTCACCTACAGCTCGTGGCTGATGGCGGCCCTTACGGTCGTGCTCGCCGGCAAGGGCGTGGCGGCGCTACAAGAAGCCGGGATCATAGATATAGCGCCCATTACTGATGCGCCGCGTCTGTCGATGCTCGGTCTGTTCCCGACTTGGCAATCCGTCCTGGCTCAATTGCTTATGGCGGTCGTGATCGTCGTTGGCTTCTCGCTAAATCGCCGCAAGGGGCATCAAACATCTAAACTTGCGCCAGCCGAATGAGATGCGGCGCTCTAGTTGCCGCATGGCTCGTGGCCGGGTAGATCAAAATCTGATGGTCTCATCGGTCTTGACCCTTTTGCGTATCCGATCTGTCGCGATGCTGCTGCTTGCGCTGATGCTGATCGTGCGGGTCGGACCGATCTGCGAGGCCGTTGCCGTCGCGGCCATGCCAAGCGCGTCGTCGATGGCCGCTTGCGAGGGCGAAGGGCATGGCACGCCAGAGAAGAAGGTTCCTGCGGCCAACTGCTCGATGCCCTGCGCTGCGGCACTCCAAGGCGAGACCATCACCCGCGTCACGCCCCTGATATTCGCCGATGCCGCCCCCTGGCCGACGCGCTACGCCGGCCTGGCCGGGCTTGCTCGCGCGCCAGCAACGCCGCCTCCGCGAACTGTGTGACGGTTCCAACCTCAACACTTGTTCTACGGAGAATCCATATGTCAAAATTCAAGCTCATCGGCGCGGCAGTTGCGCTCACGCTTTCTACCGCCGCCTTCGCCGCCCCTGCGGCCGATTGCTGCCCGGACATGGCGTGCTGCAAGGACGGCGCGGACTGCTGCGACCACGGCGCCAAGGCCAAGGACGCGGATTGCTGCGACCATGCTAAGAGTGGGATGACCCACCGTTAAGCGATGGGGCGGGGGCGGCTGCTGTCCGCCCCCGTCTTTTCGGCTGATCCTGAGCTAAGCCTTATGTGCCAAGTAGATCGAAATGGAACCGGTCGGGGTTGGTATCGACTGGCGCTCGACAACACGCTCAAATCCCGCCGCGGCGAACAGCTTGGGTAGGACACCATCGGCGTTCGGCTGAGTGTTTTCGAACCCGTCGAGCCGCTGAATCTGCCGAAACAGGAAGCGCATGGTCCGGCTGCGTTGCTCGCCATAGTCGGCGATCAGGAGCGCGCCGCCTGGCCGCAGAGTCCCGTGCATGGCGGCAAGGATCGCCCGCTTCATCGGTAGCGGGCATTGATGAAACACCAAGCTCGACACGGCCTTATCAACCGGCCCAATGCCGGTCCTCGCCAGCTCGTCGCCCATTGCCTCGGTCCAGCCGATCGCGATGCCCGCCTTGATGGCCTTCGCGCGAGCGATCTCCAACACGACCGGGTCGGGGTCTACGCCGATCACGCGCGCGGCCGGGCATTGCCGCTTCATCATAATCGCGAAGCTGCCCGTCCCGCATCCCACATCGAGGATCGTTTCGCCTGGGCTTGGGACGACCAACTCCAACAAGGCGGTTCGCCATCGTCGTTCGCGCGTCAGCAAGGCTATGGCGTGATCGTAGAACCCGGTCAGCTCTGGGCGACCGAGCGCGGGCACGTAGTTAGGATTTTGGGCGACAGGGTGCCGCTCGTTCATCCTACCCACAGTTCGACCGTCCGGGCAACGGGGATGCCGGTGGCCCCGCGCTTCATACAGCGCCTCCTTCGGCAAGGTTCCCGGTTTGCTGCGCGAGCAAGGTATCGAAGGCTTAGCCGGCACGTCATGCGATTTCGCCCCGGTCCTTGCGAGGTCGAATAGCGCCGACAAGTCCTGCGAGATATTTGGCGTTTATAGCAAACAGCCCACCAGCGAGCACGATGTAAATCCAGCCGAGTGCGGTCAAGCTGGCGACGGTTCGCGCCTCATCACCCTGCCAAGCTACAGCGAGCACAACCTGAACGATGAAAAGCCCGGCCAGCGCCGCCGCGCCCGTCAAGGTCAGCCTGAGGCGAAGGAGGAGGGCAATGCCGAACAGCGACTGAGCCGCGGTTAAGAAGAACTCCTCGTGTTGGCGCGCGTCGAGCGGCAGACTAGAAAGCCGGCCCGCGCCCAAGCTGACGGCGAGCGGCAACATGCCCACCAGCAAGGTCCACTGATTGATTTTGTCGGAAATCATCGTCGCCAGCCCCTGTTCCGACCGTCTCGCCAGCACAAAGAGAACAGCAACCGTGACCGCGGGCGCTTCGCTGGCGAGCGGCGCGAGCCACTGGATCAGCAGGAACTCGTCGAACCCGAGCTGCCGGCCGGAATCGACCATAGCTTCCGCGAACGGCTCGGCCGATGCGAGGATCACCGCGGCTGCCACCAAGGTCAACCCGCCCATAACAAGCCACTGGCGCGTCGGGGATAGTAGCCCAAGCGCAGCCGCAGGGCCGGGCTCGTCATCATCGTCGTCGTCGCTGCCCGCGCCTACGCCCTTGTCGCTCGCGCGCCACATATAAAGGCCGAACAGAGCAACGAGCAGGACCGTATCGACGATGCTGATCGCATCCTTGAGGAGAACGCTGAACGCGTAGAGGCTTGGCACGAGCAAGAAAAGGATCTCGACGCGATTGGCGGGGAAGAGCGAAATCGCGCGTTCGCCCGTCTTGCGCCAATGGAGCAGCACCAAAAGCGGCCATGCGATGCCGACGAGCAGCCGGTTCGCGCCGGTCATGTTGGCCGCCGCATAGTGGACGTAATTGGAGCCCGGATTAGCCCCGGCCGAGTAGGCGTAGTAGAAGTCCACCGCATATTCCGGGAGCACGGTGATCAGCGCCACGATGGCGACGATCAGGCCCGCGGAGATGCGCGATTCCGCCGCTTCCGCTCCCCAAGACAGGTAGAAGCCGGCTGCCAGAATGGCAGCGCCGAAAAGCAAGGCGTCGAGCAGAGGGTTTGGACGCCATCCCTCGATCCTCAGCACGATCGCGGGAATCATGGCGAGCGAGGTCACCGCGACCAACATGACGAAGCGGCGCAACGATGCCGGGGGCGCTTCCGAAGGGGAAAGGTCGGCTTGCATCGTCATTGGTTCGCCTCGCCTTCGCTTCCCGCGCTGGACATTGGGATGATGATCTCGACCGCCTCCAGAGTGATCAGTCCGATATCCGGAATGTCGGCGAGTTGGGTTGCGCACGATCGTAGCTTACGGTCTTCGTCCACAATCTCGACGACCACGGCGCGATCGCTTTCGAGCACATGGCGACGGTGGACGTGCGCTGATCGGCCAAATCCGATCAGCGCCTCCAGCACCGTCACTCCGGCAAGCCCGGCGTCCCGTGCGCGGGAGGCGACAACCTCATACACCTTGCGGTCCCCGACATAGGCGGCTTCGTCGGTGTAGATGCGGAGCAGTCTGGCTTGCTGGTTCATGCTGGCTCCTCTGTCATGCTGGCACCGGCTTAGGAGCCGGGTGCGTCGCCTCGCCGCCGTGAGGTTCGGGATCATGCCGCTCAGGATCGCGACGCTTTCCCGCCCGCTCGCCCCAACCGAGCACCACGCGCGCGATGGCAGGAAGAACGAGCAGCGTGAGGATAGTGGCCGCGATCAGGCCGCCGATCACGGTAGTCGCCAAGGGCTTCTGCACCTCCGCACCGGTGCCGTGCGCAAGCGCCATCGGCACGAACCCGATCGCCGGCACGAAGCCGGTCATCACGACCGCGCGCATCTTGTCGGCCATCCCATTGCGGATCGCCTCGGCGAACGGCGCGCCATTTTCGATCCGCTCACGTATCGCGGTCATCACGACCAGGCCGTTCAGCACGGCGACACCCGCCAGGCAGATGAACCCGACCGCTGCCGATACCGAGAACGCGATGCCGGTCAGCGCGAGCGTGAACACCCCGCCCGCCAGCCCCAAAGGCACCGCCAGGAACACCGCCCCGGCGGGCGCGAACCCGCCTAACGCCATGTAGAGCAGGCCAAAGATGGCAAGGAAGCACAAGGGCACCACAACCGCGAGCCTGCGGCTCGCGTCCTGGAGGCTCTGAAACTGTCCGCCCCATTCGAGATAGTAGCCGGCGGGCAGTCTGACTTGCGCGATCTTGGCTTGCGCTTCCGCAACGAACGACCCGGCATCGCGGCCTAGAAGGTTGACCTGAATGGCGAGGCGACGCTTGCCGTTCTCGCGCCTGATCTCATTCAGCCCTTCGGTGACGCTAATATGCGCGACTTGGGCGAGCGGCACCTGCTGGCGCGCTTGGCCGGCTTCGCTCGGGAGCAACACCGGCAGCGCCTGGATTTCATCCAGGTTGACCCGCGTGGCTTCGGGCACACGTACCGTGATATCGAACCGCCGGTCGCCTTCGTAGAGCAGACCGGACTCGCGTCCGCCCATCGCCGCGGAGACCGTGTCGGCGACCTCCCGCACCGTCAGGCCGTAGCGCGCGATGGCGGCGCGATCGAGCTTCACGTCGAGCGTGGGCGCACCGCCAACCTGGTCGGCCTTGACGCTGCCCGCACCGGGAATCGTCTGGAGGATGCGGACCATCTCGCCGGCGGTCTGCGCCATCTTGTCGAGGTCATCGCCATAGAGCTTGATCGCCACGTCACCCCGGACGCCCGCGATCAGCTCGTTGAAGCGGAGCTGGATCGGCTGGCTCATTTCGTAGAGCTGGCCGAGCTGGCCGCGCGAAGCCTTTTCGATCCGCTCGATGACCTCGGCCTTGGTATGGACGCCTGCGGGCCACTGATCCTGCGGCTTGAGGATGACATAGCCGTCCGACATGTTGGGCGGCATGGGATCGGTCGCGACCTCGGCCGTGCCGGTTTTCGAGAACATCAGCTCGACTTCGGGCAGCTTGGTGACTGCCGCCTCGACCTCGCGCTGCATCGCGAGCGACTGCTCCAGGCTGACGGACGGCACGCGCGTGGACGCGAGCGCAATGTTCTTCTCGTCGAGCTGGGGAATGAACTCGCTCCCGAGGAGCCCGAAGGCGGGGATCGCGGCGAGGAAGAACGCCAAGCCGCCAAGGATGAACGGCCAGGGGCGCGCGATTGCCCTGTCGAGCAAGGGCAGATAGCGCGCTTTGGTCTTGGCGATCAGCCACACTTCCTTCTCGGCAACGCGGCCCCGGATCAGCAAAGCCACCATTGCCGGCACGAAAGTCAGCGCCAGGATGAACGCGGCGACGAGCGCGAGCATGATGGTGATCGCCATCGGCGAGAACGTCTTGCCCTCGACGCCGGTGAACATGAGCAGCGGCGCGAACGCGAGCAGGATGATCGCCTGGCCGAACACGGTCGGCTTAATCATCTCCTGCGAGGCCCGCATGGTCTCCTCAAGCCGCTCGCGAAGGGTGAGCAGCCGCCCCTCATGCTCCTGCCGGTGCGCGAGCCGAGACAGGCAATTCTCGATGATAATGACCGCGCCATCGACGATCAGGCCGAAGTCGAGCGCGCCCAGGCTCATCAAATTGCCGGGGACACGGAAAGCGTTCATCCCCATTGCCATCATCAGGAACGAGAACGGGATGACGAGCACCGCGATCAGCGCGGCGCGCCAGTTGCCGAGCAACAGGAACAGCGCGACCGCCACCAGGATCGCACCTTCGGTCAGATTGCGCTCGACCGTTGCGACTGTCGCGTTGACGAGCTTGGCACGATCGAGCACGACCCCGACTTCGACGCCGGGGGGCAATGTTTTCGCGATCTGATCGAGTTTCGTTGCAACGTCTTGCGCCACGATCCGGCTATTTTGGCCGATCAACATCAAAACCGTGCCGATCACGGCTTCCTTGCCGTTGACGCTACCCCCGCCAGTGCGAAGATCGCCGCCGCTCTCGACATTGGCGATCTGTCCCACCGTGATCGGCACGCCGCCTCGGGTGGCGGCAACGGCGTTCTTGATCTCGTCCACCGAGCGCACGCGCGCGTCGAGGCGAACAAGGTAGCCCTCACCACCACGATTGTAATAATTGGCGCCCACCGCCAGGTTGGCGTTCTCCAAGGCTTCGCCAAGCTCGCTGTAGGAAATTCCATAGGTCGCGAGCTTCACCGGATCGGGTTCGACCACGAAGGTCTTGGCATATCCGCCGATCGAGTCGACGCCCGCTACGCCGGGAACGGAACGTAGCTGCGGGCGAACGATCCAGTCCTGCACGGTGCGCAGATACCCGGCCTGCTCGACTTCATTGGTCAGTCGATCGCCTTCCGGCGTCAGGTAGCTCCGGTCAGATTGCCAGCCAGGCTGGCCGCGCGCGATCCTGGCTCCTTTTCCTCCCGGATTAGCGTACCGGACCGTATACATCACGATTTCGCCGAGCCCGGTGGTGACCGGGCCAATTTGCGGCTGAACGCCATCGGGAAGCGTGTCGCGTGCCTGGGTCAGCCGTTCCCCTACCTGCTGACGCGCGAAATAAAGGTCGGTTCCTTCCGAGAAGATGGCACTGACCTGACTAAAGCCGTTGCGCGAAATCGAACGGGTCGTCTCAAGGCCGGGAATGCCGGCGAGCGCGGTTTCGATCGGGTAGGTGACGAGCTTTTCCATCTCGACCGGCGAGAGACGCCGATCGACGGTGTTAATCTGCACCTGGTTGTTGGTGATGTCGGGCACGGCGTCGATCGGCAGCTTGGTGAGCTGCCAGATGCCGATGCCGGCGATTGCAAGGAAGATGAACAGAACTGCCCAACGCGCGCGGACGGCCAGCGCAATGAGATTGGCGATCATCTGTTATTCTTCCTCGCCCGCGCCCTTGCCGAGTTCGGCTTTGAGCAGGAAAGCGTTCTTGGTGGCGATGGTTTGCCCGGCTGCCAGGCCCGACACGATCTCGATGCGCCCGGCGCTGCGCTGGCCCGTGGTGACGGGGACGGCCTTGAACCCCTTGGGAGTCCGGACGAACACCACATCGCGAGCATTGAGCGACTGAACCGCCTCCTCCGGCACCACGATCGCGCTCGATGCGCCGCCCCGGCTCGGGAACAGCCGCACGCGCACCGCCAACCCCGGCTGTAGCCGGCCGCCGATCACGTCGAGCACCGCGGTCGCAGCGCGCGTCTCGCCGCTCAAGGTCGGCGTCACCGCGCGAACGCGAGCGCTGGTCGTTGTGCCATCCGGCAGGTCGATGATCGCTCTGTCACCCGGCGCGAGCCGCTGCGCCTCCGCAGGCCCAACCGCCGCCTCGATCTGTATCTGGCTGGGGTCGGCGACGCGGAACAGCTCGGTCTCCGGCTGCACGAACGCGCCCAGGCTGACATTCTCCGAAGTCACCCGCCCGCTGATCGGGGAGGCGACGACAACACCGCGCCCGTCGCTGGTTATGTTGGCTGCACCAGCCGCGACGCTCGCGCGCCGCGCCTCGGCCGCCGCCGACGCGGCTTCCGCCTGCGCCCTCTCGAGGTCCACGCGCGGGGACACCTTCTGGCCGTAGAGGTAGTGTTCGCGCGCCAGGTTGCGTTGCGCCAGCGTCGCCTTGGCTCCCGCTGCCGTGCGATCGGCGGCAATCTGCGCGGCGTCGCGGCTCTCGACGATCGCCAGCGCCTCGCCGCGCCTGACGGCATCGCCCAATCGCTTGAATACCCGCGTCACCGCGCCGCCCGCGCGCGCCGTCACGATCGCCTCACCCATAGGGGAAGGTGCGACCGTGGCTTGTGAGACGATCTCGGCCGCCAGGCCGCCCTGGTTGACGGTCTCGGTGGTGATGCCTGTTCGCTTTATCGTTTCGGCGTTCATCGCGAGCGTGTCGCTCGGTGCCGCCTCCGCTTCGCCCGCCTCGGGCTTAGTCGCCTCGGCCGCAGGCGCGGCCGGGGTGTCGGCCGTCCAGCGTGCGACGGTGAACCCGCCGGCCGCGGCGACGAGCACCGCTGCCGCCACGCCGCCCAACAGGCGCTTGTCTTGAGTCATCATCGAATATCTCCGGGAAGGGCCGGGCGCGCACTCGGGGGCGTCTGCTCGGCCGATAAGGTGGCGGGCGCGGTCAGCCGCGCCAGGCGGGCCTCTGCGTCACGGTATGCGGCAAGGGCGTCGATCGCCGCCGCGCGGGTTTCGCGTAACGTCCGCTCGGCCTCCAAAAGGTCGAGCTGGCTGAACTTGCCCGCGGTGTAGCCGATGCGCGCGATGCGCGCGGCTTCGGCAGCCGCCGCAAGCGCCGGACCTCCAGCCGTGCGCGCGCTGGTCGCCGCATTGGCAAGCTCGGCTTGCGCGCTCGCGATCGACCGCTCGGCCTCCAACAGCGCCAGCCGGCGTTGCGCCTCGGCCTGGGTCTGCAAGGCGCGCGCCTGGCTGATCGCCGCCGTACCGTTGTTGAACACCGGGAACGGGACCGATATGCCGAACACCGCCGCCACGTCGTTCGTCGCCTCAAGCCGCCGCGCGCTCGCACTCACCGTCACGTCGGGGATGCGCTGTGCGCGCGCAAGCCGGACCTGGGCGCTCGCGGTGCGCGCGTCGGCGTTGGCTGCCGCCAGCGCCAGCGTGCCCTCGGCCGATATGAGCTGAGTGGGGCCATAGCCGCCGATCCGCTCGAACCATGCCGTATCGAGCGGCCCCGTCACGGGCTGGCCGATCAAACGCGCCAGGTTGGCGCGCGACACCTCGGCCGTGCGCGCCGCCCGCTCCACCGCGGTCTCCGCGTTGATGCGCAACACGTCCGCTCGCTGCTGGTCGATCGGGGACGCCGCACCCCCGGTGACTCGCACCCGCGCCACCCGGAAGCCTTCGGCTGCGATCTGCGCCTGCTCACGCGCGACGATCAGCCGGCGCTCGGCCGCCGCGGCCTCGATGTAGCTTTGCGTGATGGTGAGGGTGAGGTCGGCGATGCTGATGGCCGCTCCGATCCGGGCGCGGTCGATCTGTGCGTCCGCGACCGCGACGCGCGCCGATCGCTTGCCGCCAAGTTCGATAGGAAGTGCCAGGCCCGCAGTCGTCTCGGCGCTGCGGAGTCCGCGATACTCACCGCTGCCGGCGACGTTCTCTGTCTCGACGACGATCTCGGGGTTGGGGCGGAGCGCCGCCACGCGGCGGCCAGCCGTCGCGGCCTGCACGCCCGCCGTTCCGGCCGCGATCGATGGGGAAACGGCGCCGCCAAGCGCCAGCGCGCGATCAAGGGTGAAAGGGGGCTCCGCAGGCACAGCGGATGACGGCGTGGTCGTCTGCGCCAGTGAGCCGGACGCGGGTAATCCGAGGATCAGCACTGCGGCCAAGCTCGGCCGAACCCCCCTTTGCCACGCTTTCAGTCGAACTAAATCTTTGCCGTGCATCCGCTTCCTCGCGATTTCTGTCGCAGGTTGCGTCCATGCAACCTATAGTCACTAGAGGAGCAAGCTCTAATTTCGGATCCTTCCTATCTCGCCAAACCTCGCTGGTGAGCAACCCGAGTCCCTGATTTTTCGCTTGATCCTCTAGTGGCTGGAGCACGCATACGCCGCTTGTGCCTGTGAAGAGGGTGCAAAACGCACCGTCGCTTCTCGCGCGTGGAGACCGCTATGCAAGCTAATCGCTCCCTTATTGTGGCGCTTGTGACAGCTGCTGCCGTGCTCGCTTCGGCCTGTTCTACTGGTCAAAGTGGCGCATCTTCGGCTTCAGCCGCGGCAGCGAAGCGCTGCGTTCGCACGTTTGGACCGGCGGGTAAGACACCCTCGATTGTAGTGCCTTGCACTGCAAACTCGGGGCGCTGACAGGTCGCTACAAGCGTGCTTGAAAAGCTGACGATCGGGAAACTGGCGGAAGCCACTGGCATCAAGGTCGAGACGATCCGGTGGTATGAGAAGGCAGGCCTGATCGCGGCCCCGGCGCGCACAAGCGGTAATTACCGCGCCTACTCGCCCGATGATCTCGCGCGACTGTCGTTTATCCGTCGCGCGCGCGATCTCGGCTTTTCGCTCGATCAGGTGCGTGCGCTGCTCGATCTGGCCGGGCAGCGCGAACGCGAACGCAGAACGCTCGATGTGATCGCTGCCGAACACCTGGCGGAAGTCGATCGCAAGCTCGCGGACCTCACCGCGCTCCGGCGTGAGCTTGCCCGGCTCGTTTCGACCTGCGAAGATGGCACAGTCGGCGACTGCCGGATCATCGAAGCTCTGGCGCCGATCCCTTAGGAGACACTTTTCAAATGAAAGAAGGCAATGCACGCATCACCGCGAACAAAGCCTCCGACCGGGTTAGTAGATTTAGCTGGGTAGCGCTAGAATCCGCGCCGCTCGATCGACCGCAATAGTTCGGGGTCGGCCACGAGCTGGCGGGTCGTCGCGATCGTGCCCGCAATCCACGCCCGGTTAACCGCTTGCGCCGCTTCGGGTGCTGCCTCGATTGGCGCGCTCACCGCGCTTCTGACGTTGGTCGTCCATTATTTCGTGGCCCTTCGCTCCTCCGGTCTGATCCTGACCGTGCATCGCACCGGCTCGCCCGCCTTGTTTGCTGCTCGATGGCAACGCTCAAGCGCGGCCTCGTTGCCCTGGCCGATCACCATGCCCGTCACCATCGCGTTCCAGGTGTCGGGGTAGCTCGCCGTCGCCAGCCGGCGCGCGCCCTCCCATGTCGTCCCGCCGAGAGTGCGCGCCGCCATGTTCTCGGGCCATCGCCAGTTATCGGCCCAGTCGGCCCGAAGCTGCGATTTTGGCCAGGTTGAAGAACGAACACTGAACGCTTGATTGATTCTACCAGGACCGTTGCTGACCACCGACCTCGTAGATATCGGCTTCCATGGAGCAATTGTAGCTCTCTGCGATGTTGAACATCTCGGAGAGGAGGCTTTGGATTTCCTCATCAAGGGAAATGCCATCCGGATCGGGGTCATAGGCGACGGTCAGTTTGTAATCACAATTGCCGTTTTTTACCATGGCGTAGTCGCGTTCCAGCATCGCCTCAATCCGCTCCCGAGCGGGTTTTCTACCTCTTCCACGCTTGTTGAAGTTCTCGATAATCAGATGCAGGGCGATGCTGGCAGTGGGCGGCTTTTCCGGCAGTTTGGTCTGTGACGGAATAATGTCGAGCGCCCGATAGACGGTCATTCGTGAGACCTTCAGGTCGCGGGCAACGCGGGCCTTGCTGGCGCCGGCGGCAAGGCGACGGCGGATTTCATCGTCATCGACGTTCTTCTTCCGGCCTTTGTAAACGCCTTCGGCGCGCGCCGCTTCGATCCCGGCGCGCTGACGATCCTTGATGAACTTCAGCTCCATATCGGCGACCATGCCGAGTATGGTGATGACCATTCGCCCCATGTCGCCCGCCGTCGTCACCTCTGGCTCAAGGATGCGCAGCGAAGCTCCCTTTTCATCAAGCTCATGCACCAGGTTCAGGACATCGCGCGTGGAGCGGCCGAGCCGGTCGAGCCGCAGCACGACCAGTTCGTCGCCGGTGTGCATAAACTGCATGATCGTTTCCAGTTCCGTGCGCCCGCTCCGCGAGGCCCCCGATCCGGTCTCGGAACGGATAATTTCGCAACCTGCATTCTTGAGGCGGCCAATCTGGATATCCAGATCCTGGTCCGTGGTGCTGACGCGGGCATATCCGATACGAGCCAAGTGCAAAATCCGTCACATTAGGGTGGCTCTTGCAGTGTATCGTCACATTGAGCGCAAACCCACCCTTTTGTGACAGACGAATGGTGTCACTCGGCCCTATCACTCTGGGGTGTACCCAAATGTTATAGGCCGATCAGCCGCCTCACGCTGCAAGCCGTCCAAAATCAATCCGGTCGTTCAGGTCGAGGTCGAAGCGGCCATAAGGGTTCACATGACTGTAGATCAACGGCGTGAGACCACGATAATCTTCCGGCGTCATCCGCCCCGCCCACTTCGGCTCAACCAGTACGGTCTGAAGCATGCGGGTGTTCACATACACCAGCGACGCTTGCAGGAGGTGTAGCGCCAGAACGGAGATTTCCTGCTCATGGATGCGGTTGGTGGCGATCTCGCCGCCCTTGCCGAAGAACACGAAACCATTAGCGCCGTTCCAGTTCTCAACCACATTCAGCCCTTCGTGGATCTCGCGGCGGAATGCCTCCTGACGCAAATACCGGCATAGGAAGGTAGTGTCTCAGTTTGAATTTTGATCGCATGAAAGGGCTACCGCCAGCCGTGATGATGCCTTATGCTTAGCGGAAAGCATGGAGGCAATATGTCTAAGTATATTGGTGTCGTTTATGATCCGCCAGCATCAGGGTTCCCT
>CAMTWP010000030.1:0-98036 GCA_947085475.1 uncultured Novosphingobium sp. | reverse complement strand
TGGCTTCTTCAACCGCGATCTCGTCGAACGGGTTCATGCTCATCTTCACGTTCGCAAGATCAACGCCGCTGCCATCGGACTTCACCCGTGGCTTCACGTTATAATCGATCACGCGCTTCACGCAGACCAGGGCTTTCATGGCATTCGCTCCTGACATTGATTTGCTGTGGATGCAGTACATCCCTTGTTACCTTGCCGATGCCGAGGTTTTTCTGCGCTGTCCACGGTAAACTTGCAAAGGTGCAAAGCGCATCTTTGCAAGTTGGGGGCGGGGAAAGCCTGATGACGGCAGATATAGCAAGGCCGCCCAAGCACATGGCGGGGCGGCCTTTGCGAATATTTCAGGCGATCAGGCGAGCAAACGCTGCATGATTGCGCGCACGTCATCGGCCAAATCCGCGCGTTCGAGCGCGAGGGTGATCGTGGCTTCGACAAAGCCTGCCTTGCTGCCACAATCGAAGCGGCGCCCGGCAAACTTGACCGAGTGGAACGGCTGCTGACCAATCATCCGGGCCATGGCATCGGTGAGCTGTATTTCACCTCCAGCGCCTTTATCCTGACCTTCAAGCAAGCGCATGACTTCAGGTTGGAGGATATAGCGCCCGGAAATGATCAGGTTTGAGGGGGCTTCTTCGCGTTTGGGCTTTTCGACCAAGCCAGTAACTTCGGTGAGAGTATCGGAGATGCGCGCGCCCGGAGCGATCACGCCATAGCTCGACACTTCGTCTTCCGGCACTTCGAGGACCGAGATCAGGTTGCCGCCAACTTCGTTATAAGCTTCAACCATTTGCTTCATGCAACCGGGGCTGCCAACCATCATTTCATCGGGCAGAAAAATGGCGAAAGGTTCATCGCCCACAACCGCGCGCGCGCACCAGATGGCGTGACCCAAGCCCATCGGCACTTGCTGACGCACTGTCACGAGATTGCCCGGTTTGATCCGCGTGTCATCCAGGACCGAGAGGTCCTTGCCGCGGCTGCTCATCGTGTGCTCAAGTTCGTAAGCCGTATCAAAATGTTCGACAATCGAGGTCTTGCCGCGACCGGTTACGAAGATCAGTTGTTCGATGCCGGCTTCGCGCGCTTCATCGACCGCATATTGAATCAGCGGGCGATCAATGATCGGCAACATTTCCTTGGGGATGGCTTTGGTGGCCGGAAGGAACCGGGTGCCAAGACCCGCGACGGGGAAAACGGCTTTGCGGATCGGCTTACGCTTGGAAGTTTCGGTCATCGTTTCCCCTTTAACCAATGGGTTATTGCAATATTGTGATGAATTGCACGATTACTTAGGGCAAATGTCAATGCGCCAGTGTCGAACCATCTCGTCCCTTGCATACAACGCCCGTCGGCATACTTGCGCCCCAATACAAACTGGTTAAATGCAAATTATGGACAAAATTATAATCCGCGGCGGAAAGCGCCTTTCCGGCACGATTCCGGTTTCTGGCGCAAAGAATTCCGCTCTCACCCTGTTGCCCTGTGCATTGTTGACAGATGAGCCGCTGACCCTGCGCAATTTGCCGCGTTTGGCCGATATTGACGGGTTTCAGCACCTGCTCAACCAGTTTGGCATTTCGACTTCTATTGCTGGCGCAAGACCCGAAGATTTTGGCCGCGTGATGACGCTGCAGGCCACGCGCCTGACATCGACGGTGGCGCCATATGATCTGGTGCGCAAGATGCGCGCATCGATCCTTGTGCTGGGCCCGATGCTGGCGCGCGCGGGCGAGGCAACGGTTTCGCTGCCGGGTGGCTGCGCCATTGGTAACAGGCCGATCGATTTGCACTTGAAAGTGATCGAAGCACTGGGCGCGACGATTGAAATGGCCGCAGGCTATGTGCGCGCCATTGCACCCGATGGCGGCTTGCCGGGCGGGCGCTATTCCTTCCCGGTGGTGTCAGTTGGCGCGACCGAGAATGCGCTGATGACGGCGGTACTGTGCAAGGGCAAATCCACGCTGCACAATGCCGCGCGTGAGCCGGAAATCGTCGATTTGTGCAACCTGCTGGTGGCGATGGGCGGACAGATCGAGGGTATTGGCACGTCTGACCTGACGATTCACGGCGTCGACCGTCTGCATGGCGCAACCTATATGGTGATGCCAGACCGGATCGAGGCGGGGTCTTATGCATGTGCAGCGGCGATCACCGGCGGCGATGTGATGCTGAAGGGCGCGAAGATCGAGGACATGGAAGCGACCGTGCAGGCGTTGCGCGATGCAGGCGTGCATGTGGAGCCACGTGCGGGCGGCATCTACGTGGCAGCCGACGGCCCGATCAAGCCGGTCACGCTTTCGACCGCGCCTTATCCCGGCTTTGCCACCGATATGCAGGCGCAATTGATGGCGATGCTGTGCCTGGCCAAGGGATCATCGGTGCTGACCGAAACGATCTTCGAAAACCGCTATATGCACGTTCCGGAACTGAACCGCATGGGCGCGCGAATTGAGACCAAGGGCCGCACGGCGGTGGTGCATGGCGTAGAATCGCTGACCGGTGCCGAAGTGATGGCGACCGATCTGCGCGCATCGATGAGCCTTGTGATCGCAGGGCTAGCAGCAGAGGGCGAGACGCAAGTCCACCGGCTGTATCACCTTGATCGCGGATATGAGCGGCTTGAGGAAAAGCTGCAATTGCTGGGCGCTGAGATTGAGCGCGTCGGCGGGGATTAATCCAGCCGGACTTTTCCGCGTCCGGCTTTGATCGTGCCGCGGATTTTCTTGCCTTCGAGGCGCTGCACTTTGCCGACGCGGTTGAGGCGGGATTTGGCGCGTTTGGCAGGCAGGTTCATCGCGTCGCGCAGCAATTCACCCAAGCGTTTGCGCGCGTCTTCGCGGTTCTGTTCTTGCGTGCGATAGCTGCGCGCGGTCATCACGATTTCACCTTTGGCGGTGAATTTGCTGCCCGCGAGTTCCTTAAGGCGGTGGAACACCGGCGGGGACAGCCGCAGTGCATAGACATCGAGCCGGATCTGCACAGCGGTGGCGACTTTGTTGACGTTCTGCCCACCCGGCCCCGCAGACGCGATGAAGCTTTCTTCGACCAGCGTGAGCGCATAGGCGACCAGCGAGTCAGGTGTCATCTTCGCCAGCGACTTCAGGCTTCTCTTCGACTTCCAGCATTTCCGGGACGTCGGGTTTTACTGCCCATTCAGGCAGATCAAAGCCCATCGCGTAAAAGTCCAACGGCAGAGGCGCGTGGGCTACGATGGCTTCTTTGCCTGCGCGCGGGATGGTGATGGCGGCGGCGTGCAGCATGGTGCGGGCAGCGCCCTGCCCCTCGCCATAGATGGGATCGCCGACAAGTGCCGCGCCAAGGCCCGCAAGCGCGTGAACGCGAATCTGGTGCGTGCGGCCGGTTTCCGGGCGAAATTCGACCAAAGTCATGCCGGGTTTGCGCGCGATGACTTTCCAGTGCGTGACGGCGGGCTTGCCCTTTTTTGCGGCGATCATGCGCCAGCCGTTCTCAACAGAACTGATCTTGAGCAGGGACAAGTCGATAGTGCCCTGCTCGCCCTTCACTTCAGCAGCGACCACGCCGAGATAGACTTTGGTCACTTCGCGCGCTTCGAAGGCAGCGGAGAAGCGTTTCAAGGCTTTGGGATTGCGCGCGAGCAACAGGCAGCCCGATGTATCACGATCCAGTCGGTGGACAGGGAAAGGTTCGCGCTGAAAGCCAAAGCGCATGGCATCGAGGTGATCTTCCAACGCCTCACCCCCAGCGCGCGGGCGATCAAGCGGGAGGCCCGCAGGCTTGTCGATGACGAGGGCTTCACCGTCTTCGAACAGGATGGAGAAATCGATCATTTGCAATGTGTTCCAGTGGCCCAGAGCGGGCCTTATAGTCAGGCGACAGCGCCGGCGATGCGGCGCACGGCCTCTTCGAGCTTGGCCTCATCTGCAGCAAAACTGATGCGAAAGCCATCGCGACCGCCGAAAGCTGATGCGGGGACGACGGCGACCCCGCTTTCTAGCAAGTGCAGGCACAGCGCCTCGTCCCAATGACCTTCACTTGAGCCGAAGCGATCCATCAGCGGCGCGGCATCGATCATGCAATAGAAAGCACCGTCGGGCACAGGCGTGCTGAGGCCGGGAATCGCGTTGATCGCGGCGACGACCATATCGCGGCGCGCGCGGAAGCGTTCGCGCCAATCAAGCAGAAAGTCCTGCGGGCCTTCGAAGGCAGCGACGGCGGCGGCCTGACTGATCGAGGCGGGATTGCCTGAGGAATGCGATTGCAGCCGCCCCATTGCATTGATCAACCACGCCGGGCCAGCCGAAACCCCGATGCGGAAGCCAGTCATCGCGTGGCTTTTCGATACGCCTGAGACGGTGAGGATGCGGTCTGCCAGATCGGGGCATTCGACCGCGAGCGTGGCGTGGAGGCCATCGCCATAGCGCAGCGGAGCGTAAATATCGTCACTCATCACCAACACGCGCGGGTGGCGGCGCAGGACTTCGCCCAGCGCGCGCAGTTCGGCGGCGGGATAAGTTGCGCCGGTGGGGTTGCCGGGGCTGTTGAGCAGAAGCCAGCGCTTGGCGGGCGTGATCGCCGCTTCAAGCTGGGCGGGCGTGATGCGGAAACCGCCAGCGGCATCGGTGGGCAAATCGACCACGGCAGCGCCAGTAAAACGCACGATTTCGGGGTAGCTGACCCACCATGGTGACGGGATCAGCACTTCGTCAGTGGGATCAAGCGTGGCCAGCAGGGCGTGGAAGATCGCCTGTTTGCCGCCTGCGCTGATGATCACTTGCGATGGCGGCACATCGATGCCGAGATCGCGCTTGAAGTGGAGCGCGGCGGCATTGCGCAAGGCGGCGGTGCCCATGACGGCGGTGTATTTGGTGTCGCCTGCGTCCAGCGCGTCCTTGGCCGCTTGAATGACATGCGGCGGCGTTGCGAAATCAGGCTCGCCCACCGACAGCGAGATGACATCGCGGCCTTCGGCGCGCAATTGCATGGCGCGGTCCGTGATGGCAGTGGTTTGCGAGGGCGCTATGCGCGCGAGGGCTTGGGACAACATATCAGGCACCCAGCAGCCGCGCCGGGATCAATCCGCGCACGGCGTTGCCGACGAAGAAGCCGCCCGCCAGATCAGCCAGCGTCAGGTCTGCTTCGGCGGCGCGGCCTGCGTCAATCAGGCTGCGGCGGAGCACGCCCGGCAACAGGCCGAGGTCTGCGCGCGGGGTGAGCAGCGTGCCGTCACGTTCGACGAAAACATTGGTGAATGTGCCTTCGGTGATCAGGCCATCATCACGCAGGAACAGGGCTTCGCCAGCCCCTGCCTTTTTGGCGGCGGCAAGGCCTGCTTCGTAAAATGCGCGATCGGTGGTTTTGTGGCGCAAGCGCCAATCGCCATCAGAGACCGGCAACGGCAAAACCGCGCAGGCGATCGATTCCAGTGGCACAGGGATGGCCGAGGATTCCAGTGCATGCGCCCCACCTTTGGACACGACCAGCCGCACTTTCGACGGCGATTCCAGATCGAAGCACAGCGCATGAATGGCGTTGCGGATGGCGTGGCGATCAAAGCTGAAGCCGAGCGTGAGCGCGCTGGCCTTCATCCGTTCAAGATGCAGTTCCAGAAGTTCGATACCCTTTGCCGGATCGAACGCCATAGTTTCAATCAAGTCGGCATGGCCCGCAGTCAAACGCAAGAAATTCCCCTTCACCACGCATTCGCGCCATTCGCCGATCATGGCCGAATCAGCAACGACTGCCGACCCTACGCCCATGACTGCGCGACCACCTGACGCCCCCGGATGATCGCTGCTGAGGCGCACGGTGCGGATTGCCACATTGAACGCGGCATCGCCAGAGGGGTCTATCCGACCGATCGATCCGCAATAAACCCCGCGCGCATCGCGTTCGGCCTGATGGATCACTTCCATCGCGCGAATCTTGGGTGCGCCGGTGATTGATCCGCACGGGAAGATGGCGCTGAGCAGGCTGCGCACATCCTCACCGGGAGAGAGGCGCGCGTTGACCGTGGTGACCATCTGGTGGACAGTGGGATAGCTTTCGATGGCAAACGGCGCTTCGACTTTGACCGTTCCGGCTTGGGACACGCGCGAAAGATCGTTGCGCATCAGGTCCACGATCATCAGGTTTTCGGCGCGGTCTTTGACGCTGGCCAAAAGGTCCGATTTGAAGCGTTCGTCTTCGGCAGGGGTTTGCCCGCGCGGGGCGGTGCCCTTCATCGGGCGAACGCGCGCGTTGCCGCCGACAAGGGAGAAGAACATTTCGGGCGAGAAGGACAAGTGCCAGTGCGCGCCGTCCCAGATCACCCCGCCGTAGCCCGCGCGCGCATCGCGGCGCACGTCGGCATAGATCGCCAAGGGATCACCGTCCCACGTGCCCGAGAGCGGAAAGGTGAGGTTGGCTTGATAGATGTCGCCTGCGCGAATGGCTTCCTGCACGAGATTGAACGCGCGGGCATAGCCGCCTGCGGATAGTGCGGCGCCCATCGGGCCGAGCCTGCCGGGGCCGGTAGCTTGCGCGGACAGCCAACGTTCGACTTCGGCGCTGGGCATGTGCGTGACTTGGCCGAAGCGGGCGAACCAGATGAGCGGCCCTGCTGCGCCAGTGCGTTCTTCCGCCAGCGGCGCAAGGCGCGGTTCGAGCGCGAGGCCTGCTTCATAAGCGAGGTAGCCTGCCCAATCGCCGGGCGTGGCGGCGATTTTGGCCAAGGCCGACTCAACCTCGTCAGGCCGGCGCGCGATGACCACTTCCAGCGCCTGCTCATAGAGGCGGGCGTCGCTGGCGCCTTCGCTGCGGGCGTCGTCGAGAAGGATGAAAGGGGCGCGTATCATGGACTTGGGGTGCGCTCTAGCCGTTCCCTGCGGTGGATGCAAAAACCACTCGCAACTGCGCCCTCTGCGCCCTAATCATCGGGGGACTGGATGGGAAAAGCTGCATGGACGATATCTACCTTGGGTTAGCATCAAATGGCGAAAGGCAAGTGCTGCGCCTTGGCCGCGCCAATCGCCACGGGTTGATTGCAGGGGCCACCGGCACCGGCAAAACGGTGACTTTGCAAGGCATTGCCGAACAGTTTTCCAACCGGGGCGTGCCCGTGTTCATGGCTGATGTGAAAGGCGATCTTTCGGGCATTTCGATGCCGGGAAGCCCAACGTTCAAGCACGCCGCCAGCCTCGAATCGCGGGCGAAGGAACTGGGCATCACCGACTATGCCTATGCCGATAACCCAGCAGTGTTCTGGGACTTGTACGGTGAAAGCGGCCATCCCATCCGCACAACGATTTCAGAAATGGGGCCGCTGCTTCTGGCGCGGTTGATGGGGCTGAACGATACGCAGGAAGGCGTCCTGAACATCGCGTTCCGCTATGCCGATGATAACGGGTTGCTGCTGATCGACTTGCCCGATCTGCAATCGGTGCTGATGGCCTGTGCGGAAAATGCCAGCGAATTGTCGGGCAAATACGGCAACGTATCCAAGGCCAGCGTCGGCACGATCCAGCGCCAGTTGCTCGCCTTTGAAAGCCAGGGCGCGGACCGGTTCTTTGGCGAGCCTGCATTCGAGATCAACGACTTTATCAAGACCGATGATCAGGGGCGCGGCATTGTCAACGTGCTGGCGGCGGACAAGCTGATGCAAAGCCCCAAGCTTTACGCGACGTTCCTGCTGTGGCTGCTGTCCGAACTGTTCGAGGCGCTGCCCGAAGTGGGTGATCCCGAAAAGCCGTGCCTCGTGTTCTTCTTTGATGAAGCGCACTTGCTGTTTGAAGATGCGCCCGATGCTTTGATGGACAAAGTGGAGCAAGTGGTGCGCCTGATCCGTTCAAAGGGCGTCGGCGTGTACTTCATCTCGCAAAACCCGATTGATATTCCAGAGAAAATTGCAGGCCAATTGGGCAACCGTGTGCAGCATGCCTTGCGTGCGTTCACCCCGCGCGATCAGCGCGCAATCAAGGCTGCGGCCGAGACGTTCCGGATCAACAAGGATCTGGATGTTGAAACGGTGATCACCGAATTGCGCGTGGGTGAGGCGCTGGTTTCAACGCTGAACGACGATGGTTCACCATCGGTGGTGCAGCGCACGCTGATTTCCCCACCGCGCTCACGCCTTGGGCCTATCACGCCAAAGGAACGCGCGATCATCCAGTCGATCAGCCCGTTCGATGGCAAATATGATGAGGCGCTGAACCGCGAATCGGCGGCTGAAGTGTTGGCGCAAAAAGCGACCGATGCCGCAGCAGCAGCGCAGCAGGTTGAGGATGAGGGCGAGGAGAAGCAGCGCGCTGCGCCACGCCGGACGACATCGATGTGGGAGCGTGCGGGCAAAGCAGCAGCAGGCGCGGTGGCATCATCGGCAGGTGCGGTGATCGCGGCCAAGATCACCGGCAAGAAATCGCGCGCGGCACCAATGTCATCGGGCATCACCGCGATTGCCGGATCGATTGCGACATCGATTGGCGGCGAGGCGTTCGGGCGCTTTGCGCGCGGAGTGTTGGGCGGATTGCTGCGGTAAACGGCGTTTTGAACGCAACTGCTGTAAACCCACCCCCAGCCCCTCCCTTAAGGGAGGGGAGCGAGACTTATTGAGCCGAAGGTGAAGTTAGTCGCAGCGGGGTGGGTTTCCCGAGCCATCGTTCTTAAAAGCGGCTTATTCGCCGTCCATTTCATAGGCGGTGTGCAGGACGCGGACGGCCAGTTCGGTTTCGTCTTCGTCAATCAGCACCGACACTTTGATTTCGCTGGTGGTGATCGCCTGAATGTTGATCCCGCGATCAGCCAGCGCGCGGAACATCGTGGCGGCAACGCCTGCGTGGCTGCGCATGCCGACACCGACGACGCTGATCTTGGCGACCTTGCTGTTGGCCAGCAGGCGGTAGTAACCGATGGTGTCCTTGCGTTCTTCCAACAGGGCTTGCGTGCGCGCAAGATCGGCCAGCGGCACGGTGAAGGTTACGTCGGTTTCGCCACGATCCTTGGCGATGTTCTGGATAATCATATCGACGTTGATGTTGGCCGCAGCCAACGGACCGAAGATCGCAGCCACCGCGCCGGGACGGTCGGCGATACGCGTCAGGGTGATCTTGGCTTCGTTCTTGTCGGCAGCGATGCCGGTGATCAGCTGGCGTTCCATATCAAGTCCTTCAAGCTCTTCGTCAGAGACGATCATCGTGCCGGGGATGGTGTCTGCGGCGGGGGCATCATCATCGATAAACGAGGAAAGCACCTGCACCCGCACGCCTTCCTTCATGGCGAGGCTGACCGAGCGGGTTTGCAGCACTTTCGAACCGACCGAGGCCAGTTCGAGCATTTCCTCGTAAGTGACATTCTTAAGCTTGCGCGCTTTGGCCACGATGCGCGGGTCGGTGGTGTAGACGCCATCGACGTCGGTATAAATGTCGCAGCGATCAGCCTTGACTGCAGCGGCCACGGCCACCGCCGAGGTATCAGAACCGCCACGCCCGAGCGTGGTGATGCGGCCAGCAGGGCTGATGCCCTGGAAGCCGGGAATGACCGCGATTTCGCCTGAAGCCATGCTGGCCATCAGGGCGTCGGCGTCGATATCCTCGATCCGCGCTTTGGCGTGAGCATCGTCGGTCTTGATCGGCACTTGCCAGCCAAGCCACGAGCGCGCCTTGCAGCCCAAAGCCTGCAAATGCATCGCCAGCAGGCCGGACGTCACTTGTTCACCGCTGGCCACGACCACGTCGTATTCAGCCGGATCATAAAGCGGATTTGCCTCACGGCAGAAGGTTACGAGGCGGTCAGTCTCACCGGCCATCGCCGATACGACCACAGCAACCTCGTGCCCCGCAGCTTGCTGGCGCTGCACGATGCGCGCCACGCGGCGGATGCGCTCGGTTCCGGCCATCGACGTGCCGCCGAATTTCATCACGATGCGGGCCAACGGCTTGCTCCCAGCTAGTCAAACGAAAGAATCTTGCACCGATGGGCCATAGACCATGCGGCGCGGGCGCTTTAGTGGGGGGGCATGAGCAATGCAACCTTTGCGACCACCATTCGCGCGCAAGAAGCTGCGCATTTCGGCAAGCTGGCGGCTGACTGGTGGAATCCCAAGGGTTCATCAGCCATGTTGCACAAGCTGAACCCGGTCCGGCTGGGATTTATCCGCGAGGCTATCGATTCGCACTTTGGCACCGACTCGCGCGGGTTGAAGCCACTGGCAGGCAAGCGCGCGCTGGATGTCGGTTGCGGCGCGGGTTTGCTGTGCGAGCCGTTGGCGCGGCTGGGCGCGGATGTAACAGGCGTTGATGCAGCGTTTGAGAATATTGCGGCAGCGCAGGCCCATGCTGGCGGATCTGGTCTGACAATTGACTACCAGTGCGGCGATGTGGGGCAGCTTGGCCTTGCGGGCTATAACTTGGTCACATCGATGGAAGTGATCGAGCATGTAGCTGATAAGACTGCATTTATTGACGCGCTTGAAGGTGCGCTGGCAGACGGCGGGTTGATGATCCTGTCCACCCCAAACCGCACCACGCAATCGCGGTTACTGCTGATCGAAGGGGCCGAGGCACTGGGCATGGTCCCGCGCGGCACGCACCACTGGGATGATTTCATCACGCCGCTTGAATTGCACGATCTGCTGGACGCGGCGGGCATGACAATGGGCAATCCGATGGGCATCGCGTGGAGCATTTCACGCGGGCTTCATGTGTCAGACAATCTGGCGCTGAATTACATCGTCACCGCGACGCGCGGATAAATAGGATACCCCAATGGCCGAACGTTTTGAGCGTCACAAGCAGGCGTGGACACCCGATGAAATCCAGAAGCTGCATACGCTGGCCAAAAAGGGCATGCCCTTGAAGGCTATCGCCAAGGCGCTGACTCGGAGCGAGGAGTCGGTGAAGACCCGCGCCAAGGACGATAGCTTGAATATCGCCAAACTGCGTTAAGCAGGCTTTTCAGACGGCAGGAACTTTTCCACCAGATCCCGCGTAAGACGCGCTGGTCGCAGGGTTTCTGCATCAAGGCAGCACCAACTGGATTTGACTTCGGCCAGCACTTCTTCGCCGCGCTTGATGATCGTTTCGTAGAACGCACGCGCGCCTTGCACCTTTTCCAGAATGACGTGCGCGATCACGGTATCTTCAAGGAAAGTCGGGCGGCGATAGGTGATCTCGTGCTTGAGCGCGACCCACAAGTGCGCGGCGACAGCATCGGCCGGGGCGAACGTCCGCCAGTGATTGATCACCGCGTCCTGCACCCAATTCAAATAATTGGCGTTGTTGACGTGACCCATGAAATCGATGTCCGATGGTTGGACAGTGATTGGGACGAGGTGGGGAGCTGGCTTGTTCACACTGTTGTAGATAGCATGAAACACAGCACCGCGATAGACCAACCACCGCCCTTGTTTTGGCAGCAATGTTTTGAAATTTTAGCAGGTTATGCGGGTTTAGCGAATCAGCAGGCCCCAGCCCGACAACAACTGTTCCGCCTGTTCGCGCGAAATGACAGCGCCGCGAAACAGCGCGGCATCTTCCTGCTTCAATCCGCCAAGGTCTGCGCCGCGCAAATCTGCCCCTGCAAACTGCGCGCCGTCCATGGCCGCTTCACGCAGGCTGCAACCTTCGAACACGGTGGCGCGAAAATCGCACTTTGCAAGATCGGCTTGCGCCAAATCGACGCGGCGCAACACGTCTTTGCGGAACGACAGGCCCGCAAGCCGCGCGCCCACCAGCAGCACCTCTTCGAACGCAAAGCCCATGCCTCTGGCTCCGTGAAAATCGGCCCCGGTCAAGCGCGTGGCGGTGAACCGGGCTGCGGCAATGTGGGCGCGGCGGAAGGCGGCATTATTGAAATCGCTGGCCTTTACATCGGCTTCGGCAAAATCCGCCGCGCTGAAATTGGCGAAAGCGGCGCGGCACGATTGCCACGTGGTATTGGCGAGATTTGCGCCGGTGAAATCCGCATGGCGCAAGCTGCACCGCTCAAATGTCCAGCCTGACAAGTCGAACTTGCTCAGGTCCACCTCTGCCAGATCGCAATCGACAAGATGTTGGCGCGCACCGATCAGCTTGGCAATATCTGCGCGATTGAGGGGTGTTGATGTGATTTCAAGGCCGACCATCTGCACCTCTTAGGCCTTGACCTTCTGCACCGCTAGAGCCTGAGGTGGTCACACCATTGCCGACAAGATTCTAACGCAAAACCTGTGGACCCTCCGGAAAACTACGCACCGCAATGGTGTACAAAAGGTTATGAACCCTGATCGTAGAAGCATCGGCACAGGCTGGACGGTCCCATCACGGCGACTGATACGGCCGAATTCGGGTGGCAAGCGGGGGTAATTATGGGTGTTGAGTTTGGAGGCGGGTCACGCCTCTTCCGTCTTTTTGGCAATGGGTCTGCAATCGATAGTACGCCAGACAAGAGCGATTCCTCTGCCCCCCGACGCCTCTCGACTTCTCCGCAAGACATCGCGCAGCAGATCTTGATGGACGAGATATCGGGCTTTTTGCTGGAGAACAGCCTTTTCGTGACCGCGGGCAACCTTCTGGCTGCACATGCGGCATTTTCGGGCGAGGACACAAATCTTGCGCGGAAAATACTGGAGCGCCGTAAAAGCGGTGAACCGATTACGCAGGAATGGCTGGATCAGAACCGCACGCCTGACGATACCCAAGAAGGCGTCAAAAAGATCATTGGCCATCTGGAACATTCGCTTGATAGTTTCGTAACCACGACCACGTCAGCCAGTGATGCAGCAGACAACTACAATACTGAAATTAAACAACATGTTACACTGGCATCGAGTGTTGATGCGGACGATGCACTGGTGGCGCTGGAAAGCCTTGCCAAGGAAATGATCGACCGAACTTCGCATTTTGCAGCCGAAATGAAGCGCAGCGCGGATGAAACGCGAAAACTGCGTCAGGAATTGGACAAGGCCAAGCACGACGCCGATATCGACCATCTGACCGGTTTGCCAAACAGGCGCGCTTTCGAGGCAATTCTCGACAAGCATTATCGCGAAGCCCGGCAGGAATGCGATAATCTGTCCGTGGCGTTCTGCGATATCGACCATTTCAAGCGGGTCAACGACACGCACGGACACGAGACTGGTGACCGGGTCATCTATGCAATTGGCGAAACTCTGGCTCGAATTACCAATGATAACTGCCATGTGGCGCGGCAAGGTGGCGAGGAATTCGTCATGTTGTTCAGAGGCAAAACACCAGCCGAGGCTTTTGAAAAGTTGGATGCGGTGCGCGAAAACTTTTCGAATCGCAGTTTTGTGAACAGGTCAAACGACGAACCGATTGGCCAGATCACCTTTTCCGGCGGGATTGCCGATGTGTTTGCCCACGCCAATCCTCGCGACGCCCTGAAAGCTGCAGACGAGGCGCTGTATCGCGCCAAGTCGGAAGGGCGCAATCGCGTGGTGATTTCCGAATAAGGCGAGGGTCAGCCGAACTGAGGCCTTGTTGCTGACACGAAGGAGCCGTAAAGCCCGCGCCAGTTTACCGGACGGGATCCTCTTTCATGACTGCCAGCTCAAAAACCTCTGCAATGATGCGCCGTGGTGCCGAATTCCTTGGCACCGAACATGCGATCCTGTGCGGAGCGATGAGCTGGGTTTCGGAGCGGAACCTGGTTTCCGCCATCAGCAATGCTGGCGGATTCGGCGTGATTGCCTGTGGGGCCATGACGCCTGATCTGCTCGACACCGAAATTACAGCAACCAAGGCGCTTACGACCAAGCCCTTTGGCGTGAACCTGATCACGATGCACCCAATGCTGTTCGATCTGATCGCGGTTTGCGCCCGCCACAAGATCGGCCATGTCGTGCTGGCAGGCGGCATTCCGCCCAAGGGCAGCGTCGAGGCGATCAAGGAATTTGGCGGCAAAGTGCTGGTTTTTGCGCCCACGCTGGCGCTGGCCAAAAAGCTGCTACGATCCGGCGCGGATGCGCTGGTGATCGAAGGGTCCGAAGCAGGCGGCCACATCGGCCCTGTTTCCACATCAGTATTGGCGCAGGAATTCCTGCCCGAGCTGGCCGCCGATCACGTGGTGTTCGTGGCGGGCGGGATTGGCCGGGGCGAGATGATCGCCAGCTATCTGGAAATGGGCGCTAGCGGCGTTCAGCTTGGCACCCGCTTTGCCTGTGCAACCGAATCGATTGCCCACCCTGCATTCAAGAAGGCGTTCTTCCGGGGCAATGCGCGCGATGCCGTGGCCAGCGTGCAAGTCGACCCGCGCTTGCCGGTGATCCCGGTCCGCGCGCTGAAGAACAAGGGTTCAGAAGAATTCACCGCCAAACAAGTGGAAGTGGCCAAGCGGCTGGATGAAGGCTTGGTCGATATGATGGCCGCGCAGCTTGAGATCGAGCACTTTTGGGCAGGGGCATTGCGCCGTGCAGTGATTGATGGTGATGTTGAGCGCGGTTCGGTGATGGCCGGGCAATCGGTCGGCATGGTGACCAAGGAAGAGCCGGTGGCCGAAATCATCGCGCAATTGCTGGCCGAGAGCGAAGCTGCGCTGACGCGCCGCTGATCGCCAGCATTCCGGAGAGTTGAACGATGGCCGATCCCACACCGCAGGCCGAGTTCAAGCCGCATCGCGCATCGTTCGGGATCGTCTTTGCGATCGTGATGATCGACATGCTCGGCTTCGGCATCGTCATCCCGGTTTTGCCGGGGCTGATCATTGATCTGACGCGCGTGGATATTGGTACAGCGGCCGAATATGCGGGCTGGCTGGGCGCAGGCTATGCCGCGATGCAATTTGTGTTCGCGCCGGTGATCGGCAACCTGTCCGACCGGTTTGGCCGCCGCCCGGTGCTGTTGGCGGCGGTGTTGATGTTGGGGCTGGACTATCTGCTGCAAGCCATCGCGCCCAATTTTGGGTGGCTGATTATCGGGCGCCTGCTGGCAGGCGTGACCGGGGCGAGCTTCTCTGCCGCTTATGCCTATATCGCTGACGTCACCCCGCCCGAAAAGCGCGCGGCGAGCTTCGGGATGATGGGGCTGGCGTTCGGGTTCGGCTTTGTGGTTGGCCCGGCGATGGGTGGGCTGCTGGGTTCGATCAACCCGCGCTTGCCGTTTTACGCAGCGGCGGGGTTGGCCTTGAGCAACTTTGCATTCGGGCTGATCTTCCTCAAGGAATCATTAGGCCCCGAAAACCGCCGCCCATTCGACTGGCGCAAGGCCAATGCGATCTCTTCGCTCAAGACTCTGCGCGGCCAAAGCCCGACGGTCCTGTGGTTTGTGGCGGCGTTGGGCATGTGGCAACTGGCGCATGTGGTCTATCCAGCGGCGTGGTCCTATTTCGCCATTGCGGCTTACGGCTTTTCGGTGCGCGATGTCGGGCTGGCATTGGCGATGGTCGGCTTTTCGAGCGCGCTGGTGCAAGGCGTTGGCTTGCGCTGGGCCTTGCCCAAGCTGGGAGAGCGGCGCGCGGTGGTGCTGGGCGTTGCGAGTCTGTGCGCGTCTGCCATTCTCTATACCGTCGCGCGCGAATACTGGCACGTCTATGTGGCGATTGCGGTGGGCGCGCTGCAGGGCTTCGTGCAGCCGCCGATTGCCGCCTTCAACAGCCGCGCGGTCGATGCGCGCAGCCAGGGCGAATTGCAGGGCGCGGTGCAATCCCTCGGCAGCATCGCCGCGATCATCGGCCCGCCGCTTTATACGCAAGCCTTGGCGCGGTTTAGCGGACCGAACGCGATCATCGACTTGCCGGGAATGCCCATGCTCATTTCGGCGGGGATTTCGCTGATTACGCTGGGGTTGTTCTTGAAGGGTGCGAGCTTGTTGAAAGAAAAATCCTGATCCTATCCCCACTCAGCTTTCCAACTCAACATCCCAATACAGCCAGTCGCGCCATGTTTCGTGCAGGTGGCCCGGCGGGAAGGCGCGGCCGCGTTCTTGCAGTTGCCATGTCGTCGGGCGGATGGCGCGGTTCATCAGGCGCATGCGGGCTTGTTCGGGGGTGCGGCCCCCTTTGCGCAAGTTGCAGGGGGAACAGGCCGCCGCGACATTTTCCCATGAAGTGCGCCCGCCCAAGCGGCGCGGGACGATGTGATCGAAGGTGAGGTTTTCGAGGCAGCCGCAGTATTGGCACTGGAAAGCATCGCGCAGGAACAGATTGAACCGGGTGAAGGCCGGATATTCACTGGGCCGCACATATTGGCGCAACGCGATGACCGAGGGCAGCTTCATGCCGAAGCTGGCGCTGTGCACCTCGCGGTCATACGTTTCGATGATATCGACACGTTCAAGGAACACCGCCTTGATCGTGGTTTGCCATGACCACAAGCTGAGCGGGTAGTAGCTGAGAGGGGTATAATCAGCGTTTAGCACCAGCGCCGGGCAATTCGACAAGTGGCGATCATTGCCCAATACGTCATTGAACGCGGCGCTATCGCCGCTGTGAGGCCTGGCCGAAGCCGCCTGCTCTATCAGCGCCTTATGAAGCACGTCCCGGTCCGGTCCCTGCACATCGAGGCGTGATCGCCTCGGCAAGGGCAGTCATGGCTGAGCCGCATGACTTCTGTGTTACGCATGGACATAAGGAACACCGCCATCCCCCTTCCGTCAAGGGGGTATGGCGGGCAATTTCCACAACCTGACGTGTTTGGGCGCGCGGGTGCGGTATGCCCACCCCCAACCCCTCCCGCTTGCGGGAGGGGGGGTAATTGGCAGCCCCTCCCGCAAGCGGACGGGGGTTAGAACGCGTAGGCCGTGACGAGATCGGTCAGCAAATCGCGTCCGGTGAACACCGATTTGATTGAAGCACGTTCGTTCAATCCGTGAACGCCATTGCCATCAGGATTGCCGAACAAACCGGGAGGACCATAGCTGGGGATGCCGACGGCGGAGAGGAACACGCCATCGGTGGCGCCGGTGGACATGACCGGGACCATCGGCACGCCGGGGTAGTATTTGGCCACCAGCTTTTCCGCCGGACCAAGGACCGCGGGGTTGAGCGGGGGAGCCTTCGCATCAGGGCCTCGATTATCGGTGCGGACCACAGTCATCTTCGGATCGGCGATGACCGTTTCGAGCGTCTTGCGCACGTCTTCTGCCAGCACGCCGGGGAAGATGCGGCAGTTGATGTTGGCCCCTGCCCGCTGCGGCAGCGCGTTGTTGGCGTGGCCGCCATCCAGCAGCGTGGCAACGCAAGTCGTGCGCAGCATCGAATGGAACGCGCGGTCCGTGTTCAGCAGGGTTTCGGCCTGTTTGTCAGCGGGGTTGGCCGCGATGGCGACCATTGCCTTGCCCAATGTGTCGCTGCGCGCGGCACCGGCCTTGGCGAAATAGGCGCGGGTAGTATCGTTGAGCATCAGCGGGAAATCGAAGTCCCGCAGGCGGGCCAAGGCATCGGCCAGTTCATAGATCGCGTTTTCCTTGACCGGGGTAGAGCTATGCCCGCCCGGATTGGTCGCTTGGATGCGGTAATTGACCGGAGTCTTTTCGCCAACATGGATGGTTTGGACGACAACGCGCCCGCCCTCTTCCAATGGCTTGTCGGTGCGGCCTGACCCGCCTTCGTTCAGCGCGAATTCGGCGTCGATCAGTTCGCGACGATTTTTGGACAACCAATCAGCGCCGTTAAACGCGGTGCTGGTTTCCTCGCCGCAGGTCAGCGCCAGTTTGATCGTGCGTTTGGGCGCTTTGCCTGCCTTGCGCCAACGCATCAGCATATCGACCCAGATCGCGTCCATCGCCTTCATATCGGCCACACCGCGCCCGTAGAAGTAGCCGCCCTCTTCGATGAAGGCGTAAGGATCGCGGGTCCAATCCTCACGTTTGGCCACGACGACATCGAGATGGCCGAGCAGCAGAAGGGGCTTGGCAACCTTCGAGGTGCCGGGAAGGATCGCAACGATGCCGCCCTCTTTGGGGAATTCCGGCACGGCAAAACGGTGAAGTTCGGCGCTGGTGAAGCCTGCGCTGCGCAAGTGGCCTTCGATCTTGTCGGCCAAGGCGGTGCAACTGCCGGTGGTGACCGAGGTATCGGTTTCAACCATTTCCTGAAGCAGCGCGCGGTAGGCTTGCTGATCGGGCCGCAGCGGGGCTTCGGCAGCTGAGGCAGGAACCGCAGCAAGCAGCGTTGGAGCAAGGGAAATAAGCAGTTTGCGCATGATTGTGGCAGTCCCCGATTAAGCCTGATCGTGCCGCTATGGTGCGTTACGCGGGGGGCCTTGCGCAAACGCCTTTTCCGCATTGTTTCCGGCTGTGTAAAACAGACCGGATTCGCTTGGGTTTTTGCACTCAAGTGCCTATGGCCAGATCATGGCAAGTACCAATGAAAACATCCCCAACGCCAACGAGTATGGCGCCGATTCGATCAAGGTTCTCAAGGGGCTTGATGCGGTTCGAAAGCGCCCCGGCATGTATATCGGCGATACCGACGATGGATCGGGCCTGCACCATATGGTGTTCGAGGTTTCCGATAACGCGATCGACGAAGCATTGGCCGGGCATTGCGACCTTGTGCTGATCGAATTGAACCCCGACGGTTCGGTTTCGGTCGAAGATAACGGGCGCGGCATTCCCACCGGCATTCACGCCGAAGAAGGCGTTTCCGCCGCCGAAGTGATCATGACCCAGCTTCACGCGGGCGGTAAGTTCGAAAACACTTCGGACGACAACGCCTACAAGGTTTCGGGCGGTCTGCACGGCGTGGGCGTTTCTGTGGTGAACGCGCTGTCCGAATGGCTGGAGCTGACGATCTGGCGCGATGGCGAAGAACACTGGATGAAATTTGCCCACGGCGATGCGGTATCGCCGCTGATCGTGCGCGGCCCTGCGCCAGACAATGGCAAGGGCGGCGTCAAAAAGGGCACGCGCGTGACCTTTGTCGCCAGCACCGACACGTTCAAGAACGTGCTCGAATTTGATTTCGACAAGCTTGAGCATCGCTATCGCGAACTGGCCTTCCTCAATTCGGGCGTGCGCATTCTGCTGCGCGACAAGCGCCACGAAGAGGTCAAGGAACACGACTTGTATTATGAGGGCGGGATTGCCGCCTTCGTGAAATACCTTGATCGCAACAAAGTGGCGTTGATGCCCGATCCCGTGGCGATTTCAGCCGAACGCGATGGCATTGGCATCGAAGTCGCGCTCGAATGGAACGACAGCTACTACGAAAACGTGCTGTGCTTCACCAACAACATCCCGCAGCGCGATGGCGGCACCCACTTGGCTGCATTCCGCGCCGCGCTGACGCGCACGTTGAACGGCTATGCTGAGCGTTCGGGCATGTTGAAGAAGGAAAAGGTTTCGCTGACCGGCGATGACATGCGCGAAGGCCTGACCGCCATTGTCTCGGTCAAGCTGCCAGACCCGAAGTTTTCATCGCAGACCAAGGACAAGCTGGTTTCGTCCGAAGTGCGCCAGCCGCTGGAAAGCCTGATGGCCGACAAGATGGTGGAATGGCTGGAGGAAAACCCCGGCCACGCCCGATCCATCATCCAGAAGGTGATTGATGCCGCCGCCGCGCGCGAAGCCGCCAAGCGCGCGCGCGAATTGACCCGGCGCAAGGGCGCGATGGACATCGCCAGCCTGCCCGGCAAGCTGGCCGATTGTCAGGAACGCGATCCTGCCAAGTGCGAACTGTTTCTGGTCGAAGGTGACTCCGCAGGCGGCAGCGCCAAGCAGGGCCGTGACCGCAAGACACAGGCGATCCTGCCGCTCAAGGGCAAGATCCTCAATGTTGAGCGCGCGCGGTTTGATCGGATCATCGGATCCAAGGAAGTCGGTACGCTGATTCAGGCGATGGGCACCGGCATCCGCGATGAGTTCAATCTGGCAAAATTGCGTTATCACAAGATCGTGATCATGACTGACGCCGATGTTGACGGCGCGCATATCCGCACCTTGCTGCTGACGTTCTTCCACCGCCAGATGCCTGATATCATCCGCTCAGGCCATTTGTTCATCGCCCAGCCACCGCTCTATAAGGTCGCCAAGGGTCGTAGCGAAGTCTACCTCAAGGACAACGCCGCGCTGGACCGCTATTTGGTGGAAGCCGGGCTTTCGGGCCGCGTGCTGGAAACCGCCGGCGGTGCGCGCAGTGGGCCAGACCTTGAAAATCTGGTCGAACATGCGCTGCGCATGCGCAACTTGATGGCGTTTGTGCCGCGCCGCTATAACCCGGCGATCATCGAAGCTCTGGCACTGGCAGGCGCGCTTGAATTCGACATGCCGGTCGAAGTACGCGCTGAGGCGCTGGCACGGACGACACGCTGGCTGGACCGCGGCGATACCGAAGCGCGCTGGCTGGTCGAAATGGCCGAAGAGGGCGGCTATCACATCAAGCGCGTGTGGCGCGGCGTCACCGATCATCACGTGATCGAAGCAGGATTTCTGATCAGCGCCGAAGCGCGCAAGCTTGCAAAGCTCGCGGCTGAAAACGCCGATGTCTATTCAGGCGTTGCGCGTCTGGTGCGCCAGTCTGCCACAGCGGCGGATGCAGAACCTGAAGTTGTCGCCACGACAGACGACGATGGCGATGTTCCGGCAGCCGCACCCGTCACGCAGGCCAAGGACGCGATCACGCGGCCTTCGGAACTGCTCGACACGGTGTTTGCCGGTGGCCGCAAGGGCCTGTCGATCCAGCGATACAAGGGCTTGGGCGAAATGAACGCCGACCAGTTGTGGGAAACCACGCTGGACCCCAATGTGCGCACGCTGTTGCAAGTGAAGGTTGAAGACGCCGATATTACCGATGAAATCTTCACCCGCCTGATGGGCGATGTGGTGGAGCCGCGCCGCGAATTCATTCAGGAAAACGCACTGAACGTGGCCAATCTGGACGTCTGACCCGTGGCTTTTACCGACGCCATTCCTTGGGACCAGCCCGCAACGATGATCGACCTGGGCGGCAGAGTGCCGATCATCGGCACGATCCGCGAATGCGCGATGCACTTCACGCTCTATAAGCCCGAAGCGCGGGCCAACGCGCGCGTGCTGCTGACGCAGCCGATCCACCGCGAAGGCCGCGTCACGCGCACGTGGCTCCTGGACCCATCGGAAATCGCCGAACTGGCCGAACGTTTGACGCGCGAAACGAACTAGCGGTTAAGTGATACCGCCCACTCGGCTTCCTTGAACCCCACAAGCAAGCCGCCGGGATGTTCGACAATCGGGCGTTTGATGACTGAGGGATTCTGCGCCAGCACCGCAGGCGCACCCTCTCCAGCCAGCGCCGACTTCTGCGCATCGTCCAACTTGCGATAGGTTGTCCCCGCGCGGTTAACGACTTTGTCCAAGCCCGCCTGTTCGATCCAGCCTGCAATACGCGCAGGATCGGCGCTCTGCTTCTTGTAGTCATGGAAGGTGTAAGCAAGGCCGTTGGCATCAAGCCATGTTCGCGCCTTTTTGACGGTGTCGCAGTTGGGGATGCCGTAAACCGTGATGCTCATGGGGTCTGCCTGTTGAAGTGATGTATACGCGCGGGCGTGCCTGCGTAGAGGGTGTAGCTTTCGTAGTAGTCGGCGCGGCCTTTGGCTTGGACTTGCGCGTGTTCGGCCACGCGCCGCCACGCAAGGGCTGCGGCTTCATCTGCCCATTCGGACAGGGCGATCACCTCGCCATCGTCGGCGGAGTAGCTTTTGAAGCTGAGGAAGCCGGGTTGCTGACGCGCGAGTGCTTCCATCGCCTGTGCGTCGGCGGAATAAGCGGCGGCATCGATATCGGCGCGTTTGCGGTTGCGGAAGACGACGAGGTACATATGCCTGCCTTAGCTTGGGATGCCACCACCCCCAACCCCCTCCTCTGAAGAGGATGGGGCTCTTTTGCCGGTGCGCTTCTCCCCCTTCCCTTCAGAGGAGGGGGCCGGGGGGGTAGTGGACTTTTGCGCGACATTGCGACAAAGCGCGAGCATGAGCCTGAACAGTTTTGGTCACCTATTCCGTTTCACCACCTGGGGCGAAAGCCACGGGCCGGCGTTGGGCGCCGTGGTGGATGGGTGTCCTCCCGGCCTTGCGTTGAGCGAGAGCGATCTTCAGCCGTTTCTGGATGCACGCCGCCCCGGCCAATCGCGCTTTACCACGCAGCGGCAGGAGCCCGATCGGGTCAAGATCCTGTCGGGCGTGTTTGAAGGCAAGACGACAGGCACCCCGATCAGCCTGATGATCGAGAACACCGATCAGCGTTCCAAGGACTATGGCGACGTCGCCAAAGCCTATCGCCCCGGCCATGCCGACTATGCCTACGACGCCAAGTACGGCTTTCGCGATTATCGCGGCGGCGGGCGCTCGTCCGCACGCGAAACGGCAGCGCGCGTGGCCGCAGGCGGCGTGGCGCGGTTGGCTATCCCTGAAGTTACGATCCTCGCGTGGGTCAGCGCGATTGGCGGGGATGCCATTGATATGGCGAACTTTGACGCAGCCGAGATCGGCAACAACCCGTTCTTCTGCCCCGACGCCAAGGCCGCGGCCCGCTGGGAAGTGATGGTCGATGCTGCACGCAAGTCCGGTTCATCATTGGGCGCGGTGGTGGAATGCGTTGCAACCGGCGTACCGGCAGGCTGGGGCGCGCCGCTCTATGCAAAGCTTGATGCAGAACTCGCCCACGCGATGATGGGCATCAACGCGGTAAAGGGCGTGGAAATCGGCGATGGCTTTGCCGCTGCTGCCAATACCGGCGAGGGCAATGCCGATCCGATGCGGCCCGGTGTTGGCTCGCCAGAATTCACCGCGAATCACGCAGGCGGGATTGCGGGCGGTATCTCTACCGGGCAGCCGGTGACCGTGCGCGTGGCGTTCAAGCCGACGTCGTCAATTCTGACGCCGATGCCGACGATCACGCGTGAGGGCGAAGCAACCGAACTGTTCACCAAGGGCCGCCATGACCCTTGCGTGGGGATTCGCGGCGTTCCGGTGGTTGAAGCGATGATGGCGCTGGTGCTGGCAGACCAGAAACTGCTGCACCGCGCGCAGTGCGGTTAAAGGTGGTTTGAAGCCCTTGGGTTTCGCGTGAAAGGTCGTTAGTCTCACTCGCAACAATCTTGCGCTGAGCAGATTCACGAGGAGCGATCATTTGGCCAGGCGCCTGACTTTGTATATCCTGATCGGGATGGTGCTGGGCATCATCGTTGGTTACGGCTTGAACACCAGTTACGCCAAGGGCGATGCGACGCTGGCGTTTACCGCCGATACGCTCAAACTTTTGCCCGATGTGTTCCTTCGGCTCATCAAGATGATCGTCGCGCCGCTGGTGCTGGCCACAATCGTCACCGGCATTGCCAGCATGGGCGATAGCGCGGCGCTGGGCCGGATCGGCGGCCGTTCGCTGGCGTGGTTCGTGACCTTCAGCTTCGTCTCGATCACGCTGGGCCTGATCATGGTCAACCTGCTCAAGCCCGGTGTCGGGCTGGAATTGACCCCAACCGGTGATCTGGGCGAGTTGGCGACGGGTGATTTCACCTTCCGCCACTTCGTGCTGTCGGTCTTCCCCGCCAGCCCGATTGAGGCGATGGCCAAGAACGACATCCTGCAAGTGCTGGTGTTCTCGCTGTTTGCCGGCATTGCGCTGTCAGCAGTCGGCGAAAAGGGCGCGCCTCTGGTGCGCGGAGCCGAGGCACTGGCGCAAGTGATGCTGACCATCACCGGCTACGTCATGCGCTTTGCGCCGTTTGCAGTGTTCGGTGCGATCTCGTCTGTCATCGCATTGCGCGGGCTGGGCATCATCGTGACTTATGGCAAGCTGGTCGGCTCGTTCTATCTGGCAATGCTGATCTTGTGGGCGATCCTGCTGGGTGCGGGCGCGATCTTCCTGCGCGGACGCATCTTTATGCTGATCCGCTATATCCGCGAGCCGCTGCTGCTGGCTTATTCCACCGCCAGTTCCGAAGCCGCGTTGCCCAAGCTGTTCGAGCAGTTGGACCGGTTTGGCGTGCCGCGCCGCATCTCGGGCTTTGTGCTGCCGCTAGGCTATAGCTTCAACCTTGACGGCTCGATGATCTACACCAGCTTTGCCGCGCTGTTCATCGCGCAGGCTTATGGCATCGACCTGCCGATCTCCAGCCAGATCGTCATGCTGCTGACGCTGATGGTCACGTCCAAGGGCATAGCCGGGGTGCCGCGCGCCAGCCTTGTGGTGATTGCCGCAACGCTCAACCAGTTTGGCCTGCCGGTGGAAGGTATCGCGCTGGTGCTGGGCGTCGATCACTTCCTCGATATGGGCCGCAGCGCCACCAACGTGGTAGGCAATGCCGTGGCGACATCGGTGATCACCAAGTGGGAAGGCATGCTGCAGCCGCCGCTGGACCCCGATGCCGAACCGCCCCACGCGCCTGCACACACGGCGGCAGACGGGCGCGCAGGGCTGAACCTGGATCAGGCAAACTTCGAGAATTGAACGCTCAATCCTCTCTGTTTCGCCGAAGGCCGGACAGAGGGGAGTTGGGTGGCTACTTCACCAATTCAACAGGCGTGAACATGCCCAACCCGCACGCACCGCGATTGATCGGGCCGGGGCCGCCAGAGTTTGAAATCACCGTGATGATATCGACATTGCACAATTGCGAGATCGACGTTGTGTAAGAGAACGCACGTTCATAACCGAGGCCGCTGCAGCGGTTGGGCAAAGTGTTGCGATACCAGCGATCGCCGTTGGCCTGAAAATCGATGGTCCAATCATCACGCACGCGGCTTTCGCGGATTATGTGCCGCGGAATACAGTTCACGGGTTCGCCCACGATTTTGACTGCCGGAATGTCTTTGCCGTGGCCGTTGCTGCCTTGCTGCTTGCCGTCCTGCGCAGCACAACCGGCTAAAGCGGCGGCGGTTAGAAGGGGTAAGGTCATGCGCTTCATGTCATGCTCTCCTGCTTGCGTACTGCGGGCGATTTTTTCGCCGCAGCCGGTTTGGCCCCCTTCTCCAGAACTTTGGCCTTAAACGCGCAAAGGTCAATAACCGGGCAGTGCCAGCATTCGGGCGTGCGCGCTTTGCAGATGTAGCGGCCATGCAGGATCAGCCAATGATGCGCGCCAACGCGGAACGGCTGTGGCACGTGCTTTTCCAGCCCCTTTTCCACCGCCAGCACCCCTTTGCCTTTGGCAAGGCCGGTGCGATTGCCAACGCGGAAGATGTGGGTGTCGACCGCGAACGTCTCGGCCCCGAACGCGCAGTTCATCACGACATTGGCGGTCTTGCGGCCCACGCCGGGAAGTTGGGTGAGAGCATCGCGGTCCGCTGGAACCTGACCACCATGTTTCGCCACGAGAATTCCGGCCATGGCGATCACATTCTTTGCCTTGGCATTGAACAGGCCGATGGTCTTGATGTGGTCCTTGAGGCCGTCCTCGCCCAGATCGAGCATGTCCTGCGGCGTTTTGACTTGCGCAAACAGCTTGCGCGTCGCCTTGTTAACGCCAACGTCGGTCGATTGCGCCGATAGCGTTACAGCAACGAGCAATTGATAGACGTTGCCATATTCCAGCTCGGTCTCAGGGGCAGGGTTCGCCTCAGCCAGACGGCGGAAGAATTCGAAGACGTCCGCCCGCTTCATCTCAAAGGCCCAGCACTTCCGGCATGGTGTAGCGGCCCGGTTCCTTGTCCAGCAGCCATTCCGCCGCGCGGACAGCGCCTTTGGCAAAAATGCCGCGATTTTCGGCCAGGTGGGAAAAGGTCAGGCGTTCATTGTCGGCAAGGAAGTGAACCGAATGATCGCCTGCCACACTGCCGCCACGCAAGGCAGCAAAGCCAATCGTGCCCGCCTTGCGCGCGCCGGTGATGCCATCGCGTCCGCGCACGGCTTCGTCCGCAAGATGAACGCCGCGCCCTTTGGCAGCGGCTTCGCCCAGCAGCAGCGCAGTGCCCGATGGCGCGTCCACTTTCATGCGGTGATGGGTTTCGACAATCTCGATGTCCCAATCATCGCCGAGCCGTTGTGCAGCTTCTTGTACCAGATGCGAGAGCAAGGTGACGCCAAGCGAGGTATTGCCGGTTTGCAGCACGGGAATGCTGACCGCTGCGGCATCGACCAGCCAGTGGTGGCGCTCTTCCAGCCCGGTGGTGCCGATCACGATGGGCACGCCAGCATGGATCGCGGCATCCAGATTGAATTCGAGCGCGCCGGGGGCGGAGAAATCGACAAGCACGTCACTTGCCTTGGCGAGTGCGAGCGGATCGCCTCCCTTGTCGATGCCACCGGCAAAGTCATGCCCTGCGGCTGCGATTGCGGCCTGAAGGGCATTGCCCATTCGTCCAGCACTGCCGATGATTCCGATTCTTGTCATTGCCTGCCCCTTAGTCGCCGTGCTTCATGGTCGCGATGAGCATCCTACGCAATATCGTCATTCTGACCGGGGCCGGAATTTCCGCCGAATCGGGCATTGATACTTTTCGCAGTGAAGGGGGCTTGTGGGAGAAACACCGGGTCGAGGATGTTGCAACGCCTGAGGCTTTCGCCCGCGATCCAGACCTTGTCCTGCGGTTTTACGATATGCGGCGCGAATCAATTCAGACCAAGCAGCCTAACGCTGCGCATGTGGCGTTGGCGCGGCTTGATCGCGAATGGCCAAAGCGGGCGGGCGGTGAGGTGCTGATCGTCACGCAGAATGTGGATGATCTGCATGAACGAGGCGGCGCGCTGAACGTGTTGCACATGCATGGCGAGCACCTCAACGTCTGGTGCACGGCTTGCGATGCGCGCCATCGCTGGACCGGGCCGCTGATTCACCGACCGCTCTGCCCATCCTGCCAGGAACCCGCGCTGCGTCCGGACATCGTGTGGTTTGGCGAGGTGCCTTACCGGATGGATGAGATTCATCAGGCGGTGGCCGACGCTGACTTGTTTGTCTCAATCGGCACGTCAGGCGCGGTATATCCGGCGGCGGGTCTGGTGCGGACGGCGCGCGATCTGTGCGTGCAAACGCTGGAGCTTAATCTGGAACGCAGCAAGGGTTCGGCGTGGTTCCACGAAACGCGGTTGGGAGTTGCGAGTGAAGTCGTGCCTGCTTGGGTGGATGAATTGCTAGGGGGCTGACGGGGTAAAGGGTTCGCGCAGAGATCGCAAAGAGCGCAGAGAAAGGAGAGCTTGTCAGCAGCGCCGCAGGCTGTCTCAGCTTTCGCTAATCGTAAGAGCATTGCTTGTTTTTAAAGCGGCTTCGCCCAGAAGAATGTCTCTGCGTTCTCTGCGTTCTCTGCGAACTCTGCGCGCAATCTTTAGGAAACCGCGCCGCACCCCCGGCATTCGGGGTCTTTGGTAATTCGCATCGTGCGCATGGAGGGCTTCAGCCCGTCGAGCACGTGCAACTGGCCCCATTGCGGATCGCCCAGTGTGCTGACGCCTTCGAGCAGGACGCGCATTGCGGCCATGGCCCCGAACGCCCCCACCATGCCGACCATCGCACCCAGCACGCCCTGATCAGCGCAAGAATCGCAGTCCTCGGCATCGAACGCATCGCCAACGAAGCAGCGATAGCAAGCGTGGTCCGCGCGGTGCCCGGTAAAGTTTGCCACTTGCCCCTGAAAGCGGCCCAGCGCGGCGGAGGTGAGCGGGATGCCAGCGGCAACGCAAGCGTCCGACACGGCCAGCCGCGTAGCGAAGTTGTCGCAGCCATCCAGCACGACATCGGCGCCCGCGATCAATCGGGCGGCGTTGTCGCGGGTGAGTCGGGTGATGTGCGGGGCAATGTTCAATGTCGGATCGAATTGACCGGCCCACAATGCCGCCGCCGTCGCCTTGGGCTGGCCGATATCGGCTTCGTCGAAAATTGTCTGGCGTTGCAGGTTGGAGGCTTCGACCACATCGTCATCGATCAGCGTCAGGCGGCCAATCCCTGCGCCCGCCAGATACTGGAGTGCGGGCGAACCGATGCCGCCCATGCCGACGAGCACGACGTGGCTCGCCACCAGCTTCGCCTGCCCCACCGCGCCCACTTCAGGCAGGACAATGTGGCGGGCAAAGCGGTCGAGGCGGTCTGGGGTCATGCCTTGCAGGTAGGGGCTTTGGCGCGAAAGCGGAAGGGGGTGCAGGCTGTCAGAAGCAAGAGGGTTCGCGCAGAGGCGCAGAGGAGAAGGAAGACGCGGAGAAGGTTCGTTGTGCGGCTGCGCCGCAGGCTTACCCTCTTCTCAGCGTTCTCTGCTTCCTCTGCGCCTCTGCGCGAAATCCCTTTAATCTTCCAGCTGGCGCAGCAGGGTGCGCACATCGCCGTCCATATCGGCATCGCGGGTGCGCAGTTCTTCGATCAGGCGCACGGCGTGAATGACCGTCGAGTGATCGCGTCCGCCGAACTTGCGGCCGATTTCGGGGTACGAGCGCGGGGTCAGCACTTTGGCGAGGTACATCGCCACTTGGCGCGGACGCACCACCGCACGGGCCCGGCGTTTGGAAGCCATTTCGGTGCGGTCAACGCGGTAGAACTGGCAAACGGTGCGTTGGATTTCATCAATCGTGATGCGGCGGCGATTGGCCGAGAGAATATCGGTCAATTGCTCTTCGGCCAGTTGCAGCGATACCGGCTGGCCGGTGAGCTGCGCATAGGCGATCAGCTTGTTCAGGCCGCCGACCAATTCGCGGACGTTGCGGTTGATCGTGCGGGCAAGGAATTCGATCACATCGGATGGCACTTGCGTGCTGCCAAAGCGGACGAGGCGATGTTCGAGAATCTTGCGACGCAGTTCGATATCGGCGGGCTGGATATCGGCCACAAGGCCCATCGACAGGCGTGAGAGCAAACGCTGTTCAACGCCGTCCAAAGCCTGTGGTGCGCGATCAGCGGCGACGACGAGGCGTTTGCCCGCGCTCATCAAAGCGTCAATCGTGTGGAGGAATTCTTCCTGCGTGCTGGACTTGCCGATGATGAACTGGATGTCATCAACCAGCAGCATGTCAAAGCCGCGCAAGCGTGACTTGAACTCGATCATCTCGTTCGAGCGCATGGCTTGCACGAATTCGATCATGAACCGCTCAGCCGAGCAATAGAAGATGCGCGCGCCGGGCTTGTTGGCGGCAAAAGCGTGGCCGATGGCGTGGAGCAAGTGCGTCTTGCCCTGCCCGGTCGAACCTTTGAGATAGAGCGGCGAGAATTGCGGCGTTTCAATCGCGGCCATGCGCTGTGCGGCGTTCAAGGCCAGAACATTGGCCGAGCCGGACACGAATTCAGCAAATGTCAGCGAAGGATCAAGGCCTGACATCGCGGTATCGGACATGATCGGTGAGGCGGTCATGTGAGCGGCCATACGTGGCTGCACAGACGGTTCACCACCAATGCGCAGTTCAGGCAGCGAGCGGCGGCGTGGATGCACGGTGATACGCACTTGACGCACTTCAGAGCGCGCGATCTTCCATGCAAGGCTGAGGCGATCAGCAAAGCGATCAGCGACCCAGTTGGCGGAGAATTCGGTCGGCAGGAACAGGTCGAGCGTGCCGGTTTCCTTGCAGAACGAACCGAGTTGAATCGGCTTGATCCATTGGGTGTGCAGTTGCGGACCCAAGTCCTTCTTCAGGCCCTGACTGATGTCGGCCCAGTCTGCTGCCAGATCTAGCGCGTCCTGGTCCTCGATCATAACGTTGTCCCGCCCCTTCTTGCTTGTGCTGCTACGTTCGGCGACCACAGGCGCTGCCACTGCATGTGCCTGCGCGGTGATTACCGCGCCGACATTATGGCTGGCGCTATCTCTTGCGACTTCTTGCATCTTCACCCGTCGCTGCCCCGACTGCCTAAACCTTGCGCGGACCAAAGCGGTCCCGCAGGCACAAATTATCTGCGCCCGGCCGTGCAGGTGCACAGCAGGCAACACTAGAAATGATTTCAGTGACACCGGAAGGCGGTGATTCCCGTCTTCGGTAGAAGCCCTGTCTATTGGCCGATCCCCCCTTAACGCAAGCCGGGGAGGCGCAAAAAAACTGAAATAAATGCCCTTGACTCGCTAAGCCCCGCAGAACTGCATCAGGGCATTGATAACAATGGACTTTTAAAATCAGCACCCGCGAATCGCAGGGTTTCCGTGACTTGTTGCGTCTGCACACTGTCACAATGAAACATTCGTGCGTCTTACATACGTAATGATGCATGACAAACGACAATGGCCGGCGGGTTACCGCCGGCCATTTCGCGTAGATGTACTAGGGTTCGCTACCAAGGTCCCTCAACAAGGAGACCATTGCCGCGAATCACCGTCTGTCATTCAGAGCGAGGCAACCCGCTTGACCAGACGCGACAGCTTCCGGGCAACCGTGTTCTTGTGCATCACGCCACGCGCAACGCCACGGGCCAGTTCAGGCTGTGCAGCCTTCAGCGCTTCTGCCGCAGCGGTCTTGTCACCACCTTCAAGCGCGGCTTCGACCTTCTTGACGAAAGTACGGATGCGCGACAGACGGTTGCCGTTGATTTCGGCGCGACGGTCATTGCGGCGGATGCGCTTGCGAGCTTGCGGCGTGTTGGCCATGTGTTCCTGTTTCTCGTCCTCTGGCGGGCCGCACGAGACGGGCCGCGAAAATCTTCTGGGTGGTGGCAATACACCACCGGAAAGCGGCGCCCTTAACGGTAGTGCACCGAATCGTCAACAGATTCGGCGCCAGTCATTCGATCCATCCGGCCAATTCACGCCGAACCAAGGCTTCGAGCATGTCGATTCCGGTATCGCCTGCATTGAGGCACGTGAGCGAAGCGAAGTGCGTGCCACCTGCTGCGACGAAATCGTCTTTCCCGCGAATAGCCAGTTCTTCCAGCGTTTCAAGGCAATCCGCAGAAAAGCCGGGGGCAGCAATCGCGATGGCTTTGGTGCCTTTTTGCCCTTCGGCAATCAGCACGGAGTCGGTTGCTGGTTCCAGCCATTTGGCGCGGCCAAAGCGCGATTGGAACGTGGTTTCAATGCGCAAAGCGGGGTGCGTTGTGGCAAAGCGTTCTGCCACCAGCCGCGAGGTCTTGCGGCAGTGGCAGTGATAGGGATCGCCCAAATGCAGTGTGCGTTCGGGCATGCCATGATAGCTGAGCATCAGCAGTTCGGGCTTGAAATCCAGGGCATCGATTTGCGCCGCAAGATCAGCATGGAGCGCGCCGATATAGGCCGGATCATCGTGATAGGGCGGCAGGGTGCGCAAAGCGGGCAAGCGGCGGCGCGTCTTGATCCAATCCGCCACGGCATCCAGCGCCGAGGCCGTGGTTGCGCCCGAATAGTGCGGATAGAGCGGGGCAACGAGAATGCGTTCACACCCCGCCTCCAACAGCGCGTCGAGTTCCTTGGCCATCGATGGCGACTGATAGCGCATGGCATGGCGCACAATGGCTGCATCACCCAGCCGCGCTTGCAGCGCGCGGGCCTGCGCTTTGGTGATCGCGGCCAAAGGAGAGCCTTCGTCAGACCAGACTTGCGCATAAGCGTGCGCCGACTTCTTCGGGCGCGTGTTGAGGATGATCCCGCGCAAGATCGGCTGCCATACCAGCGTGGGGATTTCGACCACGCGCTTGTCCGACAGGAATTCCTTGAGATAGCGTTTCACCGAACGCGCATCGGGCGCATCGGGTGTGCCAAGGTTGACGACGAGAACGCCGACTTTGCCGGTAAGAATCGTCGGGTGATCAGCAGGGCGATGCATCAGAGTCCTTTGGAAGGGTTACAGGCCTTCGGAAATCAGCGGCAGGCGGCGGAAGCGCGCACCCGTGGCAGAAAACAGCGCATTGGCAACAGCGGGAGCGACCGCCACCATGCCCAGTTCGCCGGGATCGAACGGCTCTGCCTTGCTGTCGGCAAAGGCAATATCGACCTTGGGGCAATCGGCCAGCAAAGGCAGGCCCAATTGTGACAAGTGCCCTGCCACCGGACGGCCTCTGGCATAGCCAGTGGACCCGCCGACGGCATGGGCCAGACCGAACATCAGCCCGCCTTCGATTTGCTGGCGGGCAAGGCCCATGTTCACGATTCGGCCAATATCAACAAAGGCGCTGAGGCGTTCGACGCGCACGACGCCAGCTTCGGCGCGCGCTGTGGCCACAACCGCGATAAAGCCTGAGCGCGGCTGGTTTTCGCCTGTGGCCAAGTCCATGCGGTGGCAAGCGATGCCTTGGCCCGAAGCCTCGATACCGCCGCCCCACTGCGCCAGCCGGGCAACCCCGCTGAGGCAATCGACCAGCCGAGGCTGCCCCTCCAACATGCCGATGCGGAACGACAAAGGCTCTTTGTTGGCCAAGTGCGCCAATTCATCGACGAAGCTTTCGGTGAAGAACGCAGTGTAGCCATGCGCTTGTCCGCGAAACCGCGCGGTGGGCAGCCCCAGCGCCACGGGCACATGGTCCACTGCCTTTTCGGGAATGCGGTACAAAGGCATCGCGCCGTCGCAGGCCATCGGATCGGCGCTATCCTGCACATCCAGCGCATCGCCAATGCCCCAGCCATCGAGCAACCGCGCGCCTGATTCGCGCGCCGTGGCCGGCACTGCCAGCCGCGCTCGCCAGCCGAGCACGCGGGCCTTGTCCGGGCTTAACGCGCCATCCAAGTGCGCCGAAAGCGGGGTGCGGGGGATGCCCGCGAGCGATTCCTGCCAGCGCGAATAGGTGAGTTGCACGGGCTTGTTCAGCGTGGTGGCAATGGCGGTGACTTCAGCGGCGATCCGCACATCGAGCCGCGCATCGAAGCTGCCGCCTGCATGCATGGGATAGATGATCACATCGTGGCGCGAGAGGCCCGCCACTTTGGCTGCGGCCCGCCGCGCGCGTTCAGGAGCTTGTGTGGCGATCCACAACTCAAGCTTGCCCTGCCGCATCCGCGCGGTGGCGCTGGCGGTTTCGAGCGGGGCGTGAAGTGCAGGATCGACGTCATAGCGCGCCGAAAGGCTGGGCTTTGCCAGCAAGGCATCGGGGTTGCCCTGCGCGAAGACGCGCGTGGGGTCACCTTTGTTGAGCGCCTTGTCGATAGCGACCAGCACCTTTTCGCTTTCGGCTATTGGTCCATCGGCCTTGAACTGCGCTTCCATCGCGCGCACGGCTTTGTCGGCGGCGTGCCATGTGGTGGCCGCCGCCGCGAGCCAGCGTTTGGCATGGACCACGCCGACAAGCCCGCGTACCGTGGCGGCGGCCTGCTTGTCATAGCTGGAAAGTTGCGATGACCCTTGCGGCCCATGCGCGATAGCGGCGAAGACCATGCCGGGCAGACGCACATCACCCGCGAAGGTGAAGCTGCCATCGACTTTGGCGGGAAAATCGATCCGGGGATGGCGCGCAGGCGCTCCTTCGGGAAACTGGCCGGGCACCTCACGCGGCGGATCGGCGCGCAGCACTGGAATGTTGGGCGGATCGTATGTCACCGCGCGATCGAGCAAGTCAGCAAAGGACGCGCGTTTGCCTTGGTACAGGACTTCGCTGTCGCGGGTGTCGCATTCCTCCCAGCCGACGCCCCAAGCACTCGCTGCTGCCTGCGCCATCATCGCCCGCAAGGCGGCTCCTGCTTCGCGCAAGGGCGCTTCGAACGCGGCCAGCGCGGTGCCATCTGCGGTGATCATCAGCGGTTCGCGTTCGGCGTGGAGGCGCGGGAGGATGCCCGTGGGATCAGCGCCAAGCGACGCGAAGGCGGGCATCCACAGCGGCGCCCAATGCGCCGAAAGCACCGCGTCTGCATAGGCGGGGCTGATCGGTGCTGCTTCAACGGCAACCTTGCGCCAATCCGCACCCGCTTCGTCTGCCACGATCTGCGCAACCAGCGTGGTGATTCCCTGCCCCATTTCGCAGAAGGGCACCGCGACGGTCAGCACGCAATCCGCCTTGCCGCTGGCCGAGCGAACTTTGCTAAGCTTCAGGAAGGCATCGACGACGTGTTCGTCCTTGCCCGCCACCAGCGGCACGGCATGGCGACGCGGGATCAGCGGGAAGGCAACCAGTAACGCGCCGCCCACCCCTGCGCCGACCAGCAGCCCCCTGCGCGTCAGCCGCATCAGCGTTTGGCGTCAAGCCACGCGAGCACACCGCGCGCGATGGACAGAAACGCCTCGGCCTGCGGCGTATCGCCCGCAGCCGGGGGATTGCCCGCATCGCTCTCACGCCGGATCGCCAAGTCGAGCGGCACGCGGCCCAAGAACGGCAGGCCCATCGTTTTGGCAGCGGCTTCTGCCCCGCCGTGGCCGAAGGGATCGCTCTCCTCGCCGCAGTGCGGGCAGATGTAACCCGCCATGTTCTCGACCATGCCGATCAGGGGCACCTGGCCCTGTTCGAACAGGCCAATGGCGCGGGTGGCATCCATCAGCGCCAGATCCTGCGGAGTGGAGACGATCACCGCGCCTGCGGGCTTGTGCTTGGCGAGCATCGTCAATTGCACATCGCCGGTGCCGGGCGGCAAATCGACAACGATGATTTCGGTCTCGCCCCAATGCGCATCGATCAACTGGCCGAGCGCATTGCCTGCCATTGGCCCGCGCCAGGCGATGGCTTGGCCGGGCTGGACGAGATGGCCCATCGACAGCATCGGCACACCGTAAGGGCTATCGATCGGGATCATCTTGTTGCCCTCAGCTTCAGGGCGGCGGCCTTCGGTGGACAGCAAGCGCGGCTGTGACGGGCCATAGATATCGGCATCGACCAGCCCGACTTTGCGCCCAAGCCGCGCCATCGCCACCGCAAGATTGGCCGAGAGCGTCGATTTACCGACGCCGCCTTTGCCCGATCCCACCGCGATGATCACGCGCGCCTTGCGCTCTGCCGTCATGCCAAGGCGCACTTCGGATACGCCTGCTTGCCGGGCGGCATCGCGCACGGCCATTTCCAGCTTGTCACGGTCCAACCGTTCCAGCCCGCCCACTTCGAGCATGACCGTTGCCACGCCGTCTGCCAGCTTGCATGTTTGCAGCCTGTCGCCTGCTGCGGTTGCCAATGCTGCGCGCAAGCCATCTTCTGTAATGTTCACACCAAATCCCTGCTTAACTCTCGCCAGCCTCCTAGCAGATGAATTTTGGGGAATGGACACTGTTTTTAACAGAAACGCTTCCTATAGTGGGTAGCATGAACGAACAGGTTGGATGGATCGCGCGATTGGGCCGGGAACGGGGATTTTTCATGGCGGGCAAGAAAAGCCCCTGGGGGTCAGGCAGCGGCTCAGGCGGCGACGAACCGCCTGCGCCGGGTGATAGCGGTTCTGCACCGCAAGGTGATGCCCCCACCGAAGGCCCACGCAATCCATGGCTGCCGCCACAATCCGGCGATGCGCCCAAGCGCGGCCCCAATATCGAAGACATCTTCCGCGCCCGCAAGGGCGGTGGCGGCGGTGGCGGAGGACGTGGCCCGACCATGCCGCGCCTGCCGCAGCGGCCCGATGGCAAATCGTGGGCGCCTTTGGGTGTTGCGCTGGTCGTGGCCATTTGGCTTTCCACCTCGATGGTTCACCGTATTGCCCCGCAGGAAAAGGGCATCGTCACAACCTTTGGCTCCTATTCGCGCACGCTGGATTCGGGGATGGCCTTGACCATGCCTTGGCCGATCCAATCGGTCAGCGTGACCGACGTGACTTCGATCCGCCGCGAATCGATCCCTGAAGGCGATGGCGAAAAGCTGATGCTGACGGGTGATCAGAACTTGCTGTTCCTGACCTATCTGGTGCGTTGGAACATCAAGGACCTGAAGCAGTATTCGTTCCAACTGGCCGAACCCGATCAGACCGTGCGCGAAGTGGCTGAGGCAGCGATGCGCCAGTCGATTGCCGAAGTGAACCTGAACGACGCGATGGGTTCAGGCCGTCAGCAGATTGAACAAAACGTGCGCGACCGCATGCAGCGCGTGCTGGATGCCTATCGTTCGGGTGTGTCGATCCAGGGCGTCGACATAAAGAAGACCGATCCGCCGACCAAGGTTGTCGATGCATTCAAGGAAGTGCTGGCCGCCCAGCAGGACGCGCAGAGCGAAATCAACCGCGCGCAAGCATGGGCCGAACAGCTCACCGCGCGTGCCGGTGGTGAAGCAACGGCGTTCGACAAGGTTTATGAACAGTACCGGCTGGCACCTGAAGTGACGCGCCGCCGCATGTATTATGAAACGATGGAGCGCGTGTTGAGCCAGACCGACAAGGTCATCCTCGAATCGAACAATGTGCAGTCGTACCTGCCTTTGCCCGAAATGAAGCGCGCGCAGGCCAAACCAGCGGAAGGAGGCAACTGATATGACCTTCCTGCAAACGCTGTGGAATGACCACAAAGTGCCGATCATCGCGGCTGCCGTTGCGCTTGTCGCGGCGGGTAGCTGCCTCAAGATTGTCGATGAAAAGACGCAGGCCGTGGTGGTGCGGTTGGGCCAGCCCGATCGCGTGATCAACCGCTTCCGCCCTGATTTTGAATTTGGGCAGACCGGCGCAGGCGTGGTGTGGCGCATTCCGTTCATGGAACAAGTGGTCGAAATCGACCGCCGCATTCTGGATCTGGATATGGAGCGCCAGCAGGTGCTCTCCGCCGATCAGCGCCGCCTTGAAGTGGACGCCTTTGCGCGGTTCCGCATCATCGATCCGGTGCGCATGGTGCAAACCGCCGGGACGACCGAACGGGTAACCGAACAGCTTCAGCCGATCCTCAATTCGGCGCTACGGCAGGAATTGGGCAAACGCAGCTTCAATTCGTTGCTGACGGCAGACCGGGGCAAGGCGATGGAGCAAATCCGCGCCGGGCTTGACCGCGAGGCGCGCGAATATGGCGCACAGATTATCGACGTGCGGATCAAGCGCGCCGATCTTCCCGAAGGTAGCCCGCTGGAATCGGCGTTCACGCGCATGGCCACCGCCCGCCAGCAGGAAGCGGCCACGCTGCGCGCCCAAGGACAGAAAACCGCGCAGATCATCCGGGCGACTGCCGAAGCGACAGCGGCCAAGACTTATGCCGATGCCTTTAACAAAGACCCGGCGTTTTACGATTTCTACCGCGCAATGCAGAGCTACGATGCGACGTTCCGGCAGAAGGATTCGAGCACATCGATCATTCTTTCGCCGGATAACGAGTATCTGAAGCAATTCCGGGGCAAGTAATTCGCGCTTAGATGAATGAACCGGAACGCTGTCATTCAAAATCCGTTAAGGCGGAACGGCGTGAAACCGGCGTTGACGACATTGGCGAAGCCCGGCCGGGCTTCCTTGTAGACGAAAGAGGACCAGCCACGTGCGATATGCTTATGGTGTGACTTCGGCGCTGCTTCTGGCTGGCAGCGCGCTGACTTTGGTGACAGGCCTTCCCGCTGGCGCGCAAGTTGCGCAAAACGATCAGTCCGAAATGCGGACGATGGTGCCGCGCCCCGGCGCGCCCTCCAGCTTTGCCGATTTGACCGAACAACTGCAGCCTGCGGTGGTGAACATTTCCACCCGCCAGCGCGTGAAAGTTCAGGCCAACAATCCGTTTGCCGGAACGCCGTTTGGTGATCTGTTCGGCGGCGGTCAGGGTGGCGGCGCGCCGCAGACGCGCGAAGCGCAATCGCTGGGTTCGGGCTTCATCATCTCGGCCGATGGCTATGTGGTGACCAATAACCACGTGATCACCGCTGACGGGCAGGGCGAAGTTGAATCGATCACCGTAACCACGCCCGATGGCACAGAATATCCCGCCAAGCTGATCGGCAAGGATGCCGCATCGGATCTTGCCGTGCTGAAAATCAGCGCGCCCAAGGCGTTCCCGTTCGTCAAGTTTGGCGATTCACGCAAAGCGCGCGTGGGCGATTGGGTGATCGCGATTGGTAACCCCTTCGGCCTTGGTGGAACGGTGACGCAAGGGATCGTCTCGGCGGTCTATCGCAACACCGGGTCAGGCTCGGCCTATGACCGCTATTTGCAGACCGATGCGTCGATCAACCGGGGCAACTCTGGCGGTCCGATGTTCGATATGGCGGGCAATGTGATCGGCATCAACAACGCGATCTTTTCGCCCACCGGCGGTTCAGTCGGCATCGGCTTTGCCATCCCGGCTGAAGTTGCAGCACCCATCGTGGACAAGCTGCGCGCTGGCCAAGCGATTGATCGCGGCTATCTGGGCGTGCGCATCCAGCCGCTGTCAGAAGACCTTGCCGCATCACTGGGCCTGCCCAAGAATCGCGGTGAGTTCATCCAGGCAGTGGAGCCTGCACAAGCCGCAGCCAAGGCCGGGATTGAGGCCGGCGATGTGGTCGTGAAAGTCGATGGAAAAGACGTCTCGCCCGACCAGACGCTCTCGTTCATCGTGGCCAATACTGTGCCGGGCAAGCGCATTCCGATTGAATTGATCCGCAATGGCCAGCGCATGACCGTGCAGACCGTGGTCGGCAAGCGCCCGACTGAGGAAGAACTGGCCAAGCAGAGCTTCGATCCCGATGCGCAGCAAGATGATGACAGCTTCGCTGCCAAGCCCCAAGCTGGGCCAAGCGCGCTACAAACATCGCTTGGCGTTGTCGCCATTCCGCTAACGCCGCAAATCGCGCGGCAACTGGGAGCAGGCGAAGATGCCAAGGGCGTGGTGATCACCGCCGTTGATGCGTCATCCGATGCCGCAACCAAGGGCCTGCAGCGCGGTGACATCGTGCTTTCGGCGAACTACGTGACGATCAACAGCCTTGCTGATCTGGAAAAGATCGTACGCTCGGCCAAGACCGAAGGGCGCGAAGCCGTTCTGTTGCGCATTCAGCGCCGCGGCCAGCCTGCAACATACATGCCGGTGCGTCTGCGCTAAATCCTGAGCAGGCCATTAGCATCCATAAAAAAGGGCCGCTCCTTACGGGGCGGCCCTTTTCTGTTGGTGATTGTTCCAATCAATACGTCGACGGCGGATCGCTGGCCGGGAAGCTTTCGTCTGATGCCTGATCGGTGGCGTCCCAATTCTTGGGGTCCGAACGCATGCCTTCGGTTCCGGCCGAGCGCACTTGCGAGAAGTTGCTGTTGGTATTCTCGCCATCGGCAAATGCAGCGTGCGATTGTTCAGCAGGGTTTTTCTGCGAAGCGCGATAAATCGCATATCCAGCCGCACCAACGGCGGCCCATTTCAGCAGGCTCATGTCGTGTCTCCTTGGCAAAGGCAGTCGCCTTCCATCAAGGACTCAACGCACTGAAAGGAAAAAGGTTCTACGCCGAGGCAAATCTGCGCCGGGCTGCGCTATTGCGGCGGAGGAGGAGGTCTTTGCCGCCCAGTCGCGCGGTTGAGGAAATCATCATTGGCCGCTGGGGGCGTGTCTTCGGGCGCATCATCAGGCGTGACATTGGAATCATCGAACGTCTCGACCCCCGGCTCAGGCGCACGCTCTCGGCGCGATGGATCGACCAGATTGCCTTGCTCATCCACATAGAAATACTCATCGGGATTGCCGAGCATGGCTTCATCATCAGGCTCAAGCTGCCACTGCGGCAACTTCAGTTCGGTATCGAACTTTTCAACAGGACGTTTGGCCGTGGCGACCTTCATATAGGCAGCAAAGGCGCGGGCTGGTGCGGCACCACCCTGCAGGCCGGGCACGGCCTTGGCATCATCGCGGCCCATCCACACGCCGGTGGTGATCCCGCTGGAAAAGCCAAGGAACCAGCCATCCTTGTTGGACGAAGTCGTGCCGGTCTTGCCCGCAACCGGGCGACCGATTTGGGCCGCGCGCCCGGTGCCGATGTTGACGGCTGTTTGCATAAGGTCGGTCATGCCCGCAGCCACATAACTTGGCACAAGCTGCTGCGGATAATCCGGGCGATAGCTATAGAGCAATTCGCCATCGGTCGTCGTCACTTTGCGGATGCCGAAGGGGGTCACCGACATGCCTTTGGCCTGAACAGCAGCGAAGGCGCGAACCATATCAATCACCCGCACATCGGATGATCCCAGAACCATCGATGGCAAAGTGTTGATCGGCGTGGTGATGCCCAGACGGCGCGCCATGTTGGCGACTTGCCCAAAGCCAACCTCGTTGCCCAATTGCGCGGCCACGGTATTCTTCGAATAAGCAAAGGCGGTGCGCAGATCGATTTCGCCAGCATAGCGCCCGCCATCATTGCGCGGGGTCCAGCCTTCGATCGTCACGGGTTCATCAACCACGCGATCATCGGGAGTATAGCCCCCTTCCAGCGCGGTTAGATAGACAAACAGCTTCCACGCAGAACCCGGCTGACGCACGGCATTGACCGCGCGGTTATAGTTCGAGGTCACGTAATCCGTGCCGCCGACCATGGCTAGTACCGCGCCATCGCGGTCAAGCGAGACGAGCGCGCCTTGTGCGCCTTTGGGAGCAAAGCCTGCAATCGCAGCAGTTGCCGCGCGTTGCATCACCGGATCGAGCGTGGTCCAAACCTCAATCGGCTGATCGTTTTCGGGCAGGAGCAAATCAAGCTGCGGCAGGGCCCAGTCGGTGAAATAGCGCGCCGAATTCTGAGCAGCGCGGTCTTCAACCATCTTGACCTTCTTGAGGTCCAGCCCGGCGGCTTCGTCGGCGGTAATCACGCCATTGGACACCATGGTTTGCAGAACCACGCCCGCACGGCCAATCGCAGCTTCTGCATCAGCGGTGGGTGAATAGCGCGACGGTGCTTTCACCAGCCCTGCGATAATCGCTGCTTCGGGCAGGGTAATCTTTTCACCCGAATGGCCGAAAAACTTGCGCGCGGCAGAATCGATGCCATAGGCGCCGCCGCCAAAATAGACCTTGTTCAGATAGAGTTCGAGCACCTGATCCTTGGAGAACTTCTGCTCCAACGCAAGTGCCAGGACCCACTCGCGCGATTTGCGTCCGAAGGTTTTGTTGTTGTTGAGGAAGATGTTGCGCGCCAATTGCTGGGTGATCGTTGATCCACCCTGACGCCACGTCCCGCTTTCCACGCGCACCATGACCGAGCGCACGATGCCAATCGGATCAACGCCCCAATGGCTGCGAAACCGCCGGTCCTCGACCGAGATCATCGCATCTTTCATCGGTTGTGGAATGCGTTCGTAGGGCACCCATTTGCCATAGCTTGGCCCCAGCGTGACGATTTCGGAACCGTCGGCTGCGCGCACCACAATCATCTGGCCAGTCTGGCTGGATTTCAGTTCCTGATAACCCGGAAGCGAGCGCATCGTGACCGCAACCGCAGCAGCAAGGGCCAGAGCGCCCAACAAGGTGAACCCTATGCCCCACACGAAAAGCCGCCCAACCCAACGGCGGAACGCCGAGGGCTGTGAAGGTTGCGGAGAAGACCGGCCGCCATCGGGGCGGCGGGGAATGTCCCGTCTGGCCATCAGTCTTGTACCGCTTCCCTCATCATGGCGCTGGCAAGGTCAGGTACGACCGCCCATTCGCGTGGCGGCCCTATGCATAGGGCAATCGTAACGCAGGGTTAACCGTTAAATCGGCAAACGTCCTCAAGCGCCAGATGAACGCCCTTTAGTCCTTGGGAATGAAGTCCAGCGAGGCGCTGTTCATGCAATAGCGCAAGCCGGTTGGTGCCGGGCCATCGGGGAACACATGGCCAAGATGCCCATCGCAGCGCGCGCAACGCACTTCGGTGCGAACCATGCCGTGCGCCGTGTCGCTGTGTTCATCGACAACGTCGGAATCGAGAGGCGCATAGAAGCTGGGCCAGCCCGATCCGCTATCATATTTGGTATCAGACGTGAACAAAGGGGCGCCGCAGCCAGCGCATGTGTAATCGCCCGCCGCCTTGTTCTTTTCATAAGCGCCGGTGAATGCACGCTCAGTCCCGCCTTGGCGCAGCACATGGTATTGTTCTGGCGATAGGCGTTCGCGCCATTCGGCTTCGGACAAGTTGAGTTTATCGGACATAGGGGATCTCCTTTGGCAGCGATATGGGGGTCCGCCCCGTCCTGCTCAATGGCGTGTGGCTCAATAGTGCGTTTTCTCGTCAGGCTTGGCGAGGGCATAGCAATGGGCAATTTCGTACTTGTTGATGCCATCTTTGCCATCGCCTGCTTCAGCCACGATAAGGTCGCGGGCTTCGGCCAAGGCACGGTCGGCTGCATCACCGGTTTGGCCCAAGGCCAACAACGCTTCGCGTTCGCGCGCAGCAAGCACTGACGCCAGTGTTTTAAGATCACGCGCAGCTGCGGTAAGACCTTCGCGGGCGTAGAGTTCGTCATAGGCGAGCGCCATTATGGCTGCACATTGCCGCAGGTTGGGCGTGGCGAGCGGCTGCACGGTTGCATCCAACTGCGCAAGACACGGCGTGGCCAGCGCGGCCAAAGCCGCATCGGGATCGGCTGCAGTCTGCAATGCCTGCACATCGGCGGCAATCAGATCACGCACCGTAAAGCGATCAAGCGCGGCACCTTGCATCACAGCCACTCCGGCATCGATGAAGTATCGCTTGCCGCGTACCGATAGCGGGGGCCAACCAACAAGCGATTCGCCATTGGCCTGCGTCGTTGCGACAATCGCAAACGCTGCGGCACAGCGCAGCGTGGCGCGGTGACCATGGGTCAGACGCGACAAATCTGGCGCGGGCAAAGCAGGGGTTTGGGCCACGGCAACCGGTGCCAGAACCAAAAGCGAAAGGGCGGCAAGAATACGCATGCCTCTTATGGTAAGCGCAAAAAGAGGCCGCGAACAGACGCGCTGTTCACGGCCTTTGCAGTTTGGCGCGCCAGACAGGGTGTGTGTCGGGCAGTCGCTGAATGACAGATCAACCCGCCGCAGATTCGTTGCAGCGCGCAAGGTCTTGCGCGGCAAGTTCACCTTGCGGCGTGGCAAAGCGCGTGACCGGGCCGACTTTCTGAACCAGACGTGCGCACACCATGACCGGGCGCGATGTGTCACGCGGGGCGGTGCAGGCCGCGCCATCGCATTTCCACAGGACGCCTTTCTGGATGACCTTTTGTGCGCCATCCATCGGGCGGGTGAGCGTGGCCGCATAGTACGGACCGTTGGCCGCGAGCACCGGCACAGCCGTCAGCGCGAAGCTGGCCGTTGTGCCAATCAAGGCCAACGCTGCTGGCAGAAGCTTGCGGTACGTGCCGTAACGGTTTGCAAAAATCATGATTGTTCCCCTGAACTTTCCATGTGGGGCACCGGAAGCAATGCGACGTTTGGAGAGGATCGATTTCCGTTGCGAATCGCTACTTATATTGGTAAGTTTTAAGTTGCAACTAGAAACTTATAAAGTTTGAACGGATAGGGTATAGCTGTCACGCCATGGACAAACTTCGCGAACCTTTGCATGAAATCGCCCAGTGCGGCCTCCCCCTTGCGCTTGAAGCCATGGGGGAACGCTGGTCGTTCATGATCCTGCGAGCGGCGTTTAACGGTGTGCGCCATTTCGAAGATTTTCTTGAAGCTTTGGGCATTGCCCGCAACATCCTGTCCAATCGCCTGTCACGGCTGGTCGAGGTTGGCATCCTGAAGCGCGAACACTGCGCCGATGATCGCCGCCGCATCGAATATCGCCTGACACCCAAAGGGCTGGATTTGCTGCCCGCCATGCTGGCGCTGCGCCAGTGGGGCGAAAAGTGGCAACTTGGCGTGCCTGCAAACCCGGTGCTGTGCGATGCGCGCGATGGTCTGCCGATCGCCTCAATCGGCATTCGCGCTCAAGACGGCCGGATGCTTTCACCCGAAGACCTGATGTGGCGGGACCGCGCCGAACTGGACGCTGCACAAGCTCCCACCAAACTGCACGAAGCGGGCTGACAGCCGACGTCTTCCAAAAAGGCGGGGTCATCGGTTGCCCAATGACCCCTTGAGTTTGGCCCGAACGGGGGACTGGTCCGCCGGACTTACCGAAAGTGGTTGCGGCTTAGCGTGCCGCCAGCGTCGTCGGCTGAATGGTGGATTTGGCGCGGCGCGCATTGGCATAAGCTTCGATAAAGCAGCGGCGGCCGATTTCGTATTCGGCGGCCGAGGCGTCTTTGCGGTTCAGGTCGCACACGGTCTTCGCAGCCGCTTTGAGGCGCGCGTCGAGCTTGGCATTTCCAGCTGCGGTTGTCAGATCAAGATCGGCGTAACCGACTGATCGCGTGCCCGCAAAAGCGGGCTGGGTGGCGGAAAGAGCAAGACCAAACAGGCCTGCGGCGATCAGAGATTGGCGGATCATGGCGTCATCTTTCAAACAAGGGCCGGAGCATGTCCGGCGGGAGAATGTTTGCGGTGACCGGGCCAGTGGCACTTCGGGGGTCGTCAGGGGCTGGTGGGCCACCGCATGCCTATTCTCTAGGTGCTCAGGCGCGGCAAAGCGCGCGGACCTCGACCAGCTTTCCGTAGCGTCCGACAAGCGGCAACTGCGCCCGACGAACGGCGTGTTGCCATCCACGAACTGCAAGTGTGACATTTACCCAACAAAGCCATATCGTCGGCCACGATGGCGATTCTGATCACTTTTTTGTTGGGTATCGGCAATTTTGCCCTGCACCGTGCGGTCATGGACAGCGGCCATCCCCTGTTGGGGAAAATGCCGTGGTTCTATCACGCGCTGGGCGGGCGCTTCACGATGGTCATCGAATTCATGCTGCTGTTTGGCGCACTGATGTTTGCCGCACAGGACAATGTCAGCGGACCAATCGCCTATGTCATCTATTCGGTGCTCAACAGCTTCTCGGCCTATCTCATCCTGACCGACAAGGTGTAGCGGCAAGGTTTAGCGGCAAGGGGAACCTTCACCGGTTCTGCCAGTTTCACGGCAACCATGGAACTTTCCCCCCTTTGGCTCATCACCAACGCCGCCAGCGGCAGCAACAGCGATGCCGCAGTCGATGAACTGATCGCCGCGCTGGGCACATCTGGCTGCAAGCCTGAACGCATCATTTGCTTTCCTGACGAAGACTTGCCCACTGGCATGGCTTTGGCGGCAGCAGGCGTCAGGACGCTGGCGGTTTTTACCGGCGATGGCACAATAAACACGGCGGCAACCAAGGCCGAAGGTTGGGACGGCATGATCCTTGTGCTTCCCGGCGGCACGATGAACCTGCTGTCCAAAACCTTGCATGGCGACGTTTCAGCACAAGCCATTGCCCATCAGCTGGGCACCGGAACCTATCGCCGCATCAGTCGCCCCGCCGTGCGCACATCGCAGGGCACCGCGCTGGTAGAAGTGCTGGCTGGCCCCGGCGCGATGTGGGCCGATGTACGCGAAGGCGTGCGCGACTTCGATCTGGGCGCAATTGCCGAGACGTTTGCCACGGCCTTGCGCGAAACGCGCGAAGGACCGGGCGTGACCATCGCCGATAGCCCAGTCGCCAAGGCCGATGGCTATCGCGCTTTGCGCGTCTTTCCCGAAGACAAAGGGCTGCTGATCGAAGGCTACGATTTCACCGACCTTGCCGATTTTGCAGCACAAGGCTTTGCCATGCTGGTGAAGCGCGATTTCCGCCAAGGGCCACATGATGATCTTGGCCACTTCGAAGCCATTGATTGCCGTAGCAAAGGCCCGATTGCCCTGATGATCGATGGTGAGCGCCGCCAAGGGGAAACGGCTGAAAAGTTCGAACGCATCGTGTTTCCGGTGGACTTTATCATGACAAAACCCGGCGGGGATTGACCCACAGTGCCTGAACGTGGATCACCCTGACCGTCATGACCCGCCTGTTCCACATCAGCGATATTCATTTCGGACTGGAAGATCGACGCGCGCTCGATTGGGTGGCGCAATGTATCGAGCGTGAAAAGCCCGATGCTGTATCGATTACCGGCGACCTGACGATGCGCGCGCGCCACCGTGAATATGCCGCCGCGGTCCATTGGATCCAGTCGCTCAATGTGCCGGTAACGGTGGAAGTGGGCAATCATGATCTGCCCTATTTCAATCTGATCGAACGGTTCTTCGATCCATATCGCCGTTTCCATGCGATCCAGTCTCTGCTGGAAAGAGAGCTTGATTTGCCCGGCATGGCAATTGTCCCGCTGAAAACCACGGCGCGCGCGCAATGGCGGCTGAACTGGTCCAAAGGCACGGTCGGCAAGCGCGCGCTGAACCAGACGCTGGGCGCAATTGACGCACTGCCAGCGGGCACCCGCGCTGTCGTTGCCTGCCATCATCCGCTGGTTGAGGCCGGAACGCGCGGAAAGGCGCTGACCCGTGGCGGCAGCCGCGCGCTGGCGGAACTGGCCAGCCGCAATGTCTGCGCTGTCCTGTCGGGCCATGTCCACGATCCGTTTGACCTGATCCATCCCACTCCCAACGGCCCGGTGCGGATGATTGGGGCAGGCACGTTGTCTCAGCGCGTGCGTTCTACCCCGCCCAGCTTCAACGAACTGACGCTGATCAATGGCGACATCAAAGTGCGCGTGCGCAATCTTGAACACGTGCCCACGCGCGACATGCAGATTGATGATGTGCCAGAAAACGCCATGCCACCGCGCCTGCAAGGCGAACCCATTGCCCCTGTGGGCGCTGTGCCAGAGATTGATCCGCCGGTTTACTGAAAGTCAGTCGCGACCAAGGCCCATGTTGTCGATCAACCGCGTTCTACCGATACGCGCCGCAACCAGCAATCTGGCGGGTTGCCCGGCAAAAGTCGCCAGTTCTTCCAACGTCGCCGCATCACGCAAATCGGCGTAATCGATCGACGCGAAGCCTGCGGCCAAAATCGCCGCTTTCAGCTTGGTCAGACTGGTGACTACATCCGCCCCGCCCTCAACATCTGTTATCGCCAAACGCATGGCGGCAGATAGCCCTGCGGCCTGATCGCGCTGGTCTTGCGTCAAATACTGGTTGCGGCTGCTCATCGCCAGGCCGCTGGCTTCGCGTACAGTCGGTACGCCAATGATGGCATCGGCACAGGGCAAAGTCAGGTCAAGATCGCGCGCCATACGGCGGATCACCGCAAGTTGCTGCCAGTCCTTTTCGCCAAACAACGCAAAATCGGGGCGGACCTGATTGAACAGCTTGCACACAACTGTTGCCACGCCATCGAAGTGACCCGGCCGCGCTGCCCCGCACGCCACTTCGCTCACGCCCGAAACCGAGACATTGGTGGCATAGCCATCGGGGTACATCTGATCGACCGTGGGTGCCCATAGCACCGCAACGCCCTCTGCCTGCAAAAGCGCGGCATCGGCGGCCAATCGGCGCGGATATGCATCAAGATCTTCGTTCGGCCCAAACTGGCGCGGATTGACGAAAATCGAAACGATAACATGGTCGGCGTGCTTGGCGGCTTCGCGTACCAGCGTCAGGTGCCCTTCGTGCAACGCTCCCATCGTGGGCACCAGCGCAACATGTTTTCCCCCGTTTTTGAGAGCATCAACCGCTTCGCGCAGGTCAACAAGCCGTTTGATGGTTTGCACGCGGGCCACCTCTCCACTAAGTCCGAGTGGAACGGCGATAGGGGGGCAGGCGTCCTCTCGCAAGCCCGACCCGCGCATCACAACAGAGAGTATCGCCCCTTGTCGAACGGCCCCCATCGTATCGTCTTCGCCAACGAAAAAGGCGGAACCGGCAAGTCCACCACTGCCGTCCACGTCGCTGTGGCACTGGCCTATCAGGGTGCGCGCGTGGCGGCGATCGATCTTGATTCCCGCCAGCGCACGATGCACCGCTATTTCGAAAATCGTGCTGAAACCATGCGCCGCCGGTCGATCAAGCTGCCAACCGCCACGTTCGAAGTATACGACGGCCAAAGCATCGAAGAACTTGATGCCTTGAGCGAGCGGCTTTCGGAATCGTACGATTTCATCGTCTATGACACGCCCGGCCGCGATGATCCGCTGGCCCGGCACGTTGCCACCCGCGCCGATACGCTGGTGACGCCGCTGAACGATAGCTTCGTCGATTTCGATCTGATTGGGCAAGTTGACGCCGAAACCTTCAAAGTGCGCCGTCTATCATTCTATGCCGAACTTATCTGGGAAGCGCGCAAAAAGCGGGCGATGGCCACAATCAAGGATTCACGGCGCGAAATGGATTGGGTCGTCGTGCGCAACCGCACCGGCTATACCGAAGCGCGCAACCAGCGCCGCATCGATCAGGCGCTGACCGAATTGTCCAAGCGCGTCGGCTTCCGCATTGCCAGCGGCTTGTCCGAACGTGTGATCTATCGCGAACTGTTCCCTTCTGGCCTTACCCTGCTCGACAAAGGCCATTTGGGCGAACTGGGCACCAGCCATCTGGTCGCGCGGCAGGAACTGCGCACTTTGGTTGCAGGGCTTAAATTGCCAACACCTGAGAGAGCAACATCGGCGGGGGCAGCTTTGGAGAGCGCCGCCTGATGTTGCTGAAGCTGTTCTTGCTGGCTGCTCTTGTCAGCGTTGCTTGCAAGATGCTTGCAGGCCGCTGGCCATGGGAATTGCTGGCGGGCGATCCGCGCCTGAACAGCGAAGCAAAAGCGCGCAATTTGCTGGGCCTTTCGGCTGCTGCGGGGCATGACGAAGTGATCGAAGCGCATCGCCGGTTGATCACGCAAGTCCACCCCGATCGCGGCGGATCGAACGAAGCCGTGCACGAAGCCAACGCGGCCCGCGACTTGCTGCTGGCCCGTCTGGGTGATCGCCGGAACGGATAGCGCCGCGACATGCGTCACAGCTTCGATCCCACGATCCTGCGCGAATACGATATTCGCGGTGTGTTTGGTGAAACACTTGGCCCCGATGATGCCCGCGCGATTGGCCGCAGCTTTGGTACGCGGGTGGCGCAAATCGGCGGCAAGCGTGTGGTCGTGGGCTATGATGGTCGGCTCAGCTCGCCAGCTCTGGAGCACGCGCTGGTCGAAGGGCTTACTGCCAGCGGGATCGATGTCGTGCGGATCGGCATGGGGCCAACCCCGATGCTCTATTATGCTGCCGCTTCACTGCCAGATATACAGGGCGGCATTCAGGTAACCGGCAGCCACAATCCCGCCAATCACAATGGCTTCAAGGCGGTACTTGAAGGGCGACCGTTCTTTGGGGCCGACATAATCGATCTGGGGCGCATCGCCGATGAAGGCGGTTGGATATCGGGCAACGGCCAAGTCACCAACGTTGCCGTCCTGGACGCTTACGTTGATCGGTTGCTCGGCGGTTTGGACGGTGTCGACCGCTCCGCGCTGGAGGGACTGCGCATCAGCTGGGATACCGGAAACGGCGCCGCTGGCCCCGTCGTCGAGGCTTTGACTGCCCAACTTCCCGGACATCATACCTTGCTGTTTACGTGTGTGGACGGCCATTTTCCCAACCATCATCCTGATCCGACTGTTGAGGCAAACCTCTCCGATCTTGTGCAGGCTGTCGCTGTGGGAAGCCTCGACTTTGGAATAGCATTCGACGGCGATGGTGACCGAATTGGCGCTGTTGACGGATCGGGACGCACCATTTGGGGTGATCAATTGCTCTCCATTTTCGCCGAGGATGTGCTGAAGACATCACCCGGAGCAATGATCATCGGCGATGTGAAGTGCAGCAGCGCGCTCTATGACCGGATTGCGGAACTGGGTGGCATCCCGCAGATGTGGAAAACCGGCCACGCACTCATAAAATCCAGAATGAACGAAACAGGTGCCCTTCTGGGCGGAGAAATGAGCGGACACATCTGTTTTGCCGATCGCTACTATGGTTTTGACGATGCACTCTATGCCGCAGTCCGCTTGATCGCCGCCACAGCGCGCCTGCATAAATCGGTGACGCAAATGCGCGCTGGCCTGCCCACTATGTTCAACACGCCCGAACTACGCTTCCAGGTGGATGAGGCCCACAAGTTCACCATCGTCGCACAAGTGGCGGCGCGGCTCCGTGCCCAAAATGCGCGCGTGAACGATATTGATGGCGTGCGGGTCGATACGCCCGATGGCTGGTGGCTGCTGCGTGCGTCAAACACGCAGGATGTGCTCGTTGTCCGTGCTGAAAGCCGCAGCGCCGAAGGCCTTGCTCACCTGCTAGGCCAAGCGGACGCACAACTGGCAGAATCCGGCATTACGCGCGGTTCCCAATTCGGGCATTAGAGCTGTTGCAAATCGCAGGTGGTTCGCCTCATCACCGGTTTGCGCTTGCCAAGTCCAAGCCCGCTGACGCATCAGGGCGCGCGAGTTACGAGGACGTCAATGTTCAGTGGGATCGATCTTGGGACCGCCAATGGCGCAATGCCCCGCAGACAGCACGCCGCTAAACGCCGGCGTGATGCAGGCCGATTCGATGACTGACGCTTCTGATACCAATGGGAAGCGCGATGCGGCCAGCTGGCTTTACAGCGCGCCGCAAGCAAAGGGCACGTCAGAACCAACCCTAACCACACGACTGGGCGAGAGCACGCAGTCGCTTGATGTCACGCGCGGTTTTGCTGCGGCGCAGGCCCCTGCCGAACAAGTAATTGCAATGGCGGGCGATCCGTTTACCCGGCCCGTGCTTTTGGGACTTGAACAAAACGCTGACGCCGTCATGCCGGCATGGGCGCACCAGCAGGCGCTGCGGCGTCTGCTTCTGCCTGAAACCACAACCTCGGAACTGCCCCCGCTGCAGGGGTGGGAAGAGGCAATGGCGCGCGGGCACTTGAAGGCGGTGCTGCACAATGCCGAAAGCGTTAGTGCGGCTGCCTTGAGCGAGATCGACGATTGGCTGGCCGAAGTGCTGTGCAATAGCTGGCCCCGTTCAGCCCCACTGGTGGAGGTTGCAGGGTCGGTGTTTGAGTGGGGCGATGAGCGCGGGCAATTGAGCGGGCGGCCCACGGTTGTCCTATTGAACAGTCGTTTGCGCGGAATGCAATTTGCCGAACAGGTGAAATTTTCTGGTCATCCCCTGCACAAAGCGTGGATGGAACTGTCGCTACCTGCACCTCTGGGCAGCCGCCGCAGTTGGTCTGTCAAACGCAGCGATGTCGCAAAGCTGCTTGCAGATGTGCGCGAGATTTCTCCGGAACTAGAACGCAATTTCGATGCCTCGCGCGTAGCATTGTGGGAAGGCCGAGCAACTTTGGCTGATCGTTTTGGTCCGATGCTCAAAAGCATAGCGTTCGCAATCGCCCTTGTTGTGCTGATTCTTGTGATCCGCAGCAGCATATCCTGATCCGCCGCTGGTACGCATGTCATGCGCGCCCTATCTAAAGGGGCGATGACGCTTCCCCCATCCATAGCCGATTGGTTCACAGGCCGTGGCTGGCGCGTGCGGCAGCACCAGTGGGACATGCTGGAAGCAGCGCGCTCAGGCGAACACGCCTTGTTGGTGGCCGATACGGGTGCGGGAAAAACGCTTGCAGGGTTTCTGCCAACGCTCGCCGATTTTGCAGGAGGAACGCCGCCCGGTGATGGGCTGCATACCTTGTATGTGTCCCCGCTCAAGGCGCTGGCACACGATGTGCAGCGCAATCTTCTCACGCCGATTGATGACATCGGCCTGAAAGTTCGGGTCGAAACACGCAGCGGCGATACGCCGTCTGATCGCAAGGCTCGGCAGCGCGCCAAGCCACCGCATATCCTGCTGACCACACCTGAATCGCTCTCGTTGCTGCTCAGCTATCCTGAATCGGCAACGATGTTTGGAGGGCTGAAGCGCGTGATCATTGATGAGGTTCACGCCTTTGCCACGGGCAAGCGCGGTGATCTGCTGGCGCTTTCACTGGCGCGGTTACAGGCGCTTGCGCCCGACATGCGCCGGGTTGCATTGTCGGCAACAGTGGCGGCCCCCGATGACTTTCGCGCGTGGCTGGGGCCGCACGGTGATCTCAAATCGGTGCGGCTGGTTCACGGCGAAGTCGGTGCGCCGCCCGAAGTGATGATCCTGAATCCCGAAGACCAGCGCGTGCCCTGGGGTGGGCATGCCGCCGCTTGGGCGGTGCCGCAGCTTTATCAGGAAATCCGCCGCAACAAGACCACGCTGATCTTCACCAACACGCGGTTTCTGGCCGAGTACATCTTCCAACTGCTGTGGGATGTGAACGACGACAAGCTGCCCATCGGCATTCACCATGGTTCGCTATCGAAGGAAGCGCGGCGCAAGGTGGAAGGAGCAATGGCGCGGGGCGAATTGCGGGCGCTGGTTTGTACCGCCAGCCTCGATCTGGGTGTGGACTGGGGCGATATCGATCTGGTGGTGCAGATGGGTGCTCCCAAGGGATCATCGCGGCTGTTGCAACGGATCGGCCGCGCCAATCACCGGCTCGATTGCGCAAGTCGCGCGCTGCTCGTGCCAGGCAATCGTTTCGAATTTCTGGAAGCCTTTGCCGCGCAAGAGGCAGTGGAGCAGGGCCAGCGCGACGGTGAGCCATTCCGACCGGGCGGGCTGGATGTACTGGCGCAACACGTGATGGCCTCTGCCTGTGCCGGACCGTTTGATGAAGCGGATTTGCTGGAGCAAGTACGCGCGTCCCATTCCTATTGCTGGATCGATCAAGAGCAATTGGCCCGCGTGCTCGAATTCGTGGCAACAGGGGGATATTCCTTGCGTGCTTACGACAGGTTCAAGCGAATCGTGCGCGACAAGCAAGGCACATGGCGGCTGGCACATCCTGAACACGCCGCGCGGCATCGGCTGAACGCGGGCATCATCGTCGATTCAGAAATGCTGGAAGTACGCTTTCGCAATGGGCGCAGCTTGGGCCGCGTCGAAGAGAGCTTTGGGGCGTCCTTGTCGAGCGGTGATACGATCCGGTTTGCCGGGATGGACCTTGAAGTTGAAGGCGTGCGCGATCTGGAACTGATTGTCCGCGCGGCCAAGAAGGCTGGGCAAATCCCCAGCTACATGGGAGCGCGGCTGCCACTGACCACGCATTTGTCTGAACGGGTGCGCGCTTTGATGGTGGATCGTGCTGGCTGGTCGCGCTTTCCCGATGATGTGCGCGAATGGCTGGAAATGCAGGACTGGCGCAGCCGCCTGCCCGGCCCTGGCGATTTGCTGGCCGAAAGCTTTCCCCACAACGGTCGGCACTATACCGTTTACTACACCTTCGAAGGGTGGAACGCCAACCAGTCACTGGGGATGCTGATCACCCGCCGGATGAACGAACGCGGGATGATGCCGCTGGGCTTTGTCGCCAATGACTATGCGCTGGCGGTGTGGGGCGCGCGGCCGGTGGACGATCCTTTGCCACTGCTTTCGCCCGATATTTTGACGGATGAGTTTGTTGAATGGGTGCAGGAATCACACCTGCTGCGGCGGGCATTCCGCGAAGTTGCAGTGATCTCCGGGCTGGTAGAACGCCAGCTTCCCGGCAAGCGCAAGTCGGGCAAGCAAGTGACGTTTTCGACCGACCTGATCTATGACGTCTTGCGCAAGTATGAGCCGGACCATCTGCTGATTGAGGCTGCATGGGCCGATGCGCGCGCGCGGATGACCGATGTCGGGCGATTGGGTGATCTGCTTGACCGGGCGGCTGGCCAGCTTGTTCACGTGAAGCTGGAGCGGGTCAGCCCTCTGGCCGTGCCGGTGCTGGTGATGATTGGCCGTGAAACGCTGCCTGCGGGCGCGGCGGATGATGAGATGCTGCTGGAGGCCGAGAGCCTTGCCGCCGCGGCCATGCGGGCAGACTAACTGTCCAAAAAGTCCGTCGTCATTACGTGAGGCTTCAGAAACCCTTCCCGCTACAACCAATTCCGTCAGCGGCTGCATAAGTTTTGCACCCCTCCGTCAAGGGAAGGGATGGGGGTGGGTTTACAACAGTTGCGTGAACAATCCGACGGCCTCGCGCAAAAAAAGGGAGCGGATTGCGCCGCTCCCTTTTGATATTTCATGCAACCGTGCGGTTGAGAAATCTCGAAATCCTGAAAGCTTATTGGGCTTTCTGGAAGGTCGAAAAATTCTCATTACCGACGAAGCCGAACTTCGTGACCTTTGAATCGGTGATGATCTTCATCACGCGGTTCGCGATCTCGTAGCTGGCGTATTCCTCAGGCTGGAACTGCAGTTCCGGCTCAGGGTTGATCGCCTTGGTCGATTGCAGGATCGTGACGAGCTGCCCTTCGTTGATCGGTGAACCGTTCCAAAGGATCGCGTTCGTCGCCGTCAACACCAGCTTGTTCTTGATCGGATCGATCTGAATGTCGTTGGTTGGCGGCTGCGGCTGCGGAAGGTCGATGTTCACCGCGTGGGTCGCCACGGGGATGGTGATGATGAACATGATGAGGAGAACGAGCATGACGTCGATCAACGGCGTCGTGTTCATTTCCATCATCGGCTGGCCATCATCGGATCCGGCGCTCATTCCCATCTTAAGGTACTCCTGTTCGTTCTCTGGCCCGGTTCGTTCAGTTAAGCCTTTGGGCGATAAAGCCCTGTGCGCTTAGCCGTTCGGGTCAACCGGGGTTGAGATGAAGCCGACCTTTGGATAGCCAGCCATCTGGACGTTATAGATGGCCCCTGCGATGCACTTCCAAGGGACATTAACGTCACCGCGGATCTGCACTTCGGGGATCTGGTCCGGATCCATGTTGGCTGCGCCACCTTCACGCTTCACAATCGCATCGAGGCGATTGAAAGCCTGCTGGTAAAGCTCTGTGTTGTCGACCGGGATCTGATTGTTGAAATAGACGCGACATTGGCCGGTGCGCGAAGAACCATCATAACCAGGCTCCCTCGGGCTACGACCCGCAGCGTCAGTCGAGACGACCGAGAGCATCAGGTTGTCGACCTTGTCCTGCGATTCCTCGCTGGGAAGGACGGGCACCTTCAACTTTTCGATCGACTGGATTGCGACCGGCACCGCGATGAGGAAGATGATCAGCAGCACCAGCATCACGTCCACGAGCGGCGTGGTGTTGATGTCCGACATCGGGCGTTCCTGACCGCCAGCGCCGCCTACAGACATTGCCATGGGTTACATCCTATCTGTTCTGATCCGCGGAAGATGCCGGAGCTTTCCCTGTTGGGAGAGCTCCGGCAGAAGCCCCGCTGATCTGGAACAGGTCGGCGACTTGCGCCGACCAGAGGTTTCAGAATTACTTCTTGACCGGAGCGGCCGGAGTAGCAGGCGCAGCCTTGAGAGCTGGCTTGACTACACCCTTGGAATTGATGTTCGCAAGCAGATCGGTCGAGAAGCCCGAAAGCGTTTCGGCGATCTTCTTGTTGCGTGCCTGCAGCCAGTTGTATGCAAGCACGGCAGGAACAGCAACGAGCAGACCAAGTGCGGTCATGATCAGTGCTTCACCAACTGGGCCAGCGACTTTGTCGATCGATGCCGAACCGGAAAGACCAATCGCGATCAGTGCGTTGTAGATGCCGACCACGGTACCGAACAGACCGATGAATGGCGAAGTTGCGCCCACGGTTGCAAGGAAAGGCAGACCGCCAGCAAGCTTCGAATTGATCGACGCTTCCGAACGAGCCAGCGAACCGTGAAGCCAATCATGCGCTTCCATCGAATCTGTCATCTTGCCGTGCTGATCTTCAGCAGCAAGACCATCATCGACAACCTGGCGCCATGCGCTGTTCTTTTCGAGCTTTGCTGCGCCTTCGCGAAGCGATGGTGCGCGCCAGAAAGCGCTGATGTTGCCGTACTGCTTCATGATCTTGTTCTGTTCGAACAGCTTGGTGAACATGATGTAGAACGATCCAAACGACATGATCGCGAGGATGGCAAGCGTAACGATGCCGATGTAGTTTGGTTTACCGTCTGGAAACAGAGCTTCCATAAGGCCAAAGGACTTCTGCGGCGCGGCATTCGTGGCCGCAGCGGCAAGGCTGTAGATGAACATTGCGAGTCTTCCTCTTCAAATCAAATCAAAGTGCGTGAAAGCCAGTCGAACGGGCTTTCGTGTCCGTCCGGCTGGATCAGTCCTTTGGAATGACCCAGCGAATTGAGTTCGAATATGAGCCCGAAGCGGGGTTGCCATCACCATCGGTCGCGGGCGTAAAACGCGCGCGGCGACGGACGTTGGCGCATGTCGCTTCGTCAAGATCCGGGCTACCTGAAGATCGCGTGATCTGGCAGTCCGATACCTTGCCGTCAGGTCCCACGGTAACGCGGAAACCCGTTGTGCCTTCACGCTCTTCGCGCAGTGCACGCGAAGGATAGTCATTCGACGTCGCCCAGTTGCCTGGATTGCCCTTTGGCGCCGCACCCTTTGGTGTGAACCGAGGAGCAGGCGGCGCAGCAGGCGGCGCAGGAAGGGCCACCGGAGCCGGCGGTGCCGGAATCGGAGGAGCCTCATTGACTGTCTGCACTTGCGGCGCAGGCGCGTTAAAGCTGATCGGCGGCGGAGGCGCGACGATCGGCGGTGGGGGCGTGTCATCCTTAGGAGGAGGAGGCGGCGGAAGTTCTTCCGGCGGCTTCTCTTCCTCGATATTAACAGCCGAGGTTACCTCTTTCACCTTCTGATACGCCTCGGAAGCCAGCCCGGAGACCAGCGCATAACCGATGACGACATGAAGGATCGCAACGATGATGAGCGCGGTCACCTTGTTACCGCTCATCTGTTGGTCAACGTATGCCATTCAGCTCCAATACTCCTGATCGCCCACCTGAGCCCGGAGCACGCGGATACGGCCCTGACCAAGGTGGAGCCGCCGCGCAGGATCGGTGATCCGCACGAAAGCCAATCCAGCAAATTTCAATCCACCCTGCCGGCAACCCGGTCCACCGACAACAACCCAGGTGGGTTGGCGGCGGCAAGCGTCGGGCTGCTTGTTTTTAGATTGCCCGAACGAGACCATTCTTAACGGCGAAGCCAAAGGGGCGCAAATGCTTTATCCGTTAACTGTCGATTCATGGTTGCACAGGCTGAAATTGACGGAATTAGAAGGAAGGCGGCGTCCATCTATCCCGCCGGAGATGCAAGAATGACCATGTCTGCAATACGATCCACCCTGCTGGCCTGCGCTGCTGCTGCGCTGTTTGGCTGCATGCCATCCACCTCGGCTATGGCACAACAACCCCCGATTCGCGGGGCTGACAACGCTATCAGCAATGCTTCGGACAAGCTTGAATATGCCGATCTTGCCAGCCTTGCCGATGCGGCAGAGGTTGTCGTGCGCATTCAGGTGCGCAAGGCGAACCGCCTCAAACCTGAGCAAGCCCCCGGCCTACCCACGGGATTCGCGCGGGTGTTGATCGAGGCAAAGACCTCGGCCCTGCTATTTGGCCCGGCCATGGGTGCCACCCTCCGCTACCTGGCTGACGTGCCGCTTGATGCGAAAGGCAAACTGCCCAAACTCGCCAAGTCTCAAATGCTCATCTTCGCGCGCACTGTCGCCGGACGACCGGGGGAATTGCGGTTGGTTGATGGCGGCGCTCAAATCCTGTGGTCCGCCGGGGTCGAGGCGCGTATCCGCACAATCTTGGCTGAACTGCTCGCCCCTGAGGCTGCACCGCGCATAAAAGCGTTGCGCGAAGTGCTGTTCGTGCCCGGTAATCTGGCCGATGAAGGCGAGACGCAAGTATTCCTGCAGACAGAGGCAAGTGCGCCGGTTTCGCTATCGGTTATCCGTCGGCCCGGCATGGGCCGGACGTGGGGGGTGAGCCTGTCCGAAATCGTCGATCAGGCCGCCCGGCCGCCCGTGCGCGACACGCTGACGTGGTATCGCCTTGCCTGTTTCCTCCCGCAATCCATTCCGCCACGCGCAGCCCTGTCAGGCAGTGCAGCCGAGCAACGTGCTGCCGAAGAAGACTATGCGTTCGTTCTGCGGGAATTGGGCGAATGCAGGCGCACACGCCCTGCCGTGGTGCGTTGAACAAAGCACCCTGTTGCCCCGCGCGCGCCGGTCGCCTAAGGCGCGCGCGACTATTCAGGCGGACGGAACAGATATGAGCGAACCTTTGCGCATCGCACTTGCCGGTCTTGGCACAGTAGGCGGCGGGGTGATCCGGGTGATTGAGGCCAATGCCGCGCTGATTGCGCGCCGCGCCGGTCGGCCCATTGTCATCACCGTGGTAAGCGCCCGCAATCGTACCAAGGATCGCGGCTTCGATGTATCGCGCTATGCGTGGGAAGACGACATGGTCATCCTGGGTGAGCGCCCCGACGTCGATGTGGTGGTTGAACTGGTCGGCGGTGCTGACGGCCCGGCCCTTGCGCTGGCACGCACAACGTTTGAGGCGGGCAAGGCGCTGGTTACCGCCAACAAGGCGATGATCGCGCATCACGGGGTTGAATTGGCGACAAAAGCAGAAGCAGCCAAAGTCGCGCTGAAGTTCGAGGCTGCGGTTGCTGGAGGCATCCCGGTGATCAAAGGCCTGAAGGAAGGCGTTGCCGCTAACGAAATCGCGCGGGTCTATGGCATCCTTAATGGCACCTGCAATTACATCCTCTCGACGATGGAAGACACCGGTCGCGATTTCGCCGATGTCCTCGCCGAAGCGCAGGCCAAGGGATATGCTGAAGCTGACCCCAGCTTTGACATTGACGGCATCGATGCCGCGCACAAACTGGCGATCCTGTCATCCATAGCATTCGGTACGGCGGTGGACTTCAAGCCTGTAGCCGCAACCGGCATCCGCCGTGTGCTGGCCGCAGACATCGCGCAGGCCGATGCACTGGGCTATTACATCCGCCTGATCGGCATGGCGCAGACCGAGATGGACGCGCAGGGCAATCGCCGCCTGTTCCAGCGCGTGCACCCGCATCTTGTTCACCGAGATCACCCGCTGGCGCACGTCGACGGCGCGACCAATGCGGTGGTGGCTGAGGGCAATTTCGTGGGCCGGTTGCTATTTCAGGGCGCGGGTGCAGGCGATGGCCCGACGGCCAGCGCGGTTGTGGCCGACCTTATCGACATCGCGCGTGGCGATATCGGTGCGCCATTCTCGATTCCTGTGGCCGAGCTTGATCATGCTGCCCCCGCCGATGTCGGGCACCGCACCGGCAAGGCCTATATCCGCTTCAATGTGGCCGACCGTCCTGGCGTTCTGGCTGAAATCACGGCCGCCATGCGCGATGCAGGCGTTTCCATCGAAAGCCTGATTCAAAAGGGCAATTCGGATAACGCGCAAGTCATGGTGGCGATGGTGACGCATGAAGGGCCGGAAAGCGCGATTACCGAAGCACTGCACTTGCTTGAAGGATCGCCTGCGCTGGCCGAAGCGCCACTGGTGATGCACATTCTGGGAGACTGATGCCAACTCTGCACCGAATCAGGGTGCTGGCATTTCCCCTTTGGCAATGCGATCCGCGTCCGATCCGGGCGGCGGCGCGGGCAATGCCTTGATATCGAAGTAATAGACCGGGGCCGGTACACCGCCCAAGCCTATGCAACCGCGGCTGCAATCGCGCAAACCCGAAACGTTGGGCGCGCGCGGCCTGCCATCATCGGTTGATTTTGCGCCATCGGTTTCACCGCGCAAAGGAAGGCGCTCTTTCTCGCTGGCTTCCTTGCCACCGCAAACCACGATTGTGCCGTCGGATCGCTGCATCGGGCGGCAGCGTTCTGCCTGCGCTCCGGTCAAAAGCCGCTGCGATATGGCGGTGTCATCGCTTGGCGCCGCTGATCCGGGCAGCGATGGCCCCTGCACTGACGCCGCCGAAGCGGCCTTTTGCTGCGCAAAAGCGGGCATCGCTGCAAAAAGAAGCGCAATGCTTGCCAGAACTGCTACTCTCTGTCTCGACAAGACCCTGCCCTCACGTCTACTGCCTTGGGTCATACCCATGTCACCTAAGCCATACATTTATAGCTCAGTTTTAAATTGATGTTCACGCATACGTTTGCATAGTCCAAGGCCTGCGTCGACCCGGTCCTGCCGGTTTGACCCTGCACAATGGCTGAACACACGGCCTGCGTAAACAATCCGCGCTTTTTCGAATAGGGACCCATCGTGACCGACCAGCCCAAAACCCCCGCACCATCCAAAGTCCTCGACCGCGTTCTCGTGCTCGAAATGGTCCGAGTGACCGAAGCCGCCGCTATTGGCGCTTCCCGCCTGATTGGTCGTGGCGATGAAAAGGCGGCTGACGCTGCTGCAGTCGAAGCCATGCGCGCCGCGTTCAATGAGCTGGAAATGGACGGCACCGTCGTGATCGGTGAAGGCGAACGCGACGAAGCGCCCATGCTGTACATCGGTGAAAAGGTTGGCGCTGCGCCGGGCCGTGGCCCCAAGATCGACATCGCGCTTGATCCGCTGGAAGGTACAACGATCACCGCCAAGGCTGGCCCCAATGCGCTGGCCGTGCTGGCCGTTGCCGAAGAAGGCGGCCTGCTGAACGCACCCGATGTCTATATGGACAAGCTCGCGGTTGGCCCCGGCTATCCCGATGGCATCATTGATCTCGACAAGTCGCCGACCGAGAACGTCAAGGCCGTGGCCGCTGCCAAGGGCGTTGCGCCCGGCGACCTCATCGTTTGCGTGCTGGATCGTCCGCGCCATGCCGCGCTGATTGCTGAACTGCGCGCGCTGGGCTGTGGCATCTCGTTGATCCCCGATGGCGATGTCGCTGGCGTCATCGCCGTCACCAACGACGATACCGGCATCGACATGTACATGGGATCAGGCGGCGCACCTGAAGGCGTGCTGGCTGCTGCTGCGCTACGTTGCGTCGGTGGCCAGTTCAAGGGCCGCTTGCTGTTCCGCAACGACGATGAACGTGGCCGCGCTTACAAGTGGGGCATCACCGATCTGAACAAGCAATACGATCTGAGCGAACTGGCCAAGGGCGATTGCATCTTTGCCGCAACGGGCGTGACCGACGGTTCGCTGCTCGATGGCGTCAAAGTTCACAAGAACGGCATGATGACCACCGAGAGCGTGGTCATGCGCGCATCATCTGGCACAGTCCGCTGGGTCAAGGGTGAGCACCGCCGCGGTCGCTAATCCGCGCCGAATACTCAAGCGCAAAGCAGCCCGGCGTGCCCACTGGTACGCCGGGCTTTGCTTTGTCAGCCTGAGGCCAGCGCAACACCCCGCGAGGAGCGTTCAACCTGCAGTCCGGAATTGCGGCGCAAACCTTCCGGGTTCGCCACATGCGCAGGCCGTTTGCCGTTCTCGCGTGTGCGGAACGAGGAGACAAGTTGCGTCAACCGCTCGGCTTCCGCCGAAAGGCTGTGCGTTGCCGCCGATGATTCTTCAACCATCGCGGCATTGGCTTGGGTCATCCGGTCCATATCGGCAACCGCCACATTGACGCTGCCAAGGCTTTCCGCCTGACTGCCCGCAGCCTGTGCGATGCGCGTGATCAAGGCATCGACTTTGGCCACCTGTTCGACAATGCCGCCTAATCGTTCGCCGGTCTCGCCCACCAGGCTAACGCCGTGGCCCACTTGCGCCGTGCTGTTCTCGATCAGCACCTTGATGTTCTGCGCGGCCTCGGCCGACCGCTGCGCCAAAGCGCGCACTTCCACAGCGACGACAGCAAAGCCTTTGCCCGCCTCGCCCGCGCGGGCTGCTTCAACGCCTGCATTCAAGGCAAGCAAGTTGGTCTGGAACGCAATGCCATCGATCACCGTGATGATCTGGCTGATCTCTTGGGCCGATGCCTCAATCGCAGCCATGGCGGCAACCGACCGGCGTACCACTTCGCCGCCTTCACTGGCTTGCCGGTGCGTGGCATTGATGGTTTCCTGCACAGTGCGCGCGCCTGCGGCAGTTTCGCGCACGCTGGCGGTCACTTCGCTCATCGACGATGCGGTCTGGGCAAGGCTGGATGCCTGTTGTTCGTTACGGAATGCCAGATCATCGCTGGCCGAACGAATTTCACATATTGCCGCAGTCAGGCTGGCCGACCCCACGCGCACCGTCCGTAAAGCCGAGGCCAGTGCATCCACCGCCGAATTGTAGTTCAGGCGCAATTCTTCATAGCCTTCGGGGAAAGCCTGATCGATGCGGAATTCAAGATCCTGACGCGCCATGCAATCAAGTCCTGCCGATAAGGCAGCAACAACTTCCTGCTGGTCACGCGCTGCTGTTTGCCGAGCAATGCCATTGCTGCGGAAGACCGCCATGGCGCGCGCCATCATGCCAATTTCATCGTCGCGATCGGGCGCGCTGCCAAAATCGCTGTAATTGCCTTGCGCCATACGTTGCATTGTCTGCGCAGTCTCAACCAGTGGCGCGACCACACGATTGCGGATTGTCCGAGATGCAACGTGGATCAGGCCAATGATCGTCAGGGCAAGGAGCGAGAAGCCACCAATCAAAAAGGCCACAACCGTATAGGCATAATCCATCAAGTCGGCACGGTAAGCGCCAGATTTCTCGACAAGCTGAGCGACGGCAGCGTGCTGTCTTTCGTAAGCCGGGGTAAGTTCAGCCGCATGCACCTGGCGCATCGCTTCAATATTGCCTGCCTTGAGTGCGGGAATGAAGCGGGCGTCAATCGCCGCCCAAAATGCATCCGCCGTACCGATGGTGGCCGAAACCTGATCACGCAGTTCTGCCGGAACCGGAGCATCCTTCCAGTACGCCTTGCGCTGATCGAACAGCGCATGTTCTTCTTGCAGCGCGGTCAGGGCGTGTTCGCCATGGGCGGGATCGGCCAGAACCCACGTTGTGTGAAGGTAGGGTTCAACCACGAATGCAGGTGGCGGCAGAATATCGGCAAGCAGTTCATCCTGCAAAAGGTTCTGCCGATGCAGTGGCCCGCCAAAGCGGATATAGCCGACCCCCAAAGACGCTAGCGCAATGGCAAGTACGAGCAAGCCAATCACAAGCTTTGCACCGCGCGATGTCTGGTCCTTAATCATGCAAAATGCGCTCCATGCCGTCCCATCCCGGCCAGCATAGTTAACAAGATACAGTTAATTCCGGTGTTTCAGACCGATTCGCAAAACACCGTTAGTATTATCGCGTGTGGCCGTAACAAAAGACCCCGCCGGATTGCTCCAGCGGGGCCGTTTATTTGGCTCGTTTAACGAAAAGGCTCAGGCCTCGTCGTCACCCTTGATCAGGTAATCACCGGCATCGGCATCAAGCCCATGGGTTTCACCTTCAACGGCTGCCAACGGATCATCACCGATCGCCGCTTCAGGGCCTTGCGCCAGTTCGGCGGCATGCTCTTGCGCAGCCGTCTTTGGTGCAATCAGCGATTCCTGAAGCTTGCGGTACGAAGCGCGCAGTGCCGCATCGCGCGACGTTGCCGCAACGCGCATACGGTTCATGCCCGCGCCGGTCCCGGCGGGGATCAGGCGGCCAACGATCACGTTTTCCTTCAGGCCGATCAGCGAGTCCGTCTTTCCTTCAACCGCCGCCTGCGTGAGCACGCGGGTGGTTTCCTGGAACGACGCAGCCGAGATGAACGAACGTGTCTGCAACGAAGCCTTGGTGATGCCGAGCAGCACGGGCTTGCCTTCGGCTGGCGCGAAGCCATCCTCAAGCTTGGCATTCACTTCCAGCATCTCTTCAAGATCGACTTGTTCACCCGCCAGCAGAGTGGTGTCGCCACCGTTGGTGATTTCAACCTTCTGCAGCATCTGGCGAACGATCACCTCGATGTGCTTGTCGTTGATCTTCACGCCCTGCAGACGATAGACTTCCTGAATTTCCGCAACGAGGTATTCGGCCAAGGCCTCAACGCCCATCACTTCCAGAATGTCATGCGGGTCAGGCGAACCCGAGATCAGATTGTCGCCCTTCTTGACATAATCGCCTTCCTGCACGTCGATCACGCGGCTCTTTGGCACCAGATACTCAACTGGATCACCCTCATCCGGGATAATCGCAATCTTGCGCTTGGCCTTGTAGTCCCGCACGAATTCGATGCGCCCGGCAATCTTGGCGATGATCGAATTGTCCTTGGGCTTGCGCGCTTCGAACAGTTCGGCAACGCGCGGCAGACCACCGGTGATGTCGCGGGTCTTGGCAGCTTCGCGCGATGCACGGGCAAGAATTTCACCCGCTTCAACGCGCTGGCCATCTTCGACCGAGAGCGTGGTGCCCACAGCCAGCAGATAACGCGCCGCTTCACCTGAATCGTCATCAAGCAGGGTCAGACGAGGACGAAGATCCTCCTTCTTGCTGCGGTTGATCGAACGATCTTCGGTAATCACGCGGCTGGTCATGCCGGTGGCTTCGTCGGTCTGCTCGGTCAGGGTCTTGCCATCGACAAGATCCTGATACCGCACAATACCGGGCTTTTCCGTGATAACCGGCGTGGTGAACGGATCCCATTCAGCCAGACGGTCGCCCTGAGCAACGGTTGCGCCGTTCTCATTGATAAGGTGCGTACCGTAAGGCACGCGGTGAATTGCGCGCTCACGGCCATCGGTATCCATCAGCACGATTTCACCGTTGCGAGCGAGCGACAGACGGCGGTTGCGCTTGTCCGTGATCGTCGGGATATCGCGGTAAACCACGGTACCATCGCTGATCGCTTCCAAGTGCGACTGTTCGTTCACCTGCGCTGCACCACCGATGTGGAACGTACGCATGGTCAGCTGCGTGCCCGGCTCACCGATGGACTGCGCCGCGATAACGCCGACAGCTTCACCGATATTGACCGGAGTACCACGCGCCAGATCGCGTCCGTAGCACTTGCCGCAAACGCCCTGCGTCGCTTCGCAAACCAGTGGCGAGCGGATGCGCGCCGACTGGAAGCCCGCAGCTTCGATCCGGGTAATTGCCGGTTCGTCAAGCAGATCGCCCTTGAATGCGACGATTTCGCCGGTCTTGGCTTCGACCAGATCTTCGGCCAGCGTGCGGCCAAGGATGCGTTCGCCAAGCGATGCGATGGTCGCACCGCCCTGAACGATCGAGCGCATTTCCAGCGCGCGTTCGGTGCCGCAGTCTTCTTCGATCACAACGCAGTCTTGCGACACGTCGACAAGGCGGCGGGTCAGGTAACCTGAGTTTGCCGTCTTGAGCGCGGTATCAGCCAGACCCTTACGTGCGCCGTGAGTCGAGTTGAAGTATTCAAGAACGGTCAGACCTTCCTTGAAGTTCGAGATGATCGGCGTTTCGATGATCTCGCCCGAAGGCTTGGCCATCAGACCGCGCATACCGGCCAACTGCTTCATCTGTGCCGGCGAACCACGGGCGCCTGAGTGGCTCATCATGTAGATCGCATTGATCGGCTTCTGACGGCCCGTTTCCGGATCAATCGGAGATGCCTTCAACTCTTCCATCATGGCGTTGGCCACCTGGTCGCCGCAACGGCTCCAGGCATCGATCACCTTGTTGTACTTTTCCTGCTGGGTGATCAGACCATCCTGATATTGCTGTTCGTAATCAGCAACCAGTTCCTTGGTTTCATCAACCAGCGCGTCCTTGCTGTCAGGGATGATCATGTCATCCTTGCCGAACGAGATACCGGCCTTGAACGCGTGGCGGAAGCCAAGGCTCATGATCGCATCGGCAAACAGGACGGTGTCCTTCTGGCCGGTGTGACGGTACACTTCGTCGATCACGTCGCCGACGTCCTTCTTCGTCAACAGACGGTTGACGACGTCGAACGGCACTTTGTGGCTCATCGGCAGACATTCGCCGATCAGCATGCGGCCCGGCGTTGTTTCAAAACGCTTGAGGTACTGCTTGCCGTCTTCGTCGGTCTGCGGAACGCGGGCGATGATCTTCGAGTGGAGCGTTACCGCCTTCACTTCGAGCGCCTGATGCACTTCGGCCATATCGGCCAGCATCATGCCTTCGCCCGGCTCGCCTGCGCGGTCCATCGAAAGGTAATAGATGCCCAGGACCATGTCCTGCGAAGGCACGATGATTGGCTTGCCGTTTGCTGGCGACAGGATGTTGTTGGTCGACATCATCAGCACGCGCGCTTCAAGCTGGGCTTCCAGCGAGAGCGGCACGTGGACGGCCATCTGGTCACCATCGAAGTCGGCGTTGAAGGCCGAGCAGACCAGCGGGTGAAGCTGGATCGCCTTGCCTTCGATCAGCACAGGTTCAAACGCCTGAATGCCAAGACGGTGAAGCGTTGGCGCGCGGTTGAGCATCACGGGATGTTCGCGGATGACTTCATCCAGAATGTCCCAGACTTCCTTGCGTTCCTTTTCGACCCACTTCTTGGCCTGCTTCAGGGTCATAGAAAGACCCTTGGCATCAAGGCGTGCGTAGATGAACGGCTTGAACAGTTCGAGCGCCATCTTCTTGGGCAGACCGCACTGATGCAGCTTCAATTCCGGCCCGGTCACGATGACCGAACGGCCCGAATAGTCGACGCGCTTGCCCAGAAGGTTCTGGCGGAAGCGGCCCTGCTTGCCCTTGAGCATATCGGACAGCGACTTTAGCGGACGCTTGTTGGCGCCCGTGATAACGCGGCCACGGCGACCGTTGTCGAACAGCGCATCGACAGCTTCTTGCAGCATGCGCTTTTCGTTGCGCACGATGATGTCTGGCGCGCGCAGTTCGATCAGGCGCTTCAGGCGGTTGTTGCGGTTGATCACGCGGCGATAAAGATCGTTGAGATCCGAGGTCGCGAAGCGGCCACCATCCAACGGCACCAGCGGGCGCAGTTCTGGCGGAATGACCGGCACGACATCAAGGATCATCCATTCAGGACGGTTGCCTGAATCGATGAACGATTCCACGACCTTAAGGCGCTTGATAATCTTCTTGGGCTTGAGTTCGGACTTCGTGGTCCGCAGCTCTTCCATCAGATCGTCACGCTCTTGAACCAGATCGAGGTTCATCAGCATGTGCTTGACCGCCTGCGCGCCGATATCGGCCGAGAAGGCGTCTTCGCCATACTCGTCCTGCGCGTCGAGCAATTCGTCTTCTGTCAGCGTCTGGTACTTTTCGAGCGGGGTCAGGCCCGGCTCGGTAACGACATAGCTTTCGAAGTAGAGGATGCGCTCAAGAATCTTGAGCTGCATATCCAGCAGCAGGCCGATGCGCGAAGGCAGCGACTTGAGGAACCAGATGTGCGCGACAGGTGCGGCCAGTTCGATGTGGCCCATGCGCTCACGGCGCACCTTGGTCACGGTAACTTCAACGCCGCACTTTTCGCAGACGACGCCCTTGTACTTCATGCGCTTGTACTTGCCGCACAGGCATTCGTAGTCCTTCACAGGACCGAAGATACGGGCGCAGAACAGACCGTCACGCTCAGGCTTGAACGTGCGATAGTTGATGGTTTCCGGCTTCTTGATTTCGCCGAAGGACCAGCTGCGAATACGCTCAGGCGACGCCAGACCGATCTGAATCTGGTCGAACGTCTCAGGCTTGGCAATCTGGTTCGTGAATTTGGTAAGATCGTTCATTTTTTCGCTCCATCCCCCTCCCGCATGCGGGAGGGGCTAGGGGAGGGCATGTTCGGTCTGAGGAAGCGCCTGCCCTAACAGGCCCTCCCCCAACCCCTCCCGTAAACGGAAGGGGAGGATGCTTTTTCTTTACTCGGCAGCCTGCGCGAAATCGTCGTCGTCGGTGTTATCCAGCGATGACAGTTCGACGTTGAGGCCGAGCGAGCGCATTTCCTTGACGAGCACGTTGAAGCTTTCGGGAATGCCGGCCTCGAAGGTATCGTCGCCCTTGACGATCGCTTCGTAAACCTTGGTACGTCCGACGACATCGTCCGACTTGACCGTGAGCATTTCCTGCAGCGTGTAAGCCGCGCCGTAAGCCTGAAGCGCCCAGACTTCCATTTCCCCGAAACGCTGACCACCGAACTGCGCCTTACCGCCCAGCGGCTGCTGGGTGACGAGGCTGTACGGCCCGATCGAACGTGCGTGGATCTTGTCGTCCACAAGGTGATGCAGCTTGAGCATGTAAATGATGCCCACAGTCACCTTGCGGTCAAACGCTTCACCCGTGCGTCCATCGTACAGGGTCGACTGGCCAGACGTGTCGAGACCCGCCTTGATCAGCATTGCCGTAACGTCGCTTTCACGCGCACCGTCGAAGACTGGCGTGCCCATGGGAACGCCTGCCTTCAGGTTCTCGGACAGCTCGACGATTTCCTGCGTGGTGCGGGCGTCGATTTCGGCGTGATAGTTCTCGCCGTAGATGTCTTTGAGCTTGTCAATCAGCGCCGTTGGCGGTGGTGCCGCCTCTGGATCGGGATTGGCGTGACGCCATTCTTCCAGCTGATGCGTGATCTGCTGGCCAAGTCCGCGAGCCGCCCATCCAAGGTGCGTTTCGAAGATCTGCCCGACGTTCATGCGCGAAGGCACGCCCAGCGGGTTTAGCACGATGTCAACATGTGTGCCATCTTCAAGGAACGGCATGTCTTCGACCGGCAGGATGCGCGAAATGACGCCCTTGTTGCCGTGGCGGCCAGCCATCTTGTCGCCCGGCTGCAGCTTGCGCTTCACCGCCACGAAGACCTTGACCATCTTCAACACGCCCGGAGCCAGCTCGTCGCCGCGCTCCAGCTTTTCCTTGCGATCTTCAAACTTCTCCTGGATCGACTTCACCGTGGCGTCGTACTGCGCCTTGACCGCTTCCAGCTGCTGCTGGCGCGCATCATCGGCTACGGCAAACTTCCACCATTCATAGCGTTCAACATCGGCAAGCACTTGCTCGTCAATCTCGATGCCCTTCTTGATGCCCTTTGGCGCAGCAGCAATGGTCTGACCCATCAGCATGTCGCGCAAGCGGTTGAAGGTGGCGCGGTTGAGAATGCCGCGTTCGTCTTCACGATCCTTGGCGAGGCGTTCGATTTCCTCGTTCTGGATCGCGCGGGTACGATCATCGATTTCGATGCCGTGACGGTTAAACACGCGCACTTCAACAATCGTACCAGCAACGCCCGGCGGCAGACGCAGCGAGGTATCGCGAACGTCCGAAGCCTTTTCACCGAAGATCGCGCGAAGCAGCTTTTCTTCTGGCGTCATTGGCGATTCACCCTTGGGGGTGATCTTGCCGACAAGAATGTCACCGGGGTGAACTTCTGCGCCGATGTAAACGATGCCCGCTTCGTCGAGGTTGCGCAGGGCTTCCTCGCCGACGTTCGGGATATCGCGCGTGATGTCTTCCGGCCCAAGCTTGGTATCGCGGGCCATCACTTCGAATTCTTCGATGTGGATCGAGGTGAACACGTCGTCTTTAACGATACGTTCGCTGATCAGGATCGAATCTTCGTAGTTGTAGCCATTCCAAGGCATGAACGCGACGAGGGTGTTGCGACCCAACGCCAGTTCGCCCAGCTCGGTCGAAGGACCGTCGGCCAGAATATCGCCCGTTTCGACGACATCACCCACCTTCACCAGCGGACGCTGGTTGATGCAAGTGTTCTGGTTCGAACGTTGGAATTTCTGCAGGGTGTAGATGTCCACGCCCGACTGACCAGCTTCGATATCGCCCGATGCACGGATCACGATACGGGTAGCGTCAACCTGATCGACGATACCGCCGCGCAATGCGCCAATTGCAGCGCCCGAATCGCGCGCTACGGTTTCTTCCATGCCGGTGCCGACAAACGGTGCGTCGGCCCTGACCAATGGCACAGCCTGACGCTGCATGTTCGAGCCCATGAGTGCGCGGTTGGCGTCATCGTTTTCCAGGAATGGGATGAGCGATGCCGCAACCGAAACCAGCTGCTTTGGCGAGACGTCCATCAGCGTGACCGTGTCACGCGGAGCCATCACGAATTCGCCGTTCTGACGTGCCGAGACCAGTTCTTCGACGAACGAGCCGTCTGCGTTGGTTTCAGCCGAGGCCTGCGCCACGGTGTGCTTCTGCTCTTCCATTGCTGAAAGATAGACCACATCCTTGGTCACCTTGCCGTCGTTGACCTTGCGGTACGGCGTTTCGATGAAGCCGTACTTGTTCACGCGCGCAAACGTCGAGAGCGAGTTGATCAGACCAATGTTCGGGCCTTCCGGCGTTTCAATCGGGCAGATACGGCCATAGTGGGTCGGGTGAACGTCGCGGACTTCAAAGCCTGCACGTTCGCGCGTCAGACCGCCTGGGCCCAAGGCCGAAACACGGCGCTTGTGCGTCACTTCGGACAGCGGGTTGGTCTGATCCATAAACTGCGACAGCTGCGAGGAGCCGAAGAATTCACGAACCGCAGCAACCGCAGGCTTGGCGTTGATCAGGTCGTTCGGCATGACGGTTGATACATCAACCGACGACATACGTTCCTTGACCGCACGTTCCATGCGCAGCAGGCCAACGCGGTACTGGTTTTCCAGCAATTCGCCGACCGAACGCACACGACGGTTGCCAAGGTTGTCGATGTCATCGACTTCGCCCTTGCCGTCCTTGAGGTTCACCAGTTCCTTGACCACGGCGAGAATATCGTCGGTGCGCAAGGTGGTGACAGTGTCTTCGCAATCGAGGCTCAGACGCATGTTGAGCTTGACGCGACCCACAGCCGAAAGGTCGTAGCGATCTGAATCGAAGAACAGGCCTTCGAACAGCGCCTCGGCGGTTTCGCGCGTTGGCGGCTCACCCGGACGCATGACGCGGTAGATATCGGACAGCGCATGATCGCGGTCAGGCGACTTGTCGGCCTTCAGCGTGTTGCGGATCCAAGGACCGGTCGTGATGTGATCGATGTCGAGCAGTTCGAGCTGATCAATGCCTACGCGGTCGAGAACTTCGAGGTTCTCAGGACCAACTTCATCGCCAGCTTCGATCCAGATGCGACCCGTCGCTTCGTCGATCAGGTCTTTGGCAGCATAGCGGCCAAAGATTTCTTCGGTCGGGATCAGCAGTTCGGCAAGGCCGTCCTTCAATGCCTTGTTGGCAGCGCGCGGTGAAATCTTCTGCCCTGCGGCAAAGATGATTTCGCCCGACTTGCCATCAACGATGTCGAAGGTTGGCTTGGTGCCGCGCCACTGCTCCAGCACGAACGGAACCTTCCAGCCGGATTCGGCGCGGGTCCAGGTTACTGTTTCGTAGAAATGATCGAGGATCTGATCGTCGGCAAGGCCCAGCGCGTGCAGCAGTGCGGTGACGGGCAGCTTGCGCTTACGGTCGATACGGACATTGACGATGTCCTTGGCGTCGAATTCGAAATCGAGCCATGAACCGCGATAAGGGATCACGCGGGCGGCAAACAGATACTTGCCCGACGAGTGAGTCTTGCCGCGATCGTGATCGAACAGAACGCCCGGCGAACGGTGCATCTGGCTGACGATCACGCGCTCGGTGCCGTTGATGAAGAAGGTGCCGTTTTCGGTCATGAGCGGGATATCGCCCATGTAAACGTCCTGCTCCTTGATATCGATGAGGCTCTTCGTCTCGGTCTCGGAGTCCACTTCGAAAGTGGCGAGCTTGAGCGTGACCTTCATCGGCGCCGCATAGGTGATGCCGCGCTGACGGCATTCATTCACGTCGAACTTGGGCGATTCAAGGACGTAGCCGTCCTTTTCCTTGATATCGAGGCTGGCGGTGCCGGCAAAATCCTGGATCGGGAAAACCGAACGCAGCGTCTTTTCGAGGCCTGAGACATAACCCGTCGACGGGTCAGACCGCAGGAACTGCTCGTATGATTCGCGCTGAACTTCGATCAGGTTCGGCATTTGCACGACTTCGTGGATATCACCGAAGATCTTGCGGATACGCCGTTTCACACCGGGACGACCGGGAGCTTTTGTAGCCATGAAGGTTACGAGCCTCTTTCAAGTACTGTGCCGGAAAACCGGCGGAAATCTGCCACGCGCAGCGTGTGGCGCCACCAAACGATAAAAGGCCGCACAGCGCATGATTTTCCGAAAACGGAAGCCATGGCCCGCAGCCTTTTGCGTCAGATGGATTGCCCGACCGCTTCCTTCCGTGGCCATCCCCTGCGCATGGGACAGCCTTGCTCGAAGCGAGGGCAGAGGCCGCATATAGGGCTGGACGCCTTGTAAGTCAAAGCGTGGTTGCGCCTTTGCGCTACTGCAATGACACATGCCCGCCATCCATATCGTTTTTCGATATTATCGATTGACAATAAGGTAACTTAGGGTTATTGAATAACGATATTGTCCATATCGGAGAACGATCAATGTTCCGCCTCTCAACCCAGTCCGCTGCCGCGATCCTTTCGCTGCTGCTGGCCACCACGCTGTGGTTGCCCTCGGCTGAGGCTGGGCGCGACGCACTCGCTTCTGCGCATGGTCCGGTCACGGCCACATACGCACTGCCACTTGCCGCCTGACCGCTTATTCAACAGGAGGGAAATTCCATGTCTGTATCAACGCCCACGTTCCGCACTGACCCGCTGCTTGGCATTGCCAAAGCGCTCCTGACTTTCACCATGGCAGTGCTTGTCATCGCCATCGTCGCGCTGGGCATCGGCAGCGTTGTGATGATGGCCATGAAAGGCGTAATCGTTGGCAAAATTCTTGAAAATGATGCCCCTGCCGAAACTTACTGGGCAATTCTGCTGTTGATGCCGTTGCTGGTGACGATGTTGGTGCTGTCGTTTCGATTTGCCCAAAACTTGCGCGCTATCGTTCTTACAGTTGGAACGGGCGACCCCTTCATTCCGGACAATGCCGATCGTTTACGCAAAATGGCTTGGCTGACACTTATTATGCAGTTCGCTGCAATCCCAATCGGCGCAATCGCTGCTTGGATAGAGAACGCCATGCAGCAGATGGGCGACGTTGAGGTCATTGCCGATATATCCGCCAATGGCTTTCTCCTGGCGCTCGTGCTGTTCATCCTCGCCCGCGTGTTCAAGACCGGCGCCCAAATGCGCGAAGAACTGGAAGGGACCGTGTGATGCCCATTAATGTCAAACTCGACGACTTGCTCCACGCCCGACGCATGACCTTGACCGAACTGGCAGAGCGGGTCGACCTCACCCTTGCCAATGTCTCGATCCTTAAAACCGGAAAAGCCAAAGCGATCCGGTTCTCTACGCTTGAAGCGATTTGCCGCGAACTCGATTGCCAACCCGGTGATTTGCTGGGCTTCGAACCGGAAGCCGATTCCGCAAAAGGTTGACTTACATAAGCGAATCCGCCAAAGGCCCGCCCAGACCGGTGGGCCTCTTGAGGTTTACCGATCTTCCGTCCGAGACAGTTGGTGTGCGGGGTCTGCCTGCACTTAATGTCCAACCCAGGCGGGGAAAAGAGTTTTCACGGCCCTATCGCTCCTGAATTGGAACGCTTCTGTGCCGCAAGCGCCTGCTGAAAAGCAGCGCACCTCCTTCCCTTGTCAACGGACTCGCCGGTGCCCTTTCGGGTGCCGACAAACGTAGCCGGCCGTCCGGGGATCATCCCTGCACGGCCATAGTGAAGGAGTTAGGCATGGATCGTTCGCAGAAAGCCGAATCGGTCGCATTCCTTAACGGCGTCTTTTCCGAGGCCGGCGCGGTGGTTATCACCCGCAACCTCGGCATGACAGTGGCCCAGTCCACTGTCTTGCGTAACAAGATCCGTGAAGCGGGTGCTACCTACAAGGTTGCGAAGAACAGTCTTGCCAAGCTTGCCGTCGCGGGCACCGATTACGAAGGTCTGGGTGACTTGTTCACTGGTCCTACCGCAATCGCGGCGTCCGCCGATCCGGTTGCTGCCGCCAAGGCAGTGGTCGAGTTCGCCAAGACCACCGACAAGATTGAAATTGTCGGCGGTGCAATGGGTTCGCAGGTTCTCAACGAAGCCGGTATCCGGGCACTTGCCACGATGCCAAGCCTCGATGAACTGCGCGGCACGCTCATCGGCCTCATTCAGGCTCCGGCCACGAAGCTCGCTCAGCTCGCAACTGCTCCGGCAGCCAAGCTGGCCCGCGTCTTCGGTGCCTACGCCGCCAAAGAAGCCGCATAAGACTGTTCGATTTCTCGCCGATGGCCTTGCCGTCGGTAACAAACAAATCAGGAGTGAATTATCATGGCTGACATCGCCAATCTCGTCGCTGAACTGTCGAAGCTGACCGTTCTTGAAGCCGCTGACCTTGCCAAGGCTCTCGAAGAAGCATGGGGCGTTAGCGCCGCTGCTGCTGTTGCTGTTGCAGGCCCTGCTGCAGCTCCTGCTGAAGCTGCTGAAGAGAAGACCGAATTTGACGTGATCCTCACCGGTGACGGTGGCAAGAAGATCCAGGTCATCAAGGAAGTCCGCGCAATCACCGCTCTCGGCCTGACCGAAGCCAAGGCCCTCGTTGAAGCCGCTCCTAAGGCTATCAAGGAAGGCGTTTCGAAGGCTGAAGCCGAAGACATCAAGAAGAAGATCGAAGAAGCCGGCGGCACCGTCGACATCAAGTAATCTTCTCTACCAGTTTCACGGGTGTCTTGAAGCGCCCGTGGATGGAAAGGGCGGGGCCTCGGCTCCGCCCTTTTTCGTGTGCGTTCAAGTTTCTAGCACATCAGCATCCGGCGCAACCGGCACTGTCACTCGAACGGACAGCCCCCCGCCCTGCGCCCGGCCAAATGCCAGTGCGCCGCCGAAACGCTGGAGCAAGCGGTGCGCGGTCGGGATGCCAAGGCCGAATCCCGCGGTATCGCGGGCGCGGGCATCATCTATCCGATAAAACGGCGCAAGAATGCGTTCGAACTGGTCTTCAGGAATGCCGGGGCCGGTATCTTCCACGATGATGCTCCAGCGCCCTTCGGCATCGGACGATATCTGCACATCAGCAAACCCACCGTAATGAATCGCGTTTTCGACCAAAGATCGGAGCACCAGCAACAGCGGTTCGCGATAGGTTTGCACATTGGCATCAGGTGCAGCGTCCAATCGGGCCTGTCCCGGAAACACACCGCCCAGCATATCTGCCACTGCCACACCCAGATCGACCAACTCAGGCTCGGCTGCCAAGTGCTGCGCCCGCAGATATTGCTGGAGCGACATCAGCATCGCTTCCATTTCAACAGAGCTATCCCGCACCAGCCCGGCAATTTCGGCATCGTCAATCAAATCGGCCGCAATCGTCACCCGCGATAGCGGTGTGCGCATATCGTGGCTGATCGCTTCGAACGAGCGCGCCTGATCTTCGAGCATCGCAACAATACGCGCCTGCATCGCGTTCATCGACCGCGCCAGACTGCGCAAATCGTCTGGTCCGCTTTCGCGCACTGGCACGAATTGTCCCTGCCCGATCGCATCGGCAGCATCGGTCAATTCGCGCAAGGGCCGCGTCATGATCCGCAACGACCAAAGCGCAAGCCCAAGGCAAAGCCCCGCCGTGACCAAGGTCAGCAACGTGGCGCGCAAGGCAATTGGCCAGCCCGAACTGATATCGCGCGAACGAAAGTTCAGCCAGCGTCCATCGGGCAACCGCATGGCCCCCACCAGATCGCGGTAGCCGCTTTTCGATTGTTCAATCCCCAGAACCAGTGCTTTTGCGCCCAGCGTGGGTTCCCAATGCAGAATGTGGTCGCGAATCGCTCCGACAGCTTCATCGGGCGGTCCCGGTGCAAGGTGCGGCTGGTCGGCAAGTGCCACTCTAAGGTGGCTGGTGGACATCGTTTGTGGCAGCGAGGCCGGGGCAACGTCATACATCCGCTGGCTGACAATCAGCAGTTCGGCCACGCGCCGCGCATGGTCTTCGCGCAGCGTTTCCTTATCTATCGCATTGTAGAACAGCAGGCTGGCAACCGCTTGTACGGCCGCAAGCAGCAGCAACAGCGTTGCCGCACGCACTGCCAGCCGAGACAAGTTCGGCCCATGGCGCTGCGCCTTCTTTTTGCGCACACGCGGGACCGGTTGGGACATCCCTTCCATCTTTGAAAGCTGTCACTGCTTCGCGCGCCGGTCAACCTGCGTGATCATCGGGACATGCTTTGTGATAAAGACAACCAGCTGGGTGATGGCCATTTGCCAATGACTCTGCTTTGCACAACCATCTCCCGGCCCTATGGGCCACACGCGATGTTTGAAAAACCACCACTGCGTTATGCCGACGAATTGCGCGCGATGCTCCGCCTTGCCACGCCGCTGGTGGGTGCGAACTTGCTGCAAATGGCGGTTTTCGCGGTTGATGTGGTGTTCGTTGCCCGGCTTGGCCCGGTGGCGCTTGCGGCAGCGTCGCTATCGGTATCGCTGTTCGGCCTGCTGATGTGGAGCCTTTCGGGCCTTGTTGGCGCTGCTGCGCCGCTGATCGCAGCGGAACTGGGCCAGCGCCGTCACGCCGTGCGCGAAGTTCGCCGCACCATGCGCATGACGGGCTGGGCAGGCTTGCTTGGCGCGCTCGTATCTATGGGGGTGTGCCTGCTGGGTGAACCGCTCATGCGGGTAACCGGCCAGCAAGACAATGTCATCGCGCTGGCCGTGCCGTTCCTGGGCGTGCTGATGTGGGCCGCCATCCCCGCCATGTTCGCTGCGTTGTTGCGCACTTTTGTGTCAACGATGGGCCGCCCGGTCATTGGCACCGCGATCACCGGCATGGCCGTGCTGGTCAACGCTTTGGGCAACTGGCTGTTCGTGTTCGGCAATCTGGGGATGCCCGAAATGGGCCTGACCGGTTCAGCGGTGTCCAGCGTGGTCACCACGTGCGCGATGTTGCTGGCCTATATCCTGGTAATCCGCACCGACCGGCGGTTGCGCCGCTATCGTTTGATGGGCCGCTGGTGGAAGGTCGAAAGCAAACGCTTTGCCGACGTTTGGCGCATCGGATTGCCGATCACCGCGTCGATCATCGCGGAAGCGGGCATGTTCAACGGCGCGGCTTTCCTGATGGGCCGCATTGGCGAAGTTGAATTGGCCGCGCACACTGTCGCGCTGCAATTTGCCGCCATCGCTTTCCAAGTGCCGTTCGGTGTCGCTCAAGCAGCCACCATCCGCGTGGGCCTCGCTTTCGGGGCTGCTGATCGCGTCGCCATCGCGCTCGTTGGCCGGGTCGCGATCGTGCTCGGCATAGGTTTCATGGTGCTTACCGCCAGCGTGATGCTGTTTGCGCCGCGGCTTGTGCTGCGCATCTATATCGATCCCGATGCGCCCCAAAATGCCCAAATGGTCAGACTGGCTATCCAGTACATGGTCATTGCAGCCGCGTTTCAATTGTTCGACGGGGCGCAAGCGGTCGGCGCAGCACTGCTGCGCGGGTTGCAGGACACCCGCGTGCCGATGGGCTTTGCGCTGTTCGGCTATTGGGTTCCGGGCATCGGCACGGCCTTGGGGCTCGGCCTATATACACCACTGGGCGGACTTGGGGTCTGGATCGGCCTGATGGTCGGGCTGGTCGTGGTAGCAACGCTGATGCTGTGGCGCTGGAAAAACCGCGCGAAGCTTGGCCTGCTCCCCGCATAGGCAATCTGGTCATTTGCGTGAAAAGAATCTCACGCATACCCATTGACGGCCCATCCGCTCATGCCCATATCCCGCCCGCTGGCACTCTCCCCCTGAGAGTGCCAAGCCCCATTTTTTTAGTATGGAAGAGGGAGAAACCCATGTCATTCCGTCCGTTGCACGACCGTGTGCTGGTACGCCGCGTCGAAGCCGAGGAAAAGACTGCTGGCGGGATCATCATTCCTGACAGCGCCAAGGAAAAGCCAGCTGAGGGCGAAATCGTCGCTGTCGGCACCGGCGCTCGCGCCGAAAACGGCACGATCACCCCAATGGACGTCAAGGTCGGTGACCGCGTTCTGTTCGGCAAGTGGTCCGGCACCGAAGTCAAGGTTGGCGGCGAAGACCTGCTGATCATGAAGGAATCGGATGTCCTCGGCGTGATCGGCTGATCGCTCAGACGATTATCGGGATTTTCCGACTGACCCAATCAAATCTTCAAAGGAAATCAACATGGCAGCCAAGGACGTAAAGTTCGGCCGTGACGCTCGCGAACGCATTCTGCGCGGCGTCGACATTCTCGCTGATGCCGTAAAGGTCACGCTCGGCCCCAAGGGTCGCAACGTTGTGATCGACAAGAGCTTCGGCGCACCGCGCATCACCAAGGACGGCGTCACCGTCGCCAAGGAAATCGAACTCAAGGACAAGTTCGAAAACATGGGTGCGCAGATGCTGCGCGAAGTGGCTTCGAAGACCAACGACCAGGCAGGCGACGGCACCACCACCGCCACCGTTCTGGCGCAGGCTATCGTTCGCGAAGGCATGACCTCGGTTGCTGCCGGCATGAACCCGATGGACCTCAAGCGCGGTATCGATCTGGCCGTGCTCAAGGTTGTCGAAGACCTCCAGTCACGTTCGACCCCAGTGGCCGGTACGTCTGAAATCGCTCAGGTTGGCATCATTTCTGCCAACGGCGACCGTGAAGTCGGCGAAAAGATCGCCGAAGCCATGGAAAAGGTCGGCAAGGAAGGCGTCATCACCGTGGAAGAGGCCAAGGGCCTCGAATTCGAACTCGATGTCGTTGAAGGCATGCAGTTTGATCGCGGTTATCTGTCGCCATACTTCATCACCAACCCCGACAAGATGACGGTCGAGCTGGAAAACCCTTACATCCTCATCCACGAGAAGAAGCTGTCTTCGCTGCAAGCGATGCTGCCGATCCTCGAAGCGGTTGTGCAGTCGGGTCGTCCACTCCTCATCATCGCTGAAGACATCGAAGGTGAAGCTCTTGCTACCCTCGTCGTCAACAAGCTGCGCGGTGGCCTCAAGATCGCTGCCGTCAAGGCACCGGGCTTTGGTGATCGCCGCAAGGCCATGCTGGGCGATATCGCCACGCTGACCGCAGGCGAGATGATTTCCGAAGACCTCGGTATCAAGCTGGAAACCGTTACCCTTGCCATGCTCGGCCAGGCCAAGCGCGTTACCATCGACAAGGACAACACCATCATCGTCGATGGTGCCGGTGCTGCTGACGAAATCAAGGGCCGTGTCGATCAGATCCGCGCCCAGATCGAAGTCACCACCAGCGACTATGACCGTGAAAAGCTGCAGGAACGTCTGGCCAAGCTGGCTGGCGGTGTTGCCGTGATCAAGGTTGGCGGCGCGTCCGAAGTCGAAGTCAAGGAGCGCAAGGATCGCGTTGATGACGCTCTCCACGCTACCCGCGCTGCAGTCGAAGAAGGCATCGTCCCCGGTGGCGGCACCGCTCTGCTCTATGCAACCAAGGCTCTCGAAGGCCTCAAGGGTGCAAACGATGACCAGACCCGCGGCATCGACATCGTCCGTAAGGCAATCATGGCACCTGTTCGCCAGATCGCTGAAAACGCCGGCCATGATGGCGCTGTCGTTTCGGGCAACCTGCTGCGCGAAGGCGATCAGCTGATCGGCTTCAACGCTGCAACTGACGTTTACGAAAACCTCAAGGCCGCTGGCGTGATCGATCCTACCAAGGTCGTCCGCACTGCGCTTCAGGATGCTGCATCGGTCGCCGGTTTGCTGATCACGACGGAAGCTGCAATCAGCGATCGTCCTGATGACAAGCCTGCCATGCCTTCAATGGGTGGCGGCATGGGCGGTATGGGTGGCATGGACTTCTAAGTCCGCGCAACTTTTGCTGAACAAGATCAGGGGCCGGAGGGGAAACCTTCCGGCCCTTTTTCGTGTAACCAGTCAGCGTAGCCACTGGGAACCAACCGCGGCAATGCGGGTTTGAGGCAAGGTGAGCCGTGACCTTTCTCAATCAGCCAACTGCAATCGCACCGTTGATCGGCGCGCGTCCATCCTCAGTTTCAATCGTTGACGCGCCGATGGCTGACGATGCGCTTCATCCGATTTTGGCAGACAGCGAGATCTATCGCCTGCTGTTTGAAAACATGGATGACGGTTTCTGCGTGATCGAATTTGTCGATAGCACGCATGGCCCTTTAAGCGATTACCGCCACATCATTGCCAACTCTGCATATGAGCGCCACACAGGTATTCCCAATGTGGTAGGCCAGCGTCTGCGCGAAATGGTCCCAGACGAGGCCGACAACTGGATCGCCTTTTACGGCAAGGTTCTGCGCACCGGGAAACCAATTCAGTTCCGCAACGAACTCGTCGCAACGGGTCGGCATCTCGAAGTATCCTCGTTCCGTCTGGGCACGTTTGAGAGCAAACTTGTCGCAGTCTTGTTCAAGGACGTAACCGACAAGGTCCGGGCCGAAACCGCAGTTCGCCAATTGAATGAAACATTGGAACAGCGTGTTGCCGAGGCGCTTGCGCAGCGCGAGCAAGCAGAAGGCGCGCTGCGCCAAGCGCAGAAAATGGAGGCCGTGGGGCAATTGACCGGCGGACTGGCCCACGATTTCAACAATCTGCTCGCTGGCATTACCGGATCGTTCGAAATGATCGCAAAGCGATTAGACCAAGGACGCAAAGGCGATGCCGAGATTTATGTTCAGGCAGGGCTTGGTGCCGCACGCCGTGCCGCATCGCTGACCCATCGCTTGCTTAGCTTTTCCCGTCGCCAGACGCTTTCACCCAGAGCGACGAACGTCAACGCTTTGCTTGGAGACTTCCTCGAACTGGTTCGCCGTACTGTCGGCCCGCAAATCACCGTCACCATCGGATGCGACAGCGATCTTTGGCACACGTTGGTCGACGCCAACCAGCTTGAAAACGCGATGCTCAATTTGTGCATCAACGCGCGCGATGCGATGCCCGACGGCGGATTGCTTACCATCGAAACGCTCAACCTCAGCCTTGATGACGAAGGCGCCAGCCAGCGCGGCCTGCAAGCGGGTGATTATGTCGCGATTACCGTCAGCGACAGCGGTGTGGGCATCGCGCCTGAGGATCTGGAGCGCGTTTTTGAACCCTTCTTCACGACCAAGCCGATGGGGCGCGGCACCGGACTTGGCTTGTCGATGGTCTATGGCTTTGCCCGTCAAAGCAACGGTCTGGTCCGGGTGCGCTCCTCACCTGAAAACGGTACACACGTGCGACTCTATCTTCCTCGCCACGATGCTTTGGCTGAGGAACCTGATCAAGATCGGGAAAATGCCATCGGCGCAGCGCAAACCAGCGCACGAATAATGGTCGTCGATGATGAACCAACCGTGCGGATGATGATGATCGACGCACTTGGCCTGCTCAATTTCGAATGCATCGAAGCCCATGATGGGCCATCAGCCATCGCTCTGCTCGACCAACATCCCCGGCTGGATCTGCTGGTCACCGACGTCGGCTTGCCCGGTGGCCTTAACGGACGGCAAGTGGCCGATGAAGCGCGGCGACGGCAACCCGGTCTCAAAGTTCTGTTTGTGACAGGCTATGCTGACAGCGTGGTCTTGCAAAATGACGCAACCGAAGCAGGCGTTGCCGTTCTGACCAAGCCCTTCGCCATTGATGATCTACAGCAACAGGCGATTACGCTTTTGGAAATGGTCAGAACTTGAACCGTTCATAAAGGTTCACCATCGCACCATCGGACAGGATGTGGTCATCGTATTGCGAAAATCCCAGTCGATCAGCCAGTCGGATGGAAGCGGTGTTTTCAGGCTCGATCATGCAAACCACGCGCTTGTACGCATGCGCCTTATCAAACCACTCCATTGCCGCATTCATCGCCTCGTGCGCATAGCCTTTACCCCAGTGTGCACTGGCCAGCATCCACGCCGCCTCTGGCATGTCGTCCATGCCTTTGCTGAAACCGCGCAAGGTATGAAACACGCCGACTTGGCCGACAAAGGCACCGCCTGCCTTTTCCCGCACCATGAACATGCCATAGCCAAAAAGGTGCCATGATCCCGCCCCCTTCAAGGCCCGCCCAAACATATCGGCGGTTGGATTTTCTGGCGGAGGGCCGAGAAAGCGTTGAACTTCCGGATCAGCCACCAGATCGCGCAGCAACAGGTAATCATCCCGTTCCAGAACGCTAAGCACCAATCGTTCGCTTTCCAGTCGCGGCAGCGCGGTCACAGCGCCCGATCCAGCGCGTGCAATGTCAGCCCGACCAACCCGCCAACCAATGTCCCGTTGATTCGGATAAATTGAAGGTCGCGGCCAACCGCGCCTTCAATCCGGTCCGTTACCGTGCGCGCATCCCAGCGTTTCACCGTTTCGGAAACCAGCCGCACGATCTGCGCGCCATAGCGCGTTGCAACGCCCACCATTGTCCGCCGGGCAAAACGGTTGACCACGCGCTGAAGCCCTGTGTCACGCTGCAAGGCATGGCCAAGTTCAGCAAGGCTTGCACCAAACTGGCCGCCCAGTGCGCCTTGCGGATTGCGGACCATTTCCAGCATGCGCGCGCGTGCGCGTTCCCACAGGCCATCAAGCCAAAGCGCAAAGGCGGGGTTGGCAAGCACCTCGCGCTTCATCTGCTCAACCTTCTCACGCATGGCTTGATCATGAACGAGATCGTGCGCCAGTGTTTGCAATCCCTCTTCAATCCTTTTGCGCACCGGATGATCGGGAACCACCAATACTTCAGCCAGCAGCTTGTACAATCCGTCCAGCACGGCATTGGCCAGCTTCTCGTCAAGCCCGGTCCAGCGCAAAATCGTATTGGCGCGTTCATGGATCATGGTCTTGATCATCGGCTCGTTGGCCTCGATCAGCTCGGCGGCCTTGCGGATCACGCTTTCGATGACCGCCATGTGCCGCCCATCGGCAATCGCCGCGCCAATCAATTGGCCCAGCAACGGCGCAAGATCGATCTTTTCCAATTGGCGGCGCAAAGCGCCCTTCGCCAGACCGCCGAGTTCATCGGGGTCCAGTGATTCAAGAATGTCGGCAACCAGCCCCGCCGCGCCATCGCGCAACCGGCTTTCGCCCGTGCGAGGATCTGCCAGAAATCCGCCCATCGCCGCAGCTGCATTCACCGCGCCCATGCGCCGCGCCACCACTTGCGGGATCAGGAAATTGCTTTGCAAGAACGCTGCCATCGTATCGGCAATGCGGTCCTTGTTTTCGGGAATGATCGCAGTGTGCGGGATCGGAATGCCCAGCGGATGGCGGAACAGCGCGGTTACTGCAAACCAGTCCGCCAACCCGCCCACCATCGCCGCTTCGGCAAAGGCACGCACAAATCCCAGCGCAGGATGCATATGCTCGACTTGCCGCGTGCCGACATAAATCGCGGCCATCACAATCAGCAGGCAGGTTGCCACAATTCGAATACGCCGCGCCCGATCGACCGGGCGCCCGACGGGCAGCCCAAACCCAAGGCGAGACTTCCTGCGCGCAGCCGTATCGCTGAGGTCGGCGGAGTTTGAGAGTTGTGCGGTCACTCCGCCGGGAATGCCTCGGTCGGCTTATCGTTCCATTGCCCCGGCTCCTGACCCAGCACTTTGCGCGATAGCCAAGGGCCGATCCGCTTTTCAAGGCCATCTGCCAGACTGAAGCCAGCGGGCACGATCAGCAGCGTAAGCAGCGTTGAAAGCGTAAGCCCGCCAATCACCACAATGCCCATCGGTGCACGCCAGCCCGAATCCCCGCCAACGGCCAATGCGGTCGGTATCATGCCCGCAACCATCGCCACCGTGGTCATGACGATCGGCTGCGCACGTTTGTGCCCAGCCTCGGTAATCGCGGCAAGCTTGTCCTTGCCATCAGCCATTTCTTCCAGCGCAAAGTCGATCAAAAGGATCGAATTCTTGGCGACGATGCCGAACAACATGAGGATACCGATGAATACCGGCAACGATAGCGACTGCCCCATCACGGCAATCGCCAGCAGTCCCCCAAGCGGTGCCAGAAACAACGACCCCATGTTCACCAGCGGCGAAATGAAGCGGTGATATAGCAGCACCAGAACCGAGAACACCAAGAGAATGCCCGATCCCAGGGCCACGCCAAAGCTGCTCATCATTTCAGCCTGGAACTTGTCTTCGCCAGCGGCCGTGTTCGCAACCCCCTGCGGCAGGTTTTTCATGATCGGCAACTTCATGATCTCGGTCATGGCATCGCCCTTGATCATGCCCAGCGGCAAATCGGCACCCACAAAGACCCGGCGGTTTTGATTATACCGCTGAATTTGTGTCGGCCCCGAACCAAACGTAATTGCAGCCACGCGCGAAAGCGGCACCGAACCACCCGAAGCCGTGGGCACCGGCAAATTCTCCAGCGTCGACAAATCGCGGCGCGATTCCACCGGCAGCTTCACGCGGATCGGCACTTGCCGGTCAGAGAGTGAGAACTTCGCGCTGTTCTGATCGATTTCGCCTTGCGTTGCGATACGGATCACCTGGCTCAAGGCCTGCGTCGTCACGCCAAGATTGGCGGCCAGATCAAGCCGCGGCGTGATGATTACTTCGGGACGGCGCAAGTCTGCACTGATGCGCGGCCCAACCACTTGCGGCAAAGTGCTCATTTGCTCGACCAGCGTCTGCGCGGTCTTTTGCAGCAATTCAGGATCAGAACCTGCCAGCATGATGCTGATTGGACGGCCAGAACTGCCGCCCGGTCCGCCCGGACCATCGGCCACGAAATTGGTCCGCACATCGGGGATGCCTTGCAACTGCGGCGTCATCTCGCGCTCAAAATCGAGGCTGCTGCGCGCACGGTCTGCGCGCAGATTAAGATAGATGTTGGCCTTTGCTTCGCGCACCGATGCCAGTGTGGATTCCACTTCCTGCTCACGGCTAAGCAACTTGACGATTTCCGCCACCTTGCGCTCGGTCTGCTGAAGTGTCGTCCCGGGCACCATTTCGACGCTGACTTCGCTGGCGTCGCTGTCGGAATCAGGGAAAAACTGGCTGGGGATTGTCGCGCCCAAGGCAAATGTGAGCACCAGCGCGAGAAACCCGATGCCCATCATCCATATGCGATGGTCACGCAACCGCGCGAGGAAGCGGCGTCGCGGATGCTGAGCGCGATAAGCCTTTGCCTTTGATGTATCGAGCGACCAGCCCAGCACGTTCATGTAGCGGTCCATCCAGACACCGCCGCCATGTTCGGCCTCGCCATGCGCCTTGAGGAAATATGCGGCGATCATCGGCGTGATCATCCGCGCCACCAGCAGCGAAAACAGCACCGCGATGACGACGGTCAGGCCAAAGTTCTTGAAGAACTGGCCCGAAACACCCGGCATTAGCGCAACCGGAAAAAACACCGCGACAATCGAAAATGTGGTCGCGACGACGGCAAGGCCGATTTCGTCGGCTGCATCGATGGACGCTTGATAGGCAGATTTGCCCATGCGCATGTGCCGCACGATATTCTCGATCTCAACGATCGCGTCATCCACCAGCACCCCGGCCACAAGCCCCAGCGCCAGCAGCGACATCTGATTGAGCGTAAAGCCCATCAGATCCAGCACCCAGAATGTCGGCACCGATGACAGCGGAATGGCCACAGCCGAAACGATCGTGGCGCGCCAATCGCGCAGGAAGAAGAACACCACGATCACCGCGAGCACCGCGCCCTCGACCATCGCATTCATCGACGACTGGTATTGCTCTTTGGTGTACTTCACCGTGGTGAAAAGTTCGACAAAGTGGACTTTGCCGCCCTGTTCCTTCTCAAGGTTCCGCATTTCGACCACCGCGCCATCGAAGACCGATACGTCGGATTCACCGCGTGCGCGGGTGAGGGCAAAGGTGACGACGGGCTTGCCGTTGAACTTGGCGACAGATGTGAGTTCGCTGAAACTGTCGCGCACATCGGCAACGTCTGCCAGACGCACCGTGCGGCCGTTGGCCAAGCCAATCTCGGTCTGAGACAAATCAAATGCAGAACGCGCATTGCCCAACACGCGGACCGATTGCCGCGATCCGGCAATTTCGGTGCGGCCACCAGCGGCGTTGATATTCACCTGACGCAGCGCAGCGTTGACTTGAGAAGCGGTCACGCCAAGCGAATTCATGCGCGCAGGATCGAGTGTCACCGCAATTTCGCGGCTAACCCCGCCAGAGCGGCTGACCTCGGCCATTCCCGTAACAGTCAGCAAGCGTTTGGCCACCGTATCATCGATGTACCACGACAACTGCTCCAGCGTCATGTCGTCGGCAGAAACGGCGAAGTAAGCGATGGGCTGGGACGATGTCTCAACCTTGAACACTTGCGGTTCAAGAATACCCTCAGGCAAATCACTGCGGATTTGGTCAACCTGATTTTTGACTTCGTTGACTGCTGAGTTGATGTCCTGTCCAATTTTGAACTGGACCATCGTCTGGCTGTTGCCTTCGGATGCTGTGGACGTGAGCGTATCAACCCCGGCAATCGAGCGTACGGCCGATTCAACCCGCTGGGTAATCTGATTTTCGATTTCCGTTGGCGAAGCACCGGGTTGCGCAATCGAAACGATCACGACCGGAAACTCGATATCCGGATTGTCCTGCACTTTCATGGCCGAGAACGAGACAAGTCCCGCCAGCGTCAAGCCAATGAACAAGACGATGGGCACGACCGGGTTGCGAATGCACCAGGCCGAGATGTTCTGGAAATTCATCTGAGGCTACTTCGCTTGCGCTGGCTGGGCTGGAGCTTTGACAGCAGCGGGCCGCACCAGATCTCCGGCATTGAGGAAACCGCCCGCGCGCAACACGATCTGCTCGGTGCCCGAAATGCCCTGAATAACCGAAATCCCCTGCGCACTCACCTCGCCGGTTTTGACGTCGCGCCGTTGGACCTTGTTATCAGGCCCAACTACAAAGACGTAAGCGCCCTTTTCATCGCTCAAGATCGCAGATTCAGGCAGAAGCGGCGCGACGATTGTGCCTGAGCGCAGTTTGGCGCTTGCGAAACCACCGGGACGCAGCGCCTGATTATAGGCCAGCGCGATTCGCGCAACGCCTTGCCGTGATTGCTGATCGATCGTTGGCGAAAGCTGCCAGACCTCCCCTGTCAGCACAGCGGTTGTGCCAACAGGGGTAACTTCGGCCATGCTGCCAATCGACAAACGGCCCATATCCGCTTCGGAAAGCCGCGCCTGCAATTCCATTTCACCGTCGCGCGCCAACGAGAACAGCACTCCACTGCCCGAACTGACCACTTGACCCGGCTCGACCGCGCGGGTCAGCACAAGGCCTGCGGCTGGCGCAACAATGTTGAGCCGCGCCGCGCGAGCGCCCAGTTCGCCAAGTCCAGCGCGGGCCACACGCACACGCGCCGTCGCCGCATCGCGGGTGGCCGTCAAACGATCAATATCAGCCTTCGAGATAAAGCCTTTGGCGACGAGCTTTGAAGCTCGATCAAGATTGGCTTGGGCCAGCCGCGCATCTGCATCGGCAACCGCGACATTGGCAGATTGGCTGGCGATCTGTTGGGTCTGCACTTCGCGGTCAATCACCGCCAGCACTTGCCCCGCGCGCACCCAATCACCTGCATCGACCAGCACTTGCGTCACTTGCCCGCCTTCGCCAGCAACACCCACAGGCATCTCGCGGCGCGCGGCAATCGTACCGCTGACATTGATCGCTGCCGTGATCGTGGTTTGGCCTGGAACGACAACCGACACCACTTGCGCCTGGCCCACCGTGCCGGCGCCATCTTCGGCCGGACTGGCACCATGCATCGCCCACCACGCACCGACCACCAGCAGCAAGACAACAGCGCCGATTACCCAGTTGCGCCGCGAAGACAACGCTTCGCCTTCGGAACCTGTCAGGGCGTTCAGCTCATGGGCGCTATTGGCGTCGATGGTCGTTTCGTAATTCATGTTTTTCACTGCCTTCGTCCCATACCGGTGCGAAGGCTTGCCCCTTCATGCTCGAGTAGGTGTGTTACATCGATAACGCACTCGCCGCAAGCATCGCGGCGTCACCATTGTGGCGCATTAATTGATCTTATTAGACCCGCTTCCGACAAGTGGCAATTGCACCTCGACGAAGGACTTAAGCCGAAATGGAGAACGTGTCTTTCTTGCATCTGTAACTTTTTGTAACCATGAACATCATGCGCTGCAGGATTGAATAGAGGCGTTAGAAAGTTTGGCAACATCGGCAAAGATGCCTCAAAGGCTTGATTGTCTGGACCATTCAAACACAGACAAGACAGCGACAAACAAGACAACGGCCGCCCTCCTGAAGGAAGACGGCCGCCGTGGATCAAATTTGTTTCGGTGCGTCAGTACTTGAGCTGGCGCTCGTACAAATCGCGATAATGCTGGATGCGCGTCACGCGCAGGCCTTGCATGCCTGATCGATCAACCGCGCGCTGCCACGATGCAAACTCTTCCAGTGTCAGGTTATAGCGTTCGCACACCTCATCAATGGTCAGCAGGCCACCATTGACCGCAGCTACCACTTCGGCTTTGCGGCGAACGACCCAGCGGGTGGTGCTGGGCGGTGGCAGGCTGTCCACGGTCAGCGGCTCCCCAAGGGGACCAATGACTTGTGCGGGGCGTATTTTCTGGTTCTCGATCATATCAGTCTCGTTCTTCAGCGAGGCCCGGCCGCAAAGCGACCGTCTGTGAGGATCGTTGTGCCCAATTGCGCTTTGCAATTCGCTGAAGAGACTGGGTTAACAAGGCCTTCACCTTCTGCTGATTGCGCTGAAGCGCCCGAAATTCCCGTTGCGATGAATCGTGCCGCTCGTCCGTGAAAACTGCCGGTAGAAATTGTTTCTTCTCCGGCACTTGCCGATGCCATGACGCGGCGCAGATCTTGCACTGCGGCTATCCGCGAGCACAGCTCATGCCAAGTCATTGGACGCAGACCGCCCCCAATTTCAGTTGGGGCGAAGACGCCGGGCGGGTTGAAGCTCATATCCATCGCTGACCGCTTTAGAAGCGATACCGCTAAGGTCCGGTAAAGAGAGCATTTAACTTTTGTTGATGAACCTTACCGGGGGTTCAGACCTGCTCCATCTGGTCCGCTCGCGCGCGGCTTTGCCCTGGTTCAAAAAGCGCCTATAGGCCCGGAATGTCTTTGATTTCCGCCCTTCCCGCCGTGTCTGACCTATTTGATCTGCCGCAGCCCCTAAGTGCTAGGCGCATTGTTGTGGCGATGTCGGGCGGTGTCGATAGTTCAGTCGTGGCCGGAATCGCGGCAGCAAGCGGCGCAGAAGTCATTGGTGTGACCCTGCAACTGTACGATTTTGGGGCCGCAACCGGGCGCAAAGGCGCGTGCTGCGCCGGTGACGACATCCGCGATGCCCGCAATGTTGCCGACCGATTGGGCATCGCACACTATGTTTTCGATCACGAATCAAGCTTTCGCGAAGAAGTGGTTGAACGATTCGCCGATGATTATCTGGCAGGGCGCACCCCCATCCCCTGCGTCCGTTGCAATATGGGGCCGAAATTTACCGATCTGTTCGCGATGGCGCGCGATCTTGGCGCCGATTGTCTGGCGACCGGGCACTATGTGCAGCGCGTTGCCGGACCGGCAGGCCCCGAATTGCACCGCGCCGCTGATCCTGCAAAAGATCAGTCCTACTTTCTGTACGGCACCACAGAAGCCCAATTGGACTATCTGCGCTTTCCCCTGGGCGGATTGCCCAAGAGCGAAACCCGGCGAATCGCGCAAGAGCTTGGGCTTACCGTTGCGGGCAAGCCCGATAGTCAGGACATCTGCTTCGTGCCCGATGGCGATTACGCCAAAGTGGTGCGCTCGGTTCGCCCCGAAGGCGATGCGCCGGGCGAAATCGTTCACGCCGCAACCGGTGAAGTGCTTGGCACGCATCGCGGGATCATTCATTACACGGTTGGTCAGCGCCGGGGGCTTGAGATCGGGGGCCAACCCGAACCGCTCTATGTCGTCGGCCTTGATGCTGTGAATCGCCGCGTTTTGGCAGGGCCGCGCCCACTTCTGGCGGTGGGCAGCGCCGTGATCATCGAAACGAATCGCATTGGCCCCATGCCGCAAGGTCCGCTGACCGCCAAAGTGCGCTCAATGGCAAAGCCTGTGCCAGTTACGCTTGAAGGCGCGTTTGGCGATAACGCCTCGGCAACGATCCGCTTCCATCAGCCCGAATATGGCGTTGCGCCGGGGCAGGCGGCGGTGATTTATGCGGGCGAGCGCGTCGTTGGCGGGGGCTGGATCGATTCGACCACACAGTGGAATTACTGACCCTGCGCCGTTACTTCCACGAATCGAGCACGCAACCCCAGCCTTTGCGGTACGTCGCCGTATCGCTGACAATCAGCGCGAATCGCGCGGTCACGCGGCGCTCCTCTACATTCTCGCTCAGGCTGACGAGTTCCATCCCCGGTTCGAAGTCTTGCCTGCAATCCGATAAATCGCGTCCGCCAACAAACCGGCATGAACACCCGACACGCGCACCATAACTTGCGCCGGTCGTGGCAAAGCTGCGCAAAGGCGAGAGAAAAACTGCAACAAGCGCGGCAATCAGCGCCAGCCCGACCACAACCCAGCGTAGCCAGCGCCTGCGGCGCGGTGCAATCGTCAATGACGGAATTGTGGGGGAACTGTGGTTGCCGGTTGCCATCGATATGCGTTCTGGTGGAAGGACAGACCTGATGGCCCGCCACACTCTCTCCCTTATCCTGACCTTGGCGATGCTGCCAGCCTTGGCTGCATGTTCGCAGGGGACGGACGAGGCTGACGCGCCTCCAGCCCTGTCGGAACAAGCATTAAAAGCTGTGGTCAAAAGCCCTGGTGTCGACCGAGAAGCCTTGGCCCGCGCGGTTGATGCGATGTTCGCACCAGAAGCCGCCGAGACTCGCGCGCTGATCGTCATGCAGAACGGGCGCATCGTGGCAGAGCGGTACGGCAAAGGCATTCACGAGAATACGCGGCTGGTGAGTTGGTCGATGGCCAAATCGGTAACCGGCGTGATGATCGGGATGCTGGTGTCCGATGGCCGCCTGCGCCTTGATGAAACAGCACCCGTCCCGGCATGGCAGCGGTCCGGCGATCCGCGCGGCGAAATCACGCTGCGCCAGCTTTTGCAGATGCGCTCAGGCCTGCGCCATTCCGAAGCCAGCGATCCGGTTTACGAATCGGACGAAGTGCGCATGCTGTTCCTGGATGGGCGTGATGATATGGCGCGCTATGCCGAGGATCAGCCGCTTGAGGCCGAACCTGGCCGCAAGTTCGAATATTCTACCGCCAGCAGCGTGATCCTTGCCGACCTTGCCGCGCGCGTGCTGTCACCCGCACCTGATCCCGAAAGCCGCCGCCGGGCTGTGGCGGATTATCTGCGCACACGGCTGTTTGAACCGGCGCGGATGAAATCGATGCTGCCCGAATTTGATCGCGCGGGCACACTGGTCGGCGGCTCGCTGATTCACGGCACGGCGCGCGATTGGGCGCGCTTTGGCGATTTCATGCGCACCAAAGGTTCGGTCGGTGGCGCACAGATCATCCCGCGGCAGTGGATCGACTTCATGGTGACGCCCAGCCCGCGCGAGGCGCAATACGGCGCGCAAGTTTGGCTGAACCGCAAGCCCACCAAAGGCGAAGCGTCCCTGTTCCCGGATCGCGGCCCCGAAGACCTTTACGCCTGCATCGGCCACCTTGGGCAATATGTACTGATCAGCCCCAGCCAAGGCCTTGTCGTGGTCCGCCTTGGCAAAACGCAAGATGACAAGCGGTGGCCGGTGGTGGACCGACTGGCCGACATCGTGGCGCTTTACCGCTAAGGCATCCTGAACAGACCCTCGACCACGGTGACGCATGAGCCACCGAGCAGCGCGCGATCGCCTTCGAGACGGCAGGCAAAGTCTGCCCCCCGCACCGATGCCTGATGTGCCGAAAAGGTAGCGCGGCCCAATCGCTGCGCCCAAAACGGTGTGAGCGCAGCATGGGCCGAGCCGGTTGCCGCGTCCTCATCCACGCCCACGCCGGGCACGAACACGCGGCTGACCACGTCTGCGCCCGAGGCATGCCCATCGCCATGCGCAGTTGCGATGAATTGAACGTCACCGAACGCCGCCAATGCTTTGAAATCGGGATTGAGCGCCATCACGTCATCCACCGATGCATAGAGGAAGATATTGTATTCCCCGCCGCGCCACACGTCTTGGGGGACGGCCGCGCCAAGCAAGGGCACCGCCTCAGCGAAAGCGGCGGGCGCTGTCGGCATGGCAGGCAGCGACAGCACATACATCTCACCATCACGCGCCACTTCGAGAATGCCGACTTTGCGCGTGGCAAAGGTTACGCGCCCGCGCATTGGGTCTTGCGCCAGGACGACATGGCCCGAAGCCAGCGTGGCATGGCCGCACATCACGACTTCTGCCGCCGGCGTGAACCAGCGCAGTTCAAAGTCTGCCGCTCCTGTAAGATCGGGCACAAGGAACGCGGTTTCGGCAAACATGTTTTCCGCGCCAATGGCCTGCAATGTTGCATCATCGGGCCACGCTTCCAGCATCATCACCGCGGCCTGATTGCCTTTAAGCGGTGTAGCGGTGAACGCATCGACGTGAAAATAGGGGACTTTGCTGTCAGTCACGCGGGAGACGCTCCGATAGTTGGTGAACCTTGCGCAAGGATGGCGGGGCTTGTTCCGTCCTCTGCGGTCGCAAGCAGGTTTTCTGCGCCCATCTGATCTTCATCCACCAGACCTTCGGGATCGGGATGGATCAGAATCTCAACGCCGGGAAATTCGACCAGCAGCTTGTCCTCGATCTCGTCCATCACCCGGTGCGCCTGCGTGACCGACATGCGCCCATCGACCCAGACGTGGAACTGCACGAAATCGCGGTTGCCGCTGGTGCGGGTGCGCAAATCGTGCAGGCCCTTCAATTCGGGGTGCTGCGCGACAACATGCAAAAACCGTTCGCGCTTTTCGAGCGGCCATTCGTGATCCATCAACTGTTCGATCGCCACTTGCGATGCGCCCCACGCACCCCAAGCCAGCCAGATGGCGATGCCAAACGCGAACACTGCATCAGCGCCTGCAATGCCGGCATATGTATCAAGCAGCAGCGCCGCGATGACCGCGACGTTGAGGAACAAGTCCGATTTGTAGTGCACATTGTCTGTGCTGATGGCGAGACTACCCGTCTTTCGAATGACGTGGCGCTGATAGGCCAGCAGCGCAAACGTGGCGGCCAACGCGATGGTCGAGACGATCACGCCCGATTCGGCTTCGGCCACTTGGCCGCCGCCAAAGAATTGTCCGATTGCGCGAAAGGCCAATCCGATGGCCGAGATCGAGATCAGGACGACCTGAAACATCGCCGCTAGCGCCTCGGCCTTGCCGTGTCCGAAACGGTGATTGTGATCATCGGGCTGTGCCGCCACCCACACCCCCAGCAGCGTGGCAAGGCTGGCGATCAGATCGAGCGCGGTATCGGCCAAAGACCCAAGCATCGCGGTCGATCCGGTCGAGATGACGGCCCAAGCCTTCATACCGACAAGCATGATCGCCACCGCAATACTGGCCAAAGCAGCCTTGCGGTTCAGGTCATTGTGCGTTTGCGTGGTGGTCATGTCCATTTTCAGGGCCTTAGGGGTAAAGCAGGGCGCTGGTCCAGCCACCTGCGCCATCGCAAACGAAGCGGCGGCGTTCGTGCAGACGATGATCGCGATCCTGCCAGAATTCCATGGCAGCGGGCGTTACCCGGTAGCCTGACCAATGCACCGGGCGCGCGATGTTGCCATCAGGATATTCCGCGCGCAATGCCCCGACCCGATCAAGATACGTCTGCCGATCCGGCAAAGGCCGCGATTGATCGGACGCGGCCGAACCCAAGCGCGATTCGGGGTGACGGCTGGCAAAATAGGCGTCGGCTTCAGCCGGGGTCACTTCAGTGATGGGGCCTTCGATACGGATTTGGCGGCGCAACGATTTCCAGTGGAACAGCAACGCAACGTGCGGATTTGCGGCCAGTTCACCACCCTTGCGGCTGTGAAAATTGGTGTAGAATACAAAGCCGTCTCGCCCGTGGCCTTTCAGCAGCACCATTCGCACCGAGGGCAGGCCATCGGGCGTGGCTGTGGCCAGCGCCATTGCATTGGGATCGTTCAGTTCGGTTTGCTGGGCCTGTGCGAACCATGATTCGAAGATCGCGTGGGGATCAGCATGAGGGATAGCGTCAGAGTTTTGTTCAGAATTCACCAGAGTTTCCTGACAAGGTTTACACACGTTACACTGTCCTGAGCGACAAATCGAAGGCTTCCCGACGAAGTCTGACGCCCGTGCATCCACAACCACGCTTCGGCCTTTGGCAAGAGCATTGCCATGATCGGGATCAATTGCATCGGGAAAGGGCCTACTGCGTAGGGCTGTTGTAGGAAAGGCAACCTTGCGGGCAGGCGCGCTTAACCCTAGCTAGGGCGCATGGCTGATCCTTATTCCATTTTGGGCGTTCCCCGCAGCGCGAGCGAGAAGGACATCAAGTCCGCTTATCGCAAGCTTGCCAAGGAATTGCACCCCGACACCAACAAAGACAATCCCAAGGCAACCGAACGCTTTTCGGAAGTGACCAATGCCTACGATCTGCTGTCTGACCGCAACAAGCGCGCCAAGTTTGATCGCGGCGAAATAGACGCTGACGGCAATCCGGCTGGCGGGTTTGGCGGCGGCTTTGGTGGAGGCGGCTTCGGCGGCGGCAATCCGCGCGGCCATCAGGGTGGTTTTGGTGGTGGCGGTGCCGAAGGTGTCGACATTGGCGACATTTTTGAAGGGCTGTTCGGAGGTCGTGGCGGCGGCATGGGCGGAGGAATGGGGGGTAGCGCGCGGCGCGGCCCGCCACCCAAGGGCGCAAACGTCAATTACCGGCTGCAAGTGTCGTTCGTAGATGCCGCAACCCGCGCTGACCAGCGAATCACCTTGTCCGATGGCAAAACCGTAGATCTCAAGCTTCCTTCAGGTTTGGAAAACGGCCAGCAAATGCGGCTTGGCGGCAGGGGAGAACCCGGCCCCGGCGGCAATGGCGATGCCATAATCAGCATCGAGATTGGCACGCACCCGTTTTATGAACGCGACGGCGACAACATCCGCATCGACTTGCCGATCAGCCTTGCCGAAGCGGTAAACGGCGCGAAAGTGAAAGTGCCAACTGTGGATGGCCCGGTGATGTTGACCGTAGCACCCGGCACTTCAAGCGGGCGCACGCTGCGACTTAAAGGCCGGGGCTTTTCGCGCAAGGATGCCACGCGCGGCGATCAACTGGTGACGCTACAGATCGATCTTCCGCAAGAAGATCAGGACCTTAAAGCGCGTCTCGACGGTTGGCAGGATATGAGAGACATTCGAAGCAAATTTGGTGGCTAGGGCGGCTGACCCCGGCCCCCCTCCGCCGGGACCGCCCAACCCAGCCGGTGTGGCTGATTTTTCGCCCGAAGCGCGGCGGCGCGAAGCCTTACGCTGGCGCGCTGGCGTGGCCGAAGCGCGTGAACGGCTGGGTCCGGGCAGCCGCGCTTGGGATGTAACCAAGCGCGTGGTCATCGGCGCTTGGAATGATGGTTCGATCCATGCCGGCAACCTTGCCTACATGATGATCATCGCCCTGTTCCCGTTCTTCATCACCGCCGCTGCCGCATTCTCCGCAATTGGTGAGCCGAGCCAGCGCGCAGCGGCGATCAATACCGTGCTGATGGCTGTCCCCCCGGTTGTGGCCGATGTGATCGAACCCGTAGCCCGCAGCGTGATCGATGCCCGCAGCGGCTGGTTGCTGTGGGCCAGCGGATTCTTCGGGCTTTGGACCGTCGGCAGTCTGGTCGAGACGATGCGCGATATTTTGCGCCGCGCCTATGGCACGAAGTGGGAGCATGCGTTTTGGCGCTATCGGCTGGCCTCTACGGGTATCACATTGGCCTCGGTCGTACTGATCCTGCTGTCGATCATTGCCCAAGTGATCATCGGTACGGCGCAAGAAGTGATCGAAGCGTTCTTGCCGCAGTTCAACGACCTTGTCGGCATGCTGTCGTTAAGCCGGATTGCCCCTGCGTTCATCCTTTACGGCGCGTTGTGGCTTTTGTTCATTTCGCTGACCCCCGGCGCATATCGTGGGCGCGGTTATCGCAAATGGCCGGGTGCGCTGTTCGTAACAGTATGGTGGATCGGGGTAACTACGGCACTGCCCACCGTATTGCGCACATTTTTCTCCTACGATTTAACCTATGGCAGCCTTGCCGGGATGATGATCGCTCTTTTCTTTTTCTATCTTGTCGGCTTAGGGATGGTTGTTGGAGCCGAACTCAACGCCGCACTTTCCGAAACACCGGAAGAGCGCGACATGTTGGGGCAGGCAGATGACCGCGAACGCGCGGTTGCAAAGACGAAAAGAAGCGAGAACGAAAGCGCATGACCGGACTGATGCAGGGAAAGCGGGGCTTGATCATGGGCCTTGCCAACGACAAGTCGCTCGCATGGGGCATTGCCCAGAAGCTGAGCGAACAAGGTGCGGAACTTGCCTTCTCCTATCAGGGCGAAGCTCTGGCAAAGCGCGTGCGCCCGCTGGCTGAAAGCCTTGGCAGCGATTTTCTGATCGAATGCGACGTGTCTGATATGGACGCGCTGGATACCACGTTCGAAACGCTGAAAGCGCGCTGGCCGACGATTGACTTCATCGTCCACGCCATCGGCTATTCCGACAAGACCCAGCTGCGCGGCAAGTTTTATGACACCACGCTCGACAACTTCCTGATGACGATGAACATTTCGGCTTACAGTCTGGTCGCAGTGACCAAGCGTGCGGCAGAAATGATGCCGAACGGCGGATCGATCGTCACGCTGACCTATTACGGCGCGGAAAAGGTTGTGCCCCACTACAACGTGATGGGTGTGGCCAAGGCGGCGCTGGAAGCCAGCGTCAAATACCTTGCCAACGATTGCGGCCCGATGGGCATTCGCGTGAATGCCATCTCGGCAGGCCCGATCAAGACGCTGGCCGCCAGCGGCATCGGCGATTTCCGCTACATCCTGAAATGGAACGAGCTGAACAGCCCGCTGCGCCGCAATGTGACCATCGATGATGTTGGCGGTGCGGGGCTGTATCTCCTGTCCGATCTGGCCTCGGGCGTGACCGGCGAAACGCACCATGTCGATGCGGGCTATCACACCATCGGTATGAAGCAGGAAGATGCGCCGGATATCGCGTTAAGCTGATTTTGAATGGGGTGGGTTTTCGGCTGCTGCCGATGCCTGCCCTTATCTCCCCGCCATCGCCTTGACCCGCGCCAGATAGGTGCGCCCAATGCGCTGCACCGATCCATCGACCAGTTCCACCGACCACACGCCCAATCCATCGTGGCGCAGGCCGGCGATGCGATCCTTGCGCACGATGGTGGAGCGGTGCAGGCGGATGAAGCGGTCGGGGTCCAACCGCGCTTCCAACCCTGCGATTGTATGCAGCATCATATAGCTGCGCCCTGGTCCACTGTGGCCGCCAGCATGGAGCCGCACATAATCGCGTTCGGCATCAATGCGCTCAAGGTCTGCGGCGGCCACTCGGACCAACTCTGAACGGTGCGGCACCCAGAATTCCTCGATCCAATCGCTGGCGGGCTTTTCCGGGGTAAGCTGCACCTCGACTGGCGCTGCTCGCCGTGCTTGCGCGCGTTCGACCGCGCGTTCCAGCCGCTCTTGCGCGACGGGTTTAAGGACATAGTCCACCGCATCGCAATCAAACGCCTCAACCGCGAAATCATCGTGCGCGGTGACGAACACCACCGCCGGGCGATGGGCTTGCCCTGCCAGTGCCCGCGCCACGCCAAGGCCATCAACCTCGGGCATGGTCATATCCAGCAGCACCAGATCAGGCGTCAGCGCCGCAATCAGGCGTAGCGCCGCCGCGCCATCGCTGGCCGTGCCGACGACCTGCAAAGCGGGAATGCGCGAACACAGGATCTGCATGCGCTCTACCGCCAAGGGTTCATCATCGACGATCAGCGTGCGCATGGTGTGTCCTTCAACATTCGTTTCGCACAATCGGCATGGTCAGCACCGTGGCGTATCCACCCGCTGGCAACGCGCCGCTTTCGACTTTGGCAACGTCTTCGCCAAACCGCGCGGCCAAGCGGCTGCGCACATTCGCAAGGCCGATGCCGGTGCCACTGCTGACGAAACCCTCGCCCGGCCCATCATCGGCGACGCTCAGGATAAGGAACCCGCCCGCCTCGCGCGCGGCAATGCGGATGGTGACCGGACGGATCGTGGTGGACACCGCATATTTGATCGAATTTTCGACCAAAGGCTGCAAGATCATCCCCGGCACGCAGGCGGACATCAGATCATCGGGCACATCGAATTCGCACTTCAACCTTTCAGGAAAACGCACCGCTTCGATATCCAGATAATGGCGTTGCAGGGCGATTTCGTCCTCAAGCGGCATGTCGGATGTGGGGTCACCGGCCAAGCTGTGGCGATAGAACCGCGAGATCGACTGGATCATGCGTTCTGCCTGCTCGGCCCGCCCGACCATGACCAGCGCGGACAGCGAATTGAGCGTGTTGAACAGGAAGTGCGGGTTCACCTGATAGCGCAAACTGCGCAGTTCTGACGCTTTGGCCGCGCGTGCATATTGCCCTTCGCGATATTCCGCTGCGCGCAATTGCTCGCCATTGCCCAGCGCCAGATAGAGCGTGGCCCACGCGATCAGCAGGAAATAGCGGCCCAGCGCCACATCGGTGAGTTGCCGCCACAAGCCATCGCTTTCGACAGACTTGCGGATGATCGTCACGCTATCGGGCCCCCGGATATCTTCGGTGAGCACGTCTGGCGGCGTATCGTCGGGCGCGGTGACAGGTTCGGGCGGCGCAGGTGGAACCGGCGGAACCGGCGGCACAAAGCCTTCGTCCAGAACATCGACCAGCACGTTGCCGGCCATATCGTGGCGAATCTTGACCGCAGCATGGCCATCTTCGCTGCTGATCGCGCGATTCTTCGCCGCTTCTGCATCAGTTTGCTCGTGCGTTATCCGCTCGATCATGCGCTGCTCAACCGAGGCGAAGGCCCATTGGTTGATCGCGGCCAAGGCGAGCGAAGCTGGCAGCATGATCACCAGCGCGGCGGCCACACGCACCGCCATCGGGCGGCTGTCGAACCGGCTG
>CAMTWP010000029.1:0-50723 GCA_947085475.1 uncultured Novosphingobium sp. | reverse complement strand
TGCGTTATCCGCTCGATCATGCGCTGCTCAACCGAGGCGAAGGCCCATTGGTTGATCGCGGCCAAGGCGAGCGAAGCTGGCAGCATGATCACCAGCGCGGCGGCCACACGCACCGCCATCGGGCGGCTGTCGAACCGGCTGAGCACGGGCCAGCAAGCGATCGTCACCGCGATACCGGCCACTGTTACTGCCGCGCGCCGCCACAACAAGTCGGAAAAGTCGCCCAGTTCCACCACCAGCCCGCGCACGGTGATCAGCACGAAGTAGCACAGCCACAGCGCCACCGCCGACAGCACAACCGCGCGCGCAGAAACGCGCGGCACCCCCGGATCAACGCCCGCAACGCTATTGGCCAATGTCATGCCGCCCTGCGTAAACACGAACGGCCCGACACACCAGAACGGTGGTCGGGCCGGATATGCGGTTTATCGAAGAGGGTCAGGCCGAAAGCAGCCCCTCGTCGGCGATCTTTTTCTTCCACACCAGCGGCGCAAGCTGGTGGACGTTGTTGCCTTCGCTATCGACGGCCACGGTCACCGGCATGTCCTCAACCGTGAACTCGTAAATCGCTTCCATGCCAAGGTCTTCGAAGCCGACGACTTTGGCCTGCTTGATCGCACGCGCCACCAGATAGGCAGCGCCGCCCACGGCCATCAGATAAGCAGACTTGTGCTTGGCGATGGACTGGGTTGCCGCAGGGCCGCGCTCCGCCTTGCCGACGCTGGCGAGCAGGCCAAGGTCGAGCATGAGGTCGGAAAAGCTGTCCATGCGCGTCGCAGTAGTCGGCCCAGCAGGTCCGACGACTTCTTCGCGCACTGGATCGACCGGACCGACGTAATAGATCACGCGGCCCTTGAAATCGACGGGCAGTTCTTCGCCCTTTGCCAGCATGTCCTTGATGCGTTTGTGCGCGGCATCGCGGCCGGTCAGCATCTTGCCGTTAAGCAGCAAACGGTCACCCTGCTTCCAGCCCTGCACGTCTGCTGCGGTCAGCGTATCGAGGTTGACGCGCTTGGCCGCCGAATCAGGCGCCCAATGCACTTGCGGCCATTCGTCCAGCTTGGGCCGTTCAAGGTAAGTCGGCCCCGAACCATCCAGCGTGAAGTGCGCGTGGCGCGTGGCGGCGCAGTTGGGGATCATCGCCACAGGCTTGCCCGCAGCATGGCACGGCGCGTCCATGATCTTGACGTCGAGGATGGTGGAAAGGCCGCCCAGCCCTTGCGCGCCGATGCCCAGTGCGTTGACCTTGTCGAAAATCTCAATGCGCATGCGCTCGATATCGGTCTGGGCCCCGCGCAGCTTCAACTGCGCCATGTCGATTGGCTCCATCAGCGCCTTTTTGGCCAGCAGCACGCAGTGTTCCGCCGTGCCGCCAATGCCGATGCCGAGCATCCCCGGTGGGCACCAGCCAGCGCCCATCTGCGGCAACATCTCTACCACCCAATCGACAATCGAATCGCTGGGATTCATCATCTTGAACTTGGACTTGTTTTCCGACCCGCCGCCCTTGGCCGCAACGTCGACTGTCACTTTGTTGCCTTTGACCATTTCCACGTGGAGCACGCAGGGCGTGTTGTCTTTTGTGTTGCGGCGCGTGAAAGCAGGATCGGCCAGCACCGAAGCGCGCAGCTTGTTATCGGCGTTCAAGTACGCGCGGCGCACGCCTTCATCGACCACGTCCTGCAACGACAGGTCCGATTCGAGGCGGCAATCCTGCCCCCATTCAATGAACACATTGACGATGCCGGTGTCCTGACACAGCGGGCGCATGCCTTCGGCGCACATCCGGCTGTTGGTCAGAATCTGCGCAATGGCATCCTTGGCGGCGGGGCCTTGTTCTGCCTCATAGGCATCGCCCAGCGCCCGGATGTAATCCATCGGATGGAAATAGCTGATGTACTGTAGGGCATCTGCCACGCTTTCGATCAGATCTGCCTGCCTGATCGTCACCATTTCCGCCATCGGTCTTCGCTCCAAGTCCAAGAGAAACTGCGAACGCCCCTTACGCTTCGATAATCGACATGCAAATCCCTTGGAAAGCACAAGTCGATATTCTAAGGCGTTGGCGATGCTGATGGCCGCGCCTACAAGCCGTGCCAGTTTATCGAAACATGAGGGTTGAAATGACCGTGGTTGAAGACCGCCCGGCGTCGGCTGAGATGCTGCCAGCTGATTTGCTGATCGCCCGCCGCGCAATGATCGATAGCCAGTTGCGCGTTACCGGGGTGAACTCTCCCGCTATCCTTGCAGCTTTTTCCAAAGTGCCGCGCGAAGACTTCGTTCCGGCAGAGCGCCACGCAGTGGCTTACGCCGATCGCGCCGTTCCGCTGGGCGATGGCACGGTGCTTTCGCCAGCGTTGACCTATGGCCAAATGCTTGAAGCCGCGGGCCTTGTGCAGGCTGACAGCGTGCTGGTGATCTCGGGCAACGGCTACCTAGCCGCGCTGGCGCAGCAGATTTGCAACAACGTCAGCCGCGCCGCAACACTCTCTGCCGTAAATGGCGGCCCTTTCACGCTGATTCTGATCGATGGCGCAGCCGAAGTCCTGCCCGATTCGCTTGGAGGCCTGTTGGCTGACGATGGTCGCGTGGTGACAGGCCTTGTTGAACGCAAGGTCACGCGCTTGGCACTTGCCCGCAAGGCATTGGGCCGCATTGTGCCAACCGCGCTGGGTGAGGCCGATTTCGCCGTCCTGCCGGAATTTGCGGCGACCAAAAGTTGGAGCTTCTGAGGTTTATGTCAGCCAACAAGGTGCTGCGCCTGTTCCTGACGGCAAGCGCCGCCATCGCAATCACCGCGCCAGCACAAGCGGATGATCTGCGTGATGCCTTGGTCAACGCCTATAACACCAACCCGACGTTGCAGGGCGCACGCGCCACCCAGCGCGCAACGGACGAAGGTGTGCCGCTGGCCCGTGCGCGCGGCTTGCCCAGCCTCTCAGGACAAGCCAATTTCACCGAATTCCTGAAACAGAACCCGGTGGCCTTTACGGCACCGGATCGCGCGCTGACAGCGGACCTCAACCTTGGCATTCCGCTGTTCTCAGGCGGTGCAGTCAAAAACGCGATTCGTGCCGCCAAGACCCGCGTCGAGGCGGGGCAGGAAGACCTGCGCGCCACCGAATCCGGCGTCTTTTCGCAAGTGGTCGCAGCGTACATGGATGTGGTCCGCGATAGTGCGGTGGTCGGCCTCAGCCGCAACAATGTCGATGTCCTCCGCGTCAACTTGACCGCATCCAGCGATCGCTATGAAATCGGCGATCTGACCCGGACCGACGTTGCCCAATCGGACTCCCGCCTTGCACTGGCGCGAGCCGACCTTCGCACGGCGGAATTCAACCTCGTGGCCAGCCGCGAACGCTATATTCAAATCGTGGGAAAAGCGCCGGTTGACCTTGCACCGCCGCCGCCCCTGCCCGGCCTTCCAGCAACGCCAGACGCCGCCGTCGCGTTTGCCTTGGAAAACAATCCCGATCTCCTTGCCGCGCGCGAACGCAGCAAAGCCGCCGGATACGATGTCAAAGTGGCCGACGCGGCCAAACTGCCGACGGTTTCGCTAAATACATCGGGAAGCTATCAGGATTATCTGGGCACGCTTGGCGGCGTTGCCGGCCAAACTTTTATCCAGCGCGCCACCACCGCCCAAGCCGGCGTAAGCGTTTCGATCCCGCTGTTCCAAGGCGGCGCTCCGGCGGCGCAAACCCGTCAGGCCCAAGCGCGCGAAAGCGCCACGTTGGAACAGGAAATCGGGGTGGAGCGCGAAGTGATCGCTTCGGTACGTTCATCTTACGCTTCATGGAGCGCGGCGAACGAAATCATCGCGATGAACCAGACCGCCGTAGATGCCGCCGCGCTGAGCCTTGAAGGCGTGCGCGCGGAAAACACGGTCGGCAACCGCACAATCCTCAACATCCTTGATGCCGAACAGGAACTGCTGCGCGCGCAAGTCCAACTCGTCAGCGCGCGGCGCAATGCCTATGTTGCAGGTTTCAACCTGCTGGCCGCGATGGGCAGGGCGCAGGCCCAAGACCTTGGGCTTGATGGCGGCGCGCTGTATGATCCGCAGATCAATTATGACCGGGTGAAGAACCGCGTGTTCGATTGGGACCGCGATCCCGATCCGCAGGCCGTATCGACACGTACCGTTGACACGCCTGCCCAGAATGCGACAATCGGCGCGGCGCAGATTCCCTGAAAAGAATCGGTGACAGGGACTTTCGGGGAGCAGCTTCAATGCGCCAGGTTGGCGAACCATCTGTCGAGGAAATCCTCGAATCGATCAAGAAGGTGATCGCGCGCGATAACCGCGCCGAAGCGCAAACCCGTGCCGACGCTGCGCAAGCCCGTTCGCGCGCCGAACCGCCACAGCGCGTCGCACCACGTCCTGTCGAAATCCTTGAGCTGACCGAGGCAGAAGACGCTGATGGCGTTGAGGATGACAACGGTGACGAAGGTTTGATCGCAGGCGCAGCCACGGCTTCGATGCGCGAATCCCTCGCTGCGCTATCCATGCTGTCGCAACCCGGCGTTGCCCCGCAGATTGTGCGTTCGGGTGAAACCTCGCTTGAAGGCCTGGTCCGTGAAATGTTGCGCCCAATGCTGTCCAACTGGCTGGAAGCAAACCTTCCGGCGATGGTTGAAAAGATGGTCTCTGCCGAAATCGCACGGATCGCCGGTAAGCGCGGCTGATCATCTCACGCTTTCCATCCGCCACGCGCATATCATTTAGAGGCGGACTGACCCGATGAGCAATCCTGAAAAGCAGCGCGCCAAGGCTGAGCGCGTTCTTGAAAAGCTCGGCGGCTTTGCGATGAAGCGCCATATCCTGATCTGCGCGGGCGCAGACAAGGACAAGTGCGCCTCATCTGCCGTGACCGACGAGGCGTGGAATTACTTGAAAAAACGCCTGTCCGAACTCGGTTTGGGTGGCGATCAGGGCATCTTGCGCAACAAGGTGGGCTGCTTGCGCGTGTGTCTGGTGGGGCCAGTCGCGGTCGTCTATCCGGACAACGTGTGGTATCATTCCTGCACCCCGCCCGCGCTGGAACGGATCATACAGGAACACCTGATCGGCGGCGTGCCGGTTCAAGAATTCCGCCTTCACCCGCCCCAGACTAACGCACCCGACGAATAGCGCCGGAAAAGCGGTTCAAACCCCCGCTTCTTCCCGCTCAATCTCCCGCCAACCGATGTCCCGGCGGCAGAAGCCTTCAGGGAAATCCAGCGCATCCACCGCTGTATAGGCCAGATCGCGCGCCGCCTTCACGCTGGCTGCCTTGGCCGTCACATTCAGCACGCGCCCGCCATTGGCGCTGAGCACGCCATCATCTAACAGCGCAGTGCCCGCGTGAAACACCTTCGCCCCGGTCGCTTCTGCGGCGGCAATACCATCTATCCGCCCGCCCAACCTGGGCGTTCCGGGATAGCCTTCTGCGGCCATCACCACGGTCATCGCCACATCCGCTGAAAAGCGCGGCGGTTGCAACGCGGACAGCTTGTTATCGGCACAAGCCAGCAGCAGTTCCACCAGATCGCCTTCGAACCGCATCATCAGCACCTGACATTCAGGATCGCCAAATCGCGCGTTGTATTCGATCAGCTTGGGGCCTGCGTCAGTCAGCATCAGGCCCGCATAGAGCACGCCCGAATAGGGCATGCCCTCGTCCGCCATCGCCTTGACCGTGGGCCCGATGATCTTGGCCAGCGTTTCGGCTTCCAGTTCAGGCGTCAGCACCCGCGCTGGGCTGTAAGCGCCCATGCCGCCGGTGTTGGGACCGGTATCGCCATCGCCAACGCGCTTGTGATCCTGCGCCGATCCGAACGGCACGATGGTGGCCCCATCGGTCAGCGCGAAGAAGCTGGCTTCCTCGCCGGTCATGAATTCTTCGATCACCACTTCGGCACCGGCTGAACCGAACGCGCCGTCGAACATATCGTCAACCGCTGCTTCCGCCTCGGCCATCGTCATCGCCACGACCACGCCCTTGCCCGCGGCCAAGCCATCAGCCTTGATCACCACTGGCGCGCCAAAGCGCAGCAGAGCCGCGCGCGCATCCACCAGCGATTTCGCGCGGACATAGCCCGCTGTGGGAATGCCGGCACGCTCGCACAAATCCTTGGTGAAGCCTTTGGAACCTTCAAGCTGCGCTGCCGCCTGACTTGGACCGAACACCGAAAAGCCTTCTGCGCGCAGGGCGTCCGACAGTCCATCCACCAGCGGCGCTTCGGGGCCAACCACGATCAGCCCGATCCGCTGCGCCTCGCAGAATGCCACCACGGCGGCGTGATCGGTCAGTTCCAGCGCCACGATTTGCGCATGATCGGCCACGCCCGGATTGCCCGGCGCGGCATAGAGCTTGCCGAGCAGTGGCGATTGGGCCAACTTCCAGCTAAGCGCATGTTCGCGCCCACCAGACCCGATCAGCAGGATATTCATGGCATTTCCTTCCGCGCCCAACGACGATGATGAAATCAACGGCTCGGGCGGGCTCCTAGCGAGGGAATCGGCTGGCGACAACGCTCCGGCCCTTTCCATCTCCGAGATTTCGCAGCTGCTCAAGCGCACGGTCGAGGATCGCTTTGGCTTTGTGCGCGTGCGCGGCGAACTTTCGGGCGTCAAACGCGCAGCTTCGGGCCACCTCTATCTCAGCCTCAAGGACGAAAACGCCAAGCTGGACGGGGTGATGTGGCGCGGCGGAGCACAGAAGCTCGGCTTCCGCCCCGAAGACGGCGTTGAAGTGATCGCCACTGGCAAGCTGACGACTTATCCCGGCCGGTCAAATTACCAGATCGTGATCGACCGCATGGAAATCGCGGGCGAAGGCGCATTGCTGGCGCTGCTCGCCAAGTTGAAGGCGCGGCTTGAAGGCGAAGGCCTGTTCGATCCCGCGCGCAAGAAGGCGCTGCCGTTCCTGCCGCGCGTGATCGGCGTGGTCACATCGCCCACCGGCGCGGTCATACGCGATATCCTGCACCGCTTGTCGGATCGCTTTCCCACGCGCGTGATCGTCTGGCCGGTGATGGTGCAGGGCCAAGGCGCGGGCGCGCAAGTGGCAAATGCCGTCCGCGGCTTTTCGAACATGCCCGCCGATGGCCCGATCCCCCGCCCCGATCTGGTGATTGTCGCGCGCGGCGGCGGCTCGATCGAAGACTTGTGGAGCTTCAACGAAGAAGAAGTCGTCCGCGCCGTGGCGGAATGCACCATCCCGATCATCAGCGCGGTGGGGCATGAAACTGACACCACACTGTGCGATTTCGCCGCCGATTTGCGCGCGCCGACGCCCACCGCCGCCGCTGAACTCGCGGTTCCGGTGCAGGCAGAACTAGCCGCCTTTGTCGCCGACCTTAACGCCCGCCAGCGCCGCGCGCTTGCCCGCCAGCTATCACAGGCCAAGGAACGCCTCGAAGCGCGCAGCCAACGCCTGCCCCAGCCCCATGCGCTGCTGCAAGGTCAGGCCCAGCGCGTTGACGACTTGGGCGACCGCTTGCGCCGCGCGCTGATTCACCGCACCGAAATTGCCGGATCGCTGCTGGCACGCCATGCCGGAGCCTTGCGCCCCGCCTTGCTCGCCGCGCGGGTGGGGCGGGAGCGCGAACGTCTTGCCGCGCTGCGCCTGCGGCCTGAAACGTTGCTCCAGCGGATCGACCATGCGCGCGGCAAAGTCGATGCGCTGGACCGGTTGCGCCGCTCGCTTGATCCCAAGGCACCACTGCAACGCGGTTACGTGCTGGTGACCGCCCCCGATGGCCATGTCGTACGGACCCGCACCGATGCGGCAACGCATCCTGCCCTGCGCATCGAATTTGCGGACGGTACGCTCGATGTGGCAACCGATAGCGCAAACCCGCAGCCGCCCCGCCCTGCGCCAAAACCGCGCCCGGTTGCACGTCCACCGGGCCAACAGGAATTGTTCTAGGGCCACTTCGGCGCTACACAACCCGCATGTTAACGTCCCAGAACGACCGCCTCGCGCGGCTTCACTATCTTCCCGGCGGTTTGCGCCAGCTTTCGGCAGGCGATCACGTGCTCTGCGCGGTATCGGGGCAGAAGATTCCGCTGGATATGCTGCGCTATTGGTGTGCCGTTCGTCAGGAAGCCTATGCCACGTGCGAGATTTCCACGCGCCGCCACCTTGAGGGCCAATGATCGACCGGCGCGGGTTCATCGTCGGCAGTGGCGCCACCGTTGCCGCCTTGTCGCTTGGCAACAGCCCGCTGCCGCCCATCGTGATCGATGCAGGTGGGCGATTGACGCAAGGCGGTTGGTTGCGTGGGCGGGTTCAGCCTGGCACTCGCGCGCTGGCGCTGGATGGCAAGCCGGTCCTTGTGGCAAGCGATGGCCAGTTCATCATCGCGTTTGATCGCGACGCCGGCCCTGCCGCGCAATTGCTGGCCATATTGGCCAATGGCGCAAGCTTCGCGCTGCCGCTCACCATCGCCCCGCGTAACTGGCAGATCGAACACATCAACGCCGCGCGCCGCCCCGGCGGCGTGACCGACGAAAATTACGCGCGCATCCGCAAGGCAGAGCTTGCCCGTATTTCCGCCGCGCGAAGAATCGAAGGCAACGCGCAAGGCTGGCGTCAAGACTTCATCCGTCCCGCACCCGGCCGCTTCTCAGGCCGGTTCGGATCGCAGCGCGTTTATCGCGGAGAACCCGGCGCGTATCATTCCGGCCTTGATATCGCAGGCGGCGCCAACACGCCTTATGTCGCTCCGGCTGATGGTGTGGTGATTTTGGCAGCTACGGAACCGTTCAGCCTTGAAGGGCGCTTGCTGATGATCGACCATGGCATGGGCCTGAACAGCGCGTTCCTGCACAGCGCGCAACTGCTGGTTAATGAAGGTGATTCTGTGACGCGCGGGCAGGTGATCGGACGGATCGGCAGCACAGGCCGCGCCACCGGACCGCATTTGCACTGGTCGATGAAATGGCGCGAGAACCGGATCGACCCCATTTTGATGCTGCGCGACATGGTATCAACCGTAACCCGTTAGAGCGCCCACTTGGCCGCTTGATGCCGCAAAAGTGGTCGCGATTGTAATTAATGGCAAGTGAACTAAGGGTAAGTGTAATTTTTGGGCACCAGCTCACGAGCAAGGCATTACAGGCCTTAAGGCCCTTCCTGAAACAGGGTGTGACAGATTTGATACACACGTTGTGAATTTAATTCGTTACTGTCATTCGTGTTTGTATTCACACCTACCTTTAAGCCAAACGGGCATATCTATTCCTGTGAGCACGGGTGTTGAACCGAAATGCGGCAACACCTGCGGCGATCAGGAATGTGCTTGGTGCCAGAATTCGGGGGCGCAGGCGGACAGGACAACAAGGGACTGTACACGTGAACAAAAAAACTTTCTCCGCGCTCCGTGCGAGCGCAGCGCCACTGGCGCTGGTTATTACAGGCTTCGCCGCTTCGGCTGCTCTCGTTACGCCAGCCATGGCGCAAAATGTTACCTCGGCAACGCTTTCGGGCACGGTCGTTGATGACGCCGGCAACTCGGTTGCCGACGCAATGGTCACAATTCAATCAACCGACACAGGTTTTACGCGCACCACCACCACCGGCGGCAATGGCAGCTTCTCTGTTCCCGGCCTGCAAGTTGGCACCTACAGCGTAACGGTTGCAGCCAACGGCTTCTCAACAACCCGCAGTGAAAACGTGACTGTTTCCCTCGGTGGTAACAACTATGATTTCACCGTTTCCAGCGAAGCGCCTGTCGGCGGCGAGATCGTCGTTCGCGGAACACCAGTCCGCCGCGTCGACTTCTCAGGTACGGCAACGGGCCAGGTCTTTTCGGTACAGCAAGTTGCTGAATCGCTGCCAGTTGCTCGTAGCGTATCAGCAATCCAGTTGCTGACCCCGCAGGCATCTTCGGGTGACACGTTCTTCGGCGACGGCAACACTGTCTCGCTGGCCGGCTCATCGGTTGCTGAGAACATTTTCTACATCAACGGCATGAACGTCACGAACTTCCGTACGTTCGTCGGTGGCACCACTGTTCCGTTTGAATTCTATGACCAAATTCAGGTCAAGACCGGCGGTTATCAGGCAGAATTCGGTCGCAACACCGGTGGAGCTGTCATTGCGTTGACCCGTTCGGGTTCAAACACCTTCCACGGCGGCTTCAACGTTTTTTACGAACCGGATTCACTGACCAGTGACCGTCCGAACACGTATGCTGCCAACAACAGCCAAGACTACCGCGAAAAAATCGAAGGCAACATCTGGGCGTCGGGTCCGATCATCAAGGACCGCTTGTTCTTCTTTGGCTTCTATAATCCCCGTTACAGCACGTCGGGCGATACGGCTCGCACGCAAGGCACGAACCTTGATGGCTCGCCCAATGGTATCTTCACAAACACGCAGCGCGTAACGCAGGAATCGAACACTCCGTTTTATGGCGGTAAGCTCGACCTCAACCTGTTTGATGGCCACCGCGTCGAAGCGACATACTTCAACGACAGTGACAACAATCGCGTTCGCAACACCAGCCTGACGAGCGGCACGGTCAGCGAAGTCAATGAAACGCGCGGTGGTGAAAACTACATCTTCAAGTACACTGGTTCCTTCACAGATTGGTTCACCCTCTCAGGCCTTTATGGGCGCTCGAAGTTCAATCAGACTGATGCAGGCCCGCAAGACACGCAACCTTATGCGGTTGATCGTCGCACCGGCGTTGCTCAATTGCTTGCTGGCAACCCCAATGCGCTGGTCGCAAGTGGCTCGGATGATCGCGAAAACTTCCGCGTTGACGCCGACCTCAGCTTTTCGCTTCTGGGCGAACACAAGTTGCGCTTTGGCTGGGACTACGAGCGGCTTTCCGCGACAACGATTAGCGAATACTCAGGCGGCATCGCGTACATCTTTGAACGCGCTGGTGCTGAAGGTGCCCGCAACGGTCTGATCGCGCCAAACACCGATTACGCCCGCGTTCAGACGTACAATGCTGGCGGCAACTTCAAGTCGTATAACACGGCATATTATCTGCAGGACGATTGGGACGTTACCGACCGGATCAACCTCTCGCTTGGCGTGCGCAACGACAAATTTGTCAACAAGACCTCGCTGGGTGATGATTTCGTTGAAATCAAGAACCAGTGGGCACCGCGCGTTGGCATTAACTTTGACCCAACGGGCGAAAAGAAGGCGCGTCTCTCAGCGTTCTATGGCCGGTATTATCTGCCAGTTGCAGCTAACACCAACATCCGTCTGGGCGGTGCAGAACTGTTCCTGCGCGACTTCTATACTTTGCCAACCGGCGCTGGTGGGACGTATACAGGCGATCTCATCAATCCGACGCTTGGCGCGAAAGTCGATGGTCAGGTCTTCTCCGATGGCACCGTTTCGCCACCATCAACTCTCGTTTCGCAGAACCTGAAGCCGCAGTATCTGGACGAATTTATCGTGGGCGGTGAATATCGCTTTGATAACCAGATGCGGGTTGGCCTGAACGTTATCCATCGCAAGCTGGGCACCGTTCTGGAAGACACCGACCTTGATGGCGATGGCGGTGCTTACGCTTCGATCATTGGTGCATTCTGCCAAACGCAGACGCTGGCATATTGCAACGCCACCACCGAGCCGACCGTGAATGGTGGCGGGTACGTCTTGATGAACCCAGGCCGTGACGCGGTCTTCAACGTGATCGATGATAACGGCGATCTTCAGCCAATCACTATCCCTGCATCGTTCATTGGCATTCCTAAGGCCAAGCGCGATTATTGGGCGGTGGAACTGAACTGGGAGCGTCCATTCGACGGCACTTGGGGTCTCAACGCTTCGTATGTCTGGGCGCGTTCCTTCGGAAACTACGAAGGCGGCGTGAAGTCAGACACCAGCCAAGACGACACCGGCATCACGTCAGACTTCGATGAACCCGGCTACACCGATGGTGCCACCGGCTTCCTGCCAAACCACCGTGCGCACACGTTCAAGGTGTTTGGTAGCTACAAGCCAACCAAGCGTTGGTTGCTTGGCTTCAATGCCCTGCTCCAGTCGCCACGCAAATTCGGCTGTATCGGTACTTATCCGATCAACGATGGTCGCGGCGCGGATTCGACGGCGGCTTCGTGGTACTGCGATGCGCAGATCACTGCAGGCGTCGTGGACGGCACGGTTGGCCAGCCAGTTGGCCGTGGCAATGCTTTCCAGAGCGACTGGAACAAGCGCGTTGACATGACGGTGGCTTACACCATCCCGATGGAATCAATCGCTGGTGGCATCACACTGCGCGCCGACGTGTTCAATGTGTTCAACTTCAAGAGCAAGCTGGACTTCCAGGAACTGGGCGATCGAAACGACGCTTCTGTTCGTGAATGGTTCTATGGTCAGCCACTCGGCTACCAGACCCCACGTTACGTCCGCTTTGGCGTATCGGCGAACTTCTAAGTCTCGTCTGGGCAACCGGAACACAAATTGGGGCGGCTCCTGCGGGAGCCGCCCCTTTTTTGTGTCGAAATCGTTGCACCGTTGATTGGACAGTATTGGGCGCTTAACGCACCTTCCACATCATGATGCCGCCCGATTGCTTAAGCGGCACGGGTTCTAACCACACTGGCGCTTTGCCCGCGACAAGGTGTGCCATGAAGCCATTGGGGGCGAGGCGGCGGTAGAGGCGCGCTTCGCCGTCGGTGGGGCAGATCACCACCAGCGTTGCGCCGCGCCGCGCCATGATCGCGCGGGCGCCGTGGTCTGGCCCCAGAAACGCGACCAGCAGATCGCGCATGGCATCGCTGGCGCGGTGATGCGCGGTGGCAATCACGGTATGCGGGGTGTTCACAAGGATCGCCGGACCCAGATCTAGTCCTGACAGGATGATCGTCTCAGGTACGCGGTTCAGCGCAGGCAGAGCCTTGGGCAACTTGCACAGGCCTGCCATGGATGGCCGGGTGGGTTGGCGCATCACCGCCTCGCCCGCCAAGCCAATCGCCACGCCTGGCACCAACAGGACCACCAGAAAAACCATGCGCACCAGCCGCCGCGCGATCAACGGATCGGCCTGCCACGCTTTCACTTGCGCGCGGAATTGCCATGCCGCCGGTATGGTGGCAAACAAGCACGATACTGCGGAGGCGCGCGTAACCAGCAAGCCGACCACTGTCGCGCCCGCCAGCATCAACGCCATGTCCAGCCACCAGTCGCGGCTCGCTTGATCCTGCGCATTGCGCCATAGCCGCCAGCAGGCGATCAGGCCGAACAAGGGCAGGAGCACCATCGTGGCGCTAACGAGGAGAACTTGCCGCCACACTGGCAAAGCTTCGGCAACCGAATCCAGCCACACCCGCTTTACCAGTGGGTCGAGCGCAGCAAAGGCATCCAGCCCCACGCACTGCGGCGCGCGCATTGCCATAATCGCAATCGCGCCAAGGCCAACGAGGCCAAGCATCAGCAAACTTAACGCCGGTGGGCGACGACGCAAGCGCGGCAGCAGCAAGGCGCAAGCGCCCGCGCTCCACAGCAGGGCTATGACATGCACTGGCGAAATGGCATCGCAATGGTCCGCCAGATCGGAAAACCCGCGCGTCAACAGGAACAGCACCGCCGTCGCCAAGCCCAGACTGGTGATATAGGCGTTCAGCCATTCGTGCTGCCCTCGCAACAGGCGCAACGTACAAACGCCGGCAAAGATGATCGCCAAGGGCAGCGATTCCAGCGAAATCGCCAAAGCCAGCGCGAGCGCCAGCCCAGCAACACTCCCGCCCAGACGCTGCCCGCGCGATGCCATGCCATTCAACGCAACCAGCGCGAGAACGAATTGCCAGCCGTGATGATCGATAACCAAGGGCATCATGCGGATCGAAGCGGGAATGGCGGCAACCACCATTTGCGCGGCAATCACGCCCGCCAAAGTGCCAAATTGGCGCGCCGCCAACCGGGCGCTCAGCAGCATGGCAGCTGCCAAAGTCAGCAGTGGCACCATGACAATCGCCATGATTTCGGCCTGTGTCTGGCCGATCAGCGGGCGGAAAATCAGAATGATCGCCGCCAGTGGCACATCAACGATGCGCGTCCAGTGCATCGCCACACCATCAGGCGGGGCAATGCGGTATTGGTGAAGATCGAACCAGCCTTGGCCGTTCAGCAAATCGCGGACTTGCTGCATGCGCAAGGCATCATCGGCGTCCATGAACCCGGTTGGGCCGATGTTGCCGCGTATGGCGAACAACATCAGGAGTGACGTGATCGCCCACAGCAGCAGCACCGCTACAACAGGTGTGCTTGCCCGATCTTTGGTCACAGGCGCTCCGGCTTGCATCGCCCTCATGAAAACACGATCCGCTTGCGCAGCAGCCAGGTAGCGGTGAAGCTGACGGCGATGGCGATCAATTTGGACAGCCGGGAATCAACGCCCACCGCCGTCCCGCTGCCAACGATCAGCGTGGTCAGGGCAAGGCCAATCAGCGCGGATGCCACAAACAGCGCCTTTTGCCGTGTCCGCGCGCGCCGTTCTTCGGCCACAGATTCGGTAAACACTGCTCTGCTCGAAAGCAGCCAATGCGCGACAATGCCCAAGGAGTACCCCGCTGCCGAAGCCAGCACCGGTGCCATTCCCAACGCCAGCAGCGCAAGGAAAGATCCCATATCCACCGCCAGCGCGCCCATACTGGCGAGCAAGTAGCGCAAAAGCGTTGTGCGGCGCAGACGGTCAATCATCGGCAGCATCATCCGGTTCATGGCTGGATCAGGCGGCCTTTGATGAAGTCTTGGCCGATGGCTTATCCGGCGCGATGCGTTCTGGCACATCGCGCACCGACGCAAGCGCAGCGGCCTGATCAGGGGTTACTGCAACGCGGGCCGGGATTGCCTTTTCGGCACCTTCGTTGCCAGCCTCGTGATATTCGGCGTCTTCGTTGACACACCACGTGTCATAGATCCGCGCACCAGCGGCGATGTTCTCGACCGTCAGCATAGCGGTCATCATCGCGTGGTCCTGATTGTTGTAGCGATGCATGCCGTTGCGTCCGACAAGGTGCAGCGTCGGGTGCGCCGCTTCCAGTTCTGTGCGCATCACATCAACATTGGCGGCATATTCATCGTCGTAAACGGGATAGGCTTTTTCCTGCCGCACAACCACGCCGCCAATCACCTTGTCCGGGCTGACGAGTCCAAGGATCGCCATTTCTTTGGTAGCCAGCGCAATCAGATCATCGTCCGATGAATCCCACAGCGCATCGCCTTCAAAGCAAAAGTATTCCAGCCCTACGCAAGCCACGCTTTCATCTGGCACCATTTCGGGTGACCACGAGCGGAAGTTCTGGATGCGGCCCACTTTCACTTTGCTATCGTGGATGTAGATCCAGTTGTCGGGAAACAGTTCTTCGGAACGGATTTTCAGCGCGACGGTCAGGAAGTCGCGATAGCGCAGGCGGCTTGCCTCCAACGACGAAGATGGCAGCGGATGAAGCCGCGCCGCCAGATCGCGCATCGGGGCAGAGCTGATCGCGTGTGCCGCCTGGATCACCACTTCATGGCCGTCAGCGTTGCTGGCAGACAAGCGCCAACCGCCTTGGCCATCGGCGGCCAATTGCTTGAACGCGTGGCCCATCAGCACTTCGCCTTTGCCGGTGGCATTAATCTTGTCGCGCGCGGCATCCCACATCATGCCGGGACCAAGCCGGGGATAGCGGAAAGTTTCGAGCAGCGTTTTGGTCTGCATGCCGTCATTCGGCCGCTTGTTCAGGCCAAAGCTGCGCTTCAGGCCATCGACAACCGCGCTCCACAGCGACAGCCCCTTGATGCGTTGCGCCGCCCAGTCCGCGCTCATTTCATCGCAGGGCATGCCCCACACCTTCTCGGTGTAAGTCTTGAAAAAGATGGAATAGAGCTTCTGGCCGAACTGGTTGACGGTCCAATCCTCAAAGCTTTTCACATGGCGGTTGGGAAAAGCTTTGGCACGGGCAAAACTGATCATGCACAGGGCTGACCGCATGATGCCAAGGTTCCACAAGGCTTCGAAAGCGCGCAAAGGGTAGGAATAGAATTTGCCCTCGTAATAGATGCGGCTCATCCGCGGGCGCTGGATGAAGTCATCGGGCAAAATCTCGTTCCACAAGTCGACCACTTGCTTGGATTTTGAGAAAAAGCGGTGGCCGCCGATATCGAACCGGTAGCCTTCATGCTCAACCGTGCGGCTGATCCCGCCGACGTACGTCCGGTCTTTTTCGATGATCGCGACAGAGAATCCGCGCTTGGTCAAAAGGTAGCCTGCGGTAAGCCCGGCCGGGCCTGCACCGATGATCGCAACATCGACCGTGCGGCTGCCCTTATCGTACAGAGCGCCATGCTCTGCCCGGCCCCCGCCCAAGATCTCACCGCTAACCATCGAAGCCCCCATTCAAGCGCCATTCGCTGGTGCTCAGAAGTGAAGAAAAATGGATAAGACTTGGTTAACGCAGGGCGCGTGAAGCGCGAAAGCCGCCGGTTTTGGTCCTATTTGCGCTGTATATGCGCAGGTGGCAGCGCGACCTGTGAATGTGCGTCGTCATCAGGTTGTAGCACCGCGGCAATCTGCGCCAATTCATCAAGCTGATAGGTCTGTTCGAACAACAAACCGTAATGTGGATGTTCGCGCCAGCGCACTTTGGCGTAAATTGCAGGCATGACCCCGGTTTCTATGCGGACCAGCTCGTTCATAAGCAGCCACTTGTCGCAAACGATCTTGGCTCCGCGTTGCGAGATGTCCCAGAACGCCGCGCTTACCGCTGCACCACCGGAATGGAGGATGGCATCAAGTTGGACACGCAGACGGACTTGGCGCTTGGGAAAAGCGCCCGTGCTCTCGTCCAACAAGCTTTCAAGATTAACATCTTTCATGAAGCGCAGGCCGACGAACTCTCCTTCTTGCCAGATCACATCAACGGGATAGCGATCACCGTTGCTCATCTCGACAACGATGGTGCTGTAATGATCTGGCAATGGCGTGAACAGGCGCACCTTGACGCCCTGAGTTGAGACATCGCGAATGATGCACAGAAACTCGCGGGTCTCATCAACGACCAGTTTGGCCGCGCGGATAAGCAGGGTGAAACGCGGTGCAGCGCGTTGTTCTTCGTTGTTGCGTCCGCCCGATAACGGGAGAACCTGATCATCTTTGCGGGCCAAGCCAAATCCCCTTGCGTGGTGCTTTCGGCAAACACCGGGACTCCCACAAGCCCCGGCAGGAGGACTATTACGTTACAAGTATTGCTTTGTGGTTAACTATACCGAATGGGTCACAATTGATGACTTGGTCGATTATCGTAAATTTATAAGAACATCGGACCAATCGACCAATTTGAAGTTCTGTGCAGCAGGTGCATTGTTGCCATCTTGTGCAACGAACAAGCCGCCTGAATAATCGGGACCGAAATCCCCCAGAACCAATTCGATCCCATCAGTATCACTGGTCGCGCCGAATTGACCTGCGGCAATGCGAAAGCGTTTACCAACCTTGGCGGTTTTCAAGTCCAGCAAGACATATGCATTATCGCCTTGGCTTGATGCCACCAACCAGCCGCCTTCTGCGTCGTCTGGTGCCAACGCCAGCCCCTCGACATCGTCAACCAAGCCCTGCTCTGCGCCGACTTTGGCAAAGGCCGTTGCAGCAAGGCTGGCGGCGCGCAGATCGACCCGCCAGATGCCGATATCTTCTTCGGCCACAAACAGCGTGCCCGTGCGGTCATCGACCACGCAGCCTTCGGATTGCGTGGCAAACTTCACAGCACGCAAATACTCTGGCTTGATCGTGCCATCGCGTTCCACCAACCGGCTTTCGGCAACGGTGCCGTCCTTAAGCACGACATAGGCGCGCGCCAATTCGCCTTCTGCCAGTGGCCCCCCCATGCAAAAGCCATAGGCTTCGGCAGGAGCATGACCTTGCGGCAAGAACGTCTGGGCGCCCAGCGTGGTCAGCTTGCCAGAGGCGCCATCCAATGCGAACAGCGCAATGCGCGGCGCGGCGCGGTCCGTGCGGTCACTGGCGGCAACGATGATCGTGCCGGGACGGACTTCGCGCAGATCGACATTGTTGAGCGCGCCCGCCGCGACAAAATCGCGCACTTTGCCATCCAGCCCATAGACATAAAGCCCAGCTTTCTTGTCCGTTCCCACAATCAGGCTGGCAGCAGGATGGGCTGCATTGCGCCAGATCGCCGGATCATCCGCCGCATCGGCTGCGGCGGTGCCGACCGGGGCAGTCTCCCCGGTCGCCAACACATCATCCGCCGGATAGTACGGACGCGGCGGGGCCTGAACCCCGGCGCATCCGCCCACCATTGCCGCCAGCGCAACAATCCCGCCAATCCGCATCAAAATGCGTACCGTGCGACGATCTGGAACACAGGGCCTGCCTCTTCGGATTCCAGTTCGTATTCGTCGAAGATTCGACCGCGTTGGTTGTCTGAAGTTGAACCGCCATCGCCAGCAGCAAACTTGTTGAACACTTCATCCTTGCTGGCATTCAGAAGGTTGGAACCCACCGCCCGGATCGTGAAGCTCTTGCCGATGCGTTTCTCGATAAAGATTTCAAGATCGGCACCATATGTGGTGGTCACTTCCTCACCGACAGTGCGATCATAAGCCGAACCTTGCTTGCGGAAGGTAGCACCAAATGACGCGCCAGCAGTTGGCAGGTTCTGGATCACGCCAAAGTTGTAAACGAACTTTGACTGGCCGTTGAACCGGCGCGAGCCAAACTCGTCATTGATCGAACTATCAATCAGGCCAAGGTTGCCGAAGATACCAGTATTGGCCAAGCCCAGAGCGCCAAGGTCGGCAGACAGGTCGAACTCGATGCCCCATGCTTTGCCATTGCCCACATTTCGCGGCTGATAAATGAAGGCAAGCGTGTCTGGCAGGTCGGATTCTGAACCAACCAGCCCTGTATTGGTCAATTCAACCAGGTCCTGAATCTTGCGGTAAAATACGTTCACGCCAATCACGCCAGTGCGGCCAAGCTTGTGCTCGTAACCAAGATCACCGCCCCAAGCCTTTTCCGGGCGCAAGCCGGGATTGCCTTGCAAATCATTGTCACCAACTTCCGCTTCCAGCAGTGCGGGCGAGATATAGTCAAAGCGGGGGCGGCGCACCGTGCGCGCTGCAGATGCGGTCAGGCGGCCGTCGCCCAGCTGTATTTTAACCGATGCCGATGGCAGCAGGATGTCATACTTGACCTTCGCTTCCGCCAGTGCCGCGGCAACGGTTTGATCGTTGACTGTGACCGTGGTGTTTTCCCAGCGCAAGCCTGCCTCGAACTTGACCGGTCCGGTATCGCCTTCAACCAGCGCATAGACGTCGCGGCGATCCTCTTCGATGGTGTTCAAGCCGCCCGCAATCGCGGCAATGCCGGTAAATGCGCGCGCTGAAGCATCGGGGTTGTTTGACAGTTGGGTATAGCCTGCCAGCGTCGCGCGCGGAATGTTGAACCGGTTGCGAGCGGCAGCCAGAATGCTGGTATCGCGGTCCTTGTTCTGCAAAAATCCGCCCAGCGCCACGGCAAAGCCTTCCGAAACCTTGAACGTCTGCTCCAGTTGTGCAGACATTTCGTCATCGCGGATGCGTGTATTGGTGAGGTCGCCGGTATAGCGCGGAACGGTGCGGTCAAATTCGATTTCATGCTCGAATTCTTCCTGCCGGTCATCGAAACGCGCAAAGCTGATGCGCAAAGACGTTTTACCAAGATCGGTTTCCTTGGCAAATTTGCTGGAAAGCGCCCAGCTTTCCTGACGGATGAACAACGGATTGAAATTGTCGTAGGTCAGGTTGCCGTCGGCGGTCAGGTTAACTGGCCCAGTCAACGAAGTCGGATCATCATATCCACCCGAACGCTCGATTTGGTCACGGTCGGTTCGAACATAATTGCCCGCGATCTCAAACTTGTTCTCGCCGTCATCAAAAACCCAGCTCAGGTTTCCGGCATAGTCAGTGCCATCGCGTGTATCGACCTGATCTTCGCGATCATTGAATTCAGAGGTGGCAAAGTTTGAATCGTTTTCAGGTGAATCACCGTAACGAAAACTCTTCTTTTTCTTTGGGTTATAGCGTTGCTGGATGTTCACGCCGGCCAGCAGACGGCCCGGCCCGAATTTGCCACCGTAGTATAAGCCGCCCGAAGGCTTGATTTCGCCATCGTCAAAAATCAGCGCGCCTCCGCGAATGTAACCACCGTCCATCGTCAACGCATCGCGCAGAACAATGTTGAGCGTGCCTGCAACAGCATCGCCTGTGCGGCGTGCGGAGTTAGACCGCACGATTTCCACCTGTTTGACCAGTTCGGCGGGGATACGATCAAGAAAGAAAGAACGGTCTGCGTTCGAGCCGGGAATGCGATCACCGTTGATCAGGATCTGCGTGTAACCCGGATCAAGGCCGCGCAGGCGCGCACCGTCCGACTCCAATACGTCCGAAAGAAATGTCACCGACGGAACGCGCTTCAAAGCATCGCCTGCGGTCAAGGGTTCAAAGCGGCGGAAGTATTCTTCGTCATAGACCAACACCGGTTCGGCGGTGTCACTGTGATTGCGGAAGCCAATTTCGCCTTGCACCACGATTTCGCGCGCAGTGCGCGTTGCTTCGGTTTCGGCATCTGCGGAAACATCTTCGGCAAAAACAGGCGTGCTGACAATGCACAACGCCGCGCCGCACAGTAGAATGGTCCGGCGCGAACGCTCGGTAAACTTCTTGGTCATGGAACCCCCTGAGGATCGTGTGTTTGACACGCCGTTAGGAGGTTCAGTTGACGCTAACACGACAGTTTGGCGTCAGAAAAATTACGTTATTTCAACAATATGACGGCGATACCGTCCAAATGCTTGGTGCGGACGGCGGGACTCGAACCCGCACGATCAAAGATCAAGGGATTTTAAGTCCCTGGCGTCTACCATTCCGCCACGTCCGCACATGCATCATGCGCTTGCCACAGCACGAAAGCCGCCGCAACGTTCGGTTGCAGCGACTTGTGCATCTTTATATTAGCGCAGATTGCTTCAGTCGGCGTTGAGCCGAACGCGCATTTCCTTGCCTGCCTTGAAATAGGGAACCCGCTTGCCCGGCACTTCGACGGATTCGCCTGTGCGCGGGTTGCGCCCCTTGCGCGGATCGCGGTCACGTGTGGAAAACGCGCCGAAGCCACGCAATTCAACGCGGCCACCATCGGCAAGCCGCTTTGCGATTTCATCAAAGAACACGTCAACCACGCTCTCAATTTCCTCGCTGCGCATATCCGGGCACTCTTTGGCGAGCGCCTGCAACAGCTCCGATCTAATCATCCGATACCCTCCGCCAGACGCAGTTTATGCGCCCCCTTGTTGACGACCCCTGCGCGCAAACCCCCGTAAGAACGCATTAAGCATACCTGCCACGCCAGAACGGGCAATACAATCGGTTGATTTGCTCTGCGGAGCACCAAATTGGACCGTTTCAGGCCAATTCGGTCAGATCTTTTAACTTTAGGCCAAGTAAGCGCATGCGTTCGGTAATGGCGGGCCATTCATCAGTAAGGAACGATTCGCGCTCTCGCGACCGCAGCGCAGCAACTGCGCCTGCCGCTACGAACATCCCGATCCCGCGCTGAACCGTAACCAATCCTTCGTCCTGAAACTGCTGATAGGCCTTGGCCACAGTCAGAGGATTGGCGCCTTGTTCGGCGGCGAAGGCACGGACCGATGGCAACATCGCCCCTTCCGCATAGCGCCCTTCAAGAATGCCGACACAGATCTCGTCACGCAGACGCAAATAGACGGGGCGGCTCGCATTACTCATGGGTGACATACTGCCATAATACAGCGAAGCACGCAACGGCGACCTTGGGGGCGACCTTGGGGGCGACCTTGGCGGCAAACTCGCTCCACCGCCCAGACTGGTTGCGATTGAAAATAGTTTCTTGCCAGAGTCGCTCGTGCCATTAAAGCCGACAAGCCGGGCGCGGGAGAGGCGCAAGGCACTTGGCACCAACGACGAGAACGCCCGCACTTATGGCTTCTGACACCATCAGCCCCACCATCCCCGCCCAGCCGAAACATGGCGAATGGTTTGGCCATCCCGCGCAGTTGAAGCGGCTGTTCACCACCGAAATGTGGGAGCGGTTTGGCTATTACGGGATGCGGGCGATCCTGACGCTCTACCTTGCCAAGCATTTCCTGTTCAACGACACGACCAGCACCGGCATTTACGGCGGATTCACCGCGCTGGTTTATCTCACACCGCTGATCGGCGGGCTGATTGCTGACCGATATCTGGGATCAAAGCGATCGGTAAAGTTCGGCGCGATCCTGATGGCGCTGGGTTATTTCATGCTTTGCTTTGGCGGCGAAGCAGCCAAGCCCTATGCCACAATCGATGGTCAACGCTATGACGTCAGCGTTGCCGAAACAAACGGCAGCGTAGTGCGCTCGTTGGAAATGAGCGGACAACGTCTTGAAATTGTTGGTAATGAAGACAAGTCGGTCTCGCTTAAAGCCGCTGACGGCAGCGAGGCCCGAAGAATTGCGCCGGGCGGTTTTGAATCTGACGGCCAACGCTCACCTTTCCATGTCGCGCTGCTGCTGGTCGGCCTGTCCATCGTCACAGTCGGCAACGGCTTTTTCAAACCCAATATCTCGACGATGGTCGGCACGCTCTATGCCGAAGGGGACCGGCGACGCGATGCGGGCTTCACCATGTTTTACATGGGCATCAACCTCGGCTCGCTGATTTCGCAATTCTTCTGCCCGATCCTGGCCGAAGCGGTCGGGTGGTGGGCTGGCTTCGGCCTTGCCGCGCTGGGCATGACCTTCTCGTGGCTGCTGGTCCAGTTCGATGGCGGACGGCTCACCGGCTATGGCGAACGCCCCGCCGGGGCTGACGACAGCAAAGACTGGTGGATTTACGGCGCGGCATTGGTCTGCGTGCCGCTGTTCTGGTTTCTGTTCATGAACCTTATGGCCTATGTACCGCCAGAAGCCGGCGAAGGCATGGCCGGATACTTCCTTGGCCTGCCGATCATGGGCAAGCTGATGTTCGGCACGTTCCTGATCGCCGTCCCCGGAATCCTCATCTGGGCGCTGACCGCGGGGAATCGCGTTGAATTTCAGATGATGGTCGCCGCGATGGTGCTGATCGTGTTCAACACCGTGTTCTGGACGCTGTTCGAACAAGCAGGCTCCTCACTCACCTTGTTTGCCGAACGCAACACCATGCTGGAAGTGGGCTGGACGCGCCCACTCTTTGCGATGTTCCGCGATATTCCTGCAAGTTACTATGCGTTCTTTGCGGTTTTGTTGGGCGGGCTTGGCTGGGCGCTGGCGTGGTTCTTTGGCCAGGGCGAAGTGCCTGAAACCCGGCGCAAGCTGAACATCGGGTTTGCCGTGGTGATGGTTTCGGGCTTTCTGGGCATGGTCTATGCCCGCTCGCAAGGCTTCGGCAATGAACCGGTCTATGTCATGCCGGCCGGGCAAACACAGATCTTCAATGCGCTGTTCATCGTCACACTCGCCCCTGTGTTCAGCGTGATGTGGAACGCCATGGCACGGCGCGGCGTGGAACCTTCGATCCCGGTCAAGTTCTCCATGGCGCTGTTGGGCGTGGGCGGCGGCTTTTTGTTGCTGGTGTGGGGATCGCAATATGCCGATGCTCAATTCAAGGTCGGGCTGGTCTGGCTGGCGGGACTCTACCTGATCCATTCAATGGCCGAATTGTGCATTTCGCCGGTCGGCCTGTCGATGATTACCAAGCTTTCGATGGCGCGCATTGTCGGCATGATGATGGGCGTGTGGTTCCTATCGATTGCAGTGGCGCAATATGTGGCGGGCTTGGTCGCCCAAGTTGCCAGCGTTGAAACCGTCGGAGGGCAAGTTACCAACCTCAAGGTCAGCCTTGATACTTATGTTGGCGTGTTCACCACAATCGGGTGGATCTCGGTAAGTATCGGCTTGGTTTTGCTGGTTGTGGCTTTGCCTTTGAAGAAGTTGATGCACGGCGTGACATGACCCCTGCGCGCCGCCATGGCTGATGCGGCGCCGCCTCAGCCTGTGCATTTTTGCATAGCCTCAATATTGTTGCATCCGATATGATACCATCTCTGCCTTGGATGGGCAGACGCCGCGTGCTGTTTGGCATAGATGTGCGTCAAGCATAGAGATGCGGGTTGGTGCGAAAATCGAAGATGAGAACTTAAATCTCATTTTTTCAAAATTCTAACTCCGCATATTATAAAAATAGCAGCAGGGTTATGCACGCCATGTCGACCGACATTACAATTGTTCATCTCGCCATCGCCATGGCCAGCTTTGTATTCGCACACTTTGTAATGTCCGGGCCATTGCGGCGGCTTTTGGTCAAAGTTCTGGGCGCACAATCGTTCTTGCTCGTTTACTCGCTGATCTCGCTCGGCACGTTTGCGTGGGGTGTCATCGCGTTCGACAGGGCGGCGTCCACCACCCCGTTGTGGAACGGTTCGCACCCCTTCGCTTGGGCTATTGGCAGTATTCTGACAATTGTTGCACTGGCGCTGATTCTGCCGTCATTCGTCCAGAATCCCGCTCTGCCCGGCGTAAAGGCGGCAGGGCTTGGCACGGTAATCCCATCGGGTGTTTTCACGATCACCCGCCACCCGATGATGTGGGGATTCAGCCTTTGGGCCTTAGGGCACATTGTGGTGGCGCCCGAAACCCGTGTTTTCCTGTTCATGGGGTCGCTGGTCCTGTTGGGGCTGCTCGGCTCCCACTTTCAGGACAAGCGCAAACTGGCGCAAAACGAGCGCGAATTTGGGCCATGGCAACGCCGCACAACCTTTTGGCCCGATGTCCGGCAGTTCGGGCGCATCGGGATCATTTGGCTCATCGCGGTGCTGTTGTGGTTCGCCGCCACCGCGTTGCATTATGGGCTTTTCGGCATTCCTGCCGGTTTGTTGCTTTGGATTGTCTAAAACAAACGCGCGCTCACCCACAACGGCCACAACCCCACCCTCAGCCGCTCCCAAAGGGGGGAGCGAGACTTATTGAGCCGAAGGCGAAATTGGTCGCAGCGGGGAGAGTTTCCACAGCGGTCGTATTGGCAAAGTACATAATCGCCAAAACGAAAGGATAACGGCCTCAGAGCCAGATGACATCAGGTTGCACCGCCGTGACGGAGCCGATTTTGGCCAAGCGTGAGGAAAGAGGAGGGAGCCATGCTCTCGCATAGTGATCGACGCTGCGATGGGCTAAAAGCGGCCCGCCGCTTGCGGTTGCGTCAGGACGATGCAACCTGATGTCATCTGGCTCTAGGCCCGCGCTTCGCTGATCCCGGCGCTGTTGTGGCGAAGCGCCTTGAGCACCGTATCGACGATATGCGGCGCGTTCAGGCCGGCTTGGTCATACTGCTTATCCGGCGCATCATGGTCCTGAAACGCGTCGGGCAAACGCATCGTGCGGATTTTCAAGCCCGCGTCGGTCAGGCCCTCGTCGCTTGCCAGCGTCAAGACATGCGCGCCCAGCCCGCCGATTGAGCCTTCTTCGACCGTCACGATCACTTCGTGCGTGGCCATCAATTGGCGGATCAGGGCCTCGTCCAGCGGCTTGGCAAAGCGCAAGTCAGCAACGGTGGTGGAAAGACCTTTGGCTTCAAGCTGGTCCGCCGCCTTGATCGCTTCGGCCAACCGGGTGCCCAGCGATAGCAGCGCAACCTTGGTTCCGTGCCGAACGATCCGACCTTTGCCGATTTCAAGCCGCTCCAGCACCGCGGGCATGGCCACGCCCGTGCCATTGCCGCGCGGATAGCGGAATGCAATCGGCCCGCTATCGTGGCACGCCGCAGTGTACGTCATGTGGGCGAGTTCTGCTTCATCAGCAGCCGCCATCACCACCAGATTCGGCAGCGTTGCCAGATAAGTAATGTCGAACGATCCCGCATGGGTTGCACCATCGGCACCAACCAGTCCGGCACGGTCAATCGCAAAGCGCACGGGCAAGTTCTGGATCGCCACATCGTGCACGACCTGATCGAAGGCGCGCTGCAAGAACGTGGAATAGATCGCGCAGAACGGGCGCATGCCTTCTGCGGCAAGCCCGGCGGCAAATGTCACCGCGTGCTGTTCGGCAATGCCGACATCGAAGGTGCGGTCGGGGTGCGCTTTGGCGAATTTATCAATGCCGGTGCCGCCCGGCATCGCTGCCGTGATCGCACAAATACGCGGATCGCTGTCAGCCAGCTTTGCCAGCGTCTCACCGAACACGTTTTGATAGGCAGGGGCTGATGCCTTGGCTTTCACCTGCTCACCCGTGCCCACATCGAACTTCTGAACGCCGTGATACTTGTCTGCCGCCGCTTCGGCCGGGCCATAGCCCTTACCCTTTTGCGTGACGACATGGATCAGGCACGGACCTTCTGCAGCATCACGCACGTTTTCCAGAACGGGGATCAGTTGCTCAAGATTGTGGCCATCAATCGGACCGACATAATAGAAGCCCAGCTCTTCAAACAGGGTGCCGCCCATCGCCATGCCGCGCGCAAATTCATCGGTCTTGCGTGCTGCCTCGTGCAGCGGGCGCGGCAACTTGCGCGACAGGCGCTTGGCAATTTCGCGCAAGCTGAGGAAGGGACGCGAGGACACCAACCGCGCCAGATAAGCCGAAAGTCCGCCCACCGGCGGCGCAATCGACATATCGTTGTCATTCAGGATCACGATCAGGCGATTGCCTGCCGCTTGGGCGTTGTTCATCGCCTCATAGGCCATGCCCGCGCTCATCGCGCCGTCACCGATCACGGCAATGCCCTTGCCGGGGCGGTCGGTCAGCTTGTTGGCAATCGCAAAGCCCAGTGCCGCCGAGATCGACGTTGAGGAATGCGCGGTGCCGAACGGGTCGTATTCGCTTTCGCTGCGCTTGGTGAAGCCCGAAAGCCCGCCTGCCTGGCGCAAAGTGCGGATGCGGTCACGCCGCCCGGTCAGGATCTTGTGCGGGTAGGCCTGATGGCCGACATCCCAGATCAACCGATCAACGGGTGTATCGAACACATAATGCAGCGCCACGGTAAGTTCGACCACACCAAGGCCAGAGCCAAGATGTCCGCCGGTGGAGCCGACGGCAGAGATCATTTCGCTTCGCAACTCATCGGCCAACTGGCGAAGTTGGGTCGGCGCAAGCGTGCGAAGATCTGCGGGTTTATCGACCGTGTCGAGCAACGGTGTCGCCAATACTGGACTCATTCTTACGTCTCTACACCGTTGCATTCTTCGTGTCGAACTTCCCGTAGGGGCAAAGTGTCACCGTGTAAAAGGGCCTTTGTCCATAGAGGGTTGGCCAGCCAGAGTTTATTCGCCGTCGCCGCAGCGGCTGCACAATCCGCGCAGTTCCACCACCGGCCGCACTTCCGCAAATCCTGATGCTTGTGCTGCAGCGCGCAAAGCGCCGGTCAGGCTATCATCATCGATGTGTGTGACCGCGCCGCACGTGTCGCAGATCAGGAAAATGCAATCATGGCGGCATCCGGGATGGCTGTTGGCAACATAGGCGTTGGCGCTTTCAATCCGCCGAGCCAGATTGGTACGCACGAACAGGTCAAGGATGCGATATACCGAATTGGCGGCCACCCGCTTACCCCGATCGGTCCCCACGCTTTCGGCAATGTCATAAGCCGAGGCCGGTTTCTCCCGCGCGGCCAAAGCGGCAAACACATCGGCGCGCATATCGGTCCACTGTTCGCCTGCCTCAACCAAGGCATCGCGCGCGGCGTGGACCAGCTTTTCGCCAGCGAAATCGTGATGGTTGTGATGCCCGGTCATGGTGCCCAAGATAGGGGCCGCTTGCCCGAAGCGCAAATCAGTTGCGCGTAAACACCGACTTATACAGATCGGGGAACATCCGCTTCAGCGCCGCCACCTTGGGGGCATCCCACCGGCGGATATAGCCGTGGTCAGGATTGTTGACCATGAAGTCCTGATGATAGCTTTCTGCCGGGTAGAACGCTTTGTACGGTTCAACCGCCGTCACCACCGGCTGTTTCCACAAATCCAACCGCTTCAATTGCGCCAGATAACCTGCTGCTACGCGGACCTGCTCCTTGTCCATCGGCACCAGCGCATTGCGATATTGCGTGCCGTGATCCGGGCCTTGAAAGTTCAACTGCGTGGGATTGGCCCCGACCGCAAAAAACACGCGCAGCAATTGGTCATAGCGGATTTTGGCGGGATCATAGGTCACCCGCACGGCTTCGGCATGGCCGGTGCGCCCGTTGCCCACTGTATCGTAGAGCGCGTCCTTTTTCGCTCCGCCATGATAGCCTGAAACGACGCTGGTCACGCCCTTCAGATGGCTGAACACGCCTTCGATGCCCCAAAAGCATCCGCCAGCAAACACGGCGACTTTTTTGCCCGGCGCTTCATTGGCCTGCACGGCGGCAGCCGGTGTTGCCATCACGCCTTCGGCCAGCGCGGGCTGCTGACAAGCGCCAGTCATGACCCCCACCGCTATGAGTACGGCAAGGATCGGGCGCTTCATATTAGCGGGAAACCTGTTCTGTTTGGTTGGAAGAGGCAAACGCAGTGGCTCCTGCTGTCAATCCCATGACCGCAATGCCCATCAGGAAGCCAAATGCCAGTGAGCGGAAAAAGTCAGGCTTGAACAGGCCCATCGTCGTGCTTTCAAATTGCGGTCAGTGAACGTCAGGCCATCCATCACAGATCAGGCATTAACGTGAAGTGACGCCAAGCATAGGTGCACGTTCATGCCGACATTCTTTCCGCCAAGCGTTTCTCGCATGCGGCAAAGCGATTTCAGCGGCGCAGTTGCACCCAGACCGGCCCATGGTCACTGGCTTTTTCGCGCCCGCGATACTCTTTATCAACGCCAGCCGCGATCAGCCGATCCGCCAATTCGGGCGAGAGCAGCGCGTGATCAATGCGGAAGCCATGATCGCGCTGCCACGCGCCTGCTTGATAGTCCCAGAACGTCCACACCCCGCCCAGCGGATTGAACAGATCAATCGCGTCGGTCCATCCATCGTTGAGCAAGCGGCGATAGGCATCGCGCGATTCAGGCTGCATCAGTGCATCATCGGCCATCGCCCTGACCGAATAGGTGTCCTTGTCCTCGGGGATCACATTGTAATCGCCGATCACCAGCGCGGGCACTTCTTCAGCCGCAATTTGCGCCATCCGGGTGCGCAGCCGATCCATCCAGCGCAGCTTGTAATCAAACTTCGGCCCCGGTTGCGGATTGCCGTTGGGCAGGTAAATGCACGCCACGCGCACACCGAACACATCTGCCTCAAGATAGCGCGAATGCTCATCCTCAGGCTCGCCCGCCAATCCGCGCTGGACTTCAACCGGCTTTTCGCCGTCGGCAAGGATTGCCACGCCGTTGAAGCCCTTCTGGCCATGCCAGATCGCATGATAACCGATCTTCTCGAACTCGGCGGCGGGAAAGCCTTCGTCCTGCGTCTTGATCTCTTGCAGGCACGCAACCGAGGGCCGCGTTTCTTCAAGCCATTCGAGCAAGCGCGGCAAGCGGGCTTTGATCCCGTTGATATTGAACGAGGCAACCTTGATCATATGGCGAACGAAGAACCGCAACCACATCCTGACGCTGCTTGCGGGTTGCTGACCCGGAATGCCGCGCCGCCCAGCGATTCAACATATTCGACCACGCTGCCTTCGAGCAGACCAAGGCTCACCGAATCAACCAGCAGTTGCACGCCTTCGGTTTCGGCAATCGTATCATCGGCTTCGGGCGCATCGGCAAGACCGAACTTGTATTGAAAGCCCGAACAACCGCCGCCTTCAACCGACAAACGCAGGATCGCAGGCTTGTCCTGCTTGGCCGCTATCGTGGCAACGCGCGCGGCGGCGCTGGGGGCGAGGGAGATGACGGGATCAGACATGAACCCAAGATAGGGCTTCTGCGGCCAAACCTCAACGCCTGAACCAAACTAGCGGTTGCGTTCGTCCTCAAACGGATCTTCGATGGATTCATCGTGCCCGGTTCCGCTGGACAGAAACACCAGCCCCATCAGCGCCGCCATCAGCATGATCGTCAGCCCAACGCCCAAAGCGGTGGCGATATAAAGGTGGATCGAAACCAATCCGAACCACGAATAAAATAGCGCCAAGACGACCATGACGACCGCGCCTGCAAACGCGCCCATCCATTTCATAACCAGGCGATAACGTGCCCACGCAAAGCTTGCATTGATCGGATCGTCGAGCGGAGAGGGTGTTGCCATCGGGAGGATCCTTTGCGCATCAAAAATGGGTGAGGCAAATGCTTTCGCAAGGGCCGAATCGGTGTCATGATCCAACAGGGAGACCAATGGAACGCAAGACGCCCATAGGCGCAGGCGACCATCAACCGATTGGAGGATGTCATGACGATTGCTCAAGTTATTGCCGGACGCGGCGAAGTGTGGAGCTGCAACGCCGACGATAGCGTATCGGACGCAATCGACATGCTCGCCAGCCACAGAATTGGTGCCTTACCCGTCCGCGATGGTGACACCGGCGTTGCCGGCATCTTCTCTGAACGCGATATGATGCGCTGCCTGCACAAACACGGCGCGGCTGCCCTGCACATGAAAGTGCGCGACATGATGACGGCGCCAGTCGTAACCATCACGTCGCAAACCACGGTGCTCGAAGGCCTTGCCATGATGACGCAGCGCCGCTTCCGCCACTTGCCCGTGGTCGATAACGGCAAGATGGTCGCGTTCGTCTCGATCGGCGATCTGGTAAAGCACCGCATCGACAAGATCGAAGCCGAAGCCGATGCGATGCGGTTCTATATCCAGCAGGCATGAGCGGCGGGGGCAGCTGCAGCGCCCCCTAACGCGCCTCAGCCCAGCCGCGCGGCCACCAGTTCCTGCAAGTCTGCTTCTGGTCGCGCGCCATAGTGTGAAATCACTTCGGCAGCGCAAATCGCGCCCAGCGTCAGGCAATCCGTCAGCGAAAGTCCGCGCACATGACCGAACAGGAAACCGGCAGCAAACAAATCGCCCGCGCCGGTCGTGTCGACAACCTTGGCGATGGGTTCGGCGGGAACGTGGGCCTGTTCGCCACCGCTTACAGCATGCGCGCCGTTTTCGCTGCGGGTCACCACCACGGTTGGCACCTTTGCGGCAAGCTGTTCAAGGCCCACGTGGAAATCTTCAATGCCGGTCAAGGCCGCCAATTCGTGTTCGTTGGCAAACAGGATGTCGATCTCGCCCGCTTCGATCAGCGCGCGGAAATCATCGCCGTGGCGCGAAATCACAAATGCATCCGACAGCGTGAACGCCACCTTGCGCCCCGCATTACGCGCGGCCGCTATTGCGCGGCGCATTGCCTTGCGCGGCTCTTCGGGATCCCACAAATAGCCTTCGAGGTAGAGGATGCTGGCAGCGGCAATCGTTGCATCATCCAGCGCGGTTGCAGGCAAAAACTGCGACGCGCCAAGGAAGGTATTCATCGTGCGCTGGCCATCGGGGGTCACAAAGATCAGGCAACGCGCGGTTGGAGGATCGCTTTCGCGCGCGGCTGTATCGAACGCGATACCGCCTGCGCGAATATCGTGCGCGAAAACCTCGCCCAGTTGATCATTGGCAACCTGGCCGATGAATGCACACTTTGCTCCCAACGCAGCAAGCCCCGCCAAGGTATTGGCTGCCGAACCGCCGGAGATTTCGCGCGCAGGACCCATCGCATTGTACAATTCGTGCGCGCGGTCGGTATCGACCAGCGTCATGCCGCCTTTGGCCAGGCCAAGCTGCGCAATGTCGGCATCACCACAAGGCGCCATGACATCGACGATGGCGTTACCAATGGCGATGACGTCGTAAAGCGGTTCGGACATGGAAGTTTAGGCTCCGATGGGTAAGATGAATTCGCGGACCGCCTAGCGCCTAAGCTTGGTGGCGGCAAGCATGGCCATCGCGCCAGACTGCACCGGTGATGCGCCAGATTGTTGGCTTTGGCGTTGACCAGATCGGACTCGCACTCCATTCCCGGTGGCGTGAAAATGCTCTTCAGACGCTCCGCTAATGCCCTTGCCTTGCTGCTGCCTGCATCGCTGCTGCTTGCGTCTTGCGGTGGCAGTGCGATCCCCGCAGCCCGTGGTTCCCAAGTTCGCTCGGCACCGCCACCCATTCGGACAACCGTGCCGCGCCCTTCTCCCGTTGTTCGTCCGGCGGCGCACATTCAGATGATTCCCGGCCTTGAGAACGTGATCGGTGCCGACGCCCTGCAATTGGGCCGCCAATTCGGCACGCCCCGGCTCGATCTGATCGAGGATGACGCGCGCAAGTTGCAATGGACCGGCACCGCCTGCATCCTTGACGTCTACCTTTATCCGCAACCCGGTTCATCACAGGCCAAGGCGACCTATGTCGATGCCCGGCGCGGCGATGGGCGCGAGGTTGATCGCGCGGCCTGCGTGGCCGCGCTCAGGAAGGCACCGTAACCCGGCAATCGGGGGACGCAGGCAACATTGCCCAAGGAGCAAAGGCCGGCACGCCTTCGCGCGAAACATCTGCCAGCGTATAACGATCAAGCACACCCATAAACGCCGCCAGCGCCTCAGCCAGAGCACCGCTGAGCGCGCAATCGGCCTTCAATGCGCAATTGACACAATCGGCCAGCCGAAGCCCGCGTTCAAGCTTGCGCACCACATCGCCAACGCCAATCTCGGACGCTGCACGGGCCAGCGCGATCCCGCCATTGCGCCCGCGCTGCGACACCGCGAAACCTTCATTCACCAACGTTTGGGCCACTTTGGCAATGTGATGATAGCTCAAACCCTGCTCCACCGAGAAGGCAGGCAAGGAAACAGCACCACCCTTGCGCGCAAGCACGATCAGCAGCCGCAGTCCAAAATCGGTATGTTGGGTCAATTGCATGACACGCAATGTCGAATTTCTGCTTGCCCAAATCAAGTATATTTAATACTGGAATCTGAAATACCAGATTGGAGATCTCACATGCGCACCGCATCCGAACACGCCAAAGCCATTGTCAAAGCCACCGCTCCCGCACTCGAAAAGCACGGTGTGGCCATCACCACGGCAATGTACGCGCGGCTGTTCCAGAATGCCGATGTGGCGGCGATGTTTGATCGAGCAGCGCAAGCTAGCGGCGAACAGCCACGCCGTCTGGCAGCAGCAATTCTGGCTTATGCCAAAAACATCGACAAGCTTGAAAACCTTGGCCCAGCGGTTCACCGCATGGTCGCCCGGCATGTCGAAACTGGCGTGAAGGCAGAACATTATCCGCTGGTGGCAGAGGCGCTCTTGCCTGCAATCCGCGACGTTCTTGGTGCCGATATCGCTACTGACGAAGTGCTGGCAGCATGGGGCGAAGCCTATTGGATGCTCGCCGATATCCTGATCGCGGCTGAAACAGAGGCCTACGCTGCCGCCTGATCCGCTATTGCCCCACCGCCTCGCGCACGCGGTCCAGCACCGCGCGCGCGGGGTCATTTTCGCCCAGCATGGCAAAAGTGCCATTCATGGCGAACACGCAGTGGCCGTGCACCGTCGCCAGCAAAGACCGGGTCAATGGCTCCGCCTCTGGTTGACGCGCTGCGGGCAAGGCGGCGCGCACTTCGGCCACAACCAAATCGAAAATCGCGCGCACTTTGGCCTGATAGGTGTCGGGCGGACTGACATCTTCTGGCAGGCGAAAATCATAGATCGCCGCCCACGCATGGCCGTGCCGTGCCGCGAATTCGAAATAGGCTTCAATCGCCTGCTGCAACCGGTCGCCTTGTGCTTGTTGCAAACGCCGTTCCAGATGATCGCGCCACAACGCCAGAGTACGCCCGTTGATCGCCAGAATCAGCGCATCGTAACTGCCGAACACGTTGTAAATCGTGCCGATGGTATAGCCGACGCGCTTGGCCACCTCGCGCGCTGAAAAGTGCGCAAAGCCCACCTCGTCCATGTGGCGATATCCAGCCTCCACGATGATTTCGCTCAATTCCGCGCGGCTATGGTCTGACCGGCGTCCCATGGATTTGTGCCCTTATTCAACGTGATGCCGCCTGCTTTACGCAAAAAACTGAACACCGTCTAATAAAATAATTGAACGCCGCTCAATTCTGCGATACATCCCGAAGCGGATAAGGGGATGGGCTATGGAATTGATCGTCACAGTGCTGATGTTCATCGGGGGCGGATTGCTGCTGAACACGCGGTCGCGCCTGTCCCGCACCGAACACCGTCTGTTGCTGGTCGAAAATGAACTGCGCCGCCGCATCGCGGCAGAAGCGCAATCTGTTCCACGTGAAACGGTGGCCACCCTCGCACCGACAAACCCGCTCCCGCCGGTCGCGCCGGTTCCTTCGCGCGAAAGCCGCGCCAGCGTGCCGGTCATGGTCAAGACGGTTCCCGAACCTATGGTTGAACCCGCCGCACCCATTCAGCCAGAACCACCGCGCGCGCCTGAAGCACCAAAGCTGCCCCCACAACCGGCGCCGCTACCCCGCCCCGCATTCAATTTCGAAGACTTGTTTGGCCGCAAATTGCCGATCTGGGCGGGCGGGATCACGCTGGCCATCGCGGGTGTGCTGATCGTTAAATACGCCATTGATGCAGGTTTCTTCGGGCGGATTTTCACCCCCGGCGTGCAAGTGATTTGCGGCGTATTGTTCGGGCTGGGCCTGATCGGCGGCGCGGAATGGGCGTGGCGGAAGAGCGAACAAGTCGCCGATCCGCGCGTCGCCCAAGCCTTGTGCGGCGCGGGCATTTCGACGCTCTATGCCGCGCTACTCGTCGCGCACAGCCTCTATGGCCTGATCGGGCCGGTCACTGCCTTTGCCGGACTGGCTTTGGTTACCGGCGGCGCTTTGTGGTTGTCCTTGCGCCACGGCATGCCCGCTGCCTTGCTCGGCCTTGCAGGCGGACTTGCTGCGCCTGCGCTGACCATGGGCCTTGATGCCAATGTGCCGCTGCTGGCCGCCTATCTGGGCTTTACGATTGCCGGACTTGCAGGCGTATCACGCGCGCAACGCTGGCCATGGCTGGCCATGATCGCACTGGTCGGCGGCGCAGGCTGGAGCTTGTGGCTGATCATCGCCGGAAAGGCGCTTGGCCTCGTCGGTGCGCTCTCCGTCTTCGGCTTTGTCGCGCTGCTCGCGCTGCTGATCCCGCTGTTTGCGTTTACCGACAACAAGCAGCGCGTGGTCCGCGCCATTTCTGCCACCGTTGGCGCGGGCCAATTGGGCCTGCTCGTTGCGCTGGGCGGGTTTCAGCCGCTGCATTGGGGCCTGTTCGCCCTGCTCGCGAGCGGTGGCCAGTTCCTTAGCTGGCGTGAGAAAGAGCATGATCTCTCCATCATTCCCACCATCAGCGCAGTCTTGTCATTCATCCTGCTGATGGTGTGGCCCGCGCCGACCATGGCAGGCCTGCTCACCATCGGCCTCGTGTTGGCTGCCATCCATGCAGGCCCGCTGCTTGCGCGGATGTGGCAAGCGCAACCCCAGGCCCTGCCCATACTTCAGCGCGCAGCCGAGCTTTCCGGCATAGCCCTGGCCGCACCGATCCTCGCCCTGCGCCACGTACCCGGCGTGATAGATGCGGCGACAACCCTAGCATCTCTCGGTGGTGCCGCGCTCGTCCTCACCAGCGCCGCGATGGGCTGGAACTGTGCCGACCGCCGCCAGGATAGCCGCTTTGCGCTGCTGCTCGCCACCGGTGGTATCCTGCTAACGTCGGCAATCTGGTTCGGCCTGCCAAATTGGCAAGCCCCGCTATGGATCATGGTGCTGGCCTGCGCTCTGCTGCGCCTTGCCCCGCGCACCGGCGATCACCGCATCGAACCGCTTGCCGCAAGCTTCGGCGGCTTGGCGGTGCTGTCGCTCCTCGCCCCCGTGCTGCAAGATCGGTCTGCCGAACTGGCCGCGCTATTCGGCGAAAGCATCGGCACGTTCTCAGCACAATCCCTGCTGCGCTGGACCGGCACCGCACTCGGCACCGCGTTCCTTGCCTTTTATGCGCAAACCCGAGCAGTCCGCTGGACCACTGAGGGCGCTGCAACGCTGCTGACTTATGGCGCGCTCGCCCAAGTCCTGCCGCCAATTGTCCTGCCCCTCGCCGCTCCGCTCGGCCTGCTCGCGCTGGCCCTGCACCAACGCCGCGCCGATGCGCGCCCGTTGATTGTTCCCGGTGCGCTGCTGCTGATTCTGGTTGCTGGCTGGGCCTTTGCGCCGGTCATGCACTGGCTCGATCTTGGCACCCGCTCATTGGGCGGTTTGCCGATGACGCTCGACCGGGCTGACCTCGCCTCTGTTGCCCTGCTCCGCCGTCTCGCCGTCCCTGCGATGTTGATTGCTGGGGCATTGTGGCTGCTGCGCGAAGCCGCATCGCGCGCAGTCCGAATTTCACTTGCCGCAATCATCGCGGTGCTGGGCGGGATCGCGCTGCACAGCTTCTATCGTCACGGCTTTGCCGCGCTGTTCGGCGCTGATTTCGTTGCCACCGGCATCGCGCAACGCCTTGTCTGGTCAGGGGCGCTGCTCGGCTGCGCGGCCTTGCTCCACAAACGCCACGCCACCATCCCTGCCATCGCGCTTACCATCGCTGCCGCGCTTCACACTGCATGGTATAGCCTTGCCTTGCACAATCCGTTGTGGAGCGCGCAAGCCGTCGGGACCCTCCCCGTACTCAACTGGCTCGCCCCGCTGTTTGCGCTGCTTCCACTGTGCCTATTGCTGTTGGAGCGCATCCCCGGAATCCCCGCCACCATCGCCGCCAAGCTGAAACAACCCGTGATGATGCTGATGGTCGCAGGCTTTGCCTGGGCCAGCTTGCGCCAAGCTTTCCACGGTAGCCTGCTCCTAACGCCCGGCGTCAGCGATGCTGAAGATATCGCGCGCTCCTTGCTGGGCATCGCGCTGGCCATCGGCTTCCTGCTTTGGGGCATCCGGCAAAAGCTGCACAACTGGCGGATCGTGTCGCTAGTGTTGATGCTGGCAGCTGTCGCCAAAGTGTTCGTGCTCGATGCTGCGGGTCTCGAAGGTCTGCTGCGGATCGCCAGCTTCGTCGCGCTGGGCTTCAGCCTGATCGGCATTGGCTGGCTCTACAGCCGCCAGTTGCGCACCGCGCCGGGTTAACTTGGTCGACACCAAATCCCGATACTGCCGCATCCGTATTGCGAAAGGATCTTCATGTCTGCACCTGATCTCGGCTTGCTTGTCCAGCGCCGCTTCGGACCGATCTTTGCGGTCCAGTTCATGGGTGCATTCAATGATAACTTGCTCAAGTTTGCGATGCTGTTCCTTGCAAACTTCGGCATTTACGCCGCTCAACCGGAACAAGCCAAGTTGCTGGCAGCCATCGCCACCGGCTTGTTCATCCTGCCCTATTTCCTGTTCTCAGGGCTTGCCGGACAAATCGCCGATACGCTCGATAAGGCGCGCCTGATTCGCGGGATCAAAGCCGCCGAAGTCGGCATAATGGGGCTTGCGCTTGTCGGGTTCTGGGTGTTGTCGATCCCGCTGCTGCTGGCCAGCCTGTTCCTGATGGGCCTGCATTCCACCCTGTTTGGCCCGGTCAAATACTCGATCCTTCCGCAGCATTTGCACGAAGACGAAGTGATGGGCGGCACCGGTCTGATCGAAGGCGGAACCTTCCTTGCCATTCTAGGCGGGCAATTGCTCGCGGGTCTGATCCCGCCATGGGAGGCAGGCATCGCCGCAATGATCGTGGCAGCCGCAGGCTTCGCGATGAGCTTTGCCGTCCCCCCAGCCCCGTCCTTGCGCGGCAATTTGCGGATCGATTGGAACCTGTGGCGCGGCACGTGCGAAATCCTCGGCACCGCGCGCGAGGGGCGCGGCGTGTGGCTTTCGATCCTTGGCATCAGCTGGTTCTTTGCCGCAGGCGCGGTCCTCGTCAGCGAATTTGCGCCCTTGGTCAGCGGAACGCTTGCCGCCAAGCAAGAGGTCGCCACGCTGTTCCTGATCGTGTTTTCGGTGGCGATCGCGCTGGGCTCACTGCTCGTCAACCGCTTGCTCAAAGGTGAGGTTTCCGCCCGCTACGTGCCGATATCGGCGCTCGTTCTGGCCGCTGGCCTGATCGACCTGTGGCTGTCCACCAGCGGCTTTGCCATTCAGACCGCAGGCGCTTCCACCGCACAATTCCTTGCAACGCCCGGCGCATGGCACATCCTGATCGATCTTGCAGTCATCGCGGTTTCAGGCGGCATGTTCATCGTGCCGCTCTATGCCATTCTCCAAGTCGCCAGTCCGCCCGAAAAACGCTCGCAGATCATCGCTGCCAACAATGTGGTCAACGCTGGCCTCACCGTCCTGGCGGTGCTCGGCATCACCGCGTTGCTGGCCGCCGGGATCGATGTGCCCGGCCTGATCGGCGCGCTGGGCTTTGCCACACTGATCGTCGCGCTGGCCAGTGTGTGGCTGCTGCCGGAAACCTTGTTCAAAAGCACCATTCGCTGGACGCTCAAGCTGCTGTTCCGGGTCGAAGTCAACGGCATCGAACACATGCCCAAGCCCGGTGAGCGCGCCGTCGTCGTGGTCAATCACGTCAGCTTCCTCGATGGCCTCCTGCTCGGCGCGTTCCTTCCGGGCAAGCCGACATTTGCGATCAACACCCATATCGCCCGTTCGCTGCTGATACGCCCGTTTCTCAAACTGTTCCGCGCGTTCCCGGTTGATCCCACCAACCCAATGGCCGCCAAAGCCATGGTCAAGGCGGTGAAAGAAGGCCGCACCTTGGTGATTTTCCCCGAAGGGCGCATCACCCGCACCGGCGCTTTGATGAAAGTATTCGATGGCCCCGGCATGGTCGCTGACAAGGCCGATGCGCCGATCATCCCCATCCGCCTTAATGGCCTGCAATATACCCCGTTCAGCCGGATGCAGGGCAAAGTCCGCATGCGCTGGTTCCCCAAAGTTTCGCTCACCGTGCTGCCACCGCGCCGCTTTTCCATCGATGGCGAGATGAGCGCGCGCCAGCGCCGCGCCGTGGCCGGGCGCCGTCTTTATGACGAAATGAGCGCGATGATCTTTGCCACGTCCGACACGCAGCGCACGCTGTTTACCGCGCTGTGCGATGCGCGCGACATCCACGGCGGCAAGGCGCTGGTGGTGGAAGACGTGAAGCGCGAACCGCTCAGCTATGATCGCCTGATCGCCGCCACCACCGTGCTCGGCAAACGTCTTGCCCAAGTCACACAGCGCGGCGAAGCGGTCGGACTGCTCTTGCCCAACGTCAACGGCGTGGTCGCCGCGTTCTTCGCGTTGCAAGCCCAAGGCCGTGTTCCGGCAATGCTCAACTTCACTGTAGGTATTGCCAATATGCGCTCTGCCTGCGCCACCGCAGCAATTCAAACCGTCGTCACCGCCCGCGCATTTGTCGAACAGGCCAAGCTGGACGATGTGATTGCCGCGCTCAAAGCCGATGGCCAGCGTGTGATCTATCTTGAAGACATTGGCGCGCAAGTCGGCGGGTTTGAAAAGCTGCGCGCCTTTCTCTTCGCCGGTCGCGCCGCACGCGCTCATGCCAAGTTGCGCATCGCGCCCGATGCACCTGCGGTGATCCTGTTCACCAGCGGATCGGAAGGTGTGCCCAAGGGCGTCGTGCTCACACACCGCAACTTGCTGTCAAATCTGGCGCAATTGTCCGCGCGGATTGATTTCAACGCCAGTGACATCGTGCTCAACGCGCTGCCGGTGTTCCATTCGTTCGGCCTGACCGGCGGCACCTTGCTCCCGCTGCTCAATGGTATCCGCGTGGTGCTTTATCCCAGCCCGCTGCATTACCGGATCGTGCCCGCGCTCGCCTATGATGCCAATGCCACGATCATGTTCGGCACGGACACGTTCTTGTCAGGCTATGCCCGCATGGCGCACGGCTATGACTTCTACTCGCTACGCTACATCTTTGCCGGCGCTGAAAAAGTCCGCGATGAAACCCGCCGCACTTACGCCGAAAAGTTCGGCCTGCGCATTTTCGAAGGCTATGGCGCAACCGAGGCTGCCCCGGTCATCGCGGTCAACACGCCAATGCACTTCATGGCAGGCTCCGTCGGCCGCGCACTTCCAGCCATCGAAACCCGGCTTGAAGACGTGCCTGGCATCACCGAAGGCGGTCGTCTCTACATTCGCGGGCCAAACGTCATGGCGGGCTATTACCTCGCCAGCGATCCGGGCAAATTACAGCCCCCGCACGAAGGCTGGCACGATACCGGCGATATCGTCACCATCGATGACGCAGGCTTCATCACCATTCGTGGCCGCGCCAAACGCTTTGCCAAGATCGGCGGCGAAATGGTCTCGCTTCCAGCAGTTGAAGGCTATGCCGCCAAAGTCTGGCCCGGTTTCGAACACGCCGTTGTCACGCGGCCTGATTCCAAAAAGGGCGAACAACTGGTGATGTTCACCACCGCGCCCGATGCCGGGTACAAGGCGCTGCAAGTTTGGGCCAAGGCCAATGGCGTGACCGAACTGATGATCCCGCGCGACATCCGCATCGTCGAAGCCTTGCCCGTGCTCGGCACCGGCAAGCTCGATTATGTCACGATGAATGCGATGGCCTCAGCCACTGCCAGCGCCGAGCCGGAATCAGAAACCGACGATGAAACAGCGGACTAACCGCCGCATCACAGCTTGGGCCCATCACAACTTTGGAAGTGTCACCCCGCGCTGTCCCATATACTTGCCTGCGCGGTCGGCATAGCTGACCTCGCATGGTTCGTTGCCCTGCAGGAACAGGAACTGGCACGCGCCTTCGTTGGCATAAATCTTGGCGGGCAGGGGGGTGGTGTTCGAAAACTCCAGCGTCACATGGCCTTCCCAGCCCGGCTCCAGCGGCGTGACATTCACGATGATGCCGCAGCGTGCATACGTGCTCTTGCCAAGGCAGATCACCAGAACATCGCGCGGGATGCGGAAATATTCGACAGTCCGTGCCAGCGCGAACGAATTGGGCGGGATCACGCAGCAATCGGTCTTGCGATCAACCAGGCTTGCCCCATCGAAGTTCTTGGGATCAACAATCGCCGAATCGACATTGGTGAAAATCTTGAATTCATCGGCCACGCGCGCGTCATAGCCATAGGACGACAGTCCATAGCTGATGCAGCCATCGCGCTTCTGGCTCTCGACAAAAGGCTCAATCATCGCCTCAGTCAGCGCCTTGTTGCGTATCCACTTGTCAGAAAGAATGGCCAAGATTGTTCCCCCGCGATCGGTTCAGATAAGATTGGCCGGACCGAATGCGTTGGGCAATAGCACCGACAGCCGCATTTCCACCACTTCGTGTTCACCCACGCACAACACCATCGGATCAGTGCCGCCCAATGCCGCCAATTCGTTCAAGATCTGCCGACAACGCCCGCAAGGGCTGATCGCGGCATGAACGTGGCCCTTCACGCCGCCCATCACCGCCACCGCCAGCAATCCGCCGCGCCGTCCGGCATGGCTGGCGATGGAGCAGGCGACCGTCTCTGCGCAGAGCGAGAGGCCGTAGCTGGCGTTTTCAAAGTTCGCGCCGGTCACAATCGCGCCATCGTCAAACAGCAGCGCAGCTCCCACATGGAAGCCAGAGTAGGGCGCATAGGCGGTGGCCATCGCGCCGCGTGCTGCCGCAATCAGCGCAGCGCGGTTTTGCTCGATACCATCGCTCATCGCTGCACCACCACCCAACGCAGCGGCCCTTGCGCAGCGTTCAGACGCAAGCGATCGGTCGCTGTCCACATCACCCACGGCCGCCCGGCATAGCCCGGTTCAAGGAAATCCTGCGAAACCCAGATGTTGCGGTCAATCATCGCGGCCAGATGATATTGGCGCTCCAACCCGCTGGTGACCATCAGGATCACCTTCTTCTCGGCGTGCTTTTCCACTTGGTTGAGGAATGTGGTCAGTTCACTTTGCATCTGCGCTTCGCCCGGCGCGACAGGGCAAGTGCGCGAATCAATGTCGAGCGCGATGGCAGGCGGCAGCATGTCCTTGTCGCGCGGCACCACGGTCACAAAATTCGCGGCCTGCGCCTCAGCCGGTGCGCATAAATCATAGACGTGAACCGCACCCACCTGCATCCCGCGCCCGCGCGCTGCCTCAACCGCTTCGCCGAACGCGGTATCGCGGGTGCCAGTGCCCTCGCTAGAGGTGAGGTAAGCAAAATCAGCGCCCGCACCGCGCAGCAAACGCCAGTCGATCACGCCGTCATCGTCGCTCAACCACACGCCTTGCACGGGATAATCCGCGCGATCAGGCCGCCAGTTGCGCGCGTGCCACCAAGCGAATCCAGCGACGATCAGCGCCAGCAGCAGCAACGCCCCCATCAGGCGTCTGCGCGCCGTGTTCCGCTTTCTGGCCATGATGAAGTGTGCGCGTCCCCAGAATCTGATCAGCCCCTGATATGCAGCACGCAGATCAGGGTAAAGAGCCGACGCGCGGTGGGGAAATCGGTTTCGATTTTCCCCTCCATCCGTTCCAGCAGCATTTCAGCCGCTTCATTGTGGATGCCGCGCCGGGCCATGTCGATAGTCTCGATCTCCGTCGCCGTCGCCTTGCGAATCGCTTGATAGTAGCTATCGCAAATCGCGAAATATTCGCGGATCGGACGGCGGAAGCGGCCAAGCCCAAGGATCACCGTTTCCAGTTCGGTGCCCGCATCATCGGCCACCGCCAGAACCAGCCGACCATCCTCAACCGCCAGTTTCAGCCGATAAGGCCCATCGTGTCCAGACGCGAACGAACGCACCGGCTTGAATGCGTTTTCCTCGATCAGATCGAAAATCGCAACGCGACGTTCTTGCTCGATATCGGCATTGCGCCAGATGATCGTCGCTTCGTCCAGCTCGATATGCGAGATGCGCGGGTCGGCCATGAGCCGCTTGTCTTACAGACGCATGACGCGCGGGCAAGGGGTTTACCGATTCACTCCCCGCTATCCACAGGCCTCCACCGTTGCCGCAAGGGGCTCGGTGAGGCACTATGCGCCTTATGTCAGCCAGTGAAGCCATCCTGTCCCGCGAGCCTTCCGAGATTCGCACCCTTCCTTCCAACGTCGAAGCCGAGGCCGCCTTCTTGGGTGCGGTGCTGATCGACAATCGCATCCTCGAAGAACTGCAGACCCCGCTCAAGCCCGATCACTTTTTCGCTGCGGTTCATGGCCGGGTTTATGAACGTATTCAGACCCTTATTGATCGCAAGGCGGTGGTCACACCGGTCACGCTAAAACCCTATTTCGAGACGGACGAAGGCCTCAAGGAACTCGGCGGCACCGCTTATCTCGCGCGGTTGACGGCTGACGGGCAGGGCTTGCTCAACCCGCGTGAACTGGCCGAACAGGTCTATGACCTCGCCCTGCTGCGCGAATTGATCACTGTTGGCCGCAATCTGGTCGAAGGCGCGCTCGATACCAGCGATTCGGTTGCGCCGCTTGAGCAAGTCGAGAAAGCCGAAGCCGCGCTCTATGCCGTGGCCGAAGGCGCGCAGACTGGCAGCGAAGCGCAAAGCTTTGGCGTGGCCACCCGCACGTCGCTGGAAATGATTGAAAAGGCTCTGCTTTCGGGCGGCCACATTTCGGGCAAGACCACCGGCCTCACATCGGTCAACGAAAAGATCGGTGGCTTGCACGATTCGGATCTTATCATTCTGGCTGGACGTCCGGGCATGGGCAAAACCTCGCTGGTCACCAACATCGCCTTCAACGCGGCGGATCGTCTGCGCCGCGATATGAGCGACGGGATCACGCTCAAGGATTCGGTCGGAGCAGGGGTTGCCTTTTTCAGCTTGGAAATGAGCGCGGATCAGCTCGCCACCCGTATTCTGGCCGAACAATCAGGTATCAGCTCCGAAGCTCTTCGCATGGGCCGAATCAGCCGCGAAGATTTCCAGCAGCTCTCCTTCGCCAGCCAGCGCCTTGCCGAACTGCCCTTGTTTATCGACGATACCCCGGCGTTGACGATCAGCGCGCTGCGCGCCCGCGCCCGCCGGTTGAAGCGCCGGCATGACATCGGCCTGATCGTGGTCGATTACTTGCAACTGCTGCAGGGTTCGGGCCGATCGGGCGACAACCGCGTCAACGAAATTTCGGAAATTTCGCGCGGATTGAAGACCTTGGCCAAGGAACTCGCGGTTCCGGTGATCGCACTGTCCCAGCTTTCGCGCGCCGTCGAACAGCGTGAAGACAAGCGCCCGATGCTGTCCGACCTTCGCGAATCAGGCTCGATCGAGCAGGACGCCGACATGGTGTGGTTCGTGTTCCGCGAAGACTATTACGTTGCCGCCAAGGAACCCAAAGTCCCGCAAGGCAACGATGATTCGAAAACGCAGGAAGCCCATGCTGCGTGGCAGGCCGAGATGGAGCGCGTCTATGGCCTTGCCGAACTGATCGTGGCCAAGCAGCGTCATGGCTCCACCGGCAAAGTCCGCCTGCGATTCGAAGCCAAAGTCACCCGGTTCAGCGATCTTGCGCCCGACGACATGCGCGCCAACTCCTATGGGGACGATGAATAGCCGCCTGCTCGGCATTTCCTTGACTTTTCCACACTTGCAGCCTAGCTGCCGGTCTTTCCGTCTTTACCAGTATATCGGAGTGCCCTGATGGCGCGCGTTACCGTCGAAGATTGCGTCGACAAAATTCCAAACCGTTTCGATCTCGTCCTGCTGGCCGCAGAGCGCGCCCGCGCGATCTCCGGCGGTGCAGAACTGACCGTTGACCGTGATCGCGATAAAAACCCGGTCGTTGCTCTGCGCGAAATCGCAGAAGAAACGGTCCGTCCGACCGTGCTCAAGGAAAACCTGATTCAGTCGCTGCAGCGCGTCCTGCCTGACGACGATGATGAAGTCGATGAAATCGGCTCGCTGTCGCAATCGGCCGAGGCTCTGCGCATCACCGCAGCAGCACCCGTGCGTAACACCTCGCTGGGCGCCGATTACGACGGTTGATTTGAAGCGAAATCAAATACTTGAAACCCCCGGCCACAAACCGGGGGTTTTTTGTTGGGTAGTCGAAATGACTTCCCCCCCCCCCGCAAGCGGGAGGGGGGAACAAGCGCCGTTCTTAATCCCTCCCGCTTGCGGGAGGGGAGCGAGACTTAATGAGCCAAAGGCAATTTAGTCGCAGCGGGGTGGGCATCGCGGTGCATACGTAAGACGCAAGCTCACGTATTCTCCATACGTTCAGCCATCAATTCCCACACTTTGGTCATGGCCTTCATTGGTCGGACCATGACTTTGAAATCGATAATCCGTCCTTCCAGATCGAAGCGGATCAGGTCGATTCCGTTGACCTTGATTCCGTCCATCTCGCACTCGAATTCCAGACAAGCTTCCGGCCCGTCCACCAATTCACGCACATAGCGGAAAGTGCCATTGCCAAAGACCTGGCCCGCAGCAGTCAGGTACATCAACACCTTCTCGCGCCCCACCTGAGGGGTTTGCACGACGGGAGAATGAAACACCGCGTCATCGGCAATAAGATCATCGAGCAAGGCAGGATCACTGCCCAGCATGTGACGGTGCCATGCTGCTAACCCAAGTTTCATACCGTTTCTCCCACTGGTTGATTCATCGCCTGATCATCGGGCAGGGCAGGGGCGCGATCATTGATCCGCCGCAAAGCCGTGTTCAAACTGCTGATATGTGCACAAAGCCTTGAAGCCAGATGCCGCAAGATGGCCCTACCCGTGGACTTTGCCAAGCACGCATGTCACTGTTGTCTCAACGAAGATCGCAAAAAGGGATGCGCCATGAAAGTCACAATGGAAGTCGATTGCACACCCGAAGAGGCGCGCAGCTTCCTTGGCTTGCCCGATGTTTCGAAGGCCAATGAGGTTTACGTCGAAAACATTGCCAAGGCGATGCAAGGCGTGACCAGCATCGACCAGCTTCAAGGATATGTGAAGCAAATCGCGCCGATGGGCGAAATGGGCCTCAAGATGTTCCAACAGTTCATGGAGCAGGGTGGCCTTGGCGCGATGAGCGGCGCGTTCACGGGCAAGAAGCCGAAGGACTGACGCGCGCGATTGGATCGTGTAGGGCAGTCGCGTGACTGACACGATCTTTGCCTTGTCCTCTGGCCAGCCTCCCGCTGGCATTGCCGTAGTTCGCATCAGCGGGCCGCAAGCAGGCGCGGCGCTTGTGGCGATGGCGGGAAAGCTTGCGCAACCACGCCGCGCCACGCTCGCCACTTTGCGCGATCCGCACGACGGCACTGAGCTAGACCGGACGATGGTGCTGTGGCTTCCCGGCCCCGGCACGGCCACGGGTGAGGATAGCGCCGAGTTGCACCTCCACGGTGGCCGCGCCGTTGTCGCCGCCGTGGAAGCCGCGCTATCGCGCATGCCCGATCTGCGCCGCGCTCAACCCGGCGAATTCACCCGCCGCGCATTTGCCAATGGCCGTATCGATCTGGCCGAGGCAGAAGGCTTGGCCGACTTGCTCTCCGCAGAAACCGAACTGCAACGCCGCTCCGCGCTCGCCATGGCCGATGGCGCATTGTCGCGCGATGTGCACCGATGGCGAGAGGCACTGCTCACCTTGTCAGCGGGGCTCGAAGCCGCGCTCGATTTTTCGGACGAAGATGATGTGGGTGAGGGGGAAAGCCTGCTCCCTGCAAACTTCGCCAAGGAGTGTGCGGCGCTCGTGGGTGACCTTGAGCAATGGCTTTCACGCCCGCGCGCCGAACCGCTGAAAGAGGGGTTCCGCGTTGTTCTTGCCGGGCCTCCCAATGCAGGAAAGTCCACGCTGTTCAATGCGCTGGTCGAACATGAAGCGGCGATTACCGCCGCCGAACCCGGAACCACGCGCGATGTTCTGACTCATGCCGTCGCCTTGGACGGCGTGCCATTCACATTCGTTGATACCGCCGGATTGCGCGATGAAGGGGCAGGCGAAATCGAACGCATCGGCATTGCCCGCGCGCGCGCCGCAGCGCAGCGTGCCGACTTGATCCTGTGGCTTGGCCCGGAAGGGGAAGGGCCGCAGGACCGCCCGTTGTGGGAAGTGGCCGCGCAATGCGACATGCCACATAGGCTGCAAAAGTCCGCAAACGCTCGCCGCGTGTCAGCGCATACCGGAGAGGGTATGGCGGCGTTGCGCCAAGCACTTGTTGCGTTTGCGCACACTGCATTGCCAGCGCCGGGAGAGGCCGCGCTTAACCTGCGCCAGCATGTCCACCTTACCGACGTGGCGCAGGCGCTTGCGCGTAACGACCAACAGCCAGACCCGCTAATTGCCGCCGAACATTTACGCCTTGCCCGCCGCGCACTCGATGCGCTTGTGGGGCGCACCGGCACCGAAGACATGCTCGACGCCCTGTTCGGTCGCTTTTGCATCGGCAAGTAGTGTTTCACGTGAAACGCGATCACCACCCGACACACTCATCACAAATGTTCCACGTGAAACATAAACCGCTTTGACCGCGCGGCGCATTCGCACTAACGCCGCAACATGCACCAGTTCGACATCATAGTCGTCGGCGGCGGGCACGCCGGCGTTGAAGCGGCAAGCGTCGCTGCACGGATGGGCGCGCGCACTGCGCTGGTCTCATTCGATCCACACACCATCGGCGCGATGAGCTGCAACCCGGCGATTGGCGGATTGGGCAAGGGCCACCTCGTGCGCGAGGTTGATGCCTTCGACGGTCTGATCGCGCGCGCCGCCGATGCCGGTGCGATCCACTATCGCATGCTCAACCGTTCAAAGGGCAGCGCGGTGCAGGGGCCGCGCATACAGGCCGACCGCAAGCGGTTTCGCGCCGCGATTCAACAGATGATCGCCGCCCAGCCAAACCTCACCGTCATTGGCGGAGAGGCGGCTGCACTACGGATGGAAGGCGGCGCAGTCACAGGCCTTAGCTTGGCCGATGGCACTGCATTGACAACAACAGCCGTGGTGTTGTGCACCGGCACATTCCTTGGCGGGCGGTTGTTCCGCGGTGAAGAACGCATGGAAGGTGGGCGGATTGGTGAGGACGCCGCTCACCATCTGGCGCAACAATTGCGCGGGGCAAACTTGCCGATGGCGCGCCTCAAAACCGGAACCCCGCCGCGCATTGATGGCCGCACGATTGATTGGGCACGATTGCCCGAACAGCCAAGCGACACCGAGCAGTGGTTGATGTCGCCGCTCAACACCGCGCGACCCTTGCCGCAAGTGTTCTGTGCCATCGCTCGCACCAACGCCCGCACCCATGATATCATCCGCAGCGGGCTTGATCGTTCACCGCTATTCACCGGCGCGATTGATGCACAAGGTCCGCGCTATTGCCCATCGATCGAGGACAAGATTCATCGCTTTGGCGACCGTGATGGCCATCAGGTTTTCCTCGAACCCGAAGGTCTGGACGATCACCTTGTCTATCCCAACGGCATCTCCACCTCGCTTCCCACCGACATCCAGATGGCGATGATCCGCTCGATGGAGGGCTTGGAAAGCGCAGAGATCACTGTGCCGGGCTATGCGGTTGAGTATGACCATATTGATCCGCGCGCCTTGCGCCGCAGCCTTGAAGTAAAAGCCATCCCCGGTCTTTACTGCGCCGGACAGATCAACGGCACGACCGGGTACGAAGAAGCCGCTGCACAAGGACTGATCGCGGGTATGAATGCCGCCGCCGCCGTGATGGGCCGCGACGCGCCGGAACTGGATCGGGCCAACAGCTACATGGCGGTGATGGTCGACGACCTGACGTTGCACGGGGTGAGCGAGCCTTACCGAATGCTCACTGCCCGTGCGGAATACCGCCTGCGCCTACGTGCGAACAACGCCTCAACCCGGCTCACGCCCTTGGGGCTGGCAGTCGGTTGCATCGGCGAGGAGCGCCGCGCATGGTTTGAACAACGCTGCGATGCGCGCGAACAGCTCGATCAGGCATTGGCGCAGGAAGCCACGCCAACGGACTTGAACCGCGAAGGCATGGCCGTCCGCGCTGACGGAACGCGCCGACCGTTGACCGAATGGCTTCGCTTTCCCGAAGTCACGCTCGACAACTTACGGGCATGGATCGGGGAAGGGACCATCGACCCGCTGCTGGCCGAGGAAGTCGAAGAAGACGCTGCTTATGCGCCGTATCTCGCACGCCAAGACGCAGAGCTTCGTGATCTGCGGGCGTCGGATGCCGTGGCACTGGGCGATGCCTTTCCCTTTGGCGACATCCCCGGCCTTTCAAGAGAAATGATTGAGCGACTTGAAAAGGCGCAGCCCGATACTCTGGCAGCAGCAGGGCGCATCGCGGGCATAACGCCTGCCGCCTTGGCAAGCCTGTTGGTCCACGCCCGCCGCCGGATTGCAGCATGACGATATCTTCCGAAGCCGAAGCACAAGACTGGCTGCGCACCGAATTGGGCGCCGATGATGGCGCAATGGCTCGCCTGAGCCGCATCGTCGACCTGCTGCTGGCCGAGAATGAGCGCCAGAATCTGGTGGCGCGTGGCACGCTCCCGCACGTGTGGCAGCGTCACATTGTCGACTCAGCGCAACTGCTTCATGTTTCACGTGAAACACTTCCACAGGGCGCATGGCTTGATCTGGGCACCGGTGCAGGCTTTCCTGGCCTTGTTGTTGCAGCCCTGCAACCAGACCGGCCTGTGACACTCGTCGATTCACGCAAGCTGCGCACCGAATGGCTGGAAACGGCCACATCGGCTCTCGGCCTTTCCAACGCAGATGTCATATTGGCGCGCGTTGAAGACCTGCCAACGGAAACTTACGCGGTGATTTCTGCTCGTGCATTTGCGCCGTTGGACAAGCTTGTGAATCTTTCCGCCCGGTTTTCCACACCAGACACGCTTTGGCTGTTGCCGAAAGGGGCTGGCGCACAGCATGAACTGGAAGTGCTTCCCGAATCGTGGCGTCACGTGTTTCACGTGGAACAATCGCTAACCGATCCCAATGCGGGGATCATCGTTGGCCGTCTGCTGGAAGGGAAGCACACCGCCGCCGTTGCGTCCCGATCTTCGAAGAAGGCCAAGCGTTCATGATCACCATCGCGGTCGCAAATCAGAAAGGCGGGGTCGGGAAGACCACCACGGCGATCAATATCGCCACTGCCTTGGCAGCCACAGGTTGGAAAACGCTGCTGATCGATCTTGATCCGCAGGGCAATTGCTCCACCGGCATTGGCATTTCAGCGGCAGATCGCGAACGGTCCTCCTACGATCTCCTGATTGATCAGGCGCGCGTGTCAGACTGCTTGATGCCAACACGCATTCCCAATCTCGACATCGTTCCGGCCACCGTTGATTTGTCCGGTGCCGAAGTGGAACTGGTCACTGTCGAAGATCGCACCCACCGTTTGCGCAAAGTCCTGGCCGAAGATACCGGCCACGACATCTGCCTGATCGATTGTCCGCCATCGCTGGGCCTACTCACTCTCAATGCCCTGACCGCTGCTGATTCGATCCTTGTGCCTCTGCAGTGCGAATTCTTTGCTTTGGAAGGCTTGAGCCAATTGCTGCAGACGGTTGAGCGTGTGCAGGAACGCTTCAATGCCGGCCTCAGCATCCTCGGCGTGGTCCTGACGATGTATGACCGCCGCAACCGCCTGACCGATCAGGTGGCTGACGACGTGCGGTCATGCTTGCGCGATCTGGTGTTTGAAGCGGTGATCCCGCGCAACGTGCGCTTGTCCGAAGCACCAAGCCACGGCTTGCCCGCGTTGATTTACGATCATGCTTGCCCCGGATCGCAAGCCTATATGAAACTGGCACGCGAACTGATCGCGCGCTTACCCAAACAGAGGATTGCCGCATGAGCGAGGATGCAGTGAAGGTGGCGCCACGGCGCTCCGGCCTCGGTCGCGGTCTGGGCGCGCTGATGGGTGAAGTCCGCCGCGAGGAGCCGGTGGCGCGCA
>CAMTWP010000028.1:0-29836 GCA_947085475.1 uncultured Novosphingobium sp. | reverse complement strand
CGAACATCGTCGCAGCCTGCATTGAGGGAAGGGGGATGGGGCCATTGCATCTTGCAATGGAAAGGAAGCCTCATGTCCTGCGACATCGATTACCGTTACCGCCGCGCACTCCAGCCTGATGGACTGACAACCTTCGAGAATGCGCTGCGAGCATTGAACGAGGCCGTCGATGATGTCCGCCTTGCAGGCCGGCAGGCTGCAAACTGCCCGGCAGTGCTGCTGCTGACGCGCCACCTCCAGCGCATTGCCGACGGAAGGCCGACCGAATGTGAGGCAGACGACCAGACGCTGCGGTCCCAATGCATCGAACGCCTTGCCGAGCTCAAGCACAGACCGGCGATCATTGCGCTGGTCAAGCGCGGGATCGACTATCGTCCCGAAGAGCTGCGCCACTATCGGCGCGAGGGCACGCGCGCGCTCCGCCAGATCGCAGCAGGGATCGGGCTCGAGCATGCAGATTACTGCATCAGCTATTACACCTCACAGGAACAGCTCGCGGGCGAGCATGTGCTGGAAGCCGAAGGTATCTATGTCCGGATCAGCCCGGAAAGGTTCGGCGAGCCGGGTCTCGCCTGGCGCAACCCGTTCTGGAAACCGCCTGGCGCGGTGATGCGCAAAGCGCCGATCACCGCCCTTGCAGACATTCCCGCACTCACGGCGCGGATCGCGCGCGAATTGAAGATCGCACCTCCGGCGCAGCCGGGGCTCATCTGAAGGAGAACACGCATGGGCTGGCTTTACATGCACCGTGCCGGAATGGGGGGCTTCGACAGTCCCAAGGCCTATCTCGACAATCAGCTCACATGGGAGCGCGAGAATGAAGAAACCGGCACCTTCGAAGGATGCCGGGTCATCAGAAGCGTGTCCACAACCGGGGCCTATTACGCGGCTGTCCAGCGCTATGGACCGAATAACCAGACCCACGCCATCTCCGCGGTGATCTGTCTGGTCCGCTGGAACCCCAAGGCAGCCGACGGCCTCCTGTTCGGCTACAAGGACATGGATGAAAACTCTGGGCCGGTGGAGGCCGGGTGTCCCAGAAGTATCCTCGAGGAACTGGGGCCAACCAATCACCCTTATGCCCTCGACTGGCGCAACCGGTGCTACCGCCATCTGCGGCTCAAGGAACGCAAGATCGCCGATGGCGACATGATCCGGCTGCCTGAACCCATGAAGTTCACCGACGGGAGCGAACACGCCGAATTCAGGGTGACCAAGCGCGGCGCGAAGATTGAACTCAGCACGCCCGATGGGCGAGGCCGGTTCCGCATCAGCAGATTGATGGAGCGCCGGTTCGAAGTCGTGCCCCCCAAGCGTGCGCCGCGCACATTCTTCCCGGCAACGCCGTAACGCTCGGGAGGTGACCATGCTGCTTCAGAGCCTCGATCCCAGAAGGGCGATCCTGTGCGGACGCGCCAATGCCGAGCGCCTCGCCATCCGGATGACAGCAAATTCCGGGCAGAGCCATGCCGTGGTGAGGACGGACAGCAAGCTCCAGCCCTTCTGCGTTATGCCTGCAGAAGAGGGTCTTCCCGGTGCGATCGAGCTTCAGGTTGTTGTCCTGTAGGCTATCTCGAACACATGGGGCTCTTGCCCTTCACCACTTGTTCACGGTTGCAATTGTACCAATATCAGTACAACGTTCCGGGAAAGGATGAAGCCATGGATGTTATCACCTACTCAGAAGCGCGCGCCAATCTGAAAGGCATTATGGATCAAGTGGTCAGTGACCGGACACATGTCGTGGTCACGCGCCAGAAAGCAGAGTCGATCGTGATGGTCTCGCTCGAAGATTGGAACGCGATCGAGGAGACCATGTACCTCCTTTCGAACCGCACCAATGCCGACCGCCTAAGGCAGTCGATCGAGCAACTGGATGGTCAAGGCGGCAATGAGCGCGGGCTGATCGAGCCTTGAAGCTGGTCTTTGCTGACAATGCCTGGGAGGATTATCTTCACTGGCAGCAAGCCGATGACAAGGTTCTCACCCGGCTCAACGATCTTATCAAGGAATGCCAGCGAACGCCTTTCAAAGGAACCGGAAAGCCTGAGCCTCTCAAAGGCTCCCTGGCAGGCTGGTGGTCGCGGCGGATCACCAAAGAAGACCGTCTGGTCTATCGCGTCACTGGCAAAGGAAACGAGCAACAGCTAGAGATTGCCCAATGCCGGTTTCACTATTGAACTGAGGCTCCTGCATGAAATCCCATCGCGATGCGGAAGATAGCGCGCGTGATCCGCGCACACTGATAGCGCAGCTGGGCACAACCGGCGATGAACTTGCACGCACGCTCGGTCTCGACAAAGATGCTTCCCGCCGCATGGGATCAGATGACATTCAGCGCCGCATCGGCTCGATGATAGAGGTACTCAGCAAGGTCGAACCGCGTTTCGGCTCTGTCATCATGGCCTATGCCTGGTACCGTTCTGAGGCGCTTTCCGGTTTTTCAGGCCAGACTGCGATGGAGCTTGTGCGCTGCGACCGCGTGCAGGACGTGCTCACTTATATCGATGCCGTGGACGCAGGCGTGCATGTCTAAGCACAGCGATGTGACCGGAATGTCTATTCCTCGATCATCCCTCCGAGGCCGGGATCGAGATACCACGATGGGCCTTCGGTAAAGTCGGCATTGCGGGCAGGAACAGGGCCATCAGGCTCTGACGAGACGTAAGGGTTGACCATCGGCGCAGGGTGCTGGCCCGAGCGCAGAATGTGCCCCGACATCTGGCACCGCGGCCCAAGGAGTTCGAAGAGCCATTCGAGATCGTCGAGCATCTGGACAACCCCGCGCCCTGCCAGCGCATAGTAGAGGCAGCGCTGATAGTCATCGCAGTGGCAGGACAGGATCTGTGTCAGCCGAGCCTTGGCATTGGGCAGGCCCTCAAAGACGCCCTGCAAGGTCTCATAAAGCTCGCGCGCCGAGTAGTAAGCATCGAACGGCTCCACTCCGATTGAGGCATTGGCGAGCATGCGCTTGGTTGGACGGCAATTCGGATCAAGTGCCGCGTCGCGCAGCGTGACATCGAGGTCGAACTTGCCGATATCAAAGACCTTGTTCATTATTCATGGGCTCCTGCAGATTATGAACATATCGTGAACAAACGACAGGGTCAAGGCGTCATCATGCATGTGGCTGGTAGGTAAGGACACCACAGGAAAGACCGGCAGGGTCGCCATCAGCGACGAGCTGAAGGCTGCGCTGGTGCGCTGGTATACAGGCCGGGGCAGCGAGGCCGACCACCGCGCTTGCGTCTCACTGGTCTCGACCGCGCGAGAGAACCACAAATGGATCGCCTGCGATTGCCTTGGGGCAGAGCGGCCGCCGCCGCTGATGAGCGCAGCCTATCTCAGTTTTCAGGAAACCTATTACCTCCGGCGTCTTACTTCGCGGCCAGGCCACGAGCCAGGTTGCCCGTTTCATCTGCCGCAGGCGCCACCGCGCATCCGCGAGACCGTGAAGGATTCACTCTATGCCATCGGCCTGCCAAAAGGCCTGTTCAGCGCACACCAGAAGGCCCCGGAGAAGCTTGCACAGAGGCCAGAGGACATAGAGCCTGACGACCGCTCACGCGGCGTCGCCATCCCGCGCCTTGGCAAGCTGCTCTGGTTGCTGCTTGAGCGAGCAGGATCGAACATCCTGCGCGAATTACCGCCTACCGGCAGGCGTGCCGGCTCGATCAGCGAAGAAATGCGCCACCTCAAGCGCGCCGCCCAGGGTCTCGATATCGCGCCCGGCATTCGGCTGTCAGATCATCTCTACACCAACGCGATCGATTACGAGAAACGGCGGGTCCATGCCCGATTGCGGGCTGCGGCCGAGACCTGGCCGCCCGAGTTTGCACCGCAAGCCTTTCTGCTTCTCGAAGCGAGCGAGGTCACATCGAGCGAGGTGGTGACGGGGCTCGGAACTGTCGAAATACGCAATCGCATCCAGCACACTGGGATCATCCGGGCCGAGGTCGAGCCACCCTTTCTCGTGCTGGCCGTCGTCGGCGAGCATAGTCGGCGCGAAGGATACCTGGCGCTGCGCGCCTATGCCCAGCCTGTCTTCAGCGGAAACCAGTTCGTTCCCGCCGAGCGCGACCATGATCGCGAAGTGCTGCGCGCGCTCCAACAGGCCCAGTATGAACTGCGCCGTCTCGGTGTCAGGATGGCGGTCAAGAAGGTCCTCTTTGACATCACGCTGGCTGCGGGCTCAGCGAGGCCGGATTTCCTGGTGGCGCTGCTCGATGAGCATAGCGGGGTGGAGTGCAAGTTCGCGCTCCAGATCCTGCAGTCGGATGATGCTGACTATCTTGAACTGCGCAGCATCGAGCGCGAGCGTCTCGGTCAGGCCGGGCTTGTCGTATCCATGGCCGTCAGCAGCGTGACGCCTGAGGCAATTATCAGCGAAGCCCGCCGCATTCTCGAGTGAAGGGGAGGGGGAGGATGTGAGCGAACCTGAAGAAGGAGAGTTCGCACATGACATGCTTTGCTCCGTCGCCGCGCCCATCGACATCGATCTGGGGTGCGGTCCAACAGACCGATCAGCTTGGCCCCGGGATTTGGTCGGTGATGACCGCCAGCCACGGCGGCATCATTCTGTCCGATCAGAGACAGGCCGCCATGCCGCCGGCGCTACTGATCGAGGGCGGCTCCTACGAGGAAGACTGCGACTGGGCGCTCCCGATCCTTGCCTTTTCCAGCGAGCTTGATGGGCAGGGCTTCTGCTCCGCAGGCTTCCTGCAGCTTGCCCGCGATACCGCCAAATGTTGGCATCCGGACCGCTTCAGCGCCTTTACCGGCGAGGCCGTCGAGGAGAATGCCTCCACGATCCTGCGGACGCGTAAGGCCTACATCGCCGCGATCGGCGAGTTTTGCGTCACCAGTGCCTGGGGCGATTGGGCCGAATGGGTGCCGGATGGCAAAGTCGGCGTGATTGCCCGGCAAGTCGAGCGCGTCGATCACCTTGGCCGGCCAACCTATGGCGAGGCTGAGGTCTGCGCGCTGGTCGCGAAGGACCTCTACGCTGCGCGCGGCGAGGTCACAGCGCTGCGGGATAGGGCGCACGAGATCATTCCGATGCCCGAGGCCCTGCGGCCTAAGCGCGTGGGCTGAAGAGCAGGCCCAAGCCGTCCGGCTCCGACCAGGCGTCAAGCCGCCGATCTGGAGGGAAGGGGGAGGGGAAGGGCGAACCAGTGCGATGAAGGACCCTTTGCCATGAACCCGACAGTCATCCGACCCAGCGTCAGCCCGAAGACGATCACCAAAGTCACACGCCTCTTTAACGGCACCATCGGCGATATCCTCGGCGAGCTCCTCCAGAACAGTCGCCGTGCTGGCGCTTCCCGGATCGATATCGCCTGCTGCGCGGATCAGGACGGAGCGCGCCTGACCCTTGTCGATGATGGGTCCGGGGTCGCCGATCCCCAGACCATGATTGCGCTGGGGGATTCGGGCTGGAGCCAGCACATCCATGAGGCCGAAGACCCCGCAGGCATGGGTGTCTTCAGCCTCGCGGGCAAGGATACCCGGATCAGCACGCGTCATGCCGATGCCGACACCGGATGGTCGGTCCATGTCCCAGCGGATGGCTGGACCGGCGCGAAGGACATTGCCGTGGTGCCCCTTGCTCGCCCGGTTGGGACGACCATCACCTTCCTGATGCCCGGGTTGAGCGAGCAGACGACCGAGCGGATTCTGCGCGAGGTCGCGAAGTTCTACCCGCTGCCGGTGTTCTTCAATGGCGCGCAAGTGCCGCGCGAGGACTTTCTCGCAAAGGCGATCTACATCGCCGAGTGGAACGGCAGCCAGATCGGCGTGTTCGAGGGGCGCGAATACCACCAGGACCCCACGACGAACTTCCATGGCATGGTGCTCACCCGCAAGCTTGCCAGCGTCTCGGAGAGCCTTGGCGGCAAGACCTACCATGCCCGGCTCGATATCGGGGCCACCCCGGGTCTTGCCCTTGTGCTCCCGGCGCGCAAGGAATTCGTCGAGAACGCCGCATTTGCGGCGCTGCAGGCAGCGTGCAAGCGCACGATCTATGCCGCGCTGGCGCACAGAGGCCAGCACCGGCTTTCCTTCGAGAACTGGAAGGAAGCCCGCGATCTTGGGGTTGCCCTGCCGGAGGCCGACCCCTGCCTGCCCCGCTGGCATGCGGCCATCGCGGAGAGCGACAACGTCAATGTTGAGTATGAGGAGGTCGCAGCAGGTGCGGACACGATCCTTGTCGCGGATCTTGAGCCCGATATTGCGCAGGGACTGGAGCGCGCGCTGCGCGAGCAGCCCTTTCTCCCGCACCTCGTCGAGAACCACGCCCCTTACGCTGGCTATGGCTGGTATGACGCGCTGCATCAGCTCGGCAACGTGCGCTTCTATGTTGCAGCCGGAGAGCGCGATCACGTCATCGCCGAGAACGGCAGCTTCCCGCCGCTCGATGACAATGTTCGTGCCGAGACGATCGAGCTGAGGTTCTGCCTATTCCACCGTGCCAGCGAAACGCAGCGCGAGGAACGGATCCCGGCAGACGTCGCCTTCGTCATGGGCGAGGATGGCTGGTACAGCGGTGTCGACCAGATCCGTATCGCTTTTGTGCCGGGTCCGGCGCTGACCCCCGAAACGCTGGTCGATCTGATCGAGAATGTCTGTTTCTGCGCGAGCGACGACAGCGAGGCTGACTCCTGGGACACCCAGCACGAGCACTTCTTGCGCAATGCACGCGAGCTCGCAGCCCGGGTGCTGCTCGGCGAAGACGAGGCCATAGCGGCGCGTATCCGCGACACGCTCGCCGGCATCCTATGGGTCATTCCCAAGGATCGGCAGGTTGCCATTACCGTCGCCCCCGGGACCGCGATCGATGTTCAGCTTTCCGCTTGTCAGCCTGCGGGCTGAGGCTCGCGAGGCCGTCCGGTTGCCCGCTCGTCGTCTCTTGGATCAGGAGGAGACCTCCAATTCATGACACATCTGACCTCACTTGCGCGCGGCAACGCACCGAGCGCATTGCGCTGCTCAATGATGCCGCGCGCCAGGGCCGTGACCGAACGGCCCGCATTGTCATGACCTCCGGGCTGCTTGCAGAATTCGGCGGCGACACCGTGGCAGACAGCATGATGGCCCAGGCACGGTTGATGGCCGCTCTGCGCCATTGCACCTTCGCACCAGATTCGCCCGAGCGAGACTTTGCAAGCCTGGATGTCGATGGTATCAAGGTGCTGATGAAAGTCGATTATTACGACACCGAACTGGCGTTCGGGTCAGAGGATCCGGCCAATCCAGCGATGACACGGCGCGTCATCACGCTGATGCGGCCAGCGGACTACTGATCATTGTGAAGGGCAGGCATTTCGCTGCGTGACCGGGCAGCCGCCCAAGCCCGATGCGGAGGTAAACGGCGCATGAGCAGACACAAAGTACCGCTTCATAACGGGATCGCGGCGGCAAGTGCCTATGTTGGCTGGGATCGCCCGATTCAGACCTATTTCGCACAGGTTCTAAGCGCCCCTGACGAAGACGGAGAGGAGATCGAACTCGTATGGGTCGGAACCGCCTTCGGCGAGCTGCCCCGCGCGGTTGACGCAATCCGCGTGCTCGAACCCTATTGCCATATCGAAGCAAGTCTTGCCGCACAGCTCGAGATCGACAGGATGGCATGCCTCGCCACGCGCGATGGACCCAATCAGCTCGAAGCCAAGGCCTTCATGGCGCGCCTCAGCCAGATCAAGGACAGGTCCGAGCCCGAAGCTTAGGTCGGTGCAGACCGCGCATGGCTCGAAGCAGGGCCGGTTCAGCTCCAAACCTCGCATCGAGACTCCTCAGCCCTCTGGGCTGGATAGAATTACGCGCGCCTGCGGTGGCTGGCGCACGGGCCGGGCCATGGGCCCGGAGGAGAGGGGGATGGGAGAAGGTGTTCCGGACAAGGGGTTCGGACAGCATCAGGAGAATTTGACATGAACATCGGCACCCTCAAGGCCAACGCAGAAGGCGTTCACATCGGCCGCATCACCACCCTCACCTTCAGCGCGACGGTCGCTCTGCGGGCCTTCGAATCCACCAACGAGCGAGCACCCAAGTTCGACCTCATGGCGCTCTCGGCGGATCGCCGCAGCTGGGTCAAGATCGGCGCGCTCTGGGAATACTCGTCGAACGAGACCGGCGAGTGCTTCCTGTCGGGCCAGATTGACGATCCCAGCCTCTCGGCGCCGATCCCGGTCGCCATGTTCCAGCAGAACGACGGCAGCTTCAACGTCGCCTGGCGGCGTTCGAAGCCCAAGGCCTCGCTCGACGGCTTCGGCAGCGAGAGCGAAGGCGCCCTGCCGCCGCTCACCGCGACCGGTGACGAACCGGCCAGCGACCGCGGCGTTGACACCGGCGCGAGCAGCGGCGACGGTCTGGGCGAGAGCACCGCGCCCAAGCCTGCAGCCAGGACCAAGGCGCGCGAAAGCGTTGATGCCTGATTGTCATCAGCCTACGTGACCGGTGCCGCGACCCGCGCCGGTCACACGAGGAAGGCCCGTCCGCGCATGTGTCGCGGGCGGGCCTTTTCTTTTGCAGCCTGCAGTCGGGCTCCACAGATCTGCCGGGTGAAGACGGCCTGCGAGAGGGAAGGGGGAGGTGCCGTTCAAGCAAAAGGAGGCTTGAATGGCACAGACAAACTGGACTCTCGATCTTGGCGGGGCTCCGTGGAACGAAGACTGCGCGCAGATCGGCCACACCCCGAACTTCGACCTCGTGAATACCGCGGAAGCCACGCTCTATAGGGCTGCGCTGATCGCGGTGGCTGGGCCTCCGCCCGCCGGGATCAGCCTGCGGATCAAGGCTAATGCTCATGATTTCGGGACCTACCGGACAGTCGAGGCGAGCATCGACAATGAGCAGGACGATGGCAGCCATGCCAGTTATCTCGAGACCCTCGAGACCGGCATCGCCTTCTGGCATCAGGCCGGGTTTGCACCGCCTGAATTCGGCAAGCTGACGGCCAGCGATCAGCTTGCGGTTTTCGTCGTGGATGCCATCGCAAGCGCACTGCGGATCACACGGCCGAGCAGCACTGGCGCATTCTTTCCCGCCTCGTCCGGGCCGCTCCACCGGAACCTCACCGCAGCCTTTCCAGAAGCGGCGCAGCGCGCCTTTTCTGAAGGGGGCCTGCCATGCTGACTGATAGCGAGCGCTTCGCCTTTAGCGCGTGGCGGATCCATGCGTTCGCCTCGACGGCCAATGCCTACGACGCCGTACAGACCGACGAGACTATCGCTGCTGGCGATACTCTGCTCATTCTCGATGAAGGGGTTGTCGGTGTCGCGATGACCTGGCCCTTTGCTATCACCGCAGAGCCGGGCAAGCTTCACGCGGTCTGTGAACCTGGCGCTGGCGAAACCCTTGGGCACATTGAAAAGGCGCTCGATGTTCCAGACGGGTCAATCGCTCGAGCCTGCCGCCTGGCAAGGACTCTGGGCTTTGCGATTGATGCGGGCCTCGTCCCATTATTGCCGGAGCTGCCGGCTACAGAGGTGGAAGGCTAGCGCGGCAATCGTCGTCGCAGAAATCTTGCTATTTTGGCAATAATTGCTATTTTGGGTGCCACGAGGAGATACCACCATGCCAGCGACGGCCAATGAGCACCCCAGGATTCCCCTGACCCGGTTTCACAACAACACCGGCGAGTTCCTCGACCTTGCGACCAAGCAACCGGTCGTCCTCACCAGCCATGGCCGTGAGCGGCATGTGATCGCAGATAGCGAATATTTCCGCCATCTTGAACAGGCAGCCCGCGGTATGATCGCAGATCACATGAATATCGAAGCTGTCGCCTCGTCCGACATGACCGAAGCCGACCGCCAAGCTTTCGCCAATGCACGGCCTTCGGCCAGTGAACTCGCCAATGACCGCTGGGAAGACTGACCGCCCCGCCGCAGGCCATATCCTCCGATACGTCTATCTCTTCGAGGAAGAGCAGAGACGGGGCCGCGATGAGGGCGTCAAGGAACGCTTTGTCGTCGTCGTGGGTGTCGAGGGGTCACGCTATCTGGTCGCCGCAATCACGACCAAGGGCGAGGGGCGCAAGAACGCCCTCGCGATCCCAGATGAGATCGCGCGCGCAGCCGGGCTCGCTCCTGGCAGCTCCATTGTCGTTTCGGAATTCAACCGGTTCACCTGGCCCGGGTTCGACATCAGACCTCTGATGAAGCAGCCCGGGTACATTGCCGGACGTCTCCCACCGCGGTTCACGACAAAGATCATCGATGCCATAACAGCCTGGAGAGCAGCCCCCGTCGATCGGGATTGATTGGCTCAACGTGCAGACAGGCAGCCCCCTTGGGGCCTTGTCCGATTGTGCATCAACGCCAGGCCAGTGGCGCCAACCTTGCGGATCGGCACCTCAGATAGCCAAGGTCAGGTGTTCCGGACTACTGCCGCAAAGGGACTATTCGCTCACCGAAATAAGCGAGGACGGACGATCAATCATGCGACCAACGCCAGCGTTAGCAAGCCGAGACGCGGCGAGGTTGATGTCCAGGCACGCAATCAGCCCCTGTGCCAACAGCATGTCCGCCGTCCAGTGCCCATGCCTCTCTGGTCGAGCTTAGGGCCAACCTGCAGAAATGCGAGCCGTGTTGCCCGGCAAGCCGGGCTGCCCGCACCACCTCGATTTCCGAGGTTTCCCGCGCGCGAGGGCGCGCGGTGTCCCAGCTCTCCCGCCGAGGCTCGATAAGGGCACCGGCGGACGAGCCGTCGGCACCAAGGAGGCTCTTGCAATGAACATCGTCAACCTCGTCGGCCGTCTCGCCAAGGATCCCGTCGCCCGCGATCGCAGCGACACCCGCATCACCGAACTCATCCTCGTGACCGAACGTCCCGTAATCCGCGATGGGAAGGTCCAGAAGGACCCCGAAACCGGCTACCCGGTCAAGGATGCCGAATTCCACAAGATCACCGTCTTCAACGGCCTCGGGCTCCCGCTGCGCCAGCACAAGGCCAAGGGTGACCAACTCGCCGTGACGGGCCGCATCCACTACTCGCGCTGGCAAGACGCCGAAGGCAATGACCGCTACGGCTGCGAGATCATCGCCGAAAACGTCGAGTTTCTGTGATCATCAGGAGGGCGGCGCTTCGGTGCCGCCCTTCGCCTCGTTATTGATGGAGCGCACCCGAGTGCGGAGCGCAGGCGGGTTAGTTGCCGGTGGGATTTATCCTGGCACCACGATGACCACAGCTGCAGCGCAAGTGCCGGGCTACCATGTCCAGTTTGAGCGGGATCGACTTGGCGAAGCACTTATCGCGAAGCCGCGCAGCCGGCATGATAACCACACGCCTGCAGCGGCCGCACTCGATCTGCGCATTGAGGCCATGACGAACGAGATCAGCGACAGAATCGAGGCGTTTGGTTCCCATACGCCGCCGAGAACATAAAACGAACATTTGCGTCAAGGGATGCCGAAGGGTGGGTTGGCGCCTACCGGCCTATGGCCGGCATCGCGCTCTATTCCGCCGGGCTGCCGGCAGCACACAAGCCTTGCCCGTGTGCTGCGTCTGCGACCGGCGTCACCGAGTCCCTGCCGGGTCTCGGCCCGTTCGGGTGACGATCGCTGGCGCGGCCTTTGCCTAGGCCTTGGGCTGCTCTCGGTACCGCAGAGTATGTTCTTATGTCCGGTTTAGGGAAACAGGTTGATCGCGCCGGATGACCGGGGTTGGGTGGATTTCTGAAGGGCGGCTTCAGCTAGAACCCGATGTTGACGCTGAAGCCAGTACCGGACGAAATTTTCGCCTTGCCACCATGGGCGGCAACGACGGCTGCGACCAAGGCAAGGCCAAGTCCATGCCCTGGCGTGGATCGGCTTCCGTCCGCGCGGGTGAACCTGTTGAACAGCGCGTCGATCTGACCGGATGCTACCCCAGGCCCATTGTCGGATACCGCAAGGCGGATACTGTCATCGGCGCAGCCCAAAGAGATGCGTACCACCGTACCCTCCGGCGTGTGCTGAACGGCATTGTCGAGCAGGTTGGTGATCATCTGCTGGAGCAGGCGGCGATCTCCGGGCATGGTCACACCGAGGGCAATATCGGTCACCACCTCGTGACCGCTTGCTTCCATTGAAGGGCGATAGGCCTCAGCCATGTCGGTCACGACAGTGCTAAGATCGACCGTCTGAAAATGCGCGCGCGCTGCCATGCCTTCAACTTCGGCGATCCGCAGGAGGGCGGAGAATACCTCGAGCAGCTCGGTGGCTTCGGCCGCTGCCGCTTCGATTGCGCCGCGTTGCAGGTCGCCATCTGGCTCCCGCAGCGCCTCATCGAGACGGTTCTGCAACCGGGTTAGCGGGGTGCGAAGATCGTGCGCGACGTCGCTTGATACCTGGCGCAGGTTCTCCATGAGCCCGCCGATACGGTCGAGCATCAGGTTGAGGGTCTCAGCCACACCGTCAAACTCGTCGCCGCTTCCCGACAGCGGAACGCGCCGGGATAGATCACCTGCGATGATTGCCGAAGCAGTGTGATCGATCCGGGCGAGGCGACGCCGCGTAACGATACCGACCACCCACGCCGCCGTGATGCCGAGCAACAGCATCGTCCCGAACGCGCCAAGGAACAGTTTGATGAAGCTATTATCCATCTCGTCGATGGCAGCCCGATCTGCGGCTACCAGCAGCCGGTGGCCTTCCGGCAAGGCCGTGGTCAGCGACTGCGCGATGCGCTCCTGACCATCTGCGCGATAAGGCAGGAGTTCGACATATCCGGGTTTGGCCGGAACAATCGTATCCAGTGTGCCGGCAAGAGGTTCACCCGCTGCGTCGACCAGCAAGTAGCCAAGACTTGCGGTGCTGCTCGCTGCCTCGCGCCGCCGAATGGCGGCCGCTATCCCATCAGGCCCGTCCTGTCCTTCGTCGATCAGCGCCTGCGTTTCGATGGCGATGCGATGATCGAGTTGTAGTTCAAGCGCTTCATGTGTGGTTTCAAAAGCGACCACGCCGATCGCGAGCGTCGCAAGCGAAAAGCCAAACGCCACCGCAGCAACCAGTCCGAAGGTTCCGCGCCACCAGCGCTTCATCCGCCGTCCCTAATGAGATAGCCGGCGCCGCGAACGGTTTCGATCGGGTCGCTGTCAAACCCGGCATTCAGCTTTGATCGCAGCCTGCTGAGATGGGTTTCGACGATATTGGTCTTGGGGTCGAAGTCGAAATCCCAGACCCGTTCGAGCAGCATGGTGCGGGTCATGATACGCCCGGGATGCCGCATCAGCTCGGCCAGGAGCGTGAATTCGCGGGGCTGGAGCACCACTTTGCGACCAGCGCGCGTCACGGTGCGGCGGTGCAGATCGAGCACGATGTCGCCCGCAATCAGCCGCGCGGGCTCCTGTGATGCAGAGGGCCGACGGCCAAGCGCATGCAGTCTTGCGGCCAGCTCGCTAAAGGCGAAGGGCTTGCCCAGATAATCATCCGCGCCGCCCTCCAGCCCCTCGACCCGGTCGGCAATGCCGCTGACGGCCGTGAGCATCAGCACCGGGGTCGTGTTCCCGGCAGCACGTAAGGCCCTGACCAGTCCCAGCCCGTCGAGGCCCGGCAGCATCCGATCGACCACCATCGCATCGAAGCCGCCATCGGTCGCCTGAAACAGCCCGTCACGGCCATCGCCGCTGGTCACCACCTGGTGGCCCAACTCGGCAAGGCCGCGAGCGATGAACTGGCTGGTGTCGGCGTCGTCCTCGACGATCAGGATTCTCATGCTGCTATTCTAGCGGCTGCTTGTCCGTGCGCCAGCCACCACCCAACGCCCGAAACAAAGCCACCTGTGCCTGCGCAACCGCGAGATCGGATTGCGCCAGCGCCAGCTGTGCCTGGGCCAACGTGCGGTCCGCATCGATCCGCAGCAGCGGGGCAGCGTCGCCAAGCCGCACCCGGGCCTTCGCGCGGTGAGCATAGGCCTGTCCCTGATCGCTCGCCTCGATCAGCACGCGGTTGCGGCGCACTTCGGCATCGTAAGCCGCCAGCGCCGTCTCGACTTCGCGCAAGGCGCGGAGCACGGCGACATCCCATGCCGCGAAAGCTGCGCGTTCGGTCGCTTCGGCCTGTGCGATTTTGGCGCGCACCGGAGCCTGATTGGGGAATGACCAGCTGACCAGCGGGGAAGCGGTGGCAACCAGCCCGCCGCTCAACAGCCCGATCGCGCCGCCAAGATTGACGCGCGGGTAAAGGTCTGCGCGCGCCACCCCGATCCGTGCGGTGGCGGCAACAAGGCGGCGCTCGGCCTCACGAACGTCAGGGCGGCGAAGCAGCAGCGCGGTTCCATCGCCAACGCGCACAGCATCGCGCAAGCGCGGCGGCGCTGCGCAGGTTACGGGATTGGTCCGGGCATCTGCTGGCGGGCGTCCGGCCAGCGTGGCAAGCCTATACCGTGCATTCGCCTGTGCCGCTTCCAGCGGAGCAATCGCCGCCCGCGTGGTCGCGACAAGGTTTGCAGCCTGCGCCACCTCGAGCGGAGAGACCTCGCCCGCCGCAAGCTGGCTGTTGGTGATCCGCAATGCGAGTTCCAGCAGCCTGACTTGCTCGCTCACCATCGCAATGCCGCCGGTGGCACCGCACAGATCGACATAGGCCTGGACCGTATCGGCCACCACAGCGACCTGCACGCCATCCATCGCAGCGGCCTGCGCGTCGGCATCAGCGCGAGCCGCAAGCGCCGCAGAACGCAGCCTACCGAACAAATCGGCATCCCAGCTGGCGGTGGCAGCAAGATCATAATCGGTGGTGGGCACATTGCCCGAGGCGCTGGGCTGATTGGCAGGGTTGTCGATGCCGAGACCGCTCTCGATGGTCGTCTGAGGCAAACGGGCGGCATCGGACAGCCGCTGTGCTGCGCGAGCACCGTCAAGATTGGCATAGGCAACCCTGAGGTCGGCATTTGCCGCAAGGCTGGCTTCGACAAGCTGATCCAGGACCGGATCCTCATAGAGGCGCCACCAATCGTCAGGCACAGGCGCGATCGCTGCAACCGGCAGGCTGGCGAACGGCGCGGCGGCAAGATCGCGGTTGATTCCTGGCGCAGGCGGCAAAGGCGCTGTCGCACAGGCGGCTGTCATCAGCGTCACTAACGGGACAAGCCGCTTCATGCCGCCGCCTCCACCAAATCAGGCTCGGGCGCGGGACGGTCCTTGCCAAAGCGGGCATAGAGCGCAGGCATCAGGAACAGGTTGAGTATGGTCGAGGAGATTAGCCCGCCCAGAATGACAATGGCCATCGGGTGTTCGATCTCGTGTCCCGGCTTGTCGCCCGCAATCACCAGCGGCACCAGCGCAAGGCCGGCGCACAGCGCGGTCATCAGGATTGGCACCAGACGTTCCTGCGCGCCGCGAAGGATCAATGCCGGGCCGAACTCCTCGCCCTCGAACCGGCGCAGGTGATCGTAGTGCGAAAGCAGCATGATGCCGTTGCGCGCCGAAATGCCGATCACGGTGACAAAGCCGACCAGCGATCCCAGCGACAGCACCCCGCCCGTCAGCGCAACCCCGATGACCCCGCCGACCAGCGCGAACGGCAGGCTGAGGCCAACCAGAGCCGTGATCCGCGCAGACCGGAATTCGAGCCATACCAGCAACAGGATACCGACCAGACAGGCGAGGCCTACCGTCCACAGCCGTTCACGCGATTCGGTGAGTGCAGCATATTCGCCGAGGATTTCGGGATGGTAGCCGGTCGCAAATGGCACCTGCTGCACCGCCGTTTCGACAGAGCGTGCGACAGCGCCAAGATCGGCATCGCTGGCGATATTGAGCGTGACGTCGAGACGGCGCTGGCCATCCTCGCGTTTGATCTCGTTGGGAGCGGGCACGATCACCACATCGGCCACATCGCGCAAACGCACCGGCGCTCCGACCGGGGTCTGGATCATCAGATCGGCCAGCGCGTGCTGATCGCCGCGAATGGCAGGCTCGCCCCATAGAGCGACATCGAACGCCTTCTGATCGCGGTAGATCTCGCCCAGCTTCTCGCCCGCCACCAAGGTCTGCGCCTGTCGGCGCACTTCGCCCGGCGTCAGGCCGAGGGTGACAAGATCGGCCGAACGCGGGCGGATCTGAATTTGCGGGACAAGCACTTGCTGTTCGACCTTGAGATCGGTCACGCCGGGGATTGCGGCAACCTTTGACCGGAGCCGCTCGGCAGTGGCGCGGAGTTCGGCCTGATCGGGGCCATAGATGCGCACGACAACGGTTGCACCGGCACCCGATAGCACCTCCTTGATGCGTTCGCGCAGATAGGTGAGCACATCGCGGTAGAGGCCGGGATAGCCATCGACCACTTCCTTGATGCGGGCGACGCTGGAGTCATAGTCAACGCCGTCGTCGAGGCTGATCCAAAGCTCTGTGAAGTTGGGGCCGACCACCTCGTCAGCGGCTTCGGCCCGGCCAATATGCGCGCCGAAATTGCGCACGCCGGGGATCGCGCGCAGCTCTTTGGAAGCACGGATCGTGATGCGATCCATCGCCTCAATCCCGATGCCCGGCTTCTCGACAAAGTGCATCAGGAAGTCGGTCTCACGGAAATCGGGCAGGAACTGGTCCTTGAACCCGGCATAGCCGATGCCGGACAGCAGCAAGCCGCCCGCGACGATCCCCATCGCAAGTCCGGGGCGGGCCACCAGGCGCGGGAGGACGCCAAGATAGCGCCGCTTAAGCGATGCGACGAGCCGCGTGTCGCGTTCCTCGTTCACTGGTGCATTCGGCAGCAGCATCAGGCACATTGCCGGGGTGACGATCAAAGCCACCAACAGCGAGGCGGCAATCGCCAGCACATAGGCAATCGCCAGCGGGCGGAAAAATGTGCCGGCGACCCCGCCGAGGAAGAAGATCGGCAGGAACACCAGAATCACGATCAGCGAGGCGAACACCACTGCCGTGCGCACTTCCAAAGAGGCAGATAGCACCACATTGAAGGCCGAGCGCGGATTGCCTGCGTCACGGTTCAACCGCAGTCGCCGCGCGATGTTCTCGACGTCGATGATCGCATCATCGACCACTTCGCCCAGAGCAATCACCAGCCCGGCGATCACCATCGTGTTGATCGTCGCCCCGCTCCACAGCAGCACCAAACCGGCGGCCAACAGGGAGAGCGGGATGGCAACCAGACTGATGGTTGCCTGCCGCCAATCGCGGGTGAAGGCAAACAGGACGATCGCAACCAGCAAGCAGCCGATCATCAGCGCGCGGGTGAGGTTGTCGATGGACTTTTCAATGAAGGTGGCAGGGCGGAAGATCGTGGTGTCGATCTTTACATCCTGAAGGCCCGGGCGAAGCTGATCGACAGCCGCCTCGACATCGCGGGTCAGTCGCAGCGTGTTTCCGGTCGGCTGCTTCTCGACGATCAGCATGATCCCCGGACCATCATCGATAATGGCGTTGCCGATGGGCGCAGCAAAGCCATCGGTCACCCGCGCGACATCGCCCACCCGAACTGGCGCGTCACCCGCGATCTTTATGACGGTGCGCGCCAGATCCTCGGATGTCTGGATGGCGCCGGCCTGCTGCACGGGCAGCCGTTGGTTCGGCGTATCGACAAATCCGCCCCCGCCTACCAGCACCGCATCGCCGGTCGCGGTGCGCAACTCGGCCAGTGTAACGCCCGAAGCTTGCAGCCGGTCGGGGTCGGCCAGAACCTGAAGCTGGCGGTCGCGATAGCCCCACACGGCGACGTTGGCGACGCCCGGCACAGACATCAGCTTGGGCCGGATCGTCCAGCGCACCAGCTCGGACAGTTCCATTTGGTCGAGTTTCTTCGACGAGATGCCAATTTTGAGCGCACGACTGGTGGATGACAGCGGCGGCAGCATCACGGGCGGGCGCGCAGCAGATGGCAGGCGCCCTTGCACCTGCGTCACACGCTCCTGCACCAGCTGCCGGGCGCGGATGACATCCGTTCCGCGCTCGAACAGGATTGTTACCGATGACAGGCCCAGCACCGATTTGGACCGCAAGGTGGCCAGATCAGGAACGCCGTTGACCGCGGTTTCGATCGGAACGGTGATCAGGCTTTCGACCTCCTCGGTCGAAAGGCCTGGCGCTTCGGTCTGGATTTCAACGATGGGCGGGGCGAATTCCGGGAAGACATCGAGCGGGACATCGGCGGTCGCGCGCAAGCCAAGCACCACCAGCAGCGCCGCCATCGCGAGCACCAGCACCCGCTGCTTCAATGCAGATTTTACCAGCCAGGACAGCATCAGTGAGCAACCCCGAACTCGGTGCCGAACAGCTCAGCCGCTCCGGTCGTGACCACCACGGTGCCGGGTTCAAGTCCGCGCGAGAGAACTGCGCGCCCATCTTCGCTCGCTGCCACTTCGATCCGCTGGCGCACGTATGTATCTGGAGCAGTCTTGGCATAGACCCATTCGCCCCCGTAGATGTCGCGTAAGATCGCGGAAGCAGGCACAGATAACCCTTGGCGCTCACCGCCAGCAACCGGCAACGTGACGCTGACTCGCTGGCCGACCCGGTAGGCACGATCGCGATTGTCGAGAGCGAAATACAGATCGACCGTGCCCGCAACCGCGTTGGCCGATGGCGGCGCATCGACGGGCCGCGCCGAACGCTTTGCACCATCGGCGCCAAGCGGAGCGACAAGGACGCTCTGCCCTTTTTGGATAGCGGCAAGGTCGGTCCCGAAAACAGGGACACGCACCCAGACGTAGCGCTGATTGGTGAGCGTGCCGACCGCAGGGCCAAGCAAGCGTCGCTGCGATGCGGCGACATCGGCGGCCGCCTTGGCTGTTGCAAGGGCGGCAGCAGCCTCATCTTGCGCGCGTATGCTGCCCGCTTCTTCATCGACCAGTTGGGTGGCCCGGTTATAAGCGATCCGTGCCAATTGAAGCTGGGCGCGTGCCCGCGCAACTTCGCCATTGGCGGCTGTCTGCTGCGCTGCAAGCTGCTGCAAGTTGCTGGCCGCGTTGATCGGCGCGCCGCCGGAAGCAGCCGGAATGACGATCTCCCCGCTGGTCATGCGCGTTTCCAGCACACTGCCACTACCGGCCCGCTCGGTTGTGATTCCAAGACGCTTCTGCGCCTCAGGGGTCAGCGTCAGGCGAACAAGCTCGGTCTCATGAGCAATCGCCTCGCTGTGAACCGGCGGCTTTGTGCCTGGCGCAGACTCGCTGCCGCAAGCGGTCAACAACAGGGCTGCAAGAGTGGCGAAGCAGATACAATTTGAGCGCATCCTTCCCCCATAATGCGCGGTCATTGGGGCATGGTTGACGCTGCTATACAATTTCCCAATGTTGAGGGGTCATTGCAGCCATGCTGCTATTGCTGGCTGATCGTCCGCTGATTGCCCAGCCAAAGGTAGCTTTGGGGTCGGTTTGCCACTTTCCAGTTTCGGCGGAAAAGTGATCGAAGCTGCCAGTCCGGTTCAAGCGCTGACCTAATCTGCGGCGAACGCAGGGCCGAGGATGCCAGATGCCCTTATCGGCCCTCCCGATCCAGACGGATCGCTTCATCAAGAAAGCGCTGGGGGTCTCGCACGTACTGCGCTGCCTGTGATTGCATGATTGTTCTCATGACAGCCTCACGGCTCGGCTGAATGATTGCGCCTTCTGGCGTCGCAAGGACGCTATCAAAATGGCGCGCGAAGTCGCAGATCCCGCCGACCAATGGCAAAGACAGGTCCGCTACATTGAGGCGGAACTGGATCCCCTCAATAGCCTGCCCGTCGATGCTGACCTGAATGTCGTCCGCTTTCTCGTCGCCCCAAATCCGCAGGCCGTCAGACCAAGACGGTTTCTCTGGAAGGAGCCTGCCGAGTTTCGAGAACAACACCTCCGCATGAGCCGCCGAAAAACCGAGAACGGTCTCATCGAGTTGCGCGCGGCTCATCCGCACTGCGGCAACCCCTGCGACGCGCGCCGCAGATGCAGGAATGAGATCGATGACGAACTGCCAGACTGCCATCATTAAAACATAGCGCATAGCTCAGCTGCAGCAACAGGTTGAATTGCCGCGTTGTCCGTGGCTGCCCTCCCTCTGCCGACGAGCCGCGCCGAACCGCCTAAAGGACTGGGAGTGTTCCCGCTGTAACCCCTTCGCAGGGCCGAAGGGGCGGCCCGGCGTGGCGCTGAAGCGCCTGACCGGCCCTGCCTTCGTCTCACCTGCTCGGGGGCGGGAACGTCTCTTCCACACACACAGGAACACCTGCCGAAACCTATCGGCGGCCGCCCCTTAGTCAAGGATCGCGGTCCCCCCAATTTTCAGCGGGGAGGCTGTGTCGCTGCGCGCCAGCCACCACGCAGAAAATCGGTTCCCCCACGCCCGCCATGGCGGCGGCGAGACGAGCTCGCCGTCCCTGACACGGTTCGTCCGGCCCGATGGGTTTTTGGCTGTTCCCAATGTGGGGACGATTTCAAAAATCGGAGGCTTTTATGACTGTTTTCAACTCGTTCGCAGATCTGGCTCAGGCACGGATCAATCTCGCCGATGCACGTGAAGGGATCACGGAATCCTACGACGGGGCGTTTCTTGAACACAGCGATCTCGCCAAGCTCAACATCATTGAGGCTCCAATCGCTGCAGAGATGCCGGACCCCGACATGGCGCGCCGCGCCGTGGAGATGGCAATCGGAACGATCTTCGATGTCCTTAAGGATACGCGCATGGAAGAATTCGCGCAGCAGCTCGCCTGGGGCATGGTCAACTCCTTCCACATGACCGCACGCTTGGCTGAAGGTCGCGAAGACGATGCCGCAAAGAAGCTCGGCGAAATGGCACGCCACTTCGACCCTTCGGAAATCTACGCTGTCGAGCTCGAGGAAACACAACAGCTCTGCCAGACACTGCAAGGGTGCCGCGAAGCGCTCGAGGCGATGCGCGATCATGCAGCGGACGTCTACCGCGTCGAAACCGGTCGCCCCTTCACGGCCGCACGGGGATCGCAAGTCAGCAAGAACGGGGTGACCGCAAGCCAGGTGCAGGCACGCGATTTCCTTGCAGCACGCGCCAAGGATCGCAGAGCGCAGTTCCAGCCCGATGGCCCGCTGGTGATCGTGTCAGGTGGTCAGAAGGATTGGCACGATTTCGCGATGATCTGGGCTATCCTCGACGACATCAAGTCCCGGATCCCGAACATGGTCCTGGGCACGACCGGCATGCGCAAGGGCGTCGACGCCATGGCGGGTGCATGGGCGCAGCAGAACGGGGTCAACACAATCCTGTTCGTTCCCGACCAGCGCCACGGCAACCGCGCGCCGTTCCTGCGCAACGAGAGCATCGTCAAGCTGAACCCGGTCGAAGCTATCATTGGGGAAGGATCGGGCATCCAGTCGAACCTTGCACAGCGCCTCCGTCAGGCTGGCGTGCCGCTCCACATTCGCCGCATCAGTGATCAGGCGCAGGTACGGTCGCGCAACCTTGGGTGAGCGCTTTTCGGAAGGCTCCGGCTTATGCCGGGGCCTTCCGCTCTTCTTTTGCGTAAAGGGCGGGCTCTTGGGGCATCGAACCCCCTTCGCCCGCTGCCGCGAGCATCGCGGTCCCTGAGTTTATCAGCCGCGCTTGTACCTTGGCTCGGCGCAACTTGCCCATGCTCGATGCTTTGCATCTTGCGGGAATCGCTGCCGTACCAACTGCGACACCGGACAATGAGCCGACCGGCGATCCTTGGAGGTGAACCAGAACCATCAGCCGGCATTCAGACACAAGCTCAGGGAGAGAGAAAGGAAAGGGGGATGGAGGGGACGAGCAGCGACAGGAGGCAAAGATGCTCGTCACATTCCGCGTCAAGGATATCGAGACAAGGCTCCATTCGAAACCGGCTCAGATACGCCCGCCAGAACTCGCCGCGCTGATGCGCAGACTGCACACCGTCAACAGTACAATCGATGCAGATCCAGGCGAATTCCTGGCCGCGCCCCTGAACTTCGAGATCAATGCCAACGCGCTTGCCATCGCCGAGTTCGCATCATGCTTCGACCATCGCCCGGAGATGATCGCAATCGTTGAGGAAGCGCAGTTTCTTGGGCGAATGCTGCGGATCGAGCACCAGCAATGCGATGCGCCGATCACGATGCGCGTGAGTGAACACATCGCTCTGGTAGGTGACATCACAATGAGCAGCGACCTTGCGGCTAAGGTGCTCACCTCTCTTGGCCGCCATGCAAATGAATCTGGCCAATTGTCCTTGCAGAAGCTTGGGACAGCGCTCGAGGATCACCGGACTTACGCGGCTTTCGTCAAGGCAGGAATCACTCCGCTCTTCGAAAGCCTCGCGTTCATCGCCGCCACTGATTGTGGAGAGCAACACCCGCTGCTCGAATGGACCTTATGACTATCCGGCCAGCAGTTCACGAGCAGCCACAAACCGGTTGAACTCGTCGCCATGTTCAACGCTCGATCTGCAACCAGCCTCCTGCAGGATCGAGGTGGAAAAGGGTGCCCGGCACGTTGCCGCGGCGCCCTTTTTTCATGCCGCCTGGGTTACGCCAATGCCGAACAGCCACGAGCCAGGACATAGCTTTCGCGAAGTCGCTGGCAACGCATGCATCCCGCCGCAGGCACGTCCACCACCATCGCCATGAGCACCCCGCCAGCATACTGGTCAACCACTAATTTCCCGACCGAGAAGCCGTGCTGCGCCGGCTTCCGCACCATCGAAAAATTAGCGGTCAAGCCTCCGCTTCGCTGCGGTGACCAGCACACTGACGGGGCGCTGTTTCATGGCATGGCGGACGAGCCGCCGAGCGCCAGGAGGCAAGGTCATGTGCTACACAACGGAAAGCTACGAAGACGACGTTTCAGTGCTTCGTCAGATCAACCCAAACATCATCGCCCTTGATGAAAAAACGCTGGAAGCTGAGCGGCGCTCATACCACACCTTCTTCGACGTCCATGTCGTCGAAACCCGGGACGGGTACATTCTCATCGAGGAAGGAGACTATGGCGAGCTGCCGATGCACCTGATCGACCAGATCGTCTACACCACGACCGGCAAAATGGCCGATGAGTTTTGACGAGACAGGGCGGTGGTCATCGCCGCCCAACTCGACAAAAATTAGACCTTACCCGCCAAGCTTCTCGAGGGCAGAAATCGCCACCTTTGGCTTCACTTTGACGGCCAGCTCCAGAAGGGCAATCGCCGTATCCTGACCGACCTTCTTGATCAGCCGATTTAGCTCTCGTTCTGCTTCTTCGCGCTCAAGCTCTGCAAGCTTCTGCCTGCGCTCTTCCAGCTCCTTTTCCGCTGCTGCCAGGGCAGACCGTTCGCGTTCAAGTTTCGACACCATTGCGCATTCCTCCAAGCCTTGAAAGACCATGCGAAGATGCACCAATCGCAGGGTCTGTTCGAGGCATTTTTTTGCTTGCTGCTCTCGCGCCGCTTCGCCTCGATACAGGCGATACTTGGACGACGACCTTGATCGAACGTGGTGCCAATGACCTGAACCAGCGGTTCACAGAGGCAGGCCAAACGTCTGTGGTCAGTTCGCGAGTCAGGCTCGCGGCCACACTCCCCCGGAAAACCAGTTGGGCCAGTGATACCCCTATGGCACTGGACCTAGCACAGGGCACAAGTTCCTGATTTTTGCACACCGTACACCGCTGCGCGGTAGGCTGATGCAGCGACATTCTGCATATTTCACAATTGGTTAGCTGAACTCTTGCTCAGAATTGGGGCGGTGCAGTCGGCTGCAGGATGCTCACGGCTACAATAAAGCACCGAAAAACCAATACCATAGCGCTGCACCGGGCTGCATCGCCGAGACTCTTGGCAAGCGCGATGCAGCGCTATATACTCGAACCTGCGATAGACGAACCACGCCTGAAAAGGTGTGGTAGTGGAAAAGAAACAGTTCCAGAGCGTCGGTGTAACGCTCAGCCCGAGGATGATCGACGTCGTCGATCAACTTGCAGCAAGCCGCGGTGTCTCGCGGTCAGAAGCCATCCGCATTGCCCTTGAAGTGGGCATTCCCCTCCTGAAGGCGGGATTATCGCTCAATGCCGAGCGGGCTGTCACAATCCTCGAGCATACCCAGCTCGCGCTGTCGCTCATCGTTCAAGAGCAATATCCGGCTGATGCCGAACACCTGATCGCTCAGGCGCTCTCCAACGTACGAGAGCATCATGGCTGAAGACATCCGGTTCAGCAAAAAAGCTGCCACTCTCACCCACGCTTCCGCGCGCGGAAAAGTGAAGCGGAACGCAGGCAATTTTACGCGCGGATCGCAGCTGTTCCACCATGAAATCCTGATGACCTGGGCGGGCATCAGAATGCCCCTCTATGTCTGGGTCGGAACCGCCGTTCTTCTGCTGTGCATCCTCGTCAGTTTGACCTTCAAGAATCACGAGGTTCAGCTCGTGCTGATGAAGCTCTACGCCGAGGCCTGGGGATGGGTGCAGCTTAATCCGAACAAGCCTGTAAACCTGACGCTTCCATCGGGTCAGATGGTGCAAGGCACCATGTCCATGGTGCCCTATCATCCTGCAGTCGAAAGGGCGTGGGGCAAGGCCGTGCAGGTCAGCATTTCTGCGGGTCTTGGTGCAGCCTTTATCTGCGTGCCCCTGACCGTCTGGTTCGTCGACTTTTCGAAACGGCGCGGCACCGACATTCTGACCGAGCGGCATGAGCGCGGCGCGGTCCTTGTGACACACAGCGAACTGGCCCAAGCCATCACCAGCCATAACTGGAAAGCGCATGTCAGCGAGTGCCGCAAGCGCACGCCGGCAGTGGACCCCGACAAGATCCTCGCAGAGCCACTGAAGGACCGTGTCCGCGCGGGTCTGCATGCGCCTTATCGCCTGGCAGGCGTGCCGGTTCCCTGGCGCCTTGAGCAAAGCCATGCGATGTTCATCGGTACGACCGGGGCCGGCAAGACGACCGAGCTGAAGAAGATCGTCACGCAGGCGCGCGAGCGCGGGCATCGCTGCGTCATTTTCGATCTGACCGGCACTTTCGTCGAAAGCTTCTATGATGCCGAAACGGACATCATCCTCAATCCGATGGACCGCCGCTGCGTGCCATGGTCGATCTTCAACGACTGCGACAACTACGCCGAATTCATGAGCGCTGCGACGGCGCTTGTTCCGAGTGGCCACAGCGCGGAAGATGACTTTTGGCAGAAATCGGCGCGCACCCTGTTCGTCGAAATGTGCGTCAAGATGATCAAGATGGGCGTGCGCTCAAATGGCGCGCTTTCCTACTTCCTGATGCAGTCGGATCTGAAGACGATCCATGCTCAACTTGAAGGCACGATTGCAGGGCCGATGATGTCGCCCGCCGCAGCCAAAATGGCAGAGTCGATCCGGACCACCTTCATCGCCAATGCAAATGTTTTCCGCTTCCTGCCCGAACCTCCTCCGGGCGAAACCGGCTTCTCGATCAAGAATTGGATGACGACCGAGGTCAAGGAAGGGTCGATCCTTTTCATCACCTCCACTCACCCGGACCTCGTCCTCAATCGCCCACTTTTGACCCTCTGGATGGACCTAGCCGTCAATGCGCTGTTCCACATGGGACGGAGCCGAGATCTGCGCACCTGGTTTCTCATCGACGAGGTCCATGCGCTGCATCGTCTCCCGGCGATCGATCATGGCCTTCAGACCGCGCGCGCGTTTGGCGGCGCCTTCGTGCTTGGCATGCATTCCTTCGACAAGCTTGAAGAAACCTATGGCGAGAACGGGGCTACCAATCTGGCCTCGCTGGCGGGCACCAAACTGATCCTCAAGACGGCCGATCCCGAGACGTCGCGGCGATGCTCCGAGTTCATCGGCAACCGTCAGGTTCGGATCATGGATGAAGCCTATTCCTACGGCTATAATGACAACCGCGACGCCTCGACGATTACGCCTCGTACTAACGTCGAAGAACTCGTCATGCCGGTCGACATCAGCGACCTGCCCAGCATGCACGGGTTCGTGAAATTCCCCGACGGTTTCCCCGCTGCCCGGATCAGGCTGACGTGGAAGGATTACGAACCCCGCGCAAAAGGCTTCGAGCGTGTCACCGACATGCGCGCCGCCGAATACACACCACCGTCCGGGGATGGCGCGGAATTGGGGGGTGGGGATAGGGAAGGCGCACAACCTGACATGGCGCCTAAGGAGCGGAAGGATCGCGAAGAGGTCGCGCTGAGTGAGGCGGAGCGGGCGGCGCAGCAGCTGAGGGAGGCGATCGAAGGGCCATTGAACCCTGAGCGCGAGCTGACCGAGGAGGAGATGGCGCGCAAGATCGAGGATGAAGAGGAGCGGGCAGAGTTCGAGCGAAGGCCAGCGCAAGGGGAGCTGTATGGCTATAACCGCCCTGGCAAGAAGGACCAGCGCGATCGGCAGAGCCTTGCCATGCGCGACAGTGAGGAGCGCGGCACGCAGACGAAGATCGAAGGGCCAAAGGGGCGAGCGCAGAACAGCAGGGCAGACGCGCAGGAGAGCGAGCTTTCGAATGAAAACATGCGCGGCATCGGCAATGAAAAGCAAAGCCGTCAGGACCCTTCCATCAACGATGATCAGGAGCTTGGGCGATGAGCGCGGCGGGACAGACCGGCCATGTGTGCCCCCTATTTTGCGCGCATGGTGCCGGGCCGATGCTCCGGCGCGAACAGGCAAGGGTAGCCTGAGATGCTGTCGGTCGCATCAGTCGCATCAGCAGGCGGCGCCGCAAACTACTTCGCCAAGGACGACTACTATGTCGGCGATGGCCCTGCTGAGCTCAGCGAATGGGGCGGGAAGGGCGCCGAAGCACTCGGTCTTGCTGGTCCCGTTGCCAAGGATGACTTCGAAAAAGTCCTCGATGGCAAACTGCCCGATGACACGGTCGTAAATGGCAACGCAAATCGCCGCTCTGGAATAGACCTCACATTCTCCATGCCGAAATCGGCCAGCTTGCTGGCGCAGTTGGGCGGCGACAAGCGGATCCTCGATGCACAGCTGTCCGCCGTCAAGGCGACCATGGCCTATCTCGAGAAACACTATGCGGAGGCCCGCGATCGATCACGCAATGCCAACGGCGAGGGCGTGGTCACAGGCAAGCTGCTCTATGCCCTGTTCCAGCACGACACGAGCCGGGCGCTGGACCCGCAGAACCACACCCATGCTGTCATCGCCGCGATGACCCCAGACAAGGATGGCAACTGGAAGGCGCTGTGGAACGGAGAGATCTGGAAGAACAACACAGTCCTTGGCTCCATCTACAACGCCGCGCTGCGGACGAACCTCGAGAAGCTCGGCTACGAAACCCAGATCACAGGCAAGCACGGCCAATTCGAGATCAAGGGCGTGGCGCGCGATGTGATCGAAGCCTTCAGCCAGCGTCGCCTGACCATTCTGGCGACGGCCGAGAAACTCGGGAAGAGCGCAAACGACACAGAAGCCTTGCGTGAAATCACCAAGCGCACCCGCGATCCCAAGCTGAATCCGGACGACAAGCAGGCGCTCCGGCAAGAATGGGCCAAGCGCGCTGCCGGGCTGGGGTTCGATGCCAAGGCGCTGGTCGAACAGGCGCGGGAGCGCGGCTCCGAGGGGCGCGAAAGCCCTTTGGGATCGCCTCAGCGGGTGCAGGAGACTTTGAGCGGGCTCCGCGACAGCGTGAAGCTCTACACTCGGCCAGCGGACACGCTGACAACCAATGGCCTGCAACGGATCACCCTGACGCCCACGCAGCTGCGCACCGAGATGGCAACCGCTTCTGCGATCAGGATCATCGGCGAACGTGAAACCTCCTGGAGCCGGGGCGACCTGGTCAAGACCGCGCTCGACCTTGGCGTAAAAGGCGTGACCGCTGACGGGGTGGAAGCACGGATCGGCGTGTTGGTGGCCGACGGGAGGGTGCTTGAGGGCAAGAGCGACAGGCTCGATGGCAGGCCCGAAAATTACACCACACCTGAACATGTCGAGATCGAGCGGGCAACGCTGGCCAATGTCGCCGCGGGAAAGGATGCAGGCCAGGCCATCATCGAAGCTGCCGAGGCACCCGGGCGCTTGCGGCAAGTCGCGGGCAGTCATGACCTCAACGCCGAGCAGATTGCCGCTGGAACACTGGCGCTCGCCAGCAAGGACCGCACGGTCGTGATCCAGGGTGTCGCAGGTGCCGGAAAGACGACGATCATCTCGGCGATTGCGAGCGTGGCGCATCAGGAGGGAAAGGAGGTGATCGGCCTCGCCTTTGCCAACAAGATGGTCAGCGATCTTCGGACCGGGACGGAGATCCGCGGGCCAGACGGAGAGGTCGTCAGGCAGGAAATCGCAGCAAGAACCGTCTCATCCTTTGTGAATGAGCATCTGCGGCCCGCGCTTGCGGGCTCGGGTCCGAAGTTCGAGGCATCGCGCGAAGCCTTGCGCGGCAAAGTGCTGGTCTTGGACGAGGCGTCGCTGGTTGCGAACAAGCCGATGAATGACCTGCTCACGATCGCCAACCGGCTTGGTGTTCAAAAGCTGGTCATGATTGGAGACCGCGCCCAGTTACAGCCGATCGAGGCGGGCAAGAGCTTTTCGCTGATCCAGTCCGACAACCCCGCAATGGCTCGCATAGACACCAGTCTGCGGCAGCGCACCGAGCACATGAAAGAAGCGGCGGGCCTGGTGCGCGCCGGCATGTTCAAGGAAAGCTTCGCCTCGCTTGGCGAGCGCGTCGTGGAAGCAGGTGCAGACCACCTCAAGGTCACTGCCCAAAAGTGGCTCGAGCTTTCGCCGGACGATCGCGAGCGAACCGCGATTTACTCGTCAGGACGTGCGGCGCGCGGCGAACTCAACCGGATGGTCCAGCAGGGCCTGAAGGCAGAAGGGGCGATTCAGGGGGAAGGGCTGAGGCTGACCACTCTCCTCCCGGCCCATGCGACGCGCGAGGAGCTGCGCTACGCCTCGACCTACAGCAAGGGCCAGCTGCTCGAAGTGACGCGCCAGAACGCCCCCGGAGGGCTTGTTCGGGGCCGGTACGATGTCGAAGGCCTCGACGCGAAGGGCCGGGTCATGCTGCGCGATGAAAGCAGCAAGCTGATCAAATTCGATCCGGCGGCGATCGATCCTTCGGACAAGCGCGATGCCTTGAGGCTCTCCGAAAAGCACAAGGAGACAATCTACGAAGGCGACAAGATCCGCTGGACCGAAAAGGATGATGCCAGGGGGCTGATGAAGTCCGAGGAGGCGAGGATCCTCGGGATCAGGGATGGAATCGTCACGCTCGAGAACAAGGCAGGCGAGACCGTAGAACTCAAGCAGAATGACCGCATGCTCGAGCGCCTGGGGCTGGCCTATGCGATCAACATGCATCAGGCGCAGGGCGACACCCGCGACATGGCGATCGGTGAGATGCACTCATCAGCCCGGCACTTGTCGAACCAGCGTCTGGCGCTCGTCATGATGACCCGGGTGCGTGATGACATCACAATCGTCACCAACGACCGCGATCGGCTCCTGGCGCAGATCGACCGCAACCCGGGCGACAAGACCAGCGCGCTCGAAACCCTTGGCGAAAAGCAGGTCGAGGCAAAGCGCAGCGGCCGCGAGGCTGGCGAGTTTCGGCCCACAATTCCCGATCATTTGAGGGCACCCGAGGACAGGCAAGCAAATGCCTCGCGGATTGATCCGGCGAGCCTTCGGGCAACGCCGCAATTGGACGTTCCCGAACGCAACATCGAACGCAGCCGATAGGAGGAAGATCGTGACACAAATGGGCCATGCTACAGCGGGTACGCCGCCTTCAGAGACTTTCGAGATTCACCTCACGCAGCAGCTGACCCTCGCAAATCTGGTGAACGAGGCAGGACTCTCGGAGATTGCGCGTGCCGCTGGCGGGGACAGCTTTGTGGTCTGCGACCTCAATACGCACGGGGTTCAGGGATGCGCTGATCTGCGAGCCGCCCTCGATAACCAGAAAATGGCCGCCGAGTTGGTGGCGATAGGTCTGATGATCCT
>CAMTWP010000027.1:0-13024 GCA_947085475.1 uncultured Novosphingobium sp. | reverse complement strand
TCAACGTCATGCCTGCAAGGTGGCTGACGGAATGTTCTATCCATCGAGAGTGACGCAGTTTGTGATCAATGGCAGCCGCGGCGACGGCAAGGACAGCTATTCCCTTAGGGTGTCATTTCGCCCTCAGCCGGAACCGACCCCAGATACGATTCTTTGGCTGGCGAAGCAGCAGGATCCCGGAACCGGCGGCTACTTTGCTAAGCATCGGCCAGCGACGCTTAGCAAGGCGGCACGCAGCGATGAAAGTTCCGAGCGTCTGTGGCAGATCAGCGAGCGGCTGGTATCGACGTAAAGTCTGAACGGCACGCAATGGGATTCCGCAGCTGAGCGGGGCGGTCAAGGCAATGCTGAAGATTATGAACTGGAGCCAGGTGAGAAGCCGGTGCTGACCACCATCGCGCCGCGCACCGCTTCGGACCTATATTCGTGACCTGATGAGACCGCAGCGATGGTGGATATCGACAAGCTGATCCTGTTCGAACTCACCGCCAAGCTCGACCGCATCGGCGCGGATGAAGTTACGCTCGAATAGGAGGCAAAGCATCGTGCCGTCGGCCCGCAGATGATCGAACTGGTACATACAGCGAGCGAATCGCTGCAGGCGGGCTCGTCGGCGTCCGCGCTTGACAAGCCCGTCAACCGCTACTGACGCGATGTCCCGATGGCGAACCGACACATCCAGAATTCCCGCTGATCGGCTGCGAAATCTACGGACGGAACCTGGCAGCCGGCGACGCTATCCAACCACCCGGCACTACTAATTCGGCGATCTTTTTTGCCAAAAAGGCTGATCAAGAGATGAGGCACATGCGTGCTGCCGTGATCACCCGCAGCCAGGCGGGACGTGCTGATGGCTATACCGGTCTGCAAAGGGGCGCCGTCCTCACTAGGAGGCGAATCGCCCCGCTGAGGGCCATGTTGCCGGCTGATCCGCAAGGGAGAGCCCAACTGACCGGTGACTGCGCCCGATCAATCGGATATAGGGCAGTCAAATTCAAAAGATCGTTTGGAGGGTGCATTGGCTAAACAAACGACGAAACGGCAGCTTTTGGGTAGAGAACGTTACGATCCCGCGTCCAAAATTTTGAGAGTCATGGCCGCCGCCCGAGAGGAATTTGCCCTGTCTGGGTTTGAGGGTGCAAAAGTTGAGCATATAGCCCGACGCGCGGGGGTAACTAAGCAACTTGTCTATTTCTATTTCGCCAGCAAGGATGAATTATACAGCGAGGTACTTCGAGACATTGCTAAAGGAACATATGAGAAACTCCTAGCAATAGACTATGATTCCTTGCAGCCTGTGGATGCTGTTCGCCAGTATATCGGTGCTCTTTATGATAGATATTCCACCGATCAGGCAACCGCGATCGTGACAATAGATCAGAGCCTTCATGACGGCGCGCAAATCGGTCGTGCACCAGAAGTCGCTGTGCTGTGCAATACATTGTCTCAAAAAATTGATAGCGTGCTAAATCGTGGGAAAGATGCCGGATTGTTCGGCCCGCATGTCGACACTGCGGCACTTGAGTTTATGATCCTTATAATTGTCTCGGGCAGCGTCTCATCCCGCCGAATGTTGACGCGCTACAATGAGCATTTTGGACTAGAGGAGCGCGGCACTGCATTCTGGCGGGAATATGCGATTGACTTTATTCTGCGGTCGATAAGTCGCTGAGCCGCGTGGGTGATACCAACCTGCATTGATCATGACCCACGCGCCCATTTGCGGCGACCGATGGTCATGATGTGCCAAGGCAGATCGACGAGCTTGTTCCAAGCCTCGCAGCAGTGGTCGATGACGTTGTCGTAGGAAGACGCGGTTGGAGAGCCAGTTGTCGCGCATGAACTGCCAGATGTTCTCGACCGAGTTCAATTCAGGACATTTTGCCGGCAGAGCAATGATGCTGATGTTATCGGGCACGACGAGCTGTCCGGTCATGTGCCACCCAGCCTGGTCCATCAGCACGACCACGTGAGCGCCAGGGGCGACGGGGGGCGATATCTCTGTCAGGTGCAGTGTCATGGTTTCGGTATTGTAGAAGGGCAGCACCAGCCCTGCGCCCTAGATGTTCCACGGTTCGTCCTCCTCGTGTGAGGATAGGCTCGGCCCACCCGAGCAACCCTCGGAGCACCAGTGTAGGGCGAACCAACCTCTTTCACGAAACATGAGCGCTGTTCTCAGCCCACGTAGATCCAGGGCATGAGTTCATGAACGCGATTGGCCGGGTAGCCGTTGGCGAGCGCGGTCATTGTCTTGGTCAGCCATTCGTGGGGATTGATGTCGCTCAGCTTGCAGTTTTCGATGAGGGTGGCGATGACCGCCCAGTTGCCGCCTTCGTCAGAGCCGGCGAAGAGCGCATTTTTTCGATTATGCATACATTTCCATAACCGCAATTATGCGAAGCGCCGGATTATGTGCAGGTACAGATTGCCTGCGATGTTGACCGCGCGGTTTTCTGTCGCCTGCGATGCAGCATGACCGATACCATCTGCACATAATACCGTCCCTCTCCGCCCAACCATCTGGAGAGGAGCGTTTTCATGAGGTCCGATCTTTTACAGCCTGAGCCGCGCCGGTGGCTATCCAGCAGCGTCATCGCATCGGTCGAAGAGGAGTATGTCGCTCATCTTCGGGCAGGCAGGTATCATCCCAACACCGTGCGCGTGTATTTGGCCTGCGTCGCTCACTTCGCGAAGTGGGCCTCCGAGGCAGATGTGGGCCTTATTTTGATCGATGAGGCTGCGCAGCAGCAGTTTCTCGACGCCCATTTGCCGTTTTGCACATGCCGCCCGCCCGTGCGTAAACTGCGCCACGAGCTGCGCGCGGCTATTCGTCATCTCTTGCACGTGCTTCGCGCTCAGGGCCAGATTCCTCCTGCGGAACAGAAGGATCGCCTCAGCAGCGAGCTGGCGGCTTTCGATCGCCACATGCGGGATGTCGGCGGTCTGGCGGACACGACACGGCGGCAGCGGATTCAGATCGTTCGCCGATTGCTCCTCGAACGGTTTGGCAATAGCGAGATTGATCCTGAGAAGCTCGATCCTGCCCACGTTCGGCGTTTTATCCTGGGCGAAGGCCGAGGTTGGAGTGCCGGTGCAGTATGCGTCGCCGGTGGAGCGGTCGGCTGTTATTTGAAGTTTCGCAAGATGTTGGGCGACGACGTTGGCAAGCTTGTACGGGAGGTCCCTCGCGTGGCGCATTGGCGCTTGGCGGCGTTGCCCGACGTTTTATCACCGGCCCAGATTGATGCGGTACTCGCGTCATTTGATGATCGACTGCCGTCCCGGCGGCGCGCTTATGCGATGGTGAGATGCATCACCGACCTTGGACTCAGGTGCTCCGAAGTCGCCAAGCTGCGGATCGACGACGTTGACTGGCGGAACGGGATCATTCGCATAGCCAGAACCAAGACGCATTTCACCGATAGCCTTCCACTGCCTACCGCCACTGGTGACGCGATCGCAGATTATTTGCGCCATGAACGCCCCCAGACCAACAGCCGCGCGATCTTCGTTCGACACGCCGCGCCCTATGACGTCCCCATCAAGGCGGGCGTCGCCAAGCACGCAGTGATCGCCGCCTTCGCTCGATGCGGATGGCATCGAACCGATCCGCGCGTGCTTCGCCACAGTATCGCAAGCAGACTGCTCCGCGATGGTACGCCTATGAAGCACATTGCCGATATCTTGAGGCACCAGAGCCTCGACACGTCGAAGATTTACACCAAGATCGATCTCCACCGGCTGTCTGCCGTGGCGTTGCCCTGGCCTGGGAGGGTGTGATGACAACCAGGATGATGGCAACGCACGTCGAGGCCTTTCTTGCTGAACGGCGAGTCTTGGGGTTTCGCACCAATGGACCGAGCGCGAGCCAGTTACGCTCCTTCGCTCGATTCTTCGATGGCACTGACCGCAAGGGATCTCTGACAACAGAGCTCGTGGTCGAGTGGGCAAAGGAACACGCCCGAACCGATGGGCCGCGCGCGTGGGCTCGGCGGCTTGATGCCCTTCGGCCCTTCGCGACCTATCTGTTGCGAGAAGATCCAGCCACGGAGTTTCCGCAAACCCAGATATTCGGCAAATCCCAGCGCCGGGCCACCCCTCACATCTACACCGAGGAAGAGGTTCTGGCGCTGCTTGCTGCAGCACGTCATCTCGAACCAGTGGGCGGCCTGCGACCCGCCGCATACGAGGCTTTCTATGGTTTGATCGCCGCAACCGGCTTGCGCATTTCCGAGGCGATCAAATTGCGCTGCGCCGACGTAGACCTTGGAAGTCGATGTTTGACGGTTCGGATGACGAAGTTCAGCAAGTCGAGGCATGTGCCGTTCCACTCAACCACCGCCAGTGCTCTTGCCGACTATCTGGCCGTGCGGGACCGATTCCTGCCGCGCGCTGCGGAGCAGTCGTTTTTCGTCTCGACGCCAGAACGATCACTAAAATCGCGTGCCGCGCATTGGACCTTCCAGAGGTTGCGCAGCAAAGCAGGGATCGTTGCTCGCGGTGCCTACCCCGAAGTCCGCATCCATGATTTCCGCCATACATTCATCTGTCGACGCATCCAGAGGTGGCGAGCTGACGGTGCCGATATCGATAATGCAATCGCCGCGCTCTCCACCTACGTCGGCCATGCGAAGATATCGGACACCTATTGGTATCTGACCGGCATCCCGGATTTGATGGCTGCTGCTGGCAATCGGTTCGAAGATTTCGCATTCGGGGAGAAAGGCAATGGCTGAACACGCCGCCCCCACTTTGTCGACGCTGGTGCAGCGCTTCTTCATGGATCATCTCATAGAGCAACGTGCCGTCAGCCCTCAGACCATCGCTGCCTATCGGGATACCCTGCGCCTACTCCTCAACTACGCTGCCACGGCGTTGAAGCGAACGCCCAGCGCCATCACATTGTCCGATCTCGACGCGCCAATGCTGCTCGCTTTCCTTGATCATCTGGAGAAGGAGCGCGGCAATAGTGTGCGAAGCCGCAACGCACGCCTGGCCGCAATTAGGACGTTCCTGAAGTTCGCGTCGCACCACGACCTTGCCTCGCTGGCCACGATTGAGCGAGCGCTGGCAATTCCGTTCAAGCGGTTCGATCGGCCGATGGTCGGTTTTCTGTCTCGTGCCGAGATTGGTGCCATCATCGAAGCCCCGGATCGGGCCAGTTGGGCTGGACAACGCGATCGGGCATTCTTCAGCATGATGTACAATACCGGTGCCCGCGTTTCCGAGATGATCGGCATCCGGTGTCGGGACGTCGTGCTTGAAGGCCAACCTGCTGTCCACTTGCGCGGCAAGGGACGTAAAGAACGAAGCGTGCCGCTCTGGCGACCCACCGCCGCACTCATCAAGTCGTGGCGTCGCCGGATCGGCGATCCTACTGGAGAGAGCATTCTTTTCCCAAATCGCAGCGGTGGCCGGATGTCCCGCTCCAACGTCACCCAGCGCTTGGATCTCGCGGTAGCCGCCGCAGGCCTCAAGAATCCAGGCATCCTTGAACGTCCGGTTAAGAGACCTGTGCGCGGGTGGGTGTAGACAAGGGCATTTATTCCTGATTCAATTGGTTTTCCGAAGAGGAGAGTTGGGCGTGGCACATCGTTCGATTGGTCAGGAGCGATTTGGATTTGCCGGACGCGCAGGGGCGTCATCAACGCTGGACGAGCTTGGCAAGCTGATCGACTGGATGTCAGTCGCTGCGGTTTTGGATCCGCTCTATTGCGCAGCCAAAGGCGAACCCGCCTGGCCGCCACTTGCCATGTTCAAAGCTCTGCTACTGTCGATCTGGTACGACCTGTCAGACGTGAAATTGGCTGAGGCGCTCGATGATCGCGCGTCGTTTCGCCGCTTCTGCGGGTTTTCGGCAAATGAGGCGACACCCGAGCGCACCGCGTTCGTCAGATATCGCAGGCTGCTGGTCGTGCATAAGCTGGATCGATCGCTGTTTGATATCGTTACCGCTCAGCTCAAATCGAAAGCAGTGACGGTCAAGACCGGAACACTGGTCGATGCCACGATTATCGCGTCCGCCAGCGAAGACGATGAAGAGGCCCGTTGGGTAAAACATAAGGGTAAGCGGGCTGTTCATGGCTTCAAGGCCCATGTTGGAGCGGACGCCGATACAGCGCTGGTTGAGGAAGTATCGATCACCTCTGCCAATATCAACGATGGCAAGGCCGGTCCCGATGCGCTGCCCGACAACCCCGGCGAGGTGTTTGCTGACAGTGCCTATCGCGGCAATCATTTCCGTGACGCAGTCTTTGCAAAGGGTGGCGTACCGCGGATCGTCGCTACGGGCGCATGGGGCCGCGACGAACAGGAAACACTGCGAAAGCTCCATGAATGGAACCAACCCATCCATCGCATTCGCGGACGGATCGAGAAGATCTTCGGGACGTGGAAGCGATCCTATGGCCTGCGCCGAATGCGATGGCGAGGTCTCGCCAAAGCCGCCATCCAGGTCCACCTCACCGCCATCGACTACAATCTCAAGCGCACGATGAACATTCTCGCGGCCCAGGCATAAAGGAAACTACAGCCTGTGCCTGAGTGATCGGGAAGCAGCGCAACCCGCACTAAAGACCAAAAACAGATGGCTTTTCAGTCTTCTACACCCACCCGCGCACAGGTCTCGTAAATTAGGTCAGCCAGGGTTGGGGCGAGCCCCAACCCTGGCTGAAGTGTTATGCAAGCCACGGAACTCGCCCTTCAAATGGAAAGCAGTGCTAAATAGAAATGACACCCCTCCGCTAGATAGAGATGACACTCTTGGGTCTTGGCGGCGAACGCGGTGTTCATGGTCTTCCCACGGGAGGATCAGACTATGCCCGTAGAAAGCGGGATGTTGGTGCAGCCGTTCAGAGCGGCGACCGGATGTGAGGTTGTACAGGGTCCGGATACCGGGGCTCAGACCTTGGATGCCGACGAGAAGGATGGATTAACGTGATGAACTCCTTGACCCCAAAACCCTCATGTGAGGAGTTGGTGGCTCTCGCAAACCCGGCACGATTCGATCGTTGCTGACCCTAATTACTCTGACGGTCTAATTCATCCGCGAACATAGGCTGATGATCGAGAACGCCACCATCGGCCCTGAGCGACTGCCCGGTGATGAAGCCGGATTCGTCTGACGCGAAGAAAGCCGCCAAGGCGGCAATATCCTCGGGCCGCCCGGTTCGTTCGATGAGCTGGTGACGTTTGATGAGCGCGGCGAGTTCGGCAATCTTAGGCTCAAGTTCCGGGTCGAGAATGAGCCCGGGCATTATCGCATTGCATCGGATATTTTCCCGACCATGCTGTGTGGCAATATATTTGGTCATCACGAGGATCGCTCCCTTTGATGAACCGTAAGCGACGCGCGAACTGTCCCCCGCTGCCGCCGCGCCCGACGACGTATTGATAATGGATCCGCCACCCCGTCGACGCATATGAGGGATCGCATGTTTGCATGCCACCATGTAGCCGCGCACATTAACTTCCATTGTGCGATCCCACACCTCTATATCGGTATCGACCACGGTACGATCACGATTGAGGAATTCCAGATCCAAAAGCGCGGCGTTGTTGTGAAGGATGTCAAGTCCGCCAAAATGATCGACGGTGCGCTGTACCAGGCGAGCAATGCTTTCGACGTCGCCGGCATCGAACCGGACGGCCAGCGCCGCGTCCCCGATCTCGGTCGCGACCCGTTCGGCGCCCTCTTCACTAAGATCTGCGATCACAACCTTTGCGCCCTCGGCAGCGAAACGCTTTGCCGTTGCCGCACCGATACGGCCGCCGCCGCCCGTGACGATCGCGACCTTGTTTGCCAGACGCTGCATTTGCTTTCCTTTAACATAGGTAGCAGGCGAAAGGCATTGCCCAGTATCCGCTCTGCTTGCATTTAATGCTAGGCCGTAGGCCATTGCCCGCGGGGGCTCCCCTCGGCCCGGAAACTACCGCCTAGCCATAAACGCGGCTGCCGCTTGCGTATCCATATATTCCCGGCCCTCTATGATACAGCCATCGGCAATCCGGAAGACATTATGGTACTGATTTCGATAGACATCGTTATCATAGACCATTTCGCCGACCGCCTCCACAGCGACGTGATCGCCTTCCGCCACAGCATGGGTCACTACCATCGTCCGCTCTTTGGCGGCAATCAGGGCGCTAAGGCCGTTGAAGAGGCCCGCTCGATCGAGGTCCCCGATCCCGTTGATCCACCATCTCGCGTCGTAATGGATAATTGTCTCGAGGGTCGCGACGTCGCCATCCACGATGGCTTGCATAAACCGTAGAACCAGTTCCTTGTTGCCGTCAGAATTAGCCACGTGATTGCTCCCGTTCCTTTAGCGCGTGAGCGGTAATCGCTCCGCACCCGCTATGATATTACACGCCGATCATTTCCGCGTCTGCCGAGCTTGGATGAATAAAAAGTGGCATGCCATGGAAAGCTTTCCCGAAATGATAGGCGGTTCCACCCGACTTCATCGCCTGCTGATACAGCACGGGGTAACCCGCCGCCTCCAGACGGTCTTTGGCCGCCTCGACGTCATCATAGCCGATATTTACCGCTGCCAGCGGCGCCTCAAACTGTGATGCCAGTGTCGAGCCACCTTGAACCAGCGTGACACGATGTCTCCCGGTTAGCGCCCGCGTACCGAGGCCCTGCGGATCACCTTCCACGAATTGCATGTCGAACAGTGCGGAGAGGTCGCTTGCCACCGCATCAATATCATCAACCGCCAACGTCACCGAGGTCACTTTCGGGAACGGCGCGGCATCCAGCTCCCGGAAAGACGGAATCTGCACACGCGCTTCCGCTTCATTGTCGCCGCGGTTGCAAACCATGAATGGGATGTTGTGGAACTCGCGCCCGAACAGATATTCGTCGGCATCCGGCGTCGGCAGCCGGTTCACGACGATCGGTTGGTATCCAGCTGCCACGAACTTGTCGTGCGATTCGGTGGCGTTTTCCACGTCGATCGCAACCTCGATCAGCTTGCTTTGGATGAACGGGACATCCGTATTCGGTGAAATGGCAAGCAAACCATGCTCGCCAAAGGCAACGCTGAAGGTCGTGAAATGCGCATCCACCTCGGGACTATAGAAATCAAGGCCGAGAACGGACTTTCCGTCCGCTTCGAATGCCGCGAGATCGTCGATTGCCACCGCGACGCGACAGAACTTCGGCACATACACCCTAAAGTCCCCCAGCGACTGCGTTCGCGACCTTGATATTATCGTTGCGAAGCCTGCTCAAAAGTTCGTCGTTAACGGGCATCGGGCAAACGCTACCGATGCCCAAGGCCTTCAGAAGATGCCCGGTCCCGAGCCAGGTAGAAGCCATGACGCCGATGTCGCCTATTTCGGTATCGGTGAAGTGCGCGTGCATCGCCGCCCAGAATTCATCGTCATCATTCATCTCATCGACCGAGGTAAAGAAGCGATGTATGAACCTTAGTGCCAGCGCCTCACGCGGCGTAAAGCCGTCCCAGCTCCAATTCCATTCGCCGGCGTTTACGTACAATTCTTCTTCGATTGGCTCGTCGCTAAAGCCGGGCCAGTCGCGCCACAGGCGCAGGCTGTTGCAGATAGGGCAGCCCATCACCGCCGTACTTGGAAATCGCATCACTTCGCGCTCGCGCGGCGTGAGCGTCGTCTCGGGCGCATCGTAAATGATCCGAAACATACGTTTGCGCGCTTCGACCAGCTGCGGAGTGCCCAAGTCGTTGAGGATGTGGTCAAGCGCTTCCTTGCCCTCGGGAACGTCGATCCTATACGGCATCTTCTCTCTCCTTTTTACGGGCCTCGCCAGCCAGCCCATTGTCTTGATAGGACCCAATCGAGCGTTGCCTCTCCGGTGTCGTTAGCCACCAGGCAGGATGGCTTTGCCAATGCGCCGGAACCGGCCCTTCGTGCCGGATCAGTCCTGAACCTGCGAAGCGAGCACCGGCCTGATCCGAAGATGCTCCGGTATATTCTCCACGCCGATCTGGCGGTCCAATTCTTCCTGATACCAGTACGCGTCGCGGCCGCGCTCGTGCTCCACGCCATCGTATATCTGCTTAGCCCGTTCGTCCAACATGTTATGCTCCTATCCCTTATCGTCGCACCGTCAGCGCAGCCCGACACCTGGAGCTGACTAGACCACCCGCCAGGGCGCTGCTCATGCCGCTGGTCGATTAGCCGCTGCCCTTCCCGACCACGGCAACTTGGTCGCTCCGAGCGGGACCGCCCGATCGGCCCTCCTCAAGAACCTGCTTCTACTTCAGGCTCCGTGGCCGAGAAATTTGAATAGTGTGCTGGGCAGAGGTGGTGGGGACACTGGGATGCCCGATCACCTCCACAGCCTGGGCGACCTCGGCCAGCCCGAGAGCGAGCCGGAAAAGTCCCTGCTCGGCTCTGGGCAGCGGGCCATACTCGAATTGGTCGAGATGCCGGAACACATCCTCGAGCCTCGGAGTCACGGCATCATAGAAGAGCTTCAAGTCCTCGAGGCTTTTGCGGCGTCGAAGTTGGTATCTCTCGTCCTCTGTCTCGAGATCACCCCACTCCTCGAGGAACATCTCGAGCGCCTCGAAGGCGGCAGGCAGCGACGGACTGACACCTCTTTCAATCGTTGACATTATAATTCTCCTTGGCGCGTCCGGCGCCAGCAACCCTTAGATCTAAACCTTGCCTTCGATGTAATTCGTCAGCGTCTGCGCAAAGTGACGCAGCATGAACTCGTTCTCACCATATTTGACCCGTTCCAGTCCTCCCGAGATGAGACCTTGCTGCTGCAGTTCGCCCATCGAGGAATCTTCGGCCATCACGTCGCGGATGGCCGCGACATAGGAGGCTTCTGCGAATTCCGTCCTGAAACTGTGCGGTGCCCTATCGAGGAAAAGACGCACGTCCCACAGCATTTCATTGGGCCCCGACGGCCAATACTGGTACCACAGATAGCCATTATGCAGAACCTGGATCTGAGTGTTAGGGAAGATATTGATGGCCTCTTCCATGATCGGATCTATACGATCTGGGTTGATTGCCGGATGATCCATCAACTTCTTGCCGGCCGGCTCCAACTCGGCGTCTGCTGCGAACCCGGTTTCCAGGGCAAAGCGCATAACCGGCTTTGTCGGCTGCCATTTGCTGTTGGCTCCGGTGATATTCGCGGAGTGGCGCCCCATGAATCGCACGGTCGGATAATCCGTCAGTGGGTTTTCGCGATCGAAGACGAACGGGAGTGAATTCTTGTGCAGGAAGCCCAGGTGATAGCCTTCGGTGAAGGCGTTGCTGATATGCTTCCAGTTCGTCGCGAGCGGCTGAGGGAGGCGCAGCTCGTGATTATAATCCTCGAAGGGCAAGTCGGAGAAAAGAACCCCGGCTTCTCCGAGGAACTCCTCAAGGGACTCCTCGGGTTCCTTGGCAAAATTGACGAATATGAAACCGTTCCAAATACCCGTATGCACCGGCGGCAGACCGTCATGACCGCATTTCACATCCGGGAACATATCGGCGCCGGGAATGGTCCGCAGCTTGCCGTCGGTTCCATACACCCAGGCATGGTAGGGGCAGCGGAACTGGGCAGCGTTGCCCTTCTCCTTCTGTACGACCATCACACCGCGATGCGCGCAGGAATTGTGGAAGCCGCGCACCTCTCCGTCGTCGCCCCGGACCAAGATCAGCTTGGCCTTGAGTGTCAAAATGTCGAGATTGACGAAATCGCCTGCGTTGGGAAGCTCTTCCACGCGCGCGACCGATAACCAAGCGCGCCGAAAGACCTGCTCACGCTCCAGCTCGAACTGTTCCTGCGACGTATAGAAGGAGGCTGGGACAGAACTCTCCTCCAGTTTGAGATCCCTCGATCTCAACCAGCGACTTTCCGGTATCCTGGTAAATCCGTTCATGACATCCTCCTACTCAAATCCGCAACCTAGCAACATTGGCCGCCAACGCTGCCTCTGCACGATAGTGCCGGTGTTCGGTGGCTTGCTAGGCTCGTCTTTATGGCGGGGCGCGCAAAGCTACAATCAGCCTTTCTGACGGAGGGTCAGAATGAACCTCCCCGAGCCTCTGGTCGAGAACGCAGCATTTGTTAAGCAGGATCAATACCCGGCAGCGGACCACTCGCAAGGTTCTGCCCGATACTTTCAAAAATAAGCGACGCCTTGGGGAGCAGCGACAGGTTCATGTTCGACGTAGAAAGATATTATAGCAGGGTTCCGGAAGATCAGATCGTTGATCTCAAGCAACGCCTTGAGCGTGCGCGCTGGCCTGAGCCGGAGACTGTGCAGAACTGGACGCAGGGCGCACCGTTGGAGTCCGTACGAAAGCTGTGCGAGTACTGGCGATCCTCATATGACTGGCGGCGTTGCGAGCGCCTATTGAACGACCTGGGCCAGTACAGAACACCTATTAACGGGCTTGATATTCATTTCCTGCATATCCGCTCGTCGAACCCGCGTGCGCTCCCGCTGCTGATAACGCATGGCTGGCCCGGATCTGTCGTAGAGTTTCTGAAGATAGTCGGCCCCCTGACTGAGCCTCAGCTCCATGGCGGCAGCATCGATGACGCGTTTCATATCATCGCGCCGTCCTTGCCAGGATTCGGATTTTCGGGAAAACCCGAAGAGAGAGGCTGGACAGTCGAGAAGATTGCTGAGGCATGGGCCGAACTCATGCGTCGCCTGGGCTATGACCGGTTTGTCGCCCAAGGAGGCGATTGGGGTGGCGCCGTGACCACACAGCTGGGCGGGACGAACGCGCCCGGGTGTGCGGCGATTCACCTGAACGCTCCGATTGCGTTACCAGTGGCCGATGATATGAATGATTTGACCGTGGAGGAGAGCGCCAGCCTTGCCGCGATGGAGGAGCATAACCGGACCGGGTCCGCCTATGCCCTCCTGCAAGCGACCAAGCCACAGACCCTTGGCTATGGCCTCGTCGATTCTCCGATAGGACAGGCGGCATGGATTTACGAGAAGTTCCACGCTTGGTCGGATCATGACGGCGCTGTCGAATCCATCCTGTCGTATGATGACATGCTGGATGCAATCAT
>CAMTWP010000026.1:0-36617 GCA_947085475.1 uncultured Novosphingobium sp. | reverse complement strand
TTAACATAACTATTATTATCAAACTCCAATTTTTGTGATTATGGGCAAATGGTTACAGGCGATTTGCCTGCCGATCCGGATTGCAGATGACATTTCGGGCGAAAAGCCCTAACGCGCCCACTATGGGGTATATCCGTAATCTTTCGCGGACACATAGGTGGCTAGCATGCTTGCTGATCACCTGCGTGCTGTTCGCCAAGGTTATAATCCCATCGGGCTTCATGCCCGTCGCAACCAGCCATGGGATCGTCATCAGCATCTGCTCCGGCACCGGGCCGATGACGATGGTGATGAACATCCCCGGTCTCGAACACGGCAAATCGGATAGCGACGGTCATCACGGCAAGACCGAACAGCCCTGTGCATTCTCGGGGTTGTCTGCACCGTCGCTGGCTGCTGCGGACCCCATTTTGCTCGCAGCCGCGATCCTTTTTGTCCTGGCGCTTGGCATGCGCCCCCTGGCGCTACAGTCCTCGACCGCGCTGCCCTATCTGCGCCCGCCGCTGAGGGGTCCTCCGGCCTTCTGATCGCTTGTCGTCGCGTGAGTGGCTGAGGAGTCGGTGCCCTAAGCGCACCTTCGTCCGACGCCGTCGCGCATCTGCGTCAGTTCGGCCCGGCTCATTGCGATAACGCATCAGCCGAGCTCGCCGAGGATCATTCACATGACAATCCTTGTTGTCGGTCGGGGGCCGTTCGCCCCTGCGTTCGTTCGCCACCGCCCGCCGGCCCTGGCGGATCTGCCGCCGTTCATAGCCTGGCTGCGCCAAGTTCGTCGCTCGGCCTGGGTGCTGATCGTGCTCCGTTCGATTTTTCGCATTGGTGATGCGCTGACCCGCGGACCGGCGTTTTCGCCCGGCGGTTCAGCTGCCATCGCAGCAGAGATTCAGTGATGGCGCCCGCTTCCGCAAGGGCGAAGCCGGGGCCGTGGGACAGTCCCGCCCAGGACGCCTTCGAAATCCGCATGACCGCGCCGCGCTCGGCGTTGCCGGTCCAGGGCAAATATCTGCTGGTAGGTGCTGGCATCGTGGCTGCACTGGTGTCGCTGCGTTTCGTCCTGCTCGGCGCGTGGCCGGTGCTCATCTTTTCGGTGCTCGACATCGGCGCGCTGGCCGTCGCGCTGAATGTCTTCGGCAAGGGTCCGGTGCCGGAAGAACGACTCCGCATCCGGGATGGCCAGATCGAGTTGATCCGCCTCGACACGCGTGGTCGGCACTCCCGCCTCGCGCCGCGCATCGCCGCGGCGCTCGGCGCGGCCCGCAGCTGACCAACATCACAGAATATCAAAGGGGGAATACATGAAGTTTCGTACCGCTGCGCTGATCGCTGGCATAACCGTATCGCATCCAGCCTTGGCCCAGTCGCTCATCGCGAACGGCGAGCCTGACATCATCGTCACCGCCGAGCGCAATCCCGAGGATCCGCCGGTCGTTGCGCAGGCGCGCGAGCGCTTGGCGCGCACGCCGGGGTCCGTGTCGGTGGTGGCGTCGGAGACCTATGAGGACCGGCTTTCGATCGGCATGCCCGATCTGCTGCGCGATGTCCCGGGTGTCCTCTCCAACAAGCGCTACGGCGAAGAATCGCGGCTCTCAATCCGCGGTTCGGGTATCGATCAGAGCTACCACCAGCGCGGCGTGCTGATCGCGCAGGATGGCGTGCCGTTCGCCGATGCCGACGGTTTCTCGGATTTCCAGAAAGTCGATCCACTTGGCGCTCGTTACATCGAAGTCTACAAGGGCGGGAACGCCCTACGCTTCGGCGGTGCGCAGCTCGGCGGCGCGGTCAATCTCATAACGCCCAACGGAAAGACGGCGGAATCGCCTTTCCTCCTGCGCGCCGAAGCAGGCGCCTATGACACCTATCGCGGTCAGGCAGCCGCCTCAGGAAAATTTGGGGCGTTCGATGCCTATGGCTCGATCAATGCCGCGCATTCGGATGGTTATCGCCAGAACGAGAAGCAGAGGTCGGTCCGCGGCACGCTCAACCTCGGCTATAGCTGGGGGAGCGAAAACGAGGTGCGGCTGATCGGCTATGCCGCCGATATCAACCAGCAGGTGCCCGGCACGCTCACCCTGTCCGACGCCCTCAACAATCCACGCATGGCCGGTGCCGGCGTCGTCGCCAACCGCTGGTCGCGCGATCAGGATGTGCAGCGCGTCACCTTGCAGACGCATCTGCGTCTTTCGGATGGACTGACCTTCGAGGGCGGCGTCTATTCGACCTGGACCGATCTGCGCCATCCGATCCCGATCGTCATCGAGCAGGATATCGCAACGCAGGGCGCATTTGGCCGCTTCGACCTGACCGGCGAGATCGGCGGACACAAGGCAGACCTGTTTTTCGGTGCCTATTATCGCTCCGGCAAGAACAAGCAGGGCCTGTTCGTCAACATGGGCGGGGCCAACGGCTTCCAGTTCGGCAATGGCCGGCAGGAAGCAAGCGGGCTCGACGTCTTCGCGGAGGGTCGCTTCTTCCTGACCAGCCGCTTCGCGCTGGTGGCGGGAGGCTCCTATGGCCACGCCACCCGCGACTATCAGGATCGCTTCGACCCGACCAATAATGCCAGCAAGGATTTCAACTGGTTCTCGCCCCGCGTCGGCCTGCTCTACGAGGGCGATGGCGGCTTCCAGGTTTATGCCAACGTCACCCGTTCGGTCGAGCCGCCACATTATGGCGCACTGGTCCAGTCGCCGGTGCCGCAGTTCGTACCCGTCACTGCTCAGAAGGCCTGGACCGCCGAGCTCGGGACGCGCGGCCGCAAGGGCGCCTTCACCTGGGACGTGACCTATTACCGCTCGTGGATCGAGGGCGAGCTGCTGAGTTTCAACGCGACCACGGGCTTTCCCGCCGCCTTCTTCAACGCCGGCGACACGACGCATCAGGGCATTGAGGCGAGCCTCGACTGGCGGATCATCGACAGCAGCACCGCCGGAAAACTGCGACTGCGCCAGACCTATGCCTGGTCGGATTTCAAGTTCGAAGGGGATCCGATCTACCGCAACAACCGCATGCCGGTGGTGCCCGAGCATCAGTACCGTGTGTCGCTGCGTTACGATCACCCCTCGGGTGCCTGGATCGAGCCGTTCGTCGACTGGCGGATGAAGGATGTCTGGGTCGATTATGCCAATACGCTGAAGGCGCCCGGCTATGCGTTGCTCAACGTCTCGGCGGGCATCGACCTGCCACATGGCATCGGCCTGTTTCTCGACGCGCGCAACCTGACCGACAAACGCTATGCCGCCGAGTTTGGCGCGATCACCGACGCACGGACAGCGCCCACCGATGTCTTCTATCCGGGCGAAGGCCGCTCACTGTTCGGCGGCGTGCGGGTGCGATTCTGATGCGCGGCAACGTTCTCGCCCTGGCGCTGGCGCTCGTGCTCGCGGCCTGCGGGGCTCCGCAGGCGGTCGATACGAGCGCCGATGTCACGACGATTGAGGCCCAAATGCATGCGCGCTTCGATCGAGCGGACGCGAAGCTCGATGCCGGCCCGGTCGTGGTCAGCGGGATCATGCGGTCGCCGACTGGACTCAGGGACCGATGGGCGGCCGCGCGCTGTTCGAACGGCGCGAGGGCAAATGGGCGCTCGTGCTGTGTAGCGGCGAGGCGCTCAAGCAAGTCGATTATCTGAAACAAGCTCGAGTGCCAGACGGAGATGCCATGGCGATCGTCCGCAAGCTTGGCGACGCCGAGAAGTCTGTTGCCCAGGAGCGGCTGGCGAAAATGCGCAGCTTCAACGGCACGGTCACTGCTGACCAGATGCCCGCACGATCATGAAAAGGGGATTTATGAAAAAGACCATGTTAGCGGCGTTACTGGCGTCCGCAGTTGCAACGCCGGTCCTTGCGCAGGACCGTACGCCCGGTGACGCTGCGCGTACGCATAGTGACGACATCATCGTCACCGCCACGCCCACCACCGAACAGGCGACTGCTGCAATCCAGCGCACACCGGGCGGTGTCCAGATCGTGCCTGACTCGGCGTTCAAGAACACGCCGGTCCAACACATCAAAGACATATTGAGCTATGTCCCCGGCGTGATCGTCCAGACCCGCATGGGTGACGATGCCCGCGTCTCGATCCGTGGCTCCGGCCTGTCGCGGGCCTACGGCATCCGCGGCATCTCGCTCTTGCTCGACGGTGTTTCGATGAACACGTCGGACGGCCTCGTGGACTTCTTCGAGATCGACCCGAGCGCCTATCGCTATGTCGAGGTCTATCGGGGCGGCAATGCGTTGCGCTACGGTTCCAACGCCCTGGGCGGCGCGATCAACCTGGTGACGCCCACGGGCCGCGATGCCTCGCCGCTCGACGCACGCATCGACGGCGGCAGCTTTGGCTATATCAAGGGCCAGGCCAGCACCGGGGGCGTATCGGGCGACTTCGACTATTTCGCGACCGTGTCCGCGCAGTCGAACGATGGCTATCGCGACCATAGCAATGGCAATGCGATCCGCGGCAACTTCAATCTGGGCTATCGGTTTTCGCAGAACGTCGAGACCCGATTCTATGTAACGGCCGCCTCAACCAACCAGCACATTCCCGGCGAAGTGACCAAGGCCTCGGCGCTGAACAGCCCGCGCGCCGCCAATCCGGTCTGGGTGGCGCAGGACCAGCAGCGCAACGTCGACTCCATTCGGGTCTCCAACAAGACGAGCTTCAGCCTGGGCGACACGGCCTTGGAGGTCGGCGCCTTCTACAACCATCGCCACGTCGATCATCCGATCTTCCAATATCTCGACTTTACCGTCGATGATTATGGCGCGTTCGTGCGGGTGGTCGACGATCGCACGATTGGCAGTATGCGCAACCGCCTGGTCGCCGGGGCCAACCTCCACAACGGTACGATCGACACCGACCAATATGTCAACACCGCCGCGACCAAGGGCGCGCTCACGGCATCGATGGTCGACAAATCCCGTAACCTGTCCTTCTACGCCGAGGACTCGCTGTTCGTCCTGCCGCAGCTCTCGCTGATCGCGGGCGTCCAGTATCTCGACGCCGTCCGCGACCGGCGCGACCGCTTCCTCTCCAATGGCGACCAGTCGGGCAAGAAGGACTTCAGCCTCTGGAGCCCCAAGTTCGGCGTCCTGTGGGATGTCACTCCGAACGCCCAGCTTTTCGCCAACGTCTCGCGCAGCGCGGAGGTGCCGAGCTACGACGCCAACGTCATCACCGCTGTCAACCTGCGGCCACAGCGCGCGACGACGTACGAAATCGGCACCCGCGGGCACAGCGGCGGTATCGGCTGGGATGTTTCGCTGTATCGCTCGGAGATCCGCGACGAGCTTCAGTGCCTGACCACTGGCCCGTTCAGCGCCTGCTCGATCATCAATGCCGGCCGCACCATCCATCAGGGCATCGAGGCCGGACTGAACGGCGACATCCCCCTCTCCGCATCGGGCGACAAGCTGATGCTGACCGCCGCCTATACCTACAGCGACTTCAACTTCGACGGCGATCCCAACTACGGGAACAATGAACTGCCCGGCATTCCAAAGCACTATCTGCGCGCCGAGCTGCTCTACAAACATGCCAGCGGCTTCTACGCCGGTCCCAACGTCGAATGGGCGCCGGGCCACTATTTTGCCGACAATGCCAACACGCTGAGCGTCGATCCCTACGCGCTGCTGAACCTCAAGGCCGGGTTCGATGCGGGCAAGCACTGGTCGGTCTATGTCGAGGGCCGCAATCTGACCGACAAGCGTTACATCGCGACCGTCGCGATCGCGGGCGTCGCGAACGCCAATTCGGAGATCTTCAACCCAGGCACCGGTCGCGCCGTGTTCGGCGGCGTTCGCTTCACATGGTGACGCCGACCGACACACGATCGCCAACACAGGCAGGCACCGCCTATCGCACGATCTGGCGCTGGCATTTCTACGCCGGGCTGTTCGTGCTGCCCTTCATCCTGATCCTCTCGATCACTGGCGCGATCTATCTGTTCAAACCGCAGATCGAGCGCTGGGAGGAGCGCGCATGGCTGAACCTCGGGACCGAGGGTGCGGTATCGCCCGACGCGCAACTGGCCGCAGTGCTCGCGGTAAACCCCGGTGCCCGGTTCGAGAACTACCGGCTTCCGCGCGAGACGGGTGATGCGGCGATGGTCCAGCTCGGTACCGCCCAAGGCGACAAGCGCCAGGTCTTCGTCTCCCCGCAGGGCAAGGTACTGGGGAGCTTCGATCCCGACACGCGCATCGCCGACACGGTGGCGCGCATTCACGGCACGCTGCTGCTCGGCACATGGGGCGACTGGCTGGTCGAACTGGCGGCGAGCTGGACGATCGTGATGATCCTGACCGGCCTCTATCTCTGGTGGCCCCGTCCATTTCGTGCTGGCGGGACGCTCTGGCCACGCCTGTCGCTCAAGGGCCGACCGCTCCTGAAGGACATCCACCGCGTCACGGGCTTCTGGATCGCCGGGCTTGTGCTGATCATGCTTGCGAGTGGCCTGCCGTGGGCGGGTGCCTGGGGCAGCGCGTTCAAATGGGCGCGGACCGAGCTGGGGCTGGTCAGTGGGCCGCAGGACTGGAAGATCGGCGTCGATGGCGGCCATGCCGGCCATCATGGGGCCATGTCTATGGCTGTGCGGCCTGCCTCGAACGAACCGAGCCTGCCGCTCGCCACGTTCGTTGCCAAGGCGCGCGGCGAACACATGGCGTTTCCGGTCATCGTTTTGCCACCGCATGCGCCGCAACGCTTCGGTCCACCCACCGGCGCGGTCTGGACGGTCAAATCCGAGGCGCAGAATCGCTGGCTCGGCCGGCAAGTGACCTATGAGCCCTCGACTGGCGCCGAGACGGGGCGGCGCGGCTTTGCCGACCAGCATGTCATCGACCGCATCGTCAACACCGGGGTTGCCTGGCACGAGGGCCAGTTGTTCGGCTGGGTCAACCAGCTGATCGGCGTGCTCACCGCGCTGGCGCTCTTCACCGTCAGCATCCTGGGCGTGGTGACGTGGCTCAAGCGCCGGCCGCAAGGCACGCTTGGTGCGCCATCTGCCCTTGAGGGGCGGAGCAGGCCCTGGATGATCGCCGCATTTGTCGTTCTGGCGCTGCTGCTGCCGCTGTTCGGCGCTTCAGCGGCCCTTGTCCTGGCCGGCGACTGGCTCGTCCGCCGCTTCCGGCACGGCACCACCGACCAGATGCCGAAATGACCGATATTCAATTGATGGGGGATACTATGTACGATCTTGAATTCGCGCCGAGCTTGCCGCGCACGCTCAGTCAGGCCAGTTCGCTGCAGGTAATTGCTGCTGTGCTGGTGTTGGCGATGGCATCGCCGGCATTTGCGCAGGCGGCCACCGACGCCGACCAGCAAGGCCGCCAGAACGACATCGTCGTCACCGGCCGCTATGCGCAGGACGAAAGCACCAGCGCGAGCAAGGCCGGGCAGCCCATCCTGCTCACGCCGCAATCGGTCCAGGTCGTCACGCGCCAGGTGCTGCTCGACCAGAACGCGATCACGCTGACCGATGCCGTGCGCAATGTCGCGGGCGTCTCCTCGGACTTCGGGTTCGGCGGCGCCACCGCGCCTCTGCTCGTGCTGCGCGGTTTCTCCACAGTATCGATGACCACGCAGAGTTCGCTCTTCGGCAGCGGAACTTATTATCTCGACGGCGCCAAAGTGCGCGGCCTGCCGATCGACATGGCGAACGTCGAAGCGGTCGAGGTCGTCAAGGGTCCGGATTCAGTGCTGTTCGGCCGCGCGGAGCCTGGCGGTCTCGTCAACATCCGCTCCCGCCCGCTGGTGGCGATGCCGACCCGCGAGTTCGAGCAGACAGTAGGTGAGTATGGCCTGTCGCGGACGTCGGCGCGGATCGGCGGAGCGCTGGACAGCGAGCAACACTGGCTGGCGTCCGTATCAGGCAGCTATCTCACCACCGATTCCAACCGCGACTATGTGGTGGAGAGGCTGGGCACGGTGAACGCCTCGCTCGCCTGGGTGCCGAGCAGCGACACCCGCGTGGCGCTGACGGCCGGCTATTTCAATCACCGCTACCGCAACGATTACGGTATCCCGTCGGACGGTGATCGGCCCGCGAATATTCCGCTGCACACCGCGTACAACGACGCGCCGATCCTCTCTAAGGACGAGACCCAGCTATACCGTCTCGACGTCACCCAGGCGATCGGCAGTGGCTGGCAGCTCAAGCTGCGCGGCATCCACATGCGCTCCGACACGCGCGAGGTCGATGTCGCGCCTTATCGCATCGACCTGACGACGGGCGATGACGTGTTCGCCTCGTCGCGCCAGCTCGCGCGCTATTATTTCAACGTCCGCCCTGACGGGCATTTCCGCATGGATCAGGTCAGCGCCGATCTGGAGGGCGATGTCCGCACCGGCCCGCTGGTCCACAAGCTGGCGGTGGGCGTGGAATGGTTTCGAGAAGGCAAGACCGGACTGTCCTATTTCCAGCAGGTGTCATCGGTGAGCGTCGACAAGCCGGCGCTCGGCAACACGCCCCCGCTCGACATCAGCACAGCCGCGCCGGTCGATATCGTCGACCGCGACCGCTGGTATTCGGCTTCCGCGGAGGACAATATCGACTTCGGCGGCGGGGTCCACGCCGTGCTGGCGGTGCGGCAGGATTGGACCAGCACGATCTATTCCTCGCCGGGCCTCGCGCCCAACAAGGTCAGCTTCACCTCGCCGCGCGTCGGCGCGGTGTGGGAATTTGCGCGCGGGCATGTGCTCTACGGCCAGTTCCAGCGCGGCCTGTCCGCCAACAACGGCGTCAACCCCGACGGTACCAAGCTCGATCCCGAGGTCGGCCGGCAGCATGAGATCGGTTACAAGTTCCAGTCTTCCGACAGGCGGTTCACCGCGACGCTGGCAGCCTTTGATCTGGTCAAGACGAACCGCGGCGACTTCACCTTCTTCCCGGTGATCCAGACGATTGGCCGGGCCCGGTCGCGCGGTGTTGAAGTTGATTTCAGCGGTGAGATCACCCCGAAGCTCTCGGTGATCGGTTCATATGCCTACACCGAGACCAAGGTGGACGACGGTTCGCTGAAGCTGGCCAATACGCCCAGGCACGCCGCCAGCTTGTGGGGGCGCTATCAGATCGTCACCAACGGCCATATCGGCGGCGGCGCCTATTATCAGTCGGCGCGCTTCGGCGACGCCGGCAACACCATCACGCTGCCGGGCTATGTCCGCTTCGACGCACAGGCGGCTTACAGCTTCCGTGTGGCCGGCGCGAACTTGACCGCGCAGATCAACCTCAAGAACGTGTTCGACAAGCGCTACTACATCTCAGAGCACCAGTTCTCGCCCGACTGGATTCAGCCGGGCACGCCGCGCACGCTGACCGGCACGCTGCGGGTGGAACTATGACCGGACTGACGTGCAGTGCCGTCCGAGCCCTTATCGGCCTTCGCGATGTCTCAAGCCGAGCGCGGCAAGCGGAGATCGGCTCATGAGGTTTCCGGCCGCCCTCGTTGGCCTCGGTATCGCCGCCGCGCTTCTCGCAACGACCGGGGCCGCGCAGACCTCCGCAGGTGATAGGAATGTCATTCTTCTCTATCCTGACGGCGCGCCCACATCGCTCGGCGTTCCGGAAATCAGGGTAAAGCAGCCCACGGGCGAGACGCTGATCTTCAACGTCAGCGCGCCCACGCTGGAAATGTTCCGGCCCGCGTCAGGTCACGCGAACGGCACCGCGATGATCGTCGCGCCCGGGGGCGGCTTCGTCGGGCTCGGCTATGAAGCCGGGGGCACCGAGATCGCAAGGATGCTGGCACAGCATGGCGTGACAGCGTTCGTGCTCAAATATCGGACGATCCTAAGCGCGCCTGATCCGATGCAGCTGCCCAAAGTCCATTTGAAGGAAATGGAGACCATCATGGGACGCGCGAAGAGCGGTATTCCCATCGAGGTGCCGCCCTTTGCCGGTGAGCCGCACGCGGTAGAGGATGGTACCCGGGCCATTGCCATCTTGCGACAACGCGCCGCAGAATGGGGCATCGATCCCAAGCGGGTCGGCTTCATCGGCTTTTCCGCAGGTGCCTACCTCGCCGCCGATCTGGCGATCGGAGACAAGGCAGCGCGGCCGGACTTCGTGGCTCTGCTCTATGGTGGGCTGCGAACGCCCGTCCCTACCGATGCGTCACCAGCCTTCATCGCAGCCGCAGCGGATGACGAGTTTCAGCCGAACGATGCCGTCCTGCTCTATACCGCATGGCGAAAGGCAGGGGCGACAGCCGAGCTCCATATTTACGAGCGCGGTGGGCACGGGTTCGACCTGAAGCCGAAGGGCACGACGAGCGACCACTGGTTTGAGCAACTGCTCTGGTGGATGCAATCTCGCGGCCTGATGGAGCACGGACGCTCCGCGGCTTCGGCCTCACCAACGGGTTCTGCGCCGACTCGTCGGGGCCATGCATCAGGTCCGGTGGCCATCGGTGTCTCGCGCAGCGTCGAGCTGCCGTCCAGCAGGCGCCGTTGACGCGCGCCATCAATGAATTTCGGGGACTTATCACATGAAGACATCGATCCTGGCGCTCGTAGCAGCACTTGCTGCGGCAGCGCCTGCCCACGCCCAAAGTTCGGATACTGCGCGGCGTGCGCCCGCACCTTCCGAAAGGCCGATGCAGGCGGATGACGCCGCATCCGACGCACGCGATGACATCATCGTAACTGCGCTCAAGCGCCCCCAGAACCTACAGGACGTGCCCGCCAGCGTCAGCATCCTTTCGGAGGATCTGCTCAGCCACCTCAATGCCAGCGACTTCTCGCGCGTCGCCGATATCGTGCCCGGTGTCGGCTTCGCGCAGGTGAGCCTCGGCAGCTCGCAGTACATCATTCGCGGCATCGGTCAGGTCGGCCAGGTGCAGTCGCCGACGACCGGCATCTATCTCGACGAGACGCCGCTGCAGACGCGGGCAACCCGCGCCGCCACGCAACCAGACCCGCAGCTCTTCGATGTCGCGCGCATCGAGGTCTTGCGCGGGCCGCAGGGCGTTCTGTTCGGTTCCTCGACACTCGGCGGGCTGGTGCGGATCGTGACCAACCAGCCTGATACCAGTGCCGTGTCCGGGCGCGCGGAAGCGAGCGTCGCGACCATCAAGGACGGTGGGACCAGCTGGGACGCCAAGGGCATGCTCAATCTGCCGATCGTAAAGGACAAGCTAGCGCTGCGTGTGACGGGAAGCCTCGTGCGTCAGGGCGGTTGGATCGACGATCTGCGGCCGACCACCGGCGACCTTGCGGCCAATGCGGGCACGGATGCGGTCCGGCGCGATGACAATTGGACGCGCACAGGTTCGGTCAGGGCGGCGCTGCGCTGGGAAGCGTCGCCGACGCTGACGATTACGCCGTCCGTGATCTGGCAGGACGCCTATGGCAACACCGATCGCTCGAACAGCGACGTCGATTATGGCCTGCGCGGACGGACAAGGGCGCGTTACCAGGATACGTTCAGCAAGGACCGGTTCGTTATCGGCGCCCTGCAGGTGGAAAACCGGTTCGACGCGCTCGGCGGCTTCAAGCTGCTGTCGTCATCCTCCTATATGAACCGCCGGACACGCGTGTTCGTGGATGTGACCGCGTTCGATTCGCCCATCGTCGAAAACATCGTCGGACCTGGGCCAGGTGCGCGACTCTTCCCCACGCCCCTGCAGGATTTCTCGCACACGAAGCAGTTCACGCAAGAACTCCGGGCGGTATCGGATAATTCCGGGCCGCTGCAATATGTGGTGGGCGGGTTCTACCGCAATCTCGACCAGCGCTCGGGGCGGACCGTCACGGTGGCGGACCTGTTCGGCGTGACCGCGCCCCCGCCGCTCGGCGGCGCCGGCACGCCCGTCATCGAAGACACGGCCGTCCGCTTCCGGGAAAGGGAGCTCGCCGCCTTCGGCGAGGTCACCTATGCGATTGTGCCCAAGGTCAAGATCGCAGCCGGCGCCCGCGTGTTCGACTACCGCCAGCGCGAGGCGAGCGAGCGCTACGGCATCGGTGGCGTCGCAGGCGGCGACCTTGCCTACCGCTATTCGGAGCGCAACCACGAGAGTGGCGTGACCCCGCGCTTCACCCTGAGTTATGAACCGGCCCGCGAAGTCAGCCTGTACGCGAGCTTCTCGCAGGGGTTCCGCACGGGCGGCGTCAACGCGCCCGTCACCGACTCGATCTGCTCCCCTGCCGAGCGGCAGGCGGCCGGCATCCCGGATGTTCCGCCGCCCTATGGCGGCGACAAGACCAACAATTACGAACTCGGCGCAAAGACCAGTTTCTTCGGTGGCAAGCTGCGCGTCAACGGCGCCGCTTATGCGATCGACTGGAAAGACTATCAGCAGGCGTTCCAGACCGCTTGCGGCATCAACAATGCGAACATTGTGTCGTTCATCGTCAACGCAGGCCGGGTCCGCAGCCGTGGCGGCGAGCTGGAAATCTCCGCCACACCGGTTGCCGGGCTCAATCTCGGTGCCGGCGGCTCGTTCACCGACGCCACATACCGCAATGATGTGCCAAACCTGTTGCTGCCCGCTGGCTCGCGCGTTCTCGACGTGCCGCGCTGGACCTGGAATGCGCGGGCCGATTACGCCTTTGCCATCACCGGGGACGTGGGCGCAGACCTGTTCCTGGCCGCCAGGCACGTTGGCTCTTCGAATAGCGGGTTCGGTGAGGGTGAAGTGCTCCCTCGCCCGGCCTACACATTGGTCGATGCGTCTGCCGGCATCCGTCTGCGCGGCGGAATAGCGATCGACGTGTTCGTCAACAACGTCTTCGACGCTGTCCCGGTCTACGCGCAAGAGTTCGCGAATTCTCCCGGAAACACCACTGCGACCAACTATTTCGCCTATCTCGTCGGGCCACCGCGCACGGCCGGAATACGGGTCTCAAAAGAGTTTTGAGGGTGGCTGATGGTCAGCGCCAGCGGGAAGCTGGCGATCCCCTCGACGTCCAAACATGAAAGCTGGAATTCGCATGACTGTTCTTCGTAATCTCTTCCTGCTTTCCGCCTGCGTGACGACGCCTGTCTTCGCGCAGACTGCAGCGCCCGATGACACGGCGCGGCGGGACGATATCATCGTCACAGGCCGCAATTTCGTGGCCGCCAATGCCGTCAGCGCTACCAAGTCCGACGCCCCGATCCTCTCGACGCCGCAGGCGATCTCGGTGGTTAAGATGTCGACAAAGTGACACGTTATGTAATTTCGCTTTCGTGGCGGCTTTGACGATAAGCACCGAACGGTCGCAGACTTATCACCATAAACCCACCAATCCCTCGAAAGGCCGTTATAGCTTACGACAGGGATAGGCCTTCTTCTTGAATTCCTCGTTGACAAAAATGCCCTTAGAATCCGCGTTCTGGAACTGTTCCCAGACTTCGGGAGTAACCTCGGAATAGACGTAATGGCCGCCTTTCTTAAACATCACATGGCATTCGGAAGACTCCTCGTCATAGCCGATCTGATCAACGTTGCTTGAGTCGACATAGGTCATTTCCATTACGGTTTATCCTCTTACCTGCTTACGCCAACAGTGCAGCGCATCAGCATATAAGTCTACGCTCGGGCGCGCTTCAACACTCCAACGACCGCTAACCTTTGGATCCGCCCCGCCATTTGGCGTTCGCGTTATCCGCACACGGACGCGTGACGGGACGAACATGGCCTCCCCCACGAACAGACCTTCGCCGGTTCGCAAAGACGGTAGCAGGTCGACGAGGCCCCCGAGATCATCCGGAAACGCTGCTGCTACCCGGCCCCGATCGCCAGGGTTCGTAGTTCGGAGCGCAATCATAGTGCCACATTGACTGAGGACGGTTGAGTCGATCTCGCTCGGACGCTGGGTCACCACCATTAGGCCAACGCCATATTTCCGGCCCTCCTTGGCGATCCGTTTCAGAATGCGGTGGCAACTGGAATCTTCACCTTCCGGGAGAAAGCGATGTGCCTCATCGACCACGATCAAAAGCGGCTGCGCCTTTCCCGAGACGGCCAGTGATCCGGCCCACAACAACGTGTCGTAGACGATACGGACCAACAATCCGATGACATCGCCCGCGATTTCGGACGGCAACTCGGACACGTCGAGGATGGTAAGAGGTTTCGGATGGCCCACCCAGGAGGCGACCAGGCTATCGATGTCGGTAGTAACCCTACCTTCGAGATCCGGGGCGTATCCACCTGCCGGGTCGAACAGGAACGCATAACGCGCATCCGTGATACGGCTCCGCGCAAATTCTAACTGCTTGCCGATACCGCGAGGCGACGGATTCTTCATCGGTTCCTTGCCGCCAGGCCCATGAATTGGGTAGATGTTCGATATCAATTGAGCCGGATCACCTGCCGTCTCGACCTGCGTTTTGACTCGCTGCCCAGCCTCCGTCCGAAAGGTCGATCGCTCGAAGTCGTCGAGTTCAAACCACAATTGATGGACGCTGAAGGGAACGGGACTGTCCGCGGTAATCGAGTTCGGCGGTGGTGGGTTTTCGAGAAACGCCGCGGCGGCGCGCTTCAGTTCTTGGACGCGATCCCGGACGATCGCCTCGTTGCCAGACGACATCCCGCCAAAGGTGATCGAGAGCAGCTCGTTGAAGGGAAGCGCCCAATAGGGGACGACGAGCGCTTGCTCTCCTTGCCCAGGTGAAACACGAAAGACGGTACGGTCACTGGCATCCCCTCCATATTCGCCGTGGGGATCGATGACCAAGGTCCGAGCAGACGGATAGCCGGGGGATGCGAGCACCTCCAGCATCACAGATACTAAATTAGACTTCCCGGCTCCGGTCGAGCCAACCACCGCACAATGCCGGCTTACCAATCGGTCAAGATCGAGGGTTGCAGGGATCCCACTGGCCGCCGCGATATTCCCAACCACCAGTCCACCGCTATTGGGCGACCGACTGTAGATGATTCCGAGATCGACGTTGGTGACGAAATGCACTTCGTCCCCGACTGTGGGATACTGGCCAACGCCACGCTCGAAAACTCCACCTGTCGATTCACCGAAAAGCACAACGGTCATCCATCGATACCCCGCCAGACCTTCGTCTTTTGCGTCATCTCGCTCGAGCTGCATCGCATCTCCGCCGATACCCGGCGGGACTGCGTCAGCGCCGACTTGCGAGCAGACCGAGTAAAGCTGGGTGTAACCGATGGGAATACGGAAAAAGCCTCCGATTTGGCCTACGCGGTAAGACTCACCCTCGACCAAGACTAGTGTGGTAGGCAAATCGCGCCTCAGCCTTACACGGACAATACCGCCCGCAACCGACGCAACTTGACCGATGTAGGTCGGATCCGAACTTGCCATTTCAAGCCGGTCCCGTGAGCTTGCCGAGAAACTCGGCGAAACAGGCGAAATCTCCGAGTTTCAGAGTTCCGGCACCGCTCAATTCTTTATCGGGCTCGGCCGTATCGAGGGCGAACGCCTGGGCTAGATGGTTGGCACTATGTACTTCCTCGAGCTTCCATTCACCATGCCGCCCGCCAATGAAGCCAGCGCGAGGACCGAGCACCATCAGATTCAGATATCGTTGCGCGCGTTCCGCCAAAACCGAAGACGATTCCGGATCAGCAAATTGAAGCGCCACAACGTGAGGTCGCCGCTTCGCTTCCAACGCATCAAAGATGATCGCATTGATATGATCGTCCGAAAAACTATACCCGCAGACGAAAAGAATTGCATCATCTCGGTCAAGCACACGGGTGAGACGATCGAGTAAAGCGGAATAAGGCTGCTTCCGTGATTCATCATATTTATGATGCGAGGGAAGGATCATTTCACCTTCATTGTGCGGCTCCGTCCGGATAACCCGCAGCCTCCCGCCCACCGTATCCAACCGCCAATTGATGGAACCATGAATTTTCCAGAGCCGGGTCCATGCCGTGCCGGGGGCATTTTCAGGTCTGGTCAAACTGTCGTGGGAGAAAAATGGCCGATTGCATCCCACGAATCCATCAAACGCCGGGACGCGTTCGGCTTCGAGAGCCGTCTCGACGAGGACGTCGTAGTTCGTTGTGAAGATCTCGACCGGATGGACTCTCGGCATACGCGCAATCCATCGCACGAATTGTTCGTGCGGAAGCTGTTCCGGAAAACTCGAACGATCGGGGTTCACCTGCGCGGCAATCGTTGCCTGGATGGTTTTTTCTACCACAATGAGATCAGCAGAGGTCAAGCCAGAGAGCGTATCTCCGGTTCCGATCGCATGGACCTTGCGACGCACGCAGGACAAAATGTCCTCGATATTGACGGGCCTCTTTCCGGTATTGAGTTCCTTCTCAATCGCATCATAGGCGGCGCCGAACCGTGTGGCCTCGTTCACCGGATCTAGTTTCTTGATTTCCCTGGCGCAAATCGCCGTCAGCTCTGCCACGTTCGGGATCAGTGATCGGGTTTTAGGAGACTGGTCTTCATCGACGGCAGGATTGGGCGGAACCCCAACTCGAACAGCGCAAGACGTCCCGGCACCCAGCAAAAAGGAGACATTGGCTTCTGGCTGAGTGAGATGGTCGCGGAGCGATTCCAACAATTTCCGAGGATCGTGCGTTGTCATTCTTCTACTCCAAAGGCTGCGACCTCGTGCTCGACCGTCGTCCCGGAAGGGTTTCCCGCCGGCCCCGCGGGGACGAACGTCAAGCGATTGGCGTTGACATGCCGGAACGCCCGATCGCGACACGTCAGCAAGATAACCTGCATCCGTTCAGCCGCCTCACTCAGTATTTCGACCATAAGGTCGAGCCGCGCGTCATCGGCATAGACAAGCGGATCATCGAGGATTAGCGACACCGGCCGTCCCTGCTCAAGGAGCATGTCCGCGAACGCGATCCGGGTCAGAACCGCCAGTTGCTCCTGGGTTCCGCGCGACAGATCCCCGCACCCTTCGCTGATTCCGCCCCGGACCACCGCATCGAGCATCAGATCCTCAGAGAAGGATAGATCACAGCCAGGGAGCAGGCGCTCGATGTGCCGCTTTGCTCGCTTCGCAACGGGGCCGACGAACTTGGCGGACGTCTCGTCGCGTGCCTCGTCGAGCGTTTCTCGCAACAGCTTCAGGGTTTCGGCCTCTTCGGTGACGCGTTGCAGGGCAGCGCGTGCGGCGTCCGCTTCCTCGCGGGCACCTGCCTCGCGGTCAGCGAGGCCCTTACCACCCTCGCTTTCGATCGTGCCCTCAAACCGGGCAATCTCCATCTCAAGCTTCGTGCGCGCCTCACCCGCCGCCCTACTCCGCGCATCGACCGTCTCGATCTTCCGCGTGATCGCCGCAGCGTCGTGCGCGGTTGCGTCGCGTGTCGCATCTTCCAGCTTCACGGCCGCTTCAGCGGTCTGCTCTCGGGCTCGAGCAAGATCCTCCGCCAGGTTTGAAAATTCCGGCCGGCTCTCGATCGCCGCGATTTGGGCAGTTGCATTGGCGAGATCGCTCGAGGCGCCCGCCTCGGCGGTGGCAAGCGGTGCATCCTCCTCCTCGGCACGCCGGAGAGCGGCCAGCGCGCTGTCCTGAGCGCCTTCGGCGCGCGCAAGCGCGGTGTCGGCCGCCTCCAATGCTGTGGTGAGGGCTGCAATATCGGGAAGGTCGCCCTCACCCGCCTCGGTCTCATCGGCGAGCTCGACGATGAAGAGCTTGAGCGCTCCTGCGCCAGCGGCAAGCCCGATATTTTCGTCGGCCGGCGTCGTTGCTTCGATCCGGGCCGCGATGGTGCGCAGTTCGCTCGCGGCATCCCGCGCGGCGTCGTTGCGTGCACGCGCAGCCGCAAGGTCCGCAAGATCGAGATCCGCCAGCGCAGATTGCTGCTTCTTCAAAGCCGACGACAAAGCCTCTTCAGCGCTGGCAGCACCGGCGGGCGGTGTGACGATCAGCTCAGCGCCACCGAGACGGATTTGAGTCCTGCCGGTGAGAGTCCGCTCACCGGGGGCTGCGGGTTCCCCGTCAATCAGGATGCCGACGGTGTCGCCGGACAGCGCGATGCGCGTCGCGCCGGCGCTCTGCGACGCACGGGCCTCGGCAATCGCTCGCTCATTCGTTTCCAGCGATTCGATCGTCTTCGCGGGGATCAATGTCGCCGCGAGGGTCTTGGCCTCGATTTGGAGCCGTTCGAGTTCAACCAGCTCCGCATGTCGTTTGCGCGCCGCCGCCACACCAGTTTTACGACGCGCCGCGCGCAGGCGATCCTCGCCAGCGCTGAGAGCGGAGCGCGCGTCCTGACGCGCCGTCCGGGCACTTTCGAGCGCAACACGCGCGTCGACGAGGCGCTGCTTGGCCGTAGCCAGTCCCTCGCTGAGGTCCGTCCGTTTGGCGCGCGCCTCCTCCAGAGCGAGGCTCGCCTTGTCACGAGCTTCCGTCGCTGTGCGATGGCGCTCCGAAAGATCTTCGAGCCCCCTACCCTTGGCGATGACCGCCTCATGCTCGGCACGGCGTGTCGCTAGGATTTGCGCAGCAGCGCGCGCGACCTCAAGGGATGCGACCAGGTCCTTTCGCGTCTGGACATCAGTGTCGTCAGCAATCTCTCGCTGAACGACCTTCAGCCTGGCGCGCGCGGTTTCAAGTTCAGCGAACGTCTTCTCCAATCCCGCGAGCCTGTCAGCGGCTTCTCGCGCGGCGGCCTCGGCGCTTTCGACCCTATCTCGCACCTCATTCTGTCGCTCGCGCTTCTGACCCGTTGGCGACCAATATCGGGCAAACTGCTCATCGATCCGGGTGCGGACGCGCTTGTACGCCGGGCCGCCCATGATCGAGCCGACCTCGGCTTCGAGTGTGGACCTAACCGTATCGCGGACGATCTGCCCGGGTGCGGTGACCGCAAGAGCGTCCGTTTGCGCCACCCAGAGCAGACCCAAGGCACCATAGGTCCCGGCATCGCCCTTCTGACTGGTATCGCGGACAGAGCCGAGAAGCGCATGAAGCCGGGCTTCGGCTTCTTCGCCCTGCGCCTTTCCCTGTGGCCCCGTGACCTCGATCGTGGCACCCCGAAGGAACCGCTTGGTGACCGTCCACGGCGCACCATCAGCCTCGAACGATACCTGGATCTCGGGCCCGACAGCCTCGCCATAGGGCGCAAAGGACTGGGCGAGCTGGTTCTTGGTCCCATGGCGCACAAAGAAGGCCGCCCGAAGCGCCTCGAGCAATGTCGATTTGCCGGTTTCGTTGGGTTCGATGATGATGTTGAGGCCATCGGTCAGCCCCTCGATCGCCATCGGCTCGCGAAACTTGCGGAAGCCATTGACGGCGATCCGGCGGAGCCGCAGGCTCATGCCTTCTCCTCCCGGCTATATTCGACGAACAAGCGCTCGAGCGCGCGTTTGGCGACCGATGCCTCGGGTCCACCGGCTTCAATCCGGGCCGAGAGTTTAGCGGCCGCAACGCCGAGCATGCCTTCGACCGCGAGTTGCGCGAGATCATCCTCACTGGGTCGCCCGACGAGGTCGCTTGCGCGAACATCGAGATAGCGGACTCGGTGGCTGACATCATTTTCGAGCCTGCCGAGGATCGCCACACGATCGGTGAGGCTGGTGATTCCGGCGAGCGACAGTTCGAGAAGCGTCGCCGGCTGGTCGATCGACCCCAACAGCTGATCGCATTCCGCGTCGAACGCAGCCTGATCGTTCACGGTCCAGCTGCGCCTGATCCATTGGAAACGGCCGGTGCGGATCGGCGTGACGGTCGGCTCACGGCCCTCGTCGATATCCACCAGCAGAAGGTGACCCGGCTCGTCGCGTTGGAAACGATCGGTCTCAGGCGTGCCGGAATACCAGGTGCGCGCGTCGACCTTCAGCGTTCCATGCCAGTCGCCGAGCGCGAGATAATCGAGGTTGGATCGACGAGCACGGTCAGGAGCGATCTGGTTCTTGGTCTCGCCCTGCGTCCCGAAATCACGGATCGACCCGTGAGCCAAGCCGAGACGCAGCCGCGCCCCGGGCGTCGCCATGCCGTCGAACAGGTCGGTTGGATCGTCGAGATTGTGCCGGTGCGTGAGTGGCGCAGGCAACAGCCAGACGCCCGGCTCGATTTCTTGGGCCTGCGGTTCGGAGAGGACGGTGATGGTGCCACCCGCGCGCTGACGCACACGATCCCACAGTCCGCCATTCCGGGCAAAGTCATGGTTGCCGGGAAGCAGCCACCAGCGACACGGATGGCGCTCCATCCGCGATACCGCCTGCACGATCGTGCGATCCTCCGGGCCTTCGGTGTCGAAGACGTCGCCGGCAACAAACACATGATCGGCACCGTGGAGGGTTGCCGCCTTGCCGATCGCGTCAATCGCATCGAAGCGTGCCTCGGTCAGCGCTGCGCGCACCTCGGGTTCGAACCGGCCATAAGGCTTGCCGAGCTGCCAGTCCGCGGTGTGGATCAGCTTCATGATGGTTTCACAGCTTGGCGTGTCATCGCAAACCCATCGCGCGGGCCCAGGCATCGACCTGCCCGAAGGCATCCTGCTGCCACTCGTCCGCTGTCCTGCCGTCGAGGATATCTGACCCTTCGACGAAATTGCGCACGCACGTCGCGCCATAGCCGTCGGGATCTTCGAACTTGGCAACGATATGGGCGAACCCGTCCCTGCCGCTCTGATGGTCAAGCAGCGGCCGGCAATCATCGGCGAGCGCATCGATGCCGCCCGGATAATTCCGGATAGAGAAGTAGATGTCGTAAGCGTCCTTCTGCTTGTAGCGCCCGTCGAGCGCGAAGCCCTTCATCGCAAGCAGCGCCGGGATAGAGGCAACCGCGATCATCACCTTGTTGGTGCCGCCCTTGGGCATGTCGCCTTCGATCGCGACAATCTCATGGAAATGGATCGCGAGGTCGGCACCGGACGCGCGCTGGGTCGCGAACTCGGCGGTCAGCGGCGGCCGGTTCTTTTCCAGGACGTCGTCATAGGGGCGGAGGAAATCGACGATGATATCGATCGGCGGACCATCGTCCTTCGGCTGGACGGTCCGGACCATCTGGAAATATTTGAGCGTGTCGCGCCCCGCATAGCCCTGCCCGCGCAGCGCATCGACGAGAGCGACATATTCGTCGCCCGCGGCCAGCGCCTGCGCGTCGAGGCTGAGATCAATGTCGAGGGTGCCGACATGGAGCATCTCGCTGTCCTTAAGCAGCAGCCAGGGCACGGCCCCGCCGATGACCGCGAACTTGCCACGAAAGCTACCGAGCGTCTGGCCGATTTCGACTAGGACCGAGCGAACCGCCGTGCTCGTCCGATCGTCGTAGTCTGCGGCTGATTGCGGCTCGTCGGTCATGATGGCCACCGCAGGAGCTGGTCCTTCAGGTGCGCGGCTCCTTCGACGCCTCGCTCGCCGCCGGCCATGAGGTCGAGATAAGTCTGGACGGGGCTGGTTGCGATGACGCCCGGCGCGACCGTCCGCGCATCGTCAAGCACTCCGTCCTCGTCCGGCACGCGCACGACGATATTGGCGCCCTTCGCAGGCGAACTCAGGCTGAGCAGCGTCTGGAGCGCGCCAAGCCCCTTCTCGTCGGCATAGAAGTAGCTGCTGCTCTGGCGAACGAATGGGGCGTACCAATCTGCGGCGCTGAACGACGCCAGGGCCACCCTGCCCTCCTCTCCCTCGAGATCGCGCAGCCGGTCGGTCAGGGCTTTGCCGTGCAGATGCGTGTAGAGGCGCACTTCCTCGCCCTTTGGCGGCTCGTAGTTGCGCGCCCACTCGTCCAGCAAACCGGATGGGTCTGCGAGGTACAGGCCCTGATCGGATTGTTCAGCCCATTCACGATCCCGAAGAGCTGTCCCGATCGTGCTCACGAGGCCAAGGCTGACCTTGGCGGCCTCGGCGAGCTCGGCCACGCGCCACGACCGCTCAGGCTCATTGAGCAGCACCCGCAATATGCGGGCCGACTTTGGCTTGAACAGCGAGCGAAGCGCGCGGCGTTCCGGGTCGGGCTTCCCCTCGACCTGACGATCAATGAACACGGTGTCGAAGGCGATGCGCGCATTCCCCTCGAAATCGAGATAGGCGATGCCTTCCTCGCGACAGGCGGCCTGGGATTGCTCGGAGAGATAGGGCGCCATGAACATCGGCACGCCCTCCTGCCCGCTCTGGCCGAGGTAACGCTTGAGTTCATAGGCGGCCTGATGCGCCATGCGTGGCTGGCCGTTGCCTTTGACTTCGACCACGAGCCGCATCGGCCGACCCGCAAATTCGGTTTCCGCGATGATATCGACGCCGTCATCCGGCTGACCGGATTCGCCAATGAACGAAATATGCGCGAGCGAAAGCTGGGGTATGGTCCCCAGGAAGGCTTTGAGCGTCTCCGCCGCCCGCCGTTCGATGCTGCTTGCCGCTCTCACCGGTTTGCTGAAACCATAATTCTGGTGAAATAGCAATTAATTTCGCCAGACCGCTCATTTCAACGGGTTGTTGAAAGCAAATTATTACTGAACATCTGCTGCCCCGGCTCGTCAGCCGGCTATTACGGCCGCCGTCGCACCTTGGACCATCATCTCTCCCCAGGCGTTCAACCTCAACAGTCAAAGAGGCGCCTAGACGGCCTCGCGCTGGGCGCCACGATTGGAGTGATCAACGCGGTAACCCTGATAGTGGCGGTGGATGAGCCCAGCCCGGACAAGATCGGAGACCGCGCGGCTGACATTGGTCCGCCCCGAATGCAAAAGACGCTCGCGAACCTCGTCCGCAATACACTGCTCGGCAGCGGCGGAATCCGGCGGCAACATGCCCTTGTGCTCGAGGTCGCAGCGGACCTGATCGACAACCGCCCGGCGGCGGACATCGCGCTGCGCCATTGGAATCAAGGCGTCACTGAGCCAATCCCGCTCCAGGACCGCCGGCAGATCGAGCGCCTCATCATTGGCCGCCGAGGCTACCGCAGCTGCTTGCTTGCGCCCCAAAGACTATTGATCCGAAAGTAGATTGCGAAGGTTGGCGAGAACCAAGATACTAGTAGCCGCCTCGGTCATCCCGAAGTGCCGAGACAATGAAGCGATCGCCCGCCCGGCATCGATCGGCTCGGCAGCACGCGGGCCAGCCCTGGTAAAGGGACCATCCGTCTCGGTGAGGATTCGATCTCGGGGGAGCGAGCGGAGGAACGTTGCCTTCCCCTCCTTCGCGAGCATCTGTTCGTTGACGGAAAAGTAGCAGCCGAGGTCCGCAGCCCGACGCGCGTCGGCGGCAGATCCCGTGAACCAATGGAGCACGACCCGTCCACGGTCGGGAGGCAGGTGAGTTTCGACCATGTCGAGGACCGCTTTCGCCGATCGCACACTGTGTAACGAAAGGATCTTCCCACCTGCTTCCGCACACGCCTGGAGTACATGGGCGAACACCTTCTTCTGCGCGTCGAACGAATTATAAAAACGGGGGCCGGCATCGAGACCTACCTCACCCACGTATCGGGTTTCGGGCAGCAGCTTCTCCCACAACCCGATCTCGTTCGCCCTTTCTCCTACGAGCTGGGGATGGAGGCCCAGCGCCGCGCGCACGTGTTTGGTGGGGGCGGTAACCTCTACATTCCGCCGCCAAGCCTTGGGCGTCGTCGTCACAGTCAGCGTGAAGACACCGGCCCGTTCGCTGCGATCTACGGCCTGCTCGAAATCTGGATAGAGATCCAAATGGCAATGGAAATCGACAAGGTTCGTCATTGCCGTCGTTTACTTCGGTTTCGTGAGGACGCCATCCAAGAGTCGACCGACCTCCTCCATACCCCTGGCATAAACGCCAGCCATCTCGGTTTGATCGGCGATGTCGTGATCGTAAAGCGGGCCGGGCTTGTGGATTAGCACCTTCGCGAGTTCGGGTCTGGCACGTAGACGCGCGATTGCCAGCTGGAAGGACCGCACCTGCACACCTTCCGCTTCGGCGCTGTTTAGCGTTCGTAGCTTCAGGTCAGGGAGATAGTATTCGGTCGGATCGTCAACTGGCATCGACGCCCGCCGGATGAGACACGGGAGGCAATAGCCGCAATGGCCTTGCGCATACCCCGCCCAGCGCAGCTTCGCGGGTGACGAGCAGGAAATCGACTTTCCGGCAATCGAAAGCAGGAAGGTCTTGTCGGCGCATGCCTCGACCATTTCGCCTTTGGTCATCGCCCAATAGGGGTTGGCGAGGGAGCCATCGATACCCAGCGCAGCTGTGAGTTCTGCCCAACGCGCCATGTAGAAGGGGTGCGTGGTGCGCGTGCTCAGCGCTCCGAGGCGCAACGGATCCAAAGGAACGTTGAGCGCGATCAAACCGTTCTCCGGCACCTTTAGCTCGAACCGTCGGCGCAGCGCTGTACCGGCCGCAACCCCAAACGCGAAAAACAAGAACGAGCGCGCGCGCGTCGACGTCTCCGATCCAACGCCTTCGGCGAGGTCGTGTGAAAAAACCATCGGAAGGCGAACCCATTCGAAACACCGCTTAGGGAAATGCACCTTTAGTTCGGCATGACAGAGGTATTGGGCCTTGCTCCCCGCACCCTCGCCCGCGTGGCTGACGAGAAGAGGTTTCTCATCATCGGTGAGGCTGTCGATCGCGCCGATCAGGCTGTCGAGCCCGCCAGAGAAGAGGTTGACCCCGAGCAAGTCGGTCTCAAGCAACGGCGCGGTCGTCGACCCTGCGAGCCTTTCTTTTCCCGTCGGCCGGGCACGGAACTCGAAAGACCAGCGATCACCGCTCAAAAAGCCCAGGGCACGAATAACGATCGGCCGTGCGCGTTCCCAGGTCGCGACGTCACTGACAGGCGTGACGATACGGATTTCTCGCGTCCAGCCATCCTGTGCTTCTGTGGCGCGCGAGATTCGCGTGTCAGCCGCGTAGACCAGTGCGCCTAGAATCAGCAGATCGATGCCGATCTCGTCGGGGACAAGGCCGAGCTTACGCAGGTCGTTGAGCGCGGTTTGTATTCCACAGGCGATCCCGCCTGCGTTCAACAACTGCACGTCCGATCGCACCTCGTCCGTGTCCATGTCGACATGCGGCACGTCGCGCGCGCCCATCGTCCCGACGAGGAGATGTCGCTTCATCGGATTGCCTCCGCGTCACCCATGACCTGAAGGATCTGAAACGCATCTTCGTATACGGACGTAACGAAGCCGTTGATGTCGGCGGGCGACAATGCCTGGATGTTGCTGCCGGCGCGTGCGACGGCATCGGTGACGCCGCGCTGGATGAAATCGTGCAGCATGTCTTCAACCTTCTGTGCGGCTGCAGGGTTGGCGGGTAACGCTACGGCTTTGGTGCCGATGTCGTTGCAGATGCGCGCTTCGATCGTGTGCGCGACGTACAGCTCGAACACAGTCGTCATTTGCTCGGGCGTCAGCCCGTCGATATCCGTAATGCCCGCATCGGCGAGGTCGGCGATCGTCTCGATGAAGGCATTGCGGGCGATCCCTTGGTCGATCGAGCCGTCTTCCGGGCATACATAGTCTGCCAGCCCGGCGAACACTTCCTCGATCGGGCGACCCGCAAGGGCGGTCAGGTTGAGCCGTCGCAGCGTCTCGGCGATACCGTCAGCGCTAACCGATTGCAGCAGCCGGACGACATTGGCACCAGAGGCCCGCGCAGTGCCCATTCGTTGAGCGGCGCGGCGGGGACTTCCCATCGACGACCGGACATAGCCTGATACTGCGCGTCCGAGGCTCCGCCGATCGGTCCCGCCGGATTGTGCGAACGACGTGAAGTTGGTGCGCGGGGCGGTGAAGCGACCCGCCGGCCCAGGTGGAGGTAACGGGGGCGCCGGCTGAGGTGTGCTCCCGGCTCCCTGACTATCGCCGTCAACCGGGTTTTCGGTCCCGTCGCCGCCGTTGCCGTCTTGGGCATCGGTACTGTCGTCGTTCCCGTCTGCGTCCCCACGGCCTGTGTCGTCGATGAAGGTGGGCACCAGCGGCCGATCGTTTTTTGGCCCGCCGAAAGGCGTTGACGTGCCCATCAGCCCTTAATCCCCGCCCGCATGGCAGTCGTCGCAGTCGCCTGAAGCGCTGGATTGTCTCCGATTTTGCTCCATCGCTCGAGGAGACTCTGGAAGCGGCGCTTTTCAGCGTCCCCGGTCAGCACATCGGACCATCCCGCGACTATCCACGGCCCACTGGTGTCTGGCAACATCCCAAGCATATCGAGGAGCGCGGACTGCAGGTGCGGTTGCGTCCGAACCAGGATCGCGGCTCCATCGATTCCTGCGGGCGGGCGGGCGAACTCGGCTGCGCCGAGAATGCGACGTCGCACATAGTCGAAAACGAGCGACGCCTCCGGCTTCGCGAGAGCCCTTAGCTCGGCGTCCATCCCCGATACGGTCATGCGACGCCCCATCAGCCGCTCTACGACTCCGGCGAGCGGACCGAGCGCCGACGCCGCCGCGAGATAATCTTTCCTGTCTTTGGTGACGAAGAGGTATGGGCGCAGGTCGACGTCGACGAGCGGCGGTTGCAGCTTCGCCCATGCCTTGATGACGTCCGAAGCCATCCATTGCGACAGCACCGGATTCTCGGGTGAGGTGGGTACGGCCTTGGCAGATGCCACGGCAGCAGGCTTCTTATCCGCGCCGGGCGGCACCTCGGTCGGTTTTGCCGTTTTCGCTGGTTTCGCGATCGTCTGTGGTTCGCCTTCGAGTATACCTAAGTCCTTGCACCGTCCGGCGGGGTCGTTCGCGGACGCGAGACCGATCTCATCGAAAAGCGTTGGAATGAAACGCTCGGCCAACATGAGTTTCGCAAGAACCGGGAGTTTAATGGCAGCACCAAAACCTCGCGCGTCCGCGGTGCGCTCACGGAGCAAAAGGCTATTCAAGAACCGCTTGATCTGCCGAGGATTTCCCGATGTCCCACTAGCGAGCAGTGGCACGATCTGCTCGGTCAGGACGAGATCCTCGGCAACGTCCTTGGCGCGTATGCCGAGTGCGGCTTGCACTTCGCCGCTGTCGAAGCCAGTCGGATCCCAAGGCCGCTTCAGTGCCTCGCGCGCTACCTTGACCAATGCCGCGAATTGCTCGTCGTCATCGCCCAGGCGCGCGCCGACCAGCAGCAGGGTCACATATATGCGCGTCTCGACCCCGCCAAGCGAGGGAATGCGAAACGGTATCTGGATCAACTTTTCTAGATAATTGCGTGCATAGTCGCGCGGACCGGTCGTGTCCGGCAGATCTGGGAAATGCTTACGCACCGAATATTCTATCATCGCCTCGTCTGCGGCGATCACGAACGCGGTCCGATCCATCATCACGAACAAACGCATCGCCTCGAGCGTCTCGATCGCCGGTTCAGGCAGGCAGCGGTCCAGATCGTCGATCAGGACGACGAGCTGCTTCAGCCCCGCACGACGTAGCAGTTCGTCGAATGCCTTCCGGAACTCCTCGACTTCTTGTGGGACTCGTCGGCTTTCCTTCTCCTTCAGTAGACCCTCTGCGCCTTTGACGACCTTCTCGATTTCATCTTTGTTGAGATGCTTCGTCGGGTCTGCGAAAAAACCCTTCACCATCCCCACGACCGCACCGATCTGGTCAGGGTTAGGCATGCCCGACAGCGCGGTGAATGCCAGTCCGCCGCCCATTCGTGCGACCTTGAGCCAGTCGAGCCGCTTGACGACGTCCATCACGGCATCGGCCGCTTTGGTCGCGAGCGATCGTTTTTCGATCAGCTGGGTGACTACGCCCTCGATCAGGGCGATCTTCGCGTCTTCAAGCCCCTGGAATCTCCAAGCGTTGAATTTAATACACAGGACATCGTCTTGACCGTCCAGTGCGCCTTCGATCATCTCAAGGACACTCGACTTACCCGCCCCCCAATCCCCGTGGACGCCGACCGTAACGGCGCGCTCAGGATTCTCACCGATTAGTCCAACGATTGTGGTGGCGATCGCCTCGTTGTTGAGCAGATCGAATTTGGTCTCATTGTCCGCGAGCAGCACTTGTCCCCCTCCCGGCACATAGCGCCCCCGCGCCCGCACCGTTTGACGCCACCCTGCATTAAGTGCGTGGGCGATCAAAGGCGTTTCATCGCCGCACCAGAAATGTTCATCACTCACCAGCCCTCGGTCGATCTGGCTGAAGCGCACGCGCCCTTTGGAGCGCCAAGACCCAGGACAGCATGAAATTGCATTGTCACGTAATATGGGGTACTAACGTGACCCGCTCAACAAACGTGAGGAAGCAACTTCATGGAATTCCGGTCTCCGACTGTCGCCGGTCAGCAGAACGCCAAGGCAGTGCGCTACCTGACGAAAAATCTCAGCGACCCGGATGCCGGCCGACTGCTCGTGGAGGAGCTCGTTCAAGAACTGGGAAACGCGGTGGACCGCTACCCCGATTGGCATCCGATCCTCACTGCGCCGCCCCGCAACGGCTCCGAACACGTCTCGGACGTGGGGCAAATGAAGGCTTATGATGGCGTCGACCACACCCAGGAATTCGTCCGCGGGTTCGTTACCTGCCCCTACTCCCCCGAGAAGGCGGACAGGCTGGTGGCCGCAATCGGCCAGATTTCTGGCCTGTACGCCCGCAGGCTTGACGGCCCCCTTTACATGGACAACGCCCACCCGGTCGTCGTCGTCGCCATGAATATCGAACTGGAGGCAGACGGCACCATCCGCAGTCGCGACGCCATCGCCTGGTTCGCCCAGCACACGTCGGCCGCCGCCGACGGCGCTCAAGTAGCCGAGACCTGGTGGAACATCCGCTCCAACATCCTCGGAAGCCCCCACGGCTCTCGTTCGTCGCTCTTCGTGAACCAGCACGCCGGCCTCCACATGCGCAAGATCCTCGAGGCGATGAATGCTAGCGGCATGTTCGGCCCCGTCCTCGAATCCTCGCTCGACATGCTTTCGCCCAAGAAGCGTGACGCTATCGCCCGGACGCTGATCCGCAGCGCAATTGATGCGTGGGACCGCAAAAGCCCGTCGTTCGAGTTCGAGCTGCGTGGCGAGACCTGTAAGGCAGGCATCCGCGACACCTGGAACGACGGCATGGAGCTGTCCATACGGATCAAGATCGGCAAGCACGACCTCTACGTGTCCGGCTTCCACTACCCGAAGGACAACAAGATCACGCACTCTGATCCGTCCGGGCGGCGCGATATCGCTGAGAAATTCGTGTAGCGCTGTTGCCGAGCGGCCGTGGTGGGCGACCGTCCAACGTCGACAGACGGCAAACACTGCGAGAAGCCTTCCATGAGTGACCCATCCGACCAAGATTCCTTGACGATTTCACAGGTCATCAACGCGCTCGGCAACACGGCCTCTCGCAGCAGAATCAACCTGTTCAACGCCGGCGACGACCATCTGAAACGCAGCACCATCGCGTGGGACGACGCCATACCGATCCTCGAGGGCGGATTGGCCGGCCATCAGATGTCCGGCGGATCATTCGAACGTGCATGGCACGGCATGCAAGAAGCCCCCCAGCACTTGAAGGGCAAGATCGCCGAGTTGCTCGATGCTTGGCGGATCGCGCATTGGCCGTCGCTTCGCGAAGCGGAACTGTTTGAAGCGGAAGCCAAATTCGGCGAATACGACCTCACCGGAGCCCGACTGCGCGAAAAGCTCGAGATCTGGCCCGAGCTTCGCCGGGAAACCGCCCTGTTGGAGATCGCGATACTGAAACTGCGATGCGCCGGTAGCGGCTCCGCGTGCGACGAAGCGCTAGGCAATCTGGCGGAGCTGCGCGGTGACGAAGCCCAAGCCAGAAACGCCGTCGCCGCTATCTTCGCGAAACAACGTCACTACGTCGATGATGACAAGATTGCCGGCGTGCTAGCGTCATGGACGGGCGCTTCCGCATGGGGCAGCGTTATGAGCAGCCTGTGGGCGTCGATTCCGGAAAAAGGGGACAAACCCGCCAACATCCTCAAGCTCACCTTTCACCTCCGCCAATTGCCGCTGGTTACCGGTCCCTCGCTCGATGGATTCAGGCTCTCCGAAATGTCTGGCGCTTCGCGCGCGGCGTGGCGCCGAACGCTTGCCGAAATCGTCGCAGGCGACGCCGAACTCAAGAGAACGGCGACCGAAGCCCTGCTCTGGCTGAGCGATCCGCAGGAGGACTTGTTCGCCCAGTTCACCGCGCTGCAGATCAATGATCCCGATCCCCGCGCCGCTCTCACGCCGCTTTTATCACATCCGTCACGGTTGACCGAACTACGTACGCGCTCGGCTTTGGACCTACTCTCGGACGCCTCTGATCCTCTCGAGACACTCCTCACACGCGACGAGCCTCCGGAATATCTTTCTGATACGCCGCCGGCATCCAGGACCTGGCTAGGCGACGCGCGACTGGAGCAGCTCCTGAAATCCGCATTCGCTGATGCGGCTTCCAGCATGGCGACCGAAGTGTCAAAGACCGCCTCGAGCGGCGAGGAAAACCTGGTGGGGAAGCTGTTTGAACGTCTTCGCGGAGCATGCGTTCGCGTGACCGAGCAGGCCGCCATTCTTGCCCGGGAGACGGATCGGGGAGAACGCCTTACCGTCGCCCTTTCACACCGGGTCATCGGGAAAACCGAGGAGGGCAATCCCGGCCTGGTGGTAACAAGGCGTTTTTCTACCGACGTGACGCTCATCGTACGGGCACGAAAGGGTGCCGCCCCGCCCTTCAGCGAACGCGCTACCTTCGTGCAGGCAAAGCGGCTGCTGCGCGGTAGGCCACCCGAAACCGACCATTACAAAGTCAGTATGGAGCAGATGAAGGATATTGCTGCCCAGACGACGTCCGCTTTCCTTCTCGCCGTGGGCCCATCGGCGTTAGGAGTGACGATGCCGGTGGTTCCCGCGCAACTTCTGCTCGACCGGTTCGGACCAGACGTGAAAACGAAGCATCTCCATCCGGACGCAATTTCGCGTCATGGCCGCAGCTTGGCCGATTGGCTCGTAGAGGACGTCATCGGCCTTTGGACAGGCGATCCCCGTATAGAGACAGTGAAGAAGGCTTCGGAAGGAGCGGGCGACAGCGACACGATGCTCGTCGAGATCGACGTCACAATCGTTCCCGTCGGCCCGGACGGTGAGAGCCGGAAGTCCTGATGCCAGGGGCAGCGATCATCTACCGCTTGGTCCCAAAATTTGATGCGAAGTAATCGATCATCTCGGCTCCTTGTGAGCCGGAGCGGAAGCGACGTTGCTCTGCAATATCCAACGACGGCAACAGGTGGATGATCTGATCCTCAGCAAAGAGGGGGATCACTTTCTCTGGATCGAGCCCCCCTTTCCGTAAACCGCCAAGCGTGCTGGCCACCTCGAGCGTGGCACCGACGAGGAGGTCTGCGAGCTGAACCGCCGGGCTCGACTTTGAGTCGACCTGAGAGACCTCCGCCAGCTTCAGAGGGAATTTCAGCGTCGCGATCTCCGAGGATTTAAATTCAGCTTCATGCTCGTGCCTGATGAATTTCTGGATCAGCTGGTGATAGGTCTCGAGATTTTTCGATTGATCGTGCTCGACGCGGTACGGACCATCGGACATCACCTCCATCCGACTGATCAAGGCTTGAAGCACGACCATCGCCGCGTCCGTCGTCACACCCGGTGTCGTGATGGCAGCCAGGCACTCGGGCGCCGCCTGTACGATCGGACCCAGCGCTTCAGGAAGCTCCCGCCAATTTGTCTGGCGCGCCGCATCGACGAGGTCGCGCAGAGCTTCTGGTGTCTTCTGCTTCACGGCCCGCTGAAACGCGGCGATGAGTTTCTCGAACGGAGCCTCTCCAAAGAGGGTGGGCCCGGCCTTGAAAAGGATCGATCCGAGCGAGAAGTTTTGACCATTCTCGTAAAAATTGATGTCTCGCTCATAGTAAAATGGCTCAGCGGCGTATTCCAGAAACATGAGGGTGAGCAGGAAGCGCTTGTCGCAGACGTAGGTCACCGATTTGTATCCGGCCAAAAGATCGCCCAGCAGTGCCACCAACGCAGCATGGTTCGACGCCCTGCGGGAAAGGGCACCAAACTTGAGCTCTGTCGCCTTCAGCCTCGGAAAGTGGTCCCGGATCAGCGCTGCGGCATCGTCGTCCTCGATCGCCACTGCACTTGCGCCCTGAAAGCGCTGCTCGCGATTGAGCAGATCGAAACCGGTATAGCCGCTCTCATCAATCCTGAAGCACTGCATACCGTATGTCCTGTCCGGTTCGAGCCTGTGACGTGCCGGCAGACTGCGATCTCTCAGAGATTATTCAGCGGCTCGTAATAGGTATCGCAACCCGTCAAACTGACGAAGTCAGGATCGTTCAATGAGATGATCCTGCGAATATGCGCAGATAATAGCGGCGCAAGCACCCGATCATACGGCAAGCCGTCATAGTCCCGACCAGCACGCCAGGCACAGAATTGCCGCGCAACGTGCGATTCGAAGCCCAGGCTGTCTTCGAAATGGCTGATAGGGATCGCCGCTTCCACGACCGAGGGAACGCCGACCGATCGGAGCACCGGCCCCAATTCCGGATCTCGATCGATCGCCGCATACAAGGACTCGCCGCCCCAGAACCGCAGAAAATCCTCGATGCCATCGTCGTTATGAGGCCGCGTGAACAGGAACCAGATCCTGCCGGCGCGCGTCGGCGAGTCCGCTTGGTGTCGCCGCTTGAAACCGGCCGCGATCGCGGCCGGAAAGGCGCCTTCAGCCTGCGCGGCATCGATCCGCTTCATCAACGTGTCGACGCTCGGCAAAAACATCCCGTTCGCGACGATGGCGGCCGCCTCACGCTCGGTGAGACGCGTATTGTGCCAGGCGAGAATGTTGTGCGGCCGAAGAACCGCGTACAGCTCACCGATGATCTCGTCATATTGATATGGTGACGCGAAGCGCTGATCGGTGACCCAATCCTCAAGGATTGCGAGATGGCCGTCCAAGAAGGCGACCACGTCAGCGGGCCAAGTTTCAGGCTGGTCGTAGTCGATCAGCATGGTGTCCATCTGGTCTTCGCCCGCGATCAGGACCGTGCCTTCCTCTTGATCGTCTCAACGAGACTATCGAAGGTCGACTGCGCGGCGTGAATGCGATCTACGGCCTGGCTCAATGGCGCCAGCGCCGTCTCGAGCTCCTCCTCTTCGAACGCGGCCGCCAGGCTTTCACGATTGATCGGAACCGTCAGCGCCAGATCGCCGGACTTCGGATCACAGAGGAAGCCTTTGTTGACCAACGCATCAACCAACGCCCCTTCTGACCTCAGCAGCGCCTTCCAATCTCTCTGACCCATCGCGTCCGTGCCGAACACGAGCCTGATGGTCGCCCCCGCAAAACCGGCGACCGTCCCGATCCAGGTTTCTGGCTCGTGGCCGTCTATGCACGGCGTCGTGCCCAGTGAACATGAGAGGTAGAAATCATTCGCCTCCGCATCGCCCTGCATCCGCCATTGCTCCGGTGCAAGCCACAGGGTTTCGTCAAAGTCGGCAGGCACCTCACCGGCCCAGCCCAGCGCAAGCCGCTTGTCCGCGAGCACTGCAGCCACAGCTTTCGCCAGCATAGGCTGCATCGTGTTGTGAGCGTAGCGAAGGGCCGCCTCGAGCTCGTCGATGTGATGCACGATCACGGTTCCTACTGCAGGGTCGGTCACGGCTTCGGTCTCCTAAAAATCTTGAACATGCTCGCCGAAACTAGCGATAAGATGCTGGACGAAAGATCGTTCGCTCGCTTTCTCGCCGGCGACTGCTCGGGCGGCCCGCGCGATGTCGAGCCAGGAGGTCGATGCAATCGCGGGAAGAGAGGTTCGGAACGGCGCCAGCAGAACAACCCATGGCTTGAGATGCTGAAGATCAGCCCGCCTTCGAATGGCGAGCGAGTATCGCTCGAGCTGGTCGGGGCCCAGTCCCGCGCGGATCTTCACCTCGATTCCGATGAGATGCCGCCGTGTCTCAATGACGAGGTCGACACGGTCTGCGCCCTCGCCCAAGGGGCAAACTTCGGTCGCCACTCGATATCCGTCACCAAGCTCAATCGACCAGTCGATCTGTGGAATTGCGGTCGAAAGGTAGGAGGCCGCAAACTCCAGGGACGCCGCTCCACCAAATTCTGGCATCCATAGCCCGGCGAGCGTGGCCGCATTTCGGACCTCGTCACGATTGAGACTCGCGAGGGCCCAGGGATTGATGAGCCCGCCCCGCGCCTTTGCCTCCGCGAGCGGTCCCTTCAGCGCCTGCAAGGCGGTTTGCAGGTCATCTAGGGCATAGAACTGCTTTGGTGCTCGGGGCACGTTGTCCGGCAACACATTTCGCAGCGCCAGGAAGGCGGCCTGAAGCTCTCGCGACCGTGGCGCTTCAATCATGGCGGTCGCTTGCACGCGCCCTGGCCGCGGCTACAACTTCCTCGACCAGGATAGCTGGCCAAACTCGTCCCAACTGCGCATCTGACGGATCGTTGGTATGAAAACGGCCCGAATAGATGCCGACGAATCTGCAGGCGCCGTCCCCGTCCCCGTCCTCAATGCGGCCGTGGCCCTCCTCAAGTTCGACCTGTCCGTGTTCGCGCTGAATTACAGGCGACCCGGACATGCCCGGACGCGAAGCCGTGTCGACGATCAGAAAGCGGTGGTCGAGTCTCGGCGCGAGGAACGGCTCGCTCGCGAAAGTCGCCTGCTTCCAGACTGGCATCCCAATGCCGAGGCGCCCGAATGGGTAGCCGAGAATGAAAACGGGCATACCGATCCGTTGTTTGATCGGTAGCGTCTTGATCGCATTCATTGGCATGAGGTCCGCTTCCCTTGGCGAAGGCAGCTCAATCTCCAAAGAAACGATGTCGACTTGTTGCCCGTGAACTGGATGTTGAACCCAGAGAGGCTCGCCGTCGTCGCCCACTGTCGGAACGTGGACGATCAACGGCGGCTGACCTCTGTCGGCGAGCGGCACATAGATCCTCAGGTGATTGGGGATGCCTCCGAGCCGATGAGTCGGCTGATTCGTCTCGTTGTTGCGGCCGGCAGCGACATGCCAGTTGGTGACCAGAGAAAGCTTCAAGTCCGTGCGGAACCACAGGAACGCGGTCGCACCGCCCAGGAGCTGATCGCCGAAATAGGCTTCCACGTACAAGGGCACTGAGGAGCAGGCGTCGATGCCCGGCGTCGTCATTCAATTCTCCTCATCAGCCGGCCCACGGCGCCGGCCTCTGCGGCAAGGTTCCGGTTGTAAGCGAGCGGCATTCTTGGGCTCTTCCAACGCAGAGCGTCCATGATCCCCGCAAGATCTTCGCCGGCCGCGAACAGGTCCTGGTTGAGCCCTACCCTTGTCGAGTGCGCGCTGATTCCCTTGAGCAGCCGCGCCAGGTCCTCGGCCGTCAGGTCGCCAAGCGCGCCGCGATCGAATGCGCGCTGGATGATCGTTCGAAAGATCGGCCCGATCGACCCTGGGTGCAAAGCCGCTGATCCGATATCGTACTCGACGCGGGCCGGCACCGCCGGTTTCGAGAGCGTCTTTCGCAGATCCCAGGTCTCGCGGCTCGAAATGCTGTCGATCCGCCGCCCCTTCACCGCGGCGCGCGCCTTGTATCGGCGAACCTGGACGCGCCGGAACAGCGGACCTGAGGAGATGCCGGCCGCCTCGGTCCACGCCGCGATCGCCCGTGCCGAGCGCGGCGACAGAAAAGCGGTCGCCCCCTGCCCCTCCTGATCGCCCTTGCTGCGTTGGATTTCCAGGAGCCGCGCCTCGGGATCAAGCGCCTCCACGATATGCTCGACGGCGACCGCGACGAGCTCGGACGCGCGCAGGCCGGTATCGTACGCCACCGACAGCAGGGCTCGGTCCCGCAGGCCCGGCAGATCGTCATCACATGCCTCTAACAGCGCACCGACGTTGATCCCGCGGCGCTTGTCCCGTTCGACATCACGAACCGGCCCCTTGAAGCGCAAAGGGCGCGCCTGGGCTTGCGCAGTCCCCTTCTCTCGCCTGATGGCGCGCAGGCGCAGCTTGACCAGTTCGGCCTGGGTGGGGTCCTTGAGATCGAGCAGCTGGTGGATCTTGGCGATCGACGCCTTGTAGCGGCTAAGGGAGGCAGGTTTAGCCCCCTGCCCTGCCCGGGCATCGAGATAGTCAGCGACGATCTCCGGGGACGCCGGCAACGCGATCCGGCTCGTCCGCCGGCACCAGGCATCGAACGCTTCGAGATCGTTTTTCAATGCCCGGATCGAATGTGGCGAACTCGCCGCCTGAAATGCTGCGATCAATGTCTCGTTGATGACGATGCGAGCACCTGCGCGCATCTGGGTCGCAGTCCAGGCGATCTCCGGCATCGTGGCGATGGGCAAGCGCGCTTCTCCTGACGCCGCAACGAGGAACTGGCCGTTTTCGGGGACTTTCATCGGATCGGGCGCGCTGGTCGTAGGCGCTCTTGCGGATTCCCACCTCGACCCGCTGGCCACCGACGTTGCGGATGTGGAGATCGCGCAGATCGACCTTGTTGCGCTGCGCCCAGTCCTTCGCCTCGCGCTCACTCCCGAAGGTCCCTGCGTCTTCGTAGTCAAATGCCATGTCTGTTCTCCTTCCCGATGATGATGTTGACGGCCCGTTTCAGGGGCTTTGCGCGACCCTTGTGCAGCGGGAGAAAGGCATCGGCGCGCTGTTCCCTGAAAAGAGCCGCGCGCTGCGCCACCAGCCTCACAAAGGCGGCCGCGATCGTGCCGACCAGAACTGCGACAAGGATCATCAGACCTATCGCCACCAACTCGGCGGCCATTTTCTGGTTATCGAGGGCGGCTCGCAGATCAGCGCATCCCTGAACCCCGTGCGTATTGAGGTCGCAGACCACAAAGCTGTCCCCGCCAGCGGCACGCGCAATC
>CAMTWP010000025.1:0-223846 GCA_947085475.1 uncultured Novosphingobium sp. | reverse complement strand
CGCAAACCGCCGCCCGGTTTGTGGGTTAGGTATAGTGTCATCGTAACACTGATGACGCGGTGAGGGTTTGCCGACCAATCATGGCCATCGAAATTGGTCGGCAAACATTCGAAACACTAAGCGTGTCATCATGTTCACACTGAACCATGCCGCACATTTGCGCCCGGAAAATAGCCAATTGAGTGAAAGAGTTAATGGCTTGTGGCCGGCATCTATCCAACCAGTTCGCGATCCTTCAGAACATAGCCGTTCATGTAGTCCGAAACGATCTGATACTGCGGCGCCAACTTTTTCCGCAGATGTGAAATTGCGACGCAGAGCGACTTTTCCGACAGTTCATAAAGATGCCCTGTCGCGCCTTTACGCAATTCGTTGGAATGCACCGACATCTTCTTGCGTGCTGCCAGCCTTGCCAACAGCAGCAGTTCCCGATCCCGGATGACCTCGATCGGAACGGAACCTGCCAGATACTTCCGCAGAACCGTACGTAAACCATCCAGTGGTCCAAATACGCTGGGCGCATGTTTGAAACTGCGATTGTAGATGGCGACAACCCGTGCGACGAATTCTTCCTTGGGCATCCGGCAATCCGCGACCAGATCGAATCCCGCATTGAACAACTGCGCGCGATCTAACGGCAGGCTTTGCCCCATCAATGCGACTTTGATCTTGGAGCAAAGAATCGCCTTGTTTCGACGCAGCATTTTACCCAGCCGAACTGGATCATCACCGTGAGCAAGAAAAACATCATAGCTTTCACGTGCGGCTGAGAAAATCCCTGTCGAACTTTCGAAATAGCGGAGCTGGGGAATATCCCCAAATACTTGACCGCACCATTCAAGGCGTTCTGGAAGGGTTTTGTCCCGGATGAACACCGACCTGGCGGCAAGTTTGCCAAACTGGCGATACGCTGAGGAATCAATCTGCGGTGCTGTGCGTTGAAAAAAGATAGGATTGCCGCCGTTATGCAACCCATCGTCGCGCAAGTCATTTATTGACTCTGTTGTAGACACGCCAGTCACCCCCCCCAAACAGGATGCGAAGAACTTGAATGAAGTTCTTTACTGACGTGTTGAATAGACAATTAACTTTAGCCAGCAGGCTACCGCAATTCGTTAATTTTTTTAATAACTTTCCAGCCAAAATGCTTAGAAAAGATACGCATTTTGGTACAGCGCAGAGCACAAAAAATGCCCGGCGACCCGTAAGGGCCGCCGGGCTGGTGACGCGCGCCTGGTGGAGGCAGGCGCTTGTCGATCCGGTATTAGCGCAGCAGCGACAGAACGTTCTGCTGGCTCTGGTTGGCCTGTGCGATCATCGCGGTTGAAGCCTGCGAAAGGATCTGGGCCTTGGCCATTGCCGTGGTTTCCGACGAGTAATCCGTATCCTGAATACGCGAACGGGCGTCAGACAGGTTGGTGATGTTGTCGTTCAGGTTGTTGACGGCCGATTCCAGACGGTTCTGGCCGGCACCAAGCGAAGCGCGCGATGCGTTAACATCTGCAAGGGCCAGATCGACGTTGTCGATGGTGGTGCCAGCAAGGGTGTTGGATGTCACATCGAGCGCAGTGGCATCAATGTTCGTGCCGTCGATTGCGGTCGATGTGATCGTGATCGTTTCGCCGGACTGGGCGCCAGTCTGGATGACAACATCAACGTCCGTACCTGCAGTGGTCGAGAACAGCGCGTTGCCGTTGAATTCCGAGTTGCTGAGAACTTCACCGATCTGTTCGGTCAGTGCGGTAACTTCTGCCTGCATCGCATCACGGTCAGTCTGCTGATACGTGCCCGAAGACGACTGAACAGCCAGTTCACGAACGCGCTGCAGCATGTTGGTAACTTCGCCAAGCGCGCCTTCAGCGGTCTGCGCCAGCGAGATACCGTCGTTTGCGTTACGAACGCCCTGGCTCATGCCCTTGATCTGCGAGGTCATCGTCGTGGCAATGGCCAGACCTGCTGCGTCGTCTTTGGCACCGTTGATGCGCTTGCCGGTTGAGAGGCGTTCCATCGCCGTGCCGAGCATTTTTGCAGCCGAGTTGGACGAATTGGTCGCCTTGATCGCGCTGATGTTTGTGTTGATTACCGCCATGTTATCAGTCTCCGGTTGGGGTTGTGTAGGTCCCGAATGGACTGCCGGGCCAATGGATGATCGCGGCTGTCGAGACAAAGACCGGCAAAGGCGCGCCGCTTTTAACCCCACCCCCGGCAAAAGACTGCCGCCTATAAGTATTGGCACTAGGGGTTTCTCACCCCCTTAAAGTTTCAACCTGTTTGTCGGTTACGCGCGAAAGAGGAGCCTCGGTTTTGATGGTTAACAGGGGTTTTGGAAATGATTCGCGATTGCGGGGCTCTTCGCTTCACAGATGCGGCGGCAAAGGCACATGCGGCGCTGGTACAGCGCGCAGCAGCAGTGCTTTCAAGCTATGGCGCAGACGGAGAGGTGATGCTGGCGGACGCTTTCGAGGGCGCTGCAACCGACCCACGGCGGTTAAGCGTCCTGCTGGAGCGGTCCGGCACCCCGGCCATGCAGCGCACCCCCGGCAGCCGCCAGACGGTATTGCGCTATACCGATGGTGCAGGCGAGGCTGCGCTTGCCGCACTGCTGGCATCAGCCGCCCGCCCCGGCGCGCCGATTGCCGCAGATCCTGAAAGCCTTTCCATCCTTGCGCTGGCCGAGCGCATTGCCGCCAGCGACATCCCCGTGCTGATCAACGGCCCCACCGGCACTGGCAAGGAAGTGCTCAGCCGCTTCATTCATGAACGGTCATCACGCAAGAACAAGCCATTCGTGGCGATCAACTGCGCCGCGATGCCCGAAGCCATGCTCGAAGCCCTGCTGTTCGGCCACCAGAAGGGTTCGTTCACCGGCGCCAATGCTGCCAGCGAAGGTTTCTTCCGCGCGGCAGACGGTGGCACGCTGCTGCTAGACGAAATTGCCGAAATGCCGCTGACGCTGCAAGCCAAGCTGCTGCGCGCCCTGCAAGAGGGCGAAGTTGTGCCATTGGGCGCAACCCAGCCAATCAAGGTGGACGTGCGCGTCATCGCCTGCGCCAACCGCGATCTTCCGCTTGAAGTCGAAGAAGGCCGCTTCCGCGCTGACTTGTTCTACCGCCTTAACGTATTCCCGTTGGCGCTGCGTCCGCTTTGCGAACGGCCTGATGATATTGCCCCGCTCGCCTTTGCAATGATCCTGCGCCACAGCGCGCATTCACCGTGGATTGCGGACGAGACGCTTGCGCTGCTCGCCACGCATTCGTGGCCGGGCAATGTGCGCGAACTGGAAAACGTGATCCGCCGCGCTTTGGTGCTGGCAGGCAATGCCCCGGTTATTACGCCAGAGCACATCGCGTTTGACCGCCCTGCCCGTCTGATTAGCGAACCTGTTCAAACCACGGCAGTGGGCGTGGACGGCAAGCTATCAAACATCGTGCAGATTTCGGAATCGCGCGCAATCTTGGCAACGCTTGATGCCTGCAACGGCAGCCGTGTTGCCGCCGCCCGCCAGCTTGGCATATCCGAGCGCACGCTGCGTTATCGCCTTGCCAGCCTGCGTGAGGCCGGGGTCGAAGTGAACGGCAGGGCCGTGGGTGGTCGGCGATGAGCAGTATATCGGGGATTGGAGGCCGGGCTTCCGGCATTCAGGACATCATGGCCTTGCGCCAACAGATCATGGAGCGGTCGCAGCTGCTGCAACAGGTCAAGACACCTGAGGCAACCCAAGGCGCTGCCCAAACCAGTGGTCCTGCAGGCGGCAGCTTTACCGACACGCTGAAAGGCGCGCTGGAAAGCGTCAACGCCACGCAGCAAAAAGCCAGCGCAATCAGCGAAGCCTATGAAAAGGGCGAAGTGGTCGATGTCGCCAAGGTCATGTTGGCGCGTCAGGAATCGAGCGTTGCGTTCGAAGCCACGCTGCAAGTGCGCAACAAACTGCTGAATGCCTATCAAGACATTATGCGGATGGGAGTCTGATTAAATGGCTGACACCGATCCCACCGGACCTACAGGCTTTGGCGCACTGACCGATCCCGCAGGCGGTAGCATCGGCATGCGCGCCAAGACTTTTCTGGGACAACCCGCGGTGCGGCGCACGCTGCCGTGGTTTGCTGGCGTTTCTGCCGCTGGCCTGACGGCGGTGCTGTGGATGACCATGGCCCCAGCACCGCAGCGGATGCTTTACAGCCAGCTTTCGGACAGCGAACGGGGCGAAGTTGTCGCCAGTCTCGAAAAAGCGGCCATCCCTTATAGCATTGATAATGCCACAGGCGCTGTCAGCGTTGGCGAAGACGACCTTTACCGCGCACGCATGGCTGCTGCTGCCGATGGCGCTGTGGCGACCCCCGAAACCGGGATGCAAATGCTCGACAAGCTGCCGATGGGCGCAAGCCGCGGCCTTGAAGGGCAACGCTTGCAAGCCGCGCGCGAGCGCGAGCTTGAGCTGACCGTGATGGAAATTGATGGCGTCGAAGGTGTGCGCGTCCACTTGGCCGAGCCTGAGAAGTCCGTATTCGTGCGCGAGAACTTGCCACCAACTGCATCAGTCATGGTCAAGCTGGCACGCGGACGGCAATTGTCGGAAAGTCAGGTCCGCGCGATCACCAATCTGGTGGCGGGATCGGTTCCGGGTCTGAATATCGATGCGGTGCGCGTGGTCGATCAACATGGACGGCTGCTGTCTGAGGCCAATGGCGTTGATGGTGACCGGCTGGAATTGCAACAGCGCATGGAAGAAAAGCTGCGCCTGCAAGTGTCGCAATTGCTGACCCCGATGCTGGGCGACGGCAACTTCTCGTCCGAGATCCAGATCGATCTCGACATGGATCAAGTGACATCCGCGCGCGAAAGCTATGACAAGCAGGGCGTGGTCCGATCTGAGACAAACAGCGCATCGCAACAAGCCAATGCCGCGCCCGCGCAAGGCGTGCCGGGGGTTACGGCCAACACGCCGCCCCCTGCAACCACCGCACAACCCGGCGCTCCTGTAGGCACCCCCGCTGCGCCTGCGGCTGCTGCGGGAGGAAACGGCGAGTCCAGTTCGACCAAGACGTATGAACTGGGCCGCGAAGTGGCTGTTTCCAACCAGACGCCGGGCAAAATCAAGCGGCTATCGGTCGCCGTGGCGCTTAGCCAGGAAATGATGGCCAAGGCAAAACCTGCGGACATTGAAGCGATCAAGCAACTGGTTAGCGCAGCAGTGGGTGCAGACCCGGCGCGCGGCGATCAGGTTGCCGTCCAAGTGCGCGCGTTCAAGCCGGTAGAGATCGAGCCTTCGCCGTTCTGGGAAACGCCGTGGTTTGCCACCATCTTGCGCAATGCGGTCGCGCTGATCGCCGTACTGATGGTGCTGCTGCTGGGCGTGCGCCCGTTGATCAAGGCACTGAAGCGCGACCCTGCGGTGACCCCTGATGAAAATGCCACCAAGAAGCGCAAGAAGGGTGCTGCAGCCGACGATGAAGACGGCGAGGACGAAGAAGAGGTCGACTCTATCACGCCCGATGAAATGGCCGAGGCGATGCAGCCTGCGCAAAATGCCGAGACCGGCAAAGTCGATCCCGAAGCATTGGCGCGGCAAGTCAGCCTTGCGCAGCGTCTTGTCGTCGAAAAGCCCGACAACGCACTCGTCGCGCTGAAACAGATGCTGAATACCCCTGAAACCGAGGAGGCCGAAGCATGAGCGATTTGGCAGAAGCACCAACGATTTCCGATCCCGAACGCGCCGCTGTGATGGTGATGCTGCTTGAGGACGATCAGGCTGCGCAAATTCTTGCGCAACTGGAACCTGCAGAACTGCGCCTGCTGGGCGAAAAGATGTGCGCGCTGGGCGAGATTGGCCCGGTTGCGATTGCGCAAGCCATTGCCGGTTTTGTCGAAAAGACCGAACGGCTGGGCCTGATCGCGCATGATCGCGTGGGCCAGGTCCGTTCGCTGATGACGCGCGCTGTGGGTGAGGTAAAAGCCGACAGCCTGATGCAGCGCATCTTACCGGACGATACTTCTCAAACGCCAACCATCGAACTGGCGCGCTGGTTGACGCCGCAAGTGATTGTGCCGCTGATCCGTGATGAACACCCGCAAGCCATTGCGGTGCTGCTGGTGCAACTCGATCCCGAAGTTGCCGCTGCCGTGCTTCATGCGATGCCCGAAGAAATTCAAGGCCAGGTGGTGCACCGCATCGCTTCGCTGGGGCCAGTCGCGGCTGAGGCCATTGCCATGCTCGAGGAAATCCTCAACCGGCGGATCAGCGAGAGCCACGGTCAGGCCGCGCTCACCATGGGCGGCCCGCGCGAGGCTGCGGACATTATCAACGCATCGGCACGCACGGTTGAAAAACGGGTCATGCCCGAAATCGCCAAACAGGACCGCCAATTGGCCAAGGCCATCGAAAACGAGATGTTCAAGTTTGAACACTTGTATGTTCTTGATGACAAATCGATGGGCGCGCTGCTGCGCGAAGTTGATAGTGACGCTCTGATCTCTGCGCTCAAGGGCATTCCCGACGAAAACCGCGAGGTATTCCTGCGCGCCATGTCCAGCCGTGCTGCCGATGGTGTGCGCGATGAAATTGCCGGACGTGGGCGCATGAAGATGGCCGAGGTGATTGAAGCGCAAAAGGCCATGGTCGCTGCCGCGCGTCGTTTGTCTGCAGAAGGCGTGATCGTCTTTGGCGCAGGCGATGATGACTATGTCTGAACCCTTGCGCGCGGTATCGTTGGCCGACCTTGGGGCGGCATCAGCCGGGTTCGCGCGCGACCGCCGCTTTTCCAAAGACATGGCAGGCATCCCTGCGCCAACCCTGACACCGCTTGCGAACTCCGAAACGGAATTCGAAGACGAAGCAGAGCCGCACGATCCCATCGCCGAGGCATGGGCCGAAGGTTATGCGCGCGGACTTGGCGAAGCGCAGGAAGCTGCCGCGCAATTGCTGGCGGACGAGGAAATGGCGCGCGCCAAGATCGAATTGTCGATCACCAAGCTTGATGCCGCGATGGAAGCGGATCTCAAGGACCGCTTGCGCGAAACGGTTGAGGCCTTGTGCGAAGCCGCGATTGCACCTGCCGCGCTTGATCCCGATGGATTGACGCGCCGCGTGGAAGTTGCTGCCGCCATGCTGGCCCGTGCGCAAGACGAACGGGTGATCCGCCTGCACCCTGAAGATCTGGCGCTGATTGCCGCGCGATTGCCCGAAGACTGGCACTTCATCCCCGATGCCGCGCTGGCCCGCGGGGCTGTGCGGGTGGAAGGCGCGTCTGGCGGGGTTGAAGATGGACCTGACCAGTGGCGACTGGCGATTGCCGAGGCGCTACGCCAATGCTGAACATGCTTGAACGCACGCTCGACAATTACGCGTTGGTGCAACCCGATTTCACGCCGCCGCGCTTTGGCATGCTGGCGGCATGTGATGGCGGGATGCTGGAGGTTTCTGGTCTATCTGTGCCCATCGGTACGCAATGCCGCATCGCGCATGGGTCAGGTTCGCTCACCGCAGAGACCATCGGTTTCCGCAATGGCCGCACGTTGATGATGCTGCTGGGCGATCCCGTTCTGCTGCGCCCCGGTGCAAAAGTGCGCCCTGAAGGCCGCCCCGGCATGTTGCCGGTGGGCGAGGGGTTTCTGGGACGCGCTGTCGACGGCGAAGGCAAGCCCATCGACGGATTGGGCGCGATCAATCACCGCAAAGAATGGCCCGCAGGTGGCGTGCGCTCTGCCGCGCTGGACCGCTCCCCGGTGCGCGAACGGTTCGATACCGGCGTGCGCGCGCTGAATGCCTTGACCACGTTCGGCATCGGCCAGCGCATCGGCATCATGGCGGGATCGGGCGTCGGCAAATCCGTGCTGCTCGATATGATCGCGCATGGTGCAGAAGCTGAAGTGGTAATCGTTGGTCTTATCGGGGAACGCGCCCGCGAAGTTTCAGACTTTGTCGAACGCCACATGCACGGCGCCAAACGCAACCGTTCGGTGATCGTTGCCGTGCCCGCCGACCATGCGCCAAACTTGCGCATCAGAGGCGCAATGCTGGCAACCAGCCTTGCCGAATACTTCCGCGCGCAAGGTAAGCGCGTGCTGCTGATTATGGACAGCCTGACCCGTGTGGCCCACGCCGGACGTGAAATCGCCCTGTTGCTGGGCGAACCGGGTGCCGCGCGCGGATATCCGCCATCATCATTGGCCACGATCACGAAACTGGTCGAGCGGGCGGGCAATTCGGCGCAGAGCGGCGGTTCGATCACGGGACTTTACACGGTGCTGGCCGATGGTGACAATCAGGACGATCCGGTGGTCGATACCGCGCGTTCGATTCTGGATGGACATATCGTGCTATCGCGCGATCTGGCGCAGCGCGGACAATATCCCGCAATTGATATTGCCGCCTCGCTCAGCCGCGTGATGAACGACATCACCGCGCCCGATCATCAGACCGCCGCGCGGACATTCCGTGCATTGGTGGCAAGTTACGAGGCAAACCGCGATCTGGTGCTGATGGGGGCCTATCGCACGGGTGCCGATCCGCAGCTCGACCGCGCAATTGTCATGCACGATGCGCTCACGGACTTTATCAGCCAGCCGCAGCGCGAGATTGTGCCAATGAATGACTCCACCGCCGCGTTGATCAGATTGATGGGCGGATGAAAGCCGAGCGCGCACGCCTTGCCCGGTTGAAGCGGCTTGAGCGCATTCGCGACATTGCCCGACGCACGGCGCTGGCCGAAGCGGGCAAGGCCGAAGGAACGCTGGCGCAATTGCAGGGGTTGGTTGAACGAACAACGCGATTGTCGGCCGATTACGCCGCGCGCACCGACATGCCCGATGCCCACGCTTTGCAGCAATTGCGGCACTTTGTTGCAGGTCTTGAGCGGATCACCACTGGCACTCGCGCCGATGCTGCCAACGCAAAAGTCATTGCCGATACCAAGGCGCAAGAGGCCGCTGCGGCAGAGCGTCGCCGTGCTGCGGTGGAAGAGCGCGCCGAGGCGCAAGCCCGTCTGATCGCACAGAAAATTGCCAATGCGCAAACCCCACTCAGCTCTCGCAAGGCAACTGGCACGAGTCTTGAATAGATAAGGTTAACGCCCAAGCGACGGAGCCTTGCCGATGTTCGAAACTGCTGCCCTTCCCCTGACATCGGCCCTTAATCCAGCGGCTCTTCCCGCCAATGGCATCATTGCGGAAAACGTCGGCAGCACGGGCGAACCAGCGGAATCGGCGCAGACCGGCGGCTTTGAAGCCTTGCTGGCACTGCAATCGGCGCAAGCCCAGGTCAATGCTACGACCAATGGCACCATTGCACCGCTTTCAACCAAGCTTGCCGCACTTGCCGCTGCAAAAGCGGCAACCGGCAAAGATTTGCCGGATCCGGCAATGCCACTTGCCGCTTTTGCCGGAGATGGTGCCGAAATAGCTGGCGAAATCAGCGATAAAGCCACCGGCGAAGAGCCAATTGCTTTGGAATTCATGGCAGACCCTGCCGTGATTGCTTCAATTTTCGCAGCGCCTGATCGTTTGGGCCGCTTGCCAAGCGACCCGGCCCTGTCCAGTCCGTCAACGCCAGCGGCTGAAACTGTACAGGTGCCCGGCCAACTGGCACTTGAGCAGGTGGCAACCGCAAAAGCACACAATGCCCCAGCCACACAGCCTGCAACTGCTGCGGTTGTTGCAATGGCTCAAGCTGCAATCATCGAACTTGATCCGCCAACTGACCCGACGTTGCCAAACGCACCATCGGTTGTCTCCCCGGCATCCCCAGATGTTGCAAGCAGTCTGCTGGCGCGCCCGGCAACGACAGCGCGCCGGATGGCATCGGCCAGCGAACCTGTAGCCGACCATCCGATTAAAACGCCAACACTTGCGTCGTTAGATGGCCCCGCGAGTGACGCATCGTTGTCAGCAATTGCGCCAGAAATCGCTTCTCCGGCAAACCTACGTGCCGCTGATGCGGCTCCAGCGCAAGGAGCCGCGCCTGCCAGCCGGGCCGAACCGCGTGCCGAACGGGTCGATTTTGCAACGCTGGTCGAAACTCTTAACCGCGCACGTGAAGACGCCTCGCCCAATACTGTCCGCGTTTCGCTGGCCCATGCAGATTTCGGGCGTGTTTCGATGCGCTTTGATCGCGATGACGCGGGCATGTCGGTTTCCATGAGCAGCGCAGACCCCGGCTTTGCCCGCGCGGTTGCCGCATCGAACGAAGCGGCATCGACGGCAACGTCGTCTGACACACCGCGCGGCCAATCACAGCAAGCAAACAGCGGTGGCAGCGCGCAGGGCGATGCCAATCGCCAATCGCAAGGCCAGCGTCCGGGCACGCCAGACCGCCCCGAAGCCCAGCTGCGTGATACGCTTCGCCGCAAGGATGAGCCTGGCTCGTCCGACGGCATCTTCGCCTGATATTCTGACATTCAAACCTTGAGAGAACCCGCATGAGCGACAAGGAAAAAGAAGAAAAGCCCAAAAAGAAGAAGGGCGGCGGCATGATGATGAAGATCATGTTGCCGGTGGGCCTTCTGGCAGTGGGCGGTGGCGGCATGTTCGGCCTTGTCGCAGCTGGCGTTATAGGCGGCGGCGGTGGCCATGCTGAAGTCAAGGAAGACAAGAACCCCAAGCTGATCCGCAAAGGCGAGGTCGATCCGTTCGCGCCTGTCGCAAAGGAAGGCGAGGGTGAAGGCGGCGGGGCCGATGTTGATGGCGAAGGCGGCAGTGAATTCCGCACTGTCTATTACAACTTCCCCGAAGACTTCACGTCCAATCTCAAGGATTCCGAAGGGTTGCTGCAAGTCAATATCGCAGCGTCAACCCGGCGCGATTATCGTGTGATCTTGTGGATGAAGAAGCACGAACTGGCGATCCGTTCAGCCGTGCTGATCGCGATTGCAGATACGCCTGAGGGCGAAGTCTATTCTCCCGATGGCAAAGGCCGCCTGCAAAAGCGCCTGACCGATGCGATCAACAAAGTCCTGACCGAGACCGAAGGTTTCGGCGGGGTCGATGCAGTCCACTTCAAGTCCTTCATCGTCCAGTAAGCGTGAAAGCTACCACCCTGAAATGAAACCTGAGCGCGCCTTCATTGCCGAACGTGCCCTGGCCCAGCACGATCCCATCCTGCTGCGTCCCGGCCCCAGCGTGGGTGATCTGGTGCCTGCGCTGGCGCGGATGAGCGAGCGCATGGCCCGCACGTTGCGCGGCGCGCTGACCCCATTGCTCGGCGGGGCGGAGCCACAGATCAATCCGATGAAGCCGATGCAAACCGACTTTGCCGACTTCTGTTCAGAAATCCCGCGCCTTGCGGCCAACAGCCTGTTCAACATCGGAACTGCGCCATTCATGGCGACGATTGAGGGCGAGAACGTACTGCGCCTGCTGGATCGCGCATTCGGCGGTCCCGGCGATACGCCATCGTCGCTGCCCAAGGAATTCCCGCTTTCTGCCGAATTGCTGATTGGCCGGGTGGAACAGATCATCGCCACGTGCCTCGCCCTGGCGCTGGGCGGATCGACTGGCGGCGCCATCCGCGCCGTGCGGCGCGAAGCGGCCCATGCCAACCTTCAGGCGATGCCGAATTCCACGCAGGTAGCCGGGTTGACCTTCAACGTGGTCGAACAAGGGCGGATGCCTTGGGGCATATCGCTGGCCTTTCCGATCGAGACATTGGCGCAAGTGTTTGCCCACGGCGAGACCACCACGCGACCCGCGCGGCCTGCGCGTGGCCCCAGCCTGCCCACCCAAGCGCCCTTTTCCGAATTGCCCATCGAAGTCACCGCTGTGCTGGTGGACATGCAATTGCCGCTCGCGATCATTTCGACGCTTGAAGTCGGCCAGATCCTGTCCGTTCCGATTGCGCGCAGCGTGCCGCTGATCGTCGGCGGCAAGCCTTGCGCACACGGTTCAATCGGCGCGCTTGATGATCGCGTTGCCATCCAAATCAGCCAGCTTTCCTGAATTACTCCAAAAGAGGCCCGACCCAATGACCTTCCAACCCCGCGGTTTTGACTTCCTGAAAGATGTTGATGTCCGCCTGACCGTCGAACTTGGCCGCACGTCGATGAAGCTGAAGGATGTGCTTTCGCTAAGCGAAGAGTCCATCGTCACGCTGGATCGCATGACCGACGAATTGCTCGACGTCATGGTCAACGGCAAGCTGATCGCGCGCGGTGAAGTGGTGGCACAAGGCGAACGCTTTGGTCTGCGCATCGTTGAACTGCTGGGCACTGAACCCGACGCCGGTCCCGCCCCTGCCCCCGCGCCCAAACGGGCCGCGAAAGGGGACGCAGCCTAATGTTCTGGTACATCCTTAAGCTGCTGGTGCTGCTGCCGCTGATCGGCGGACTTGCCTGGGCAAGCTTGAAGTTCGCCAAGCGCATGGAAGGCAAGTTCATGGCCGGAAACGGCCCGAAGTCTGTGCGGATTGTCGAAACGCAGATGCTATCGCCCACGTTGCGGTTGGCAGTGCTGGAATTTCACGGACGCGAAATCCTCGTCTCGGCCGGCAAGAACGGCATTGTCCGTCTGGCAGAAGCACCCGCACGTCCAAAAGTGGAAGCGGTGGAAACGGTGGAAGCGGAGGCCGCACAGTGAAGCGTGTTCTTGCCACCGTAACCACGGTGCTTGTGCTGTTGCCGCACCACGCGATGGCAGCTGTTGCTGCGGCTCCTGCGCCTGAACCAGCGGCGCTATCGGGCGCATTGGACCGTGCGTTCGGACAGATGTCTGGCGCGCAAAGCGGCGGATCGCTGTCGCTGTCGTTGCAGCTTCTGCTGGTTATGGGTCTGCTCACGATCCTGCCATCGCTGGTGCTGATGATGACCAGCTTTACCCGCGTGTTGATCGTCCTTTCGATCCTGCGGCAAGCGATGGGCCTGCAACAATCACCGCCCAATCAGGTGCTGGTGGGTCTGTCGCTGTTCCTTTCACTGTTCATCATGGGGCCAACGCTGGACCGGGTGAACGCTAATGCGATCCAGCCATATTCCACAGGCCAGATCGGCGCAGAACAGGCATTTATCAACGGTGGCCGTGAATTCCATACGTTCATGATCCGCCAGACGCGCGAGACTGACCTGCAGATGTTTTCGAGCATGGCCAAAGCGCCCAAATTCGCAACACCTGCCGATGTCCCCTATTCCATCCTGCTTCCCGCCTTTGTGACCAGCGAACTTAAAACCGCGTTCCAGATCGGGTTCATGCTGTTCCTGCCGTTTCTGGTGATCGACCTTGTCGTTTCGTCCGTACTGATGAGTTTGGGCATGATGATGATGAGTCCGACAATCGTGTCGTTGCCATTCAAGCTGCTGCTGTTTGTGCTGGTCGATGGCTGGGCGCTGCTCATGGGCAGCCTTGCCGCGAGCTTTGGATAGCCGCCATGGAAGACACCGCATCCCTTCTTTCGCTGGCAGACCGCATGTTGTGGATCACCGCGCTGGTCGCAGCCCCTGTGCTGATCGCCTCGCTCGCCATCGGCCTTGTCATCGGCGTGATACAAGCAGCAACTTCAGTGAACGAACAGACGCTGACGTTTGTACCCAAGCTGGCCATTACCGCAGTGGTTCTAGTGCTGTTTGGCGGCGCAATGTTGGGGCTAATTGGCGACTTCACCAAGGAAATCTTCGACCAAATCGCGCTCACAGGCCGCTGAGGAACCAACGGTGATCCAGCTTAACTTCGGTTTTGGTGCGCTTGAGGCCGATTTTTGGCGCTTCGTGTTTGTTATGACGCGGATTGGCGCAGCGATGCTGGCAGCGCCGCTGTTCGGCATGGCGTCAGTGCCTTATCAAGTGCGCGTCGTGGTAACCGGCGCGATTGCGCTGATGATTTGCGCATGGACGCCCGTCGCTGCGCCGCCTGCACTGCTGTCCTTGGCCGGAATGTTGAGTGTTGCCAACGAAGTGCTGCTGGGTTTGGCGTTGGGTTTTGTTCTGCAATTGACGTTTGCTGCACCAACGCTTGCTGCCGAAATCATTGGCGGCGGCATGGGTATGTCAATGGCGACCACGGCTGATCCGGTCAGCGGCGCCAGTTCACCCGCACTTGGCCAGTATTTTGCTGTCGTACTGACCGTCATTTTCCTTGGCACTGGCGCGCATCTCAACTGGATTGCGTTGCTGGTGGAAAGCTATGCCACGTTCCCACCGGGCACGACATGGCTGGCACCGGAACGGTTTGAAACAATTACGCAATTCGCCAGTATGATGTTCGTCACTGCACTGCTGATTGCGCTGCCGGTGACTTTGATCCTGCTGCTGGTTCAAGTGACGACCGGGATTATCAGCCGTTCGGCCCCTGCGCTGAACCTGTTCTCACTCGGCCTGCCAGCGGGCGTATTGGCCGGGCTTACCGCCATGATCGTGGCAGCGCCGATGCTGACCGATTTTATGATCGACCTTTCGGCAACAGCGGTGGCGCAGGCCGCCGCGCTGCTGACGCGATAGGGAGCCTTCCGCAATGGCCGAAACGGCGGGCGAGAAGTCCTTTGCCCCTACTGAAAAACGCAAAAAGGACGCGGCCAAAAATGGCGACGTCTTGCGCTCGCGCGATCTGGCGACGGCGATTGGTGTGTTGGTGGGGGCGATCTGGCTGAAGTTTGCCGGGCCTTGGGTGTTTGATGCGATGCAGGACACGCTGCGCACATCGCTGATGATAGACCGCGCCGCGATTGAAGATTTTGCACCGCGTAAATTGCTGATCGGTGCGATGATTGTCGCGTTGCCGCCGGTGTTCCTGCTTGGCGGTTTGGTGCTGGCATCGTCCGTGTTCTCGCAAATCGGCATGTCAGACGGCCGCTGGATACCGTCAAACCTTGCGCCCAAAGCATCGCGCATCAACCCGCTGTCGGGCCTTAAGCGGATGTTCGGTGCACAAGGCTGGATCGAGCTTGGCAAGGGCCTGGCAAAGCTGGCGCTGATGGGGACAATCGCTTGGGTCTGGGCATCGGGCGAGTTGACCAGGCTCCTCAGCTTTGGCCATGGCGACATCCACGGGCAGCTTGTGCTGGCATGGGATGCGATCACCTCGCTAGCCTTTGCGTTATCCTATGGCCTGATCATCATCGCGCTGATCGATTTTCCAATCCAGTGGTTGCGCCGCTTTTTCCGCCTTCGCATGACCCTGCAAGAGGTCAAGGACGAGTCCAAGGAATCCGAAGGTTCACCCGAACAAAAAGCAGCGATCCGCCAAAAGCAGCGCCAGTTCGCAATGGGTGCAATGCAGGCAGCGATGCTCAAAACGCAATTTGTGATCACCAATCCGAGCCACTTCTCGGTCGCGATGACCTACGATCCCGATCTGGCCCCGGCACCCGTCGTGCTGGCCAAGGGCCGCGGCGAAAAGGCACTGGCGATGCGCCAGTTGGCAGCCGAAATGGGCATACCGACGCTGGAAATTCCGCCACTTGCGCGTTCGGTTTACTTTACCACGCGCGAAAATCAGGTGATCCGCGAAGATCTTTACGCCGCCGTTGCCGTAGTGCTGGCCTTCGTACTGTCGCTGAAGCGCGGAGATGCGCCGGTGCTGCCATTGATCGATGTGCCAACGCACATGCGGTTCGACGCAGAAGGTCGTCCAGAACTGGTGGCAAGGCTTAACCCAACCCTTGCGCAACCGTCCTAGAAGGTATGCCTACCACCTCATCCACCTCGTCGTCTTCGGCAACTGCCCAGATCATCTCGTCGCTGGGTGCCGGTAGCGGTATCAACACGTCGCAATTGGCCGAGCAGCTTGCTGCCGCGCAATTTGCAACGCGCAAAGACCAGCTTGCCGTCAAAACCGAAAAGCTGACCGCGCAGATTTCGAGCGCGTCCAACCTCAAATCGCTGATGACGACGCTTTCAAGCTCGATCGGCTCGCTTATCCGCACGGGCGACCTTGCAGTTACGCCGTCGATTTCGAACGCCAGTGTTGCCAGCGTGACCAAAGGCACAGCCACCGGGAGCGGGTCATACTCTCTGGAGGTGACCAGCCTTGCCAATTCGCAAAAACTGCTGACGCCCGCCTATCCTGCGTCAACATCGACGGTAGGCGCAGGCACGCTGACGCTGCGTTTTGGCACGATTTCGGGCAGCAGTTTCACCGCCGACACGGCGCAAACGGCGGTCGACATAACCATTGCCAGCGGCGCGACGCTGGCCGATGTGGCAAGCGCCATCAACGCTTCGAATTCAGGTGTCAGCGCCTATGTTGCCAACGGCACATCGGGCGCGCAACTGGTGCTTAAAGGCAAAGAAGGCGCGACCAGCGGATTTGTGCTTGAGGCGACCGAAACAGTTGGCGAGGAAGGCCTTGCCAATCTGGCTTGGACGCCCGCAGGCGATCTTAGCCGCCTGAAAGCCACCGCCAGCGATGCGGCCTATTCCATCGACGGTGTGGGCTATACGTCCAAGAGCAACACTGTAAACGATGCGGTGTCTGGCGTGAACCTGAAGCTGACAAGCACCAACATTGGTTCGCCCGCCACGATCAATTTCAGCGATCCTTCGGGCAACATTTCAGCAGCGATGACCGATCTGGTCGATGCGCTGAATGAAGTGGCATCGCAGCTGAATACGGCAATGAACAAGGACTCCGGCGATCTGAACAACGATCCCGGTGCCCGCGCTTTGCGCACCGCGCTGATCACGCTGGCAGGGACCAAAGTGATGCCCAACGCCGCAGCCGGTCAGCCATCGACACTGGGCGACCTTGGCCTGAAGATTGACCGCACCGGGACCTTTGTTCTGGATACAGACCGGCTGGCCAAGACCCTGAAAGATCAGCCCCAAGCGGCTGGCGCGATGTGGACCACAGGCGTGTTCGGCGTGTATGGTACGATCGACAAAATTGCGCGTGCAGCGTCTTCGACTAGCGATGAAGCATCATCGCTGGGCAGATCGATCACGCGCTACACCGCCTTGCAAAAGTCCATCGGCGACAAGACCGAAACCCTCACCGAAAAGCAGGAAGATATGCGCCAGCGCCTCGTCTCACGCTTTGCCGCGATGGACAACCGGGTTTCTGGTTCGCAGTCCACCCTCTCCTTCCTCAAGGCGCAAATTGACGCCTGGAATTCGAGCGACAACTAATGCTTCATCACCGCAACGATCCATCCGAAACCTATCGCCGCGTCGATTTTGACGCCCGCGTCTCTGGCGCAGATTCGCGCCAGTTGGTGGACTTGTGCCTTGAACAGGTCATCGGGTCTGTGGGTCGCGCTTTGCACGCTTATGAACGGCAGGACAATTCGGCCAAGAGCGCGGCACTGACGCGCGCGGTTGCCGCCCTTACAGCGTTGCAGATGGGCATTGACATGGCCAACCCCACCGCACAGGCGCTGGTGCAGATGTACCAATCCGCGCGCGGTGCGATCCTTGATTGCGTGACCCGCTTCAATGCGGCCAAGCTCAAGGAAATCCGGCAGGACTTTACCGAAATCCGCGAGGCCATGCTGCGCAGCATAGCTGCCTGAGGACTGCAACATTCCACTAAGGCGGCATCGTACCAAAGCCATTCAAAAAGAGCCCGGAAAGCCACAAATAGTGGTTTTCCGGGCTCTTTGTTTTCCCACACCGTTAGGGGGACAGACGGCGCAGGAAACTTATGATGCCAAAGCCTCAGGCGCTGTTGCAGCTCGCGATTAGCGCGGTTCCCAGATCGTCAAGGCCGAGCTGACCTTCGGCAGCCCCCATTGCAATTGCGGCGGCAGGCGCTTCAGCCACCATGGCGGTGGCGGGATCTTGCACAAACGTCTTGCAGCCTGAATCATGCATAAGCTTCAGGCCCTTGGCGCCATCGGCACCCATGCCCGTCAACACCGCAGCCGTTGCCGGAACGGCCCCACGCGCAATCGATCCGAACAGGAGATTGGCCGCTGGACGCATCCCATCCACAGGATCACGATCAATCAGGCGTAACTTGGCCGGGCTGCCCGGTTCGATCACCACGTGACGTTCCGGATCAAAGGCAATGTGAATCGTGCCTGCCGTTAATGGCGTGCCATCCTTGGCCGCTTTAACCGAGCACTTCAGATCGCTGTCCATGCGCTTGATAAACGTTTCCACCACCGCAGGTTCGGCATTGAGCGCGATGACCGTTGGCGGGCACTTTTCCGGGAAGTACGAAAGAATCGTCGTCAAGGCATCAATCCCGCCCATCGAGGCTGAAAGCGCCACGATATGGCCGTTCCATTCAAAATTGGCTTCAACGGCCTTTTGTTCACGCGGGCCTCTGCGGGTCTTGACGTTGCTGTTGGCAGCGGCGAGCACGATCTTGCCAAGCTTGCCCACGGTCTTGCTGAATTGCTCAGGCGTGGCTTTCAAGGGCTTGGGGAAACATTCGACAGCGCCGAGCTCAAGCGCGCGCAACGATGTCTCTGTTCCCGCCTGCGTAAGGCTTGAAAGCATCACGATCGGCATGGGCGCGCTGCCCATAATTTCTTCAAGGAACTCGATCCCGCTCATTCCGGGCATTTCAACGTCGAGCGTAACGACGTTGGGGCGCAAAGCGATAATCTGTTCGCGCGCCTCGGCAGCACTGGCGGCAGCGCCGACAACGGTCACATTTTTCGCCTGATCAAGAATATCGGAAAACAATGCCCGCATGGCTGCGGAATCATCGACGACCAGAACTCGTGCTTCATGCATTGTGACAAAAATCCCTGATTCGAATGCGTTAACGCGACTATGAACCTCCTCCTACGCGCGAAGCCGACAGCAATTCATGTGCCGGACCTTACGTATCTCACCCTAGCTGCTCCGAAAGCCGACCTTCGTCTCCATGGCCTATCTGATGGATAACAAATGCCGATTTCTGGATTCGTTTCAGGCCGGTTTCAACCATGCGGAGGGCAGTTGTCCGATGTCGTCGATCTCATTGCCAGCCCGGTGCGACCGCGCCGCTGCCGAAGCCCTGTTGCCTGAAATGATCGCGGCGCTCGGTTCGGGGCCACTGCACATTGACGCACGCGAATGCCAGCAAGTTGGCCAAGCCATGCTGCAATTGCTGGTGAGCGCACGGCAAACCGGAGAAGGCGCCGTGATCAATGCTTCAACCGCCTTGCGCGAAACCGCAGCACTGGCCGGTCTTTCCGAAGAGCTGTTTGCAGGGGTAGAGGCATGACCGCCGAGGAAATTCAGGCAATCTTCTTTGCCGAATGCGAAGAATCATCTGCTGCCGCCGAACAAGGTCTGGTTGCTTGCAAGGAAGGCACGCAGGACAGCGATACGGTTAACGCGGTATTCCGCGGCGTCCATTCGATCAAGGGTGGCGCAGGCGCATTCGGTTACACCGCGCTACAAGCCTTTACCCATACTTTCGAAACGCTGCTGTCCGACGTTCGTGATGGCACCGTGCCAATCACCGAGCCGCTGATCGACTTGATGCTGATCGCGCTTGATACTTTGAGCGATCATGTGACCGCTGCACGCGATGGCACCGAGCCGCCCGAAGACGCAGCCCTCCAGGCCGAACTGACCGCCGCAATGGCCGCGAATGCGGGCGCTATGCCTGCTTCGCCAGAACCGGTTGCGGCATCAGTGCCAGAATCGATGATCGCAAAAACCATTGAACCCAGCGATGACGATTTCGATCTCGACTTCGACCTCGACGCGCTGCTGGACGATATCTCAGGCGAAATTGGCGAGCCTGAAGCCGTCAGCGTGATGCCGCGTTGGGACATGCGGGTTCGGGCACACAGCGCCGCGATGCGCAATGGCAGCGAACCGCTGTTGATGTTGCGCGAAATGGCAGAGCTGGGCGGCGTTTGCACCACCTGCGATATTTCATCGATCCCGCAACTCGATTCGTTCGATCCGGGCATCGGCTATCTGGGCTGGGTGTTCAGCTTCCCGGTTGACGTTAGCGAAGCTGCAGTTCGCGACATTTTTGATTTTGTTGGCGATGATTGCACGCTGGCGTTCGGTGACGATGCGCAGATGCCGCCCGTTCGCTTTCCAGCGCCAACTCCATTGGCGGCACCGGCAGCGGCGAGCTTGGCTTCCGCTCCAACGGCACAACAACCCACGGCCTTTAATCAGCCAACGGTAACGCCTGCTATGCCGGCAGATGACGCGCAAGCGAGCCGTGGCCAACAAGCGCCACCTGCGCCACCTGCTCCCGGCCAGTCGATCCGTATCGAATTGTTCAAGCTGGACAAATTGATCGACGCTGTGGGCGAATTGGTCATTGCCCAAGCAATGATGGCGCAGCGACTGGCCAGCGATGGCTTGAGCGCAACGGATGAAATGACGCTGATTGAAGGTCTGACCCGCGACATTCAAGAATCGGCAATGGCCATCCGCGCCCAGCCGATCGGATCGGTGTTCAGCCGTGTACCGCGTATTTTGCGCGAACTGGCATCCTCCACCGGCAAGCATGTTCGCCTTGAGGTATCGGGCGAAAGCACCGAACTCGACAAGACCGTGATCGAACGGTTGGGCGAGCCGCTGACTCACTTGATTCGCAATGCCGTGGATCATGGCATCGAACCTGCCGACGAACGCATTGCCGCCGGCAAACCCCCAGAAGGCACGTTAACGCTTTCGGCCGAGCATCGTTCGGGCCGCATCCTCATTCGCATTGGCGATGATGGCAAGGGCATTGATCGTGAACGTGTGTTCGCCAAGGCCGTTGAAAAGGGCCTGATTGCGCCCGACACGGTGATGACCAAAGAAGAGATCGACCTGCTCATCTTTGCGCCGGGCTTCTCCACTGCGGCGACGGTTACCAATGTTTCAGGCCGCGGCGTCGGCATGGACGTGGTCCGCCAGAATGTGAAAGATCTGGGCGGCCGCATCACGATTGAATCCGAGCCGGGTGCGGGCACAAGCTTCACGCTCACGTTGCCGCTTACGCTGGCAATTTCCGATGGCATGGTGGTGAATGTTGGCGATCAGACACTGGTCGTGCCGCTGGCCAACGTGGTCGAAAGCCTCCGCCCTGAACCGCATGAAGTGCAAGGCCTTGGCGCAAATCGCTGCATGATCAACGTGCGCGGCCGGTTCATTCCGGTCATCCCGCTCAGTGCCTCGGTCGGCGCGATTGGCGCGGTTTCGCATCCGCAAGAGGGCGTGCTGATCGTTGTCGAAACCGAAAGCGCGGGCCGTGCCGCCCTGCTTGTCGATGCCATCTGCGATCAGCGCCAAGTGGTGATCAAAAGCCTCGATACGCATTATCGCTCGGTCGAGGGCGTAGCCGGGGCCACAATCCTTGGCGATGGCCGGGTCGCGCTGATTGTCGATGTTGACAGCCTGGTATCGCGCAGCCTTGCTTCAGCACAAGCCACCGCCAGCCCATTGGCAGAAGCGGCATGAGCCTGATGGAAGCTCTCGATGCGTCGATGCCGGGCGTCAGCCCTGGTGTTTACGACGAAAAAGATTTTCGTGCGATCAGCGAGATTGCTCACGCTGAAGCCGGGATCGTGCTGCCTGCGGGCAAAGCGATGCTGGTCTATTCGCGGCTTGCGCCTCTGGTTCGCAACAGCGGTTGCGCGACGTTCGGCGCCTATGTGATGCGCATTCGCGAAGACGCCACCGAGCGATCGAAGACGATTTGTGCGCTGACCACCAATCACACCTTCTTCTACCGCGAAGCCCACCACTTTGAACATTTCGCCAAGGACGTGCGCCCCGGTTTTATTGATCGGTTGCGCAGTGGCGGCAAAGTTCGCCTGTGGTCTGCTGGCTCATCCAGCGGCGAGGAAACATGGTCCTTGCTGATGACCTTTCTGGGGCAGGACAAGGCCGAAGGCGCTGACATTGCCCGGCGGGATGTGCGGTTGCTGGCAAGCGACATCGCCACCCATGCGCTGACCAAAGCGCGCGCCGCAACCTATCGCACCGAAGACTTGAAGCCCGTGCCCGATGCCCTGCGCCGCAATTGGACGCAAAGCGCGGGCGAGGACACAACCATTGCGCCCGAAGTGCAGCAACTTGCACGGTTCCGTACGCTGAACCTGTTGGGCGACTGGCCAATGAAGGGGCAGTTTGATGTCATCTTCTGCCGCAACGTCATGATCTATTTCGACAATCCTACGAAAGAGCGCCTTGTTGCGCGCTTTGCAGAAAAACTCGTGCCCGGCGGTTGGCTGTACATTGGCCATTCCGAGCGCGTGACTGGTCCGGCGATGGAGCATCTCTCGACCCAAGGCCCCACCATTTATCGCAAGAGGTCAGCATGAGCATTCGCGTCGTCATCGTCGAGGATTCGCCCACCATGCGCGCCATTTTGATGAACCGGCTCAGCAAAGAGCCTGACATCGAAGTGGTGGCCGCAGCCGCCAATGCCGCAGAAGGCCGCCAGATGATCCGCGAGCTCGACCCGGACGTGGTTACGCTCGACATTGAAATGCCCGGCATGAACGGCCTCGATTTCCTGGCCAAGATCATGGAACTGCGGCCCACGCCAGTGATTATCGTTTCCGGATCGACGCAGGAAGGCAATGAAATGTCAGCCCGCGCGCTCGCGCTGGGTGCGGTCGATTGCTATGCCAAATCTGGCGGCGGGGTTGGCCTTGAAGATGCAGGTCGTCTGGCGCAGATGATCCGCGAGGCATCGAAGGTTCAATTCACCACACGCGCGCCAGCCGTGCGCAAGGTGGCGCAGGAAGCGCGCGGATCACTGATGGAGCGCCCTGCCCTGATTGCGATTGGTTCATCGACCGGTGGCGTTGAAGCATTGCAGACCGTGCTAGGCAGCTTCCCCGCCGATTGCCCGCCGACCGTGATCGTGCAGCACATCAACGCGCGGTTTGCGCCAGCGGTTGCGCGCACGCTCGACCAGTCGTGCCCGCCAAAAATCATGATCGCAGAACCTGACCTGCCATTGAAGCAAGGCCACGTCTATCTAGCACCGGGCGACGACCGCCACTTGTCGATAGGCGGATCGAGTACATTCCATTGCAAGCTTCGCCCCGGCGATCCTGTATCGGGCCACCAGCCTAGCGTTGACGTCTTGTTTGCGTCAGTTGCCGAAGTGGTTGGCGCGCGCGCAGTTGGCATCCTGCTGACCGGCATGGGTGCAGACGGCGCGCAAGGATTGTTGGCGATGGCCCGCAAGGGCGCGCACACCATTGCACAAGACGAGGCCACTTGCACCGTGTTTGGCATGCCGCGTGCAGCGATCAATCTGGGCGCGGCCAATGTTGTTGCCCCGCTCGGCTCAATCGCGCGCCACTTGTTCAACAAGGCTGCCTGACATGAGCTATCAGCAAGCGATATCCACAGCACCGCCGATTGAACGGGTGACGGTCATGCAAGGGCAGGCGCTCGCCAGTGCCAGCTCGGTGATCGAATATTCGACCGTGCTCGGATCGTGCGTGGCCACGTGCCTTTACGACCCTGAGACGCATATCGGCGGGATGAATCACTTCCTCCTGTCCGAACCACCTGCCAACACGCCGGGCGCCAAGATCGACGAACATTACGGCGTCTATCTGATGGAATTGCTGGTCAACGAAATGCTCTCGAAGGGCGCACGCAAATTCAACTTGCGGGCACACCTTTATGGCGGGGCCAATGTTAATCGTAACATGATGAAAATCGGCTCGATGAACGCCGATTTCGCACGCGAATTCCTCCGGCGCGAAGGCATCATGCTGCTGCGTGAAGATCTCGGCGGCACGCAAGCCCGCCGCGTTGATTTCCGCCCGGCATCGGGCCAGGTCCGCCTCCGCACGGTGGAAGACCGGTTCGCGCCACCTGTTAAGCCCACCGCAAGTCCTGTCGTCACCCGCGGCGACGTCGAACTGTTCTGATCGGAAAAGTGAGTTCCCCTATGAGCAAATCCACCAGAGTCCTTACAGTAGACGACAGCCCGTCAATGCGGGCCCTCCTCAACCACGCCCTTGCCGGGCAAGGCTTCGACGTCTCTCAGGCAGAAGACGGCATTGCCGCGCTCGACTGGCTGGCGATGAACGAGGTTGATGTCGTCATCACCGACATCAACATGCCGCGCCTCGATGGTTTTGGCCTGATCGAGCGTTTGCGCGAAGGCAGCCGCCATCGCGACCGCCCAATCCTCGTGCTGACCACCGAAAGTTCAGAGGAAAAGAAAGCCCGCGCCCGCGCAGCCGGAGCCACTGGCTGGATCGTCAAGCCTTTCGATCCTGAGAAACTGGTGGCGGCTGTTCGCCGGGTTTCCCACTGATGTCACGTCTTTCAGGAGCTTCCAGCATGTTGCGCGAACTCATCACGTTCGAAGTCGAGGGCCAGGTGTTCGGTCTCGACATCATGGCGATCCGCGAAATCCGCGCATGGTCGCCCACCACACGGCTGCCGCGCGTGCCAAGCTACGTTGCAGGCGTTGTAAACCTTCGCGGCACGGTTCTGCCGGTGATCGATCTTGCGGCCCGGCTTGGCTGGCGTGCAACCGAAGCCACCCCGCGCCACGCCATCATCGTGACCCAGCAAGGCGCACAGATCAGCGGCTGGATCGTGGATTCCGTTAGCGATATCGTTACCCTTCCCAGCGACGCGCTGCAACCACCGCCTCCCACATCGGCTGGCGATACGGTCGTACCGTTCCTTGAAGGCCTTGCTGCAATTGAAGACAGCATGGTGATGGTGCTGAACCTTGCTGCATTGTCCGACGGGGCTGAAGTCGCCGAAGCCGCCTGAACGGCCAGAAGGGAGACGCCCGATGGCGCAAGCAACGCACCGCCAGATTGCCATAGTGCTTGAAGAGCTGGCCGAAGAGGTCGAAGCCCTTGGCGCCTCGCTGTGCGAAGACATGGACATCGCCATGCGGCACATGGACAAGTTACAAGCGATAGACCTTATCGCGCAAAAACAACGCTCGCTCGGCGCCCTGCTGGTGGCAGAGCGCCCTGCCGACGAGATCGAACGTATCGCGATAGACGTGCTGCGCGACCGGATGCGGCTGTCTGGATAAGCAGACCCATATGGCCCTGACCCCCAATAATTCTTATTTGATAAATATCTAAATCTTGAAGCACTACACAAAAGGCAATCGGCGAAACGCCAGTTGTCATCACCTTCCACTACTAATGCACATTTTTGTGGTGTGATGGCCCGCACATATTTGCATGTTGTGCGGCATTACTCTCGTGAGCTATTCAACAGAAGATGCAGGGCCGATAGAATCGTATTGGCGCATGGCCATGAGAACACGCCGATGATAGAGATTTCGCCGTCGATTGTTTCTGCTATGCAATCGGGTCATTTTAAGGATCTTGAGCAGAAAGTCTTCGATTGGCTTTGTACAGAATTGCCTTCCTGGACCAGCCAACCTCTTGATCATCGGCAAAATGATCTGCGTGCCATCATTGAAGACGGCCGCTCCACAGGGATGAGCGTGGAAACCGATTTCGCGCTCTATGCCCTTCTGATGATCCTGCCCGGTGGGCACTGGCGCGACATCCGCGACCATCACCAAGTGGCCGAAGCGTTGACGCTTCGCGATGTTACCGCGCCCAATAAACTTATGTGGCTCGAAGGCTGGCTGGCCGAGCGTGGCCACCGCTTGGCAGGGGCTTGATGCGATGGGCATGTTCAGCGCACTAGAAGAAGCAGCCAAGCGCGCAAAAGACTGGGTTATCAGTAACGTCCGCGAGCCGGAAAAGGTGGTCGCCGCCTGCCCCATGCCAAATGCAAGCAGCAGCGCACCGGTCCAGACTCAGGCCCAAATTCCAGCCCCGGCTCCGGTTGTGCAAAGCGTTCACTACGAAGACTGCGTTCTCAAGGAGCTTTTGCTGGAATTGTCGGATGGCACCCGTTCCCATGCTTTCAAAGCAACCTACCAGCGGCGCTATGAACAGGTCACAGCCACGGTCTATGACGCTTATAAAAGCGACCTGCGCAGCCACGAACTAGTGATCGAGACTCTGGCCAACTGCTATCTGGGCGCGGGCAAGAAGGATCTGGCGGCAACGGCGCAAGCGTTTTGTTCATCCCGCCATGTCAGCTTTTCGCCTGCTCACCCCCGGACCAGGATCGGGGACAACGCGCTGGCTGATGGCGGAGCGCCGGTACAAGCAAAGATATTTATCGATGATCGAAGCGGCGTGCAGTCATGGCTTTCGATCTGGCCGTTTGCGGGCGAGCGGACCAAGCACATCACTGTCAGCGGATCGGCGTGTGGAAATGCATACGTGGGATGCAACGTGCCGCCAAAACCGGCATTGGCCAATCTGGCGATGCGGCTTGTGGTCATGCCGCACGAGAAATGGTCATTCAAAGTCAAGGATATCCGGTCGGACTATTCAAGCGGTGGAGCTTTCAAAAAGGACAAGAATGCCGCTGCCAATGTGGCAAGGCGCGCGCCTTTTCGATCTGTCACCACCACATTGACGCGGGACTTCGGCAAGGTAGCGGGAACGTCGCAATCCACCACCTTGGGCACGAACTACGTGGCCACTTCCAAAGAAGCGAAATTTGCAGACGGCAGTACCGACAGCAGCAACGAAACACTCACATCGACCAGTTATTCGGTTTCACGGACTCTTTCGCAAGATATCGGCTCAAGCGTATATTCGGTCACCCAGAGCGACAGGTTGAACGGTGCTACCAACGCTTTGACATCCGAGCTAACTGACCAAAACCAATATAAGGTAAGCGAAAAGTTTTCGCTTGAAGTGGAAGCTGGCGGCGAGACTTCCAAGTTCGAGCCCGGTGCCCTGGTCGAAGGGCTCTACAAGATCGAAGATATCGTCGAAGCCATAAAAGACGTGCTCAAAGCATGTCGGGTGGGCGCTGGTGTCAATGCCGACTACAAGCTTCTCTACGGTGATTTAAGCCTTGATTGGGGCTATCGCTGGCCGGCTGCCTATAAGGAGGAAAACCGCGTCTACTACGTGGAACGCTTCATTTCGGCGAGCGGAACCCTGAATATCCTGACCGGTTCGATCGGTCTTTGGGCCGGTATAGATTTCGATCAGGGATGGTTGCCTGCAGGTGTGAAGGCACTGATCGAAGGTACGATCACGGCAACTTTAAAAGTTACTCCCAAGATTACACTTTCAGCAACCAACCTGACGACATTCAATCAGGCCAACGCCGCGCTGGAAGTCGTGCCGGAATTCACAATCGAGCCGAAACTCGAAGGGACCGGTAGCGTAAGGGTTCTGGGTTACCGCCAGTCCATTTCGGTCGTCCTTGAAGCCAATTTCGAAGCCAAGGCCAAACTGGCGTTCAGTTTCAGGGCACCGCCTTCATTGAAAGCCAGCGTTGAGTGGGAAGGTCTTAAGTTTAGTGGATTCTTTTACAACAGCGACAAGAAGCCACCCCGTCAGGATATCAAACCCATCGAACTCGCCAAGCCGTCAACGATCCTAAAGGAAACCGAGTTTTGGAGCTGAATCCCGACCCCTTCACCGGGCCAGTGATTTACGGGCTTGGCATCACGTGCGGCGATGCGCTGGCTGGCGAGATCAGCGTCAACGATATTGCGTTTGGCAACCTTCCGCCGGGGGCAACCGCGCTTGAATCAATACCGATCCACGGCGACCTTGATGCCGCCACTAATGTTGCGGAACTGCGGATTGGGACTTCAAAAGCCAGCTTGTACGGCCCAGCAACGGTCATGCCAGGCGAGCCTCCAGCAACGGCCAGCGCCAAGTTGCAGCTCGAAGGCGACGAAGTTTCGATCAGCGGCGAGGAGTTGCGCATCACGACGCATGTTTTCGCGCGCGATCTGTGGGATGCGCGCACTCAGACAGGCGCGGTGATGCTGCCTGCGGTCTTGCGCGTAACTTTCCAGCCACGCGCTGGTTCACCCGTCGCGCTTTGGGCCAATGCAAGGGCCGCATCGCCTGCCGATGTGGCAGACGCCGTATATGCCGAAACCGCCGCCATCGCCACAATGCTTCGTAATCGGAACTTTGAAGCTTATGTCGGCAGGACATCTTTGCGCCGCCAGCACAAGGCGCGATGCTATCCGCAAGGGCAAGATGCAGCGGCGTTGCGCGAAGAGGAACTCGACGATCTGCTTCGCCTTTCAAGCGCAAAAGATTTCAACGTACGTATCGCTGCGCAAGTCGGATCGACCTTGCGCGCCCAGGCCAAATCGCGCCTGTTCGATTGGGTCGATGCCCAAGGTGAACCGATTGTCACGATCCATGCAAACGGCGAATCCTTTGCAGTGCAACACCAATTCAGCCTGATCGAAGGCGGCTTGCAACTTGTTCGCTAAACCACCAATTTTATCCGAGGCATCAGCGCCCCGGAATTTTCCCGACTAGAAATGTGCTGCAACTGCTAGACTTCCCCGGCGTCACCGCGCAATGACACGTCATTATGTGGCAGCTTTATCAATTCCCCCTGTGCCCGTTCAGCCGCAAGGTGCGCCTGCTCTTGAGCGAGAAGGGCGTGGCTTATGATCTGGTGCGCGAAAACCCGTGGGAGCGGCGCGAGGGGTTTGGTAATATCAGCCCGGCCTATCGCACGCCTGCAATCCAGAATCCTGAGCGCGGCATCAGTCTGGCCGATAGCCGGGCGATTTGCGAATACTTCGAAGAAACTGTCGACAAGACGCCGATGATCAATGGCACGGCGGCCAATCGGGCGGAAATTCGTCGCCTCGTGGCGCTGTTTGACGAAAGCTTTTATGCCGATGTCACCGGGCCGTTTCTGGACGAGCGGATGAAAAAACGCCTCATCTATCGCTCTCCCCCTGACAGCAAACGCTTGCGTGATGCCATCCGTCTGGCCGACGAGCATTTGTATTACATCGACTTTCTGATCGACAATCGGCCTTGGCTGGCGGGATCGACGATGAGCCTTGCCGATCTTGCAGCAGCAGCGCAAATCTCGGTTGCCGATTACCTTGGCGGCATCGACTGGTCGAACCACGAACAGGCGCGCGGCTGGTATTCGGTATTCAAAAGCCGTCCAAGCTTCCGCCCGCTTCTGGCTGAGCGGATGGACATCATTCAGCCTCCCGCCCACTATGCGGATGTGAATGCCTGAGGATTGGCATTCAGCAATCGATCCGTAGCAAGGCCGCTCGACGAAACAATTCGAGCACCACGGGATCGCTTTCGGTGCTGCGGATCGCGGCTTCGAATTGAATTTTGCGCATTGGACGCGGCAAGACTTCAACCAGCGCGCCCGATGCCAGCAGTGATCGGACCATCGTTTCCGGCAATACGGCTGCGCCGCCGCCGCCGCTGACAATCTCGGTCAAAGTTCGCACATTGTTGCACGTGCTAATAGAACGCGGTGTGATTTCGCCTTGCGCCAGCGATTCGAGCGTTACCCCATGCAGGGGTGAATGGCTGGGGAGCGACCACACAGGCAGGTTTTGCGCAAAGCCCCCTGCCCGGGCCGTCTCTTTCCCCGCTACCCACACCAGGCCCAGCGCGCCAATCTCTGCCGTGCGGATGCCGGGGCTGGCAACGGGGCCTGCAAGGAACGCCATGTCAATCATGCCGCCCAACAATTGCTGAAGCATGCGCGCGGTGAGATCGAGTTCGATTTCAAGCGTGACGCCCGGCAGATCGCGCTCCACTTCTTGCACATAAGCCGGAAGGCAGGATGCGGCAGCAATCTCTCCGCTACCGATGCGCACGGTGCCGGTTGCGCCTTCAAAGCCCGATGCCGTGAGCAATGCCGCTTCAAAGCCTGCCCATAACGGCTCGCATTCCTTGACCAACCGCCGTCCGCGCGCGGTGAGCACCATATTGCGCCCGTCGCGGCGAAAAAGAGCAATACCCAATTGCTCCTCGATTTCTCGAACGCGGGCCGATATGGCAGGCTGGGTTGTGTTGAGGCGTTCTGCGGCCGCGCGAAACGTGCCAAGACGCGCGATCCAGAGCAGGGTTTCGAGGTGGTATATGGCGATGCGCTTCATTCCATCAGCATCTGTTATCGATTCAGATAAAAAACAATCGCTCTTTTCAATCCGTCGTCCATGCTAACCCAGCCCAAAGAACGCAGGAGAGATTCCCGATGTCCAAAAAGCTTTATGCCGATGCCGCAGCGGCGCTTGACGGTTTGTTGCGCGATGATTTGCTGATTGCGAGTGGTGGGTTCGGCTTGTGCGGCATTCCCGAACGGCTGCTGGATGCGGTGCGCGATAGTGGCGTGAAGGGCCTGACTTTTGCCAGCAACAATGCCGGTATCGATAACGAAGGTATTGGCAAGCTGCTGCGCACGCGCCAGGTGCGAAAGATGATCGCTTCTTATGTGGGCGAGAACAAGGAATTCGAACGCCAGTACCTTTCGGGCGAACTGGAAGTGGAATTCTCGCCGCAGGGCACACTGGCTGAGCGTATGCGCGCGGGCGGTGCAGGCATTCCGGGGTTCTATACCAAGACCGGCGTGGGCACGCTGGTGGCAGAAGGTAAAGAAACCAAAGTGTTCAATGGTCAGGAGTTCCTGCTTGAGCAGGGCATTTTTGCCGATCTTTCGCTGGTGAAAGCATGGAAGGCGGACGAGACCGGGAACATCGTGTTCCGCAAGACTGCGCGCAATTTCAACGTGCCTGCCGCCACATGCGGCAAGGTCTGCGTGGTCGAGGTTGAAGAAATCGTGCCCGTGGGCAGCCTTGATCCTGACAGCATCCATCTGCCCGGCGTTTATGTGCAGCGGATTGTGGTTGGCGCGCCCTATGACAAGAAGATCGAGTTCCGCACAGTGCGTGAGCGTGAGGCTGCTTGATCATGCGGGCGCTGCCGCTGATGGTAGTGCTGGCTCTGTTCGCCCCGCAGCTTGGCGGCTGCGCGGCGGCGAGCCGTGCTGCGATCACGCGCGCCGCATCCACAACACAGCCGGTTGCGGCAATAAGCGAAGCCCCGCCTCAGATTACACCTGAACCAACGGCTGCCCCGGTGATGGAGGTAGCTGCCGGTGTGATGGACGAGCTGCGCGCCGCAAATCCAGAAGGTGTGCAGCCGACGGAGCGGTTGGCCCGTGACGACGCTGGCTATGCTGCGATGACCGCCTATCTGCTGGCTCAGATTGGCGATGGCAAGGCGCTGCCCGGACGCAATTCTGCATTGATAGACCAGCGCAGTCTGGCCAGGGTTCCGCGCATGGCGGCGTGTGCTGACCAGAGAGCCGCTCTGATCATCGACCTTGATCGCGGTAGCGACCCATTCGACCTTGACGATGCACCCACACCCGAACCTGGTTTGGCAGAACATCTGCGCACGATCCGCGGCCGCGGTCTTGCCGTGGTCTGGCTCGCCAGCCGGCCGCAAAGCGCGCAAAGCCAGTTGCTGACAATTATCAAGGCAAGCGGGCTTGATCCTCTGGGCCTTGATCAGGCGTTGTTGCTGCGCACGGATGAAACGCGCAAGCAGCAAATCCTCAACCGGGCAAGCGAGGATTGGTGCGTGCTGGCGGTGGCGGGAGATCGCCGTAGCGATTTTGACGAAGTGTTTGATTATCTGCGCAATCCGGATGGGCCGGTTGCGCTGGCTCTGGAACAGCACATCGGGGCCGGATGGTTTCTGGTGCCGCCGCCCATCCGCTGAAAAACTTTAAGAAAGGCCACAACGATGACCACGCATGACGGACTGAAAGCAGGTTGGAGCCGCGATCAAATGGCCGCGCGCGCCGCGCAGGAATTGCAGGACGGCTATTACGTCAATCTCGGCATCGGCATTCCGACGCTGGTCGCCAATCACGTACCTGAAGGCATGACAGTGACGCTGCAATCCGAAAACGGCATGCTCGGCATCGGGCCGTTTCCTTATGCGGGCGAAGAAGACGCCGATCTGATCAACGCGGGCAAGCAAACCATCAGCGAGTTGCCGCAGACCGCCTATTTCGACAGCGCCACAAGCTTTGCCATGATCCGTGGCGGCAAGATTGATCTTACCGTTCTGGGCGCGATGGAAGTGGCCGAGAACGGCGACATCGCCAACTGGATGGTGCCTGGCAAAATGATCAAGGGCATGGGCGGCGCGATGGATCTGGTCGCGGGCGTTAAGAAGATCATCGTCGTGATGGAACACGTGGCGAAGGATGGCTCGCCAAAGTTCATCCCCACCTGCACCCTACCGTTGACCGGTGTCGGCGTGGTTGACATGATCGTGACTGACCTTGCGGTTTTTGCGCGGCCTGACCATGCTTCGCCCTTCCGGCTACTGGAAATGGCACCGGGTGTGACAGCAGCAGACGTCCGAGCAAAAACAACCGCGCATTACGTCGATTGATTAAAGGATCCCACCACCATGGCTAGTGAACTTGCGTCCATTCCGCTTAATCGCCTTGATGGCACCCCCGACACGTTGGGCAACCATGCAGGCAAAGTATTGCTGGTTGTCAATGTGGCGTCAAAGTGCGGATTGACCCCGCAGTACGAAGGGCTTGAGGCGCTGTATAAGGCCAAGGCCGACAGCGGCCTTGAAGTGCTGGGCTTTCCCGCCAACGACTTTGGCGCGCAAGAACCCGGAACGCACGAAGAAATCGCCGAGTTCTGCAAGCTCAATTATGGCGTGTCATTCCCGCTGTTTGCCAAGGGCGATGTCACTGGCGCTTCCAAGCAGCCGCTTTACGCCGCGCTGATCGAAGCACTGCCGGCCAAGCAAGGACCAGCCGAAGAGTTCCGCGAAAAGCTGAAAGGCTATGGCATGACTCCGACGCAGGATCCCGAAGTGCTGTGGAACTTCGAGAAGTTCCTGATTGGCCGTGATGGCACCGTGGCCGCGCGGTTTGCGCCGGGCGTGTCGCCTGAAGATCCGGCGCTACTGGCCGCGGTTGAGGCTGAACTGGCGAAGTGATCTGCAGCTTGTGAAATGGTCATGGGGCGTTAGGTTTGCGCCCCATGACCTACACACTGATCACTGCCAACCGGAACTATTCAAGCTGGTCGCTGCGCCCATGGGTGCTGATGAAGGCGCTCGGCATCGCGTTTGACGACCGGATCGAACCGTTCACCAAACCTGCCAATTACGATGAATTCCGCGCCTTTTCGCCCACCGGCCAAGTCCCGGTGCTGATCGATGGCGCGCGGACGGTGTGGGATTCGTTGGGCATCGCGCTCTATCTGGCAGAACGGCATCAAGGCGTCTGGCCGCAAGACGAAGCCGCCCGCGCCTTTGCCATCTGCGCCGTCGCCGAAATGCACGGCGGCTTTTCGGCGCTGCGCAACGACTGCACGATGAACGTGGGCGTGCGGGTAAAGCCCCGCCCGATGAGCGCGGCCTTGCTGCGCGACGTGGGCCGTGTGCGCGAGATTTTTGAAGAGGGCTTAGGCCGCTTTGGCGGGCCATGGCTGGCAGGCCCCACCTTCACCGCGCTCGATGCCTTCTTCGCGCCAGTGGCCTTCCGCATCCGCACTTATGGGCTGGACGTCGGGCTTGGGCAGGCGTGGGTCGATGCCATCTTGGCACACCCGGCCATGCAGCAGTGGGAGGCCGAGGCCTTGGCCGAAGCGTGGCGCGAAGTGGGGCACGAGGCGGAACTGGCGGAGTGTGGGGAAATTGTGGTGGATTATCGCAAGGGGTGAGGCGCGGGGGCAATATGCCTTATCAAACGTGCGGCGGCTAAACGAGTGTTTTATCCTAAGGCTGCCTTTCTGGACGCGACCCTGTTATGGTCGTCTAGGACAGCCATCATGATACCAGCATGAAACCCCTCACTTTGGTATCTTCTCCCGGTAGAAATCATCTGGGCGGCGCTCGCATACTATTCCGGCGAAGGCTGGCCTGCGCGAATAATCATCTTCCTGATTTTCAATTTGGCATTGGTCTGGGCTTGGACAAAATCTCGGGCAACTGACTAGGTCCGCAACCTACCGCATTTCCGACATTCAGAACCCGTCGCCTGTACTCCAAATCCTGCCTTCCCCATTTTTCGTCGGCCCGGACTTGATCCGGGCTTAGGCCTTTCTTTGCAGAGCGCAGTGCAGAAGTTGTTTCGCGCAGAGATCGCAAAGTGCGCAGAGAAAAAGGGGGGTCTCGCGCAAAAACGCAACGCCGCGATGGGTGAGCGTTTGACGCTGTTTCCATTGAACCTTCTCGAATTTCGAACAAGATGGCAAAATAGCAAGCCGCTCTTCAGCCCGCACAACTTCTCTGCGCTCTTTGCGATCTCTGCGCGAAATATAGGAAGGAAGCGGGACCCCCGATCAAGTCCGGGGCGACGAAGTGGGGTGCGCGTAGTGTGTGGGACGGGAGGCCCAAGCTAGGGTCAGGACCTGCTATCCTCGTCCTTGGCATTAAGCTTGGCCCACAAACTCTCCGTGCCAGCTTCAATCGCATTGTTCACGTATTGCGAGGCGACCAGCCAGCCCTTGAACGGGCGCAAGGTGGCGAGGCAGCCGAAGCCAACGATGGGGATCGACGTAATCACGTGAACCCACCACGGCGGTGAATAGGCGACTTCGAGCCAGACTGCGAGGAACGTCAGCGGAAACGCGGTGATGCACAGCGCGAAGAACGCAGGGCCATCATCGGCATTGGCGAAATCATAATTCAGCCCACATTCTGGACAGGTTTTCCGCAGTTTCAGCCAGCCGTTGAACATGGAAGCCTTGGCGCAGCGTGGGCACAAACCTTTCAGGCCGCACCGGAAAATCCAGTCAAACTTCGGGTTTTTGGTGAAAATGGCCATGCCGGTAATCCTGTCTTGTGCGGCTCTGTCCATATGCCTCAACGCGGGCATGGCAAGCCCCGATGAGAGCGAGGTTGCCTGACCCTAACGAACATTTCGACAATCCCCTGCCCCTTGAGTACTCTGCGCCGGGGAGACGGGCATGTCAGGATTTATCGAAGACCGCAGGCCAAGCCTGCTATCGCAACTGGTGCGCAAGGCGCTGGTCACACTGTATCGGATGCGCGGGTGGAAGGCGCATGGCGCGCCGCCTGCGGATGGACGCTGCGTGATCATTGCCGCGCCCCATACCTCGAACTGGGACTTCCTCTACTTCATCGGCTTGACCCAAGACATTGGAATCAAGCCGCATTTCATGGCAAAAGACAGCTTGTTCCGCTGGCCGATGGGGCGGTTCATGCGCGATATGGGCGGGGTGCCGGTCGTGCGATCATCGCGCCAGAACGTGGTCGATGCGATGGCGGCAGAATTTGCGCGGCGCGACCGCTTCATGCTGACCATTGCGCCTGAAGGCACGCGCGGCAAAGTGGGGCAATGGCGCACGGGGTTTTATCACATCGCCATGAAGGCGGGTGTGCCTTTGGTGGTGGGCATGATGGATTACGGCACCAAGACCGGCGGGCTTGGCCCTGCGATCTGGCCAACGGGTGACTATGATGCTGATATGGCGAAGATTTTCGAACTGTACCGCACAGTCACACCCAAGCATCCGTCGCGCGGGATGAGCAATCTGGCAGAGGTTACGCATGATTGATGCGCTGCTGATCAATGCTGCAGTGCTGTTGCTGAGCATGGCTGTACTGTGGCGGATCGCGGTGCGGATCGGCGATGTCAGCTTTATCGACGCCGTGTGGGGCGGCGGCATGGGCGTACTGGCACTGGCATCATTGGCGCAAGTATCTGGTGAGGCTGGAAAAAGAGCCTACTTGATCGCTGCCATGGCCATGATCTGGGCGGCGCGGTTGGCGTGGCATCTGTTTACACGGTGGCGCAGGCATGGTGAAGATCCGCGCTATGCCAAGATGTTAGGCAAGGCGCGGGCCGAGGGTCGGTATGGTTCGGCGGCGCTGATGTTTGTGTTCGCACCGCAATCCGTGCTGCTGTTCATCACCTGCCTGCCCGCGCAATTGGGTATTTTGGCGAACGGTGAGGTGGCGTCCGTGGGCATTTTGGCGCAGTTTGGTGCAGTTTTGTGGCTGATCGGGATCACTTTTGAGGCGATTGGTGATGCCCAACTGCACCGCTTCCGCGCCGATCCGGCCAACAAGGGCCGCGTGTTGGATTCCGGGCTGTGGCGCTATACGCGGCACCCCAATTATTTCGGCGATGCGTGCGTGTGGTGGGGCATCTGGCTGGCAGCGGCAGAGGCCGGATGGTGGGTCGCACTCGTCAGCGTCATCGGGCCGGTGTTCCTGACGTTCACCCTCACCCGCTGGTCGGGCAAGCCGCTGTTGGAAAAGGACATGGCGGCGCGGCGGCCCGGCTATGCCGAATATGTGCGCCGCACGTCGGGCTTCGTGCCGTGGTGGCCCAAGCGCGGCTGAACAGCAGAAAGCCCCGGCCTTGTGGACCGGGGCTTTCCATTGCGAAGCGAGCGTTTGGGAGGGTGAGAGACGCCCGTTTCGTCCGTTAATCCGTTAGCTTAGAAGCGTACGCCCAGCGTGACGTTCCACGTGCGCGGATCGCCGTAATAGACGGTCTGGATATTGCCGACCGAGCTGAATTCCTGCCCATCGGTCTTGTACAGCGCGTTGCCCACGTTCTTTACCGCGCCGCGCAAGTAGAACGTGTCGAAATCTACCTGAGCATAGAGGTTGCCCATCCAGTAGCCATCTTCGGTCAGGCCTGCGCGATTATCGACCGAGAGGAAGTGCTTGTCGACAAAGCGCGCATCACCGCCAAGGCTGAGCGAGGCTGCGCCCACGGGGATGCGGTATTCACCGCCGACGCGCAAGGTAAGCGGGGGAGCGAAAGCTGGACGGCACGTGATTGCCGCGCCGGTGGGGTTGCAGCTGAACGCAGGCGCGCGGCGACCGTCGTTGAACTCCTTGTAATCGGCATCGAGATAGCCGACTGAGGCAAACAAGGTGACAGGCGTTGCGGGGCGCACGTTGATATCAAATTCGAAGCCCTGAATGCGCAACTTGCCAGCGTTCAACACGGGGAAGCTGCCACCGGTGATGCCGGTGTTGCCACCGCCGACGCGGGCCTGGAAGTTCTGGTAATCCGAATAGAACGCAGCGCCAGAAATGTTAACGCGGCCATCAAGGAACGAGCCTTTCGCACCCGCTTCATACGTCCACACGGTTTCAGGCTTGAAGGTGGGGACGATCACGGTGGCCCCGTTCACGACTTGTGTCACATCGCCCACGCCGTTGACGCGGCCGTTGAACCCGCCCGACTTGAAGCCACGGCTGGCCGAGGCATAGACCATCGTGTTCTGCGATGGCTTGTAGGATAGCGTCGCCGATGGGGTCCACGCTTCATACGTCACGCTGTTGGCGGTGTTGAACGGCGCTGGCAGGTTGTTCGGGAAGGTAAACGTGCTGGCAATCACGATGGCCGGGAACACCGGGCTAGACGTGGTGGCCGTGGTGGTGCGGTAGTATTCCTTGGTTTCGCGCGTGTAGCGCAAGCCCGCCGTCAGCGAGAGCGCATCGGTGAAATCATAGGTCAACTGGCCGAACGCAGCGTAGGACTTGGTGTCCTGTTCGTCATCGATGGTGCGCAGTAAGTTGAGTGCGGTGCCGACATAGCGCAAGTAGCTGTCGGCATAGGCTTCCTGATGCGAGGTGACGTGTTCGTTCAGGTAATAGACGCCAAGCACGCCCTTGAGCTTGTCGGCATCAAGTTTGAGTTGCAGTTCCTGACTGAACTGGTGCTGGCGGGTGCCAACGAAAACATCGCCGACTTCGGCCGTGGTGCCATCGATATCGACGAAGAAATCGGTCTTGAGCTTGCGATAGGCGGTGATTGACGACAATTCCAGCGCATCTGACAGATCGACGTTGATCGTGCCCGCAACACCCCAGTGGTCCAGCCGCTGACCTTCATTGTTGTTGAAGCTGGTCGAGGCTTTGTAATCCCATTCCCCCGTGGCAGCAGGCGCGATGGTGAATGGGGTAAGGCCGGTGAAGGTTGCGTTATAGTTGAACCCGACTAGCGGCGCGGTGTTCTGACCCAATGACAGGGTATTGCGCTGGCGAGTGTAATCGCCCGCGATCAGCACTTCGACGGTTTCGCTTGGCTGCGCGCGCAACATGGCGCGGCCCGACAGGTTGTTGCGGTCGTTATATTTTTTGGACGTCAGCGGATCGGTAACGATGCCATCGCGGTCATCGTAAACACCCGCGACTGAGAGTGCGAGCTTGTCTGCAATCAGCGGGGCCGAGACATAGCCCTTGGCGGTGACTTCATCAAAGCGACCATAAGTGACCGCAGCTTCACCGCGCAGGGTGTTGAGATCAGGCTTTTTCGATACGACGTTGACCGCGCCGCCAATGGTGTTCTTGCCGTAAAGCGTGCCTTGCGGGCCACGCAGCACTTCGACGCGCTGAACATCGAACAGGTTCAGCAGCGCGCCCTGAATGCGGCTGAGGTAAACGCCATCGACATAGACACCGACCGCAGGATCGAAGGTTTGCAGCGCATCAGGCTGGCCGATACCGCGAATGTAGAAGTTGGCACTGCTGGCAGAGCCACGGCCCTGCACGATATTGACGTTGGGAATGGCACCCTGAATGCCTGAAAGATCCTTCGCGCCTGCCTTTTCCAAGGCTTCAGTGCTGAGTGCCGACATCGAGATGGGCACATCGAGCAGGCGTTCTTCACGGCGGCGCGCGATCACAAGGATTTCGCTGCTGCCTTCAGCCACGGTTGCTTCATCAGTGGGGGCTTCTTGCGCGAAAGCAGGTACGGCGGGCAACGCAAACAGCGCGGCGGTTGCGGCCAAAGCGGCGCGCATGGAAATTCGGGTCATCAGTCAGGCTCCCTCTTGCGGACTGCTCCGTCCGCCTGAGACCCTGATATTGAAAGTTGAACCACCTTTCAACTTCGTATTGTGAGATTCGACTTTTGTCGTTACCAAGCGTGGCGAAACGGCAACAGGCTGATGGGGCGGTGGTTGCTGATGGAGAGGTTTATGGCGGAAACCAGCGCGGCCAGTCCGGGCAAAGTGCCGCGCACTGCGCGCGGCCGCGAAACGCTGCGCCGGTTGCTGGATGCCGCTGCGGCGGAATTTGGCGAGAGCGGCTTTCACGAAGCCTCGGTCAGCGGGATTACCCGGCGGGCCGGAACGGCTCTGGGCAGCTTTTACACCTACTTCGATTCAAAAGACGCGATCTTCACCGCGCTGGTGCGCGATATGTCAGCCCGCGTGGCAGCAGCAGCAGCCGGCGCGGTGACCCAAGGATCGCAAGGCCTGCAACGCGAAGGTGAGGCGCTGAGCGGGTTCCTGCACTTTGCGCGTGAGCACAAGGAAATCTACCGGATCATCGACGAAGCCGAATTCGCTGACCCGGCCAGCTACCGCGCACATTACGAAGGCACAGCCAACCGTATCGCCGCGCGCCTTGCCGAAGGCGTGACCGCAGGCACGGTGCGCGATGGCGAACAAGACGTGCGCGCTTGGGCGATCATGGGCATGAACGTATTCCTCGGCCTGCGCTTTGGCGTGTGGGATGATGCGCGGCCCGTGGAAGACATCGCCGAAGTGGCGGCGGACTTGTTGAGCGAGGGTTTGCGGGCGCGGTGATGGATGCTCTTGCCGATGCCTTCCAACTTAGCTATATCCTTAGCTAAGGAGCGTCCCATGGCACAATTTTCGGTTCACGATGCCAAGACCAATCTGTCACGCCTTATCGCAGATGCGCTGGCAGGTGGTGATGTGGTGATCGCGCGCGGCAACGTACCAGCGGTGCGCCTCGTGCCAGTTTCTCCGCGCGGGAAGCGGCAGTTCGGCGCGCTCAAGGAACAGATCGCGCTTGATTCGCGGTTTGATGAACCCCTGCCCGATGATGAGCTTGAGGGGTGGCACCTCGGGTGAGGCTGCTGATCGATACGCATGCGCTGATCTGGTGGCTGGCGGGCGATGTTTCCCTCAGCGTCCCTGCCTGTGAAGCCATTGCCGACGAGGCCAACACGGTCGCCGTAAGCGCGGCTTCAGCGATGGAAGTGGCGACAAAGTTCCGCATCGGCAAGCTGGCGCAGGCCGCGCTGCTGGCGCAGAACTTTGAGGCGATCATAGCCGATCAGGGCTTTGATGAATTGCCGATCACCGTCCATCACGCCCGTTTGGCTGGCGAGATGAAGATCGACCACAAAGATCCCTTTGACCGCCTGCTGATTGCGCAGGCCCAGGCCGAGGACATGGTGCTGGTTTCGAACGAGGCGCTGTTCGATGGTTTTGCGATCAAGCGGCTTTGGTGAGGTTGGGGATTGGCGCGCGCGCCAATTCCCGCCTCCCAATCGTCACCCGGTCTTGGTCCGGGGTCCCGCTTCTTTCCTTTGTTTCGCGCAGAGTTCGCAAAGAGCGCAGAGTTGTTTCACGCAAAGCCGCAAAGGCGCGAAGATGTTGCGTGGGCTGCTGGGCAGCTTACTATTTGCCACCTTGTTCGAAATTCGAGCAAGATCAAAGGCTCACCCTTTGCGGCTTTGCATCTTAGCGTGAGGCCCTACTTTCTCTGCGATCCCTGCGCGAACCACATCCTTCCCCGCTGACAAGAAAAGCCTAAGCCCGGACCGAGTCGGGGCCGACGGAAATTGGAGGCAATCTGCCTTAGCCCTCGCCCCGTCGCTCCAGCCAACGCGCTTTGATCGCGTCTGAGCTTTCACGCGAGCCGTCGTGGCTCCAGCCGGGCGCTTTCACCAAATACGCAAACTTGTGCCGCCATGGCGCTGCCCTGAAATCCGCCACCATTGCGCGCCATTCGTGGAACACCGCGTGGAGGAGGTGGAAACTGCCGATTTGTTTGACGATGCCGTAGCGGATGGGGAGGTCATCGTGTTCGCGCTGGAAGGTGCCGCATAGGCGGTCCCAGATGATGAAGACCCCGGCGAAATTGCGATCAAGGTAGAGCGGGTTGGTGGCGTGGTGGACGCGGTGGTGTGAGGGGGTGTTGAACACGGCCTCGAACCAGCGCGGCAGGCGGCCGATGGTCTCGGTGTGAATCCAGAACTGGTAGACGAGGTTGGCCGCGCCAACCGTCAGGATCATCGCCGGGTGGAAGCCGATCAAGGCGGGCCAGATGCGGAACACGAACGAGCCTGCGAGCGGACCGGTCCATGTCTGGCGCAATGCAGTGGACAAGTTGTAGTGCTGGCTGGAGTGGTGATTGACGTGGGACGCCCAGAACCAGCGCACGCGGTGGGCGCTGCGGTGGAACAAGTAGTAATTCAGGTCATCCAGCACGAAGCACAGGCCCCACGCCCACCATGTTAGGGGCACAGTGGCGATGCGGTGATCATAGAGCCAGAGCGTGGCGGCATAGATCAGGCCTGCGGCCAGCGCGCCCGCGACGGCGCTGCCCAAACCGAGGCCGAGGCTGGTCAGGGTGTCGCGCGGTTCGTATTTTTCGGGATGGTGGCGCGAGGCCCAGACCATTTCGGCCAGTACAAGCACCACGAAAAACGGCGTGGCATACGTAACGATGTCTATCGGCGTCATTTCGCGGCGGTCCCCAGACGGCGTAGGCTGGCGGCCCAGATTTGTGCCTGTTCGCCAAGATCGAGCGTCACCGTGCCAAAGTGCTTGTCTTGCGTGGTGATCGTGAGGAAGCGCCCGTCGAGACGGATTCCGGCGTGACTGGTAATCTCGCGCGCAGCAAAGTGGCTGCCGTGCTGGCGGATCAGCATGACGCGGTGATGCGCATCACGCACCAGCGCACCGACCCTTGCCCGATCAAGCGCGACCGCTTGAGCATCGAAGCCGCACATGGCATCTTCGGCAAGCGCGCGGGCGTGGTCTTCATCAATAATGCGCGGATCGCCGCCAAGCTGCAATTTGCGCGCAAACCAGCCGAGCAGCAACAGGGCGATCAGCGATACGCCCAGTTGCAGCGCGATGAAGACGCCCGGTATCTGGGCAATGTGCATTTGGTCAATATCTGGCAAGGGGTAGCTTATCCGGCTTGTGCGGCGAGCATGTCCACCGTCGCGCGGATGGGGGCGATGTCATAGCCTGCGCCTGCGGCTTTGGACGCGATGTCATCGGGGCTGAGGCCTGCTTTGGCCTGCGCCAGCGCCCATAGCAACGTGGAGCGCGTCCCCGAACGGCAATAGGCGAGGACCGGCGCATCGCCAGCCTGCGCCAAAGCCTGCTCCATCGCATCGACTTGCGGCATCGAAAACCCGGCATGGGTGACCGGAATGGCGATGTAAGCCATGCCCGCTGCGCGCGCAGCGGCTGCGATGTCGGGTCCGGGAGTCTGATCGTCGGATTCGTCTTCGGGCCGGTTGTTTATAATAAGGCCTATGCCGAGCGCCTTGGCATAGGCGACTTCAGCCAGCGTGATTTGCGGGCTGGCATAGGTTTTATCGTCTATCTTGCGGAACATGGGGGTTGAGTCCTGATCTTTGAATGCGTTGCACCACTTGTGCCCAATGGCCGCAGGTGGGGCAAGCCTGCGCGCGATTCAACGCAAAATTGGCAGGAAAGTCACAGTTCCCAAGCGAAATCGAAGGCCATGTGACGATTCCATTCGCTCTCTTCTTTTTTTAGGTTATAGTCTTACGCGCAAAGGATACCTCCGGCCCATCAAAGTCCGGGAGTGATTCCTTCGTCGTGCCGCTGGTCCCCGCGTCCGGCCTGCGGTGCCGTGAAGGTAGGGGCGGATTGAAGGTCTATTGATTTCTATGGGTTTTGACAGAGGGCGGCGCGGTCGCGGCAAGGATAAGCGCGACGGATTCGGTGACGAAGGTGGTTTCGATCCCTACGGCGGCGGTGGTGGTGGCGGTTTCGGCGGCGGCTTTGGTGGCGGCGATCGTGGCGGCTTCGGCGGTGGTGATCGTGGCGGCTTCGGCGGTGGTGATCGTGGCGGCTTCGGCGGCGGCGGAAACCGTGGCGGCTTCGGCGGCGGTGATCGTGGCGGCTTCGGCGGCGGCGGTGGCGGCGGCTTTAGCGGTGGCCCACGCGGCGGCGGTGGCGGCTTCGGCGGCCCACGTGGCGGCGCTGGCGGCGGCGGTGGCGGCGGAATGCCAGCCCAAGTTGTCGGCACCGGCAAGGGTGTCGTAAAGTTCTTTAACGGCCAGAAGGGCTTCGGCTTCATTCAGCGCGAAGATGGCGGCGAAGATGTGTTTGTGCACATCAGCGCAGTCGAACGTGCGGGCCTTGAAGGCTTGGCAGAAGGCCAGCAGCTGGAATTCAACCTCGTCGATCGTGGCGGTAAGGTTTCGGCAGCCGATCTTCAGGTCGTTGGTGACGTGATTGCAGTGGCGGCAAAGCCTGATGCACCTCAGCGTGAGCTGACCGGTGAGCGCGCTACCGGCACGGTCAAGTTCTTCAACGCAATGAAGGGCTTCGGCTTTATCACCCGTGACGACGGCCAGCCTGACGCTTTCGTGCACATCAGCGCGGTTGAGCGTTCGGGTCTGCGTGAACTGAACGAAGGCGATAAGCTTGAATTCGACCTTGAGGTCGATCGACGAGGCAAGCACTCGGCGGTCAACCTGGTGCCGATTCAGGGTTGATCCCGATTGCATAGTTTCCGGTGATTGCACCGGCAGCTTGCAACCAACATACGTGCACAAATGGCGGTCCTTCTGGGGCCGCCATTTGTCGTTTCCGATTCCCCTTTTCCCATCCGGACAAGGCGCGCGTCTTGCGCCATCCGGACCGCTCGCGATTAAACAGGAGATGCCAATGTCGATCACCCCGTTGATGCCCGTCTATCCCCGGTGCGGCGTGCGTCCGGTGCGCGGCGAACATTGCCACCTGATTTCGGAGGATGGCACGCGCTATCTTGATTTTGCCAGCGGCATTGCGGTGAACATACTGGGCCACTCGCACGAGCATCTGGTGGGCGCGATTCAGCGGCAAGCCGCAACGCTGATGCACGTGTCGAACCTTTACGGCAGCCCGCAGGGTGAACATCTGGCACAGCGGCTGGTTGACCTGACCTTTGCCGACACCGTGTTCTTCACCAATTCCGGCGCGGAAGCGGTGGAGTGCGCGATCAAGACCGCGCGCGCCTATCACAGCGCGGTTGGCAACGATGACAAGTTTGAGCTGATCACCTTCAAGAATGCATTCCACGGCCGGACCATGGCCACGATCAGCGCATCCAATCAGGAAAAGATGCACAAAGGCTTCTTACCGCTGCTGGAAGGCTTCAAGTATGTCGATTTCGACGATCTTGAAGGTGCCAAGGCCGCGATTGGGCCGAACACGGCGGGCTTTCTGGTCGAACCGATCCAAGGCGAAGGCGGCATTCGCGATGCCTCCGATGCATTCATGAAGGGCCTGCGCGATCTGTGTGACGAACATGACCTGATGCTGGTACTGGACGAAGTCCAGTGCGGCGTGGCGCGGGCCGGCACCTTGTATGCCTATGAGCAGTACGGGCTGACCCCTGATATTCTTGCAACGGCCAAGGGTATTGGCGGTGGCTTCCCGATGGGAGCGTGCCTTGCCACCGAGAAGGCCGCGCGCGGCATGGTTGCAGGGGCACATGGCAGCACATACGGCGGCAATCCACTCGCGATGGCTGCGGGTGAAGCCGTGCTGGACGTTGTGGCCAATGAAGAATTCCTTGCCGACGTTCGCGCCAAGGGTGAACGGCTGCGCGGGCGGATCGAGCAGTTCATCGGCAACTATCCGGACTTGTTCCTCGGCGTGCGCGGGCGCGGGCTGATGCTTGGCTTGATGATGAAAGTCGAGCCACGGCCGTTCGTTGCGCACATGCGCGACAATCATCAACTGCTGACCGTTGCAGCAGGCGACAATACCGTGCGGGTGATCCCGCCTTTGGTGATTGATGACAGCCACATGGATGAATTTATGGAACGGCTGTCTGCGGCTGCGGCTAGCTATGTGTTGGAGGGACCTGCGACATGACCCGGCATTTCCTTAACCTGGCCAATGCAGGCGGCGATGCCGTGGCTGCGATGCTGAATGACGCTCTTGACCGCAAGGCCGCACGCATTGGTGTACCAAAGGGTACGCCCGATGCAGATTCACCGCTGTCGGGCCATGTGCTGGCCATGGTATTCGAGAAGAGCTCTACCCGCACGCGGGTCTCCTTCGACATTGCCATGCGCCAGTTGGGCGGCACCGCCTTGACGCTGGATTCTGGCACCACGCAGTTGGGCCGGGGTGAAAGCATTGCAGACACAGCGCGGGTGCTGAGCCGCATGGCAGACGTAATCATGCTGCGGACGGATGATCATGCCAAGGTCGAAGAGCTTGCGCGCTTTGCCACCGTACCGGTGATAAACGGCCTGACCGATCTGTCGCATCCCTGCCAGATCATGGCTGATCTGCTGACCGTGATCGAGCATGGTAAGGCGCTGCCTGGACTGGAAGTGGCTTGGCTGGGCGATGGCAACAATGTTCTCAATTCAATTGTTGAGGCCGCTGGACTGATGAAGTTCAACGTCCGCATCGGGGTGCCTGACGGCTATGATCCGGACGCCGCATTCATCGCCGCAGCGCAAGCGGGCGGTGCAAACGTGCGGATTGTGCGCGATCCCATCGAAGCAGCGCGCGGTGCGGATGTTGTGGTGACAGACACGTGGATATCGATGGGGCAACACCATGCCGAGGCAAAGCTTGCGGCAATGGCTCCCTATCAGGTTAACGAAGCGTTGATGGCCCATGCCAAGCCTGACGCCCTGTTTCTGCACTGCCTGCCCGCGCATCGCGGCGAGGAAGTGACCGATGGCGTGATGGACGGGCCACGCTCGGTCATCTGGGACGAAGCGGAAAATCGCATCCATGCGCAGAAATCCGTCCTGCGCTGGGTCTTTGGTCAGATTTGAGAGCGACAATTGTGAGCGAACAGGCCCAGCCTTCAACCAGCTTTGATCAATTGCTGCATTTTACCCTGCCTGACCGTGACGCGCGCGGCAGAGTCGTGCGGCTTGGGCCTGTTCTTGACACGATCCTGTCTGCGCACAGTTACCCTGCGCCAATTCGCGGCGTTCTGGCTGAAGCTCTGGTCGTGACGGCACTGCTGGGATCCTTGCTGAAAGATGAGGGCAGTCAGATGACCGTCCAAGCCCAGACAAATGGCGGCGTGATTGACCTGCTTGTTTGTGATTATCGCGATGGCCAACTGCGGGGCTATGTCAGGCATGACCGCGCCCGGTTGGACGAGTTGGGCCCCATGCCTTCGCTTTTTGCGCTGTTCGGAGAAGGCTATCTGGCGATCACGTTTGATCTGGCCGTAACCGGGCAACGCTATCAAGGAATTGTCCCGCTTGAAGGCAATTCATTGGCAGAAGCGTGCGAACGCTATTTCGTGCAGTCAGAACAAGTGCCAACCCTGATCCGTGTCGGGATTCACAACACACCTTCTGGCTGTGTGGCAGGTGGCATGCTGCTCCAGCACTTGCCCGAAGGTGAAGAAGGCCGCGAGCGGTTGCACGTGCAACTTGACCACCCAGAGTGGGAGCACGTTTCGGTACTGGGGCGGTCAATCAAGGATGAGGAATTGGTCGACCCCGCTCTAGATCTGGAAAGTGTGGTTTGGCGGCTGTTCCATGAGGAACGGGAAATTCGTATCGAAAGCGGGCCACCGGTGACGCGGGGCTGCCGCTGCACGATTGAGCATTACCGAGACGTGCTGTCTCGCTTCGCGCAAGCCGATCGTGAGGACATGAAAAACGACGACGGGCTTATCATCGTGGATTGCGCATTTTGCTCACGCGAGTTCGAGATCGACCTCTAGGCTTCAAACCTAACAGCACTTTTCACATTTCATCGGTGATTTGCACCGTTTCATCGCATCAATCGCAGTGATATAGGAATCGCAGTGACCAAAACCACAGTCGGTGGCGGTGGCGAATGCGAAAGTTTGCCTGATGGCTACGAAGATTTTCCAGTTGGGAAGTGCAACACGCAGGTGTGCATTTGCGCTGTGCGCTTATGCGAGTTTTGCGGGCGCTGAAAGCGTGGCGCAGGGTCCTGCGCTGGCCATGCTTGACCGGCTTGAGTCTGGCCTATGGGAAGTTGCGCCGCATGGTGCAGCCAGCAATTCGGCGCAATTGTGCATCGACAGCGGCCGCAAACTTATCCAGATTCGCCATCCACGCGAAAATTGCCGACGGTTCGTGGTAGAAGACACCGCTACGTCTGTCACGGTACAATATACTTGCCCTGCGGGTGGATACGGGCACACCAAAGTGCGGTTCGAGAATTCACGTCTTGCACAAATTGAAACACAAGGCATCGCTAATGGCCTGCCTTTCAATTTCACGGCTGAGGCGCGACGCGCAGGCGCCTGTGTGAATGGAACGACGGGTCGTTAAAGTTTCCTGCGCAACCATTGCATTGAATGGCTTGCGCGGGTAGCCACTCGGCAATGGCCGCTCAACCTTCTACTAGCACATCACCCCTTGCAGTCGTTCTGCTTTCGGGCGGGCTTGATTCGATGGTTTGCACCGCGCTTGCACAAGAGCAGGGCTTTCGCGTTCTGGCGCTGACGATTGATTATAATCAGCGCCACAGCGTGGAGTTGGACGCCGCGCGGGCAATTGCCAAGCGACTGAATGTTGAACGGCATATCATTCTGCCCATGGATTTGCGGCAGTTTGGCGGATCCGCTTTGACCGCTGATATTGCGGTGCCCAAAGACGGCGTCGGCACTGATATCCCGGTGACATATGTTCCCGCGCGCAACCTGATTTTCCTGTCACTTGCCCTCGCCTGGGCAGAAGCTGCAGGGTCAAATGACTTGTTCATCGGGGTTAACGCGCTCGATTATTCAGGCTACCCCGATTGCCGCCCTGAATTTGTTGGCGGGTTTGAAACGCTGGCCAGAATTGCTACCAAGATTGGTAGCGAAGGGGGAACAGTGGTTGTCCACGCTCCGCTTCAGCACCTGAAAAAGTCGGAGATCGCCCTGGAGGCGGCAAGGCTGGGGCTTGATGCAGGGCAAAGCTGGTCCTGCTACGATCCCTTGCCGGATGGAAGAGCCTGCGGCGTGTGCGACAGTTGTCGCCTGAGGCGCGCAGGATTTGCAGAGGCAGGCCTTGATGACGGAACCAGCTACGGCAACATCTGAACGAACGCCGCACGGTCATGTTGATGGCGAAGCTTTGGCTTACAGTTGGTACGTCCTTGGCATATTCGTCCTGGTTTACGTGCTGAACTTTGTTGATCGGCAAATTCTCTCGATTCTGGCCAACGATATAAAGCGTGATCTTTCGCTGACAGATGCGGATCTGGGGTTCCTTTATGGCACCGCATTTGCTGTGTTTTATTCCGTGTTCGGAATTCCGCTGGGGCGCCTTGCCGACAGCTGGAAGCGGGTAAAGCTGATGAGCTTCGGCCTTGCGCTGTGGTCGATCATGACGACCATATCCGGGTTCTCACGCAATGGCCTGCAATTGACCGCGGCCCGGATCGGTGTCGGCGTTGGTGAAGCAACTGCCGGTCCTGCTGCTTATTCGCTGATCTCAGACTATTTTCCGCAACGTTTGCGAGCCACTGCGCTCGCCATTTATTCGTCAGGCCTGTTCATAGGCAGCGGGCTGTCTTTGCTTGTGGGTGGATTGATTGTTGAGCAATGGAACGCCGCTTACCCCACGGGTGGTCCCTTGGGTTTGGTGGGATGGCAGGCTGCGTTCATGGCTGTTGGACTGCCGGGCGTTTTGCTCGCGGTTTGGGTCGCAACGATCCGTGAACCCATTCGCGGCGCAATCGACGGCCTGCCAACCGCAAGTTCACCAACCCCCTTCAAGGGGTTTTTCGCTGAACTGATGTATGTGATCCCGCCAATCACGCTGCTTGGTGCTGCAAGGCGCGGGGTCAAGCCATTGATCGTGAATGTTTCAGCTGCGGTCCTGATTACCATAGCTGTATTGGTGATGACTGCACTCCTTGGCATTGCAACACGTCAGCAATGGATTTTTGTCGGATTTGGCGTCTACGCTGTCTTCAGTTGGGCGAGTGCTCTCAAATCGTCGGATGTACCGACATTCAATCTGATCTGGCGCTCACCAGCCTTCATGTGCACGATTCTGGGTTACGGGATGGTGACTTTCACAGCTTACGCGATGTCTTACTGGAGCGCGCCATATGCCGAACGCATATTCGGAATCAGCAAAACGGAATTGGGCTGGTTGATTGGCGCGCCCAGTGCTGCGTCTGGCTTCCTTGGCGTCATATTTGGTGGGCGTGTGGCTGATTATCTCCACCTCCGCGTCCCCGCCGGACGTATTTACGTCATAGTATTTGGCTTGTTATCGCCTGTCATTCCTACCATCATTGCATTCCGGACTGACAGTTTCATGATGTTTGTTGCATTCTCGTTCATCGCCCAGTTGCTTTCAAGTACAGCGCTTGGTGCGGCCGCGGCTGCCAGCCAATCGCTTGTCCTGCCCCGTATGCGCGGCACGGCAACAGCCACATTTCTGCTTTCCACAACCCTTATCGGCTTGGCACTCGGACCCTTCGCCGCAGGGTATATTTCCGCTTCAAACAGTGATGACTTGGCCCTCGGCGTGCTTTCAACGCTGGTAACTGTTCCCATTGGTCTGGTTTTGCTGGGTTGTGCCATCCGCCTCTACCCAGCAGCGCAAGCAAGCCTTGAAAGCCGGGCCCGTGCTGCCGGTGAGAGAATCTAGAAGATTTGAATTATATCCTGAGAGTTTTCAGGCGGGGGAGCGGATCAAAACCCCACACGCGATGCGGCCGCCGCTATTGCCACTGGGGTCAGTCTTATAGTCGTCCGGGCCAGCATGCAGGACGATCGCTGTTCCGTCAGTGTCAAACACGTTGGTGGTAAAATCGTTAGCAGAACCCATCAATGGGCTTTCAATCCTGCCGGAGCCATCAGCACCAACCACGATATTTGGCAGATCGCCAACATGCGGCCCTGCGGGGTTGAGGTTGCCATGCTGATGCGCTGTCGGGTTCAAGTGCCCACCAGCAGAAGTGAAAGCGGGCGCCTCACACTTTCCCGTGGTATGAAGGTGAACGCCATGTTCGCCAGCTACCTGCCCAGAAACATTGGCCCGCAGCATGAGTGTGGCACCGCTTTGTACAATTTCAACTGAACCGACGCTTTGGCCGGCAGGGTTAGTCAAAGACGCTCTAGCCAATATGCTCGTTGCTTCTTGCGGGGTGACCGTGGCGCATGCGCCTAATAACGATAATGACGCAAGGGCCACCGATGCAATCTTCTTATTCATTATCAATCTCCGCAAACTGGTCCGTCGGAGACTATAACGAAAAAGGGGCCGGATTTCTCCAGCCCCTCTCAAGAAATTCGGTTTTACCCGAAGATTACATGCCCGAACCCGGACCGTACGTGATTTCCACGCGACGGTTCTGAAGTTCACGCACGCCGTCCGAAGTTGGAACGCGTGGGTTAGCTTCGCCGAATGCCTGGTTCGTGATCGAACCATCTGGGATGCCGTGCGATGACAGGTACGAACGGACCGACGTGTTACGACGTTCCGAAAGGCCCTGGTTGTACTTCGCAGTACCCGAACGGTCAGCATAACCGGCGAGCATGATCGGCACGCTGGCGCAGTTACCGTATGCGGTGACGGCGTTATCCAGAATGGTCGAAGCTTCTGGCGTGATGTCCGACTTATCCCAGTCGAAGAACACGATGTACGGGCCCTTGTTGCAAACCACTTCTGGCGGAGGTGGCGGCGGTGGGGGTGGCGGTGGTGGTGGCGGCGGAGGTGGCGGCGGAGCAGCTTCCTCAACCGGTGCAGCGCCACCGAAGTTATAGGCCAGCGTCGCCATCAGCGAGTGCGAACGGAAGCGCGTGCGTGCGTTGGCTCCGCTGAGATTGACCAGGTCGATACGATCCTGGTTGAAGAAGCGATACTTCAGACCAAGATCAACATTTTCGCTGACTGGAGTGCGGATGCCAGCAAGAGCTTGCCAAGCGAAACCGGTGTCCGAATCATTGATGTTCGTGACAGCAGGAGCGGTGAAGACCTGAACCTTTGCACGGCTCACGCCAACGCCACCACCGACGAAACCTTGCAGTCCGTTGTCTGGACCGAAGTCGAGCAGGCCGTTTACCATGAAGCTGAGGGCGCTAGCGCCACCATCAAGAACGGTTGTGTTAACCACGCCGTTATCGAATGCTTCTTCGTTGGCACGACGATAGCTAACTTCGCTTTCCAGACGGAAGCCACCAAAGTCATAGCCGACAATACCGCCGACGTCATAACCCATCTTGGTATCGAGAACGCCAGCCTGACCGACACCGGTCAAACCTTCGATGTCCTCAACAATCATTGCGCCGGCATCGGCTTCAACATACCAAGAATCATCACGGGCAAATGCCGGTGATGCGATGGCAGTCGAGGCCAAGGCAAAGCCTAGGACAAGTTTCCGCATTATTGTTTCCCCTTATAGCGACATCATGCCACGTCGTGCAGTCTGTCTACCGGTTCCAAAGTGGTCATGCAAGTGGACAAACACACCGAGTGTTGCATAAAAACAACGAATTGAAACCGTTGTGCCATGCAACATGGTAGTTGTGGTAGCCCTCATGTCCCGGTGGAATGCTGCAACTGCATTTTTGTTCCTGTCATGTCGGCGAAAATATTCCGATTTGTTCAAGGACTTCTATCAACTCAGTCAAGCATGCTCGGGCTTGAACGTCCACGAAGGCTCCACCCACTGGCAGATCGGGCGCTGAAACCAATGTCCATCCGCCGGAATATTGTCGAAACGCAGCCACTTCCTGATCAAATGAACGCATGCCTTCGCTGGGTTGCACAAATCGCCAACCGCCTTCAGTCCAGCCAGCAATTTGGCCGACTTTCCCCGTGAATGCTCCGGTCGGTGCCGCGCCGACAATCCAAGCCATCCCGGCCGAAGGTGAAGTTGGTGGAACCGAAACAACGCCTTCGACGGCACCAGCCAACAGAAAGTCAATTGCAACCAATGCTTCGTTGACGGTCGTCTCCTTCTGCGTCTGCCCTGCAAAAAGCATGGGGAGTCCGAGGCGGGGTGTTGCAGTTGAGTAACTAAGTGGTTCAGTCATTTCAGGAACCTTTCGAATTTTTCATTCAAGCGGGCAAATCGACAAACAGCGGTAGCGAGCGCGACTGGCGGCCGATCTGGCGAATCGCAAAAACGTGTTCGGTTGGGCTGGCGCGCAGTCCGCTCAGCATTGCCACGCCGATGTCGAGCGCAGGAGCGTCAGTCTGCCAGAGTGTGATGGGGCTTTGTGCTGAGCCGAACCCGATTTCCCAAAGCTCTGCCGCTTCGTTGAGCGGTGTGTCTACCTCATCGAGCCAGGCCCATGCCCCTCGTCCACGACGAACCCAGGTAAGCGAAACGCCTCCATCAGGCCTCAGCAATGCTCGTCCATGCACGGGAGCCAGTGGCCGAAGCGTCAAACCCGCGCTTCCAATCGAGCCAACGACAGGATTTGCGTCGCCTCGGCCAATTGCCACAATATCGTTGGTCACCGTATCACCGATGATCGTTGATTCGACCGCGACCAAGTTATCATCGAGCAAAGCAAACGCCTCACCTAGCGCGTGATCTGCGGTTGCATGTTCAGTGCCTCCTCGCCCCCGCAAAAGGCCCGACAACCGCCAAATTCGTGAACCAAGCGATTCAGCCTTTGAAAACTGGATGATTTCTTGACCAAGCACCGCTTTGTTCGCCCCCTGCATAAGCTGGGCCCACGTTATGTTGTCCAAAATGAAATCGGCAGAAGCCAGTTCGACATCCACAAAACTTGCAGCATCAAACAATAACGGCGAGGTATCCGCCAATACACTCACGGCGCTTCCGGCTTTGGCGCGGCGTTTGCCCGTCGAGCCCAACGCCTCCATTGTTCCATCTGGACGGCGCGCAAATAACGCTGCCCCCGTCCAACCGCCGGTCGATGAAGTGGCGGCTATGCGCACTGCCGGGCTGGTCCCATCGCCAACACCATCCCACGGCACCTCGAACGCGGCAAACGCTGTCGGGCTGGACACCATGTCCGTCGGATAGTTTGCTCGTCCCGAATCCGTAACACGCGATATCGGCGATGATGCCAGGACTGCGGTCAGATCAAGCATCACGCCATCGGCCTGCCATTCCCATTGATCGATCCGCCAAACGCCCTCTGCAACCGATGTGCGGACCATCGCTCCCGGACCGATTGCCGCATCAATTTCGCTAATTCTGTACCGCAAAGTATCATGCGCTTGGGTAAAACGTTGCGCAGCTTTGTCCGCCAGCACTCTGGCTTCTGCTGCCGTCAATGCCGCTGGCAGTTCGATAATAGAGACATCACCCGGACCGCTGCGGCCAATGCTGCGCTGCATTCCCGGCTGATAATCTCGCGCAATATCATAGTATCGCACCGCGCACTGCCGCGCTGATGGCAGTGCCTCTCTGCGGCGCGACCAGCCATCTGCCCGCGCATCTTCAGCAGAATCTCCCCCTGCTGTCGGAGCCGGAAGGACTGGCAACCCTGCACTTGGCGCAAACTCGGCCAAGCCGAACGACAAAGCATCGTCATGCACCGCACACGTCATCGGCGTTACATCCGACAGCGTGGCCAAAATATCTCCCACCGAGCCTTGGTCGATGGAAAAGCCCGAAACCGGCGTCTGCGCCAAATCACCGGCCTTGGCGTCAGGTGTCATTGCTCCGATCACATCCGCAAACGAAACCGCCCCATCATCAGCGATGATTTCCAGTGTCAAAGATGGAATGCGGTTGCCGAAATCGGCAAGTTCCACATCCTCCAACACCACATAAGCCAAACCGCGATAAGCAGGATTTCTCGCGCCCCCTTCGGCTTGCGCCAAGAGCGAATCGACCGGCTGATCGCCATGACCGGTATAGATGCGCAATTGCCCGCCAACTTTCAGGTCACCCGCTTCTCCGCGCAACAAGTTGCCATCGGCCCAAATGCGCCCAATCCCGGCGATGGGACGGCTTGCAACTGCCACTGCAAACGATGCGGAATAACTGAAGTTTGTGACCGAGGGCTTTCCCTTGCCGCCGCCCGACTTCTCCTGACGCTCCTGCAGTTCAGTTGCCCAGATCACCGTGCCCGCTGCGCGAATGCGGCCAAAGTGCAGCGGTAAAGCCGAGCCATAACTGGACGTTTGGACCGACAGTTCCTTCAGGCGCGGCCCCTCGATTTTACGGCCACCCACGATAGTCGCGTCGACCTGCCGTCCGATCAACGCACCAAGAGCGCCCCCCAGCGGCCCGCCCAGCACAGTGCCAACAGCCGAAAGAATTAGCGTAGCCATGACGATCAACGATCCTTGTCAGCCAGATGCCATTGCAGGGCAATCGGCCAGGGAAGGGGGGAAGGCATGAGCGTGACCCGGCCCAGCCCAGCATGGGCATGCACAAACCCACCGGGCACCGCGATCAACAAGTGCGGCTGTACCGGGTTGGCCATGCACAGCACGACATCGCCATTTGCCTCGGCTCGATAAAGCCCGCTCTTGTCTGCATGATGCAGCCACTGCGTCACCGAGACACTGCGCAGCGAATAACCATCGGGTGTACTGGGCGCATAGCCCGCGCTCTGCATCGCTGCCGCTACCAGCCCGACACAGTCGAGGCCGGTTGCCGCGACGCGCCCGTGCAACCGAAAGCGCGTACCGATCAAGAGCAACGCAGCCTCCGCCAATGCGGCATTCATCACTGCGCCGCCGGATAGCGTGTCAGCAGATCATTGCCCGGAAGGAACGGCTCACCTTGAAAGTTCGCTCCATTGGTAAACCTGTCCGCACACGTCGCAATCGTATGATCACACCCTTCGCGCACCGTCACGCGCAGACCAACAACTGTGCCAGCAGCCAAGGGGCGCTCCAACACCAGCCAGCCAGCCTGCACCGATTGCACGCGCAACACGATCCCAGCGTCGACATCATCAATCGGACGCAACCAGCCAAAGACATATCGCGAAGGATCCGCCACACCGGCCAACTTCACCCACTGCCCGTCCGCCGAAACTTCCGACACCTGCGCATTTTGCGTAAACCGGGCGGCGGAAAGCGTGCAACCATCACCACAGAACTCTGCGCGACAAGTCGGCGATGTACGCGGCACCACTTGCCTCGCCAAAATCTGCTTGATCGATTGCAGTTCAGCCGAAAACGTCTCGCCTTCACGCCCGACCGATCCGATCGTGCCGGTAAACAGCGTCTGCGCCTCCAGCGTCTCCCAATCGACCAGCCCCATCGAAACCCGCGCACCGTCGAACCGTCCAGCCACCAAATCCGCCTCGCCAATCGCGTCATGGCTCATTGCGCCTTTAACCTCGGCAGAATCCGGCTCGAACGTCGCGGTTCGCCGCACCGCCGAAGGCACCATCCCCGGCGCAGTACGATGCCGCAGCCCGGCGAACACCAGATCGCGATCATGCCCGGTCAGGCCCAATGCCACACCATCGCGCCGCTCAATCCGCCACCACACCGCCACCGTTTCCAGGGCCTGCGCAAACCAGACCCTGCTCATGCATCTTCTCGCAGTTCGATCAGCGGCACACTCGGCGCTTCTCCAGCCGCAAATTCAGCGCCCGATATATCAAGCCGGTCCTCGGCAAACCGTACCGGCACATCGAACAGGAACCCCGCCCGCACCACCGCGCCCACACCCGGCGCGACGCTCAGGGCTATCACCCCCAGCGGTTCAACTGCAAAGTTGCCCGTTTCCACACCGTTCACGCTCACCCGCACTGTCCCTCCGCGCGGGCGCGTGATCCGCCGGCGCTGTGCATCATCATCACCATAAAGCTTGACCAGTTCGAACCGCGCCGTCGCGCCATCGCCCAAGCCAATCGCCTGATCTGTCGGCGTCGGCGTGCCTGTCATCCCGTTCGAACTGAAGTCCGATGGATCGCGCAACCGGAACCCGCGCGCTTGTCCGCGCCGCGCCCGGAAAAAGCCGATCAGTTCGCCCAATTCCGCCTCAGACCGCACCCCCGGCCCCACATCAAACCGCAGCCGCGCGTCCGACCACAAGCTGTTGCGCCGCTCAAAGCCCGACGCTGTGATCGTCACATTGGTCGAAAACTCCGGCGTCACCGAAGCATCCCTGCCCAGCGCCAACGGAAACAGAACATCATCAAAGGATCGCATGGTCGCATCTCCGCTCGTTTCGGGAAGTCGGACATATCCGTCGCGCGAAACCTGTGGCTGCGCCCAGATGAACGTCTCGGCCACGCCCAGTGCCACGGCCTCACTTGCCGCCGCATCAATGCGCGGCCATTCCGTTGGTGCGTTCGCGCCATTCAGCACAAAGCCCGAAAGATAGTGCTGGCGCTCACGCGGGTAATGCAACCGCGCCTCGGCAATCACCCGCGCCTGCGCGCGCAAGGCATCTTTGCCCGTTGTCACCCAGTCATAATCCTCGAGCTGCAGCACATCGAAGGCGGGCGATGCCCAGCCCACCGGCAGGTTTGCGCGCAGTGCCTCAGGCGTCACCGGATCCAGTACCGTAGGCAAAAACGCCAGCAGCAGCGTCTCCGCTCCGCCTGCACCCGCAGCAGCCTTCACCGCCGCCGCCAAATCTGCCGTTGATTGCGCCAGCATCGCTCCAGCAGAATCCAGCAAAGCTTTCTGCGCCGCATTCAGATTGGTCCCAAGGTCAGGAATATTGACGGGACTTCCGCCAAATGCTGCCCGCGCTGCATCGTCATAAATGCAAATCTTGCGCTCATGCGTCACCCACCACCACGGCTCGCCCACCTGATGCCGCACCGGCAATCCGGCATCCTGCAGCATGCCAACTAGCGCCACGCCAACTTTGCGCACCCACGCCATCGCCTGCCCATGCGCTGGCGAAAGCAGCGCCGATGGTGGCGACCACCCGGTCAGTCCAGCCACGCCCTCCCAGGTCCGTTGCTGCCACGCTGCCGGACAGTGTTGCGCCAGCAGTTCATAAGACTGGGATGCGATGACGGTGTGCCCCATCGCCGCCGCCTCAGACAAAAACGCCCCATGCCAGCGCAGCGCCGCCACATTGAACTCAGGCAAGGCCGGGTTCACCACAAAGCCGCCCACGCCATTGGGTGCCAACGGGAAAAAGTGGCTCATCCCGATGTAGTGATTGATGCTTCCCCGATACCCCAGCCCACGCACTTGGCGCAGCAACCGCGCAGGCGTCAGGTTATACCACCGCGCGCAGCGTCACCAGATCGCAGCCTTCGTCCTCGGCCTGCGCCACCAGCCGTGCCAGCATATCCTCGCGGTTCATGCCCCGATCCCCAGCATCGCGCGCTTTTCCTCATCAGAGAGAAACGCAGCCGCCGAAACCTGCCCCCACAACCGCTCACGATCCTCAGTCAGCGCAGGCACCCGGTCCAGATCCACACTCAGCCGCGCCTCGCGAAACCACGGCGCAAGGCCTTGCGACAAAGCCGCCAGAATCTTGCCCGCCACCGGCAACAGCGTCAGCCGCCACAGCGCGCGATTGGCCTCGCGGTAATTGGCATAAGTATTGTCGCCGGGAATCCCCAGCAGCATCGGCGGCACTCCGAATGCCAGCGCAATGTCCCGCGCCGCCGCCGCCTTCAGCGTGGCAAAATCCATATCCGCAGGCGTCAGCGAAAGACTCTGCCATTTCAGCCCGCCCTCCAGCAGCATTGGACGTCCCGCGTTCACTTGGCCCGCATAAGCAGCCGTCAATTCCGCCTTGATCCGGTCAAACTGGTCTGGTGTCAGCGATGCGCCCGGATCACCCGGATCATAAACCAGCGCCCCCGAAGGCCGCGCCGCGTTTTCCAGCAAAGACCGGTTCCACCGCGCTGCCGCATTATGGATCGCCACCGCCTCTTCCGCCGCCTCAAGGCAGCCCGCGCCATAATGATCATCCACCGGGTGAAAGTGCTTCACATGGATCAGATTGGGCCGCCCGAAATCATCCAGCGCCTCGATCCGCAGCGCCTTTTCGCCCACTTTATAGGCAAAGGCCGCAGGCCACCCCCCTGCGTCGGGCAAAACTGTCACCCGTTCAGGCCGCAGCGCAAACAACTCCACCGGATGGCCATCTGCGTCCCGCAGAACTTGCACATAGCCATTGCCATGCAGCATCAGATGCGCCGCCAGCGTCTCCAGCAACGGCTGCCCCGCGCTCGTCTCGCTCACCAGCGCCAACAGCGACGAGTCAGACGCCACCACCGGCGCCCCGCCAATGCCTTCGGCCACCAGCCGCACCGCGCGCTGCGCCACCGGGTTTTTCAAATAGGCCTCACGAATGGCCACCGGATAATTGATCGGCCCGCGCGATGCTTCGCCACGCCAATCCGAAGCCGCAATCCAAGGGGAAACAAAGCTCCGCCCCAAAGGCGCACGCGGGGTCACCGCCTCGCCCTTGAAGGCGGCGGCAAGCGATTGAAAGAACGACATGATCAGCCTTTCGATGAAACCTAATATCTCCCCTCCCGCTTGCGGGAGGGGCCGGGGGTGGGCCATTTGCGGAAGTGCCTGTTCAGCTAACCAGCAACCCAACCCACCCTCATCAATCGAACCAGATGCGCGGCTCTCCAGCACGGCCCAGCATCAGCTCGGTCAGCGCCCAAACACAGGCATCGGCGCGGTCGGGGGATCGTCCCGGCCCTTGATAGTCACCGCCTGGCATCAATCCGCACAACTCATCCTCCAGCCGGGGAAACATCCCGGCGTGGCGCACGCGCCCTGCTTCATAAAGCGCCGCCACCGGCTCGGCCCGCGCCGTCTTGCCACGGCTCGCGTGGACAAGGCGCAAAGGCAGCGATGCTTCGGCAGCGCGCAGCACCGCCTCCACCATCGCCCCACCCTGGTTCGCCTCGGCCACCACCCGGTCCGCAGACCAGGCGTGCGCAGCATCTGCAACGGCGCGGGCCCATCGTTCGGGGCTGGCCCGCTCAACAGAACAATCCGCCAGCACCCGCGCGATCCTGTCATCGCCCAATCCGCACACCACAATCCCGCAGGCATCGCCATGTGCGCTGGCGGGCGGGTCCACCGCCACCACCACCCGCGTGCACGGCGGCGCAACAGCCTCACGGGCACCTTCGATCAGCGCGCGGCTCCACAGCGCGCCCGCCAGATCCTCGATCATCTCGCCGTGCAGTTCCTGCCGCCCCAACAGCGTTCGCCCAAACGTCCGCCGCATTGCCGCGATAAACCGCGCGGGCAGGTTCTGCGCGTTGTCGAACGTGCTTCCGCGCGTCAGTACCACCCCGCCCCCTTCCCCCTCGGCAATCATCCGCGTCACCAGCGGCACTGGTCGCGGCGTCGTCGTCGCCACCAACCGTGGATCCGCATTCTCCTGCTCAGCCTTGCGCCGCGCCAGCACTTGATCGCGCAGTTCCAGCAGCTTGGCGTGGATTGACGCCCGCACTTGCGCAACGTCTGCATTCTCTCGGATCGCGCGCTGCCGAGCCACCGTCTCGCGATGCTGCGTCAGCAGCCTCAGCGCATTGGCATTATCGAACTTTGCATCGCCATCCTTGGTTTCGCCAAAGCGCAGCCGGTGCAGCAGTTCCAGCTCAAGGTTGTCATACCCCTCGCACAGCGCCTCACGCCATGCCTGCGCAAATCTACTGTCATCCCGCTTCACTTTATACGGGTAGGACGGTTGCACACCCGCAGCACTCGCCGCCGCGCTTACGTTCGATGTTTGAGCCAAAACCAATAAAAATGCAGGCTCCCAGTTGCGCTTTGGCCCAGCTCGCTTTCGCACCCGTCGCACTGAAGCAACAGCAGCACTCGTCATCGCACGCTCCGCAGGCGCACGTTTGGATTGTGTCGGCTTGGCCATTCAGACCATCCTCGCGTTTGAATTGAATGAATTGTCTCGAATATCGGCAACGATCCGGCACCGCCCTGTACGGCGACTCGGCTTTTCGCGATGTTCTTGTTATGTACCGAATGAGCGTTACGATGTCAACCAAAAAGTGCCAATACGGTTAATCGCCTCACCTCTGGCACTTTGCTTTGCGCTCGCCTAAACGCTGCACTGCAACAACCGACGGGATTCGTAATGCTCCGCCGCCTCTACGACTGGACAATGGCCAAGGCCGCACACCCCCACGCCGAATGGTGGTTGGCGCTGTTCGCGTTCATGGAGGCAAGCTTCTTCCCGATCCCGCCGCACCCTCTGCTGGGCTTGATGTGCCTGGCCGAACCAAAGCGCGCCGTGCGCTTCGCCGCCATCGCCACAGTCGCTTCGGTTCTCGGCGGCATGCTCGGCTATGCCATCGGTTATGGCCTCTACGATACCGTCGGCACGCAATTGCTCGCGGCCCTTGGCCTCACCGAAAGCTTCCCAAAAGCTGCGTGCTATTTGCGCGATTACGGGGTCGAAATCATCATGATCAAGGGCGCAACGCCCATCCCGTTCAAGCTGCTCACGATCACAGCGGGCTTCATCGCCATGCCGCTGGTGCCGTTCATCCTCGCCAGCATCGTATCCCGCTCGATCAGCTTCATGATCGTCGGCGTGCTGTTCCGCCTGTTCGGTGCCCCGATCAAACGCTTCATCGACAAATATCTTGGCTTGGTCACCATCGGCTTCGTCGTGCTGGTCGTCGGCGGCTTCATCGCCGCTACGATGCTCGGCGGTGGCGGCACGGCAGATGCCAAGGCCAAATGCGAACAAGCCGCCCCGCTGCTCACCCCGGCTTAAAGGCAAGCACCCCTTCTTACGCCCTCCCGCAAGCAAAAGGGGACGGGGGTTGGCCGTATCGGCCGCCTAAAAACCGCCCCCTAAAGCCCGAACCGCATTCCATAGCCAAGCCCTACGGTAAACTGTGTGCGCTGCCCGCGCTCACGGATCAGTGATGTACCACCGGGTTCACCGCCCAATCGATCGGCCCCGCCAAACAGCGTAATCACGCGCCTGCGGTCAAGCGGCTGAACCACCGCGCCACCAAACCCATAGGACACCAACCCTCCCTCTGGCCGTGAAACGGCCAGTCCGGTGCGCTGTGCCTGTGCTGCATCGACGCCAAAGTAGGTCTGGACAAAATCACGGCTCGCAATCGTCGCGCGCGGCCCTCCGGAAATGATTGCGCGGCCACTGCGGGCCTGAATTGCCAGCGAAACATCACCGACGATACCTTCGTGAGCACCAAAGCCTTGCCGCACCTCAATGCGCCCCCGCAACCGATTGCCTGGGCCGAACCGCTTCTCCACAAAACCGCCAGCTTCTCCGCCAAAGCCGATATCGCCCATGCCCAGCAGGGCATCGCTTCCACCCGCCAGCTGGAACGGCGATCCGCCGTTCCTCTCATTGCGCCCAACCCGCGGCTTGATCACCGGCCCGGCTTTCCACCCATCGGCGTTCACCGCATTCCAGCCAAGCCCATCGGGCACCGACACAAAAATGGCATCTTTGTAATTCACGCGAATGTCTGGAAAAATCGACAGTGCTGTGTCGCGCGATCCTTGCCAGGCGCTACCAAAGATGGGCGCCAACCCCACAGTCAGCGTCCAATCCTGTGGTGCAGTCGCCGGCCCGCCAACCGCAGGCCGCTGCTCCTGCGCAATGGCAGGGGCGGCCATCGCAAGTACACATAACGCTAACGGGGCAAAACGATACATTCGGGCGCTCCACGCGGAAAGGCACAGGTCAATTCCCGCAGCCGCTTTCGCGCCTGCCATGGCATACCAAGCCTGAACGCCGCTTTGCCTGATTATGTCTAATGCTTGCTCAGACCGTCTTTGCTTTCGCCCCGAACCGCCCGAACTTGCGATAGCGTGTCATCCAGCGATCTAGGAACAGCCCCAGTGGACGCGGCTGAACGCCCAGCGCCTCGATCCCTGGCAAAGTCCCCGTTGCCACATTCCCCGCCGCCAACAACTTCCACTGGTCTTTGGTAATCGGCGCACCCGGCAGCCACCCGGTCAGCGAAGCGATCGCACCCGATACCGCATCGGGCAATTCAACCAACAGCGGATCGCGCCCTGCCGCTTTGGCAATCTGGCGGTTCAACTCGCCCATCGTCACAACTTCCGGCCCGGCCAATTCATACGTCTGCCCGCCATGCGTCACAGGATCGGCAAGCGCGTTGGCCACCGCCTCGGCCGCATCGTCAACGAACACCGGCTGCAACTTTGCATTCGGCCCAAACACCGGCAGCACCGGCAGGCTCGACACCAGCCCGCCAAACATGTTCAGGAAGCTATCGTCCTCGCCGAACAGGATCGATGGCCGCACGATTGTGGCCGTCGGGAACGCAGCCAAAACCGCCACTTCGCCCTCAGCCTTGGTCCGGGCATAAGCTACATCAGACCCCGCATCCGCGCCCAACGCCGAAACATGCACAAACGCCGCGGCGCCAGCATCCTTGGCCGCCTGCGCCAACCGCCCTACGCCTGAGCCCTGCAGCTCATCCAGATTGCCCGCAAACGCGCCCACCAGATTGACCACCGCATCAACCCCGGTCAGCGCCGCTGCCACCGTATGCGACTTCAGAACATCAATCGCGACAAGCTGCGTCTGCCCAAGCCCGCCCAGCGGCTTCACCCTGAATGCGCGTTCAGGGTGACGGCTGCACACGCGCAGCCGCGCGCCGCGCGCCAGTAGCTCTTGCGCCAGATGTGTCCCGAAAAAGCCGGTGCCGCCAACCAGCGCGACTAACATGCCATCGAGATCGCGCGTCTTGCCCTGTGCCATGTGACCCAAATCCTGAATATTGCGGCGACGCCCAAACCGACGCGTGCCTGTGTCCCGCCTTTGGCACAGCAAAGGGCGCGCTTTCAATGCCCAACATACCCAAACCGCCCCCGGCAACAAAAAGAGTCAGCGATTTGCAGCTTTGCCCCGTTGACACCCCGCCCCCCTTCCCTTAGTGGCGCCCTCCTACCCGGCAGTCGGCCCATTCGCCTTCTGCCCCGTGCCCAGATGGCGGAATTGGTAGACGCACCAGCTTCAGGTGCTGGCGCTCGCAAGGGCGTGGAGGTTCGAGTCCTCTTCTGGGCACCATCACCCCCCTAAGGGGTTGATTTTCCGGGGAAACCCAGGATACCGCCATATCTCAACCGTTCGGTCGTACACCAAGACGTACACCGAGGCACGAGATGATAGTAGTGGTCGACCACATCAAAACAGACAAAGTCAGCGGCGTTCTGATATATCGCCGCAAGTTTCCCAAGGACCTCGTGCCCTATGTTCCAGGCAACAGCCCCAAGGGACGAGGAAGGATCGAGTACAAAAAATCCCTGCGTGCTAAGTCGATGGGCACCCCAGGCGTTGCAGCGAGGCTTCAGGAAGCGCAGGACGAATTTAACGAGCTCACCCGCTTGGCCGAGCGCCAACGCAGCATAGCCCGTAAGCGTGCCTCAGGCGCTCATGACCCGCTAGACGCGTCGACCATCGCCCGCATCGCTGCGCACGTGCTTCATGAGGGCTTGGCTATTCACGAGGAGGTCTTCTCGCTTCCCGAACCCATAGAGCGCAAAAAGGCCCGTGTGGCAGGGTTCCCGTCGCGGGTGGCCTGCGGCCATGCGGAAGACGCTCACCATTGAGCGCGTCGCCGAACTGATGAGCCGCCCGCTTTACGCTGGTTATAAACGCCATTGCCGCCGAAGATGTGCGCTTGTTTGCCGACCTTCAGCGTTCGCTCGACAGCGGCGTGATGAAGAGCATCGTGATGGGATATCAGGAGCGCGCGCTCTATTGGTATCAAGAAGAAATCGACCGCAAGATTGGGCTGGAGAATATTCCTGAGGACTTGCGCATCGCTCAAGTTCTGGCTCCGTTTTCCGAATAAGCAGATCAGGAGAAGAAGATGCCCTATCGTATCGATGTGCCCGAAGGGCAGGAAGCCTTGGAAGTCATCCTCAATCACTTGGGCACGCCCATGCTGGTGGATACGCGCAAGCGGATGTTCCGCGTGATGTATGATGCGCCCGAAACCACGCTGTCTCCGCGCGAACGCGAAGTCATGCGCTTTCCGATGACCGCGATGATGGGCTGCCCGATCTGCAACAGTGTGCGGATGTGGCGCGACTGGCCCAATTTTTCGCCCGAGCCAATTGAGGAGGGGCTGTACACCAACGCCGAGAATTTCAATTATAGCTGGTCCGGTTTTTCCGAGCGGGAACGCATATTGCTGGAATTCATCAACCGTTTTGCCAACGAGATCGATGGTTTGAATAGCGATGACCTGTTCTGGGAACGGATCCATACCAATTTTTCGCAGGCCGAAATCGGCGACATCATGGTGATGGCAGGAACGTGGCTGGGCGTAGGCCATACGCTGAAAGCTTTGGGTATTGGCAGCGTTTGCCAAGTGCCGGTTAACCCGGAAACCTTGAGCAAGCTGCGCAACGACAATCTGGTGGCTCAGCCAGCCTGATGATCTGGTGAATGGGGGCTTGTGAGCTGCCCGCCTTGTCGTTCGAGCTGGCGGCAAATGGGCAGCTCAATCGCCGCTGAATGGCAGCGGATCGCGGTTTTGGCCTAAATCCGCACGCATTCAAATCCATCAAAAGCGGTAGGTTACGGAACCGCCATAAGTACGGGCCTGTCCGGGAAAGCCCGTGGTGACGCCGGCTGCGTTGTAGAAATCCAGAATGTAGGAATTGTACTTTTTCCCGGTCAGGTTGCGGCCCCACGCGCTGAGTTCGATCGCCGGATGGTCCAGAGTAAAGCCGATGGTGGCGTTAAGCAGGCCAAAACCGGGTTCGCGTGACCGCTCGTTCGGGAAGAAATATTTGCGCGATTGGTGTCCATAATCGGCGTGCACCGCAAATGTGCCGTCCGCGACCGGGATCGAATACGTTCCAGCGATACTCCAGGTAACGTTCGAAACCTGGGTGAAAGGCTCCTTCGTGCGATCGCCGGTGGCGTCGCTGAAATCGACATACTTGGGGTCGATGACGCCGATCGTACCAGATAGTTCGAGCCCCCCCACCGGGACTGCGACCACTTCCAGTTCGGCGCCCGGAATGCGCGACTTGCCGATCGACTGGGTGAGAGCGACAGGTACGCCGGTGGCATCGGAGGTGATCGGCCGCTGCATGTTGCTGTAATAGGCGATGAAGGCCGCAGCGTTGATGCGAAGTTTGCGGTCCAGCAAATCAGTCTTGAGGCCGATCTCGTAGTCGGTCACCTTTTCCGGATCGAAGCTTTCGAGATTGGCGGTGGTCTTGTTAAAGCCGCCGGATTTGTGCGCCATGCTTGTGCGAGCATAGCCAAACAGCGACGGTCCGAAACGGTAGTCGGCGCTTAGCGTGTAGGAGAGGTAGCTATTTGATTTCTCCCGGGTTGCCGAACATGTCGACGCATCGGAGACGAGCGCGGGGTTCGTGGCACATAACCCGCCGGCCAGATTGTGCGTCGTCACTGCGCGCTTGTCGCTGGTGTAGCGCAGGCCGGTCGTGATCCGCAGATCCGGGGTCACATCGAGATTGAGCTGGGCGAATGGCGCGAACGACTTGTGATCGACCTGGCCATTGTAGTCGACGGCACCGCCGAACACATTGAACCGCTCGCTGCCATATTCGTGGAAATAGAACAGTCCGGCGATCCAGCCGAAGTCGCCGGTCTTGCCGAAGATCTGCGCTTCCTGCGAGAACTGCTTGATTTTGCCGATCGTGTTGTTGGTAAAGAACGGGATTGGTGTCGTATCGAAATCGTCGAGCGTGTCGAGCGCATAGCCACGATAGCCCGTGATGGCCTTGAACGTTGCAGCGCCCAGCGGGATTTCGAGCGTGGCGCTGGTGCCCCAGGATTTCAGGCGTGCATAGCTGCGCAGGTCCGACGAGGTTGTGTAGAATGGGCTCCGGACCACCGCGTCCTGATTGCCAAGCAGAGCCGGATTGTAGGCCAGCAGATGTTCGAGGGGACCGTTGTTGTCACGATCGAAATAATCACCGGTGAGAATGAGCGACCAGCTTCGCGATGGAGCAATCCGCAGCGAACCGCGAACATATTCGGTATTGTCGTCGCCAACGCGCCGCCCGAGATTGATGTTGCGGCCAAAGCCGTCGTTCTGGGCGTGGCGATAGACGATGCGTGCGGCTACGGCTTCATCGGCCACCGGCAGGTTGATGACGCCCATCAACTCGCGACCGCCGTAATTGCCGATCCCTGCTTTGATTAGCCCTTCCAGCCGGTCGCTCGGCTTGTTGGTGGTGATGCTGACCGCGCCACCGGTGGTGTTGCGGCCGAACAGTGTGCCCTGCGGGCCGCGCAGCACTTCCACTTGACTTATGTCCACCAGATCAAAGCCTGCAGCGATCTGCCGGGCAATATAGACGCCGTCAACATAAAGACCGACCGACTGATCGACGCTACCGTCGCTGTTCGACTGAACCTGCCCGCGCAGTGTGATCGCGACGCCCGAATGACTTTGGGCCATCGAAAGGCTCGGCGCCGCCTGTTGGATCGCGGTCACATCCACGATTTGCCTGCGGGCAAGCGCATCGGCGGTGAGCGCCGTCACCGCTAGCGGCGTGGTCTGCAATTTCTCGGAAGTGCGCCGGGCGGTAACGACGATATCCTGGACGCTGTCTGTGGTTGCCACGTTGGTCTGATCGACGGCCTGGGCACGCCCGGCTGTCGGCAAGCTGGCGAGCGTGAGGGCAACGATGGCAGTGCGCCCGAGCGAATGCGTTCTTGTTTCCATATCTCTCCCCTTTTGCGATCGACATCGTGCGTCGCTGCTTTTGAATTGATGTTGTAGCCAGCGGCTCAGCTGATAGATGCTTCCATGTCGGCCCGGGCGACGCCCATCTGGCGGACGACTTCTTCGGAATCCCAATATTCGCGCCAGGACGCGATCAAGCCGTCGCCATCGATCTCGAACACGGCGCAGATCCGAGCGCTCACCGTTCGGCCGTCATGGTGAAGCACGACGTGATCGGTGCGCTCGGTGAAGACATGGTTGCCGCCAGATCCGATGGCATGCACCTCGCAGATGCAATCGCGATACATACCGAACTGCCGTTCGATCCCTGCGCAGATCGCGTCGGCACCCTTTATCTGCAGCGATGACGGAACCAGCGGCCAATACACGGCGTCTGCCGCCAGATAGCGCTTGAGGGCGACGAAATCCGGCGGATTGCCTTCGTGAAAGGTCTTCAGATAGGCCAACACGTTGGCTTCGTTAACTGCGCTCATTGTTCCTCCCCTAAGGCCGCCCTTTGTTTCGGGTAATTTAGGATTACAGTGTTTACTTAATAAGATAACGCCGTTTCGGCAAATGAAATTTATCGAGGGATCGCGTTTGCCTCTTTTCCGCCGAGACTCTAACCCGGTAGCTCGATCTACTTGCCAAGGTTGCGCCATGCCCCAACTTCAATTCCCCGCCGCGAAATCTCTCGCCGCCGCCCCGCAGCGCGGTCGGCGTGCGCGGACACCGGAAGCGAAAGACCTCGTTCGCAACAAGCTGATCGAAACGGGGCGCGAATTGATCGCGAAAGAGGGCGACACGCCCGTCTCGCTACGGATGATTGCAAAGCACGCCCATTATTCGCCGGGGGTCGTCTATCGATATTTCCCCGATCGGGCCTCGTTGTTCCTTGCGATCCGGGAAGCCGAGCTCGATGCCTATGTCGGCCGGCTCCAGGTTGTATTCGATGCGCACTCCGATCCCGAGGCCCGGCTACGCGCGGTGGCCAGCGAGGGTTTCGCCTTTTCCTGCGAGCAGGCCAACGCATTCGGCATGAATATGCTGACGCTGTTGTGGACGCGCATGCCCCAAGCCGACGGAAGCCCTTCACAAATCCGCGACATGTCGCCGTCGGGCGCCCGTCTTCATGCGCTGGTCGATGCGGCGATCACGGGATTGTTCGCCGCCATCGGCTTCCCCACGGTGTCAACGGAACTTGCGTGCGCGAGCCTGATGGCGGTGATCACCGGCACCGTGTCTCTCCCAGCGGGTAGCGCGCACAAGGATTTTCCGGAACGTTGCGATGTGCTGTCCGGTACGATCGATGTGCTGATCGCGGGCTGGCGCGCTGCTCGCTGAACTAGCATAATTGCGATTGCGCCTTGAGTGAACACTGTTATCCTATGTTGCGCGCAGGGGTGATCGCGTGTCCGGGAAGGGCCGCTGCCACATGGTCCGGGCGATCCGACCAGGATGCAGGAGCGAATAGCATGATCAACACCTTGTCCGCTGAAGCCGACGGTGGCTTTGACATCGGCGCGGGCTTGCAGCTGCCCGATGCCGAAATCCTGCGTTCGGGCAAAGTTCCAGTTGCAAGCTATTGGAGTCGGCGCAGTACGAGGCGGAGCGCAAAGCCATCTTTAGCAGGCTGCGGAAATAGTCAGTCTACAGGCCGCCTTCGTGGCTGATTTCCGTGATTTTGAGCGTTTGGGAAGCGATTTCGCTTCGTTTCGCGTCATATTTTGCCGGTTGGGGCATTTCTGGACGGGTTCCGGGCATGATCACGCCGCTGCCAAGAGCTTGGGGAGCCGAACCAGGTTGCAGGCGGCCGCGGTTAGCATGAAGGCCCATGCTACCCGCGGATTGCCCACGTGACGGGTTTTGCGCATGTCTCCGTAGGTCTTCATCCAGCCAAAGCCTTCTTCGATGCGTTTGCGAATGCGCTGGCTGACCGCGTAACCCGGATGCCGGGTTGTTCGTCAGTCGATGGCGGATCGGCGATTGGTGGTGTTCTGTGCCATATGAGGCGTGACACCCAGTGCTCGCAGCTTGGCGATGAAGTCTGCTACGTCATAAGCCTTGTCCGCCGCCAGTGTGATTCGGTGGCGCCCATCCATGCGCTCAAGCATGGCGAGTGCCGCCTCACGCTCGGCAGTGCCGGTGGCATGTCCGGCTTGGATTAACGGGTAGTATGCATTCCACTCAAGCCCTCCTCGATACGTCGTTGTTGATATCCTTACTCTCCGGAGTGGCATCCGGCTTGCTGATCGGCGTTGAACGCGGTTGGCGGCAGCGTGGAGAGGCGGATGGTACGCGAGTGGCAGGCGTGCGGACATTCACTCTCATCGGCGGCTTTGGCAGCTTGGTCGCATTGATCGCACGGGAAGTTTCCACCACCATGGCGGCAGTAATGCTGGCTGGCCTGGTTGCGCTTCTTGTTGGCAGCTTTCTGCGTCAACAGGCCAAGACCGCAAAGCGCGACTCTACTACGATGGTCGCCGCAATGATCACCTTGGCCTTGGGCCTGCTCGGCGGCGCGGGACATATGGCATTCGCGGTTGCTGGGGCGGCGCTAACCACTTTCATTTTGGCAATGCGAAGCCAGGCGCATAACCTGCTACGTTCACTGGACCAGATTGAGGTCCAAGCAATTGCGAGGTTTGCGGTCATCGCGGTCGCAGTCCTGCCGTTCCTTCCCAATGCACAGTATGGACCTTATGACGCTTGGAATCCTTTCAAGCTATGGCTGGTCCTTGTCTTGATTATCGGATTTTCCATTGTCGCCTATGTCGCGAACCGGGTGATAGGCAAGAACAAGGGAACAATCATCGCTGCGCTGATAGGTGGAACGTACTCTTCGACCGCTGTCACTGCGGCGCTTGCAACAAGGCTTCGCGAAACAGACACAGGCCCGTTTGCCACTGGCATCGCCCTCGCAAGTGCCGTGATGTATGCGCGTGTTTTGGTTCTAACCGCCATTCTCGCACCTGCGGCAGCGTTGCCATTGCTCTGGCTGATTGCACCAGCAGGGTTCGCCGCGTTTGCTGTTTCGGCTGTCACTTGGCGGTTCGAGCGAACGAATACCGGCACCACCCAGCAACTCATGAAAAAGCCGTTCGAATTGCTCCCCGCGCTGGGCTTTTTGGTTGCAATGGCTGCGGCCTCGCTTCTGGTGCGTTGGGCCCAGTTCAGGTTTGGTGAGACAGGCGGCGCATTGTCGCTGTTCATCGCCGGGAGCTTTGACGTCGATGCCGCAATCGTGACCTTTGGCGGCCTGCCACGTGGATCGGTAGATCCTGCGATTGCCGCGCTTGCCCTTGGCGGCACGGTTGCAGTAAACATGGCCTTTAAGATCGCCATAGTCTTGGCCAACGCGCGCCTGCATGCCGGCGGGCTCGCAGCAATGTCGTTGCTGACAAGCTTGGTGATTCTTCTCTCCACGCTCGTCTGGCGCTTGATGGAATTTGCCTCCTAGAATTTGGTCCGGTCCAACCAAGGTCAGCACTCGGGCTCGCAGGAGCAGTGATGCGATTTCCGTTTAGGCGACTACCGATGACTTTTGCACCGTTTTCGAAGCCAATTTCGGATTCCGGAAGCTGCCGTCTGTTCATCCTCTACGCCGCACGCACCTTGTCTTTTGTCACCTTCTAAACACGTTATTGCCAAAATCGTTTGGTGTCGGTGAGTTCGCTATGGGTCTCTTCGGCCGCCATCAGTCAGGGCAAAAAAGCCATCGGCATCAATGCCTTCGAGCGGAAACGTCTCTAGATCGACAAGTTGCGTGAACGGTTCCCCTTCTTCATCATGATAGGCAAGTACTGTAAAGCGCAGGCCATCACGCCAGACGCCCGCGTAATCGCTGTGCCAAGAGTCCTATACAGCGATGGGGGGGGCAATGTCTTTTTTGCTGATTTGCGCGACGGCAGGATTGGCAAGGCATCGGGGGCCAGCCTCTCGAAAGCATAGTGCTCCGGGAAAAAGGCAAGATAGTCCCTGCCGACAAATTTCCAGTCAATGCCAATGATCAGGTGGTGATCGTCATTATCCATAAACAGCACCTGTGTCTTCGCGCATTCTGCCTGCGGGGTGGCGGCTCATCTTGTCTATTGCCGCAATTTTACCAAAGCTTCCCCTAAACCATGGCGTTGCGAGAGTGGTCAGAGCCACCTTATCGTGCAGCGGACTTGGCTGCGATCATGGAATTTCGTTTGGCCAGCACACGTCGTAGGCCTTGGCGCGTCCGTCCCAGAACAACGCAATGTCGATTCCTGCTTCGGTCGACATGACCAGCATATCATTGCGCAACGTGGGACAATCCTTGCGAAATGCTGCTGCCAGTGATGATTTTGCACGTGTAACATCAACCGGGCCACCGGGCCGGAGGTTGTTGGAGAGTTCGACATAGGGACTATGTAGCAGATAGCGCTTGCCGGATGCCGAATTTCTGATGAGCAGCGCCATTTGCGTGCCCTCTTCCGGCAGGGGCTGCGCCGAAAGATCGGTATCCCACGGGTTGGCGAACACGAGATCTTGGTCGATGATACGGCCCGGGGCGCTGGGCATGATCTGGACGATTGTAATCTCATCAGGCCTGGTGTCGCCATCAAGATCGGCCTTGGTAATGGGCGCAGGAAGCCGAGGATCGGATAGAATGCGGGAGACTGGCGTATCTAAAAGGAAGCTGAAGGGCACATCGGGCACAACGCATGTCTTGCAGGACTGCAAGGCGGCCACCGACGTCAATTCCGGCCCCAAATCACCAATGGTATTACAATCCGGATCTTCCAACGCAAAGGTTGCAAGGTTTTGGTATTGTTCGGATAGTTGCGGATCTAATATGTCGGGCTCAATTCCATCTGCCTCCAGCGTGCGCAGGGCTGACTGGTAATAAATGGCAGCCCTGCGGCAATCAGAGGTCCCGCCGCCATTTACCGACCAAACAACGCGCCACTTGCCCTCATATTTCAGAAGAAGCTCGCCGCCATCATATTCCTGCTTCGATGGTTCAACTACGGCATGGGCATACTGCGCTGACGTTCCTTTGGCCACGCGAAGGCTGTGCACGATAAACAGAATATCTAGCCCGGCAGATTCCCGGATGGCGTCAAGTATCCGGGTCCGTTCAGCTGTTCCCGGCAGCGGCGTATTGGCCTGTTGTGCAGCAGCGGGGGTTTTCGCGCTACAGGGGGTTATTGCGGCCACGACAAGCATGGCCAGCAGGAAGAGCTTTTTTGCCAATGTCATTGCCTCCTGCCAACTCCCTTCTCTGTCTCGCAGGGCAGCGTTTTGGCAAGGCTGGGCGGATCGTACTGGCTGGCAGAAAAACGCAGCGCACAGATAATCTGACCGGCCATAGCCTGCGTCTCGGCAAGGCTGAACCGTCCGCTTAGCCGAAGCTTACCCTCGGTCAAGGGTTCTACCAGCCGTGCGGAAACCAGTGTTGTAGAACCAAGCGCGAAGGTGACATCGGTGTCAAGCAACCGGATCGTTTCAACCTCCAGACGCTTGGCGGCTTCGGGCTGCAAGGCAATATCCAGCACCGGATAACCGGCATGGTCAAAACCTTGCGCAAGCAATGTGATATCGTCCCGTCCGAACGCAAGTTGCCCGAAATGGAGCGCATCGGCCCGTGATGGCACCGAAGGGGCTGATGATCCTGCAACCTTGGGATAGGTGAGGTAGCGCCAAGGGATCACAGCCCACGGAGGCTCGTCGCAGGGCCGCATGGCACGGCCAAAATACGCCCCCAGATAAAGGCCATCTTTGGTCAGATACCAACTTGGAAAATTCCAGACCGCCGAATCGGCATAGTCGCATTCGTCCCCAGCATCCGCCGTTTCGGCAGGTATCATTTCGTGCGGGTAAAGCTGGCCAAGCAAAGCAACCACACGCGGGGAAAAGACTTCGGTGCGATAGGTATAGAACTCCGTACTTTCCGCCGCAGGCACCGGTTGAGCGCCGAAATAGAGCAGGTCTTCCAGCACAAGTTCGCGGCCCGTTTGCGCATTGAAGGTATACCCTTGCGTGCCGAAATCAGGATGGGCGGTACCAGCGCAGCTATAGCTGACAAACCAAGCATAGCTGACGAATTCATCGCCGAGGTAGGGTGATCTTACCTCGGATATGTCCATGCCCGGCTCACCATCATAGCCTTCGCACGTGAACCATTGCGACACCCGCTCCCACTGCTGGCGTTCGAATGCTGCATTGATCTTATCAAGGACTGCTGCCGGATAGCCGCTTTCGATGCGGAACATTTCAATTCCGCTAACCGGTTCGCGCCAATTGCGCACAACGCGTGAGCCATCCTGACGGGTTTCGCCCCGAACCAAGGCGAGGTCTGCCAATTGGACCTGCTCGTATGGCGAAAGGTCGGGCATGATCGCAGACGGCGCCTTCTGGCTGGCGCTTTGAATGGGGATTGGTGTTAGGTTTACCGGCACTTTGCGGCCATTTTTGGTGACAAGCGACCCGGCAAGGCCCTTCCGGTTCCGGCGCAAGATCATGCTGTCGCCGCTGGTGCTTGCGGCCAGGGTCAGGGTTTCGCCAGACCAGCTTCCGTCAAGGCCGATGCCCAGCCGGTATTTCCTATAGAAATAGCGTCCCGTCACTTCATTGCCTGTGGCTTCCAGTTCCATCACCACACGCGCAGGTCCGGCAGAGCCCTCAAAAACCTGCACTGCCTCGGCATAGGCCCGAAAAGGTATAGCCAGCAGCATCAGACTGGCCAGTAACACCGCTGCATGATAGCGAAAAAGAATGGGCGGAAATGCGATCAGATGAAACATATTGGTCAATGCCTATGTGATGATGCGCGATCCTACAATCCATGGCTGAAGCTTTGCGCTCGCTTGTTTTGTGTGCCTTTGGCAGTGGTGACGATGACCGCTCACACGCAGGCGCGCGCGCAAGACTTGTTCATCGGCATGGTCGTTGAAGACAATTCGGGCCTTTTTCTTGAACGCTGTAGCGTGGGTACGCCGCGTTACCGTTTGCAGGCTGCCGAAGGTGCCGATGATCCGCTGGCGCAGGTGCGCGGCAAGACCGGGCTGGTTCAAGCGCAGATTTTCGGACACTACCGTGCCGAAGGTGATGGCCACGCGCTTGACGTGATTGGTGTGGATGGCGTGAAATTTGGCGAGACTTGTCATCTGGTCGAGGCGATTGACGCGTATCTTTCAGAAACAGCAGAAGCAAACTCTGCACACAAGGCTGGGGTCAATAGCTGGAAGGCGCTGGAAGCAGGTTCGGCGGCCCCCACAGACACAGAAACAATCGGCACGGGTGATTATGCGTATCGCTTTGTCCTGCTTGCACCGCGCACGGGCAAGCCCGCTGCCAATACCGACTTTGCCCTCTCGGCCAGCCGAAAAACCGACTATGCCTTGCCCTTCGTCGCGGACGAGAAAAAGGTCTATCAGGGTAAAACCGATGGGCAGGGCAGAACGCCGGTGTTTCGTTTGCCGGTGCGCCTGCCAGATAATGCCTTCGACCTGCGCGAACGGTTCGGCAGCGGACCATATGGCGAGACATTCCACCTGACCGACCACAATGATAACGACCTGTTTAACATGCCGTATTTGCTGATAACCTGTACCAACCCGGCTCGCACGTTCCGGGGGTATACTTACCCGAACGGGGATACCGTCTATACGGCCAGTGATGGCCCGATAAACATTCAGTTGCGAACGCTGAGCGAGATCACCGACCCGCTGCCGACGCGTTGCGACAACGAAACAGGCGGGGCCGCCGCCGTTGGTGGTGTCGCGCCGATCGCCCCTAGCGAAGACCCCGAGGCCGGAGCTGGAGACAAATGACATTGCGGCGCTATTTGACCAATGTAGTTGCCTGCTCAGCCTGCTTGACGGTCGCGCCCGTCGGGGCCCAGTCAGTGCAAAGCGCAGCCGATGTTGTGCAAGAGGTGTCCCGGACAGCTGCGGCAGGGGATAAGGTCGGCCATCTGGCGGCCTACCGGAAACTGGCAGCTTTCCTGACAAAGGATCCGGACCAGCAGAATGCTCTGGGGCTGGTGATCCAAGCGAATATGCAACGCGATATTGCTCGCGCAGCCTTTGCCATCGACGGCGAAGATGCCTGCTCTGCACTGGACCTGGGCATGACCTATCTAGAACAGGCGCGGGCCATTCAAGCCAGAGGCGAAGAGGCTGATGAGCCTGAGGCCATCGATGACATGGAAAGACAGCTTTCCAAGGAACGCCGCCGGATGCGCTGTGCGCCATCAGAGCCGCGCACCGAAGTCGGCGCGCCAGATGCATCGCTAACCGGGCACTATTACCTGTCGGGGGTGATGGAAACCGGCTCGGAACTTCTGTTGAAGGCAGATGGGCGGTTCGATTGGTACATCAGTTATGGCGCAGTCGATCAAACAGCGAAAGGCCGGTGGGGCCGGACGGGCCAGACTGTGACGCTGGCGCCAGACCTTCCATCTCCGGACGCGCCGTTGTTTCGAGCAGACGAAGTTTTTACGTGGAACGATGACGCCGAACGCCAGTTGCGTGAGAACCAACGGATGGAGCAGATGGAATTGGTATCGGCGCGTTGCCCATGGAATGTTGCCGCAACCGCATCATTGTGGAGTTATGATCTCGAAAATCAGAAGCCCGCAAGCGATGCCGCGCTTGCCAAGGCAGATGCCGCCAAACGCACTGCAGAGGCCGCCCGCGACGAGGCAAGCCGCAAAACGGCCAAAGCGGCAGCGTCAACAGCGACCGATGAGGATCGGGATGCGGCAGATACAGCAATGAATGGGTGGTATTCAGCCCAGTCGGACATGGCGCAAGCACACCATGATGCCAATCTGGCCGAACCGGATATCGGCGCTCCTGCCGTCCCTCCCGAATGCCGATTGCCAGATGATACAAGTTACAATTCCATTCCCAAAAGCGCATGGCAGCGAGGCGTTGCGGTAGTTGTCGGTGATCCTGCGAGGGAGATGCGTCTTTCGCGTGTCGAGGTGACATTCGTGTTTGGCGATGGACATCGCGAAACGACGAAGACACGCCGGGGCGGCTTTGCCTTTGCGCCTGTGCGCAAGGGCACGACTGTCGACCAGATCGTTCTTGCCCTGTCAGAACCGGTTTCCCGATCGGCAACACTGGCAATTAAACCGCTTGCCGAGGGGATACAGGCGATCATTGTCGATACGCAGCAAATTGTCGAACCTGCGTTCAGCGTGATGCGCCTTGATGTGGAAGGCAAAGATCTGATCCCGCAAGATATGCCGCGCGGGCGCTATTCCCGCAATTGAGGCCGTAACCGACCGGCTTAGTCACACTCCGGGGCTGGCCGCCGCCTGCCGCGCTGGTCTAGGCAAACCGCTTCGCCGCCGCTGAACCAGCTATGTTCGCCATCCGAGGTCAGCACGCAGCCGGCGCAGGCCCATGCCCGCTTGCCATTGAAGCGATAGGCACCGTCATAATCTGCCGGAATGACGAGCTTTAACCGGCGATTGGCAAAGCCGAACTTATCTCCGATCTTTACCCGCACCAGCCCGCCGATGAACTCATCAGGCCCGTTGTCGAAAGTTGGCACAACGAGCGCACGGCCATCGCGGCGGACATGGGCATAGCCTTCATCGCGAAGGACAATCACGGCAAGCCCATGGCGATCAAAATCGAGCTGTCGAAGCGTGCCGACAGCAACGGTGTATGTGCCGTCGGGATTGGTGCTTGCGCATTCGCCCAGCTGCTCGAAGTTGCCATCAACCAAAACCATGCAGAACAGGGTCTTTGCAGGGGCTTCGTCAATCGCGCGCGGCAAATGCAGATCGCTTGTTCGCACGTAGCCACCGTGCGGGCTGCCCGGCGGATCATACCAGTTGATTTCTGCGAATCCTGGACGAGACCATGCCGCATCATAGGTCTTTGTGATCCACACGCCGGTATCGCGCGGTAAAGATGCCTTGCCCATCGCGACGAGGCGCATCGCATCGCCCGTTCCGACCATCTTGAACAGTTGCGGATTGGACCTGGCGACTACGGCAGTGCCAATCAAGCTGTTGCCGACGTGGCTCGACCGGTCAAGGCTGACACGCCAGCGGCAGGCGGGCGGACGGTTGGCATCATCGGGACCGGGCTCAATCGTAATCTGGTCGTTGAAGCTCCCGGGTGCCCTTGAATACAGTGTTGTTGTGAAAGTGGCATCGGGATTGCGCGGATCCCACGACTGCACCTCATAACTCTCGCCAAGCTCTGCGCGCTGATATTGCGCAACAGGTTGCAATTTGCCTTTCATCAATACGCGGCATTCGCCATCACGGTAATACCCGGACAGGCTGTGGCTTTCAGGATCTGCGGCAAGGATAAGGCGTTCGTCGCCAAACTCGCCGCTCAGAAGCGTGGGCATTATCTGGGCGGCGTTGCTGGGCGCGGTGATCAGCAGACCGGCTGCGCCGATTGTCAGGACCAGGCCCCGGATTTGTGTGGCAAGTTTCGGCGAGCAGCACTCAGTCTTGCTCGGCCAGGCAGGCATGGTCGTCTGAGCGATATGCCCTTTCACAACGGTTTGCCATCGCGGTCCAGCAATTCGATCCGGTAGGAACAGCCATAAAGTGTCTTTCCGGGATGGCTTGTCACATTGGAGATCGAGCGGGCAATGACAGTGCGTGTCCCGAAATTGTCGTCTGCTTTTGCCGGCAAGGTCACATCTGCAAGCACACGCTGCCCCAGAAACTTGCGAAAAACGGCACGGGGCTCAACATCATTCCGGTCAGAATTCGCCCCGCCAACCGCCAGCTTTGCTGCCGCCAGCGCCTCCGGACTTGCTTCAGCCGCAGCATCAGCCAATTCCTCGTCCGTCAAGCTGGTTTCAAGCTCGTTGGCGATCTCCTCGGCTCGCGCAATTTCTCCTGGGTCTGGAACATCCAAAATGGCCAGCACTCCGGTGGACGAAAACGCCACTCGTCTGGTCGACCAATGGCCTGTTATCAACTCGGGCTTGGTAAGCTCGAATTCCGCAAGAAACGGGTTGTCCGTCTCGATCTTTCGCCAACCCAACCGGGCGGCAAGACCATCCTTGCCATCGATAGCGAATGCGAATGCAGTGTATGTCGGTACGTCGAGATGGCAGTTGATGGCGTCAACAACGCTCACGTCCGACGGGTCGAAATCTTCATCATCCGTTGCCATGGCGGGGGTTGCTGACAACAAAAGGAACAGCGGTAAAAGGCGCAACATGGTTCCATTTAGCTGCCGGTCGTTTGGGAGACAAGGTAGCGATCGTCCAAAGGAGATGCGCCATCTTTTCCCGCCGTTTGCTTCTGGCAGCCCTAGCGGTAGGTTCTGGCAGAACTAGACATTCAATTTGACCGCCGTGAATGACCGGCTTTGGGTCGATAGCCGCCCCCCCTTTTTGAAGAGAGCAGGAATGGCGGGTATCGCGTGTCAACTGCCTAAAACCTGATATTTACCAGACAGCCCGTTGCTATCATTTCGAGCGGTAAACGAATGGTAGGTTCGGATGATGCCAAAGCAGTCCGAGCAGTACCAATTGTAAAGCAGAAACAGTCGGTAACTCTGTTCATCAACAACAATCGGTGGCTAGCGATCTTCGCTGCAAAGGGCCAAAAATCCGCGACGATTCAAATTAAGTCTCGATGGATCAAAATGTCCCAACGTTTTGAGTGCCCATCTTCGGCGTCTATGGGGCACCATCACTTCCTCCGGACATGTCCATAAATGTCCGGAGAAGTCCGCAAAATCAAAGATTTTTGTGCGTGGGCGCGTCCACCCGCATCCGGTCAAATTCGTTGCAACTGACGTTATTCGACGGTATCGAAACCGACAAATAGGTGGCGTCATGCTTACCGATCTGTCCGTCCGAAAGGCAGTTGCACGCGAGAAGCCCTACAAGCTTTCTGATGGGGGCGGGCTATACCTGCTGGTCACAAAAGCTGGTCAGCGGTGTTGGCGGGTCGATTATCGTTTCGGGGAAAAGAGGGCCACGGCAGCCCTTGGGGTCTATCCCACCGTTTCACTGGCCGAGGCGCGGGCCAAGCGGCTGGAAATCAAAAAGCAGATTGCCGATGGCATGAACCCGTCGGCCAAACGCAAGATCGACAAGATCACCGGACCGCTAGCCAACGTAAACAGCTTCGGAGCCGTGGCCGAGGAATGGCTCGACAAAGCCCGCCGCGAAGGTCGCGCCGAAGTTACGCTGGGCAAGCTGAAATGGCTGCTGGACTTCGCCCACCCCATCATCGGCAAGCGCAAGATCGCTGAGATCAAAGCGCCCGAATTGCTGGCTGTCTTGCGGGCCGTTGAGAAGCCGGCCACTATGAGACTGCGCGGCGGCTACGGAGCACCTGCGGGCAAGTATTCCGCTACGCCATCGCAACCGGGCGCGCAGACCGCGACATATTGGCAGACCTGCGCGACGCGATCACCGTGCCCAAAGTTATGCATCGCGCGGCCATCACCTCACCGATGGAGGCGGGTGTCTTGCTGCGCGCGATAGACGCCTATTCAGGCTACCCGGTCACCCATGCGGCCCTACGCCTCGCTCCTTATGTCTTCGTGCGTCCTGGCGAACTCAGACCCGCCGAATGGACCGAATTTGACCTGACCAAAAACGTCTGGACCATCCCCGCCGAGAAAACTAAGATGCGCGTCGCCCACCGCGTGCCGCTGACCCGGCAGATGCTCTCCATACTGGAGGAACTGCGCGAGATCAGCGGCAACCGCCGCTACCTCTTCCCGGCCCAGGGCAAACGGGATCGTCCCATGTGCGAAAACACGACCAACCTCGCCCTGCGGCGCATGGGATTTAATAGCCAAACGATGACCGCCTACGGTTTCCGCGCCATTGCAAGTACATTGCTGAACGAGCAGGGCCATTGGAATCCCGACACCATCGAACGCCAGCTTGGCCATGCCGAGAGCGATGAAGTGCGCCGGGCCTACGCGCGCGGCGAGCATTGGGAAGAGCGTCTGGCCATGATGAAAAGCTGGTCCGACTATCTCGATCGGCTCCGATCAGGCGCGAAGATCCTGCAAGGCAGCTTCCACAAGCCGCCTAGCGGCGCGATTTCTAGATAAGGCGGCGCAGGCTTGGGAAGTGATCTTGTTCTTTTGTCCGGCCTTCATCGCGTTCGATGCTCATTGTCAATGAGAAACGGCCTTTGATGCGCTCGAAGTCTTGCTTGAAAACGAAATCGCCTATCAGAACGGTTATGAAACCGCCTTCAACGCTGCCCTACGCACGAGTATTCCTGCAGCGTGTTAACCTAATCTTGAAATGACGCGGCTAGGAATAATCTACTGGTTGCTCGGATTTTTGTGATGACTGTGCGTTTGTTTCTTCTGATTCTTGCAAGCGTCAGTCTGTCTGCATTGGCGCAGCTTGCGCTTAAAGTGGGGACGACCGCCGCCGCGCATGAGCGAACAGCGGGGGTAGGCGGGGAAGTTGGCAGTCTTGCTCAGTCGCCGATGGTTTTTGTCGGCCTTGGTCTCTACGGCATTGGCGCCCTGCTCTGGCTGTTCGTTCTTGGCCGCGTGCCGCTGTCTCTGGCGTATCCGTTCGTTGGCTTGGGCTTTATCATGACGATGCTTGCTGGCGCTTTATGGCTCGATGAAACGGTAAATTTCGCCCGCATTGCCGGAACAGTGCTTATCGCAACCGGCTGCGTACTCGTCGCGCGCTCAGCATAGTTCACTAGCGCCGCTATCGGACAGAATCGCATGGATCGAAAGACTTCCGTCAGTAGCTGCCCGGTGCTTTTGACGACGGACGCGTCATATCGCAATTGGCTTGCCGTGATAGTTGCTATTGCTATCGGTATAAGACTTGCGGGCGCATGGGTTCTTAAACATCCGCTCGATAGCGACCCACTTGCCTATTTCAAGATGGCTGCGGGACTTGCGGATCGCAGCGAGCTGCTCGATACGCATGGACAGCACGCTTTCTACAGTGCGGGCTATCCTTTGCTTCTTGCCCCCTTCTTCATGATTTTGGGCAGTTCGGTCGCGGTCGCGCTCTGGGTAAACATGTTGCTTTGTCTGGTCAGTATATGGCTGATCTATCGGCTCACGCTCGCGCTGTCTGACAATCGCGCCGCAGGTCTGATCGCCAGCGCGGCTTATGCGATGTGGTTCCCCGGTATCTGGAACGCGACGATGCTAGCTAAGGAAAACCTTTCGACTCCGCTGCTTCTCGCCATGGCTTTATGTGCGATCGGGGTTGCACGAAACGAACGCGCAAACGTGAACGCGCTGGTCGCTGGCCTGTTATGGGGTGCCGCGCTGGTTACAGGTGGCTCTGCGATGCTGCTCTGCGCCGGGGTGGGCGTTGCGCTTGTTACGCTGTGGCGCGTTTGCGGCAGGTTTACACCTGCCTTGAATGGAGGATTGGTCTTTGTCGCCGGTGCGGCCTTGATGCTGGCGCCTTGGCTTTATGCGACGAACCAAATGGTGGGGCGTCCCGTTCTCGCCACAAATGCTGCCTTCAACCTATATCTTGGCAACAATCCGGCGGCGACGGGCCGCTTTGTGAGCATTGCCGATACGCCGCTTGGAAAGACATGGCAGGAGGACCGTCTGCGCTTGGGCGAAGTCGGCAACGCCGAGCGTCTCCAAGCTGAAGCGATTGACTGGATTGCTGCCAATCCGCGTCGCGCGGCAGAACTGGCTTTGGTCAAGCTGGCGTATTTCTGGCAACCGAATGTCCCTGATGGCGCTGATTTCAACGCTTCCAAGGTCATTGCCTCAATCCGTGTTGTCGAAGTCGCGCAATTTGGGCTGATCGTGCTGCTTGGCCTGTTTGCGTTTCGCTCGCCGCTCGTCCCGAATGATGGCAAATGGATCTTCGCCGCCATGATTGCGGGCTTCTGGCTGATACATGCAGCCGCCTATATCATCACCCGATACCGCGATCCCGCGATTCCGCTGCTGATCGTCATAGCTGCCATTCCTTTTACGGCCTGGCTCCAGAAAATCGGGGCAGGAAAGGACACGCCTCATGTTGCTTGAACAGCCCGTCGCTGCGCAAGAGGCAGTGCCCCTCTTTGTCGATGTCGATGGTACATTGACGTGCGCGGATATTTCGCTCGAAAGCTTCGTGCGGATTGCAAAGTCTGGTGTCATTGCGTTCTTTACTGTGTTGCTATGGCTGGTTGCGGGCCGTGCTGTGGCCAAGACGCTTGCAGCGCGGCGCGATCGCTTCGATGTTGCCAAGCTCCCCTTCCGGAAGGAAGTTCTCGATCTCATCGAATCTGCGAAGGCTGATGGCCGTCCTGTCATTCTCGCAAGCGCGAGCCATTGGCGCCATATCAGCCGCATTGCCGATCATCTGGGAATTGGCCACCCGGTTATCGCCACGAAGGGGCGCAACAATCTTAAGGGGCGCGCAAAGCTCGCCGCAATCCGCGCGTGCATCGGTCCCGACGCGCCGTTTGATTATATTGGTGATAGCCGCGCAGATCGCTGCATCTGGCGCGAGGCGCGGCAGGCTTGGTCGCTAGGCCATATCCCGCCCCGATCGCACGTAAAGCTGCTGACGGGCGCTGCCTCTGGCAACGTTCGATCGGTTATCAAGGCGATGCGCCCGCATCAATGGGCCAAGAATGCGCTGGTGCTCGTGCCTGTACTCACTTCAGGCAATTTGACATCACCGGGCGTACTTCTGACCGCCATTACCGCCGCATTGCTCATGTCGGTGATAGCTTCGGCTATTTATCTGTTGAACGATCTGCTTGATATTGATTCCGATCGCGCCCACCATTCCAAATGGAAGCGGCCGATTGCCCATGGCGATCTTTCAATACCTGCCGCGCTCGGCCTATCATGTGCGATGATGGGCTTAGGGCTGATCGGTGGCTTGTTGCTTGGCGGCCCCAAACTGGCCTTCTGGTTCTTCGCTTACATGACGCTAACCACGGCTTACTCGCTAAGATTAAAGGCTGTGATGGTCGGCGATGCTATCGTCCTGTCTGCGCTTTACGCGATCCGTATCTGGATCGGCGCGATCGCGATCGGCGTCGCGTTAAGCTTCTGGCTGCTGTTGTTCTCGGTGTTCCTGTTCCTGAGCCTCGCTTATCTCAAACGCTATATTGAGATGCGCGACGCAATCGAGCCGCACCTTCTGCTGAGTGGGCGCGGCTATGTGGGGGGTGATCTCGATGTTGTGATGATGTCGGGGATTTCAGCAGGTATGGTCGCGATTCTGGTCTTAGCTCTCTTCGCCCATGATCCGGCGACGGTACGGCAATACGCTTTACCCGAACTGCTTTGGCTGCTTTGCCTACCGCTTATCTACTGGCTAAATCGTATCTGGATGATGGCAAGGCGCGGACAGGTCGAGGGCGATCCGGTTGCCTTTGCGATCAAGGATCGACGCAGCATTCTCGTCGGCGCGGCGATGGGTTGTATCTTTGTAGTCGCGCTTTATGGCCCAGTTATCGCGCATTAATATCAAAGCCAGCGCCCATCGTCTGCGCATGACGCATTTGCCTCCACGCCAGCAAAAGCAAAGCCACCGTGGCTATAGCATAGCGTGCATATGTCAGGTGCCACAGGATGCTCTCTGACGACAATCCGGAAAACTGCCGATGCGACGGGATCACCAATGCTGCCCAAATTGTGCAAGCCAGTGCGAGCTGCGCCCAGCGTTTATGGTGCCACGCCATGGCAATCGACAGGGTGAGTAGCGGCAGTACATATGCGTAACTATGTCCCCAGCCTAATGGTGCGATCAGGCTGATCATCGCGGTAGCAATCGCCCCTAGCCAGAGGTTTGATGCCTGCGTTCTCCGGACCCGCCAAATAAATGCGCCCATGGCTCCGAGGGTAACGATGATGGCTCCCCCGCGCAGGATAGGTGGAACAACGATAGCATCAAACGTTGTGAGCGCCTGGTGCGCTGGAACAATGGTCCGTGCCCAGATGCCGGCAACCGATTGGTTATCGATGTTGACGATGGTGCGTTCGGCCATGATCGGCAGCATGGAAAAGAAATCGCGCCATGCCTCCAATGGAAAGACAAAGAGCGACAGAATCAGAACAGCAAAACCGCCTGTCGCAAAGCCGAAGATTGATGCAAAGCGCGTTTCGCGCTGCGCCATCAGTGGCAGTAACAGCAATGCCGGGTAAATCTTGATCCAGCTTCCTGCTGCGAGCAAAACCCCGCCCCAGCGCGGACTGCCTTGCCAAGCCAGCCATACGCCGGCGGTGACGATTGCGAGGATGAGCGTATCGACTTGTCCAAACCTGCAGGCGAATACGGCACCGGTAACCACCGCCATCAAGATCAGCGCCGAACGCTCGACAAGGTTGGTGGAGACCAATGCAAGCCGTTGCGCCATCACTAACCACCCGAAAATGGAGCCAGTTGCGGCTATCAGCGCCGCTCCGCTAAGCAAGGTGTGTCCTTGTTCGAGCGAACCAAGGCCAAATGGCAGCAGCATGGCGATACTGGGCGGCGGATACAGGAAACCCAACAGTGAGCGCGCCGTGCCCAAAACGCCGCGCGTGTCGTGATAGAGCTGTGCAGGATTGGACATCGCCCGCATAACTGCATCATGAAAAACGACAGTATCGCTGCCTATTGCGCCTTGCAGGCTCATCGTTTGCGCAATGAATATCAGCAAACACATGCCGATCACGGCCCATGGCGCAAAACGTATAAATCTGACAAACATCTCTTAACTCTAGAGCAGCTTGATCGAGTTGACTATGCCAAGAAATCTGGAAAACGAACATCGCGGTCAGGCAAACGGCGGACGCCGGCTACTGGCAAAAAACCTGCCATGCGACACATTGTTGGCGAACAACGGCTTAGTCCCACTTCGCTCTCTTCAGGGCAACCGGCAGCAGGCGACCAGTTTAAGCCATTCAGCGAAGTCGGTGCGTCCGTACGCCTCTGCCGTAACCTGCCATTCACTGCAGAATAGCTTTCGTTAGTTTTCCGCCCCACGCCACAGTATTTTGCAGCAAAAAGGACGCCCTGAAACCGTCCATTCAGAGCGTCCTTACCCTGCCACTTCAGCGTGACAGTTGCCTTGGCCGCATGGCTGCGAGCACCGTTGTGGAAGCTGCCGTTATAGCCTGCCCACAAGTGGACCTTGCCACTGATCGCCACGTCGAGCGTTCCGCCAAGTTCGGTGACTGTCGGACCCACGCCGGGGCCAAATGCTTGCATCACCGGGCCGGTGGGGGTGCTGGCGAAGACGAGGTCGGCGGTGCCACTGGCGTCGCCGTTGTCGGGGGCGATGGGGCCATAGACGCGCTGGGTGAGGGTCAGGCCGCCGAGGTCCAGAAGCGGAGTTGGCCCACCCGTTTCGGCGAAGCGCTTAAACTTGGCCGCTCGCAGGGCGGATTGCGTTATTGTCTGATGGAGGAAGGTGAAGGCGGCAAAGAACGCTTTCAGACGACACTGGACATTCTCATCAAGCGGAATGGGCAGGTCATGATGGTGATCGATACCAAATGGAAGCTGATCGGCCGAAATCCAGAAGACAAGAAGCGCGGCGTTTCGCAGTCCGATGTCTAGCAGATGATGGCTTATGCTCGCCTGTACCAGTGCCGGAAGGTGATGCTGCTCTAGCACCATTTGTTCTTTCGAGGGCATGCCGAAATTATCAACAAAACGGCAGCAATCTGCTGTTTTGTTTTTGGCTCTTGCGCTTGGAGTTCGGGCTGCCATCCTATCATTCCGCAAAATGAACTGGCACCTTATCCTGATTTGCGCATTGTAGCGTGAGATCGTGCGGATTGCGCCGGTGTGCGATTTCAGGAGTTGCTCGTTTGACTGCAAACTTTTTTCGACTTGCCGTCACGCCCTTTGGCATCGTCGCTTTGATGGGCGCGGTCGGGCCTGCCAATGGCAAACCGGACCTTGGCAAGAAGGCCTGCGCCCATGAGGCGCGGAAACTTTGCCCCGCAGAAATGAAGTCCCTCAGCCGGAAGCGGGTGGAAGCCTGCATGATCGCGAAGATCGATGAGACGTCAACGATTTGCCATTCCGCGATGCTTCGGATCAAGGCCGAGCGCGAGAGCGTTAAAACGCGCTGAAGTTTTACCCGTCCCGCCCGTAGAGGGCGCGGGATTCGCTGCCGATGCGGACGAACAACATCGCTGCGTTGAGCAACGAGAAAATTACCGCCACCCATACCAGCCCGAAAGCGAGCGGCAGAACCGCGATTTCTCCGATCACCACGCAATAGTTGGGGTGGCGCAGAAAACGGAACGGGCCACCCGTCACCAGCGGCGCGCCTGGCATAACGATCACGCGGGTGGTCCAGCGTTCGCCCAGCGTTGCCAGCACCCAGACGCGCAACGCCTGCAGGACCGCGAAGATGCCCAAAAGCGCGATGTTGACCGGTCGTCCGCCAACCGTCAGCCACAAAACGATCAGCCACGATGCGTGGAGAGACACCATGACGGGATAGTGCGACCGCCCGATCTCGACCGCGCCTTGATCCATCAGTCGGCGGGTGTTGCGCGAAGCAATTACCAGTTCGCCAAGGCGCTGCAATGTGACAAGCGCCATGATCACGTAAGGCAATGTCATGCTGCGCGCTTCAAAGTAACGGTGCTGGCGGTGAATCCCGGACCGAGGGCAGTCAGAACCGACAGTGGCGCAAGTCCCGTTGCCCGCACGCGATCCAGCACGAACAACGCCGTGGGAGCAGACATGTTGCCGTGAAGCCTAAGGACTTCGCGTTCGTGATCCAGCGATCCCTGATTAAGGGCCAAAGACGTTTCCATGGCATCGACCACTTTGGCACCCCCCGGATGGCAAATGAAGCGATCAACATCGCCGATCTGAAGCCCCTGCGGCTTAAGCATTTGCACCATCGCCTCGTGCATATGGCGGCGTGCAAAGGCCGGAATTGCCCGGTTCAACACAACGCCCAAACCGCTTTTTTCCATCTCCCAGCCCATGATGTCGAGCGAGTTCGGCCAAGTTTTCTCGGCGCTGCCCGATAGCTGGACAAAGCCTTCGTCGCCGGATTTGACCACACACGCAGCAGCGCCGTCGCCGAACAGTGCGGTGGAGATAATATCGGCTTTGCCCACGTTTTCGGTACGCAAGGCAAGGCTGCACAGTTCCACTGTCACAAACAGAATGATCGATCCGGGTGTTGCACGGGCCAGCTTTGCGGCAAGGCCGAGCCCCGAAACGCCGCCCGCGCAGCCCAAACCGAAAACGGGAATGCGAGCCACATCGCTGCGGAAACCCATGTGCGTCATCGCGCGCGCCTCAAGGCTCGGCGTGGCAATGCCGGTCGACGATACCGTCACGATGGTGTCGATATCCGAAGCATCAAGCCCGGCTTCGGACAGGGCGGCTTGGGCGGCAGTAACAAACAATTCCAGCGCAACTTTCAAATAAGCCGAGGTCCGTTCGGTAAAATCGCGCGGTGTCAGATACCATTCGACCGGACAAGCAAGCTGCCGCTCGGAAATTCCTGCATTGGCAAATACCGATGTCATCCGCTCAAAATCTTGAAACCCGCCCGACAAAAGGGATCGCGCGATATCCAGGGCTGCGTCTTGTGAAAGGATGTTAGGCGGTGTTGCCGTGGCAAGGGAAAGTAGCGTTACCGGCGTTGTCATGCATGTCCTGTCTCACCGGATGCCCGGTATTCGCGATTGCTGAAGAAACGAACCTTCGCCATGTGAGTTCCTTGAACCATCACCGCTACAGAACGCCAGCATTCAAAAGTGCCTGCGCAATACAATGGGACGCAATATGATATGAACGATAACCACACATCGGTTGCAAGCCTGCGCACTTGGATCGGGTTTGTCACGATGTGCATTGGTATGTTCATGGCGATTCTCGACATCCAGATTGTCGCAACCTCGCTTCCCACGATCCAGAAGGCGCTTGGAATTGCGCCCGACCAAATGGTTTGGGTGCAAACTGCCTATCTCACGGCTGAGATCGTCGCGATACCGCTGACCGGCTATCTTACAAGCCTGCTGGGCATGCGCTGGTTGTTCGTGGCGGCAGTTTGCCTGTTCACTGCTGCGTCTGCAGGATGTGCGCAAGCCATGAACTTTGAGACGCTGATTGCGTGGCGCATTCTTCAGGGGTTTGCCGGTGGCACCCTGATACCTGCGGTGTTTTCAGCGGTTTTCCTGTTGTTTCCGGTTCGGTCGCAAGGCTTGGCGACGACAATTGCCGGGGTAGCGGCTGTCCTTGCCCCCACCGTCGGCCCGATTGTCGGTGGCTGGATCACCGAACACTGGTCGTGGCACTGGCTGTTTCGAATCAATATCGTACCCGGCATCTTTGCCGCGATCGTATCGATGATCACACTAACGGGTGCAGCAGCGAATCAGCGCAACAGTCGCGCCTTTGATTTGTGGGCTCTGATCGCGCTGGCCATGACCCTGACTGCGTTTGAAATCGCGTTGAAGGACGCGCCGACACTCGGCTGGGGCGCGCCCCGCGTAATTTCCTTGATGGGTTTGAGTGTGGCGGCCGGCTCGTTTTTCATCATCAAGACATTGCGGTCTGCGTGGCCACTTGTTGAACTCAAATGCTTTGCAGATCGCAACTTTGCAATCGGTTGCGCGCTGAGTTTTGCCTTGGGCATTGGCCTGTTCGGATCGACATATCTTATGCCCTTTTTCCTCGGCCTTGTTCGCGAACACGGCGCATTGCAAATTGGCGAGATCATGCTGGCCACAGGCGTCGCCCAACTGGCATCTGCCCCACTTGCGGTAATGCTTGAGCGCAAGATCAATGCCCGATGGCTAAGCCTTGCGGGCTTTTCGCTCTTTGCCATAGGCCTGTTGATGAGCAGTCAGCAAACCGCCGAAACGGATGCGGCAGAAATGATGGTGCCGCAAATCCTGCGCGGCGCCGCCATCATGTTCTGCCTGCTGCCGCCAACACGCCTTGCCTTAGGCCAACTTTCAGAACGGCTTGTTGCCGACGGCAGCGGTCTGTTCAATTTGATGCGCAACTTGGGCGGAGCCGTTGGTCTTGCGCTGATCGACACCATCATCTTCAGTCACAGCGCAACAAACGCCGCAGACATCGCCGCCAAGCTGGAGCAAGGCGACGTTGCCACAGCCGTTCGCATCGGCATTCCTCGTGATGCCTTTCTGGAGCAAGTGGGCCAGCCACCCGATGAATTCGTGCAGGAAATGGTCCGCCCACTGGTTGAAAAGGCTGCTTTGGTGGACGCAATCAACGATGCATGGCTTGTCATCGGCATGATGACCGCAATTGCCGTAGTGCTGGTGTTCTTTGTTCGTAAATCACAGCTCCTGGCGTCGCCGAACTCAGCGCGCTCGCCAGATGCTTTTCCTGTTCACAGCTAGGCGGGCGCGCACCACAAGCTAGGCTGAGCTTCGCACTGCCTTGGCACAAATCACCACCCGGTTTCGCCGATCCTCACCAAATCGGTTAGTAACCGCAGGGCATGGACTGGCAGTGCTTGATGGCGATCTGCGGCGGCAAGGACCGCGCCATTGATCGATTCAATCTCGGTCCGACGGCCGGCAAGGCGGTCTTGCAGCATCGAAGGCTTATGCGTGCGGTGATTGACGAGGACAAATTCGACTTTGGCATCAAGGCGCGGACGGTCCACTGCCGCGCCTTCGGCGGCGGCGACAGCAGCGATTTCATCGATCACCGCCTTTGCGGCACGGCGGCCAGCGGGATGATCCAGCCCGCCAACAGGCAAGCCGCTCACTGTGCACAGCGCATTGAGCGCGGCGTTGAAGGCGACCTTTTCCCAGACAGCCACCTTCACCTGCGGATCAGCCACAGCATGAAGACCTGAGACTTCGAACAGGCGCGCGACCTTGATCGCCTGCTCATCGGCACCGTGAGGATAATTGCCAAGGGTGATATGGCCTTGGCCATGCGATGCTACGCAATTGGGACCTTCAAGGTCGGCCGGAAAATCAGTGACGCCCCACAAGATACGCTCCGCCGGAAAAACGTCTGCGATCGTCTCAACATTGCCGAGGCCGTTTTGGAGCGTCAAAACGGTGCAACCGGTTTCCACCAGATGCGCAACGGACTGGATTGCGGCGGCGCTGTGCATTCCCTTGGTGAACAGCATCAGCAGATCAACCGGACCTTCCACGTCTGCGGCGAGCACGGCATTCACCTGAGCGATGTGCTGGCCCGTATCGTCGTTCAGCACGATGCCTTCAGAAGTGATCAGCGCGAGGCGGCTTGGATCGACATCGACAACGGTGACCGCCTTGCCCGCCAGCCCCAGACGCGCGGCGAACAGGCATCCCATCGCACCTGCCCCGACAATGACGATCCGTTCCATAAACCAGGCTCCTTCGCGTGTACGCACGAGTCTGGCGCGGGATCGAGCGCGGTCAAGGGGCCAGCGGGAAGAGTTCCACAAACCGGCGCGCAGCATCGGGTAAGAGCCCCGAACGCCGACGCTGGAGCAGAAATTCGCGCTGCATGGTAAGCTCTGGCACGTCGAGACGGCGCATCGTGCCGCTGGTGATATGCGCGGCGAGTAATGGTTCGGGCAACCAGCACAGCAACTCGCTTTGAGCCGAGACCGCAATCATCGCTTCGACAGAGGCTGTTTCGACGGCAATTCCGGGAAGCCCCAGCCCTTGAGCTTTGACGAGGCTCTCGAATGTTTGGCGCGGCGTGAAGGTCGGTCCAGGCATGACCCAGTCCTGCGCGAGTACATCGGCAAGGCTGGTTGCTGAAGGCAGATGGTGTCCTGCGGCGCAGAAAACAGCAAAGCTGTCGCGGTAGGCACCGGGACCAATGGCGATCACGTCGAGGTGGTCAAGCGGACCAGCCGTAACGACAAGATCGACGCGCCGGGTGACAAGCGCATCGAGAAGTTCGCCGTCTACCGCCTCGATCAGTTCCACGCGCAAGCCGGGGGCGACGGTCAGAAGTTGGCCAACCGTTTCTGCAACAAGCGTACGCATAACCGCGGCAACCGCGCCGATCCGAACGACGCCGCGCTTGAGGCCGCTCAGCGCGGCCAATTCGTCGCGCGTGTTATGCATTTCGGAAACGATGTGGCGGGCATGGGTGGCGAGCAAATCTCCGGCTGGAGTGAGGACCATGCCTTTGCCGCCACGATCAAACAAACCATGGCCCAGCCGGTCCTCCATGCCCTTGACCATCCGGCTGAGCGTGGGTTGCGTCAGGTTGGCCACGCGCGCCGCGCGCCCAAGGCTGCCGGTATCGGCAATGGCCAAAAAGGCGCGCAATTGGCGTTCGTCAAAATCCATGCATTCAGCGTATGACTTTGGCGCGAAATTGCAATTGTTTCGCAGGGGTCGAAGGTTCATCCTGCGGCGCAAACCATAATCAGCCGGAGAGATCATGCCCACCGTCCGCGACGTTACCATAGGCCTTTTGCGCGAGCTTGGCATGACCACGGTGTTCGGCAATCCCGGATCAACCGAACTGCCGATGTTCCGCGATTTTCCCGCCGATTTCCGCTATGTCATGGGCCTGCAAGAAAGCGTCGTTCTGGGCATGGCCGATGGGTACGCCCAAGGCACGAAGCGGGCTGCCATCGTTAACCTGCACAGCTCGGCAGGTGTCGGACATGCGTTGGGTAACGTGTTTTCGGCGTTCAAGAACCAGACGCCACTGGTGGTAACCGCAGGCCAGCAGGCCCGCTCGATCCTGCCTTACGAACCCTTCCTGTTTGCCGAGCGCGCGGCAGAATTTCCGCGGCCTTTTGTCAAATGGTCATGCGAACCAGCGCGCGCCGAAGATGTGCCAGCGGCGCTGCACCGCGCATGGCTGGTGGCAATGGAACCGCCATGTGGCCCCACCTTCGTGTCTATCCCGATTGATGATTGGGACCGCGATTGTGAACCATTCCAGCCGCGCACCGTCCATGCCGGGCGCACGCCCGATGCTGTTGCAATTACAGCATGTGCAGCCGCGCTGGCAAAGGCAGCGAAGCCGGTCCTCGTCGTCGGCGCAGGCATCGCGCGGGACAATGCGTGGGATCAGGTCATTGCGCTGGCCGAACGCCACAATGCGCAAGTCAAAGTCGCGCCGATGTCAGCGCGTTGCAGCTTTCCTGAAGACCATCCGCTGTTCGCCGGATTCTTGACGGCAGGGCGCGAAGCGATTGTGGCAGCCCTTGCCCCTTATGATTTCGCGTTGGCGCTGGGTGGGCCGATGAGCCTGTACCACGTTGAAGGGCATGGGCCGCACGTACCCGCTGGTTGCGACGTCTGGCTGATTGGCGACAATCATGTCCACGCGGCTTGGGCGCCTGCTGGTACCGCGATTGTTGCCCAGTGCGACACGGCGATTGACTTGCTGTTGCAAGGCCCGGCACCACAATCACGGCAAATGCCCGTGCCGCGCCAACCCCTGACCTTGCTCGATGGGTCGGCGATGACCGACGCCTATGTTCTTCAACAAATTGCCGCCTTGCGCAGGCCGGAATCGATCATCGTCGAAGAAGCACCGTCGAGCCGAACCCCGATGCATGATCGCTTGCCCATTATGCGCAGGGATACGTTTTACACCACCGCCAGCGGGGGCCTTGGCCACGGCCTGCCCGCCGCTGTCGGCATGGCGATGGCCCGGCCTAACGACAAAGTGATCGCAGTCCTCGGCGATGGCTCCACCATGTATGCCATCCAAGGCCTACATGCCGCCGTGCAGCACGCTTTGCCGGTCAGCTTCGTGATCATCAAGAACAACCGCTACGAAGCCCTTCACCAGTTCGGGCAGCATTTTGGGATGCAGGAACTGGTCGGCACGCAGTTTCCCGAACTCGATTTCTGCAAGCTGGCCGAGGGCCACGGCCTTGCCGCCCGCCGCGCAACCGATGCCGCCAGCCTTGACGAGGCCTTGCGCTGGTCGTTTGCCGCCAATGGCCCCACGCTGGTCGAAGCGGTGGTGCTATGACCTTGCGCCTTACCGACCTGATCGATGACCGCCCGCACGATGGCGTGTTCCGCGTCAATCGCGCGATGTTCACGGACGCCAACGTGTTTGACGCCGAAATGCGCGTGCTGTTCGAAGGCGGCTGGGTGTTTCTGGGTCTGGAATCCCAAGCAGCAAACCCGCACGATTTCTTCACGACATTCGCAGGCCGCGTGCCGATCATGGTCCAGCGCGATGGCGAGGGCACCTTGCGCGCGTTCATCAATTCGTGCCCACACAAAGGCGCGCGGCTGGCGCAAGTGCGGCAGGGCAATGCGCGCATGCACGTGTGCCCCTATCACAGCTGGAGCTTTGACAGCGCAGGCCGCAACAAGGCGGTCAAATGGCAAAAGGCGGGCTGTTATTCCGAAGCCTTTGACCGCGACAATCACGGCCTCGCGGTCCTGCCTCACTTTGCCAATTATCGCGGCTTCCTGTTCGGCAGCGTCGCAGCCGATGTGCCCCCCTTGGCCGAACACTTGGGTGAGGCAGCCAAGTTGCTCGACCTTGTGGCCGATCAAAGCGACGAAAGCCTCGAATTGGTGCCGGGGCAGGTGACTTTCACCTATGAAGCAAACTGGAAACTACAACTCGAAAACTGCTCGGACGCTTATCACTTCACGTCGGCGCATCCCTCCTACATCCGCGTGCTCGAACGGCGACAGCAAGAGATGAGCGGCGATGTCGTCGCTTCTGTTTGGGAAAACAGCGACTACTGGAAGGAAGAGACGCAAGGCGTAGGCGGCGGCAGCTTCAGCTTTGCCAATGGCCACGTGCTCAACTGGGGCGTGTTCGGCGTAACCCCTGCGATTCCGCTGTATGAGCGCGCGAGTGAGCTGGCCGAGCGCCACTGCGAGGGCAAGCGCGACTGGATGTTCAACATGCGCAACCTCACCATTTTCCCCAACCTGCAAGTCGCCGAAAACGCATCCAGCCAATTGCGAGTCATCCGCCCGCTGGCACCGGGCCTCACCGAAATGCGCACGTGGTGTATCGCGCCCAAAGGGGAAAGCGCCGCCGCCCGCCGCCAGCGCATCCGTCAGTACGAAGATTTCTTCAATCCCACCGGCATGGCCACGCCCGATGACACCGTATCCTACGAAAACTGCCAGATCGGCTATGCCGGAACCCTGCAACCGTGGCTGCAAGGCTATGCGCGCGGCATGACCGCTAGTGTCGAGGGCGGCAACCGCTTTGCCGATCGCATCGATCTGCACCCTGAACGCAGCGTGCTGGCGGATTCGCAATTGTGCGATGAAACGCTGTATCACGCCTACTATCGCGCTTGGGCCTCACGCATGAAAGCGGAGTTCGCCGCATGACCGCCCCGCTCACCAGCGCGCAGGCCGAAGACCTGCTCTATCGCGAAGCCCTGCTGATCGACACGAACCGATTTGCCGAATGGATCGATCTGTTCACGCCCGACACCGAATTCTGGATGCCGGCATGGCGTGACGAAACGACCACCACGCAAGACCCCGACAGCGAACTGTCGCTGATCTACTACAAAGGCCGCCGCAATCTGGAAGACCGCGTGATGCGGCTCACCTCCGGCCTATCGACCGCCTCATCCCCCCTGCCGCGCGTTGTCCATCAGGTGACAAACGTGCTGGTGACCGGCTCGGACGACGAAGGCGCGGACGTTTCAGCCGCCTTCACTTGCCACCGCTACGACGTGCGCATGAACCGCGCCGATTGCTTCTTTGGACGCTACGAATATCGGCTGGTTCGCGTGGACGATGATTGGAAAATAGCGCGCAAGAAGATCATATTACTGAACGATACCATCCCCACCGTGGTGGATATCAACGCTATTTAAAGCCCCGGAGCAATCAGCACTTTGCAGTCGTGCGTGCGGTTGCGCAGTGCTTCGAACTTCTGCGGGGTCTGCGCCAAAGTGATCGTATCGCTGACCATCGCGCGCGGTTCGGCAGCGCCAGCATCCAGCGCGTCCAGCGCCTCTTCATATTCCTGCCGCGTGAAGAATGCCGATGTTATCAAACGCACTTCCTTGGACAACATGGCAAAGCTGTTGAAGGTATCGGGCCGGGTGCACAGGCCAAGCAGGCAGATCGTGCCGCGCTTGCGCACTTGTTCCACCGCCTGCGCGATCAGGCCGGGGACGCCGACGCATTCGAACACAATGTCGGGTTTGACCCCCAGCATCGCGTCGATTCCGCCGACCGGATCGTCAGGGCTGACGCAAAAGCCGGTTGCGCCCATCGTCAGGGCGCGGTCCTGCTGGAATGTGGTCAGATCCTGAATGATCACATCGGCTGCGCCCTTGCGCCGCGCCCAGAACGCGACGGCCAGACCAATCGGTCCGGCACCAAGGATCAGAATCTTGTCCCCCCGCTGCATGCCCGACATGTTGACACCGTGGAGCGCCACCGCCAGCGGTTCGATGATCGCGCCATCATCCATCCCCGCCGTGCGCGGCAGGCGGATGCATTGGTTCGCCTTGGTCGTGGCATATTCGGCATAACCACCGCCCTGCAAGCCAAAGGCATCGCACCACGCCACTTCTCCCGCCCGGCATGAAGCACAAGTGCCGCAGCTTTTCAGCGGTATGACTGATACGGCATCGCCTAGCGTCAGACCTTCGACGCCTTTGCCCAGCGCGACGATTTCTCCGGCGAATTCATGGCCAAGGATGCTTCCGCGTGTCATGCCATAAGCAGGGTCTTCGGTCATATGCAGGTCAGACCCACAAATGCCGCAGCGCGCCACCTTGACCACCACCTCGCCCGCCTGTGGCGTCGGATCATCGACGGTGGCAACAACCAACGGCTGATGCAATTCCTGCATAACGACTGCGCGCATGTTCTATTCCGCTTCCCGTTTCCGTCGCTCAGCCGAACTTGCCCAGCATCATCCCGCCATCGATCACGCAGTGACTGCCGGTCATGTAATCCGATGCATCCGACGCCAGCAGCAGCGCCAACGGCTTCAACTGTTCCGTTTCAGCCACCTTCCCCAGCGGCACAATAGCATCCCAAGCCGCGCGCACGACCGGGTCTTTTTTCAGCCAGCCACCGCCAATGTTGGTGACAAACGGTCCGGGTGCGATGGCGTTGATGCGTATGCCAAACTCCGCCAGTTCCAGTCCCAGCGCACGCACCATGTGCAACACGCCAGCCTTGGCGGGCATATAGGGCAAACCAACGATGGGTTCGGTCACCAACCCGGCGTTGGATGCAGTGGCGATAATCGCGCCGCCGGTCCGGCCATTGGCGCGGTCTTGTTGCTTCATGATCCGCACGGCATTGCTGATCGTATGGAATACGCCGTTGAGATTGACCGAAATAGACCGCTCCCACCGCTTGTGATCATACGTATCGACCTGCCCTTCGGGATTGCGATGACCGGCCGGATTCCAGAAGCCCGCGCCGGTATCGATGCCCGCATTGGCGAAGCAGATATCCAGCCCACCATAGGTTTTGGCGTGCGCATCAAAGGCGGCGACCACCTGATCCCAGTTGGCCACGTCAATGGTGTCCGCCCGCGCCTCGTAGCCTTCTGCGCGCAACCTTGCCGCCTCGCGCTCAGCCCCTTCGGCGTCAATGTCCGCCAGCGTCACCGCCGCGCCCGCCTCGGCCATGGCCTCGGCATAGGCAAGGCCGATCCCTGATGCTGCGCCCGTGACAAGCGCACTGCGCCCATTGATATCGAACTTGTTCAGCGTTCCCATTGGCATCCTCTGTTCGTTATGATTGTTAGGCAAAGCCCTGTTGCTTTTCACGCTCGATCAGCCTTTGCAGCATGCGCCGCGCGCGCACCCCGCCACCGTCCCCACCCAAGATCAGTGGGCGCAAATCCCAGAAGTCCTGCCCGCGCATCAGCCGATGGCTATCGCGGATAAGCGGCATGTCCTCTTGCTCGAATGCAAATTCCAGCGCACTGCGCATTGCGGCTGAAAATTCAGCATCGCCCAGTTTGTAATCGCGTGCGGTTGCCCAGAAATAGTGCGTGGTGTCAGGCGTCTCGGGCGTGAAAGCATGGAGCGAAGGGAGCAAGGTGCATTCCTCGCGCGGCGTGCCCGGCTCTCCTGCGCGGAAATCGAAATAAAGCACGGCTGGCGCTTGCCATTGGACGAGGCCATAAAAATCCTGCGGTCGCCCCTCAGTGCCCATCACCGCCGATATGCCAACGGAAAGCAAATCGTTCAGCCGCACATATTCGGCATAGACGCTCTCCCCGTCCTGCCAGAACTTGCGCTCACCTTCCGTAAAGGCGCTGGCGACCAAAGCCGGATGCACAAAGTTTGCGTGGCTCAAGTCAAGGATATTGTCGCTATAAAGCTCGTAATGTCCTTCGGCGACGGTGCCTCCGCGAACAGCTTCCCACTTCGAATCTGACAACCATGAAAAATCTGGAATGAGCGCCGCGTCAGCGCTGCTTGCATCACCCATCCATATCCACAACAGCGCGTGGCGTTCCACAAGCGGATAGACCCGTAGCCGCGATTCAGGAAGCTGGCCTCCAGGGTGCGGATTGTGAACGCAGCGCCCGCCGCCATCAAATCGCAACCCATGATAAGGACACATCAGCGCACCGGCAATAACGGTCCCCTGCCCCAATGGCGCAAAGCGATGTGGGCAGCGCCCGCTTACGGCATGCGCCACGCCATCTGCATCGCGGAACAGCGCCACCGGTTGTTCAAGGTAGGTCCTCTGTTGCGGTGCCTCGCGCAGATCATCTGCCCATCCCGCAACATACCAACTGTTGTGCAGATACGTGCCTACCGGCGCGGCGGGAAGCTTCGGAACCGGAACCCTCTCCCCGCTCACGCCCGTGTCCTCAGAGATAGAGCGCCGGATTAATCGCGATCCCGTGCTCGTTGCAGTAGCTTTCGTAGTGATTCATGAACCACCACACATCGAGCGTTTCGACATGCTTGCCGTGTTCATCGAAGAACTCGTTCGCACCTTGCATATGGAAAAGCGCTTTCATGCCGTTCGGATCATCGGTGACCAGCGTATGCGCTGTCCCCGGCGTTTCGGTGATGAAATCACCCGCGCGGCAAATCCAATCGTATTCGAGGTAGCGGAACGATCCCTCCAGCCCCACAGCCCAAACTTTACCGCCATGCTTGTGGGTGCCGATCACGCCCGGCCCCTTGATCCACAAGATGTTGACGTAGATATTCTCGCGCACGTCGAATGCCAGATGCCGGATTGCGGCATTGGGGCCAAACGGCACCCATGGGCTTTCCGCATCGGACGATCCGACATAGGTGCCCTCCACGCCCTTGGCGCGGATCAGGTCCCCGTACAGTTCCGGCACGTCAACAATCTTGTATGCCCCGGAAGGGGGTGCTTTCATCGTGCCCATATGTGCCTCACAGATATAACTTGGGGTTGATCGCAACGCCGTTCTCGCGGCAATGCGTCTCGTAGTGATTGATGAACCACCACACGTCCGTGGTATCGACCAGCACCGCGTTTGAATCGTAGAATTCGATCGGCCCCTGCATCCACCCGAACAGCTTGCAGCCCTGCGGATGATCGGTCACCAGCGTGTGGCTCTCGCCCGGCGTTTCCAGGATCAAGCCACCCGGCGTCGCCACCCAATCGTATTCCAGATAGCGGACGCTACCTTCAAGGCAGACCATCGTGATCGTGCCGCGATGGAAATGCGTCCCGATTACGCCGGGGCTTTTGACCCACAGGATGTTTGAATACAGGTTTTGCCGCACATCGAACGCCAAATGCTTGATCGCAGCATTTTCGCCGAACGGCACCCAAGGGCTGTCCACATCGGTCTGCGCATCGATATAGCGCCCGCCGGGACTGAGCCGCGCCACCAGTTCCTTGTGCGCAAACGGCACGTCGACGATCTCAGCCTTATTCGAGGGCGGCGCGGTCATAACGGTCATGGCAAATCCTTTTATCGGATCAGCGTATCGACATAGTCCGCACCAATGCCGACCTTGTCGTAATGCTCACGCGCGGCCTGCATGTAATCGAATACGTCGTAATGGCCGGTCGTATTGCCATCTTCGTCGAGCCACATCAGCGGGCCTGAAACCACAAAGAACACCTTCATCGGGTCTTCGTGTTCATAGCAGACCAGAGTGTGGCTCTCGCCCGGCGTCTCATAAACGAAATCGCCCGCAGTCGCGGTCCATTCATGCTCCAGATAGGCCCACTTGCCGCTGATGGTATAGGCCCAGATCGGGTGCGGATGGTAATGGCGGTTCACCAGTCCGGCCGACTTGCTCATCAGCACATCGGCCCACATGTTTTTGGATGGGCTGATCCACACCGGCTTGGAAAACACCGTCTCCGAAATCGGCACCCAGTATCGCTCGTCGCCCTCGGCAATCTTGGGCAAGTAGACTTCGGGCAGTCCGCCTTCACGGAACACCTTTGCCACGGGCTTCAGATCTTTCCAGAATTCGGTGTGTGCCGCTTCAGCCATTTTGTCTCTCCAAAGGGTTCAGCCTGCGGGCAGGGTATCAAAAACACCCTGCCCGCGACCGAATTTACAGGATCAGAAGTTGATCCCAAGCCGCGCGTACCACTCACGCGGACGGCTGTAGGTGCCGTAGAACTGGCCACCGGCAATTTGTGCCTGACCCGTCACCAGATAACGCTCGTCGGTGAGATTGGTCCCGCCAACCGTCAGATCCCAGTTTCCGCCCGAACGATAGCTGATGCTACCGTTGACCAGATCGGTTGCCGGACGCTGCAGCAGGTATGCCCGCTCGGTGTCGTTCCACAGCGACGAGCTGTGGGTATAGTCCGCAAGGAACACGACGCTGGCATCGCCAAACTTCACTTCATAACGTGGGCTGATGTTGAACTTCCATTTCGGCGTCTTGGGAAGTTCCGCACCCGGGAACACACCTGCCTGGAACGGATTGGCCGCAACTTGCGCACCTGCCAAAACATTCGTGTACTTGGCATCGGTATAGCCAACCGAGGCAGTGATCAGGAAGTTATCAACCGGAGCGACTGTCGCTTCGATTTCAAAGCCCTTGATCCGCGCATCGCCTGCGTTCTGGACCGTCGGTGAGGTGCCCTGCTGGAAGTTCAGCTGGATGCCTTTGTACGCTGTGGTGAATACTGCAGCGTTGATTTGCAACCTGCGGTCAAGCAGCGTGGACTTTACGCCAGCTTCCCAAGTTGTTGCCTTTTCCTCGTCGAAATCCGGTGCCGTTGGCAGCGGGTTCGAAAGGCGGGTGGTCCAGCCTCCGGTCTTGTAACCCTTTGACCAGCTGGCATAGGCCATCACGTCCTCGCTGGGGTGGAATTGCAGGCCCACCTTCGGCGCGAAGTTGCTGAACACCTTCTTCTGCGTTCCGGCGATGTAATAGCGCAGTGGCTGACCCGGATTGGGGAAACTGGCTGCGATACGGCAATCTTCCGAAATCGGATTGATCGAGGCGCAAGGCGGCACACCGACCTGATTGAGGATCTTGTACGTCAGGCCGTTCGCGTCCGATTGGAAGCCTTCGAACGACTTGTTTTCCTTGGTGTAACGGCCACCGACAGTGATGCCGAACTGTTCAACCGGACGATAATCGATCTGGCCGAAAAACGCATAGTTCTTGGTTGCAAGATCGTTTGGTCCGTCAACCTGCAGCAAGCCTTCTGCAAAGGTCACGTAGTCATGCAGATCGCCCGCTTCCTTGAAGAAGTAGGCACCCAACACGTAGTTCAGCTTCTTGTCCAAAGCAGAACCATTCAACTGCAGTTCCTGGCTGAACTGCCACTGGTTCATGGTGAAGCTGGTGTGCAGGAAGTTCAGCGGCGAACCGTCGACGTCCATACCCACGTTCCAGTGAAGCTCGCGATAGGCGGTGATCGATTTCAGCGTCATCGTGTCCGACAGATCGAACTCGATCGTGCCCGAACCGCCATAGGACTTGAGCTTCGAGTAGTTGTTGCCGTTCGCATAGCTGGTATCGATGTCGCTCGTAACGAAGCGATCATCATAGGGCAGGCGATCGTTGGTCGGATCGGCATCAGCGTTCACGCCAAACACGGTGGGATTGTCGAAGATCGAATTAAGACCACCGATTCCGCCAAGGTACGCAAATGAAGGTGGCCCGCCCCCGCAAGTGGCAGCATCACCCACCACTCCGGCAATCGCGCAGTTATAAGTTCCAGCAAACACGGCCGGCGTCGTCTTGATCAACCGATTGGCAAGCTGCGACTGATCGATCTTCGAATAGTCGCCAGAAAGCGTCACACGGAAGTTCGAGCCGTTGTCATAGCGCAACTTCGAACGCAGGTTGAAGCTGTTGTCACCGCCTTCAGTGCCAAGGCCGATGTTGTTGTACCCTGCCGCCTTGTAGCGGGTGATCGCGGTCGAAGCTGTTTTCTCAAAGCCTGGGAATGCGATGCGCTTAACATAGCCATCACGGTTCTTGGTGGCAAAGCTGAACGATGAGCTGAGGCCTTCGGTCAGCGGAATATCAACCGTTCCGCGCGTCTGGATCAAGCCGAAACGCCCAACAGTGACATCGCCTTTGAAGCGGAACTCATCGCCCGGATCGTGCGTGACGATCGAAATTGCGCCACCGATGGTGTTGCGTCCGAACAGCGTACCCTGCGGGCCCTTCAACACTTCGACCCGCTCTACGTCGGGAAGGTCTTGGTTAGCACCAACCGAACGAGCCAGATAAACGCCGTCGAGGTAGATGCCAACGCCTGGATCAATGTTGAACGCAAAATCGTTCGCGCCGATGCCGCGGATATAGGCCGAGAGCACTGCCGAGGAACCGGAGAACGGCGTGCCTGCATCAAGCGTCACGTTTGGCGAAATGTTGGAAAGCGATGCAACGCTCGTAACCGCGCGCTCCTGAAGCGCGTCGGCGCTGAATGCGGAAATGGCGATTGGCACGTCCTGCACGTTTTCCGCACGCTTCTGTGCGGTAACGACGATCTGCGCGATGCCGCCGCTGCTTTCCTGGGGTTGCGCACTTTCCTGCGCAAGTGCCGGTGCGGCGATGGCCGCTGCCAGTGCGGCAATGGATACCGATGCAATTTTCATGTTTTTCTCTCCCTGTTGGCCTTGATGGTGGAGCCTCCCGCAAAGGCGGCTCCCAAGATCTCGTGAGCGTAATAGGTGCTCACGGAATTGGTTGCTTGCACTGGCGCGCAAGCCGATCAGGACTGACGCGCAAATGCTGCGCGCCAGGCCAATGATTTCACTGCATAGTCCGGCGCCCCAGCCTCCAGTCGCGCGGCGCGGCGCCAAACTGCTGGCGGAAACACCGCGTGAAATAGGCGCTGTCGTTGAAGCCCAGTTCAAACGCGATCTCGGTGATGCTGGCATCGGGCCGCGCGACCAGACGATCCGCCGCCCGGCGCAACCGCTGCTCCAGCACATAAGCAGTCGGCGTGGTGCCCATCGCGGCAAACACGTTCTGCACCGTGCGCATCGAAATGCTGCAGGCATCGGCAATAGATGCCGTGCGCAAAAGCGGGTCCTCGATATGTGCGGCCACCATCGCCGTAACCCGCGCGCGCAAATCCGCCTCGCCACTGGCTACCAGTGGCCGCTGCGCACCGCGCATCGCCATTGCCGCAAGGTCATAGAACACCGCGTTGATGCCGCTTTCCCATTCGGGATCTTCGCTCGCCCGCTCACCATGCTGGAACAGCGAAAGCAGGAAATCGTGAAACACACGCCCACCCGGTGTCGATCCGCACATGCGCTGCATCAGCGCATCGTCCACTCCCGGAAAGCGGTCCACCAATGGCGCGCGCGGAAACTCCACCACCAGCATTTCGTGGCCGCTAAGCTTGATCGAATAAGGCTCATGTGGACTGGCCAACACGAAATCGCCCGGCTGCAACGCACATCCTGCACGCTTTTGCGCATGTTCGCTGGTGCCGCGGCACTGCAAGTGCAGGATCAGCCGCTCATCGTTTTGCGGCAGGGGTGTCCGCCCCACCCCAGAATGCGTGGAATCCGTGCGGATCATGTCAAGCTGGCCAACCCGCCACGCCAGCATCCGCCCGTCGAAATCTTCGCCCGGCACGTTCACAAAGGTGCCGGTAAACACACGGTCGGCGATCTCGTTCCAATAACGCGCGCGATCAGGCGGAGCGACATCGCCCGTATGAAACTTGAGAAGCGCAGCCATCGTTCTTCTCCCGTCTACGTGACGCTCAGGCAAATGCCGGAGCAACGCGCCGCGCCAAGACGCGCGGAGCCGATTCAATCAGTCCCAGTGTACAAAGCCCGGCCAGAACGGCGCAGACCAGCATCAGCCACAGTGGAGCGGTGAGGCCATAAATGTCTGCCAGCCCCCCTGCGAACAACGGCGCAAGCACCCCTCCGACCACTTCGCCTGTGCCCATAACCACGCCTGTCAGGGTTGCGGTCAGGCGTGGATCGACCGATTCTGCCGGGATTGTCGCCATGAACATCGGGAACAGACCATTCAGCCCCCAGCCGAAGAAGAAGATCGCTGCCAGCATCAAGGTTGATCCGTCATAATACAGTCCGGCCAGCGGCAGAGTGACACCGAAGAAGGCAAAGAAGATCATCACCGGCCGGCGTCCAATCGCGTCCGAGATGGCAGGCACCACAAAGCTGCCAAGGCCAGCCGAAATGCCGAGCGTCGCCATCAACCAGCCCATCGTTTCAGGATCGAACCCGCGCTCCTTGGTCAGGAACAGCGGCATGAATGCCCAGCACACCACCAGATAGGACACGAGTAGGATCGAGATCAGCGCGCACAGGATCACGTTGCGGTGACGGAACGCCTCGCGGAGGGTGACCGTGGGGACTGCGGCATCATGCACCTCGGCAGGCGGTTCGCGCAGCGTGAACCAGATCAGCGCAGCAGTGACCAGGCCGGGCAGGGCGGCAAGGTAGAACCCCGTCCGCCAGCCCACCGCCACGGCCACCGGCACCAACAGGATCGGCGCGAGGCCCGATCCCAGCAGGTTGGATCCAAGATTTTGCGCAACGCCCATAGCAAGGCCGCGCCGCTCTGGCGCAACTTCGGCCACGATCATCGAATGGCTGACCGGCATCACGCCGCCTTCTGCTGCACCCATCAGCAGACGCGCGCCCAGCAGCATCAGGAATGACGATGCAGCGCCCGAAATGAACGAACACAGGCAGAATGCCACGGTGGCCACCACGATCACCGGCTTGCGCGATCCCAGCTTGTCGGAAATGCGCCCCACAGCCAGCCCGGACAAGGCCCAGGTCAACGAGAGCGCCGAACTGAACATGCCCACTTGCGTGTTCGAAAGCTGCAGGTCCGGCTGCACAAACGGCATCAGGAAGTTGAGCGCGTTGCGATCAAAGAACAGAATACCGAAATTGAGGCTGAGCAGTGCGGTCACCCAAACTTGGTAACCTGCACTTCCCGTCCCTGCCGTGTCCTTGGTCTTCATCCTGCATCCCTCATTTTTGTTCTTTTTCAGATGAATGGCCGGACCGGGTCAGACCCGTCCCAGTCCAGCGACGCCCGCCACATCGCGGTAAAATGCGCATCCATGGCCGGTGTCGCCGGGATCAGTTCAAGGAACCCTGGCGCGGCGGCATTTCCGCCTTCAAGATAAGCCACGCTGCCTCCGGTCGGCACCGCCGCCTTGAAGGCCAGCTGGTAGCCGCGCGCCAGATAGTCCGGCAGGGCTGCCTCAACGTCCTCACAGGCAATGCCAAAATGGTGAAAGCCATGGCCGCGTTGCTCGATCGTCTCGCGATAGACCGAGGGATGGTCATCCAGCGGCTGGATCAGTTCGATCTGCATGTGACCGGCAAAACCCATCGCGATTGTAACATCAGCGATGGACGCCTTGCCCCGATAGAACTGATCCGCGCCAAGAAAATGGTTGAGCAGGAAGAATGGCCCAGCCGCGCAATCACGCTGGAAATGCGCAATTGAGGCATGGATGTCCTCGACCACAAACGCGGTCTGCATCACTCCCCCAAAAGGCTGGCCAAAGCCAAGCGCATGCGCCATCACTACCCTCTCCTGCGCCCCGTCTCTGCGGACGGCAGCGCCAAAAACCCGCCTAAAGCGTGATCACAACCTTGCCGAACAGACCGGCCGACGACTGATAGGCATAAGCGGCCCGCGCCGATTCCATCGGAAACACCTGATCCACCACCGGCTTGATCGCATGCGCATCGATGAAGCCGTTCAGCCTCTGCGCCATGCCCTTCGACCCCACGAAGATGCCGCGGATCGACGCGCCCTTGAACATCAACCCATGCGGGCTGGTATCGCCTTCGCGCGTCAGCACGCCGATCAGCGCGATTTCGCCGGCAAAACCAACCGCAGCGATCGATTGCTTGAGCGTTCCTGCCCCGCCAACTTCAACCACCTTGTCCACGCCGCCGCCGGCAAGCTGCGCAGCCTGCGCGCCCCAATCTGGCGTCGTGCGATAATTAATCAGGTGATCCGCGCCCAAGGCCTTCACGCGCGCAAGTTTTTCGTCAGATGAAGACGTTGCAATCACCGTCGCGCCTGCCGCCTTGGCGATTTGCAACGCCAGCAACGAAACCCCGCCAGTGCCCAACACCAGCACGGTATCGCCAGCCTTGACCGGCCTTGGCCCTTCCATCAGCGCGTTCCACGCCGTCACTCCGGCGCATGGCAGGCACGCGGCCTGCATAAAGTCCAGCGTCTCAGCCAGCTTCACCACGCCGTGTTCCGGTAGAACGACCACATCCTGCAACATCCCCGGCGCAGGAGGCGCGCCCAGTGCCGCGCCCATGCCGGGATTCGGCGGGCCGTCCATCCAATCCTGAAAGAATATCCCCGCAACCCGGTCTCCCGGACTGAGCGAGGTCACGCCCCCGCCCACGGCCACAATTTCGCCTGCACCATCGGACAGGGGAACAGTGTCGTTCTGCACCACGCCGCCCATGTACAGGCCCAGCGGGATGATCTGGTCACGATAATTGAGCGAACAGGCGCGCACCCGCACGGCCACTTCGCCAAGGCCCGGCGCCGGGACGCCAGTGTCCCTCAGCCTGAGATCATCAAGCTTTGTGGAACCTGCGGAAATCAACCACTGGCGCATCTACATCGTCTCCCTGACTGGCAACATTGCCGATTCAGCGAGACGATATAATGAGTAGGACAAACAGATTTCACGTGGTGAAATTTAGCTGGGGTTCTCTTTCAGCGCCGCTCCTATCGCCCGCGCGGTTGCCTTCAGGGCCTCAAGATGGCGCTTTACCACCTCTTCGTCTGTGCCCCTGCGCCCCGGCCACGTCACGTTTATCGCGGCGATCGGCGAACCATCAACCATGATTGGCACAGCCATGGACCGTCGGCCATCCCGCAGAACAAGCTGTTTCGACCGATCCGGCCAAGGCATCGCGGGATCGCGCGTGGAATAGCCCCTCTGCCGCACCAGACTCAGAACCTGACGCAGTTCCGCCTCGCTTCCTTCCGAGGGATTGGCCGGGCGCAAGCGGCTTATGATCGAATCCCGTTCGGCATCGCCGCATGCTGCCAGATAGGCCCGCCCGGTGGCGGTGTGGATATAGGAAAGCTTCAGACCAATCGGCCCCAATATGGCCGAATCGAGCCGGAACAGCGGACTGTTTGTCTCGACAATCTCCATATGATCCAGTCGCGGAGCGCAGAGCACCGAAGGCCAAGCCACCCGCGTCGAAAGCGCCTTCATATGCGGCGATGCGATTTCGGCAATCCGTGCCGAGGTGGTAAACGATGGCCGTTCCACCTGATCCACATGCGGCAGATAGGCGCCATCCGCCAGTCTTTGCCAGACCAGCCCCTTCTGCCCCAGCGTTACCAGCATCCGCAGTAACGTTGCCTTGGGCAGCGCCGTTGCCTGATGCAGTTCATGCAGACTTGCTGCCTTGCGAGTCTGCACTTCGATCAGCACATCCAGCCCGCGCTCCAGCGCACGCACGGTTTTCACCCGCCGTTCCAGCATGTTTTCTCCTTCCCATCTTCTCCGGGCAAATTCTACGTTTCACCTCGTGCAACGCAAGTTCTCGAAACACCCGTGCAATGTCAACCACTCTGTCGCACCTAAGCGCAGAGGAGAGGGGAAGCCATAATGACAAAACCAAGCGTCCTGTTCATATGCACGCAGGATACCAAGGAAGAGGAAGCCCGCTTCACCCGTGCCGCGCTCGAAGCGGCCGGAGTCGATGTGGTCCACCTTGATCCCAGCGTGCGCCACACCGTTGGCGGAGCGGAAATTTCGCCCGAAACGGTGGCGCAAGCTGGCGGCATGACAATCGAAGACGTGCGGGCGCTGGGTCATGAAGGCAAATGCCAAGATGCGATGATTCGCGGCGCGGTTGCTGCTGCGCATACATGGGATGCGCAAAGCCCCGTCTCCGGCATTCTCTCGGTTGGCGGGTCGATGGGATCGGCGCTGGCCGGTGCGCTGATGCAAAGCTTCCCTTACGGCCTGCCCAAGCTGATCGTATCGACCATGGCATCGGGTTTCACCAAGCCATACGTGGGGGTGAAAGACATCGCGATGATGAACGCGGTGACTGACATTTCGGGCATCAACACCATCAGCCGCGATGTCTTCCGCAATGCTGCCCACGCCGTTGCGGGCATGGCCAAGGGATATGACCGCGAGAAAGCGCCGGACAAGCCGCTGGTCCTGATGACCACGCTTGGCACCACCGAAAAGAGCGTGAAGCGCATTCGGCAGGCGCTTGAAGCCGATGGTTGCGAAGTCATGGTGTTCCACTCATCCGGCGCGGGCGGCCCCACGCTCGACGCCTTGGCGCAGGATAAAGACACGGCGCTTGTGCTCGATCTGTCGCAGACCGAAATCCTCGATCACCTGTTCGGCGGACTTGCCGATTCCGGGCCTGATCGTGGCAAGGCTGGGTTGGCCAAGGGCATCCCCACAATCATTGCCACCGGAAACGCTGATTTCATCATCGGCGGCCCGCTCGACATATCCGAAGTGCAGTTCCCCGGCCGCCGCTATCATATGCACAACCCACAGCTCACCGCCGTTCGGACGGGCCTTGATGATCTCAAACGCCTTGCCGATCACCTTGCGGCCAATGTTCGTGACGCCAAAGGCCCGGTGCGCGTATTCACGCCACTCGGCGGCTTTTCCAGCCATGATAGCGCAGAGGGCTACTTGCAGGACCTCTCCGTCCCCGGCCCATTCGCCGATTACTTGGCCTCAGTCATGCCCGAAAGCGTCCCTGTCACTGCGATTGACGCCCATTTCAACGACGAAGCATTCTCCGATGCGGTGATCGCCGCATCGCGGGAAATGCTGGCCGTAAAAGGTTGATGTAATAATGAATAACGACCTCCCGCTTACGCATGAAGACGTTGCCGAAATCGCCGCGATCCTCGAAAACTCAGGCTACAATGCGCTGGACCTGTCCACGCGCCGCTTCCACCTGCGCATTGCCAAAGGTGAGTCCGAGGACGGCAGTCTGACGCAAGAATGGCAATGGGCGGGCGCTGCTGGAGAAGCCACAGCGCAGACAACCAGTGCCCCGACTGATCCCGATGCGATCTGCTCACCTTTGCCCGGCACGTTCTATTACGCACCGCAACCCGGAGCCGCACCGTTTGTCCAGCCGGGAGATACCGTTGGCCCTGAAACCGTAATCGGCATTGTCGAGACGATGAAGCTGATGAATCCGGTCCACGCCGGACGCAGCGGCACGGTGGCCGACATCCTCGTGCCCGACGGCACGCTGGTCGCCAAGGGCCAAGCCCTGATCCGGCTGGCGTGACATGATCCGCAAGCTGTTTATCGCCAACCGCGGCGAAATCGCCCTGCGGATTATCCGTACTGCGCGCAAAATGGGGATCGAATCCGTTCTCGGCGTATCAGAGGCTGACGCTGCATCGCTTCCTGCCAAAATGGCGGACGCTATCGCCATCGTCGGCCCCGGCCCGTCCAGTCAAAGCTATCTTTCGGTTGAGCGCGTAGTCGACGCTGCCGTGCGTTCGGGCTGTGACGCGGTTCACCCCGGCTATGGCTTCCTGTCCGAGAATGCCGCCTTTGCCAGTGCCGTTATGGCAGCAGGCATGCGCTTCGTCGGCCCCGATATCGCCACGCTTCAGGGCATGGGCGACAAACTTGCCGCGCGCGCCCTTGCGGTCGAGGCGGGCCTTCCGGTCCTTCCCGGCGGCGAGGCGGCAACCCGCGCCGATGTTCACACCCGCGCCGCACAAACCGGCTATCCGCTGCTGCTCAAGGCAGTATCGGGCGGCGGCGGCAAGGGCATGCGCCGCGTCGACCGTGCCGAAGACCTCGACAGCGCGCTGGATATGGCACAGGCCGAAGCACAGGCCGCCTTTGGCAACGCGGCGGTCTATGTCGAACGCTTTGTCGCGATGGGCCGTCATGTCGAAGTCCAGCTTCTGGGCGATGGCACCAGCGCAATCCATCTTGGCACCCGCGATTGTTCGATCCAGCGCCGCTTCCAAAAGCTGGTCGAAGAAGCGCCCGCACCTGCCATGCCAATCGCCGCGCGCGAAGCGATTGAACAAGCCGCAGTGCGCCTTGCCAATCATCTTTCCTACAGCGGTGCAGGCACGGCGGAATTCCTTGTCGATGCAACCGACTTCTCGTTCTACTTCCTCGAACTTAACGCCCGCATTCAGGTGGAGCACCCGGTTACCGAAGCGATCACCGGGGTCGATCTGGTCGAACAGCAATTGTTGGTGGCCGCCGGAAAGTCGCTATCGCTGACTCAGGCGATGGTCCGCCCCGTCGGCCATGCCATTGAAGTGCGCATCAACGCAGAAGACCCCGATGCAGACTTCCGCCCCTCACCGGGCCGCGCCACCCGCGCAGCTTGGCCTGCAGGCGAAGGCGTGCGCGTCGATACCCACATCGGAACAGGCGGCGAAGTGCCGCCGTTCTACGATTCGCTGATGGGCAAATTGATCGTGCACGGACAGACGCGCGAACAAGCGGTGGAGCGGCTTGCCCACGCACTGGCATCGCTGCACATCGAAGGACTGCCCACCACCACCCCGCTTCACCGCCGCATCGTGGCAGACCCGCGCTTTATCGCAGGCGGCGTCGATACCGGCTTTCTCAATGGACTTGCCCAATGACCGACATCAACCTTGTCGACGTCACCATGCGCGACGGCAACCAGAGCTTGTGGGGTGCCACCGGCTTGAATACCGCGCACATGCTCCAGGCCGCGGCACTCACCGAAGCCTGCGGATTTCGCGCCGTCGATTTTTCCTCATCGAGCCACATGGCCGTGGCGGTCCGGTATTTCCGGAACAACCCGTGGGAACGCATGCGCCGCATGGCGCAGGCCATGCCCAGCACGCCGCTGCAATTCATCACCACCGGCCTGCGTTTCATTGCGTGGCAGCAGGCTGATCCTGAATTCATGCGTCTGGTCTATCGCGCGCTGCAAGTGAATGGCGTTGGGCGTTTCGTCCTGCTCGATCCGATGCATGAAGTGCCTGCGGTCATCGAAACGGCAAAGCTGGTCAAGGACGAGGGCGGCGCTGAAACGATGGCCGCGCTGACCTTTACCCTTTCCGAAGTACACACCGATCAGTTCTATGCCGATTTTGCCCGCGCCGTAGGGCAAAGCCCGGACATCGACCTGTTCTATATCAAGGACCCGGCGGGTCTGCTCTCGATGGATCGCGCCCGCACGCTTGTCCCGGCTGTGAAAGCTGCCATCGGCAACCGCGCGCTGGAAATCCATGCCCACACCACCGTCGGGCTGGGTATGATGACCAGCCTTGAAGCGGCAAAGCTTGGCATTTCCGCGATCCACGTCGGCGTTGGCCCCGGCGGGGATGGCTCGTCTTTGCCCGAAGCCAACCGCATGGTCGCCAATCTTGAAGAAGCCGGATTGTCTGTCGGCATGGACAAGGCGGCCTTGAAGCGCCTGACCACTTACTGGCAGCAAGTCGCCTTGGCAGAAGGGCTATTGCCGGGAAGGCCGCAGAACTTCGACGCCAGTTTCTTGCGCCACCAGATCGCAGGCGGCGTGATGACGACAATCGCCCGCCAGCTCGAAGAGCTTGGCCTGTCTGACCGGATGGACGCAGTTATTGCCGAAACCGGACAGGTTCGCGCCGATCTCGGCTATCCGATCATGGTCACGCCCTTCCCGCAAATGGTCATGACGCAGGCCCTGTTCAATGTGATTGGCGACCGCCGCTATGCGCAAGTTTCCGATCAGGTGATCCGCTATTGCATGGGCAAGTTCGGCAAGCCGACTTCGCCAGTAAACAGCGCAGTTCTCGCCACGATCATGGATCGCCCACGGTCGCGGGAACTGGAAAACGAACCGATGTTCCCAGCACTGGCCGACTTGCGCCGCCAATTCGGCGCAAATCTGCCGGACGAGGAGTTTCTGCTACGCGCCGTCATGCCCGGCGATCAGGTTGACGCCATGCTGGCGGCTGGTCGGTCGCGGGCCACGTACACGCCCGAAGCGGCCCCCATCATTTCCCTATTGCGCCAACTGGCCGCCCGTCCCTCTGCACGCGACATCGTGGTGGAACGCGGCGGCTTCCGCATGGCCCTTCACGCAGGAGCTTCGCTTTGACAATTTCTCCCGATTTCGCAGCCCGCGTGGCCAATGCGGCAGGCTTCATCTTCGATATGGATGGCACTATCGCGCTGGGCGATGCAAAAAGCGGCGGCCATCGCGCTTTACCCCATGCCATAGCCGTTCTGGAAGCATTGAAGGCCGCCGGTTCGCCTTATGTCGTGTTCACCAACGGCACGGCCAAGCCACCTGCCACTTATGCCCAATCGCTGCGCAGCGCAGGATTCGCGTTTGAAGACCACCAGATGCTCACGCCATCATCATCTGCCGCAATCTGGCTGGCCAAATCGGGCCTGACGAAAGTGCGCGTGTTGGGCAATGCGGGTTGTGCCGCGCCACTCGTGGATGCTGGCCTAGAAGTGATCGGACCATCGGAAGCGGCAGAAGGCGTTCAAGCCGTCTATACCGGATGGTTCCGCGAGTTTGATTTCGCAGCACTGGAAGCGGGCTGCGATTCGCTGTGGAACGGCGCGCGGCTGGTGACGGCCAGCAACGTGCCGTTCTTTGCCACAGAAACCGGCCGCGCCATCGGTGCAAGTTATCCCATCAACGCCATGCTTACCGCCATGACCGGCAAACGGCCGCGCATCTTGGGCAAGCCTTCTCGGGTGGCATTCGAAACTGCCCTTGCAGTGATGGGCCTCCCACGCAAGGCGGCAAAGGACGTGATCGTGGTCGGCGATGATCCTGCGCTGGAGATGCGCATGGCACATGACGTGGGCGCGTCCTCGATCGGCGTGGCGACCGGCGTCATGTCGGCAGATTCGGTATTGCCCGAAGCCAGCCGCCCGACCTTTTTGCTCGATGATCTGGAGCCCATGCTCGCCGCGCTGGGGTAAGTTGAGGAGATGTTCCAAGATTTCACCAGATGAAATATGCGTGCAGGGCTGACCATGGCCCTGCACGCAAGCACTGGTAGTGTTGGCATGAACTAGGGAAAGCGGCGCTGAAATAGTCGCACCCGGTCGGGATTGAGGAGCCGGAAATGAAGCGAATCGCCTTGTCGATTGTGGCTGCCAGCGTGCTAGCGATAGCTGCGCCCTTGGTTGCTGGTCAGAAACTGGGCGAAGTGCAAGGCACGCGCCCGCCAGAAGAAGTCTATGCCAAGACTTGCGGATATTGCCATGGGCGCAATGTCGGCCCGATCATTCTTGGCCGCGCACTTCCAGCAGAATCGGTTCAGTACATTGTCAGGCACGGCCGCAATGGCATGCCTGCTTTCCGTCCTACCGAAATCAAACCCTCCGAACTCGCTGCGCTGGCAACCTGGGTGGAGAAGAGCGCGGCGCGCAAGCAGGAGCACGGCCAATGAACGAACTTAATCTGGATCGTCGCGGCCTGCTGGGTGCCGGTATCGCAGGTGTGGCCAGTCTTGGCCTTGGCACCGGAGCCAGCGCAAAAAACCCCGCCCCGCTTGCCCCGCACATGACCAAGGCAGACTTTGCCGGTGCCATGAAAGCCTTCCGCGGCGTTGTCGGCGCGGAATGGGTGCTGGGTGATGAAGAATCGGTTGCGCCTTATGCCAAAGTCTTTGTTCCCGATCCACTGAACCGCCACGTTCCCATCGGCGCGGTCTGCCCGGAAACGGTCGAACAGGTGCAGGAAATCGTTCGCATCGCCAACACGTACAAGCAGCCGCTCTGGCCGATCTCCACCGGCAAGAACATGGGCTACGGCATGGCTGCGCCTGCCACGCCCGGTCAGGTCGTGCTCGATCTCAAGCGCATGAACCGCATCCTTGAGGTGGACGCCGATCTTGGCACCTGCCTGCTCGAACCGGGCGTTACCTACCAGCAACTCAAGGACTATCTGACAGAACACAACATCCCGCTGTGGATCGATGTGCCAACCGTCGGCCCGATTGCCTCGCCCGTGGGGAACACCCTGGATCGCGGCGTTGGCTATACTCCTTATGGCGAACACTTCATGTTCCAGTGCGGCATGGAAGTGGTGCTTCCCGATGGGCAGGTCATGCGCACCGGCATGGGGTCGATCAAGGGCAGCACGGCGTGGCAGGCGTTCAAATGGGGCTACGGGCCATATCTTGATGGCCTCTTCACCCAGTCGAACTTCGGCGTGGTCACCAAGATGGGCTTGTGGCTTATGCCCAAACCCCCGGTTTACAAGCCCTTCATGGTGCGCCACGCCGAAATGGGCGACGTTCCGCGCATCATTGAGGCGATGCGCCCGCTGCGCGTCTCCAGCCTCATCGCCAACTGCAACCTGATGATGAGCGCCTCCTACCAGCTTGCCATGTTCAAGCGGCGCAACGAAATTGTGCCCGATGACGCCATGCTGGACGAAGCATCGCTGAAGAAGGCAGCCAAGGCCAATGGCTTGGGCATGTGGAACACCTACTTCGCGCTTTATGGCACAGAACAGACCGTGGCAGCGGTGGAACCGATCATCCGCGCAAGCCTCACGGCGAGCGGCGGCGAAGTGCTCACGTCTGCTGAAATGGGCGACAACCCTTGGTTCCACCACCATTCCACACTGATGGAAGGCGGACTGAATCTCGACGAAATCGGCCTGCTGCGTTGGCGCGGTGCGGGCGGCGGCCTTGCGTGGTTTGCGCCGGTTGCGGCAGCGCGCGGAATCGAGGCAGAACGACAGACGCTATTGGCCAAGGAAATCGTTGAGAAGTGGGGCTTTGATTATACCGCAGCCTACGCCATCGGCTGGCGCGATCTGCACCACATCCTTGCGCTGTTGTTCGATAAATCCGATCCTGAGCAAGAGAAAAAGGCCGACGCTTGCTACCGCGAACTTGTCACCCGCTTCGGCGCCCAAGGCTGGGCCAGCTACCGCACCGGAGTCAATTCGATGGATCTCGTGGCGCAGCAATATGGCGAAGTGAACCGCGGCTTCAACGCCAAGATCAAGCACGCCATTGACCCGAACGGCATTCTTGCTCCCGGCAAATCGGGGATTATCTGATGATGCGCTTTGACGGAAAAGCCGTGCTGATTACCGGCGCAGCCACCGGCATTGGCCGCGCCACCGCGCTCGCCTTTGCGCGCGAAGGTGCAGCGGTGATGATCGGCGATATCGATGCCCGCGCGGCTGAAACCGTGAACATGATCGTGAGCGAAGGGGGCCGCGCCGCCTTCCGTCACACCGATGTGCGCAAGTCTGCTGAACTGACAGCATTGGTTGCCGAATGCCTTGAACGCTTCGGGAGCATGGACGCGGCATTCAACAATGCTGGCGTCCTGCCCCCACAACGCCCGATCCATGAAGTGCCAGAAGACGAACTGGACCTTGCCATTGATGTAGATTTCAAGGGCGTGTTCTTTGCCATGCAGGCGCAAATCCGCCACTTCCTGACGGTGGGCGGCGGGGCCATCGTCAACACCGCCAGCGTCGGCGCATTGATCGCAGACCCGAACATGAGCGCCTATTGCGCCATGAAACACGCCGTTTCAGGCCTGACCAAGGCGGCGGCAGTCGAATATGCGCAGCAAGGAATTCGCGTGAACGCCATCGCGCCGGGCTTCGTCGTCACCCCGATGACCCAGCACTGGGCCGACAGCAACGAATTCACCCAGATGTTCTTCGCTCAGAACATCTCAGGCCGCGCCGCGCGTCCTGAGGAAATCGCGCCCACCGTGCTGCACCTGTGTTCAGACGGCGCAAGCTTCATCAACGGCGCAACCATTACCATCGACGGCGGCCAGACCGCGCATTGAGGAGAGGGGACATGCGTAGGGTTCTGGCTTTTCTCGCGGCATCCGCATTGTCACTTGGCGCGGCGCAGGCCAAGCCGTTGGACTACAAAGTTATTCCGACCAGCCCGTTGAGCATGGTGGCCAACGTCACGCTGATCACGGGCGAAAAGGATGCCGTGCTGGTCGACGTGCCGTTTGCTCGCTCGGACGCGCTTCGCGTGGTGGCGGACATCCTCGATAGTGGCAAGACGCTCAAGACCATCATCATTACCCACGATCACCCCGATCACTTCTTCGGGCTGGATGTTCTGCAGGACGCCTTCCCCGAAGCAAAGATCGTGGCCCATCCGGTGGCGGCCAAGGATATGGAGCGGTCGATCCCGATCAAGTTCAAACGCTGGAGCGGGCAACTGGGCATCAATGCGCCCAAGCGCCCGGTTCAACCCGCAGCGATGAGCGGCGATAGCGTGGACCTTGAGGGGCACAAACTGCAGGTCATGGGGCCAATGCAGGGCGATCATGTGCATTCGACCGTCGTGTGGGACGCCGAGACGCGCACGCTGGTTGCCGGAGACATCCTCTACAACGGCGTCTATGTCTGGCTGGGTGAACACGGCCCAGCGCATTACGATGCGTGGCTCAAAGTGCTCGACCAGCTTGAGGCGATGAACCCGGTCAAGATCGTGGCGGGTCACACCCGGCCCGGCCTGCCCGATGACAGCATGAGCATCGCGTGGACGCGCGGTTACATCAAAGCGTTCGTCGATGCGCGCAGCCGCTCAAAGACATCGAAGGAACTCGCCGCGATCATGGCGGAGAAGTATCCCAACGCGATGGAAGTCTATGGCGGCTTCCTGTTGGGCATTTCCAGCCAAGTCGGCGCAGGCGAAATTCCGCCGTGGGATGAATAATCCCTAGAGGTGCCGTCCCACGGCGCCGCGCCACAATTCCAGCCTGCGCTCGCGCACTGTGTCCACCATATCCGGTCCGAACACATCGCGCGGCGCGATCATCCCGCGCGCGCTGGGCAGATCGGCGTAAATACCCAGACCGATTGCTGCAAGGATGGCCGCGCCCCGCGCCGTCGTCTCGACGTCTGCCGGGCGCTCGCACCGGATGTTCAGCATGCTGGCGATGTCTTGCGCCAGCCAATTGTTCGCACTCATCCCGCCATCAAGCCGCAGCAGTGACCAGCCCGCGCCATCAGCCGCAAAAGCGGCGCCGAGATCGTGGAAGACGTGACCGATGGATTCAAGCGCGGCCCGCACGATGTGAGCGCGCGTCGCCGCAAACGACAATCCGGTGATGCTTCCGCGCGCATCGGCCAGCCAATAAGGCGCGCCAAGCCCGGACAAAGCGGGCACCACCACCACGCCCGCGCTGTCTTCAACCGACTGCGCCAGCGCCTCGCTGTCGCCCGCGTTTTCCAGCAAGCCAATGCTGTCGCGCAGCCATTTGACCAGACTTCCGGCGACAAACACCGAACCTTCGAGCGCAAAGGTCCGTTCGTCATTCACCTCGCACAGCACTGTGCCCAGTAGGCGGTGCGCGGATCGGGGTGGCTGCAAGCCCATGTTTGAAAGGATGAATGCGCCCGTACCCAGCGTGGCCTTGGCCTCTCCTTTGGCAAAGCAGCCCTGCCCGATGGTTGCCGCTTGCTGATCGCCCGCAAGCCCGGTGATTGGAATAGCCCCGCCAAACAGATCGGCCTTGGTTTCCCCAAAACGCCCGGCATTGGGCACAATTTCGGGCAAAGCGGATTGCGGCACGCCGAACAGGTCACACAGTCCGCCGTCCCAATTCCGCCCGGTCAGGGCCATCAACATCGTGCGACTGGCGTTGGTAACGTCGGTGATATGCAGGCCCCCGGTCAGGTTCCACACCAGCCAACTCTCCACTGTGCCAAATGCCAGCCGTGCCCCGAGTGCCGCAGCATCAGGCACATTTTGCAACAGCCATTCCATCTTGCTGGCCGAGAAATAGGGATCGAGCAGCAGGCCCGTGGCTTCCTGCACGGCGGGTTCATGCCCGGCTTCGCGCAAGGCACGGCAACGGTCTTCGGTACGGCGGTCCTGCCACACCAGCGCGCGGCATAACGGCTTGCCGGTCTGGCGGTCCCAAGCGACCATGGTTTCGCGCTGGTTGGTAACGCCGATGCCCGCAATGGCATCGGCTCCGCCCGCATGCTCCACCATCGCCCGCGCACAGCGCAGCGTCCGCTCCCAAATCTCGGTGGCATCATGCTCAACCAATCCCGGCGCAGGATAATGCTGAGTCAGTTCCTCTTGCGCGGATGCCAGAACCGCGCCTTGTGGCGAATAGAGGATCGCGCGCGTCGAGGTTGTGCCTTCATCCAGCACCAGAATGCAGCGGTCTTTGATCATCGCGCTTCGTCCCCCACCCCTGCCATATAGCGCCGCAGGTCTTCCTGCTGGCCCGGATCAAGCCGCAACCCAAGCTTGGTCCGCCGCCACAGCACATCATCTGCCTCAACCGCCCATTCGCGCGCCATCAGATAGCGCACTTCGCGTGCCGTCAAGCCGTGGCCGAAATGGTATCCGCACTCAGCCAAGGTCATGGCATCACCCAGCACATCGGACGCCAGCGTGCCATAAGCGCGGATCAACCGCTCTGCCCATTCCGACGCAAGGAAGGGATAGCGCCTTTGCAGTGTAGCGATAATCGTATCGACATCGCCGACCGCAAAATCACCGCCCGGTAAAGGCTTGTGATCAGTCCACTGCGGGCCATCCAAAGCCGGAATGCGCTCAGCCATGCGATCCACCGCTTCTTCCGAAAGCGTGCGGAACGTGGTGATCTTGCCGCCAAACACCGAAAGGATCGGCGCGCCTTCGTCAGGTTCGCTTAAATCGAAGCGATAGCCGCGCGTGGCCGCTTCCGGTTTGCCCGACCCGTCATCGACCAATGGCCGCACACCGGAATAGGTCCACACGACATCGGCAGGCGTGACAGGCTTTGCAAAGAACCGGCTGGCGCCCTCGCACAGATAAGCGATTTCCTCCTCGCTTGCCTCGATCTTGTCCACGCCGCCCTGATGGTCCCGGTCGGTCGTGCCGATCAGCGTGAAGTCATGCTCATATGGGATCGCAAAGAAGATGCGCCCATCAGGAAGCTGGAAGAAATAGGGGTGGGGATGATCGAACAGCTTGCGCACCACAATGTGCGATCCGCGAACCAAGCGGATCGATTGCTTGGGCGGCTGTCCGCTGCGGTCCAGCACTGTCAGCACGGATGGCCCCGCAGCATTGATGACCGAACGCGCGGCAAATGTGCCTTGCGGCGTAGCGATCCGCCACATCCCGTCAGCGCGTTCAAGCTTAGTCACAGGGCAGCGCGTGCGCACATCTGCGCCGCGATCAGCGGCATCGCGCGCATTCAGCACGACCAGCCGCGCATCATCCACCCATCCGTCCGAATAGACGAAGCCATGGACGAATTCAGGCTTTAACGCAGCACCTGCCTGGTGCCGGTCAAGCCGAATGGTCTGCGTTGCGGGAAGCAGCTTGCGCGACCCGATATGGTCATAGAGAAACAGCCCCAGCCGCAGTAGCCAGCGCGGCCGCAACCCCTTCACCCACGGCAGCACAAACCGCATCGGCCAGATGATGTGCGGCGCAATGATCCAAAGCTTTTCACGCTCGCCCAGCGCCTCACGCACCAAGCCGAATTCGTAATGCTCAAGATAACGCAATCCGCCGTGGATCAATTTGCTCGAATTGGACGAAGTGCCGCTGGCAAGATCGTGCGCTTCCAGCAGCAGCACTTTTGCGCCGCGCCCCGCAGCATCGCGCGCAATGCCCGCGCCGTTAACACCGCCGCCGATGATGGCGACGTCATAAATCCCCGCTTCGCTGTCCACCGTGGTTTCCATGCTAAATATTCAGGGGGCCATGCTGGATATGCGGCAGCACATGGCGGGCAAACATGTCCGCTTCTTGCAAATGCGGGTAGCCCGACAGGATGAACGCCTCGATGCCTTCGGCCTGATAGGCGCGCAGCTTTGCCAGCACCTGATCGGGTGTGCCGACAATCGCCGCACCGCAACCCGAACGCGCGCGCCCGATGCCGGTCCACAAGTTTTCTTCAACAAAGCCGTCACCATCGGCAGCCCCGCGCAATTCCTGTTGCCGCTGCACGCCGGCATTCTTGGCATCGAGGGATTTCTCGCGGATCGCTTTGCCCGCATCGTCATCCAGCTTGGACAGCAACCGGTCGGCATAGGCGCGCGCCTCGTCCTCGGTCTCGCGCACGATCACGTGGGCGCGATAGCCAAACTTCAGGGTCCGGCCATAGTTTGCGGCGCGCGCCTTCATGTCGACGATCATCTCGCGCACCTTGTCCATCGTGTCGGGCCACATCAGGTACACGTCGCTGGCCTCGGCTGCGCATTCGCGCGCATCGTGGCTCAATCCGCCAAAGTAGAAGGCGGGGCACTTGCCCGAAATCGTGCCGATGCGCGGAGGATCAAGCTTCAACTGGTAAAACTCACCCTGAAAATCGAGCGACTCTCCGTTGAGCAGCGTGCGCACGATCTTCATGATCTCGGTCGCGCGGGCATAGCGCAGGCCAGATGCGATGGTTTCGCCGGGCATATCGGACGAGATGATGTTCACGTTGAGCCGCCCGCCGGTGCCCGCAGCATTGGGGCCAAGAATGCGATCAAGTGTGGCGATGCGGCGCGCCAATTGCGGCGGCCAATCCTCGCCCATGCGCGTTGCCCACAGCAACTTTATGCGGCGCACTTGCGTGGCGACAGCCGCCGCAAAGGCCGTGGTGTCAAGGCCAAGCTGATAGCCGGACGGGAGCAGGATATTGTCAAAACCGCCCTCTTCGGCGCGCAGAACAATGTTGCGGCAATGCTCCCAGCTTGATTGCAGATACTTGTCAGGAACGCCGAGGAATTCGTAGTCATCGTCGCACAGCGCCGAAAACCAGGCGATTTCACAATTTTGTTCAGCCATCATGCCTCTCCTTCATCTTGTAGACGCAGATATCCATCGGCTTGGCCGCATTGCGGTGCCGTTCGTTGCTTGATCCGATTGGGCTTGCCTTACGGAAGCCGCTCTCCCCGCGCTGCCACCAGCACCGCATACCAATCTTCGCGGGTCCAGCAGACTTTCAGCGCGTCCACGCCTTCGGCAATGCGCGCCGCTTGCTGCGATCCTATGATGGGAATGATCCCGGCCGGATGCGCCATCAGCCACGAATAGGCAGCCACCGTGCGCGACACACCTTGCGCTTGCGCGACGGCATCAAGCGCCGCAGCGACTGCGATTTCAGATGCCGTCTGGGGATCGGCAAGACGACCACCACCCAGTGGCGACCAAGCCATCGGCGTGATTCCGAGCATCATTGCCTGATCCAGTTCGCCGTTTTCAAAGCAGGTGATCCGCAGCGGGCTGATTTCCGGCTGCGTTGTCACCAGTTTGACGTTCAGGAAATGGCTCAGGGCCGCGATCTGGTGAATGGTGAAATTGGAGACACCAATCGTGCGGATCTTGCCCGCAGACACGGCATTTTCAAGCGTCCGCGCAACCTCTTGCGGATGCGCAAGAATGTCGGGCCGGTGGATTTGCCACAAGTCAACGCTGTCAACCTTCAGCCGCGACAGTGAGTCATCAATGGCCTTGTTCAGATAGTCCGGACTTTGATCATAGGGGAGCGGCGGAAGGATGCCGCCCTTGGTAGCCAGCACCATCCGGTCACGCAAAGCGGGTTCCGCCTTCAGAACTTCGCCCAGCAATGCCTCTGCATCACCAAAGCCGCTGGTGCCATCAAAGCCATAGATATCAGCGGTGTCGAGGAAGTTGATCCCGGCATCGAGCACGGCATGGACCAGCCGCGCCGCTTCGCTTGCGCTACGTCCATTTTCGGCAAGCCGCCACATGCCCCACGCGATAGGCGACACCGCAATATCGCTGTGACCGAGGGCACGAAAACTGGGCGGCAAAGGCAATTGGCTCATGAACTGGTCCTGGCTGGCGGCGCGACCGATGCGCGCTCTACGAGAGTGTGGGGAAGGCGGCGGTGATTGATATCGCCCCCTGCGATAAGGATTTCGGTTGCCGTGCGGGCAAGCTCGATCATCGGCTGGTGGATCGTGGTGAGCGGCGGCCAGACGGTGCGGGCCAGTGTCGTATCATCAAACCCTGCAACCGAAAGTTCAGCCGGGACGTTCATGCCGCGATCATGCGCAACCGCCAGAACGCCCGCTGCCATATCGTCATTTGAGGCAAAGATCGCGGTGGGCCGATTGAACTGATCAAGCAGTGCCCGCCCGCCCCGAACGCCGGAATCGAAATCGAATTCGCCTTCGTGCACCAGAACGGGATCATAGGGCAGCCCTGCCCGATCAAGCGCGCGGCGATAACCGAACAAGCGATCATCGGATGCCATATGGTTGTGATGGCCCTTGATGAAGCCGATGCGGCGGTGCCCGGCGTTGATCAGGTAAGTGGTCATGTCGTCCGCTGCCTGCGCATCGTCCATGAACACCGAACTGGTCAGTGCGTGATTGGTCCCCGGCGAAATCCGCACGAAGGGAATATCCAGCGATTCCAGCGCGCGCAGCACCGGATCGCAGTCAGTAACGGGGGACGACAGGATGATGCCATCCACGTGCGTTTCGGTGACAAGTCCGCGCACCTGCTCGCCCACCAAGGGGTCTGCCACATCAACCGGTTGCGCCAGAAGCCGAATGCCGTTGGCGCGGCAAAAATCCCAGCAGCCGGTCTGGATTTGGAACATGTAATAGGGGCTGTGATTGTCATAGATCAGCGCAATCTGGTTCGACTTTGCCCCCGACAAGATGCGCGCGGCCACGCTGGGGCGGAAATCAAGCGCGCGCATCGCCTCTTCCACTTTCGCGCGCGTATCAACGCTGACGTAGGGATGGCCGTTAAGCACGCGGCTGACGGTTTTCACCGCCACGCCCGCCCTTGCCGCAACGTCCCTGATGTTCGACCGCTCACTCATCCTTGCAGCACCCCCCAAAGCCCGGCGAACAGCGAAGCGAAGTCGCTGTCGGGCCGGTAAAACACTGGTGGCTGACCAATCGGGGCGGCGATAGTGTGCGCGCCGGGGGCGAAGTCTTCACCCGTCCAGCAATGCCGCCAGACTCCCTCCCCCGGAAGAATGATCTGGCGTTCTCGCGCCCCCGCTTCAATCACTGGCGCCACCAGCAGATCAGCACCGTAGAGGAACTGGTCCTGCAACGTAAAGAGCGCCGAATCGCTGGGGTAGTGCAAGAACAACGGACGTTGCGCGGGCAAGCCTGCATTGCGCGCCTCTTGGCACAAATGCCGGACATAGGGCGCAAGATGGGCGTGCACGCGGCTCCATCGCGCAAAACATGCAAGCAGCGCATCGCTGCTGTCATATTGCAGGTTGTCGTCCGGGCGATTGCCCTCATGGCTCCGCATCACCGGCGCAAATGCCGCGAGTTCGCACCACCGCTCCATCAATTCAGGCGTGCGCACATTTCCGTGAAGCGAGGTGTAACCGCCGCAATCGGAATGGCTGTAGGCATTGCCGACCAGCCCTGCAGAAAGTGCGCCGGTGATCACCGTGCCGATTCCGTCATGGCGCGTAAAATCAACCGACTGGTCGCCTGCCCACAGTAGCGGGCAATGCCCTTGCACGCCAGAGAACCCTGCTCGCATGAAGAACACCGCATCGCCCGTTTTGCCGCGGCTCTCCAGCGCCCGTGCGTTGACTTCAGCCCACAGCACCGGCCAGCGGTTGTGCGCCTCCATCGCGTCCGAACCATCAGCTAGGCGCAGGTTTGTTGGCAAATACTCGCCGAAATCAGCCATCCAGCCGGAAATGCCGATATCGAGCATCTCCTGGCCCAGAATGCGTTCGGCAAACCAAGCCCGCGTTTCATCGCGCGTGAAATCCACCACGCCGCAATCGAACTCGCCAAAGTCGACATGGTGGACGTTGTCATCGTGCAAGTTCAGGCAGAAATGCCCCCCCGCACGCGCCTCTTCATAAAGATCGCCGTCCACCGCGATGTAAGGGTTGGCATAAGCCAGAAAGCGGATGCCCCGCGCGTGAAGATCAGCGATACGGGCAGCAAGGTCTGGATAGCGATCCGCACTGCGCGCGCCGCTGTGCCAATCCCAGAACAGGCGCCGACCAAATGTGGTTTCGCGGATGCCCGCCCAGTCTTCACACCACAGGCCTGAAACAGCAGCGCCCGCATCGATAAACCGTTCGAGCCGGTCAAAGCTCGACGCGCCGGACTTCAGGCCGACAATCGCGCCGCCGATGGCCCAATCGGGCAGTTCGGGTTGACGGCCAAAGCGCGTGGACAGCTGCGCCACCAGACCTTTCGGACCATCGCTGGCGAACAGTTCGAAGCGCGCAGTGCCGCTCCACACATCTACGGCATGGACGGCAGGATCGGTGAAATCGAGGACACTGTAGCATGTTGCATCAAGGTGCACGGCCAGCCAGCGTGAGGTCAGAAATGTCGGTTGCGGATAATTGGTATTCCAATAATCGCCGCCCGCCATGCCCTCGGCATCCATCCGCCGGGTCAGCTCGGTCGATTTGTCACGGCCAACGCCGGGTTCGCTGGTCCAGATCGGAAAGCTGCGCCCATTGAGCGCAAGGTAGCTCATCTGCTCACCGCCGCCCCAAACGCATTCACCGGGTTGGGCATAAAAGGCGACGCGCAGTCGATCATATTGCGGATCAACCACGCGAATATCGAGGGTGTTGCCGGATATGCCCACAAAAGCCACCACAACACCCTGATCCAGCAGCTCGACACCACCTTCACACATACGCCACTCTTGCGGCGTAAGCGTGTCGAAGGGCTTGTCAGATATGGCAAAATTCCCGCGGACCATCTGAATGTCAGCATCGCCACGCGCAATGACCACCGCAGGACAGGAACTGCGATGACGCAGCACCAGTTGATCCCCAAAGCGAAGATCAAACCCATCGTATTCGGCGATCAGGCGCAATTTCAACGCGATTTCCTCACCTCTGCGCAGGAATGTGGCGAATTGGCCGCACTCCTTCTCCGCTTTTTCTGACACCGCTTGACATATCGAGACAGTCATAGCAGATCAAGCGCCAATCGCGGTCGATCGACGAGGGAGCACGACTACCCTTGGAAGGCCGCTTTTTGCAGGGAGAGAGAATATGCGGTTCACCCAACATCCATCCATTCGTGCGTTGGCGCTGTCCGCCAGCGCGCTTTCGCTTGTCTTTACAACACAGGCGCATGCGCAAGAAGCCGCCGAAGATACCGGCGGCATCGCCGAAATCGTCGTGACCGCACAGAAGGTCGCGGAAAACGTGCAGGACGTGCCGATCGCCATCACCGCGATCACCGCCGACCGCCTCGAATCCAGCGGCGTCACCAGCCTTGAAGGGCTGACCCAGCTTGTCCCATCGGTCACATTCCGCAAGGGCACGACCAGCGCCAACAGCGCCATCGTGATGCGCGGCGTTGGCACGATCACGTTCTCGGTCGCCGCAGAACCCAGCGTTTCGACCGTTGTCGATGGCGTAGTGCTCAGCCGTTCGGGGCAGGCGTTCATGGACCTTGTTGATGCTGAACGCCTTGAAGTGCTGCGCGGCCCGCAAGGCACGTTGTTCGGCAAGAACGCTTCGGCAGGCTTGGTCAATATCGTCTCGAAGGGCGGAACCGATACCGTCCAGGCCGAAGCCCGCGCCGAATATTACGAGGGCGAAGAATACCGCCTGCGCGCCGCCGTGTCTGGCCCGCTGGGCGAAGGCCTCAGCGCGCGCGTTACCGGCTTTTATGGCAGCTATGACGGCAATATCACCAACGTGTTTGGTGGCCGTAACGAGAAGATCAACGGCTATGAACACTACGGTGCACGCGGTATCCTCGATTACGAAAACGGCACCTCGAAATTCCGACTGATCGCCGACTACTTCAAAGCCAATGACGATTGCTGCGCCGATGTGACCACGGTCAGCCGTGGTGCGGTGCTTGACGCAGAACTCGGCCTGCCCGGCGGCGTAGCGCAAGGGCTGGACCAGCGTTCGGTCAATCATAACCTCGTCACGCAGACACGTGATCGCCAATGGAGCCTTACCGCTTCGGGTGATTTCGACGTGTTCGAAAGCCACTCACTCAGCGTCATTGCCGGCTATCGCAACTGGCAGAACGAAGAAGCGCGCGAAGGCGATTTCCTGCCGCGCGCCATCGTGGGCACTGGCGAATTGCACGACAGTGGCGAAGTGCGCACCAAGCAACTCAGCCTCGAAGTGCGCCTTGCCTCTGACCAGACGCAGCCGTTCTTCTATCAGGTCGGCGCATTTGCGTGGGGATCGGACAACCAGCAGGATTTCACCCGCCGCAACATCACGTGCAGCACGTCGACCCTCGCCATCGATCCAATCACCGGTGGACGTCCATGCAATGTGGCTGACACGGTCAACACGCTGTTCCCCACCGCCACTTCGTTCAGCGATGTGAAATCGCGCAATTACGCAGTGTTCGGTCAGGCAACCTATCGCTTCAGCGACATGTTCGCACTGACTGGTGGCCTTCGCTACACCAAGGATGAGCTGGATTACACGCACACCCGCGCGCCAGCGGTGAACGCCACCACCGGCCTGCCCGCCACTGGCCCCGGCACCAATGGCAGCCCTGCAGGCGGCACGTTGGCTTCTGGCGGCAACGGCACCAATACCTCGGCCGGATCGAGCAGCAACGGCAACATCTCGGGCCGCGCGGTGCTTCAGTTTACGCCGTCAGACGATGTGATGTTCTACGGCAGCTACACGCGCGGCTATAAAGGCCCCGCGTTCAACGTATTCTTCAATCACACCGCGCCGGTCAATTCGATCCCGATTGACGAGGAAATCTCGGACGCCTTCGAAGCTGGAATCAAGTCCCAATTCCTTGACAACCGCGTTCAATTCAATGCCTCGGCCTTCACGGTCACGTATAAAGGCTTTCAGGCGAACAACTTCGTGCTGCTCAACGGCGCGCCGGTTTCAAACCTGACCAACGCCGGGACCGTTCGCAGCCAAGGCTTCGAAGCCGATCTGCTGGCCGTGCCGATGGATGGGCTGACTCTGCGCGCCAGCGCGGCCTATGCCGATGCCAAGGTCCTCAAGTTCAACCCGAACCCTTCGACCAACGCACCCGACGCCCGCAACGGCACCCGCCTGCCGCTGGCGCCGAAGTTCACGTACACCTTGGGCGGCGGTTATGAACGTGATCTTGGCGGAGTAAAAATCTACCTCGACACCGATTTCCGCCATGTCGGCAAGCAGTTTTCCGACCTCGGCGAATCCGGCCCTATTGATGCTTACGGCATCTGGAACGCGGGCCTTGGCTTCTCGGACACAGAAGACAACTATCGCCTCACCTTCCTTGCCCGCAACATCACCGACAAGGCCTATGCCCTACTCAATGTGACCGCCGGCCAACGCCTGCAAATCCCGCGCGATGCAGACCGCTACTTCGGCGTCAGCCTGCGCGCCAAGTTCAAGTAACCGCCCATCCCTCCCAAGGGCGGATGAAGAGGCTCCGAACTACGGTCCGGGGCCTCTTTTTTTGGGGTGTGGGAGTGCGGCGGCACCCTCAATTTTCGTCGGCCCGGACTTGATCCGGGCTTAGGCTTCACTTTGCAAAGCGCAGTTCAGAAGTTGTTTCGCGCAGAGACCGCAATGGGCGCAGAGAAAATTTCGCGCGGAAACGCACAGAAGATTGCGGTCTAAAAAAACATCTTTGCAGTCTCTGCGCGGAACAAAGAAACCTCACACCGGATCAGGTCCGGGGCGACGTAGGATAGGTGCTTGCAGGCTCTGGATTGCTTCGTCGGCTTCGCCTCCTCGCAACGACGAGGTGGCGTTTGCTCATTCCGCCGATGCCAGTTCCAGCTTCGGCATCATCACTTGAATGAACGCCAGCGCCGCCAGATAGGCGCTGCCGCAGATCGCGAACAGCGGGCCATAGCCCAGCCCGTTGGTGAGCGACCAGCCTGCGAATTCGATGATGCCCGTGCCCGAAAGGTTGCCCGCTACCGCGCCCAGCGCGATCACGCTGGCGACGCGGGTGGCGGGTATGATGTCTGCGGTCATGCCGAAGACGTTGGTGGAAAAGCCCTGATGCGCAAATAGGCCAAGGCCGATCAGCACGGCGGCCAACCACGGATTGGCGGTGAACAGGGCCAGCGGCATGGCCAGCACGACCAGCGCATAGAACAGCATCGATGTTTTGCGCGCGGCGTTCACGCTTTTCCCGCGTGAAAGGAGGATCGGGTAAAGCCCGCCCGAAGTCAGCGCGCCCATCGCTGCCAGCGTAAAGATGATCGCGATGGGCCAGCCGAGCGCGCCTTGCGACATGCCGAACTGGCGGTTGAAGAAATCGGGCATCCAGAACAGCACGAACCACCACACCGCATCGATGCAGAACTTCGCGCCGATCACCGTCCACGTCTTGCGATCCGACAGCAAGACGCCCCACGGCACGCGCGCGCGTTCAGGCATATCGCCCAGCGGCTTGAGGTTGCGGGTGCCAAACCACCAGCCTGCCAGCCAGATAAAGCCGAGCGCACCGGTGACCCAAAAAGCCGCCTGCCAGCCAAACGCCAGCGCAAAGGGCGGGATCAGCAGCGGGGTGAGGATCGCCCCGATATTGGGCGCGGTGTTGATCAACCCGATGGCGAAATTGCGTTCTTTCACCGGCAGATACATTGCCGCCGCTTTCAGCCCCGCAGGCGTACTGACCGATTCGCCCGCTGCCAGCACGATCCGCGCGGCCACGAACTGCTGCACCGTTTGCGCCAGCGCATGGGCCATGCCCGCCGCGCTCCACACAGTAACCGCGATGGCATAGGCAACGCGCACGCCCAGCCGATCCACAAACCAGCCGACAAACAGCAGCGTACCCGCCGCCGCGATCTGAAATGATGACCCCAGATGCGCGTAATCGGCATCGCTCCAGCCGAATTCGGCCTCAAGCGTGGGCTTCAACAGCGCCAGTACCTGCCGGTCGACATAGTTGAGCGCGTTGCCGAGAAACAGCAGCGCCACCAGTGCCATTGCGGTGCCCCGCGCGATCTTCTGCCCGCCGCCAGCGTTCATGCATATTCTCCGGTCAACCAAAGCGTCGCCTGCGCTTCCTGCTTGCACTTTAGCCAACCTCGCGCTTAAGGAAAGAAGTATATGACACCGTAGGACATAAAATACAGGAGCGCATGGTGGCGGGGCAAGGTGAAGGCGTAAAGGAGATCGATTGGGCGACTCTGCCGTCGGCGGCAGATTTGTTTGGCGAAATCCATCTTGCCGAACACAAAGCCACCGATGTTGAGCCGCGCGAAACCGTTTTCCACGGGTTGGCAATATGCGGCATTGCTGCTGCGGCGGCTGCGTGGCTGTCAGAGCATTATCACTTCCCCATCATCCTGCTGGGTCTGCTGATCGGGCTGTCGCTCAGCTTCGTCGCGCGTGATCCGCACAGCCACAAGGGCTTGGACTTCGCCTCGCGCACCTGCCTGCGTTTCGGCGTGGTCTTGTTGGGGATGCAAGTCACTTTCGGCCAGATCGGTTCACTGGGGGCAGCTCCATTTGGCGCTTTGATTGTGGTCATGGCCCTGACCTTCTTTGCCGGAATCATTGCCGCCCGCATGGCCGGGCAATCTAGCTATGTTGGCATTTTGGGGGGCGGTGCCACCGCAATTTGTGGGGCCAGTGCGGCAATGGCGCTTTATGGCATTATCGGCAAAGAGCGGCTCAACCAGTCGCAATTTGCCATCACGCTGGTTGTTGTATCGCTAGCCAGCGCCCTGGCTATGTCGCTCTATCCCATCCTGGCCGAGGATATTGGCCTGACCGACAAACAGGCAGGCTTCCTTATCGGCGCATCGATCCACGACGTTGCGCAGGCCATCGGCGGCGGTTATGCTTTTTCCGAGGCTGCCGGAAGCTATGCCACGATCGTAAAACTTTCGCGCGTTGCGCTGCTCGCCCCTATCGTGATCGTGACCGGGCTGGCCATCGGCCATCCAGAAGATGCTGCAAGCCGTCCCGCCTGGAAGCGTGTGGCGCTGCCATGGTTCATCATCGCATTCTTTGCGATCGTTCTGGTAAACTCACTCGTCACCCTGCCCGCCACGGTGCGCGATACGGCGCTGAGTGCATCCAAGGGACTGTTGCTGGTGGCGGTGATCGCCACGGCCATGCGCAGCCGCCTCGATTTGCTGATGGAAACAGGAATGAAGTCGGTGGTGCCGGTGATTGTTGCAACCTTGGTCAGCTTTGCCGCGTCGCTTGGCGCGGCGCTGCTGCTGCTTTAGCCGGAAAGGCTGTTGCCGCAGGGTTGCCAATCGGGATAATGTCGGCATGGTTACAGCAACTTTATGGTAAATGACGACAGACCAAATAAATGGCCGCATTGAAACAATAGCCAAATAGCTATTGTAGCTGCGACTTGGAGTTTTGAACGATGAAAAAGCTACATGTGATAGCCGCATCCCTGATGGTACTGCCTGCGATGACAGCATTTGCGGCAGATAAACACCCCGCATTCAAGCTGCGCCATCACAACTTCGAAATCATGGGCAAGGCGATGAAGGGGATATTTGATCAGTTCAAAAAACCAGCCGCCAACCTCGCCACAATTAGGGCCAACGCGGCAATACTATCGCAATCCGCGAAAAAAGTTGGCGGCCATTTCCCCAAAGGCACGGGTCCGGGCGCTGGCGTCAAGACAGAGGCTCTTCCTGCAATCTGGGAAAAACCAGCCGAATTCAAAGCTGCCACAGACCGTCTGGTGAACACTGCCGCAGGTCTGCAAGCCGCCTCGGCATCGGGTGATATGGCCAAGATTCAGGCCGCAGCCGGCGCGGTTGGCGGGTCTTGCAAAGGCTGCCATGACAGCTTCCGCAAGCCCAAGGGTTGAATATGAACGATCAGGCCCACAACGGGGCAGTGGTGGTTTGGGATGTTCCGGTGCGAGTGGTGCACTGGAGCTTCGTTGCCTTGTTGCCGGGCCTGTGGTGGTCCGCCGAAACCCGGCAGATGAACCTGCACTTCACGCTGGGCCTGATCATGCTTGGGCTGGTCGTGTTTCGGCTGATATGGGGAATAGTGGGCAGTTCGACAGCCCGCTTTAACCGCTTCGTGACAGGGCCGGGCACCATTCTGCGCTATCTCAAAACATCGGCAAAAGACGCAGGGCAGCCAAAGGTGGGGCATAATCCGCTTGGTGCACTCAGCGTCATTGCGCTGCTGGGCCTGCTCAGTGTGCAAGTCGGCCTTGGCCTGTTTGCGCAAGACACCGACGCTGTTGATTCAGGGCCGCTCAATCACCTTGTATCATGGGACGCGGCCACTGCGGCAAGCGAAGCACACGAGATCGTATTCAAGCTCTTGCTCGCCGTTATTGCGCTGCACATTGCCGCCATCCTGTTCTACCGGATCGTGCGGAAGAATGATCTGATCAGGCCGATGGTCAGCGGCCGCCGGACTTTCTCAAGCATCGTCGCACAGCCGCCAATGGCATCTTGGATCAAGGCGGCAACCGCAGCCATGATCGCGGCGGCGCTTGCATTATGGATAAGCTATGGCGTTCCGCCTTGGGGCGCCAAATTCCCTTGGGATCAGGTAGATAAGGCGCAGGATGCATCCCCACCGGATTCATACATGTAAGCGTAGATCGCTTTTCCGACCGATCATTCAATAAGCCCACGTTGCCCGTGCCCTTTGCGCGACGTGGGCTTTGCCTTGCGCGAAGTGCGTATGGCCGTTTGTGCCTCAACGGTGAATATCTGGCTTCAGGGTGGGCAAGCGTGGCTGATTTGGTCGCGCCATGTCTTTTTTGCAGATGCAAACAAAGGCATTGACCAACTTTTGACATCTGTCCAGACTTCACCGGCGGCCGCAGTCGACTCATTTGAAAACGGCCTATCCTTCAGGGGGAAATTGCGACCATGAGCGTGGCCGAGACTGTTACCCGCGATATCGCCGATCATCGCTTAAAGCGCATGGCGCGCAGCCGTCTTGTCCAGTTCGTTGCGGTCGCGGCCCTGCCTGCCTCGCTTGTCTTTGCACAAGCCGCCAAAGAACCAGCCCGCGATCCGTCAAACCCGGTCGAAACCGAAACCGGCATCCCGGTGAAAAGCAGCGTCGTCACCGAAAAGTGCGGCACCTGCCATACCGCCGATGCGAAGGGGAACCTTTCGCGCATTTCGTGGGTGCGCACCACGCCCGAAGGTTGGGCGCAAGTGATCAAGCGCATGGTGGCTTTGAATGGGCTTTCGATCACGCCATCGGAATCCAAGGCTGTCGTCCGCGCGCTATCGGCCAGCCACGGCCTTGCGCCTGAAGAATCCAAGCCGGTAATGTATTTGACCGAGCATCGCATGGTCAATGAAACCAACATCCCCAACGAAACGATCCGCCAGTCGTGCGCTTCGTGCCATGCTTTTGCGCAGCCGCTGTCATGGCGACGGTCCAAGGCCGAATGGAGCCTGCTGACCAATCTGCACGTCGCAATGTATGGCCAAGCAGATGCGCAGTATCGCCGTGCGGTGGAAGACCCCAGCCAGCCCGTGGTTGCTGCGGGTGCCAAAAAGCCGCTCCCGGTCGAAGTGGCGCTGGAATACATGAACAAGACCGCTCCTCTGACCACGCCTGAATGGACCAAGTGGAATGCGCGGGTGCAATCGGCCAAACTTGGCGGCAAATGGCTGGTCAACGCCATGCTCCCCGGCAAGGGGCTTTATGCAGGCGAAATGATCGTAACGCCCGCTGCGGGCGAAGATGACTATACCACCTCTATCACGCTAAAATCACTGAAGGATGGCTCGACCCTGACCCGCACGGGCAAGGGTCTTGTCTACACCGGATATTCATGGCGCGGCACCTCTTCCAGCGGCCCCGAAGGCAGCCGCGCCGATGCGCCGGAAGATCATGAAACGCGCGAAACGATGTGGTTCTCGCCCGATCGCAAATCTGCTCAAGGCCGCTGGTTCTGGGGCGATTACAAGGAGTTCGGATTCGACGTGAAGCTGACCAAAGCGTCAGCCGAACCAACCGTCGCCGCAGTCATGCCTTATGCGCTGAAGACCGGGACGAAGGGCACAACGCTCAAGCTGGTTGGTGACGCATTCCCCACTGGCATGAAACCGACAGACATTGATCTGGGCAAGGGCGTGGTCGTCAGCAAGGTTGTATCGGCCAGCCCAACGGAAGCCGTGCTGCTGGTGGATGTCGCCGCCGATGCGGCGATTGGTGCACACGATGTTGGTCTTGGCGGATCAGTGCTCGCCGCTGGCCTGCCCATCTACAAAAAGGTCGATTACCTCAAGGTGGTGCCTGATACCTCGCTTGCCCGCCTTGGCGGCAGCGAAAAGCACACGCCGGGCTATTCACAGTTCGATGCACTGGGCTTTGACAATGGCCTTGATGGTAAGCCCTACACGGTTGACGATGTCGCGCTCGGCCCCATCGATGTCACGTGGGCAATGGAAGAATTCCAGACCGTTTATTACGATGATGACGTCAATTACGTCGGCAAGTTGAGCGCCAATGCCTTGTTCACCCCGGCGATCGATGGACCAAACCCCGAACGCAAATGGGGCCGCAACAATTACGGTGAAGTGTGGGTGGTCGCCACCGCCAAGTCCGAGAAGGACGCGCTGGGCAAGCCTTTGACCGCCAAGTCGTTCATGATCGTGACCGTCCCTGCCTATAAACGCTGGGATCAGCCGGAGGTGGCCAAGTGACAACCGTCCTTTCCCCCAAATACCGCCGCGGTGACATTCATCTGTTTGATGCACAAGGTGAGGGCTTCGTCTACCTCGCGTCGGCCGGAGCCATCTTCGCGCTTGATGAAGGCGCGGCAAGAGTGATGGCGCTGCTGGGCGAAAAGCAACTGGCCTATGGCGAGATGGTCGCTGCGCTGATCGCAGCAGACTACTCACGCGCCGATGCCGAAGACCTGATCCGAGAATTGCGCGCTGTGCGCGGCATCGTTTCGGACGAAATCCGCGAGGCACCGCTGGCACCCCCTGCCCCGCCAGAGGATTTCCCGCTGCAGGCCCTGGTGCTCAACGTCACAAACCAGTGCAATCTTGCTTGCACGTATTGCTATGAATTTGGCGCGGACAAGATCGCCACGCCCGCAGGCAAGCCCAAGTACATGACGCTGGAAACCGCCAAGACCTCGGTCGATTTCCTGCTGGAAAGTTCAGGTGATCGCGAAAGCCCGCACATCACGTTCTTCGGCGGTGAAACGCTGATGAACTTCAATCTGCTGCGCGACGTGGTGCTTTACGCCAACGCGGCATCCGCCGCCAAAAGTAAGCGGATGACCTATAGCCTGACCACCAACGCAACACTTTTGACCGACGAAATCATCGCGTTCCTTTCGGACAACGCAGTGGGCGTGACCGTTTCGATGGACGGCCCGCCCGATCTGCAGGACAAGCGCCGCGTCTACAAAAGCGGCAAGGGTTCCTATGCGGTCATGGAACCGCGCCTGCGCAAGCTGATCGCCGGGCACAAGACTCGTGCAATCACCGCCCGCGTCACGCTGACCGATGGCGTGACCGATGTGATCCGCATTTACCGCCACCTGAAAGACGACCTCGGCTTCCACGAAGTCGGCTTCGCTCCAGTGACAGATTCGGGCGAGCAGACTTACACGCTCGACAGTGATGGTATGGACACGGTGGTTTCAGCCTTCCACGAACTGGCAGCGGAATGGTTGGCCTTTGCCCTGCGCGGTGAAATGCACGGCTTTTCGAACGTGTCAGAAACGATCAGCGAGCTGATCCAGGGCACCAACAAATCGCACCCTTGCGGCGCGGGATTAGGTCTTGTGGGCGTCAGCCCATCGGGCGATCTTTCACCGTGCCACCGCTTTACCGACGCCGATACGCATGTGCTGGGCCACGTTACGACCGGGCTCGACAAAGAAAAACGCAAGGACTTCCTTACGCGCGGCCATGTCGGCTCAAAGTACGAATGCTCGACCTGCTGGGCGCGTCCGCTGTGCGCGGGCGGGTGCCACCACGAAGCTTTCGTGCGCTATGGCGATACAGGCCACGCCAACTTGCACTACTGCGACTGGATCCGCGAATGGACCGACACCTGCCTGAAAATCTACGGCACGGTCGCGGCGCGCAACCCCGAATTTCTTGAACGCTTTGCTGCACGAAAGGGCTTGTCATGAAGCACCTGACACCACTGAATAAAAAGGCTCGGCGGATCGAGGAAACGATTTCCTCAACCGAAGAGGACGTGATCGCGCTTCAGCAGAAGCCGATGCATACCCCGATGGGCTGCTCGATCTCGTTCTCGCCCGGTTGGGAAGTGGACGCAGGGGGCGGGACGGCAGGCCTGTGCCAACCAGCAGAACGCGACATTTACGATTGCTATGTCACGTGCTTCTGGCCGGTTCAGGTGCCAGACCATGTGAACTATTCACCCGACTGGGCCAGCAATTGCGCCACGGCGGCCAAGGACTGGCGGAGCCTCGACATCATCTTCCCGTGATGATGTGAGACTTAGCCTGCCCTGCCCTGATCATCCCTGACCGGAAGAGCGTTTCCATGAAGAAACTCGGTGCCATGACAAAACTCGGTGTTTGTATCGCTGCCCTCCTTGCCGGAACAACCGCCGCGCAGGCCTCGACGCTGTTCATGGGTTCGTACCCGGACAAGATGCTGGTGCTTGATGAGGCTACGGGCGCGGTGCAAGACCGCCTGACGCTGGCTTCGGGCCTGCCAACGTCGATGCGCTTGTCGAATGACAAGAAGCGCATTTATGTGACGACGATCACCACCAGCGGGATCGAAGTGATCGACACCGCGACGAAAAAGGTGATCAATTCGTTCAGCTTGAACACACCGACAACGCGCTATCGCTTTAACGGTGGCGTGCCAGACCCTACGGGCAAATTCTTCTATACGATGATGCAGAAGTTCGAAAAGCTGCCGGACCGTTACACTGTTAGCCCGCAGATGTTCGGCGTGATCGATCTGCAGAAGAAGGCGGTCGTCCGCATGGTCGAAGTGCCCGAAGAAGATGTGCGCAACGGTGGTGGACGCGGAAATTACATGCTGTCAGCCGATGGCAAGACCATGTTCCTGATCCGCGACAAGGTTCTGGTGATCGATACGGTTGACCTCAAGGTCAAGGACCGGCTGGAGTTTTCCAAGCCCGAAGCGACCGGAATCGAAGGCGTCAGCTTTGGTGGCGGCGTGGAAACGCTGCGCAATCCCAACGAATATGTCTCGCTATTCAACGCGCAAGACCCCTACATCCGCAACAAGATCTTCGGCGTTGGCCGCTTCGATCTGGCCACCAAGACTTTTGCGTTCCGCCCGATTGGTCCCGCGCCGGTGGGGGGCGGCATGGCTGGCCTGCAAGTTTCAGCCGACATGAAAGAAGGCTGGACCGTGGTCACGCAAGAAAAGGTCGGCAACAAGCGTTGCGAATTCTGGCACTTTGATCTCACCACCAACTTGGTCAAGAACAAGGCCGAATTCCCCTGCCGCACGCGCTTCCAGTTCGGCATGTCGGGCAATGGCAAGATGCTCTACATTTATGGCGCGAGCTATGATATCGAGATGTACGATGCGCAGACGCTGGCGCACATCAAAACCATCGACCTTGGCAATGACACAACCGGCGCGGGGATGATCATCACCCAGTGACGAACGGCGTTCTCCTTCGCGGACAAGGGACGGCGGTTGCAACAGCCGCACACCTGCTGAACCGCGCAGGCGTTGCGCTTGATCATCAGCCCGGCACGCGCCGCCCGGTGCCAGTAATCATGTTAAGCAACCCCGCACTGGCGTTGTTGCGCGATGTGTTTGCCAAGCCTGATCTGTTTGCAGAAAAGACCCGGATTGCGCGGCGCGTGGTGCGCTGGGGCGCGGGCGAAGCGGTGGCCATGCCGCATGGCGCAGTCGTCGTTTCCGAGGATGATCTGGCCCATGCTCTTGGAACCACGCCGCAAGGCCCGATTTCAACAACGAGCCATGCCACGACCATACATGGCATGTCGCTCTTCCCTGTTTCCGCAATGCAACGGTTTGGCGAACGACTGTCTTCCACCGCGCGCGTACACCTATCCGCCAAGGCTGATCCGGCCACCTGCTGGATCGAATCCGTCGATGATGGCTGGTTATTCCTGATCCCTGACAGTTTGGGCGGCGCGTGGTTGCTGGCCGTGGGTGGCGCGCCCGACGTGCTGGCCGCGCAAGCCCCGGTGATCGCCCCGTTGATAGAAGCGATGGAACCCGCCAGCGGCACGTTCGACACCTCGCCCCGTATGCTGGAACAACTGGCGGGCGAAGGCTGGCTGGCGCTGGGTACGGCGGCGCTCGCCTTTGATCCGATCTGCGGTGATGGCACTGCGCAAGCCACCCGCGAGGCTATTTTGGCCAGTGCCGTCGTCACTGCGCTCGGCCGGGGAGAAGACCCTGCCGCGCTGATCACGCATTACCATTCAATGCTGCTGGCCGCGATGCGTCGCCATTTGCAAATGTCACTGCCGTTCTATGGCGGTGCAGGTTCATCACCCTGGTGGCGTGAACAATATGCCGCATCGCGCGCCGGGTACGATTGGTGCACCGCGCAACTGGCAATGATGCCGGAACCGCGGTTTGCCCTGCATGGTTTCGATCTGGTGCGACGGGAACTGGCCGCATGAGCGCGCCCAAAATCGCGACATGGAGCACTTATGGGCGGCTGTGGCCTTGGCTTAAACCCTATGCGCCGCGCCTGGCCTTGGTCCTGCTCGCCAGCCTGATCGCCACTGGCCTGAACCTTGCGCAACCGCTGATTTCCAAGCTGATGATTGATGAGGCGCTGATCAAGCGCGATTGGGACATGCTGGTAAAGATCGCCGCGCTGATGGTCGGCGTGACCGTCGGCGGCTTTGCCGTCAACGCCTTGGTATCGTACCGCTATGTCGCGATTTCGGCGGCGATGTTGTTCGATATGCGCGTCTCGCTCCTGCGCCATTTGCAGACGCTCAGCCCCCGCTTTTACGGATCGTTCCGGCTGGGCGATCTGATGTCGCGGCTTAACAGCGATGTGTCAGACGTGCAGCGCGTTGTCGGCGATACGCTGCTTTCGGTGGTCAGCAACGTGCTGTTCTTTGCAGGCAGCGTGGCGATGATGTTGTGGCTCGACTGGAAGCTGTTTGTGGTGGGCACAGTGCTGGTGCCACTGGCGGTGGCAAGCTTCCTGCACTTCCAACGCCGCATGACCGATCTATCCCGCCAGATGCGCGAAAGCGGCGCGGACATTGGCAGCCTGCTGGTCGATACGATCATGGGCATGCGCACGGTCAATACCTTGGGCGCAGAGGCGTATGAGACCGAGCGATTCCGCAAAGCCAACGGTGGCTTCATCGCCACGATGCTGCGGATGCAGACCGTTTCGTTCATGACCGGCGCACTACCCGGCACCATCGTCACCACATCAAGTGCGGCGGTAATGATCTATGGCGGCAAGCAGATCATTGACGGCACGATGACCATCGGCGCGCTGGTGGCATTCATCACCTATCACGGGCGGCTGCTCGGGCCGGTGCAGGCGCTGATGGGCCTGACCGCCAGCCTTGCCACCGCGCGCGTGGCGCTGGCCCGCATCTTCGAACTGTTCGATACCGAACCGGAAGTGCATGAGGCGGCTACGCCCAAGGCCTTGACCGGCGTAGCGCGCGATATCCGGTTCGAAGGCGTATCGATGGATCACGGACGCGAAGCGGTGCTGCGCGATGTGGATCTGGTGATCCCGGCAGGCGCGATGACCGCGATCCTTGGCGCGTCGGGCGCGGGCAAATCGACGCTGGCAGACTTGCTGGTGCGGTTTCACGATCCGGTTGCAGGCCGCGTGACCATTGACGGAACCGACTTGCGCGAATTGTCTCTGGCCGATCTGCGCCGCCGGGTCCTGCTGGTGGATCAAGCGCCCTTCCTGTTCAACGCCACGATTGCGCAGAACATCGCCTTTGCGCGAGAAGCGGCCTCGCGGGCAGACATTGAAGCGGCAGCAAGTGCGGCGGGGCTGGACATGCTGATTGCGCGGCTGCCCGAGGGACTGGACACGCGCACCGGAGAGCGCGGCCTTGCGCTATCTGCCGGGGAACGCCACCGCATCGCTATTGCGCGGGCGCTGCTGCGCCAGCCCGATGTGCTGATTTTGGACGAGCCTACAGCGGCGTTGGACGAGGCGACCGAGATGGTGGTCGCCAAAGGCCTGCGTCGCGCGCTTCCCAAGGCAACGCTGATCGTAATCACGCACAAGCCCGCGCTAGCGGACATGGCCGATCACGTGGTGCGGTTGGAACATGGCCTCGCCAGCATCGCCCCGCAAGTGACTGCGCATGGTTGAACCGTTGCGCATCGCGGTGATCGATAGCGGGGTGCATCCAACGCATCCGCATATTGCGGCGGAGCGGCTCTTGCCCGGCCTGTCCGTGCTGGCCGATGGCACGGTGTTGAACGGTAAAGACGATACGCTCGACCGGTTGGGCCACGGAACGGCGGTGACGGCGGCGATTATGGAGCAAGCGCCCGACGCGCTGATCGTGCCGATCCGGGTGTTCCGCGATGGTTTGCGCGCCAGTGCACGGGCGCTGGCGGGCGCGATCCGCTGTGCCATTGAAGCGCGGGTGGACCTGATCAACCTGAGCCTTGGCACGACCAATCCTGCGCACGCAGACGTGTTTGCAGTTCTGGCCGATGAAGCGGCGGCGGCAGGTGCGCTGATCGTGGCGGCGCGTGAGGCGGAAGGTGCGCCGTGCTGGCCAGGATGCTTGCCCCAAGTGCTTGGCGTTGGGCTGGATTGGGATGTGCCGCGCGGTGCGCCGGGTCTTTGGACTGATGGCGTGGTCTATGCGTCGGGCTATCCGCGCCCGATCCTCGGCGTGCCGCAGCAGCGAAATTTGTACGGGATCAGCTTTGCCGTGGCGCAAGTGACGGGTTGGGTGGCCTCGAACGGCGCGAACCGCCCGATGACGCGCGCCAATGTGTTGACGCGGTTTGCGCCAATTGACGTACACGCAACCGCCGGGGTGCAGCCTAGACAGGACGCATGATCCAGACGACCCGTACGCCGCTTCGCAAGCCTGCGCCTTCTGCTGCTGCCCTTGCCGAAGCAGAAGCCTTGCTCGACGGGCAGCCTCATTTGGCCTTGAACAAAGCTGAAGTGATCTTGCGCCAAGCGCCCGGATATCCCCCCGCGGAATTTCTCGCGGCGCGCGCTTTGCGGCGGGTGGGCAAGGGCAAGCAGGCACTAGCGCGGCTGGACGCATTGGCGCGGGCCAATCCGCGTGTTCCCGCCGTGCTTTGGGAACTGGGCGATCTGGCGGCGGAAATTCGCGATAACGCCCGCGCCGTGGCAGCACTGCAGGCACTTACCCAAGTGCAGCCGAGCATTCCGGCGGGATGGTTCAAATTGGCGCGGTGTTTGCGCAAGCTGGGGCATTCGGGCGATGCGTGGCGTGCTGAATTGTCCGCCGTATTCGCATCATCGCATGACGGCGAATTGCAAAAGGCCGCAACGGCGGTGAACGATGGGCAGTTAGACGAGGCCGAGGCCGTGCTCAAGGGGCGGTTGGTGCGCTTGCCCGATGATCCGCCCGCGTGCCGACTTTTGGGTGAGATCGCATGGCGGCGCGGGGATATGACCGGGGCGCTGGAGTATGTTGAACGCGCAGTACTGGCCGCGCCGGGGTTTGATCTGGCGCGTGATTTCCTGATCCGGTTGTTAATGCAAACCAACCGCTTACCCGATGCCTTGGCCCATGCCGAAGTGCTGGTTGGATCACCGGTGGAATCGCCGGGGCATAAATTGATCTTGGCGTCTGTGCTGGTCAAATTGGGCCATCAGGAGCGCGCGCGCGGGATTTACGAAGAACTGCTGGCCACGCAGGCCGATCAACCGCAAGTCTGGCAGAATCTGGGGCACGTGCTCAAGACGCTTGGCGTGCAGGACGATGCCGTGAAGGCGTATCGCCAAGCCGTGAAGTATCAGCCGACCATGGGCGAAGCGTGGTGGAGCCTTGCCAACCTGAAAACTGTGAAGCTGGACGCGCGCGATATTACCGCGATGGAAGCCGCTTTGGCTTCGCTTGAAGCCGAAGTTGAGGCGCGCAAGGAAGACGTGTTCCACTTGCACTTTTCGCTCGGCAAGGCGTTCGAGGATGCCAAAGACTATCCGGCCTCGTTCCGCCACTATGATGCGGGCAACGCCTTGCGCCGGACGATGGTGCTGCACGATGCCGATGATTTCAGCGCCGAAGTGCGCGTTGCGGCGCAAACATTCACTGCAGCTTTCGTTGCGCAGATGGGTGACGGCGGATGCCCTGCCCCTGACCCGATCTTTGTCGTCGGCCTGCCGCGTTCGGGATCGACGCTGGTCGAGCAGATCTTGGCGAGCCATAGCCAGATTGAGGGCACGATGGAATTGCCCGAGATGATGATGATGGCAGGCCGCCTGCAATCGCGCGTGGACGAAGGCGAGTTTGCCGATTTTGGCGCGATGATCGCCTCACTCTCGCCCGATGATCGCACGCGGCTGGGCGAGGAATATATCGAACGGACGCAGGTGCATCGGCAGACCGACCGGCCGCTATTTATCGACAAGATGCCCAACAATTGGCAGCATATTGGCCTGATCCGGCTGATCCTGCCCAACGCGAAAATCATCGATGCACGGCGGCATCCGCTGTCATGCTGCATATCTGGCTGGAAGCAGCACTTCGCGCGCGGGCAGACGTTTACTTATGATCTGGCCGAAATCGGTCGCTATTACTGCGATTACGTGGGGCTGATGGCTGCATACGACACCCAGTTTCCCGGCGCGGTCCACCGCGTGATCTATGAGAACATGGTGGCCGATACCGAGGTGCAAGTGCGCCGCGTACTCGATTACCTCGGCCTGCCGTTCGAACCGGGCTGCCTTGAATTTTACAACAATGATCGCGCGGTGCGCACCGCCAGTTCCGAACAGGTGCGCCAGCCGATCTTCCGCGATGGGCTTGAGCCTTGGCGGAATTACGAGCCGTGGCTTGCGCCATTGGTCGATGCGCTGGGGCCGGTTTTGACGGCTTATCCTGCGGCACCTTCCGCTTAATTTTACGAATGCTGTGATGCCCACCCCCAGCCCCTCCCGCAAGCGGGAGGGGGGAAGATGCGTGTGCTTAAAGGCGCCCCTCCCGCTTGCGGGAGGGGCTGGGGGTGGGCTGCGTTCCGCTTCCCCCACTCTTCAGAGGAGGGGCTTTCTACAAAAGAAGCCCCCACGATTTCTCGTGGGGGCCAAGTGCCTTACGCAGGTGTAAGTTCGTGAATTAGTACTTCTGGCCCCAACGGATGCCGAAGAACTGTGGTTTGATAATAAACGTGCGTGACGAACCGGAGCAGAAATCGATCGAGCAGAACGTGTTCTTTGTCAGTTCACCGCGCTTGTCGAAGGCATTCTGAAGGAAAACGTCGAGCGTCCAGTTTTCCTTTTTGATGCCCGCCGAGAAGTCGAAGCTGACGAAGCCCGGTGTGTTGCCGTAAAGCGCGTTCTGATCGACGTTCAGATCCTGCGTTGCGCCAGTTTGATAAAGCGCAGCGCCCTGAACGTAGGCGTCCATGTCGCCCATTGAGGTATCATAGCGAATTGACGACGTGCCTTTGAACTTTGGCTGGCGCGGCAGACGTGTACCATCAACAGCCGCGACCGATGGAGTTGGCGGGCTTGTGTTCGGAACAGGTGTGCCAACGGCGCACGTCGCAAGTTGGCCAATTGTCAGGTTTGCGCGATCTGCGACAAAATTGCAGAAGTCGCCCTTCAACTTGGCGTCGTTGTAAGCGCCGGTTGTCGAAAAGGTGAACTTACCGAGTTTCAAATCAGCGTCATATTCCACACCATAAACGCGCGCCTTGCCCGCATTGCCGGTGTAGCCTGCACCCTGTGCGCCCGCGACCACAACGCCGTACTGGATATTGTTCCAGTCCTCCATGTAAACTGCCATGTTGAGGCGGAACATGTTGTTCCAAGTACCCTTGAATCCGAGTTCATAGTTGGTGAGCGTTTCAGACTTGAACGCAGGTGCCGCGACAATCACCTGCGGCAGGCCTCCAGATGCGCGGATGCGCAGCGGGCGGTTATAGCCACCGGGACGGAAACCGGTGGAGTAGTTTGCGTAGAGCATTTTGGCATCGGCAAACTGCCAGTTCACAGCGACTTTATGCGTTTCGCCATTTTCTTTGTACCGACCCACGTTGTCGGCAGCAGTGCGGTTGGTGTTCAGGCACTGGAGTCGCTCATCAGGCAGCGGCAAAGGGCAGCCCAGAGCGCCAGTAGGCACGAACACTGATGGAGCAGCGCTGGCCGAACCAGCAACACCGGCGAAACCAACAACGTCATATTCCGTCCAAAAGAAGCGGATGCCGCCGGTTACTTTCAACGCTGGCGTAAGGTTATAGTGACCTTCGGCAAAGACCGCGTAATCCTTCCAGTTGTTGTTCTGTTCGGTCATGTAAAAGGCATCACGTTTCACCGCTGGCGAGCCGAGAATCATCGTGCCGCCTTGGCTGGTCGGGATGCCAAAGCCTGCGGGGTTATCGTCACCGCCGCCTGCTTCTGTGTAACCCACGATCTTGCTAAGGCCGTGAATGCCGTAGTCGTTGTTCACTTGGTTGTTCTGGCGATGGTAGAAACCACCCAGCGTTACGTCAAAGGGCCAGGATTTTGGCGTCGAGATGCGCAGTTCCTGCGTGAACTTTTTCTCTTTGCGCAGGCCGCTATAGAACTGCGTCGGGTTGATCAGGCTATTGCATTTGAGGGTCGCGTCCGCGCCGGTGCAGCCGTTCTTGTCAAAGAACTGAAGGTAGCTTTCGTAGCCCCCGCCGAACCCGTCATAAGTGACGGTATAGTACGTGTAATCGTTCAGCAGCTTGATCTGACGCTGGTAATAACCTGTGGCCGAAACGATGTCCCAATCGCCGATGTGGCCATTGATGGTGAGGGCTGCCTGATAGAACTTGTCGTTCTGTTGCGTGACATCATAGTCATGCACTTCCAGATCGCCGACGCGCGGATCGAAGCCGAAATAGCCATTGGCGATTTGCTGCTGCGCTGTGATCTGCGGCATGACCGACCAACCATCGGTGGGCTCCCACAACACTTGCAGACGGCCGCCATAACCTTCGATCGTGTTGTAGTCTTCTTTCGCGATCGCCGAATTGTCGAGCGTGTAGCTGGTGTCTGGGTTGTTGTCGCCCAGTGTCAGAACCGAGGGGCGGCCATCGTTGAAAACGCCATTGTTCGGCGTATTATCGATATATCCACCGTCGCGACGATAAAAGCCCATCGCACGAACGGCGAGTGTGCTGGAAACCGGGACGTTGATATACGTCTGGTATTGGCCGCCGAAATCGCCCTTGCCGTACTTGTTGATTTCAGCGTCATAACCAAGTTCAAAAGTATCAAGCTTTGGTTTCTTGGAAATGAAGCGGATCGTACCGGCCAGCGAACCTGCGCCGTACAGCGTGCCCTGAGGGCCTGACAAAGCTTCGATACGTTCAATATCATAAACTTGGACATCGGGCAGGCCGGTGCCGGTGATGGGGATATCATCGATGTAATAGCCGACCGATTCACGCGCGCCGCCTGCGGGCACAATGCCGCGGAAGTAGGGCGTGTTACGGCCAGGGCCGATGCCTGCGAACGTGACAGATGGAAGCAAAGCTGCAAAATCGGTCAGGCCCTTGATTTGGCGCTGCGCGAGCACTTCGGTGCTTAGCGCCTGCATCGAGATCGGCACCTTCTGGATCGAGGTCGCCTCGCGCGTAGCGGTGACGATGATTTCGCCGAAGCCTCCGCTTTGGTCTGCAGGTTGATCGGCTGCAGGTGCCATCGCTTCCTGCGGCTCGGCGGCATGCGCAGCAAGCGGCAGGACCAGCGTGGAGAGGATCGTGCTTACACCCAAAGCCCTCATGGCTCGCGACTTTAGCCCAGTCTTCTTAATCATCAATTCAACCCCCTATGCTGAAACGCAGGTCTTCCTGCACCTTCATCACACCTGCCCCATGGTTTCCGATGTGGAGGCCCTGCTGCGTTGCAGCATGAGCTTTGTTGCACCTTCATCGGTCAAATTCGGCAAGGCAAACAACTCCACCGAGCTAAAGACATGGTCGTCCCCAGCCCCGGCCACGCTTGGCGCAGCAAGATCAGTTTTGTTGCATTACCCCATTCACAAGCGTCACTTTTTCTCAGTTCCCTGACGCTTGTCCGGGATTGATAATGCTGCATGGCAACATAGAGTCAACGACCTTTTTGGAATGCGATGTACGCAATTCCTGCACATTGATGGTGGAGGGGGGTCATCTTGCTGCTGCGTAATCACGCGCGCAAAGATGTGCACAAGTGCAGTGGCGCAAGAGTTCGCGCCAGCAGGCCGGGCCGCGATGAGGCTGTTGACTCACGCTATGGTGATTGCAGCAGCGGCTGCCTGGACAGACATTGTCCTGCGCCTATTCAGGCGCAGCCTTGGCCAGTTGGTCCATCGCCAGCGCGCGAACCCGTCACGCTGGCGACAACCAGGAGGTGATGAGTAGATCAGGCGGTTGCTTTTGCCTTTGCCGCTACTGCTGCATGAAACACCGCAGGTTCAAAGTAGAACGGCCTGATTTCGCAGCATTTGCCATCGCGGAAGCGGAACATTTCGCACAACTCGGCAGGAGCGAGCGCGGGGTCGGCAAAGCGGAACGACAGGATCGTGACGGCGTGGTCCTTGCCTGCGGTCGTTTCAACCCGATCAAGCCCAGCCACATCGACCATTGTCATGACTTTGGCGTAAAGGTCGCGAAGCGCGGTCTTGCCGCGATAGTTTCCGGCCATCGGCAGGCTATCGGCCTCGGTAATAAAGAAATCGTCGGTCAGCATCGTCTCGGCTTTGTCGAAATCGCCCACGCCGGTCGTGTTGTAAAGATCGTCGACGAACTGGATCATCTGCGCTGGAGTCATGCTCATGGTGTATTCCTCTTCCCAAGTTGAGTGCACGATCAACCAAGCGGGCCTTGAGCGAAACCTAGCGATATGAATAGCGCGGCCTCGCGCGTCCACGCGCTAAGGAATGCTGCATGAACACAACGCGCCAGATCACTCTCACCCGCCGCCCCACAGGCGTGCCCGTACCCACCGACTTTGCGCTGACCACAGCGCCGCGCCCCGTGCCCGGTCCGGGTGAAATTCTCGTGAAGATGCGGGTCTGTTCGTGCGATCCAGCAATTCGCGGGTTTCTGGATGATCGGCCAAGTTACTTGCCTCCCGTCGCTCTCGGCGCGCCGATCAATGGCATGTCGCTGGGCGAAGTCGTCGAATCGAATAATCCGGATTGGCCTGTCGGCACCTTGCTGCGCACCTTCGCGGTATGGTCGGAATACTATGTTGTGGGCGCAGACGCGCTGGGCATCGAAAAGGTAGAGGCCGTTCCCGGCGTTCCGTTGCAGCATTACATGGGCGCGCTTGGCCCGGTTGGCCTGACGGCATGGGTCGGCCTGTTCGAAATCGGCAAAGCCAAGCCGGGCGAAACCGTCCTCGTCAGCGCCGCAGCAGGGGCAACGGGCAGCACCGTGGTCCAGCTAGCCAAAGCCGCTGGGTGCCGCGTGATCGGGTTGGCTGGCGGTCCCGACAAAGCGCAAATCGTACGCGATCTGGGCGCAGATGTTGCGATTGATTACAAAGCCGTAGCCGATCTCTCCGCCGCCATTGCCGACGCTGCACCCGAAGGCATCGATGTCTATTTCGACAATGTTGGGGCGGAAACGCTGGAGGCGGTTATGCCGCTGATGCGCCTGCATGGCCGGATCGCGGTGTGCGGAATGATCGCGCAATATAACGACGCCGATAATCCTCACGGCAACCGCAACTTGTGGCAACTGGTGGTTAACCGCCTGACCATGCGCGGCTTTATCACCTATGATCACCCCGAAGTGCTGGGCGAGGCACAAGCCATGCTGGATCGGCTCTTTGCCGAAGGGAAGTTGAAGCCGCTCGAAAACGTGCGTGAGGGCCTCGAAAAGCTGCCCGAAGCGTTCATCGACCTGATGAGCGGACGGACCACCGGCAAGACTCTCGTCCTGATCTAAGCCAAGGGACGCAAAAGGATAACGATAATGGGAGTTCTGGACGGCAAAATCGCATTCGTCACCGGCGGCGCATCCGGCCTTGGTGAAGCCATCGCCCGCGCTTACGTGGCAGCGGGCGCATCGGTGGTCATTGCCGACATCGATGTGGCAGGTGGCACAGTTTTGGCGGCAGAATTGGGCGCACGGTTTGTCCCGCTCGACGTCACGCAAGAAGCCTCATGGGCTGCGGCCATCGACACTTGTGACCGCATCGACGTGCTGGTCAACAATGCCGGGATCACCACGCTGGGGTCGATCGAGGAAGTCACGCTCGACCAGTTCCGCCACGAACTGGATATCGATGTGCTGGGTGTGTTCATGGGCATTCAGGCGGCGCTTCCCAAGATGAAGCCCCACGGCGGATCGATCATCAACATGTCGTCGCTGTCCGGGATCAAGGCCGCGCCCAACCTTGTGGCCTATAATGCCGCCAAGGCGGCGGTGACGCTGATGACCAAATCCTGCGCGCTGCATTTTGCGCAGAAGGGCTATGGCATTCGCTGCAATTCCATCCACCCCGGCGCAATTCACACCCCGATCATCGACAAGGTTCTGGCCCAATCCGACGATCCGCAGGCTTTGTACCAAAGTTTCGTCGATGTTCACCCGGTGGGCCGATTGGGCAAGCCTGAAGAAATAGCGGCCATTGCAGTTTATCTTGCCAGCGATGCAAGCGCCTTTGCCACCGGCGCAGAATTTCGCATCGACGGCGGCGCTTCGATATGACGGTTGCGCTTCCCATTCGCCAAGTTGCGTTCTTTGTCGAAGATGTGCGCAGCGCCGCGCGGGCCCATCATACCATGTTCGGATCTGGGCCCTACTTCGTGGCCGACAATATCCCGCTGAAGCGCGCCGTCCATCGCGGAACCGAGCGCCTGCTCGATCACACTTCGGCTTATGGCCAGTGGGGCGATGTGATGGTGGAGTTCGTGGCGCAGAACAATCCCGGTCCGTCGCCATTTCGCGATCTCTATCCTGAAGGATCGGGCCTTTGGGGCATGCACCACACGGCAATTTTCGTAGACGATGTCGATGCTGAACTTGCGCGCTTTGCAGCCCAAGGCGCGGCTTGTGCCTTGCGCGCGGAAATGAACGACGGCTTCGTCTTTGCCTTTGCCGATACCACCACAACGCTTGGCGTGATGACCGAACTTTACGCAGCCCAACCGGTGCTGGTTGATTTCTACGCGATGGTGGCGCAGGCCGCGAAGGACTATCGCGGGACCGACCCGATTCAAACCATCCGCATGACTTGAGGACCGAATACGTGACCGACACTTGGCATTTTCTGATCCCCGAGGTTGAATTCCCCGCCGAAGGCAAGATCGCTGCAAAGATTGGCGGCTGGCATGTGCTGGTGGCCAAGACCGACGAAGGCCTGTTTGCAGTGAATGACCGCTGCACGCATCAGGCCTCGCTGGTTTCGACCGGGCGTATTCGGCGCGGCGCGGTGATGTGCCCGCTGCATGGTGCGCGCTTTGAAATGGCGACGGGACGCTGCATCGGTGGAAGCTACAAGGACCTGCGTACTTTTGGCGTGCGCGTTGAAGGCGGGCAGATCGAAGTCTGCGTGCCCGGCACTCAACCCGGCATGGAAGAATTGCCCGTCGTGATGTGAACGACGCTGGGCTGAGGGTTTGGGTGCGACCCTCACCTATCCCACAGGTTCGCAAGGTCGAACGCGCGGTTAGTCTTGGCGACAAGCAACCATAACCGGAGAGACCCTGCCATGCCATTTACCGGCCCTGCCGAAGACCGCCTCGCCATTCGCGAACTGCTCGAAACCTATGCCGATGCGGTCACCCGCATCAATGCCGATGATTGGGCCTCAACCTGGGCCGAAGACGCTGAATGGTCGCTGCCCGATTATCCGGAAATCGGCACCACATGCGGCCGCCCTGCCATCAAGGCGATGTGGGTTGCAGCGATGAAGGGCTATCCCGGCATCATGTTCGAAGCATGGCCCGGCTCGATCGAAGTCACCGGCGATACAGCCGTGATGCGCAGCTACACCTCGGAAGTCTATGACCAAGACGGCACGACCATGCGGGATCGTGGCCAGTACGAGGATACTTGCGTAAAGGTGGACGGCAAGTGGCTGTTCAAGACGCGCAGCTTCCGCAACATCCACCGCCAGCATGCGCCCAAGGGCTGCTAGAGCCAAGCCTTGCAAAATGCAGGGCTTGGTTTTCGTTTCATAACTCCAGACAAGGAAAAAGGCGGCGCCTCGCGGCACCGCCTTTTCCTATGTTCAAATTCCAGATGCTTCGGATCAGAAGCGTTTGGTCACCGTTACTTGCACGGTGCGTGGCAGGTTGCCAAAACCGAGCTGGTCAGCACGTACGCCTGCAGCCGTTCCGGTGCCGCCACCGGTCGAAGGACCATCAACCACGCCGCTGACGAAGAAACGGTTGGTCAGGTTCTTGCCGATCAGAGCGATCATCCAGTTATCGTCTTCTGCGCCAAAGCGGATGCCGGCATCAAGCACAGCATACTTCTTCTGGACCGAGAACGGATTGCCGAAGCCCGAAGCCAGATAGCTGCCCGAATAACGCGCATCCACATTGATGCCGAACTTCATCGCATCGCCCACTGCCGCGTCATAGCCAACGCCGAATGCGCCGGTCCATTCAGGCGCAACCGACAGCGGCTTGCCGTTGAGGTTCTGGCGCGTGACGCCTGCCACGGTCGTGCAACCTTGTGCAGGAGTCTGCCCGGCGAAGCACGGTGCCAACGGGAAGTTGGTGTACTTTGCCTTGGTGTAGTTGACCGAACCATGGATGTTCAGGCCATCAAGCGTGCGCGGTGCATATTCGAACTCTGCTTCGACACCCTTGGTGCGGGCATCCGCCGTCAGGGTCTGGAATGCGAAGATCGGCGAGTTGAAGAAGTCGACCTGCAGATCGTCATAGGCATAGCTGAACACACCCAGGTTCAGGCGCAACTGGTTGTCGAGGACGGTCGACTTGATGCCGCCTTCGAAGCCACGTGCCTTTTCAGGGTTGAAGGTCAGATCGGCCAGCGGATCGGCCGAGAACTTCGAGTTGATACCGCCGTTTGAGAAACCGCCAGACTTGTAAGCTGTCTTGTACGCTGCATAGACGAGCACGTCATCGACAGGCTTCCACGTCAGCGTCACTTCAGGCGACCAGTCGTTGAAGGTCTGCTTGGCGCTGATTTCACCAAGGCCATCGGCGTCCAGCTTGTCGCGGAAAATGCCCTGTACGCCGACGTTGTTGTACGGCTGCGTGAAGTAGCTGTCCTTGGTTTCGTGCGTATAGCGCACGCCGCCAGCCAGTTCGAGCCGGTCAACAAGCTGCCATGTTACCTGACCGAACAGCGCCGTGGTTTCGCCATCGGTGAAGCTGGTCTTGGTGGTGGCAAGATAGCGGTTCTGAGCCGATACCGTGTCGTCACGCAGGCCTGCAAACATGATGTACTGCGCAAAATCACGCTTGGTCTTCTGATAAAGACCGCCAACCATCAGGTTGATCGGACCATCGAACGAAGTCTGTGCGCGCAATTCCTGCGAGAACGCCTTCCATGACGAATTTTCGGTGGCCCAAGTGCCAGCATCGCTCGACTGGAAATCGCATGCGCAGGCCCAGCGGTTGTTGTTGGTGTTGTAATTGGTGACCGCGCTCAGCGTCACGTCATCGCTCAGCGAATAGACGAGGTTGCTGTTCACAGCCCACGAACGGTAGCGGTTGTAGAGCTTGCCGTCTGCTTGCGAGAGCGGGAAGTTTGCCGCGATGTCGGTAGGAATGTTGTTCTGGTGCGTGACGAACTCGTTGCTGCACGCATAGCCGGTCAGCTGGCTGACGCCGCTGGCAAGGCCGCAATTGTAAGCCCCATAGTTCCACGAGGAGTTGTTGACCTTGTTGTAGTCAAAAGCGCCCTTGACCGTCCACGTCAGGCGATCATCTGGCGAATACTTCAAGGTCACGCGGCCGATGAATTCGTCTTCGCCCGGTGCATATTCAGCAGCAGGTGTGGCGACATGGCCGGTGGCATTGCCCGTACCGCCTGCTAGCAGGCTCTGGATGTCAACGGTGCTGTATGTGCGATTGACCGAGACGTTCTGGTAGTAGCCCTTGTCCATCTTCGATCCGCGAACGGCAACGCGAATACCAAAGGTTTCCGACAGCGGCACAGATGCGATCAGTTCGCCCTGATACTGGTGCGCACGGAATTCATATCCGGCCTTGGCAACGAATTCCATTTCATCGCCAGGATCGTTGGTGGTCAGCGAAATCACGCCAGCGGTGGCGTTCTTGCCGAAGAACAGCGCCTGCGGACCCTTCAGCACTTCTACGCGCTTAAGATCGAAGAAGCCTTCCTGAATGACGCGGCCCTGCCCGTAATAGGCACCATCAACGACCACAGCGACCGACTGCTCAATACCGATCGACGTCGATGACGAACCAATGCCGCGCATGGTAAGCTGAGCGCCCGAACCGTTCGAGGCGCGGCCAACCGAAAGGTTTGGCGTGGCGGCAGCAATCTTTTCGATGCTGGTGATGTCGCGCTGCTGGATCGTCTTTTCAGAGATCGCAGTGACAGCAACCGGTACGGTCTGTACCGATTCTTCGCGCTTGCGCGCGGTGACGATGATTTCTTCAAGTCCGCCTGCGCTGGCGCCGTCTTGCGTTGCGTCTTGGGCAAAAGCCGATGTGCTTGCGCTGAGCGCGCAAGTCGCGAGAAGTAGATTTTTAAGTGCACGCATGGCGTACCCTCCCTTTTTATATTGTCCGGTTCGCGCGTTTAGTAGCCTGATCCGCATTTACCGCCTCACCAATGAGTTAGCCTCTTATTTTGGCTAGGTGTGGGCTTAGCGTTGCATCGGCACCCCTCAGAAATACGAGAGGGAATTTTCCATGACTATGAACCGCTTCTGGCGCCTTGACCGCCACCCGGAAGGATCAGACTTCGCGTCCGCGCTCAGCCTCCAGACCGAAGATCTGCCCGCTCTTGGCACCGGAGAAGTGCGGGTAAAGGTAGGCTGGCTGTCTATGGACGCAGGCACCCGCATGTGGATGAGCCCGCGCACCGATGGCTATCAGCCGCCGTTGCCGCTGGGCGCCAAGATGGTCGGCCTTGTGCTTGGCCGGGTGAGCGAGAGTGCTGATCCTGATTTTCCCGTTGGCACGCTGGTGCGCGGCTTTGGGCAATGGGCTGATTACGCCGACATTGTGCCCGCACTGGCTGGGCTTGAAGCACTGGACGAAAGCGTAGCCGACATTCGCCAGCACTATGGCGCGCTAGGAATGAATGCGTGGACGGCTTATGTCGGAGTGAAGGAAGTGGCGGCAGTCAAACCCGGCGAGTGGCTGGTGGTTTCAGCAGCAGCAGGCGCGACGGGTTCGATGGCCTGTCAGGTTGGGCGCAACCTTGGCGCGAAAGTGATCGGCATTGCAGGCGGCCCAGACAAGTGCCGCTATCTGACCGACAGGCTCGGCGTCGACATGGCGATTGATTACAAGAACGAAGACGTGGCCGCCCGGCTTGCCACGGTAGAAGGCGGGGTTCACGCCTATTTCGACAATGTTGGCGGGCCGATGCTCGATGCAGTCCTGCCCAACATGGCCCATTACGGGCGCGTCGCGGTGTGCGGCATGGTTGCCGCGTACGATAATGACGCCCCGCTGCCCGGCCCTGCGCGCTTCGACCAAGTGCTGATGCGCCGCTTGCGGATCGAGGGCTTCTTCATCCCCGACTTCCTGCATCGCGGCGCGGAATTTCTGCCTACCCTGCGAGAATGGGCCGATACGGGCAAGCTGACGGTCAACCTTGACGAGACGGCGGGTCTTGATAAAACCCTGATCGCTTATGACCGGATGCTGTCGGGCAAAGCGATTGGCAAGGTTATCGTGAAAGTGGGCGGCTGATGCCGATCATCCATCACCGTGCCGCGATAAAATGCCTTGTGGCGGTGCGCGGCCATCCGTTTGACCGCACGGCGTTCGACGCAGTATTCCAAGCGATGGAAGGGATCACCGCAACGATGGTTGATCAACCCGCCGCCGCGCTGCTGATGAACCCTGAAGGTATGCGCGGGTTCGATGCGCTGGTGCTGTATGACATGCCCGGTCTCGATTTCGAAGCGCCGGAAAATGCGCCGCATTACCTTGAACCCGACGAGGCGCTGAAAGCCGGATTCCGGGCGCTGCTGGAGCAGGGCAAGGGCGTTGTCGCGCTGCATCACGCGCTGGCGGGATGGCCGACGTGGGATGAATATCACGAGTGGCTGGGCGGCCAATTCCACTACCATCCGGGCACGTCGCGCGGGCGTCCAGTTCTCGACAGCGGATACTGCCACGATGTGCGGCATGACGTTTCGGTCGTGGGCGATCACCCGGTCACCGCCGGAATGCCCGCCCGATTCCCGCTGACCGATGAACTCTATCTGGCGCAAGTGTTTGCAGACAGCGTCACCCCGCTGCTGCGCTCATCCGCCCCGTTTGATCGCGACCATTTCTGGTCGGCAGACCTTGCGGTTCGCGGTCAGATGTTCAGCCGCGAAGGGTGGGACCATCCGCCGGGATCGAACCTGATCGGCTGGACCAAGCAGGCGATCAACAGCCGCTTGGTCTATCTGCAATCGGGCGATGGACCGGCGACTTATGATAGCCCCGAATACCGGCGACTGGTGGAGAACGCGATCCGTTGGGTGGCGTGAGCGCAGCGATTTTCGATAGCGCGTAAACCCACTCCGCTGCGACTAACTTCACTGCGTTCAGTAAGTCTCACGGCCCTCCCGCAAGCGGGAGGGCAAGGTAGCTCACCGATTCCCCCCTCCCGTTTACGGGAGGGGTCGGGGGTGGGTTTGCACCCCTTATCCTATGATCATCAAGCCGCGGTCATGCCGCCATCGACGACCAGTTCCGCGCCTGTGACATAGCGCGATTCGTCCGACGCAAGGAAAAGATTCATGTTCGCGATGTCCATCGGGTCGCCAAGAAAGCCCATTGGCACCAATGCGACGGTCGCATCATAATTAGCCGCATTGTCTTCCATCGCGACGCCCTGAATGTTGGTTGCGATCATGCCGGGGTGCACCGAATTGACGCGGATGCCGTCCTTGGCAGCTTCTACCGCGATGGTCCTTGAGAACAGGCGCACGCCGCCCTTGGCAGCAGCATAAGCGCCGCACGCGGGCACGCCGATGATCCCGGCCACCGACGAGATATTGATGATCGAACCCTTGGTGCCGCTTTTGCGCATCAGCGCCACGGCGCGCTTGGTGCCGTGAAACACGCTGTCGAGATTAACCGAGTTCTGCAAATGCCAGTCTGCTGTGGTCATTTCCTCGATCGGACGCAGCACCGCGATCCCCGCATTGTTGACCAACACGTCCAACCGGCCATCTTCAGCTTCGATGGCAGCGAACACTTCGTCCCACTGCGCTTCGTTCGTCACGTCGTGCAGCATCGCCTTGGCCTGCCCGCCTGCTGCACGGATGCCTTCGGCAACCTTTTCCGCGCCCGCAAGATCGCGGTCCGTCAGCCACACCTTGCAGCCTTCTTGGGCAAACCGCTGTGCGGTGGCGCTGCCAAGGCCGGGCACCGAAGCGCCGCCTGTTACGAGTGCGATCTTACCGGAAAGCCGGGGCATGGGCATAAACTCCATAAAAATCCGGGAGGAGAAGACATGGAGCAAACTGCCCCAAGCCCCCTCCCCCCGGCAAGGTGGATCAGATAAACGTCATATCTGGCTTCAGTACTTGAAGCCAATCGTCGCGCCGTACGTGCGTGGCTCAAGCGCCATGCCGAACGACCACAGACCTGCAACCGTGAATGCGTGCGTCGTGGTCTTCTCGTTGCCAAGATTACGGCCGAACACGCGGACATAAGCCTTGGTGTCGTTCAGATCGAAGTTGAACGTCAGGCTGGCGTCGATCAGGTCCTGCGTGGTGGTGCGCACGCGGGGATCATTGCCGTTGACAACAACCTTGGTCACCGTCGTTCCGGTCATAACCGGGGTAAGCGATGCTGCTGAAAGCTGCTGATCATAAGGCGAAATATGGCGCCAGCCGATGTTGGTGGAGATATCGCCAAAGCTGGTGGGCTGCTTGTATTCCGCGCCCAACGATGCCGTGAACTTTGGTGCGTAGATCAGACGGTTGGCCGAATAATCAAACGGTACAATCGCCGTTCCCAGCACGCCATTGGCAACGAAATTGCGGAAGTGCGAATCCATCACCGCCAGCGATCCGGTCAGCTTGAAGTTGTCGGTGACGCGCACCAGACCGTCTACTTCAATACCCTTGATCAGCGCGCCGCCAGGAACGTTGCCGGTAACCGTCTGGTTGCCGGTAGGGCCACCGGGAAGCGTCAGGTTCTGCTGCATGTCCTTGTAATCAGACACGAACCCGGCAAGGTTGAGTTCAACCTTGTTGTCGAACGCCGAGAACTTTGCGCCAACTTCATACGAATCAACCGTTTCAGGCTGGAACGGCGTGCTGGCGGTTGCCGCAGTTGCTGCACGGGGGCTGAAACCACCCGACCGATAGCCGCGTGACCACGAAGCATATACCATCACGTCGTTGTTGGGACGCCAATCGAGGCCGATCTTGGGGGTGAACTTGCTGAAGCTGGCGTTGCCCGTACCAACCGGCACGAACTGCGAGCGTTGCACGTTGTCAGGATCAATCAGCTTGCCGCCGGCAAAGCCGTTGAACAATTGCTTGTTATCGTGGCTCCAACGGCCACCGAAAGCCACACGCACCGTGTCGGTCAATGCCCAGTTGAAATCGCCGAAGAAAGCAAAGCTTTCCGTTTCGCCTTCGACATGCTGCGAATTGAGGTCAAACAGCGTTGGCACAACCGTGGGGTTGAAACCGAACACGCGGCTCCACTGTGTCAGATCGTAAGTCGATTTGAAATAGAAGCCGCCAACCACGTAGTCAAAGCCGTCAAACAGCTTGCCCGCCGCGCGGATTTCCTGGCTCCACTGTTCGTAGTGCTGGCGACGATCAACGTAATACAGGTCAGTTGATGAACCATCGAAGTCCTGCGTCTGGGCTTCGGTGCTCTTGCGCCAACCGGTGATCATGGTCAGCTTCACCGCGTCCATGTCGTAGTTCAGTTCCAACGTGGCGTTGGGCGCGCTGTAGTTGCTGGTCGCAGGTGCGCTGAACACGGTGTAAAGATCGGTCGTGTTGTTGCGGTTGCATTCGGCGGCAGGTTCAAACGCGCAGAACACTTCGCTGCTGTTGGCAAGGTTTGCCACCACCGGATCGAAAGTCTGCTTGACCTTTTCAACCGTCAACTGGGCCGAGAAGCCAGTGCCTGCCGGGGTGAACAGCAAGCTACCGCCGAAGCTATCGCCCTTGCTCCAGCCGCCATTCTTGCCCTGGATGACGTTGTTGTAGAAGCCATCGGTTTCGTTGTGAAAATAGAACGCCTTTACGCCCCAGTTCTCACCATCGCCATAGTTTGCAATGGCTTTGAGCGACAACGTGTTGAAGCGGCCATAAGTGGCTTCGGCCTTGAGGCCCGGCTTCATCGTCGGCTTCGAACGGGTGATGTTGATTACGCCGCCGATGGTGTTTGCGCCAAACAGGGTGCCCTGCGGTCCGCGCAGAACTTCGATCTGCGCAACGTCAAACGCATCCTGCAACTGGCCGGTGTTGGTGCCGATGGTCACGCCATCGACAACCACGCCCACGGTCGGGGTCTGCGATTTTTCAACGTCGGCATACGTCAGGCCGCGGATCGAGATGTTGGCGGCCTGTGCGCCTGAATTTTGCTGCGTGATCAACAAGCCTGGCGCTGCACCCTGCAAGTCGCCGATATTGATGGCACCCTTGCTTTCCAGCATCGCGGTGTTCACGGCGGTGATGGCAACTGGCGTGCTTTGCAGCGTTTCCGAACGGCGGCGCGCGGTGACGATAATCGCACCGGTATCGGCGGTGTCTGCGCTGTCAACCGACTGCGCGTCAGCCTGCGCGGCTTGCGGTTCGTCGGCGGCGAAAGCCGGCAGCGAAAATGCAAGTGCAGTGGTGGTCAAGGCAGCAGCGACGACGCGCCGTTTTGCGAAGCTTCTCATAGGTATCCTCCCTCATGGGCCGCCTCGCCTCGTTCGGGCGATGGCACGCGCCTTAATCGACGTCTGCGTTTCGGGAGCCAACTGCGACTTGTTACAGGTGCTATCCGCGCGCCATGCTGCAACTTCAAAACATATAACCGGAGAGACGCCTGTGACCGTGAACCGCCGATTCCTGCTGGCCAGACGGCCCCTTGCATCCCCCGTTCCTGAAGACTTTTCCTTTATAGAAGAAGACCTTCCTACACCACCTATGGGCGGCTTCGTGGTGCGCAATTGTTATGCCTCACTCGATCCAGCGCAACGCGGATGGATGGATGACGCGCCAAGCTACATGCCCCCAATCGCGCTTGGCGATCCGGTGCGCGCCACCACGGTTGGCGTGGTCGCTGCATCGAACTCACCCGATTTTGCGGTGGGCGATTGGGTGCTGGGCATGAATGCGCTTGAAGATTACTCGGTCAACGAAGCTGGCGGTTTCACCATGAAGGTTGATGTTACGCTGGCTGATTCACCATCACGGTTCCTTTCAGCGATGGGCGCTGTTGGCCTCACTGCCTATTTCGGGCTTACTGAAATAGCCAAGCCAAAGCCGGGCGAAACCCTGCTGGTTTCGGGCGCAGCGGGCGCAGTCGGTTCAGCGGTGGGGCAAATCGGCAAGATCATGGGCGCGCGCGTGATCGGCATTGCCGGTGGCGTGGAAAAGTGCCGCCGCTTGACGCAGGACTACGGCTTTGACGTGGCGATCGATTACAAGGGCAAGTCGGTTGATCAGCTCGCCGCTGAAATCCGCAAGGCTGCGCCGGGCGGTGTCGATGTTGTGTTCGAAAATGTCGGTGGCGACGTGTTCGACGCCGAACTTATGAACTTGGCCAAGCATGCGCGGATCGTATTGTGCGGGCTGATCAGTGAATACAATTCGCCCACCAAGGTTGGCATTCGCAACTTGTGGCAAGTCTTGGCCCAACAGGCCACGATCCACGGCTATCTGATCATGGATTACGTTCCGCGCTTTGCCGAAGGCGGCGCGGTCATGGCCGAGTGGATGGCCCAAGGCCGTTTGCGCATTGATGAAGATGTGCAGCACGGTCTCGAAAACGCCTATGCAACGTTCATGCGTCTGTTCAGCGGCGCGAACACCGGCAAGCTCGTGCTGAAAATCGCCGATGGCCTCTGACATTCCTGTGGGCCGCCTAAGCGGACGGCGCGCAATTGTGACCGGCGCGGCATCGGGCATCGGCGCGGCCACGGCTGCGCGTTTGCGGGCAGATGGCGCGCAGGTTTTCACCGCCGATATCGCAGGCGGCGTAGATTTCGTGACGGACCTGACCGGCGATAGCGCGAACGCGCGGTTGGTGGAGCAAGCCGTGGCGGCACTGGGCGGCCTTGATACGCTTGTTCCTTGCGCCGGAATCAGCGCATTCCACCCGTTGGAAGGCCATGACGACGCCTATTTTGCGCGCGTAATGGACGTGAATGTGATGACCGTGTTCAGGCTGGTGCGCGATGCGGTGCCGCACCTGAAGGTCGCTGGCAAAGGCCGGATTGTGACGATTGGATCGACCACATCCAGCCACGGCGATGAGGGGCTGTGCGCCTATTCTGCGTCAAAACACGCGGTGCTGGGCTTTACCAAATCCGCCGCGGCAGAGCTTGGCCCATTTGGCATCACCGTCAATTGCGTACAGCCCGGCGCAATTGCCACAGCGATGACCGCGCCTGCATTCGAACAGATGCCGGAATTCAAGACGTTCTGGGAAAACAAGGCCCCGCTTCGCCGGTTGGGCCAGCCCGAAGACATCGCCGATGTGATCGCGTTTCTGTGCAGTGACGATGCGCGGTTCATGTCTGGCCACGGCGTATGGGTCGATGGTGGAGCGATGGTGCGCCACTGAGGTAGCACAAGTTCAGCCCCCCTCCCATAAGCGGAAGGGGGGCTGGCGCAACCTGTCAGCCTTTCATCACCGGCGCGGGTGTATTGCCCGTTTCATCCAGATAGTACGCCACCCATTTGTGGAAAAACTGGTTGCCCGGTTCATTGCGGCCAAACGTCTGGTGTGTCATCGCGCCTGATTCCAGCCCGTTCTGCACCTTCAGGCCGAGGAAATAATCCTCTTCTTCCACCACATCGAAGAAGAAATCGCACATCTTGTCGAGCGTTTCGAGCGCCTCGGGCGTCGCCGGCTTCACGGGGAAGATGTAGTTCATCACCGTCGTGTTCTGGTTGGCGTTCGGCCCCGGAAACAGTTGCGCCAACTGGCCCATTTCCGGAGCAAGGAAGAAGCTCATGTTGGGGAACAGCATGCGGATGAAGTCATAGCCGTTGTTTTCCTGCCGCCCCCATTCCTCGCGCGGCAGATCCTTCAGCCGGGTGATCGAATTCTGCGGGAAGCCGAGCCGGATGTGTGGGCCAAAGCCTTCGTAACTGGCGCGGTTAGAAGGGCTGCGCGTTGCAACCGTATTGGTGTGTGCAGCTTGGAAGTGATAGCCTTCCAGATAGCCGTCATAAGCAACCTTCCAGTTCGCGCCCTTCATCGGCTTGCTCTTGTGGTAATACCACGTCTCCAGCTTCAGCGCCGCAAAGTCCTCATACATCCCGCCCATCCAACTCGCCGCATCGATCGGCAAATCTGGCGTCAGGATCACGAAGATCAGCCCCGCCGCTTCGTCGCAGGGCAGTTCGGTCAGGTGCAGCGTGGAGCGGTCGGCCTCGCCGAAAGTCGTCGCCTCGGCAATGCCGATCAGCTTGCCGTCGTTGGCATATGTCCAGCCGTGGTATTGGCAGGCAAAGCGCGCGCAATTGCCTTTGCCTTCAGCTGCCAGATGCATCGCGCGGTGCTTGCATACATTAAGGAACGCGCGCGCTTTGCCATCTTTGCCGCGCGTGATCAGCACGGGCCGCCCCATCACGTCCATGGCCTTGTAGTCATTCGGCTCTGGCAGTTCGATGGTCAGCGCCAGCATCAGCGGCAACCTGTTGAAAATGCGTTCGATCTCGCGCTGATAGCGGCCCTCATCAAGGTAATTCGCCACGGGCACGCGCAAGATGTCCGCCGCCTGATCGGTCGTCTTTGTCTCGACGAAGTGCAACATGCGCTCGGCGGCATTGGCGTATTTTTCGTAGAGTTCGGTCATGGGTGGGCCCTCAAGCGTTCAAATAGCGGTCAAGCGTCTGGTGAAGATGGCGGATGCGCACTTCTTGATAATCGGCAAGTTCCACGGCCTGATTTTTCGAAGCCTTCAGCCCTTCGTGGCACAGTTCCATGTTCTCGCTGTCCTGATCGAGCACCGCGCCCAGCACGCCCAATTCAGGCGCATCGGCCCAAATCTGGTCATCACCCAGCAAGTGCATCGGCACGCCCGCCGGGCGCGCTTGGCCCTGCGGCACGCGCGCGATCACGCGCACTTCCATCAGGCACTTGTCCTGATCGGGCCAAGGCCGCCAGCGATAGACGATATTGGGCATGAACCCGCCCCACGGCGCGAAGTTGGGGAACACGTTATAGACCAGCGCATCGAGCAACTCGCTTTCCGAAACGCCCGAATAATCGCCGCCAAACTGCTTTTCCGAAACTTCGCGCATCATTGCACCCAGCGCGGCGCGCGCGGTGCTGCCTTCGGGCACGGTGATCGCGTAATTGTCCTTGTCCGCGTCATAGTTGTCGGCGCTGCGGCCATTGTACTTCCGGAATTCATCAATGATGCGCTGCTGCGGCCAATGTTCGGCCACGGCCTGTGCTTCGATATGCGGGCTGATCACGCCGAACGGGGTGTAATTGACATTCACATGTTCGCCCAGCACGTGATAGGCGGCGTTGGCATCGCCAGTGAATGGCATCAGTTGCGGGTGGGTGACGAAAGCGTGGTAGCTTTCCATAAAAGCCTCCATCGTGATCTTCCAGTTGGCCGGGATCACTTTGGCCACCCACGCCACGGTAACGCACTCTTCGTGCTTCCAGCGTTTGAAGAATTCGGGCAGCGGCGCAAGGAACTCTTCAATCGTCGGGCCGTCCTCGGCCTCACGCACAAAGATATAGCCGCCCCATTGCGCAACGCTTGCCTCGGGCAATTGCAGCTTCTGGTCAGGCAGATGGGCAAAGTCCCAACGGCAAGGAATGTTGCGCAAGCTGCCATCGGGATTCCACGAAAAGCCGTGGAACGGGCAAAGGAACTGTTCGGCGCTGCCGCTGTCGGTTTTCAACTTGCGGCCGCGATGTAGACAGACGTTGTGGAACGCCTTCACGCTGGCATCTTCCTGACGCACAATCAGGTATGAACGGCCCGCGTTGTCATACGTGACATAATCCCCCGCCTCGGGCAGATCTTCTTCGCGCGCGGCAAACTGCCACACGTTTGGCCACATCTTTTCGCATTCCGCCTTGAAGAATTCCGGGCTGTAATAGCGCGCCGCATCAATCGGTTCAGATCCGAGATATTCGTAACGGTCTTCCGCGATGAAAGCGGGCGGCTGCACATCGTCAGCGCGCAGGATGTCTTCCCAACTTGTGCCGGGGCAGCGCGCTGCTTCAAAGGCGCCGGGATCACGGTCAGCCATGGTATTCCTCTCCATCTGATTACGGAGCGGATTGTCTCACGGCAAAGGGGTGGTCCGTTTGATCGAGGTCAAGAATCAGGGCCGCATGACCCTCTGACTTTGGTTAGGAACTGGTACTTTTGCCACGAAACAGCACAAGGTGCCGGTTTTTTATTGTGGTGCGATGACGCCTTCACCTGCGCGCCACACCGGGCGAATCTGGTCGTCGTCGTAGATTTCCATGATTTCGAACACATTGCCGAAGTAATCGCGGCAATAGGTCGCGGCATAGCCGTGCTTGCGACCGTCGGCGTCAACCGTGATGCCCGCCATTGATGGCGGGGCGTGAACGCGGATGCCGGCGGCCAGCAAGCGTTTGTAGCAAGCGAGGATGTCTTCCACCTGCACTGCGAAATGGGTGTAGCCGAAGCGGTTGACGCCCTCGTTAGGGTCTTGCGGGCCTGCGCGGGGGGCGAGGTATTCAAACACCTCGATATGCGCGTTGCCGAGGCGACACATGAACTGCCGCGCCGCGCTGCCGTCCAGCCCGACAACCGCATCAATGAACGGATTGTCCTGCCATTCGAGCGGCTTGCCCACTTCGACAGCGCCAAGCAGGTCGATGTAAAAGGCGCGCGCCTTTTCGAGATCGGGGACGGACACCCCAATGTGTTGGATAGCCCGTGCCCCGATGCTCATGTCTGGTCGTTCCTCAGAACTGGACGCGTTTGGTGAAGCCGCCATCGACTACCAGATTGGTGCCGGTGGTGTAGGACGAGGCCGGGCTGGCGAGGAATACCACAGCCTTGGCCACATCGTCCGGCGCACCATAGCGGCCCAGCGCGAAGCCTACTTCGACCGACTTGTACAGATCGGGCGCTGCGCCTTCGATCACTTCCCAATTGCCGCCAGCAAACTTGATCGGGCCGGGCGAAACCGCGTTCACGCGAATAGCCTTGGGGCCGAGCGCCTGTGACAGCTGGCCAGCATAAACAATCAGCGCGCCCTTGAGCGCGTTATAGCCCTGCGGCACGATGAATGTCTCAAGCCCTGCGGTGGACGAAAGAATCACCACCGAACCGTCGTCCGACTTTTCAAGGAACGGTTCGAGCACTTCGACGCCGATCACCGAGCCCATGATATCGTGGTCAAGACCCTTCTGCCAATCGCCGGTCTGGCCCGATCCAGAGGTGGAGATCATGGGAATGAAGATATCGCAACCGCCAAGCTTTTCAGCGGCATCCGAAAGCCACGCGCGATAGGCATCTGGGCCTGAATCCATATCGAAAGCAGAGCCGAAGACCTTGCCGCCGTGCTTTCCAAGGCTAGCTGCCGCTTCAGCGACCTGTTCGGCATTGCGCGAGCAAAACGCAACGTCTGCGCCTTCTGCTGCAAGAATTTCCAACGTGGCGCGGCCAATGCCGCGGCTGCCGCCAGTGAGGATAACCTTCTTGCCTTTAAGACCCAGATCCATGCGCTTGCTCCTCAATTCCCGAAAATTCGTTGCCACCTTCCTTGAAGGGGGCAGGCACGCGCCACTACTCCCCTTTTGAACAGGAAATGCAAAGGCGCGCGCGATGATACGCCACGGACAAATCGCAAATCAGGAGCAGGATATGAAACGTCTCGAAGGCAAGACCGCCATTGTGCTGGGCGCGAGCAGTGAAGGCAACATGGGCCAAGTCATCGCACAACGGTTGATCGACGAAGGCGCGACCGTGCTTGTGGCAGGCCGCAAGGAATCGGTGCTGGCAGATTTCGCGACCGCCACCGGCTGTCTGTGGGCACCGTGTGACATCACCGATGAAGCCAGCGTCAACGCGCTTGCCGAAAGCGCCGTCGCACAAATGGGCGGCATCGATATTGCGATCAACGCCACCGGCTGGGGCCTGCTCAAACCGTTCCTCGAAGTCACCCGCGCAGAACTTAACGCGATGACCGCGCTGCAGCTTGTCGGTCCGCACCAGTTTTTCCAGGCGATGGTACGCAAAATGGCAAAGTCATTGGGCGGGCGCGGCGGATCGATCATTACGATCAGTTCAGCCACCGCCACGATCATGTTGAATGATCATGCGATCTACATGGGGACCAAGGCTGGCACCGATCATATCGTGCGCTGCATCGCGCATGAATTCGGCCACGAAGGCATACGCGCCAACTCGATCTCGCCCGGCCTGACTGACACCCCGATGAACGCCGACGCCAAGGAAGTGCCCGGCTTGTTCGAAGCCTTCCGTGCTGGCTATCCGCTTGGCCGCTGGGGCACGTCCGAAGACATCGCCGCCGCCGTCGCGTTCCTTGCCAGCGACGAATGCTTTATGACCGGCGAAAACCTGCAAGTGAACGGCGGGTTGACCCTGCGCCGCAACCCTACACGCGAAGAGGTCAGCGCATCAGTGGCCAAAGCGATGGGGGCGGTTTAAAGGCTGCCCAACTTCTCCCGCACCATAGCGCGCAACTGGTCCTTGCGGACCTTGCCACTGGCCGTGCGGGGGAAGTCATCCACCAGTTCGAAGCGTTCGGGGATTTTCTGTTTGGCCATGCCTGATGCGCCGACGTGCGCGGCCAGTACTGCCGCGTCGGCATCGCTGCACAGGATGACATAGGCGCAAACTCCCTCACCCAGACGCTCATGCGGCATGGCGACGACGGCGGCTTCTTTCACCGCTGGGTGCATGTGGAGCACGTCCTCGATCTCCTTGGCGGAGATGTTTTCGCCGCCGCGAATGATCAGATCCTTTTTACGCCCGGTGATTGTGATTGCGCCGTCTGCTGACAGCACGCCAAGATCGCCGGTGCGGAAATAGCCGTCCGCCGTAATCGCTTCGGCGGTTTGCGCGGCATCGGCGTAGCCCATCATCATCGCGGGCCCGCGCGCCAGAATTTCGCCTTCGGACCCGCGTGGCAGATCGTTGTCATCATGATCGACGATGCGCACTTCGTAATCCACAACTTCGCCGTCGGTCGTTGCCGCCAAAACTTCGTCATGCGGCCAGCCAAAGCTGACCAAAGGCACTTCGGAAGCGCCGAACACCCGGAAGGCACGGGCGTTTTCAAAAGCCGCATTGGCCGCCGGGATCAGGTCAGCGGGCACCGCCGCACCGCCACAGGCAAAGAATCGGAACGAAGGCAGACGTTTGCCCGCAGCGCGCGCCGCGGCTGCCAGTTCCACCAGAAACGGCGTGGCCGCCACAGTGCCAACGCATTGGTGCGCCTCGATCAGCGCCAGCGCCTCAGCAGAGTCCCACGCCTCCATCAGCACAGACTGGATTCCACAAATGAACGGCGCTTCCAGCCCGTTGGCATAGCCTGAAACGTGCGTGACAGGCGATGGCATCAAGGTCGCCTCACCCGGCGCCAAGCCCCAGTGCCGACCGCTTGCCGCAACGATGTGGGCCAGCGTGCAATGGCTGTGCAGCACGCCCTTGGGGCGGCCCGTGGTGCCCGATGTATAGAGCACCATCTTCACGCCCATCGGATTGACTTGCGGAGCCACAAATGCTGCGTCTTTGCCCGCGGCAACAAGTGCAGCAAAATCGTCTGGCCCATCGCCGCGAACGGTGAACACATGATCCAAATCGGGCAATGCATCGCGGCATCGCCCGGCCATTGCCGCATAATCCAGCCGCCGCCAGACCTGTGGCACAAAGATTGCGCGCGCCCGGCAATCGCCCAGCATCATCAGCATTTCGGCATCGCGATAGATCGGCACGATCGGGTTGACGATCATCCCGCCAATCACCGCTGCCAGATTGATCACAGCCGCCTCACGCCAATTGGGCACCTGGAACGCGATCACATCACCCGCGCGCAACCCCCGCTGCTGCAATGCCGCCACCAACGCTTCGGCCTGCGCCAGCACATCTGCAAACGTGTAGGCACCCTCGCCATCGGTAAAGCACACAAAATCAGGTGCTTGCCGCGCACGGTCGCGCGCCAGATCGGCCAGTGTCTTCATTTGCCAAATACCGTCACGCACATAAACTGCCTGATGCGGCGCTGGAATCGGGAGCCAGTCCCACGGCTTAGCGGTGTTGTCGTTCATAGTCCCCTGTCCCCCGCCCACCCAATGCCCCGCAATTGGCGAAAAGACGAGTTTGCGCCAAACCAAAACCTAACCCCTGTCACAGCTTCCCCCGCGCCTGCGCACAAGGCATGGTCTTTTTCATGAGCCCGCGCGGCGGGCACGGAGAGGCCATAGCAATGAACCGGATTGAGCGTATCGGAAACGTCGCGGCGATCATGCGCGATTACGTTGAAAACAAGCAGACTTTCCTGACCGATACCACCAAGCGCGTGCCCGCCCGCAGCTATACTGATCCCGATCAGTGGAAGGCGGAAATGGAGCTGATCTTCAAGCGCGTGCCGCTGATGCTGGCTTTCACCGCCGAATTGCCCAACGCGGGCGATTACAAGGCGATGGACGCGGTTGGCATGCCTGTGCTGATCAACCGCGACAAAGCTGGCAAAGTCCGCGCTTTCCTGAACGTCTGTTCGCACCGCGCCGCGCCTGTAGCATCCGAAGGCCATGGCAATTGCGCGCGCTTTACCTGCAAATATCACGGCTGGACGTATGGCGCCGATGGCAAGCTGATCGGCGTTTCCGAAGCCAGCAAATTCGGCGAAGTGCACAAATCCGAACTGGGCCTGCGTGAACTGCCTTGCGAAGAACGCGCGGGCATGATCTTCGTGGTTCTAACGCCCAATGCGCCGATTGATGTCGATGCATATTTCCGCGGGTTCCTTGAAGATTTCGACGCGCTCGATTTCGGCAATTGGAGCTATTTGGGCAGCCGCACGATCCACGGCGCCAATTGGAAGGTTGCCTATGATGGCTACCTCGAAGGCTATCACTTCGCCTCGCTGCACCCTGAAACGATCTTCCCGCGCACACCATCAAACTGCATGCATTACGAAGGTTTCGGCCCGCACCAGCGCATCGGCTTTCCGCATCACCGCATTGCCGAAGCCTTGCAGGATGTGCCGCGCGAAGATTGGGGCAATCAGGAAAACAACGGGTTTGATTTCGTGCGGATCATGTTCCCCAACGTGTCAGCCTTCATCGCGCCCGAAATCACGCAGGTCGCCCAGCTTTTCCCAGGACCGACGCCGGGTGAAAACCGCACCGTCCTGAATTACCTGCGCCGCGAACCGATCCGCGATGAAGAAGACCGCGCCAATGTCGAAGCGGCGATGAACTTCTTCCGCGATGTGACGTATAACGAAGATTATGTGATCGGGCTTGAAATCCAGAAGGGCCTTGAATCCGGCGCGCATGACGAATTGATGTTTGGTCGCAACGAACGCGGCAATCAGTTCTTCCACGAATGGCTCGACTGGTACTTGGGCGATGATGCCGATCTTCCAGAACCCGTGATGTGATCGGCAAATGACGCTCATTTCCTTCGCTTCTGGAATCGTCCCGGAATTTGGCCCTGTAGACACCATCGAAGCTGCCCACGCGGGCGGCTTCGATATGGTCGGCCTGTGGGTTGATCCGGCGGAATGGACCGCAAGCCATACGCGTGATGCCCGCGCCGCGCTTGCCGCAACCGGATTGCCGCTGCTGGATGTGGAAGTGATCTGGATAAAGCCGGATTCGTCGATGGACGATCATCGCAAGGTGATCGACGTCGGCGCAGAACTGGGTGCGGCCAACGTGCTGTGCGTTTCATCCGATCCGGACCACGCCCGCGCCGCTGCACGGTTGGCTGAGCTATGCGTCCACGCCGAAGGCTCGGGCATCCGCGTTGCGCTCGAATTCGGCATTTTCACCGAGGTCAAAGACTTGACCACTGCGCTGACTGTGCTTGATCTGGTCGCGCACCCCTTGCGGGCCTTGCTGATTGATCCGATCCATGTCGACCGCTCAGGCTCGTCCATTGCCGAGATCGCCAAGATCGATCCCGCGCTGCTGCCCTATGCACAGTTCTGCGACGCGCCCGCAGAGCGCCCTGATCCGGCAGACTTTGCCGCCGTGATCCACGATGCGATCAACTTGCGCGAACAGTGTGGCGAAGGTGCGCTACCGCTGGCGGCGCTGTATCAGGCGCTGCCGCCCGGAATTCCGCTGTCGATAGAATTGCGCTCGCAAGCCTTGCGCGAAGCCTTTCCGCACCCAGCCCTGCGCGCGCGCGCGGTAGGCGATGCTACGCGGCGCTGGCTTGAGGCTTATGCGTGACAGTAACGGTGCTCACCTTGCTCAAGCGCCGGGAGGGCATGAGCAAGGCTGATTTCATTGCCTATTACGAATCCCGTCACCGTTTGATCGGCGAAAAGGTGCTTTCGGGCTGGGCCACGCGCTACGTCCGCAATCACCTTCACCCGCTCGACGGCACGGATGCAGCGCACGATTTCGACGTGGTGCTGGAGATCGACTTTCCCGATCAGGCCACGTGCGATGCATGCTTTGCTGCCATGTCCGATCCGGCAACGATGGCTGAAATCGTGGACGACGAGGAGCGCCTGTTTGATCGCTCAAAGATGCGCACCTACCGGGTAGAGGCGCATGCATCGGCGCTCCCCCCGGTTCAGCGCGTCAGGTAACCACCTTCGACCGCAAGGCTGTGGCCGGTGACATAGCTGGACGCATCGGAACACAACCACGCGCTGGCTTCGGCCACTTCTTCGGGCTTGCCAAAGCGGCCAAACAGGCTGAGCGCGGGCGCGAAATCTGCTTCGGTAAAGCCGGTGGTTTCCAGTGCGCCGCGCAGCATGGGCGTGTCAATCGCGCCGGGCAGGACGGCATTCACACGGATGCCGCGCCCTGCATATTCAAGGCTGCCGGTCTTGGTCAGGCCAATCACGCCGTGCTTTGCCGCAACATAGGCGGCGTTGTTAGGCTGCGGGCGGAATGAACTTACCGAGCCAATATTGACGATGGACCCGGCACTGACTTGCGCCAGAAATTGCCGAATTTCATACTTCATGCACAGCATGACCGAGCGCAGATCAACATTCAGCACTTTGTCGAACACTGCCATATCGGCTTCGTGGATTGGCAGAATATCGGGTGTAATCGCGGCATTGTTGACCGCGCAATCAAGGCGGCCATAGGTTGCGACGGTTTCTGCAACTAAAGCTTCGACTTGCGCCTCGTCGGCGACATTGGCCATTACGAAATGCGCCGTGCCGCCCTCAGCTTTGATGGCGGCAACGGTGGCAGCGCCCGTTTCGGCGTTGATGTCGGACACGATGACTTTGGCTCCGCGTGCGGCCAGCAAACGCGCGGTAGCGGCCCCCATGCCCACGCCCGCGCCGGTAACGATCGCGACTTTTCCTGCAAGATTGACGAGATTGGCGTTCATGGATGTGCTCCTGCCGCGATCCACTGACGGACTTTGGCGATCTGTTGGGCGTCAAGCGGTGGCGCGCCGAACGGCATTTGCGCGCCCGTTCCGCCGTGATGGATATGCGTGCCTTCTAGCTTCATCACGACATAGCTGTTGTCCGGATCACCAGGAGCAACGCGCATGATCGTGGGCGCTTCTTGTGATGGCTTGCCCACAAGAAAGCCAATGGCCACATCGCCCACCAACGAAATGCCGCCTGCCTCCTCGCCAGTCAGGTGACACGTCGCGCACTGGCTTTCGATCAGCGGCACGATGTCTGCCTGATAAGACACGGCGAGAGCGGGAGCGGCTATAGAAGTTGGCGCGACCTCTGCCTGCGCGGTACAGGCAGCGGCAAGCAACACTGCGCCGCCTAGCGCGATGTACCTCACGCCTTCACCGCATGCTTTGCCGCAATATAGCCAAAGGTCACTGCCGGGCCGATGGTGCCACCCGCGCCCAGATAGGCCTGTCCAGTTGGTGCCGAAATGCAGTTGCCCGCCGCATAAAGGCCCGGAATTGGCTGCCCGTTGGCCGCCAGAACTTGCGAATGGGCATTGATCTGTGGACCGCCTGCCGTGTCCAATGTGCCGGGCGCAAGGATGATCGCGTAGTACGGACCTTTGGGCGCGAAGGGGTGCATCGTGTTGTTCGGATTGGGATTTGCCGGTTGCGAGGTGCCCGCCCGCCGCGCCGAGAACAGCAAGTGCCATTCCCGATCGTACATGTACTTTCCGCGCCCGAATTCGGGATCGACGCCCTTTTTGGCATAGCCGTTGAAGTGGGTGATCGACTGTTTGGCGTTGGCGGAAAATTCAGGCGCAAGCCGCGCGCCGCCAGTGCGGCCTGTGCACCCTGCCAGCTGTGCATCGATTTTTGTGAACACCTCGTCCCAGCTCGCTCCTTCGATTAAGTGGGGCTGTTCGGCCTTGTTGACCGGGAACGGGAATGCGCCGCCGAAGGCATCAATGCTGCGTTCGTCGAACAACATGAACATCAGGTGGTTGGGGTATTCTTCGTGCGCGGGATCATACGTGAAGTGCGCCTGCGTACGGTCATTGTAATCGCGCTTTTCGTTGACCACACGCTTGCCGTATTTGTTCACAAGGATCATCGAATCGCCCGGCAGCACGAATGCGCCAAGACCGATGCCGCGCGTTTTCAGCGCCTCGCCCAGCACCACCTGCGTGCGCCAGCCCAGCCCCATGTTGCCCATCATCGCGCCTGCTTCTTGCGCAATGGGAATGAAATCTCCGGTTGATCCCGGCGTCGAGCATGAACCATAGACTGCGGGCTGGTGGACATCACACAACTGCACGTTGTGGCTGTAACCGCCGGTGCCAAACACCACGCCCTTGTTCGCCTTGATGCGGATCGCCTTGTCGCCCTGCATGGCTTCCACGCCGATTACGCGGCCTGAGGCATCCTTGATCACATGGCTAACCCGGGTGCGCGTGAGGATCGGCACGGCCTTGGCCTTGAGGTAGGCGTGCATCTGGCTGGCGAGGCTGCCCCCGCCCTGCGACGATCCCGAGCCGACCGCTGGTTCCAGCGCGCGACCAGTAGGCACCTTGTTTTCCGGCAAGTGGTCGGCATAATCGGGGGCAGGCTTGTCCACTTGGAACAGGCGGAACTGCTTGAACTGTACGGCGTCAAGTTCGCGCAAGTGATCGACCGCAGCCGAACCGTTGTCATAAAACGCCTCGACCACGCGATAGCGGTTTTCATCGAGGCCGAGCGTCGGGCTATCGGGGTTATACTGGCGCGGATAGCCATAGCGCACGGTATAGCGCAGCGCCTCGGGTTTGCTGTCGTCGATGCCCTGTTCGCGGAAGATGAAGTGATTGAACACCCAAGTGACACCGCCCGATTTGGCAGTTGTTCCGCCAAGGATCGGCATCTTTTCGACCATCATGACCTTGGCCCCTGCGGCAAGCGCAGTGACGGCGGCGGTCCCGGCGGCAGCACCGCTGCCAACACACAGCACGTCACATTCATGATCCCAGCCTGCCGATGCCGGAGCATCTGCAGCGCGCGCAACCGTGGCGATACCGCCCGACGCGGCGGCAGCAGCAGCAATACCGGCGCCAGCCAGAACCTGGCGACGACCGACCTTGGTGGTCTTGTCAGTCATTGAATGCTTCTCCCGGTTTCTTGTTTTGGTTTTGAGATTATGTTGGGGCGTCCGTGTCGTTGGCCGAGCGACACGGACGAACGCCGATTAAATCAGCGACGGCCCTCAAGGTAATCGTTGATCACCTCATGAAAGCGGCGGACCCGCGTTTCCTGTCCCGCAAGATAAGCGTCATCATGCCCAAGCGAATGCAGACCCTGCTGCTGCGTCACCGCAACCTCAAGATCCTGAATCAAGAAATCACCTTGCGGAATTTCAGCATTATAGGCCGCAAAATCGCCGGTCTGGTGTTCGGCTTCCTTCCACGGACGCAGGCCATAAAGCGTCGGCACGTCGGCCCCGCCCGACACTTCGGGTGCAAGATACCAGTAATCAAACGTCGACCAGTTGGGGTCTTCCATATCGGGTTCGGTGCGGAACACGTGGAGGCCTTCGGGCGTGCCCGTCAGCGTCAGGTTGGGGAACGTGGTGTGATGGAACTGGTCGGTCAGTTCATCGTCGGTCAGCTTGTCGAAGTGCGCGAACCCGCGTGCCGGGCCGAACGTGCGGCGCGCCTGCTGCAAGGCAATGCGGCCTTCCTGCGCGCGGCCCTCGAACTCTGCGGGATCAAGGCCCCATTCGCTCAGCACTTGCGCCCACAGCGGCTTCATCTGCTGGGCATCGGCATAGCGACTGGACGGTTGCAGTTTCTCGATCATCCGGTTGTGCCCTGCGGGGTACATCTCGAACACGGTGGTCGAATAATGATCGTCGATCATCCCTTCGAACTGCGGATGCACCGCCGGGATGTGATAGGCCTCGTTGAAATTGTCGGACGCGAACTTCCAGTTGGTGTTGACGCGCAGCGTGCGCCACACAACGCGCTTCCAGTTCGCCAGATCGCGATTGCCCAGAAGCGATGGCACCGGATGCAGATATTCCTGCAACGGTACGACGTTAGGATCAAAGCTGTAGAACACAAAGCCGCCCCACGTTTCGCACGGAACTTCCTTCATCCGCAGCGAGGCACATGGGTTGCCTTGCGGGAAATCTTCGGCGTCCTGCACCCAATCGAGCGCGCCATCGATGTTCCACTTCCAGCCGTGATAAGGGCAAGTGAAGTGTTCGCCGACACCGCCTTCTTCAACGGTGACCAGACGGTTGCCCCGGTGGCGGCAAACATTGTGAAATGCGCGGACTCCGCCGTCTTTCTGGCGCACCATGATGACCGACTGGCGCATGAAGTTGTGCGTGATGAAATCACCCGCTTCTTCAAGCTGCGCCTCACGCCCGCCAACATGCCAGATGCGAGTCCACATCTTGTCCCATTCGGCCTTGGCAAAGTCTTTTGACCAATAGCGATCACCCGTGATGGCATCGCCGCGCGCCTTGGGAAACTCCGCTTCCGGTGCGGTCGGGTAAGTTGCGCCAGGATTTGGCACTTCGATGTAGGTTGCCATGGGTTCTCTTTCGTGAACCGGGCCATCTCCCCATCCGGCCGGGTCGGGTTTGATCGATCTTTTTGTTTTTATTGATGTTGGGTATTTGGATGAGCGCAGCGTGCCCACCCCTACCCCCCTCCCGCTTGCGGGAGGGGGAAACGAATCCCTTACTTCGCGTTTGCGAGCGTGCCGGACAGCGGCATCAGGAAATCCATGGTATAGCGCGTGGCTTTCCAGCCCGCTTCGGTGCGGCGCACGTCGAAGAAGTAGCGGCCATTGACGGTCACCGTGCTGCCATCCTTGCCCACGCCCATGCCGATAACGTAGGCGCGCATCGAGGCGGTATCACCGTCATAGGCCGTGACCGCGAAATTGGTCAGGTAGTGGGCGTGATTGGCCATGTTGGCGAAGACGTTAGTGAAGAATTCGCGAATGCCCTTGTGGCCGACCTGCGGCGTAAGCCCGATGCCCGAAAGATCGAACACGGCATCTGGCGTGAAGACATCAAGGACAGCGTCGATATCACTGACGGTATCGACCGCGTGCGCATAGGCGATCATCAGGTCCTGAATTTCAAGACGGTCGTCGATGGGGCATTTCATGAAAATTCGTGTCCTCTCTCGGGGAATCTTTTTAGGCAAACAGAGGGCGGATCGGATCGGTCACGCCGTCCCAATCGGCGGCCCCTTGCGCAATCCGCGTGAACGCTTCGGTTTCCACATCATCCTGCTCTACGATCTCGATCATGCAGCCAAGTGCAGGTGAGGTATCGACATAGCAAAAGCGCATGTCACCGAACTTGCTGTCCACCGCGACCACGAAACCCTGATCGACATAGCGTTGGCGGGTCGCATCATAATCGTCGGTATAAATACAGAAGTGGTGGAAGCCTTGCGCCCCCTTGGCGATGGTATCGCGGTAGGCGCTGGGACGGTCGCAGTGCTGCTGGATTAGCTCCACTTGCATGCCCCCCGATTGGGCCAGCGCCACCGAGAAATCGCAACCTTCGCCGGGTGCCCCGCGATAGGTCATTTCGGTCAATTCAATGTGCGGGACCATGTAGAACGGCCCGATGCCGGTGGTGGCAATCCACGCCTTGGCGGCGGCCTCCACGTCATCGACGATGAAGGCCACCTGCATCAGGTGGGGGCCGGTCTGGCCGGGTGTGACCGTGATCCCGCTCATGTTTATCAATCCTTGTTCAAAACGAAATCGTTCAGCCGTTCGTGGAACCGCTGCACGCGCTTTTCCTGTCCCGGCAGGATGCAGCCCTTGAAGCCGCGCGAATTGAGGCCCTGCTGCTGGGTGGTGCCGATGGAAAGATCCTGATCGGCAACGTAGCCAACTGAAACGCCGTCGCCGTAAACCGAATGGCGAGCGACAGCGTCGTGCTTCAGCGGCGCAAGGCCTACTGGCGTTGCGATTTCGGTCATCTTCGCGTTCTGCGGATAGAGGCACCAGTGCTGGAACACGCACTTTTCAGGATCGGTCGGGTGCGGTTCGGTACGCAGGATCTGGCACTGTTCGGGCGACATAGTGATCGTCAGGTTGGGAAACAGCGTGCAGTGGAAATAATCGACCAATTGCTGGTCGGTCATGCTGCTGTAGTCATAGCCCGCTTCGGCACCGCGCTCACGCTTGGCCTTGATCACGGCTTCGCGAATGTCGGCGGTGCGTCCGCGATATGCCTTGGGATCAATGCCCCAAGCTTCGGCGGCTTCATACAGGCCCGGAGGCACATCGCCGCTGACGTAATCCTTGCGGCTGGTGGCCTGATGGCCGATCATCCACATCGAATTGTGGCCGCTTTCGTACATTTCGAACAACGTGGTGGGCAGGCCATCGTTGATAAACGTGGCCAGTTCAGGGTGGATCGTGGGCAGGTGGTAGCTCTCGTTGAAGTTATCGCGGATGATCTTCCAGTTGAATTCGCAATCGGCCGAGACGTTGAACACGCGCACCCAATTGTCGAGCTTGTAGCCCGCAAGGCGTTCGGTCAGCGGGGCGAGCCATTCCTGCAAGGGCGCGACATCATCGTCCATGCACCAGAACACGAACGGACCCCAGGTTTCGCAGCGCAGTTCCGCCAACTTGACCTTGCCGCAAGGATTGCCGCCTGCAAAATCATCGGGGTCCTGCACGTGAACCAGCGTGCCATCGGGATCGAACTGCCAGCCATGATAACCGCACGTCAGGCGCGGAGCGGAGCCAACGTCGCCCAGCACAAGGCGGTTACCGCGATGGGGGCAGGTGTTGTAGAACGCTTTGACCGAGCCATCGTCCTGTTTGACCATGACCACTGATTCTTTGCCAAAGTTGTGGCGAATGAAATCACCTTCTTCTTCAAGATCGGCGACCACGCCGCCAAGGTGCCAGACCTTGGGCCACAAATGCTTGTTCTCCAGATCCATCCACTCGCGCGTGATGTATCGATCAGCCGTGATCGTATCGCCGCGCACGGCAACGTCGAAATCCGGGGAATAGCGTGAGATCTTGTCCTGAACGGTCATTTCGGCATCCTCTTGAATCGCTTTGTCAGACCGGCCAATCGCGGGTCTGGCTGAAGTCAGTTCCGCGCCTTCCCGGCCTGACCAGCGGGTTCCCTTCAAGGAAACCATCAGCGGCCGGGTCGGTTCGCGCCCAGTCCACTATTTCGCGGCGGCGGCTAATGCGCCACTGCCCATTCTTGCAGGTGTATTCGTCAACATAGCGCCCGGCGACGACCAAATCTTTCGGTTCGCCGTCTTCGGTGGTGCGGTGCCAGGCGTAAAAATAGACCTCGCCCGAAGCGATATCGCCGTTCACCGCAATCTGCGCCTGCCCGATGATGTGCTGGCTACCGCCAAGATCGGCAAGAAAGCCTTGGGCAAAGGACACGAATTCATCCGCCGTGCCCTGCATCAATCCGCAATCGACCCAAGCGTCATCGTGGAAGGCGCTGCGATGCAGTTCGGGATCGAGTCGGTCCTGTCCGCGCATATAATTGCAGAGCGCATTGTGAATATCGCGGCGAGCGCACAGATCGCGAACTTCGGCTTCCAGGTCGAATGCCATGTCTTCAGCCTTCCGCCGCGAGGTATTTGTCGATCACCATCTGGAAATGGCGGATGCGTGATTCCTGATAATTGCCAAGTTGCTGCACCCCGGTGGCGCTGGCGCGGAAACCGGCCTGCTGCGAGCGCAAGTTGTCGGTATCCTGATCGTAGACAAAGCCCATGCTCGCATCGAAGCCGGGAGCCGATGCATAGCTTTCATGTTCGGCCACGCGGTAGGGTTCCGGCGGTTCCGGCGCGCGGCCATCTTCCGGGCTGGGACGCAGGAACAGTATTTCAAACAAAGTGCGGTTCGGATCGCTGCCAATCGGGCGGAAGCGATAGACCATCGGCAAGGAGAGGCCGGGGAACAGCACCATATTGGGGAACACATGGTATTCGATGGTGTCGATCATCTCGCTGTCTGAAACAGCCGACAGATCGCATTTGTAGGCCTCGCCCATGACCTTGCGCAAATGGCGGGCCATGACGGTGCGGGCGGTCTCGCCCTCTTTCACATCAAGGCTGTCATCGCGCGAATCCTTGTCACCGAGGATCATTGTGGCGAGCAGCTCTTTTTCCGACAGCGGATTGGCCAAGTGGGGCGAATTGACGCCGCTGGCAGCATAGAACCGCGTCACCGTGTCCGAATGGCAATCGTACTGGACGTTGGCATCGCCCACGCCCTTCAGCAATTGCGGATGCGTTTCCAGCACGTGATAGGATTCAAGGAACGCTTCCTGCGCGGTCTTCCAGTTGCACGGCAGTTCCTTGGCCACGTGAACCGCAACATAGCGCCCGGCAATGTCCCAATCCTTGAAGTGATCAGGAAGCGGGCTGAGAAATTCCTCAAGGCTCGGCCCCTCGGCGCTGGGGTTGATGAACACAAAACCGCCCCAGTGGCCCACGCGCAATTGCGGCAGGGCGGTTTTGTCAGAATCGATGTGGCCAAAGTCCCATGCGCAGGGAACGGATTTGAGCGAGCCGTCATTGTTCCATGTCCAGCCATGGTAGGGGCAGCGCAAATTGTCGCCCGAACCAATGCCTTCGCCGCGCTTGAACTTGGTTGAGCGGTGGAGGCATGAATTGACGAACGCGCGGACGGACATATCATCCTGCCGCACCACGACATAGGACAAGTGTGCGACTTCATAGGTGTAGAAATCGCCAGGTTCGGGGATGTGATCTTCGCGGCAAACCCACTGCCAAGTCTTTTTCCAAACCTTCTCGATCTCGGCCTCAAAGATGCCCTGATCGAAATAGCGGTTCACGCTGACCGGTGCCGAACCAAGATAGACCGGCTGTTCCATCGCAAGCACCGCAGGTGGCGGCATTGCATCACCTGCCACAATCTGCTGCACACTGGGCGCACCAGGGCAGCGGACACTGGCCAGATCCTCAGCCTCTACAAGGTCGGGCAGGCCGTGCGGAACAATCGCTTCAAGCATGGGGCTCTCCGGGACTGCCTGTTAAAACCGGCAGCATTGCCTGTTTTATGAACCTTGCCCCGATTCGGCTCAACCTGTTCCTTGCGCTAGGTCGGCCAGACCAGTTCCACCCGGCGCAACGCACCCACAATTCCGGGCACCGGCGACAGATCGCTGTTTTCGCCAACCGAAAAATCTGGAATGCGCTTGAGCCATTCCTCCAGCGTGATCGCTACTTCCTTGCGCGCCAATTCTTGCCCCGGACACATGTGCGGTCCGCTGCCGAACGTGGAATGCCGCGCGCGATGGCGGCTTGGGTCAATGGTGAGAGAATCGGGGTTGACCGCCGGATCAAGCCCATGGACTTGCGTGGGGATCGCGATCATGTCGCCCGCTTTTAGCGCCATTCCGTGAAATTCGATATCTTCACGCACCTCGCGCGCAATCGAAACAAGGCCGAAGCGGCGGAACAGTTCGTTGACCACTGGCGCAGTATCGGCACCGCGGGCCTGCAGATCAGCGCGCAAGGCCGGATTTTCCGCCAGTTCGCGCATGATGAAGCCGAGCACGTTGACCACCGTATCCAGCCCCGCGACCAGAACTTGCGTGGACACGGACAACGCCTCTTCGCGCGTCAGCCTGCGTCCGCCGATGTCGGCGCTGAGCATGCCGCTGAGCATATCATCGCCCGGATTTGCGCGGCGTTCATCTACCAGCGGGCCAAGGTATTCGAAGAAAGCGGCTTTGCCCTCCTCGAAGGTCAGGTCCATGCCCGGCCGGGTCATGCATTCGGCCCAGTGCCGGATTTTGGGCGCTTCGGATGCATCAATCCCGACCAGCGTCATGAACACGCGAATGGGAAATTGTTCGGCAAATTCGGCCGAGAAATTGCAATGTCCTCGCGCGGCGAAACCCTCGATCAGTTCGACGGCTGTGGCGCGAACATTTTCCGAAAGGCCCCGAATTGTCGCAGGGTTAAGGTGGGCGTTGAGCAACTGGCGATAGGGGCGGTGTTCGGGTGGATCGATGGTGGTGGGTATCAACCCGTGCTGTTCGCCAATCGATTTGGGCAGCACGATCACACGTGATGAAAAGCGCACCGGATCAGATTGCACCTGCTGCAACGCCTCGCCGCCCAACGCGATCCAATGACCTTCGTTGCGCGGCGTCCACACAACTGCGGGATTGCTGGCGGTCAGGTCACGCCACGCCTTGTGGAAGCCATGTTCCGCAATGCCGGGGGGCAAGTAAATGTCGATATCGACGACGCGATCTTCGGGCACATGGTCCGGACGCAGAGCAGTCATGTCAGGTGATCCTCGGTTGTTCTTTTGCCAAGGATCATGCGGCAGGGCCCGCGTGCTGGCTCTTGGCGTTTAGGATAGGGGCAAGTTGCCCCCCAACAATCACCCCATCGTTTCACCATTATCGATAACGATGTTCGTGCCGGTCAGGTGGCGGCCATCTTCACAGGCAAGGTAGAGCACCATGTTGGCGATATCGATAGGCTGGCCCATGCCGTGGTTGTTAGCCTGATCGAGACCCGCGGAATCCTGCGGCAGTTCGGCCAGCGCCTGTGCGGTCATCGGAGTGACAATGCCGCCCGGCGCAATCGAATTGCAGCGGATGCGGTAGTTCTGTTCGCGGCAGTGGACGGCGATTGAGCGGGTCATACCGATGATCCCGGCCTTGGCCGCGGAATAGGCGGGGATCACGCTGATGCCCTTGATTCCACCCACCGACGCCATGTTGATGATCGAACCTGAACCGTCCCGGCTCATGTGCGGAATGGCGGCCTTGCAGCCAAGGAAGGTGCCGCCTGCCATGACATCGGTCTGAAGCTTGTAATCATCCCACGACAAGTCTTCGACCGTACCGAAGCGGACAAGACCGGCGTTGTTGACCAGCGTATCAAGCCGCCCAAACCGCTGAATCGTTTCGGCCACCACTTCGTTCCACCGGGCTTCATCGCGCACATCGTGCTGAAGGAACACGCAGCTGGGAATTTCGGCGGCGACCTTTTGTCCAAGATCTGCCTGCATGTCGGTAATCACGACTTTCGCGCCCTCACGCGCCAGCAGCCGTGCATCTTCAGCGCCAAGGCCCGAAGCGCCGCCAGTGATCAGGGCGACTTTGCCTTCCATTTTACCCATGTGGAATTCCTTCATGCGGCCCAGTGGGCATAAATGGGGTCGGCGCCACCAAAGCATCCGCGGTTGGTCAGCGCCTCGTAAAAGCCGTCGCGTTCCATCGTTGAGGGATGCGAATGGTTCCAGTCCGCCACAAAGGTGCGGGACTGGATCAGCCATTTGCCGTCGCGTTTTACGTAGCGATCAATATAGCGGCCCCCGGTGAGTACTTCTGTGCCCGCCTGAACCATTTGCGCGATGGCATAATGCTCGCCCACGGCCTCGTCCCCGCGCACATCGACCCATTCGTTGGCGACTGAGTGGAAACACATTTCGAGGTTCGCCTGCACAAACGCGGTAATGTCGCGCGCAAAATCCTTGCCCGAACCATTGACCACGCCGGAAATAACGGTGGAATCGTCGGAGAAGATCGAGGCGAGCAGGGCTTCGTCGGCGCGATCAACCCCGCGCGCATAGGCCATGCACAAGTCGTGGATTTCAGCTTTCGCCAAGGCTGCGTCGAGAGCGGCTTCGCGGTTGATTGTGGTGGTCATGGGTTTTCCTCTGGCAGAGGCAGCGTGGAAGGCGAGCAGGGCACGGCCTGGATCAGCGGCACCCTTCGCGCCTGCGGACACATAGTGTTCGAAACCGGTCGGCGGATCAGTGCGCGAAACGGTGGAAGGGCGGTTGCTGTTCCCATCAAGCACATAGGTGCGATGCGAAATGCGCCAGTCACCGTCGCGGCATTCGTGGCGGTCAAGGTAGCGCCCGAACACCCAGCGTTGCAGTTCGGGATCTTCGACATAGGCAATAACGTAAGATTCAGATGTGGCGCTATCGCCATTCACCCTGATCCAACAGTTTGAGGTGCGATGAAGCGTGGGCAGCGCGCCCTTCTGCGCATCGGCAAGGATCGCCACCAGCGTGGCGGCAGGGCCTGCGAAGAAGCCGTAATCTAACGTTGCGTCATCGTGATAAGCGGCACCAAGCAAGTTGGCATCGGCACGGTCAACGCCTCGGCTGTGCATCGCCAAAGCGTTGGTGATGGCGGCGCGTGCAATGAAATCGTCAGGTCCGATCAAGGCACAGTCCTATGAAAAAAGTACCCCGGTTACTTCGCAGTAACCGGGGTCAGGGAGGATTCGTTCAGATCAGAAGTTGTAGCCGACCGAGACGCCGAATTGGCGCGGCGGAGCGTAGCCAACGATGGCGGTGTAGCCGGGCGAGTCATAGGCGGTGGAGAGGTAACGCTTGTCGAGCAGGTTCTTGCCCCACAGACCCACCGAGTACCGCTTGTCCGGTCCGTAATACGTCAGCAGCGCATCGATGTAATACGTCGGCTGGATTGACGAACGCGGGCTGTTGACGATGGCGGTGTAGAACTTCTGCGCCGTGTACATCCAGCTTACGTCAGCCACGATGCTGGCATCGTTGGCGAAGCGCGTTGTGAAGTTTGCACCCAGTGTCGAGGCCCAGCGCGGCGCATTCTGTAGCGCAAAGCCTTTAAGGTCGAGCGTGCTGCCCGATACCGGATCGAAGTAGAGGAAATCCTTGTACTTGGTATCAAGGAAAGCAAGCGATCCGCGCAGTGTGAAGCCTTCGACCGGAATGGCCTGTACTTCAAGTTCAAAGCCCTTGATCTCGGACTGCGCAGCATTGAGGATGCGATTGCCCTGCACATTGGTAGCGGTATCGAAATAGATCTGCGCAACCTGCATGTCGCGATACTTGGTATAGAATACCGAGATGTTGGTGCGCAGGTGACGATCAAGGAAATCAGCCTTAAGGCCGCCTTCGAATGTATCGACCTTTTCCGGACCGAATGGCGTATCGCCATCTGCTGCCACGCCGATACGACCGGTAAAGCCGCCCGACTTGAAGCCGCGCGCCCAGCTTGCATAAAGCAACTGGTTCTGGCCGACTTCGTAATCGAGACCGATCTTCCAGCCGACATTGTTCCAGCTCTTCTTGCCACCAACATCGAGGCTGCCGGGGAATACGACATCGAATTTGTCGAAATCAGGCGAAGTCAGTGCCGTGCTGCCAAGTCCGGTATCCAGCGTGGAGCGGGCATTGATGCTGTCATGCGTGTAACGGATGCCAGCTGACAGCTTCAAAGCGTCGGTCAACTGGGTGTAAGTCTGAACGAACGCCGAAACCGATTCCGTGCTCTGATCCTGCACATTGTACTGAATCAGTCCGGGCAGCGCGAAGTCCAGATGATACATCTGGTAGTGGTTGTAATCGGTCTTTAGGTAGAAAATGCCTGCAACAGCATTAAAGCTGTCACCCACTTCAACCGCGGTGCGCAGTTCCTGGCTGAACTGCCAGCCCTTGGTCTGGCGGCGGGTGGAGTTGTTAGACTTCGACGTGCCATCCTGATCGGTATATTCGAACAAGGTGAAACGCTTGTAGCCCGTGATCGCGGTCAAATCGCCCAGCGGGGTGTTATCGTACTGGATCGTGCCGACGAAGAACTTGGTGGTCATATCCGACGTATCAGGCACTTCGTTGTTGCCCGAGAAATATTCGTCGGGGGCAACGCATGGCTGACCGGCAACAGCGCAAGGGCTGCCATACATCGGCAGCTTGGCATTGTTCCAGATCGTGCCTTCAGGAACGTAATTGGCCTCACCCGGAAGACCGCCGTTGACGACAATCGGCGCGCCGTTGCGTGCTGCGACATATTCGCCCTGCAGCGTGATCTTGAGGTCTGAATTCGGGGTGATGTAGAGCTGGCCGCGCACGGCATCGACGTTTTTACGGCCCATGTCTTCGCCGTTCCACACGTTGGTCGTCCAACCATCACGCTGGGTGTGGATGCCGGCAACCTTCAGGCTGACAACATCCTTGATCAGCGGCGCTTCGATTGCGCCGTTGACGTCAAAGCGGTTCCAATTGCCGTACGTGCCTTTGACATAGCCACCGAATTCGCCGGTAGGCTGATTGGTCACGACGTTGACGACGCCGCCAGTCGTATTTGCGCCAAACAAGGTGCCCTGCGGCCCGCGCAGAATTTCGACACGGCCAGTGTCATAGGTATCAAGCAGCGCGCCCATCGAGAAAAACTGCGGCACGCCATCAACCACGATCGACACGGTATTGCCGGCATAAGGATCGGGTTCGATCACGCCGATGCCGCGAATGGTGAACACGGCGTTGTTCGGCGTGTTAGCAAAATTGTCGATCTGGACGTTGGGAACAGAGCCTTGCAACGCCTGCAGCGTCGTCACGTTCATAGCCGAAAGCTGCTCACCACTCACAGCGGCAATCGAGATCGGCACCGACTGGATGCTCTCGGCCTTCTTTTGCGCGGTAACGATGATTTCTGAGATGCCGCCGGTCGTTGCGTCAGCTGCCTGTGCGGCTGCGACGCCGGGCGTTGCGGCAAGTGCGAGGGCAGAAAGCCCCGACAGCAGATGGATTGCGTGATGCGCTTTCATTTTTCCCTCCCATGGAGGATGCCGCAATTCATAGCGGTCACCCGGTCCGTGCATATGAGTCGCCATAAACCGGCGGCACTGCCTGTTTTATCGCGCAGCAACGGCACTTCTGTAACTGGCCGTTTTGTCAGGAGGCCTTGGCAAGCGTGTGCAGGCATGTCAGGACCATGACAATGGCCGGTTCAACGATGCAAAAGCGGATGCTTGCAGCAATGCGCCCCACCGCGCTGGGCGATGAGCCGGTACGCTGGCAGCAGCGCAAATCCGCACAAACGCGCTTGAAAATGCTTGAGGCTGCGGTCGATTGCCTGGTCGAAGGCGGATATGCCGGACTTACGACCGCGCAAGTGGCCGAGCGTGCCAGTGTTTCGCGCGGGGCCATGCACCATCACTTCGCCACGCGGATCGATTTGGTGGCCGCCGTAGTCGATCACATCTTCTACCAGCGCATGCGCCTGTTTCTGGACGATTATCTGGTGGCGATGTCGCAGCGACGCGATGAAGAGCTGATCGACCTTGCAACAGAAGCGCACTGGCGCAGCGTGTTGACGCGCGAATATGCCGCCTATCTTGAACTGGCAGTCGCCGCGCGGACCGATACCGAACTGAACGCCGCATTCGAACCGTCCGCGCGCAGATACGACGAGGTGTGGACTGCCGAAATGATCGAATCGTTCCCGCAATGGCGCGAGCAATGGCAGGCGATGAAACAGGGCAGCGATTTTGCGATAGCGGTGCATTCCGGCCTGCTGCTGCACCGCCCGGTATTCGGTCCGGAACGCATTGCGCAAGTTTTGCGCATGACGATTGAAACGGTACGCGGGCTTTATCGCACCTGAATCGCGTGCCGCGCATTTCTCTCCGAAAGACCAGTATGCACAAGTCGTGCGGCTGCGCAGACTTTGGCCAACAGACCCGCAATGCGGGACGATGATGGGAGACGAATGAAATGGCTACCGTGGCAATTACCGGCGCAGGGCGCGGGATCGGTCTGGAATTGACGCGCCAGCATGTGGCCGCAGGCGACAATGTGCTGGCACTGGTCCGCGATCCTGCTGGTGCAACCGTGCTGGCAGAGCTTGCTGCAGGGTCAGGTGGCAAGCTTACCGTGCATCAGATGGACGTGGCCGACGATGCTTCGGTCAAAGCAGGAGCGGCCGATAGCGGCGGCATCGCCGTGGATATCCTTTACAACGTCGCAGGCGTCAGCGGCCCCGAAGCGTCCGAACTTGAATCGGCCGATTGGGATGCGTGGGACGATACGTTCCGCATCATGGTGCAAGGTCCGCTCCGCGTCCTTCAGGCATTTCTTCCGCGCATGGCAGCCGGATCGAAAGTCATCAACATCACCAGCCAACTGGCCGCATCAACTTGGCCCTATGGCGGATTCTACGCCTATGCCGGGGCCAAGGCTGCCCTAAACCGCATCATGCGTTCGGTTGCTATCGACCTGAAGGACCGCGGCGTGATCGTCGGGCTGGTTCATCCGGGCTGGGTACAGACCGACATGGGCGGCGCTGGTGCAGAGATCACCCCTACTGAAAGCGCAGCTGGCATCGCCAAAGTGGCGGCTGACTGGACGCTCGAAACCTCAGGCGATTTCCTGAAATGGAACGGCGAACCCCACGCCTGGTAAGGAGAACACTGCCATGCCATTTACTGGACCAATCGAAGACCGCACCGCCATCCGCGAATTGATGGACACGCACGCACACGGCGTGATGACCAAGGACGCGGACTTGTGGGGTTCGATCTGGGCGGAGGACGCCTATTGGGAACTGCCCGATTATCCCGACCTTGGCGGCTTTACCGGCAAGGATGTGATTGTCACGGGTTGGGTGGAATCGATGAAGCATTACGGGTTGGACAATTGCACCAAGCCGATGATCTACTTCATGCAGCCCGGCTCGATTGAGGTGGACGGCGATAAGGCCAATGCCGTCGCCTATACCATCGAGATTTACGATGATCCCGCAACGGGCAAACGCATTCACACAACCGGGCGCTACATCGACGAATTGCGCCGGATTGACGGATCGTGGAAGTTCACGCGCCGATCCTACCGCACGGTTTACGCGGATTAAAAGATGACAGGGGCGGAGCAGCAATGCCCCGTCCCCTAGTCACAATTATCAGATTTGGCTGAAGCCGCCATCCATCAGGAATTCGGCGCAAGTGACGAAACTTGCCGCTTCTGAACACAAGTACACCACGCCGCCGCCCATTTCATCAGGGCGGCCCATGCGGCCGATGGGGTGATTGGCAACAATACCTTGTAGCGCCACTTCGCGCGAAGGCACTGCACCCAGTTCCACATAACGGTCCATGATCGAGCCGAGCATGGCGGTGTCGATCCCGCCGGGATGCACCGAATTGACACGGATGTTGTAACCCAGCGCCGCAAATTCTGCGCCAAGACACTTTGACATCATCTTCACCGCAGCCTTGCTGGTGCAATAGGCCGCGTTGAACGCCGCCCCGCGCATCCCGCCGATGCTGGAGAAGTTCACCACTGAGGCGCCGCCCGGCCGCGCCTTTCCGCCTTCGCGCAACAATGGCAGCAGCACTTGTGTGCCGATGATGATCGAATCGACGTTGACCGCATTGACGCGGTGGAACTCCGACAGCGGCGTGTCTTCAAACTTGGTCACGATGGAAATACCGGCATTGTGCACCAGCGCGTCAAGCCGCCCGTACTTATCCTGCACCAGTGCTGCCACTGCCTGCCATCCGGCCTGACTGGTCACATCATGCTGGATATAGTGGTCTGCGCCTTCAATCTGAGCCGAAGGGGCCATGTCGGTGGCGATAACCACGGCATGGGCCGCCTTCATCGCCTTGACCAGTTCACGGCCGATCCCACCAGCCGCGCCGGTGACAACCGCAACGACATTGTCCAGAGCAATCGTCATTGTGCTGTGTATCCCCCATCGATCACCAGTTCGGTACCGGTCATGTAGCTGGAATCCTCGCTGGCGAGGAAGAAGGCGGCGCTGGCCAGTTCGCTGGGTTGCGCAAGTCGCCCAATCGGCGTCATACCCACCACACCTGCCACCAGATCGTCCGGCTTTTCGGCAAAACCCTGATCGACCCAGCGTTGGAAGCCTGCCTTCAACAGCGGCGTTTCAACAAAGCCGGGGTGCAGCGAATTGGCGCGGATCGGCATCTTCTTTTGAGCAAATTCAATCGCGATGCCCTTGGTGAACAGCCGTACAGCGCCCTTGCTGGCGTTATAGGCCGAAACCTCGTTCATCCCCACAAGGCCCATGATCGAGCTGACGTTGATGATCGACGCACCGCCGTGGAATTCCTTGCCGCTTTCCGCCATCAGTGGCACGAAATGTTTGGTACCAAGGAACACGCCGTCGACATTGACCGACATGATCCGGCGCCAGCCCTCCATCGAAAGCTCCTCAACCGGTCCGGTCAGATCGATACCGGCATTGTTGACGAGGATGTGGCACTTGCCGTGGCGTTCCTTGACCAACGCGACCGCGCGCTCCCAATCTTCTTCCTTGGCGACGTTGGCCGAAACATAGCTGGCGGCTTGCCCAAGCTCGGCCATCACGGTGCGCGCGGTATCGCCATCTTCGGCATCAAGGTCCGAAAGGACGACTTCAGCGCCCTCGGCGAGAAAGCGCGTGGCGCAGGCAAGGCCGATGCCGCGAAGGCCGCCCGATACGAAAGCAACGCGGCCCTTCAGGCGCTGTGCAGAAAGTTCCATGATACTCAAACCCCCATCATTCCGGCGGTCGTCGCACCGTCGATTGCGTATTCTGCGCCGGAAATGAACCCGGCCTCGTCGCTGGCAAGATAAGCGACCAGCCCGGCCACTTCGTTCAACTGCGCCATCCGCTTCATCGGAGCCATGCCTTCATACATCGCACGCGCGGCAGTCGGATCGGGCTGCGCGTTCATGATGTTCTGGATCAGCGGGGTTTCGACCACACCGGGCAGGATCGCGTTGACGCGGATCGCATACCCCTTCTGCCCGCAATGCACCGCTGCCGATTTGGCCAGCGCGCAGACAGAAGCCTTGGACACCGAATAGGCCACGTAATTGCCCAGCGGCCGCGTGGCATTCATCGACGAATTGATGATGATCGAGCCTTTGGCCCCGTCCGGGTTGCGCTTCATGCCAAGGATCGCATTCTGCACGGTCAGCATCACGCCGGTCTGGTTGACCGCCATGATGTTGCTCCAGCCTTCAAGGCTGACATCCTCGATCGATCCGTCACCGGCTTCGATCCCGGCATTGGCAAAGGTTATGTCGAGGCGGCCCTCAGTAGCGATGATCTCGTCGATCAGGGGCGCCCAAGCGGCGGCATCCTGCACCCGGTGGTTGCGGAACACCGCGCCGGTTTCAGCCACCAGCGCAGCCGCGGCTTCTTCCTTCGATCCGGTGAACCACACTTTCGCGCCCTCGGCGCTAAGCCGTGCAACCGCAGCTGCACCGATGCCGGTGGTCCCGCCCGTGACGAGCGCGACTTTTCCTTCAAGCCTCTTTGACAAAAGTTCTCTCCCGCGAGAATCCGCATGAATTTATCAATGCAGTGGTTACGCGCCCCCGCGAACGTGACAACCTATGCTTTCAGCAAGGTGACTCGCATGCGCGCGAGGGCCAAAACCGGCAGCAATGCCTAAAATGGCAGCTTTGCATGAATCGTGGGGCGAGGAATCGATAATGGCTGACAGTGATCCCAATATGGGCGGCGGCAAGGGCCGATCTGATGCAATTAGCTGGCTTGAACTGCTGGAGCAGGATTCGCGCCCCGCACCCGCCATGCTCACCACCGAAAGCTATGAATATCGCGGGTCCGAACCCCTCGCCGCGACGCGCTACACCAGCGAAGACTTCGCCCGGCTGGAGCGCGAAAAGATGTGGCCCCACGTCTGGCAGTTCGCCGCGCGCGAAGAAGACATTCCCGAAGCGGGTGACTACACCGTATTCGAAAACGCTGGCCGGTCATGGCTGATCAGCCGCCAGGAAGACGGCAGCGTCAAGGCGATGCACAACGTCTGCCTGCACCGCGGGCGCAAGCTGCGCACCGAAGATGGCAGCGCCGACAAGTTCGTGTGCCCGTTCCACGGCTTTGCCTGGAACAAGGACGGCAGCTTTGATTCGATGCCATGTTCTTGGGATTTCAAGCACTTGCAGGCCGAAAACCTGGCCCTGCCCGAAGCCGAAGTCGGCCGCTGGGGCGGTTATATCTTTCTGCGTGAAGAGGCCGGTGGCCCCACGCTCGAAGAGTATCTCGCCCCGCTTCCCGAATTCTTCAAACGCTGGCGGCACGAGGAATGCACCACGGTGATCTGGGTGGCCAAGGAAATGAAGGCCAACTGGAAAGTCACGGCTGAGGCGTTCATGGAAGCGTGGCACACCGTCGTCACGCACCCGCAATTGCTGCCATTCACTGGCGATGCCAACGCCGCCTACTGGATTTATGGCGATCACGTGAACGTCAATCACACCCCGTTCGGCGTGATGAGCCCGCACGTTGATCCCGAGGGCAAGACCCAGCAATGGATCGTGGACGAGTTCGTCAAATACAATGGCCGTTCGGGCGACAACTATGAGGGTGCTGATCCCTTCGCGGTGACTGTGCCCGAAGGCATGACCGCGCGCGCCGCATTGGGTGCCGCCATGCGTGCAGGCTACACCGCGCAAACCGGCTATGATCACGATCACGCGACCGACGCCGAACTGCTCGACGGTCTTGTCTACAACGTGTTCCCCAACTTCGCGCCGTGGGGCGGGTTCATGCCCAACATCGTCTATCGCTGGCGCCCCGGAAAAACGCCTGACACCTGCCTGATGGAAGTGCGCATCCTTGCCCGCGTCAAAAAGGGCGATCCGATGCCGCATGGCGTGCCGATGAAGCTGCTGACCAACGAACAGAAATGGACCGATGCGCCTGAACTCGGCGTGCTGGGCCATGTCTTCGAACAGGATGTGGACAACTTGCCCTATGTGCAGGAAGGCCTTCACGCCTCGAAGAACGGACTGGTCAATCTGGGCGATTATCAGGAAATCCGTATCCGCCAGTTCCACCAGACGCTCGACAAGTACCTGAACGCAGGAACCCCTGAATGAGCGAAGAGGCTTTGGGGCAGACAAATCCCCCCCGCATCAATTGCGTGCTGATCTGCGGCGGCGTGTGGCACGACATGGACTTCGCACGGCTTGAACTGCTCAAGTTGCTGGCCGAAGATCCTGCCGTGCGCACGCGCGTGTTCGAAGATTACGAGAATATCGCCGCTATCGAAGCGGCAGACATCGTCATCACGTACACGTGCGATGTCACGCCATCGCTTGCCGCGCAGGAAGCCTTGCGCACGTGGCTGCAAAGCGGCGGGCGCTGGTATGCGCTCCACGGCACCAATTCTGTGCTGCGCCTGCTGTCCGAAGGCCCCAACGCCGGTTTGTGGGACGCGCCGCGCTGGGCACCGCTGATGATGGACCTGCTCGGCAGCCAGTTCCTCAGCCATCCCCCAATCGCGCCCTACACCGTCACCGTGGCTGATCCCGATCACGCGCTGACCAAGGGCATTGAACCGTTCGAAACGACGGACGAGTTGTATCACATGGAGTGCCACGGGCACTTGCATGTCCTGCTCGAAACCGAATGCACTGTTGAGGGCACCGGCTTTGTCGAGGCGGCAGACGCGCTGGGCGCGCAGCCGGTGATGTATCTCAAAAGCCATGGCGCTGGCGCTGTGCTTTACAACACGCTGGGCCACTGTCGCGGTCACTACGACCTGCAGCCCATGCTCGACTGGTGGCCTACGGTTGACCGCTGCGCATGGGACTTGCCAGTGTTCTACGAACTCCTCCGGCGCGGGATCGGCTGGCTGAAGGATCGTCCCTCTAAATCGTGAGGATGTCCCCGGCCCCCGCAGCGACTTGCTGCGGGGGGCAACGGGAAAAGCGCGTCAGGTCACTTCGGCGAAGCGATCCAGCGCAACTTGCGGATCATCGGGCCAGCGTGAAAGCACCAGAAGGCGCTTGTGGCCGTGGCCGATGAACAATTCGTCGGTCACGCCCATGCCGCCATGGAACTGGATCGCCTCGTGCCCCAGTTCAACTGCAGCAGGCGCGATGAACGCGCGCAGTCCATAGACAGCAGATGCAAAGCGATCTGACCCTGCCGATACGATGGCAAGGTTGAGGAGCGCACGCGCCTGTTCGATCACCGCATATTGCGCTGCCATGCGGTGCTGGATCGCTTGGAAGCTGCCCAGCCTGGTGCCGAACTGTTCGCGCGTTCGCAGATACTCGATTGTGCCGTCAAACAAGTGCTGCATGATACCCAGCGCCTCAGCCGATCGGGCAAGCGAGGCCAGCAGGTCATTTTCGGCAAGATCGTCCAGCGATCCACCCAGCCGGGTTGCGGGCACGGCGGCCAGCGTGAGAGATACCGCAACCGATCCATCGGCCATGCGCCAAGGATTGACGGAAAGCCCCGGCGCATCGGCGGCAACAAGGTACAGCGCAACGCCATCAGCACTGGTGGCCGTGCCTGATTCACGCACCGAGACGATATAGCCATCCACTCCGGCGCCGGCCGGCACGCAAGACTTGGCCCCGGTCAGCGCGCCATTCGCGTTGGCGCTGGTTTCCACAAACGTTCGGCCACCGCGCGCGCCATGTTCTGCGTGGGCCAGTGCGAGGCGGCGACGGCCCATCGCCAGCGCATCCATCCACACAGCTTTGATCTCATCAGGCGCCACTCGTTCGAGCAGCCGCGCCGCGGTCATCACGTTTTCGATCAAGGGTTCAATGACCAGTCCCTTGCCGAGAGCTTCGAACACCGTGGCAATGGCCGTGGCGTCAAGCGCCATGCCGCCGCAATCTTCCGACAGCGGCGCTGCGATCAGGCCCAGTTCTGCGAGCAACGCCCACATTTTGGGCGAATAACCATGCTCACCTTCAAGATAGGCTTTGCGGGAATCAAAATCATAATGGTCGGCAACGAAGCGTTCGGCCAAAGCCTTGAGCATTTCTTCGTCTTCGTTCAGGTCGAAATTCACGTACCTCTCCTTGGAGGCAACCTCTACCACTGTCCAAGGTGCCGCCACGCTGCGCAAAAGACTAGGCCGTTTTGCTAATCGCGTCGTTGTTTAGCGAGCCCGCGACCGGTATGAGTAAGGCTATAAGAACAGGAGAGGTTTGTGCAACTTTCGGTCGAATCCATCGACGCGGTCCGGATCGTAGGTCCCAAGGACGTGCGTCGTGCGGCCGAAGAACTTCACAAAATCGCGATGGCATCAGGCCTGCGCCCCGCGCCTGCTCACGATATCGCCGATAAACGCACACCGGTTGATGCCGATGGCAACATTTTGGCGCGCGACGTGTTCGGGTGGAACGATGAAAAAGTTTGGTGGCGCAATTCGCGAATCGCACTTGATTCGCCGATCACATCGGCTTGCCGGTTTGAAAGCGAACCGTTTTGGGCAAATGCCAGCGGCTTTCACACACGCCAGCCGAATCACTACCTGACGGCCATTGACCTGACCAACTTTGAAACCCGCGCAATGACTCGCAGCGCCATCGTTGTACCAGTGCATCTGCCGTTTGGGCAGATCGGCGCGGTCAGCTTCAACCCGCTTGATTCCGACATCACCGAACTGGATGACGTCTTCCTTGAAATCGGGGATGCGCTGGGCATCTATGCGCGCACGTTCATCGCCAGCTACGTTCACGCCATGGGTTCAGCCCAAGCCCTGCCTTCGGGGTCACGCCTGTCCAAACGCGAAGTGGAATGTTTACGCTGGGCCGCCATCGGCAAGACCGACCTCGAAATCTCGATGATCATGAGCCGCAGCCGCGCCACCGTGCGCTTTCACATCCATAACGCCTCGATGAAGCTGAACGCGGTCAACCGCAGCCAGACGGTCTTCAAAGCAGCGCAGCTCGGCTACATCTCGCTGGCCACCTGATGTTCCAACACACTTGATATCCCAGTAGGAAAGACCTGCCGCATGAGCCAGACCCCCTTTGATCCCCTCGCGCAGTGGCAACAAATGGTCCAGAAATGGGAGCAGGAGGTCAATACCTGGTCAGGCAAGATGACCGAAAACGATCAGTTCAGCGCCTTCATGGGCCAGGCTACCAAGGTCCAGATGGTCGCCCAGCGCGCTATTGCCGACCAAATGGAAACCCTGCTCAAGAACCTCAATCTGCCCAGCAAGGCGCAAGTCGAGGCCTTGGCCGAACGGCTTGACGGGCTTGAGGATTCGATCGACCGCGTGCGCCTTGCAATCGAGGCGCTGGCCAGCAAGTCCGCCGCCGTCCCCCCCGTAGCTGAACCACGCCGGACCAAGCAGCCACCCAAAGCCAAGACATGAGCGATAATACCAAGGTTCAGCTTGCAGACGATCAGGCTTCCGCCGATGCGATTGCCGACCGTGTTCGCCGCGACGTTGATCGCGCCTTCAAACGCAACATCAAGGGCCTCGACTTCCTCACCGCTGGCAGGCCTGAAGTCGGCGCCATGGGAAAGGAACTCGTCCACCGCGAAGGCACCGCGCAGCTTTATCGCTACCGCCCGGTGGTCGACGAGATCTATCGCCTGCCGTTGCTGATTGTCTCGCCGCCGTCCAACAAGGGGTATATCTTCGATCTGGCGCCGGGCCAGTCAATGGTCGAATATCTGCTGGGGCGCGGTTATGACGTGTTCAATCTTGATTGGGCGCCCCCGCGCCGCGACGAAGCGCACCTGGCCATCACCGATTATGTCAATCGGTTCATCCCGGATTCGCTGGCAAAAATTGCTGAGATCACAGGGGAAACCGAGGTCACGCTTGCTGGATACTGCATGGGCGGTACGCTCGCCACAATCCATGCAAGCCTCTATCCCGACAGCGGTGTGCGCAATTTGATGCTCTTTGCAACGCCTGTTGATTTCACCCACATGCACTTGTTTCAGAAGTGGGCCGACAAGCGACACTTCGATATCGATGAAGTGGTTGACCATCTTGGCATTATTCCACCCGAACTGATGCTGGGCGCATTTGATCTGGCCCGCCCTGCCAACCGCACTGCGGGCAAGATGACCCTATGGACCAACATGTGGAATGACGAATTCGTTCAATCCTATCGCATGTTCGATCGCTGGGCGGCCGAGACACTGCCCGTGCCGGGGGAATACTTCCGCGAACAGATCAAGCTGCTGATGTGGGAAAACGCGCTTACCGTCGGCACTCTTGAAATCGCCGGACGCAAGGCGCTCCTTGCCCATATTGCGGTCCCGATCCTCAACATCGTGGCAAAGCATGATCATATCGTCAGCCATGAAGCGACCCAGCCGCTCAAGGACCTGACATCTACCCCCGATTATGAAGAGATCATTTCGAAGGGCGGCCACGTCAGCCTCGTGGCCGGACCCGCAGCACTGCGCCGATTGTGGCCGCTGATCGATGAATGGCTTGGCAAAAGGTCCGTGTAATGCCTGATTCCCCAACATATCCCCGCACCGTGAAAGCAGGCGCGCGCACCATTCGTCTGCGCCTGCTAGAACGCAGCGATGCAGACGCGCTGCACGCCTTTGCAGAGGCGCTGGCACCGCACGACTTGCTTTTCCTTATGCGCGACATCCGCAATCCAAAGGTAATCGCTGCGTGGATCGATCAAGTAGAACGCGGCCAGATCCGCAGCCTGATGGCGCTTGATGGCGATCACATGGTCGGCTGCACGGCGCTCGTCCGCGATGAATTAAGCTGGTCCCCACACGTTGCCGATATCCGCATGCTGGTCTCAACAAATATGCGCGGCACCGGCCTTGGTCACGTTCTGGCGCAGGAATGCATTGTCATGGCGATGTCCGATGGCGTTTCGAAACTGACTGCCCGCCTTACTCCCGATCAGGGCGCGGCACTTAAGGTGTTTGAAGAACTCGGTTTTCTACCCGAAGCCCTACTTCGCGATCATGTTCGCGATGCCTCAGGCGAATTGCACGATATTGCGATCATGGCGCTGGACCTTGAACGGCAGAGCGCGCGCAAAGAACTGTATGGCAGGGGCTGAGGCCGCCCCCACCAACGTGGTGAGGGTAAGCGCCAATTCCCGGTGCTCACCCTCGATCAGGGGTAAAACCCGGCGAACGGCCCCGTCCGCGTAAACTTTGCCCATTGCCCGTCGGGCAAGGCAAGCCGGTCAGCCACTGCCCAGAACACCGCCGGGTTGGATACGAAGCCAAAGTGGCTTGAATGTACTTCAATGTTCTCGGTCTGCGCGTCGGTTTCGCTCACACAGTTTTCCCAGGCAGTGATGCCGTCACTGCGCGAAAAAATCGCGGTCGAAGGCACGGGCAGAACGTAGTGTCCCTCGCCGTATCGCTTGGTCGATTGATCCGAACCAGCCTTGTTGCCGGTCAGCAGTTCGTACAGCGCGGTCAGATTGGTCGCGTGCGGATTGCCGGTAAACGGGCTGCCCAGCGTCACAATCTGGCGAAGGGCACCATGATCACGGCGCGCCGCCTCACGCGCAATCACCCCGCCAAGGCTCCACCCGACAAGGCTCACTTTGCGGCCAGTGGCGGCGGCAATACCTTCGATCTTTGCGGCCAGATGCTCACCATTCTCACCTGCTGAATGTTGATCAAGGTTCCAGCCGAGGTCCCAAGGGAACACTTGGTAGCCGAGTTTCGTGAGAAGTTTTCGCAAAAGCACGGTCATCGCATCGCTGGTGGCAAACCCTGGCAGCACCATTACCGGGTGACCATCGCCTGCCGGTGCCTTGGTCAGCGTCGGCCATGCCATGGCCAGCATTGCCGCCTCGGCCATGAAGCGCGGGGTTTCCAGCAAAGTCCAGCCCAACTGCGGGCGCTTGATCGTACTCGTCTCGCGTGTCGCTGGCATTGCAGATTACCCTTCGTCTTCTCCATCGGCCATACTGGTAAAAGCGACAACCCTAGCGTTTTGCAGAGTCGGCAAAGTGGCATTCGAGGTGGCTTAAGGGGACGGATAAAGAATCGCACCTGATCGGGAGAGTAATGCAAGTCACCGGGCAAGCCATTGCAGACGGATTGTTTACCAACGAAGCCCAGCCTCGGCTGATTGGCGGGCAAGACCGTGACAGCGGGCGGATCGTCTTTCCGTGCCCCCCCGGTGACCGCTTTGCGCCCTTGCCACTTTCGCGCACGGGCACGCTGTGGTCCTTCACCATCCAGCGTTATCGGCCAAAATCCCCGCCCTATGCCGGGCCAGAAGCATTCCGCCCTTGGCCGGTCGGCTATGTCGAACTGCCGGGCCAGGTCATTGTCGAAGCGCGCCTTGCCAATGTCGAATTTGACGCAATCAAGATCGGCATGGCGCTGGAAATGATCCTGATCCCGCTGGATCCCGATGCGGCACAGCCTGTCCTGATCTACGCTTTCCAGCCAATCGAGAGTACCGCAGCATGAGTGGCCTTGGTTCAAATGGCGATGTCTGCATTGTTGGCGTGGGCATTCACCGATTCGGCCGGACCGATGGTCTTTCTGGCCTTGATCAAGGCGTATTCGCTGTGCGCGCCGCGCTGGCCGATGCCGGAATCGAATGGCCCGAAGTGCAGTTTGCTTATGGCGGCTCGGATTCGGCGGGCAATCCTGATACGATGGTTGAGCGGTTGGGCCTGACCGGTGTCCAATTCATCAACGTGCGCAATGGCTGCGCTGCGGGCGGATCGGCGCTGTTTTCGGCACAAATGGCGATCAAATCGGGCGAATTTGATATCGGAATGGCGGTTGGCTTCGACAAGCACCCGCGCGGTGCGTTCAACGCCTTGCCCTCCGAATACAACTTGCCCGAATGGTACGGCGATGCAGGATACATGATCACCACGCAGTTTTTTGCGAACAAGATCACGCGCTACATGCATGAATATGGCATCAGCAACACGTCGCTGGCGCGTGTTGCCAACAAGGCCTTCCGCAACGCTGTCCACGCGCCCCACGCATGGCGGCGCGAACCGGTTGATATCCAGACCATCCTCGATGCGCCCTTGGTGTCAGACCCTTATACCAAATATATGTTCTGTTCTCCGGCAGAGGGCGGCGTCGCGCTGATCCTTGCCAGCGAAAAGAAGGCGCGTGAACTGGGCAAGCCGTTGATCCGTTTGAAAGCAGCTGCGATGCGCACCCGCCCGCCGGGCAGTTTCGAAGTGTTCGCTCCATCGATCGACATCGGCGGCGGCAAAGCCACAGCCACTCGCATAGCCAGTGCCGATGCCTTCCGTTTGGCCGGGATCGGGCCTGAAGACATTGACGTCGCGCAGCTTCAGGATACCGAAGCGGGCGCTGAAATCATGCACATGGCCGAAAACGGCTTCTGCCCGGACGGCGATCAGGAACGTTGGCTGGCCGAAGGACTGACCGAGATCGGCGGCAAATTGCCGGTCAACACCGATGGTGGCTGCCTTGCCTGCGGTGAACCCATCGGCGCTTCAGGTCTGCGCCAGGTTTACGAAAACGTCGTGCAGTTGCGCGGCGATGGAGGCGGCCGCCAAGTTGCTGGCAATCCCAAGACTGCTTTCACCCATGTTTATGGCGCGCCGGGCGTTTCGGCCGTGACCATCCTCGAACGCTGATAGAACCAATGGATATCAACCTTTCTCCCGAAGATCTGGCATTCCAGGACGAAGTGCGCGCGTTTCTCGCGGCCAAATTGCCGCCTGAAATCAAAGACGGCGCTGCCGCTTCGCCAACCGTATTTGTCGAGCCTGATATCGGCCAGCGGTGGAATGCGATCCTCAACGAGCAGGGGTGGCTCGGCTATCAATGGCCCAAAAGCGTTGGCGGCACGGGCTGGAGCCCGGTACAGCGGTACATCTTCGAAAAGGAATGCGCGCTGGCTGGCGCGCCCAACCTGACCGTTCTTGGCCTCAAGCTGGTGGCCCCGGTGATTTACACCTTCGGCACGCCCGAACAGAAGGCAAAGTACCTGCCAAGCATCCTGTCGGGCGAAGATTACTGGTGTCAGGGCTTCTCCGAACCGGGCAGTGGATCGGACCTTGCCAGCCTGCAATGCCGCGCTGTGCTGTCGGATGACGGCACGCATTACACGCTTAACGGCTCGAAGATCTGGACCACCCACGCGCATTGGGCCAACAAGATGTTCGCGCTGGTCCGCACCGATACCGCTGGCAAAAAGCAGGCGGGCATCTCGTTCCTGCTGGTCGATATGAACCAGCCCGGCATCTCGGTCCGCCCGCTGCTTACGCTGGCGGGGGATCACGAAGTCAATCAGGTTTTCCTTGAAGATGTGATCGTGCCGGTCGAAGATCGCGTCGCAGAGGAAGGCGATGGCTGGAAGCTGGCCAAGTTCCTGCTCGAAAACGAACGCGGCGGATCATGCCATTCGCCCAAGCTTGAATACGATCTCAACCAAATCGAACAGGCAGCGGGCGATGAACCTGATGGCCGTGGCGGTTTGCTGGCCAATGATCCCGACTGGAAGCGCCGCACCGCCAAAGTGCGTCTCGGCATCCAATCCTTGGAAATGATCGAACTCAAAATCCTGTCCGAAGTGGCCAAGGGCCGTGCGCCCGGTCCGCAAACGTCGCTATGCAAGCTGCTCGCTTCGAACTTGCGGCAGGATGTCGATCTGCTGGCGGTGGATCTCTATGGCGCAACAGGCCTGCAGCTTGAATTCGCGCGCCCATTCTATGGCGACAATGCCCCCGCGCCGGTGCATTCCAAAGCAGCGCAAGTTGCCTCGGCCCGCTATCTGAACAGCCGTGCGTGGACAATTTTCGGCGGAACCAACGAAGTGCAGTCAGGCATCATCGCTCGCACTGTGCTCGGCCTGTAATGAACTATAATGCAAGGGAACTGACAGGATGCAGCTGAGCCGCGAGGCGCTATTGCGCGCTTACCGCCAGATGAAGGTGATCCGCGAATTCGAGGAACGCCTTCATACCGATATTCAGACCGGTGAAATCGCCGGGTTCACGCATTTGTATTGCGGACAGGAAGCTGTCGCCGTGGGCGTGTGCGAACACCTTTCGGTCGAAGACAAGATCGTCTCCACCCATCGCGGCCACGGCCACTGCCTTGCCAAGGGCTGTGATGTGAATGGGATGATGAAGGAAATCTGGGGCAGCCGTGAAGGTCTTTGCAAAGGCAAGGGCGGATCGATGCACATCGCCGACATCGACAAGGGCATGCTGGGCGCCAACGGCATCGTGGGCGCAGGCTCACCCATCGCGGTGGGCGCGGGCATTGCCTGCAAGATTGATGGCAAGGGCCATGTCGCGATCACCTTTTCCGGCGATGGCGCGTGCAACCAAGGCACCACATTCGAAGCGATGAACATGGCCGTGGTCACCAAGGCCGCGACGATCTTTGTGTTCGAAAACAACCACTATTCCGAACACACCGGCTTTGAATACGCGGTCGGCACGCAGCGCGATATCGCCAGCCGCGCCGAAGCGTTCGGTATGAAGGTGTGGCGCGGCGATGGCACCGACTTCTTCTCGGTGTTCGAAACCATGCGCGAAGTGCTCGAATATGTCCGCGTGCCCGGCAATGGCCCGGCAGCGGTTGAATTCGATACCGAACGCTTCTTCGGCCACTTCGAAGGCGATCCGCAGCGATATCGCGGCCCCGGTGAACTCGACCGCATTCGCGAATTCCGCGATTGCCTCAAGAACTTCCGCAAGAACGTGACCGATGCAGGCCTGCTAGAGCACGCCGATCTTGATGCGCTCGATGCCGAAGTGCTCGCCGTTATCGAAGAATCCGTGGCACAGGCCAAGGCCGCTGACCGGCCCACCGCCGAAGACGTCCTGACCGACGTCTATATCTCGTACTGAGCCGGGGAGCGGACAAATGGCTAAAATGATGTACCGCGATGCCGTCGTCTCGACGATCGCAGAAGAAATGGCCCGCGACGAAAACGTCGTCATGCTGGGTGAAGATATTGTTGGCGGCATGGGCACGCCCGGCGGACCCGAAGCGATCGGCGGCATCTGGTCGACCTCGACCGGCCTGTTCGGCAAATTCGGCGCAGACCGCGTGATCGATACGCCGATCTCGGAAAGCGCGATCATGGGCGCGGCGGCTGGTCTTGCGCTTTCGGGCAAACGCCCGATTGCAGAACTGATGTTTGCCGATTTCATCGGCGTCTCGCTCGACCAAATCTGGAACCAGCTCGCCAAGTTCCGCTACATGTTCGGCGGCAAGACCAAATGCCCGGCGGTGATCCGCATGGCTTATGGCGCTGGCTATAACGCGGCGGCACAGCACAGCCAGGCGGTGCATCAGATGCTTACCGGCATGCCCGGCCTCAAGGTTGTCATGCCCAGCACGCCTGCTGACGTCAAAGGCCTGTTGCGCACCGCCATCCGCGACGATGATCCGGTGATCTTCCTTGAACACAAGGCACTTTACGGGATGAGCGGCGAAGTGCCCGACGATCCTGAATACATGATCCCGTTCGGCCACGCCCGCCTGTCACGCGCAGGGCAGGACGTGACCATCGTCTCGACCGGGCTGCTGCTTGGCTTCTGCGAAGCTGCTGCGGACAAACTGGCAGCCGAGGGTATCGGTTGTGATGTGATCGATCTTCGCACCACCAGCCCGCTCGACGAAGAAGCCATTCTCGATTCGGTCGAAGTTACCGGTCGCTTTATCATCGTTGATGAAGCCCCGCCGCGTTGCAGCTTGGCTGGCGATATCTGCGCGCTGGTCGCAGAGAAAGCCTTCGCCTCGCTCAAGGCTCCGCCTCTGGCGGTTACCCCACCACACACCCCCGTCCCATTCGCGCGCGAGCTGGAATCTGCCTACCTCCCTTCGGTCGACAAGATCGAAGCGGCGGTGCGCAAGGTTCTTAGCTACCGCTGAGGAGCCGCGACATGGCCAATATCCGCCCGTTCTGCATGCCCAAATGGGGCATCGAAATGACCGAAGGCACCATCGCCGAATGGATGGTCAAAGAAGGTGACGCCTTTACCCGAGGCCAGATCCTTTGCCTGATCGAAACCGCCAAGATCACCAACGAGGTTGAGGCCGAATACGACGCCGTCCTCAAACGCATGCTGACCCCGGCTGGCGAAGAGGCCTACCCCGTGGGCGCGCTGCTTGGCGTGTTTGCCGATGCCGATACGCCCGATTCGGAAATCGACGCCTTCATCGCCGGGTTCAAGCCAGCCGAAACCTCGGTCGCGGCCAAGTCCGGTAGCGGCAGCGCGCCTGCACCTGCTCCCGTGGCGGCCCCTGCCCCCGTGGCAGCGGCACCAGCCCGCGCACCCAAAAAGATTGTCACCAATCGCGCGATCAGCCCGGAAGCGTTGAAGCTTGCCGAAGCCGAAGGCGTTGATATCGAACCCATCGCCGGTTCGGGCCGCAATGGCCGCATCACCTATCAGGATGTGGTTCAGGCCCTGCGTCCGGAAACGGCCGCCAGCTACCACGGCACCGCCGCGCTGGTGGAAGACAGCCCGGAAGCCTTCGCTTCGCCGCTCGCCCGCCGTATCGCCGCGCATCACGGCATTGCGTTGGGTTCCATCACCGGCACCGGTCCGCGCGGCCGCATCTCCAAGGCCGACGTGCTTGCGCTGGTCAAGCCGACCACTGCGGCAGGCGCGGTGTCGTTCGGCGCGCCGTTCGAACTCGTCGCCAATGGCGTAGTCGTTCAGCCGTTCGACAAAATCCGCAAGGTCGTGGCCAAGCGCCTGACCGAAGCCAAGCAGACCATCCCGCACTTCTATTTGCGCAATTCCGCGCGGGTGGATGACCTGATCGCACTGCGCAAGACCGCCAATGTGGTGCTCGGCACCAAAGCCTCGATCAACGACTATATCGTCAAGGCGGTGGCATTGGCGCTGGTCAAGCATCCTGATGTCAACGTGCAAGTCCACGGCGATACTGTGCACAAGTTCCCCCATGCCGAAGTTTCCATCGCTGTTGCCAGCCCCACGGGCCTAGTCACTCCCATCGTGCGGCAAGCAGACCGCATGCACATCGCCCAGATCGCGGCGACCACCCGCGCGCTGATTGACAAGGCGCAGGCGGGCAAGCTGGGTTATGAGGACATGGACGGCGGCACGTTCTCCGTCTCCAACCTCGGCATGTTCGGGATCGAGAACTTCGATGCGATCATCAACCCGCCACAGGGCGCGATCCTTGCGGTCGGCGGTCTGAACCGCGTCGCGGTTGAGGCAGAGAACGGCGATATCGCGTTCGAAAGCCGCATTTCGTTCACCCTCTCGGTCGATCACCGCGCCATTGATGGCGCTGCGGGGGCGCAATTCCTGCAAACCCTCAAGGGACTGCTCGAAGCTCCGGAAGGCCTGTTCGCATGACCCGCAAGATCACTCAACTCGGCCCAGTAGGCCAGCTCGCGTATCTGCCGCAAGATTTTGATGCGGCAGTGAAATACTGGACGCAAACCATGGGCGTCGGCCCGTTCTACCTGATGGAGAACGTCGCGCTCGGTGATTGCAAATATAAGGGCGTGCCCAGCAGCGCGGTATTCTCCATCGCCATCGCTTATTGGGGCGATGTCCAGATCGAACTGATCCGGCCCGAAAATGCCGAACCATCAATCTACAGCGGTGAATACGCAGTAACCGACCGTCTCCACCACATCTGCATCTTCGTGGATTCCATCGACGAAGCGCGCGCGGCATGCGCCGAAGCAGGCGCGGAAATCCTCGTCGAAGGCACCGTCGGTGAAGACGGATCGGTGATTTACGTCGATGCTGGTCAAGGCCCGGGACACGTGATCGAACTGCTCCAGAACATGACCGGCGCCGATGGCATCTTTCAAATGATCAAGGACGCGGGCAAAGACTGGGACGGCTCAGAACCCTTGCGCAAGCTTTGGTAAAAGGTGATTGGGTTTGATCCGGTGTTGCCGGGTCATTCCCACTCAATCGTGCCCGGCGGCTTGCTTGTGTAGTCATAGACCACGCGGTTGATGCCTTTGACCTCGTTCACGATCCGCGTTGCCACGCGGGCGAGGAAGGCAGCGTCGAACGGGTAGATGTCGGCGGTCATGCCATCGGTGCTGGTGACGGCGCGCAGCGCACAGACGTAATCGTATGTGCGGAAATCGCCCATGACGCCCACAGTCTTCACCGGCAGCAGCACGGCAAACGCCTGCCAGATCGCATCGTAAAGCCCGGCGTTGCGGATTTCTTCGAGGTACACCGCGTCCGCCTTGCGCAAGATGTCGCAGCGTTCCTTGGTCACTTCGCCGGGGATGCGGATGGCAAGGCCGGGTCCGGGGAACGGGTGGCGGCCCACGAACACATCGGGCAGGCCCAGTTCACGGCCCAGCGCGCGGACTTCGTCCTTGAACAGTTCGCGAAGCGGTTCGACCAGCTTCATGTTCATGCGTTCAGGCAGACCGCCCACATTGTGGTGGCTCTTGATCGTGACTGACGGCCCGCCGGTGAAGCTGACCGATTCGATCACGTCCGGGTAAAGCGTGCCCTGCGCAAGGAAGTCTGCGCCGCCAACTTGCTTGGCTTCGGCTTCGAACACATCGATGAAGGTCTTGCCGATGAACTTGCGCTTGGCTTCGGGGTCGGTGACGCCGGCAAGGCCGCCAAGGAACAGCGGCGATACGTCCTTGTGCACCAGCGGAATGTTGTAATGATTGCGGAACAGGCTGACGACTTGCTCAGCCTCACCCATGCGCATCAACCCGTGATCGACGAACACGCAGGTTAGCTGGTCGCCGATGGCTTCGTGGATCAGCACCGCCGCCACAGCCGAATCAACGCCGCCTGACAGGCCGCAAATCACGCGGCTGGTGCCCACTTGTTCGCGGATTTCGGCAATCTTGGTCTTGCGGAATTCCGCCATCGTCCATTCGCCGGTACAGCCGCACACATGGCGCACGAAGTTGGCAATCAGCTTGCCGCCATCGGGAGTGTGGACCACTTCGGGGTGGAACTGTGTGCCGTAATACTTCTTTTCATCGTTCGCGATCACCGCAAACGGTGCACCGTCGGAAACCGCGACGATGCGGAAGCCCGGCGCGAATTGCGTGACCTTGTCACCGTGGCTCATCCACACCTGATGGCGATCACCCACGGCCCAAAGACCGTCGAACAGCACGCAAGGTTCAGTGACGGTGAGGAACGCGCGACCAAATTCGCCCGAATCTCCCGGTTCCACTTTGCCGCCAAGCTGCTCGCTCATCACTTGCTGGCCGTAGCAGATGCCCAGTATCGGCAAGCCGCTGTCAAACAGCACTTGCGGTGCGCGCGGAGAACCGTCGGCGGGCACGCTGGCGGGCGATCCTGACAAGATGATGCCAGTGGGCTTCATCCGGTGGAACGCCGCTTCTGCCTGCGTGTAAGGCGCGATCTCGGAATAGACCCCCGCCTCGCGCACACGCCGCGCAATTAGCTGGGTTACCTGGCTGCCGAAGTCGACAATGAGGATCGATTCTGAAGGCTGAATGCTCATGGTGTGCCGATAGGGACAAGGGCGGTTTCTGTCCAGATGGGTGCGCAAATGTGACAGTTGCGTTACATGCAACTGTCTGCGCCCCGTTCGCACTTGCAGCATACGTCATTCAGCGTATTTGCAGTCCCGGTTCTGATACTTCCAGCCCACCCTGCCGGACATGTCGAACTGAGAGGATGCTTGCAAAGGTGAACCCAACAGGAGGAACACCCATGCGTAGTTTTATCACTGCCGCGCTCCCGATCATCTTGGCTGCTGGACTCAGCGGCATGATGTTCACCGCCACGCTCGCCTGAGCTGGTTCGGGAATAACGCGAGTATACCGACAAAAGCGGCTATCCCGGCGGGATGGCCGTTTTGTCTTTTCTGGCCCACCCGCTAGACTGTTCAGCGCATGACCATCACGCGCTTTGCCCCCAGCCCCAACGGCTCGCTCCATCTGGGCCACGCCTTTTCCGCAATTGTCGCCCATGACCGCGCCAAACGCGATGGCGGGGAATTTCTGCTGCGAATCGAAGACATCGACGGCACACGATCACGGCCCGAACTTGCCGACGATTTCCGCGCTGATCTGAAATGGCTCGGCCTTGCTTACCGCGAAGTGCCGCCGCAATCGCAGCGCATCGATAGCTACCGCGCCGCCGCCGACCGCTTGCGCGCGATGGGCTTGCTCTATCCCTGCACCTGCACCCGCGCGGAAATAACCGCCGCAGCCGCTACCCAAGGGCCAGACGGTCCGCTCTACCCCGGCACCTGCTTGCGCCAAGGCCCCGCATCCGGGGCTGAGGTCGCGTGGCGATTGGACATGGAACGGGCCACCGCGCTGGCAGGGCCGCTGACATGGACCGATGAACGGCGCGGCGCGCAACCGGCGCGGCCCGAATTGTTCGGCGATGTGGTGCTGTGGCGCAAGGACGCGCCTGCCAGCTATCACTTGGCCGCCACGCTGGATGATGCCGCAGACGGCGTGACTCACGTAACGCGCGGTGTGGATCTGTTCCACGCCAGCCATGTGCATCGCCTGCTTCAACACTTGCTCCAGTTACCAGTACCGGTGTGGCATCATCATCCGGTTCTGGTCGAAGCCGGTGGACGCAAATTGGCCAAGCGCCGCGATGCCCCCGCCTTGGCCGACCGTCGTCTTGCCGGAGAGGATGGCCGCGCTGTGGCGGCACAAGTGCGCGCTGCCCTCTTTGACACTGGCATTTCCCTTTCGGACGCACTAACTCTGCAGCCATGAACTATTTTCTGATCCCGCTGATCATCGTTCTCGTCGGCATGACGGTCATCTCGCTTGTGCGCGGGATCGTTGCGTTTTTGAAAACAACCGAGGCTGACCTGAACAGCGACCCGGCCAAGGGTGCCACGGATATGCAGATTCTGCAGAACAAGATGATGTTCAACCGCATCAAGTTTCAGGGTCTGGCCGTGCTGGCAGTGGTTATCCTCATGGCCGTTTCGCGCTAAACAGCGCAGTATCCGCCAATGGTAAAACTCAACAAAATCTACACCCGCACCGGCGATGATGGCACAACAGGCCTTGTCGATGGTTCGCGCCGGACAAAATTTGATGCGCGGATGCAGGCCATCGGCGAAGTGGACGAGGCCAACAGCGCAATTGGCTTGGCCGTCGTTGTCGCAACGGAACAGACCGCACGCGATCTTCAGCGCATCCAGAATGACCTGTTCGATCTGGGCGCTGATCTGGCCACGCCCGGCGATGACTTCGCGCCATCGGAAATGGTCCTGCGCATGGTCGCATCACAGACTGATTGGCTTGAAACCGCGATTGACGCGCTGAACGAGAACCTGCCTGCGCTCACCAGCTTTATCTTGCCGGGCGGATCTGAGGCGGCTGCGCGCATCCACGTCGCTCGTGCCACAGTGCGCCGCGCAGAACGCGCTGCGGTTGAACTGGACAATGTAGAGCCAGTCAATCCGCAGGCGCTGGCCTACCTCAATCGGTTATCCGATTATCTGTTCGTTCTGGCCCGCGCGACCAATGCCGGCAACGATCCGCTATGGGTGCCGGGCGCATCGCGCTAACGCACCAAGCCTCTTGATTGGGGCAGGTAGACTCCGCTTCCCACCCCCGCTAGTCAGCCCGCATTAGCAAGGCATGACGGGGATATTTCCATGATCAAGACGGTTGCAGTCATCGGCGCAGGCCAGATGGGCGCGGGCATCGCGCAAGTTTCGGCGCAAGCGGGCATGAAAGTCTTGCTCGGCGACGTGACAATCGAACTGGCTGACAAGGCGCGCGACAAGATCGCCAAGGGCCTCGCCAAACTGGTTGAGAAGGGCAAGATCGACGCCGCGCTGGCCGCATCCACCGTTGCCAACCTTCACAGCTTTTCCGATCACGCTGCCCTTGCCGAAGCCGATCTGGTGATCGAAGCTGCGACCGAGCGTGAAGACATCAAGCACAAGATTTTTGAATCAGCCGGAAAGCATCTTGCTGCACACGCGGTGATGGCGTCGAACACCTCATCCATCCCGATCACGCGCATGGCCGTGTCCTCGCCCGATCCCCAGCGTTTCATCGGCATCCATTTCTTCAACCCGGTGCCCTTGATGAAGCTGGTTGAGGTTATCCCCGGCCTTGCAACGTCGGCCAGCACCGTTGATCTGGTGCGCGGCTATGTCGGTGATATCGGCAAGGAAATTGTGCTGTCGCAGGATGAACCGGGCTTCATCGTCAACCGCATCTTTGTGCCTTTCATCAATGAAGCTGCTTTCGTGCTGGGCAGCGGCACTGGCTCGGTCGTCGATATCGACAAGGGTGTGAAACTGGGCCTCAATCATCCGATGGGTCCGCTGGAACTGGCCGATTTCATCGGGCTTGATACCCTGCTCGAAATCATGAAGATCTACCTCTCGTCCACCGGTGATCCCAAGTACCGCCCCGCGCCGCTGCTGCAAAAGTATGTCGAAGCGGGTTGGCTGGGCCGCAAGTCTGGCCGGGGCTTTTACGATTATTCGGGCGAAACCCCCGTACCTACACGGTAAATCGCGGAACAGGCGGTCGATCAGGGCGTAGTCTCTTCAACCAGGAGACACTCCATGATCGACCGCGACAAAAGTGCACCCGAAACCGTCAATTCCGAACAGGAAGACGGCGACACCCAAGCCCAGACCGTCGCCGACGACGCCATCGCCCGCGCCACCAGCGTGCTCGGCGAACAAGGCGAGACTGAGCGCGCGCCGGGCGGCGAAGACGATTCAGGTGGTATGCCCGATCTGGTCGATCACATGAACCAGATGGTCAGCAGCGGCGTGATTGACATGAGCGCCTATCGCGGCGAACGCAGCGATGATGACGAAGAAGGTATGCTGGGCGAAGGCGGGATCGAGGACGATACCCCGCGTGGTTCCTAATTTTTGTCCAAGGCCCAAGGGTCCACTTGCGCCGATGGGGCTTTGCTGGCCTCGGTCTCTTCGGCAGATGGCACCATGCGCCACGCAAAAAACAGGATTGAAGCGGCCCACAACAGTGCTTTCTTGCGACTGGCGAATACTGTGTTGAGGCGCGGGCTAAGCATACGCGACTGTCTGCCACAAAATGCTTAGCCAGCCGTTACCAATGCGTTGCCCCTCTAGGTGCAATCGCGCATGGTATGAATACGGAGGCGTATTGCGCCCCATCGCGCCGCACACCCTTGGCGATGGGCACCAAATGGACACTTCTGGCATCAGCACTTTTATGGGTGTTGCATGGCACTGCCGCGCACTCGCAACCCACTGACTTAGAACAAGCGCGCTTTGAACCGTGTGGATCGGCCAAGCGTGTTACGTGCATCGTCGATGGCGATACATTTTGGTATGATGGCACCAAAATTCGCATGGCCGATATCAATACGCCCGAAACCGCCAATCCCGCGTGCGCCTATGAGGCTGCACTGGGTGCGCGGGCCAAGCACCGCCTTGGCCAATTGCTGAACGCCGGGCCGTTCACGCTGGAAGTGCGCGGGCGCGAAACAGACCGCTATGGCCGCGCTCTGCGCGTCGTCACCCGCAATGGCAAAAGCCTGGGCGCAAAGCTTGAAGCCGAAGGCCTTGCCGAACACTGGAAGGGCAAGCGCGGCGATTGGTGCAAAGCCTCAGGCAGCGCGTAACCCGGTGACAGCACGGGCACCGCGATCTTGTGCGGATAGCCCATCGAAAATCGCATCGATGATCCGCGCAAGCTTCTCCTCGCTCAGGCGCTCCATCAGCATTATCATGGTGTTCAATCCGCAATAGGGCGTGACCATCTGATTTATCAGGCTGATCGTCTCGTCGATGCCCAGCCCGGCAAAGGCGCCATCGCTCATCGCTTCGCCAATAATCTCACCCAGATAATGATCAGCAAGATCGATATAGCTGCGCACTTGTTCAAAATGATCGCTGCCGATTTCGATATGCGACTGCAGCTTGACCGGATCGGCCTCCCACTTCAGCCGCATCGCCACGAACCGCCGGGCAAAAAATTCGTACATCTTGCGCCGGGGCGGCAGGTCGCTGGCCAGCACGTCTTCCATGATCGCAACCATCGGTTGGAACCACTGATCGGCAATGGCCTCCAGCAATTCCTCGCGCGTTGCGAAATAGCGCGAAAGGTTGGCGGTCGACATGCTGGCGCGTGCGGCCAATTCAGGCAGCGAAAGCCCTGTGCCGCCACGCTCTTCCACAATCTGTTGTGCCAGATCCACCAACCGCGCATGGGTTGCGTCTCGGTCGCTGCTGGGTGATGCCATAACGCGCGAATTCCTGCCGTTGGGATGCGTGATCGTTGTAGAGATTGTGATCGCATCGCACAATCGTTTCGCCTTGCACGAAGGCGCGGGCAAGAAAGACGGGATCAACGCCTTCAAGCTGCAATGGCATTCGGCTAGGCTGTATCGCAACATATTGCACACGATACGAAAAGGCCGCTCTGCCCATGCCATTCCGCTCGCGCCATCTGCTCGCTCTAGGCTTGCCCGCGCTGCTTGCTGCCTGCGCCGGGCCAATGGCTGGGCCACGGACCGCAGCACCGGTCGAAGTGGGCATCATCGCGATCAACGATTTCCACGGCAGCCTTGAACCACCGCGCCAATCGGTCAACGCGCCCGATGGCAAGGGCGGGATCGTGCCCGTCCCCGCAGGCGGCGCGGCTTGGCTTGCGTCTGCTATCGATTCAGTGCGCGGCCAATATGCCAACACGCTAACAGTCTCGGCGGGCGACATGATCAGCGCCTCGCAACTGGCGTCCTCGCTCTATCTTGATGAACCCGCCATCGGCGTGATGAACCGCATCGGCGTAGATTTCAACGCCGTGGGCAATCACGAATTCGACCGTGGCCAGCGTGAACTGCTGCGTATGCAGAACGGCGGCTGCGAAAAGAACACGACCAAGCAGCCTTGCGCGCTTGAACCGTTCACTGGCGCGAAGTTTCGCTACCTTTCGGCCAGCACGGTCAAGGCCGATGGCACCACCCTGTTTCCCGCAACGGGCCTGCGCACTTTTGGCAAAGGTAAAGGCGCGGTCACCGTCGGCTTGATCGGCCTGACGCTGAAGGGCACGCCCAACCTTGTCGTCCCAAGCGGCATCGCCGGGCTAACCTTCGCGGACGAGGCTGACACCATCAACGCCGCGATTCCGGTGCTCAAAGCCCAAGGCGCCGATGCGATCATCGTGTTGATTCACGAAGGCGCGCGCACTCAAGGCACACCCAATCCCAACGCTTGCGAAAACCTTGGCGGAGACATCCGCCCGATCCTCGACCGGCTCGACACCCGCGTCGATGTGGTCGTTTCTGGCCACACGCATTGGTCCTATGTCTGCGATTACGGCACGCTCAACCCCGCCAAGCCCATGCTGCTGACCAGCGCGGGCGTCTATGGCGAACTCGTGACGGACATCACGCTGAAGATCGATCCCGTTGCAGGCCGGGTGATTTCCAAAGCGGCCAAGAACGTGATCGTGCAGTCCGTTCCCTACTCATCTTCGCGCGGGCCGCTGGCCAACACGCCGCTCTATCCGCAGTTTCAGCCGCGCGCAGATATCAGCGAATATGTCGCGAAATATGTCGACGCCTCAAAAGTGTTTACCCAGCGCCCCATCGGCAAGATTGACCGCCCTGCTCCCAAGAACGAAGGCGCAGAAGGCGGCGCGGGCGGCCCGCTCGGCAACCTGATCGCCGATGCGCAATTGGCCGCAACCCTCAGTGCGGGCGCGCAAATCGCGTTCATGAACCCGTTCGGTATCCGCGCCCCACTGGTGCCCACAGCCGACGGCACGCTGACCTTTGGCGATATCTATTTGTGCCAGCCGTTCGGCAACAACGTGGTCACGGAAACAATGACCGGCGCGCAGATCAAAGCCACGCTGGAACAGGGTCTTGATGATACCGGCCCGATTCAGGCGCTCGCCCCGTCAGCCGGGTTCATGTTCACCTATGATCTCAAGCGCCCCTCGGGCGACCGGATTGTTGCGATCACATTTGATGACCAGCCGCTGGCAATGGACAAGCCTTACCGCGTCACAGTCAACGGCTTCCTTGCACTGGGCGGCGATGGATTTGCAGGGTTTACCGAAAAGCCTGAAACGGTCACTGGGCCGACGGACATTGATGCTTTGGAGGCTTGGATCAAGGCCGCGCCGGTGCGCGAAGTTCCGCAGGAGCGCCGGGTTAGAGTCGCTGGATAAGCATTAGAAAAGCCCACCCCCTACCCCTCCCGTAAACGGGAGGGGGGAAGAAGGAATGATTTACTCCCCTCCCGTTTACGGGAGGGGTTCGGGGTGGGCATTGCGCCCCCACTCCCGCTTGCGGGAGGGGCGCGAGACTTAGTAAGCCAAAGGCGAACTTAGTCGCTGCGGGGTGGGTATTAAAGCAAGGCGCTCAACCAGCCAGTCGCAACCCTGCGCCAATGCTGGCAACACTGGGCTGGTCCGGCCAGATGCCGCGCGTGTCATAGACCGCTTTGCCTGCACGTTCGGCCAGCGGGACAACCTTGAACACATCGTGATCGACCAGCACGATCAGCACGCTGCACTCTTCCAGCGCGGTGTCGATGTCGATCTGGACTGCGCCGGTGCCTTCGAATTCCTTGGGCAATTCCGCTGCGTAGGGCTCAACCACATGAATGCGGCTGCCAAATTGGCGCGCAAGATTGGCCGCGACATAGCGCGCAGGGCTTTCGCGGAAATCGTCGATGTTAGCTTTGAACGCCAGACCAAGGCACGCAACCTTTTCACCGGGATGCGCCTCGATCAGTGCCGCCGCGTGCTTCACCACATGATGCATTTTGCCATCGTTAACATTGCGCGCGGTGCGGATCAGCGGCGTTTCTTCAGGCGCGCTGGCCACGATGAACCATGGATCCACCGCGATGCAATGCCCGCCCACGCCCGGTCCCGGTTGCAGGATGTTCACGCGCGGGTGACGGTTGGCGAGGCGAATCACCTCCCACACGTCCAGACCCATGCGATCTGCCACCATCGAAAGTTCGTTGGCAAAAGCGATGTTTACGTCGCGATAGGCGTTCTCGACCAGCTTGGTCATTTCGGCAGATCGCGCATCGGTGGTCACGCACGTTCCGCGCACAAAACGCTTGTAGAACGCCAGCGCCTTGCGCGCGCAACGCGGTGTGATGCCGCCGATTGAGCGGTCGTTATTGGTCAATTCTTCCAGAATGCGCCCCGGCAAAACGCGCTCTGGGCAATAGGAGATCGAAACGTCCGGCGTTTCGCGAGTCTTGCCCGGAAACTTCAGGTCAGGCCGCAAACCGGCCATCAAATCGCGCATCTGTTCGGTCGTGCCAACCGGCGACGTCGATTCGAGGATGACCGCATCGCCCGCCTTCAGCACGGCGGCCACTTGCGTGGCAGCGGCCAGAACATACGAGATATCGGGCGTATGGTGCCCGTCTTTTGCAAACGGCGTCGGCACGGCGATTACGAATACGTCAGCCGATTCGATCTGCGTCGATGCGCGCAGAAGCCCGCGCTGCACAACGCCATGGACAAGCCCATCAAGGTCGACTTCCTCGATATGGATTTCACCGCGATTGATCGTATCGACCACGTGGCTCGACACATCCAGCCCCAGCACGCGGCAGCCCGCGCGGGCAATTATGGCTGCGGTCGGAAGCCCGATATACCCAAGACCGACAACACAGACGTCCGGCTTCGTATCACCCATCATTCGCCAGCAACTCCACGATTCGGCGCGCTGTCTGCCCATCCCCGAACGGATTGTGGGCGCGCGCCATAGCTGAATAAGCAGCCTTATCGTCGAGTAGGGTGAAGATTTCGGAAACGATGGTCTGCACATCGGTCCCGACCAATTTGGCCGTGCCCGCCGTGACGCCTTCGGGCCGCTCGGTCGTCTCACGCATGACCAGCACGGGTTTTCCAAGCGCAGGCGCTTCTTCTTGCACCCCGCCGGAATCGGTGAGCATAATTTCGGCAATCGAAAGCAACCGCGCGAAATGCGGGTAATCCAGCGGTTCGATCATCGCCACGTTGGGCAGACCCGCAAGGGCATCGTCCATCACTTTGCGCACATTCGGATTGGGATGGACCGGAAAAATCAACGCCACATCATCGCGTGCCGCAATCTGACGAATCGCCTCGGCAATGTTCTCAAGCCCACCGCCAAAATTTTCACGCCGGTGACTGGTCACGCCAATGATTCGTTTGCCCGCAAACCGCGCCTCGATATCGGCAAGTCCTTCCGCCAACGCTGGTTCGCCCGCGATCTTCGCGGTGACCCATTGCAGCGCATCGATCACCGTATTGCCGGTAATGTGAACGCCCGCAGGGTCCACATTCTCGGCCAGAAGTGCAGCCGCCGAAACATCGGTCGGTGCAAAGTGCAGCTTGGCTATCGTGCCGATGATCTTGCGGTTCACCTCTTCGGGCCACGGGTGATAAATGTTGTGGCTGCGCAATCCGGCCTCAACATGCGCGACCGGCAGCTTGCGATAATAGGCCGCCAGCGCGCCCGACATGGCCGTGGCGGTATCGCCTTGAACCACCACCCAATCGGGGTTTACGGCGTCCATCACCTTGCCAAGGCCCGTCAGCAGCGCCGCGGTCAGTCCATCCAGCGTCTGGTCCGGGCGCATCAGATCCAGATCATGATCGGGCACAATCCCGGCAATCTCCAGCACCTGATCCAAAATCCCGCGATGCTGCGCCGAAACGCATGTCACCACTTTGAACCGGGGGTCTGCCTGCAGGGCATGCACCACCGGGAACATCTTGATCGCCTCAGGGCGCGTGCCGAACACTACGAGAATCGTCTTTTCCATGGCCGCACCAATAATCGCTGATCGTTAACCGTGAAATAAGAGCCTCGCTTTAAGCAGGCAGGATGTGGCGCGTGACGTGCGCCAACCATGAAAGGCCGCCCTTCACGTGACCGTCCAGTTTTCTTCGATTTCCGCCGCTGCGCCCAAGAGCCTCGACCCGCTGGTTTCATCGACCACCCGTGTCACTGTGCTCGGCCTTGGCTATGTCGGCCTGCCACTGGCGGTGGCGCTGGCCAAAAAGTTCTTCGTCACTGGCTTCGATGTCGACACACAGCGCATCAGCGAATTGTCCGAAGGCCATGATCGCACACGCGAAATCGATGCGGACCGCTTGGCGAAATCTAGCCTTGGCCTCACCTGCAATGCAGCCGTTTGCCCGCCGAGCGACTTCTACATCGTCACTGTGCCCACGCCCATTGATGCCGATAACAACCCTGATTTGCGCATCGTCGAATCGGCCTCGCGCACGGTTGGCCGGATGTTGCCGGATGCCGTGGCTGAAGGGCGCAAGCCGGTGGTCGTGTTCGAAAGCACAGTCTATCCCGGCGTCACCGAAGACATCTGCGGCCCGATCCTTGAACAGGTTTCCGGCCTCAAATGCGGCGAGGATTTCTTCCTCGGCTACAGCCCCGAACGCATCAATCCGGGTGATCGCGAACACACAATTGATCGCATCACCAAAGTCGTCTCGGGCCAAACGCCCGAAGTGCTGGACCGCGTCGCCGATCTTTACGCCGCCATCACCAGCGGCGGCGTGTTCCGCGCCAGTTCAATCAAGGCGGCCGAAGCTGCCAAAGTGATCGAAAACGCCCAGCGCGATATCAACATCGCTTTCATGAATGAAATCACCCAGATCTTTTCGAAGATGGACCTTTCGGTGTGGGACGTGCTGGCCGCATCCAACACCAAATGGAACTTCCTGCCGTTCACCCCCGGCCTTGTCGGCGGGCACTGCATCGGCGTTGATCCCTATTACCTTTCAGCCCGCGCCGAAGCCTTGGGCCACGATCCGCAAGTGATTCTTGCAGGGCGCGGCGTGAACGATGGCATGGCCAAATGGGTGGCGGGCCAGCTTCACGCCAAGCGCGGCCACAAGCCCGGCTCGGCCCTTATCCTCGGCCTGACGTTCAAGGAAAACGTGCCTGATCTGCGCAATTCCAAAGTCGCCGATGTGATTTCCGAACTGCAAACCCTTGGCCACACGATCACCGTCCACGATCCCCACGCCGATGCTGCCGAAGCCCTGCACGAATATGGCCTGAACCTCGCCAATGATGCGTTTGATCAGACCTATGACCTCGTTTTTCTTGCGGTGCCGCATCAACATTACCTTGCCGCAGGCGCTGATCGCCTCGCCGCACTGGTTGCAAGTGGCGGCACCCTTGCCGATCTCAAAGGCGTTTTGGGCGATAGGGCCGACTGGAAACTTTAATACCCAACCTCCAAACACCCTCCCCCAGCCCCTCCCTCAAGGGAGGGGAGCGAGACTTCATCGAACCGCAGGTGAGATTAGTCGCAGCGGGGAAGGTTTTCAGCGGTTATGTTGCAAGATACGCTAAAATCCATTGATTCAGCCAATTAAAGGTGAATGTGATCGTGAAAGTCCTCGTCACCGGAGCCGCCGGCTTCATCGGCTACTCCCTGATCACCCGCCTGCTGGCCCGTGGCGACGAGGTGGTCGGCGTCGATATCGTCAACGCCTATTATGATCCGGCGTTGAAGGAAGCCCGCCTCGCCCGGTTGGTCGAGCAAGGCAAAGGCCGCTTCACGTTTTTGCGGACCGATTTTGCCGACTACGCAGGTCTCACCGCCGCGCTAGAAGACACGAAGTTCCAACGTATCGTGCATCTGGGCGCGCAAGCAGGCGTGCGCTATTCCATCGAAAACCCGCACGCTTATGTACAATCCAACCTCGTCGGGCACTTGAACCTGCTCGAAGTAGCGCGCCATCGCAGCGTTGAGCATATGGTCTATGCCTCGTCCTCGTCGGTCTATGGCGGCAATACCAAACTGCCGTTCTCGGTCGAAGATCGCGTCGATCACCCGATGTCGCTCTATGCCGCCACCAAGAAGGCGGACGAATTGATGAGCGAAACTTACGCCCACCTCTATCGCCTGCCGCTAACGGGCTTGCGCTTCTTCACCGTCTATGGCCCGTGGGGCCGCCCGGATATGATGATGTGGCTGTTTACCAAAGCAATTTTGGCGGGCGAGCCGATTCAGGTGTTCAATCACGGCGATATGCTCCGCGATTTCACCTATATCGACGATATTGTATCCGGCGTGATGGCCTGCCTCGACAATCCCCCGCCAGATGACGGCGCGGCGAAAGCGGGCGGCAGCGTTAAGCCCCACCGTCTTTACAACATCGGCAATCACAAATCCGAACCGCTGATGAAAGTCATCGGCATTCTGGAAACCGAGCTCGGTCGCAAGGCCGAAATGAACCTCCTGCCCATGCAACCCGGCGACGTCCGGCAATCCTTCGCCGATATCGACGCGATTTCAGGCGATTTGGGCTATCAGCCGACGACCAGCATCGACGTTGGCGTGCCAAACTTTATCCGCTGGTACAAAGAGTTCCACGGGCTTTAAGGCAGTATCGGCAATCGCGGATTGCACAAACCACTCGCTTTGGTCCAAAGATTGTTTGGGCGGATAAGGGGGATGGGGCCGACATGACTGATGCCGCAGATCAAGGTGGCGTGCCACGGCTGTTTCAGATCGACGCGCTGCGCGGGATCGCGGCCATGGTGGTCATGCTGTTCCACCTTGATCTTGTCTACCGCATCCACGGCACATTCGGGCGGGGATATCTGTTCGTCGACATGTTCTTTCTGATCAGCGGTTTCGTGCTGGTGGTTTCGACCGAGCGCAAGCTGAACGCCGGGATCGGTGCACTGGCCTTTACCCGTGACAGGTTCTTCCGCCTCTGGCCGCTTGTCGCCGTCGGGGCCGGGGTGGCGGTCGCTCGTGGCTTTGCCATCGGCATGGATTCGCTGACCTTGTTGCTCTGGCTCGCGCTCGATCTTGCGATGATCCCAAGCTTTGCCGGAGCCGGTCCGTTCTATCGCCTCAACGGGCCGCAATGGACGTTGTTCTATGAACTGCTGGCCAACTTCGTGCATGCATTGGTCTTGCGCAAGATACCGACCCGCTGGATGCTGGCGCTCGCGCTTGGACTTGGCGTGGCGCTTATCGCTACGGTGCGTATCCATAGGTCCGACACGATGGGCGTGGACGCGCCCACTTGGGACACCTGGTGGATGGGTCTGCCGCGTCTTGGCTGGTCCTACGTCCTCGGAGTATGGCTGGGGCGCAAGTACAAGGAGGGCGCGCGCGGTCCGGTACTCCCATGGTGGCTGGCACTGGCCTTGCCCGTGGCCGGAATCGCAATGCTTCCGCAACTGCCACTGAGCATCGCAAACGGCGATCTCGTGTTCGTGATGGTCTTCCTGCCGCTGGTCGTGTGGGCTGTGGCCCAGTCCCATCCGCCAAAGGCCCTGCAACCTGCCTGCGAATGGTTTGGCAACTACTCGCTGCCCCTCTATTGTGTGCACCTCACCATTCTCGTCTGGGTTTCCGAAGTGTTCGGCCGCGCCGAATGGGTGCGGATCGTGGCGGTCGGCGGCGCTATGCTGCTCGCCCTGATCTTTTCCAAACTGATTTCGTTCAAGGGCAAACCAACGACGGTCCGACCGGCAAAGGCCTGACCGCGCAGGCCGGGGATCAAGCCCCCGGCATCTGCTGACTGGCGCAGTGGAAACCGCCGCCGCCTGCCAGCACCGCATCGCCCATCACGCCCACCGTCGCGCGGTCCGGGAACAGTTCCGCAATCGCCGCCACACCGGCGTCATCATGTGGTGAACCGAACACCGGCACGACTACCAGATTGCTGGTGATAACGAAGTTCATATAGCTGGCGGGCTGGATCCTATCGCCCCATTCAATCCGCCCCGGTGAAGGCACTTCGGCGACCGCAACGCCCGCGGCCAGCGCGCGCGCCTTGGCATCGGCATAGATCGCCGCGTTGGGATCGTCCGGCCCGGTGGCGCGCGGCAAGGCCAACCGGTTCGGGCCGACAAAGCGCGCCAGATTATCGACATGGCCATCGGTATGATCGTTGATCAAGCCATCGCCCAGCCACAGCACGCGATCAAATCCAAGGTCGCGGTGCAGGCGCATTTCCAGATCGGCGCGTGTCAGATGCGGATTGCGATTGGGGTTGAGCAGGCACTGCTCGGTCGTCACCACAAGGCCAGTGCCATCGCTATCCAGCGCACCGCCTTCCAAGACCCAGTCGGCCTTTGCGCTTGGCTCCAGTCCCGCAGACGACGCCAAATCCTCCCCAATCTCCTGATCGCCGGGCATCAGATACTTCTCGCCCCAGCCGTTGAACCCAAACAGCCGCGCCGCGCGATTGCCCGCCTCATCCAGCACCACCAGTGGCCCGGTATCGCGCAGCCACACATCACCATATGTCCGCCGCTCCAGCGTCACCGCCGCCGAAACCAGCGTCTTGGCGCGCATTTCATTGGCCGCATCGCGCACGATCAGCCGCACTTGCTGCCCGCTGTCGGCCACCGCATTGGCAAAGGCCGCAATCTGTTCCTGCGCCTTGTCAATCACGCCAGACCATTCGTCGGCCAGATGCGGGAAACCGACCCACAGCCAGTCCTGCGGGTGCCATTCAGGCGGCATGCGGAAGTTTGTAGTCATGGGTTTGCTGTCCGGTATTTGGGAAGGCGTTTGTTCATCCAATGCTGCGCCGTGCCCACCCCCCAGCCCCTCCCGCAAGCGGGAGGGGGGAATTGATTAAACTCCCCTCCCGCTTGCGGGAGGGGCTGGGGGTGGGCACGGCACAACACCAAATTACCGCCGCCCCATAAACCAAACGCGCCGGTGTTTCCATCACGCTTGATCCCCCCGCCCATCAAGGGCATTCCCCATTCTAATGACCGACTTTGCTCACGCCATAGCCCGCGCCCGCGCCCATGCGCCGTTCCTCTCAATGGCACTGGACCGCTTGCCGCACCTTGAAGCGATGCTGGCCGCAGGGGAAGCGGAGCAAGCCCTCGCCCTTGCCAAAACCGCAGGCCACGGCATCGAAGACTCCGCCGTCGCGCTGCGCCGTGAACGTCTTGCGCTGGCGCTGGTGCTGGCCATTGGCGATCTGGCCCACGCCTTCCCGCTCACCCGCGTCATCACCGAACTGTCCGACTTTGCCGACCGCTCGCTCGATAGCGCGATCATCGCCGCGATTCGCCGCCGCACGCCAGATGCGCAGCCCGCAGGGTTTTCCGCCATTGCCCTTGGCAAACACGGCGCGCAGGAGCTGAATTACTCGTCCGACATCGACCCGATCCTGCTCTACGATCCCGAAACCCTGCCTCGGCGCGACCGCGATGACCCCGCCGAGGCCGCGCAACGCATTGCCCGCGCGCTGATGGAAATCATGTCGAACGTCACGGACGAGGGCTATGTCTTCCGCGTCGACCTGCGTCTGCGCCCAGCGTCCGAAGTCAGCCCACTGGCCCTGCCCTTCGAAGCAGCAATTACCCATTACGAATCAAGTGCTTTGGCGTGGGAACGCGCGGCTTATATCCGCGCCCGCGCCGCTTCCGGAGACATCGCGGCGGGCCAATCCTTCCTCGATACGATCCGCCCGTTCGTATGGCGCCGCAGCCTCGATTTCGGCGCTATTTCCGAAATTGGCCGCCTGACCATGCGCATCCGCGACCACTATTCCGCAGGTCAGGCAATCGGCCCCGGCTATGACCTCAAGCGCGGACGCGGCGGCATCCGCGAGGTCGAATTCTTTGCCCAGACGCACCAGCTCATCCACGGCGGGCGCAACCCCAGCCTGCGTTTGCGCGGCACCCGTGCCTCGCTCAATGCACTGGCAACGGCGGGCATCATTTCCAACGAAGATGCTGAAGTCATGGGCGAAAGCTATGACCGGCTGCGCACGCTGGAGCACCGCTTGCAGATGGTGTCCGATCAGCAAACCCATTCGCTCCCAACCGATCTTGCCGCGCTCGATGGTGTCGCACGGCTCGAAGGGCTGCCCGATGGCGCGGCATTGGTGCGCGAACTCACGCAAATCTCAGACGTTGTGGGCCGCCGCTTCGATGCGCTGCTTGAGACGTATGCCCCCAGTGGCGCGGTCACGGTCGAAGCGCCGACCGTGGCGGATGAATTCACCTCGCGCATCGCCGCGTGGGAAGGTGGCCAGTACCGCTGCTTGCGTTCCGCAGAGGCGCGCGGGGCCTTTGCCCGCATCCGCCCACATTTGTTGCGCGCCTTGGCCGAGGCACCCGATCCAGACCGCGCGCTGCTGCGCTGGGAGCAATTGCTTGCCGGACTTCCTAGCGCAATCAATGTTTTCCGCCTGCTCGAAGCCCGGCCAGGCCTGCTCGCTCTGGTCATGCGCATCCTTGCCCATGCGCCCGTGCTGGCCGATGAGCTGGCCCGCCGGTCAGACTTGCTTGATACGCTGATTGATCGCTCCGCTTTCGACTTGCCCGGCAGCGTCGAAGAGATTGCTGCCGAACTTTCGCGCGGCGAGGCGGGCGATGATTACCAGCGTTTGCTCGATACGGTGCGTGTGCGCGTGGGCGAAATGCGCTTTGCGCTGGGCGTGCAACTCATTGAAGGCGGACGCGATCCTCTCGAATGCGCCGCCGCTTTGTCGCGCGTTGCCGAAGCTGCCATCGCCGTGTTGGGCCAGGCCGCGATCGATGAATTTCGTCACGGCCATGGCGATGTCCCCGGCAGTGACCTCGCCATCCTTGGCCTTGGTCGCTTGGGCGGCGCGGCGCTGACTCACGCCTCGGACCTCGATCTGATCTTTCTGTTCAGCGGCGATCACGAAGCCGAATCTGATGGCCGTCGCCCTTTGGGCGCAACCCTTTATTACAATCGCTTGGCCCAGCGCGTGATTGCGGCGCTCTCCGTCCCGACGGCGGCAGGGGCGCTGTACGAGGTCGATACGCGGCTGCGGCCATCGGGTGCGCAAGGTCCAATTTCCGTTAGTTTTGATAGCTTTGAGCGTTATCAGCGCGAGGAGGCATGGACGTGGGAGCATATGGCGCTGTGCCGCGCCCGTCCGATGTTCGGGACGCCCGCCGACCGTGATCTGCTCTGCGCCACCATCCAGCAAGTGCTTGATAGTCCGCGCGATCCCGCAACACTCCGCTCCGACGTTCTCGAAATGCGCGAAACGATGGCGGGGCACAAACCGCCCAAGGGGCCGCTGGATGTGAAATTGGCGCGCGGGGGGCTGGTGGACATCGAATTCATGGTCCACTTCCTGCAATTGCGCGATCATATCGCCCGCACCCCGGACCTTGGGGAAGCCGTGTTATCACTTGAAAACGCCGGATTTTTCCCGACTGGCATCCACGCCGCTCACGATTTGATGGCGCGCCTGCTCGTCGTCGTCCGCCTCGTTGCCCCTGATGGCATGTTCCCGCCTGAGGCGAGCCGGAGCATTGTGGCTTCGGCTTGCGGGTTGGAAAGCTGGGAATTGTTGCTGGAAGCGGTGCTGAACGCGCGGCATGCAGTGGCGGCAGCTTGGCACCAAGTATTTGAAATTGCACTGGAGATTGACGGATGAGTGAGCGACTTGGAGTTGGCGATGCGTTTCCGATCATTGCGATGACGGCACCCGATGGCAGCGTTGTGAAGGCTTCGGATTTTGCAGGCAAGAAGTTGGTGGTGTTCTTTTACCCAAAAGATGACACGCCTGGTTGCACCACTGAAAACAAGGATTTTTCAGGCCTCTATGCCGATTTCGCAGCGGCGAATATTGCGGTGCTTGGCGTCAGCAAAGATCCGCCGAAAAAGCACGTCAAATTCGCCGAAAAGCATGGCCTGACCGCGCCTTTGGCCAGCGATGCGGAAGCCGGTGGCGTGTCCGATGCGCTTGGCATCTGGACTGAGAAATCGATGTATGGCCGCACATATATGGGCATGGAGCGCACGACCTATCTTGTTGATGAGGCAGGAAAAATCGCGCAAATCTGGAACAAGGTGAAGGTAAAAGGCCACGCCGAGGACGTTTTGGCTGCCGCAAAAGCCTCGTAAATTCATACACTTGCAACAGGCGGCGAAAATGGGCGTTTTGGTGGCGGAATGTGCACAAAATGGCGCGACTTTGGTCAAAACGGGTCCGTCCGTGGCGCAATTTGTGCGCGCTGCGATGCTCACCGCCGATCCAACCGCAAAAGTGATGGCGACGCGCGAAGTTTTTCGGATGTGGCGCGGCGGACTGTTGGAGTTCTCCTTCGACTGCCCGATGCCCGATGTCCCCGCGCGCCCCGACGTCCCCCTGTTGCTCCACCCCGGCGCGATGCCCAAGCGCGGGCGCGGCTCGGCGCAGGGGCGACTCGCGCTGATCCATGCACTGGCCCATATCGAATTCGTGGCGATTGATCTGGCGCTCGATGCCGCTGGTCGGTTTGGCGCGGAGATGGGGCGCGAGTTCGTGGACGATTGGCTTGGCGTTGCAGCGGACGAGGCGATGCATTTTGCGCTGCTGGCGCGGCGGCTGCGGACCCTTGGCAGCTTTTATGGCGCGATGCCCGCGCATGATGGGCTGTGGGAAGCCGCGCGCGATACCGCGCACGATGTGGCGGCGCGGCTGGCGATTGTGCCGATGGTGCTGGAAGCGCGCGGACTGGACGTGACTCCGAACGCCATCGCCAAGTTTGCCAATGCCGGCGACGAACGCACCGCACGGGTCCTGCAACGAATCCTTGACGACGAAATTCGCCATGTGCGTTTCGGCACAATGCATTTCGTCGCAGTGTGCGAAAAGCGCGAAGAATCGCCACCCAAAGCTTGGAAAAGGCTGGTTACGCGCCACTTTCACGGGGCTGTTAAGCCGCCGTTCAACGACTCAGCCCGCCATCAAGCCGGTCTGTCGCGCGAATTCATGGCAGGGGTTGCCTAAGCGCAACACCTTCCACTACCCCCAATTCACGAGATGGCGGGGGGTTCCGACCAACTCATAATATCCCAAGGCGGCGGGCTTCTTTCCCTGTCGGTCGCCAGCAAACGGGTTCGCACTGGGGGTCAGCGCGCGATGGATTGAATGCCGCAACGGCATCATCCTGAATGCAGATTTAAAAGGTCGTACGGGTCTCAATGTTGTTCAACAGCAAAACCTTCAAGACTGCTCTCGGTGCTTTCGCAGCCGTTGCCTTCTTCTCTTCCGCCGCTCCTGCGCTGGCCAACAGCGCAGCATCAGCCGATATTGCCGCCCCGCTTCGCGCCGCCGAAGCTGCGAAGGCTGGCGTTACCGCTGACCGTAGCGACGATGAATTCCGCCGCCTTTTCGCCAGCTGGCAGCAGCTCGACAACGGCATCCTGCCATCAGCCAAGCCAACCTCGATCCGCCGCTCCGGTGTTTCGATCCCGTCGCTGGCTCCGGTCGCAGTGTCTTACTTGTCCAGCGGTTACGGCATGCGCAATCACCCCGTTCTGGGCGGACGCCGCGCGCACAAGGGCATCGACCTTGCAGCCAGCACCGGCACCCCCATCCGCGCCAGCGCCGATGGCGTTGTTGAAAAGGCCGATTGGTTCGGTGGCTACGGTCTGTTTGTGCAGCTCGATCACGGCGGCGCAATGGAAACCCGTTACGGCCACATGTCGCGCGTGGCAGTTGCCGAAGGCCAACAAGTCCGCAAGGGTGATGTAATCGGCTATGTCGGCTCAACCGGCCGCTCAACCGGCCCCCACCTCCATTACGAAGTCCGCGTGGCCGGTGAAGCGGTTAACCCCGTTCCCTACATGCAGACCAACGGCGACAAACTCTACGCCAGCAACAACCAAGCCGAAGGACGCGGTGGCCCTGAATAAACCGCCCCGGTTATAATTGCATCTTGGAGAGGATGCGGAAAAGGGCGCCGGTGACGGCGCCCTTTTCTTATGGGGCGCACTTGCGGGAGGCGGCTAGAGCCAGATGACATAGGATTGACTTGTGCGCCGCCGCGCGCCAATGCCGCCCTCGTCTTGTTCTATCGTGGCAGACCAAACACTGGCTCGGACAAGGCAAATGCAGAGTTACAGCGTGGCCGCGCGTATCGACGCGGTCATCACATGGGTTGACGGGTTAGACCCGCGCCACATGGCCAAACGCTTGCGCTATCAGCCATTGGCACCGCGCAATATCAATGCCATCAACCCGCACCGTTGGGCTTGCAATGACGAGCTAAGCTACTGTTTACGCTCGATTGCCAATCATGCGCCGTGGATCGGACGGATATGGATCATCACTGATGCGCAAACGCCCAATTTTGCGCACCTGCCGACCGAGTTAGTGCCGCGTATTACGATTATCGATCACCTTACCCTGTTTGCAGGCCATGAAAGCGTACTGCCGACATTCAATTCTCTGGCTATCGAAACGCTGCTTTGGCGTATTCCCGGACTGGCTGAACATTTCGTCTATTTCAACGATGATGTGTTTTTAACAGGGCCATTGGCCCCCGGCGATGTGTTTTCCGATGATAAACCTGTCCTGCGCGGCAGTTGGGCTGATAATCAAGCAATCTTGAACGATCCTGCCAATCGTGATGACCCAACGCTGCTCAATGCCCTCACTCAGATCAACGCGGCGGCGCTAGCTGGTTTTGGCGCAGACCATGTGTTCCGCGCCGCCCATGTCGTCCATCCCTTGCGCCGATCAGTGCTGGCACAATTGTATGATGAGCACCGTGCCGCGTTCATGGCCAATATCAGCCATCGCTTCCGTTGCGTTTCGCAGTTTCTGCCGCAAAGTTTGCACAACCATGCCTGCATTGCTGCGGGCAAGGCGGTTCTGCATACCGCCGAAGATCATCTTCATTTGCGCACCGGTGCGGTGCATGATTATCCGCTGCCGCATGTGCGGGCCTATCTTGCCCGTGCGATCCTGCCCCAGTTCAAGTTCCTGTGTGTCAACGATTTGCCTCAAGTCGAAGCTGCAATCCCTGAAACGCGGGACTGGATCGAACGTGCCATCGCAGCTTGAGGCCTTTTAATCCCGCGCGAACCAGATGACGTGTTTGGCGCCTTTGCCGTTGCTGCGGGCGCGGACTTCGATTTCTTCGACATCGAAGCCGACGTGTTTCAGGCGGAAGGTGAAGTTGGGGTCTTTGGCGGCGGACCAGATGGCGAGGACACCGCCGGGGCGAAGGGCAGAGCGGGCGGCGCGCAGGCCGCGCGTGGAATAGAGCTGGTTGTTGGCGGCGCGGACAAGGCCGTCTGGGCCGTTGTCTACGTCGAGCAGGATCGCGTCATAGCCGGTGCCGCCAACGTTCAGGCCGTTGGCGCGGATGACATCGGCGACGTCGGTCATGACCAAGCGCACGCGCGGATCATCGAGGCATCCGGCGGCGAGTTCCTGCATCGGGCCGCGCGCCCATTCGATGATTTCTGGGACGAGTTCGGCGACGGTGACGTGTGAGTCCTTGGGCAGTTTGGCCAGTGCCGCGCGCAAGGTGAAGCCCATGCCGTAGCCGCCAATCAGCACGGCGGGGCGCTGGGCATCGGCGATGCGCGCGCAGCTTTGTTCGGCGAGCGCGATTTCCGAGCCGCTGAGCCTGCTGCTCATCAATTCGTTGCGATCAAGCACGATCATGAAATCGCGGTCATGGCGGTAGAGCCGCAGCTCTTCGCCGCCGGGCACTTGCGCAGTGCCGATCAATTCGCGCGGGATCACAGCTTTGGCTCCTTGGCTGGGGTCTGTCCCCCTAAATGCCCGCGCGGCAAACGCCAAGCAATTGCGGTATAATTCGGTTTCCGCAGGACCGTTGCGAAAAAAAAGGCCGATCCGAAGATCGACCTTTGAAAAGTTTTGGGAGAGGATGCCTGAAAGGCGAGTTCCTTTTGGGAGTTTCAGGGTTGTCTCGCAAGTGCGAAGCACGGAATTGTAGTTGCATGATTTGCATCTGGGACGCCAATGCCGCTCTCCGTAACGCAAAAGGCCCCGCATTACTGCGGGGCCTTGGTTTATGCGCTGGCGGTAAGCTTAGAGCTTGCCGGTGAGTTCGGGCACCAGTGTGAACAGATCGCCGACGAGGCCGAGGTCTGCGACCTGGAAGATCGGGGCGTCGTCGTCCTTGTTGATCGCGATGATGACCTTTGAGTCCTTCATGCCCGCAAGGTGCTGGATAGCGCCGGAGATGCCGACCGCGATGTAGACTTCGGGGGCGACGATCTTGCCGGTCTGGCCGACTTGGTAATCGTTGGGCACGTAGCCTGCGTCAACCGCAGCGCGGCTTGCGCCAATGCCGGCGTTCAGCTTGTCGGCCAGCGGCGTGATGATCGCTTCGAAGGTCGCGGCGTCTTTCAACGCGCGGCCGCCCGATACGATGATCTTGGCGCTGGTCAGTTCGGGGCGTTCGCTCTTGGCGATTTCTGCACTGACGAAGGTGGACAGGCCGCTGTCGGCGGGGCCTGATACCGCTTCGACGCTGGCGCTGCCGCCGGTGGCTTCGGCCTTGGCAAAGGCGGTGCCGCGCACGGTGATCACCAGCTTGGCATCGCTGCTTTCGACCGTGGCGATGGCATTGCCCGCATAGATCGGACGGGTGAAGGTCTTGGGGCCTTCGACCGACAGGATATCAGACACTTGCATCACATCGAGCAATGCCGCCACGCGCGGCGCGACGTTCTTGCCGGTGGTGGTGGCTGGCACGACAAACGCATCGTATTCGGCCATCAGTCCCGCCACGAGCGGCGCGACGTTTTCAGCGAGCGCGTTGGCGAGCGCGGCGTCATCGGCCTTGAGCACGTTGGCAACGCCTGCGATTTGCGCAGCGGCGGTGGCAGCGCCATCGCAACCCGCGCCTGCGACAAGGGCCGTCACTTCACCAAGCTGGCTAGCAGCGGTGATTGCGGCCAGCGTTGCGTCTTTGACACTGGCGTTATCGTGTTCAACCAGAACGAGAACCTTGGACATCAGGCTACTCCCATTTCCTTGAGCTTGGCGACCAGTGCGTCAACGTCGGCCACCTTGATGCCTGCGCTGCGCACGGCGGGTTCGACAACCTTGAGCGTCTTGAGGCGCGCGGCGGTGTCGACGCCGTAATCGGCGGGCGTCTTGTTAGCGAGCGGCTTGGACTTGGCCTTCATGATGTTGGGCAGCGAAGCATAACGCGGCTCGTTCAGGCGAAGGTCGGTGGTGACCACGGCGGGTAGCACCAGCTTGACGGTTTGCAGACCGCCATCGATTTCGCGCTTCACCACGACCGAGTCGCCTTCAACCGTGATTTCGTTGGCAAAGGTGCCTTGCGGG
>CAMTWP010000024.1:0-27540 GCA_947085475.1 uncultured Novosphingobium sp. | reverse complement strand
TGACGCGCGACACCGCGCAGCTCGCGCTCAACCGCTCGCCCGAAACACTCCAGTACTGGCTTGATGGCATCGTGGCCATTTCCGCGCCGGAGGCGCGCGGGGCTCTCAAGGCCAAGCTCCTGCGGATCGTGGCTGAGCAGGAGGGGTCGCAGGTGACCCAGTTTGTCACGATCAACTGGATCCGCACCGATCCGGAAAACCTCACCAGCCAGGTCGGCGGCGTCCTTCATACCATCGTCGGGTCCAAGGACGTGCGCCGCGAGCACAAGATCTTCGAATTTCATTGGACCTACACCGGCGTGTCGCTGCGCCTGAAGGGGTTTGGTGTCGTCGTTAAGAAGGAAGGAGCCAACCAATGACCTTCTCTGTCTCGACGCTCTGCCTTGCCTCGGGCGCGCCGCTGCTTTTCCGCATCGACAGCCATCTTCTTCGCGGGCTTGGCGCTGCACTTTTCACAGTTGGCTCCGTTTTTGGCGGCTTCGCCATGGCGGCCACGCCAGCCTTTGCTGACGAAAACATCCTCGCCGTCGATAATGGAGAGGTTCGCTGCCGGGCATCGAAGGCCGACCTGACGCGCATTTCGCTGAAGGATGACCGGTTCGTGTCGGTATCCAGGGTGCAAACTGGCGTCGAGGGTCAAGACTTCTCGATCGTCCACGAACCCACCCGCGGCGATATCTACATCTCGGTTCCCGAAGCCTATGCAAAGCCGAACATCTCCTTCTTCGGGACGACGCAAAAGGGCCTTGTCTACAAGTTCGACTGCCAGATTGGCGGTGACAGCGCCGTGCAGGTTTTCGTGGGCAACGCCGATATCGAAAATCCGTCCGCCAAGCCTGAGGTCCTTACAGCATCGGGTTCGTTGCAGGATCGCGCTGTCGGGCTCGTCAGGGCGATGTTCGAACAGCGCCCGGTGACCGGCTTTGAGATCCGCGATGCGGCCCGTGCCCCGGTCAACGTCGGCGATATGAAGGTCCAGCTCATCACCGAGTATCGCAGCCCGACGATGACCGGGAAGGTCCTGCGCATCGAGAATGCCAGCTCCTCACCGATCGCGCTTCGCGAAGAGCTCATCGCCGGGGACGGTGCAATCGCCGTCACAATTTCCAACCCCAACCTCGCAAGCGGGCAGGCGACTGCTGCTTACGTGGTCGTGCCTGCAGGAAGGTAAGCCTCATGGATTTTCTCAAGCGCAAGCCCAAGGATCTGGATGGCGCCGAGGCCGATGGCCGCGATGCGGTCGATGAAACGGGCTCGATCATCGACAATGACAAGGCACAGAAGCGGCAGAGAATGCTGTTTTTCGGGCTCGGTGGTGTCGCGGTCGTGGCTTCGACCATGTATGTCTTGCGGACGGAAACCGTGGTCGAAGAGGCAACCAAGCCTGGGCACGAGACCGAGGTTTCGACCGATGCCCTGATGAACCGACAGCGCGTCGATCAGGAATGGATGGCCATCTACGAGGGTCAGGTTAACTCCCAGGATCAGCGTCTCAAGGGCGTCGAAGCGCAGGCTGGCCAGGTTGCGCAGTTGCAAAGCGAGATTCAGGCTCTGCGCGGTGAAAATGCCGCGATGGCGCGCGACGGGCAGCAGGTGCTCGAGGCTTATGAGCGTGAGAACCAGCAACTGCGCCAGCAGGTCACCAGGGGCAACCCCCGCCCGACTGCCCCCGGGCCGGTCGCGGCTGCCCGTGAGATGGGCGTGCCTTCGCCGGCTGCGTCCGGCGCACCTTCCGCCGCATTGCCCCGCCGCGGCAACGATGTGCAGATGGTATCTTTCGCGCAAGCGGGCGGGACGGGCTCGCGCATTGATCCCGCCAAGGCCCCTGCGGTTTACACCGACTCCCCGAACTACCTCCCGCCCAACTCGATCGCGAATGCCACCGTGGTGGTCGGCGTTGATGCGACGACCAATACCCGCAGCCAGAGTGACCCGCTGCCGGTTCTCCTTCGCATCACGGGGCCGGCGCGCTCGGTCTATGGTGACGGCAAGCTGCTCGCGACCCGCGTGCAGGGCTGCATGGTCAATGGTGCGGCGTATGGCGATCTCTCCAGCGAGAAGGTCTATGTGAAGCTGCAGCGCATGACCTGCGCGCAGCCCGGCGGGCGCTTTGCGGTGTCAGAGGTCAAGGGCTTCATTGCCTTCGGCGGCAAGGTCGGCGTTCGCGGACGGGTTGTCAGCCGTGAAGGCTCGCTGACCACGCAAGCGTTTCTCGCAGGGCTGGTGAGCGGGGTGGGCAACGCCTTTCAGGGTGCCAACCAGATCCCCCGGATTTCGCAAGACCCTGTGCTCCCGTCCGCATCCGATGTTGGCATTCAGGCTATTGGCGGCGGCGCGGCCAACGCTGGGAACACTCTCTCCGATTATCTGATCGAACGGGCCGAGCAATATCAGCCGGTCGTCGAGATGCCCACCGGTGCTGCGGTCGAGGTCGTGTTCCTCGACGGCACCTTCATCAGGAATTGAGGCCCGTCATGGAATTCAAATGGACCACATGGAAGGTGGCAGGGGCCGCCCTCGCGCTCACTGGCTCCCTCGCTGCAATTGCAGCAGCCGCTCATGCCGCGGCGGCAGACGACGCTGCGACGATCAAGGCAGCGCTGGTCAAACGTCTCCCCAAGACCGAGATCACCACGATCGACTGCGACAAGATCGAGGGCGTTTGTGAAGTTCAGGCACGCCAGAACCTCTTCTACATCGACCGCTCGGCGCGCTATCTCATCATTGGCCGTGTCTACGACATGGAGACCAAGCAGGATCTCACAGCCGCCCGGTTGCTCGAGATGAACCCGGACATGCTGGTTGGGGCGGGGGGCGCTGGCGAGAGTCAGGACGGCGCGGCCGAACCAACACAGGCACGTCAGGCAGGGGCGGACGACGCGGGGCCACTGCCACGTATTGATCCCGCAGCGCTGGCAGCTCTGCCCTCGAGCGGCAGCGTCGTGATGGGCAAGGGTGGCCGGACACTCACCGTCTTCAGCGATTTTCGGTGCGGGTACTGCAAACGCCTCCACGAAACCCTCGCGACGCTCGACGTCAAGGTCGTTGAGCGACCGATTTCGGTGCTCGGCACCCGTCCAATCTCCGAGGCTGTCATCTGTGCGACCGACAAGCGCCGCGCGGTGAACGATGCCTATGACGGAGGCGCGATCACGACCGGTCGGCGCTGCGACACCTCGGGCCTCGATGCCAATGAGGCCTTTGCGAGGAAACATGGGTTCACCGGCACCCCGGTCATTGTGCGCGACGATGGCGCTGTCCTTCACGGCTTCCGCCCTCGCGAATTCCTCGAAACCTGGCTGAAGGAGAAGGTGTCATGAACACCAAAGGCGCAATGGCAATCGCGGCGGTGACGTTCTCCCTGTCGGCCTGTACGACGCTCGGTACCAATGTCAGCGGCAAGTTCCGCTGCGAGGCTGCAGACGGTATCTGCGCGCCATCGCTGGTGATCGATGACAGTGCAATTGCGCGGATTGAGGAGACCACCTCGGCGGATCTTCTCAACCCTGCAGGCCCGTTCCGGATGGACGACGGGATTTCGGCGCCTGTGCGCGGCCCGTCGCTCGGTTCCGAAGCACTCGTTGCGCGTTCGTCGCCGAGTTACGAGCTGTCTGTCGTGTTTCCGGGCTACACGGATGCCGCAGGCACAGCCCATGCCCGCATCGCGGTGCCAGTTAAGGCGATGCTCCCGGGCCGGGGCGATGCTCTCGAGACAATTGCGCTACGAGGTGCAAAGCCTGCGCGTGCTCAGGGGCTGTTGGCGGCCGCCGAGAGCGCACCGCAATTCATGGCGATTGCCCCTGGCATCTTGGATGACGGTCAGCCGGGTTCCGTGGGCGCTGAGACTGCCATAGCGTCCAATCTTCTAAAGACCCCAGCGCCGATCCAGCAGGCCCCAGCCCAGCAAGCGGCTTCTCAGCCTGCCAACCCGATCGCTGAGATCGAGGCGAAGGTCTCCGAGCGTCTTGCATCACAGCAGCGATTGCCGAGGCGCGAGGCCGCCTCATTCCCTGCAACGCCGGAGTAACGCGCCATGCTGCAGGCATTCACCAACATCATCGATCTGGTAACCGGCGATGCTCGCAAGCCTGAGCAGAACGCCCGGCCTGCCAACGTTCCAATGCTCTCACATTTCCTCGGATATCGCTCGTTCGATGAGGACAAGCGTATCTTTCATCAGGTCCGCTCGAAGGGTTTCATCATCGAGCTCGCCCCGCTTGTCGGTGCAAACGACCGGGTCAATGATGTGATCGGGTCGCTGTTTTCCGACATTCTTCTGCCCGGCACCAAGTTCTCGGTCACGAACTATTCGAGCCCGCGCATTGCCGAGAAACTGCAGACCTGGGCGTTGCCGCGCTACAAGGCTTCGGGGGTTTTCCAGACGCTCGCCCGTCACCGCGTCGACAAGTTGCGCAATGGAGCATGGTCAACACTTGCCAGCGATGGCCCGTTCTTTGTGCGGAGCTTTCGCGTGTTGCTGGCAGTCGGGATAAGTGACGGTTCGGGCCTTTCGACCGATGACCTCCTGACCATGCGCGAGGGGATCATTTCTGCCCTCGATTCCATCGATGTCCCGGTCAAGGAATTCGCTCCGACCGACCTGATCCGCTTCTTCGATGAGATCCTCGCCCCGTCCACTGGCGCTGGCGATGAAGTGCCGGGATACAACCGGTTCGATCCCATCAATGAGCAATGCATCAGGCGGGATCTCGTCACCCATGTCGGGCGTGACCGCCTCGTGCTTGAGGCGCAGTCGTTGCGGCCAACCGGCTCCTCAGTCGATGGCGTGCCCGAGTTGAAGGACTACGTGCCTGAGCGCTTCGATGTGCGAACCATGGCGGTGCGCAATTTTCCGGATCGCTGGGCACCCTGGGATAGCCAGAAGGTGATTGGGGACATCTTCAACCCCAAACTCTCCCTGCCCTGTCCCGTCTTGCAGACGGCTTGTGGGGTGATCCCCAACCAGGAGTCTTCTGAAGCGAAGGCCGGCTACAAGTTCGTGCGCACCAGCTCGCTTGCGGAAGGCAAGGGCGTGAAGCTTGTGCCCAAGTTGCGTACCGAAGCGGCTGAGTGGCAGTTCGTGGCCGACCGGGTCAAGCAGGGCGAGAAGCTCGTGTCCTGCTACTACGCTGTCACGATCATTGCGCCGAAGGGCCGGGGCGAGCCCTGCGAGCGCACGCTGAAGGCTCTCTACAAGGCGAGCGGGTGGGATCTGATTGACGAGACCCATATCCAGCTTCCCGCCTTCATGGCGCACTTTCCGCTGCTGCTGGCTGACGGGCTCGACAGCGACCTCAAGCGGATGAAGCGCATGCGCACCATGCGCTCGGCGAACCTTGCCGCGATTGCGCCAATCCAGGGCGAATACATCGGCGGCAACATCCCGCACCTGCTCTTCATTGGACGCCGGGGTCAGCCGCAATTCTGGTCACCCTTCCAGAACAGTGCCGGCAACCACAATGTCGCGATCTCGGGCAAGTCCGGTTCGGGCAAGTCAGTGCTGCTACAGGACCTCACGGCTAGTTTTGCAGGGGTAGGGGCCAAGACCATCGTGATCGATGACGGCCGCAGCTTCGAGCATATGGCCAAGGCGCTGGGCGGGACCTTCACCGAGTTCAAGCTGTCTTCGGGCATTTCGATCAACCCGTTTCGGATGATCGACGAGACCCTTGCCGAAGGGGACGACGATTATCTGGTGGACTGCCTTGCGATGCTCAAATCCATCGTTTCGCAGATGGCGCGCAACGAGACCCGGCTCAATGACACAGAACGCGGGCTGATCGACCAGGCGGTCAATCTTGTGTGGGACACCCATGGGCGGGACGGCACAATCGATCACGTGATGCAGGCCCTCAAGGGCCACGAGCATCCCTTCGCCTATGATCTGGCGACCTCGCTGCTGCCGTTCGCTGCAAAGGGAACCTATGGGAAGTTCTTCCTTGGCGATGCCAACCTTGATCTGTCGGCCGATCTTACCGTGTTCGAGCTCTCGGACCTTGCGACCCGGGTGGAGCTGCGCGGCGTCGTTCTGACCTCGATCATGTTCATTGCCTCGCAGGTTATGCGCCGGATGGACCGCGCGATCCCGAAACCGCTGATCATCGATGAGGCCTGGCAGATGCTGAAGGGTGGGGCGATGGCCGACTTCGTCGAGACCTATTCGCGCACCTGCCGCAAATATGGCGGCGCGCTGATCACCGCGACGCAGTCGATCCACGATTACTACAAATCCGAAGGCTCGCGGGCCGCCCTCGAAAACTCCGACTGGTTCCTCATCCTCCAGCAGAAGGGCGAGACCATCTCGGATTTTCGCAATTCGGATCGGTTCGAGATGGACAACATGACCGAGGCTTTGCTGCGGTCACTGAAGCGGAACGGCACCGACTATTCGGACATCTTCATCCGGGGTCCAGAGACCGAATGCGTCGCTCGGCTCGTCCTCGACCGGTTCTCAGGCACGCTCTATTCATCGAGCCCGCATGTCTTCGCCCAGATCGAGGACTATGTGCACCGTGGCTACCGGATGCCCGAAGCGATCGAGGCGGTGGCTTTCCCTGAAGATCATCGAGAGCCTGATGGACTTCCGATGAGGGAGGCTGCGGAATGAGCACGCCTTCTCGTCCTTTGGTCCGTTCCTGGGCCCGTCGCTCCGCCGCAGTGCGCCGCAAGCAGGCCGCTCAGGATCTTCTCGTTATCGCCCTTCGGCTCAGCGGTTGGCTTGCCACCAGCGCGCTTGCGACTCTCGGCATCGCCACGCTGTTCTTCCTTGTCCTTGGCGGCTTCACTCTCGATGGCCTGATGCTCCAGCTGTACAATCTCGCGTCGCGCTTCGTTGCAGCAGACGCTTCGAGACGCGGCCAGTTCGCGGCCATCAGCTTCGGCGTCATGCTCACGGGCTTTGTGCTGATCGCCTTCTTCCGCCGCGCGAGCCTGATTTCAGCCTTCCTTGTAGCCGGAGATGACCAATGACGGACCTTTTCCACCATATGGCGGCGCCTGCCACACCCGCGTCTGCAAAGGCCTCGCAGGTCAGACCTCGCAGTCGCTTTGCCGCGCTGTCGGCTCGCGAAATCCTCCTGTTCGCTGGCGCGGCGACGACCTTTGTCTGGGGGGCCTGGGTGACCAAAAGCGTTGCTGCACAGGGGTCAGGGCAGCAGGAATTCGTCCAGCTTCAGCTGCAGGGCATCATCGGGGATTATCTCCAGGCACAGGCACGCTCGAATGCCGACGAGCAGACTGCAGCGCGGCAGACCGCTGTTTTCATGGCAGCGCTTGATGAGACTGTATCTGGCCTGTCGAAGTCCGGGAAAGTCGTGCTCGTTCATGAGGCGATCGTGGGCGGCGAGGTTCCCGACGTCACGCAGAGCGTGAAGACTGCGGTTTACGCAAAGGTTCCGCGTCCCCAACCCGCCCAAGCGCTTGGCGCCGCTCCCCAGGGTCAGGCGGCCCGCGTTGAACAAGAGATGCAGGCCTTCATGGCTGCCAATCAGGGGCGTCAGCGCGATGGCAAACCCTGATCCGCTCCCTCGTTCGGCTCAACGCAAGGGGTTTGCTCGCCTTTTGTCGGACAGTGAGCCCCCTGTGAAGGCAGGTACGACCAGACGGCTTTCGACCGGCGGCAGGATTATTGCGATCGCTGCTGTCTGTCTCGTTGCAGGCGCCCTCAGCGCAGCTTCGAAGTGGAGCGAGAACCACGCGCTGATGATCAACGTGACGGATTCGCTCCCGAACTGGGCGTTCATGGTCGAGGCGAGGCGTTTTCCGGTGCGCGGGGACTATGTCGTTTTCCATCCCGGCCATGATCCCATTACCGTCAAGTATTTTGGGGCGAAGCCGGCGGCTTTCACCAAGATCGCTCTTGGTCTGCCGGGCGACATGGTGACGCGCACCGGGAATGATGTGCACGTCAATGGCAAGCGCGTGGCGACCATCAAACCTATGACGAAGCGGGGCGATCGTCTTGCCGCTGGCCCGCTTGGAGTTGTGCCGGAAGGCTGCATTTTTGCAGGCACTCCGCACAAGGACGGGTTCGACAGCCGCTATGCGCATATCGGTTTTGTGTGCCGCGACCGGCTTGTCGGCACCGGGCAGCCAATCCTATGAGGGTCGCTTTCTCCTTCCTCGTTGCTGGCGGACTTGCGGTGTCAGCGACGGCTTCGAGCGGCGGGGCAGTGTCGGGGCAAAGCGTAGACCACGGGCAGATGGGCCAGACATGGTCCATTGCTGAGCCAGATCTCCTGAGCGTTATCAAGGCGCGGCTCGACCATGCGGCTGCGACCGGAAAACTCGATCAGATGAATCGCCAGTTCGCCGAGAAGGTGAAGGCGAGGGTGATGCGCCCGGTCCCGGTCTCCGGGATTTCGCCTGCGGAAGAGACCCGGAGTTGGGAGTTCGATCCGTCGATCCGGATCGACAAGGACATCCGTGATCACAAGGGGAACCTGATTGCTGTGGCGGGTCAGCGCGTCAATCCTCTTGCCGCCGCTGCGCTTAGCAAGAAGCTCCTCTTTGTTGATGGTGACGATCCGGCAGAAGTCGAATGGGCGATGAAGCACGGGGGCGATGCGCGCGCCAAGATCATCTTCGTTGATGGCTCTCCCTTCGAGCTCATGAAGGCTCACCAGCGCCGGTTCTACTTTGATCAGGACGGCCGTCTTACCACCTATTTCGGGATACGCCGGACCCCGGCGCTGGTCGAGCAGCGCGGCGACGTCCTCATAGTCACTGAGCAAGCCATTGCGCGCAAGGGGAGGGGGGCATGAACTCCTGGCGCAATCTGGTTCCGGCGCCCCTTGCTGCCCCCGAAACGCGCGCGCTCAAGGCGGCACGTTTGCGCACGATGACAGGGCTCTTTCTGGTCGCTGCCCTCGTCGTCTCGTTCGGGGCACTTCGGGCGCTTACCGGCATATTTGCTCTCGCATTGTTCGCAGGCGCTACGACCTTCGCTCTGGTTCAGGGGGTCCTTTGGGTCCGGGCCAAAAACGCGGCGGATGATGCCTGGTTGATGAGGGAGAGAGACGATGCGCTCTAGGCTCCTTGCGCTCCTCCTGGGCTTTGCGTCCCTGTTCATGGCGGCATCCGTGCTGGCTCCCCCGGTTCTGGCTCAGGGTCTTCCCAGCGGGCCTGGTCGGTGCTCAGGCAGTTTCGTCAATCCGGTGACCGATGTGTGCTGGGGCTGCATGTTCCCCTTGTCGCTGGGCTCGCTCAAGATCTGGCCATCATCGCGTGCCGACACCGACAATCCGGATCTTCCGATCTGCGCCTGCGGCACGCCGGTGCCGCGCATCGGCCTTGCGATCGGGTTCTGGGAGCCGGTCCGGCTGATTGATGTCTCGACCAAGCCCTGGTGCTTTCCGAACCTTGGCGGGATCAAGCTCGACCCCGGTTTTCCGATCGGTAACGGTTATGCCTCGGACGGCGCGCAGCTAGGGGGCCAGTCCCAGCGCACCGCCAAATACCACGTGCACTATTACATCTACCCGCTTCTGTACTGGCTCGAAGTGGTGACCGATTTCCTGTGTCTCGAGGCGAGCTCGTTCGACGTTGCCTATATGAGCGAGATCGATCCGCTTTGGCAGGACGACGAGCTGGCATCTCTCCTCAATCCCGAGGCCGCGCTTTTCACCTCAGTCATCGCGCAGGCCGCCTGCTCAGCCGATTGCATCTCGGCCAGCGCAAGATTGCCTATGGACGAGCTGTTCTGGTGCTCTGGTTGCCAGGGTTCGATGTATCCGATGAACGGCAATGTTGGTGCCAATATCGGCATAAAGCAGTCAGCGCGGCTCGCGGCCGAGCGCATGGTCTACAAGCTCCACCGTCAGGGTCTCGCCTGGGGCACCAGCGGATCGAAAGCGCTGTGTTCCAAGTACATCATGCCGATCCTCAAGAAGAGCCAGTACCGGATGCAGCAGGTAAATCCGACGCCCATGGTGAGTGGCCGCGAAGCCTGTTCTCCGATTGGAGCGACCACGATCTTGCCCAAATCTGGGCAGGTCTATCCCGTCAAAGGCGAGGATGTCGGCTTCCTCCTCTGGCGCAAACGCAATTGTTGCATGCTGTGAGGTCGCGCCCATGAACCGCAGAGGACTCTTCCCCGCTCTTGCCGCCAGCCTGCTGCTTGGTGTGACCGCCGTTGTTGCTCAGGATTTGACGGACTTTGATCCCAAAGCGATCGACGCGCGGGCCGATACATTCAAGGCCGACGCTCAGGCGCTCTTCGACTATGCTACCGCCAACGCGCAAACCCAAGCCGAAGAGGCGCAGACGGTTGTCGCGCAAGGCTATGAGGCGGTTGAAGGCCTCGATGTGTCTCACATCGCCGGAAAAGATGGCCCCGTCGACTTCGACGAAATGGTGGCTGGCGCCAGGGCCGGCATGGCCCGCCCCAAGGGTGCGCCGCTGTTTGTGGCATTCGCGAGCCTGTCGATGCCCGAAGAGGCGCTCGCACAGATGATCGCTGACACGACCAAGGCAGGCGGCGTTGTCGTTTTCCGCGGCTTCTCCACCGGCAATCCGCAGACCTTCATCAGCGGTATCCGCAAGGTTGTCGACCAGTCTGGCGCAAGCAATGTGGCAATCGATCCCCGGCTGTTTCGATCCTTCGGTGTCGACCGGGTTCCCACCTATGTGGCTCTCGCGACCGATTTCGAGCCCTGCGATCAGCTCGATTGTGTGACCGCGCCGCCGCCGCATGATCGCATCTCAGGCAATACCAGTGTGGCTTATGTGCTCGAGACCTTCGCCGGGGCGGGCGGGCCGGGCGCGCCGGTTGCCCGTCTAGCTCTTGCCAATCTGAGGGGAAAAAGGTGAATGGCCTGCGCATCCTTGCGGTCTCCCTTGCGCTTGCGGCTTGCGGTCATCTTGCGCACGCTCAGATGGCAGCCAGCGATGCGAGGGTAGAAGGCGAAGCAATCGCAAAGGGTGTTCGTGACACCACATCATCGGGCATTCTTGGCAATGGTTCGGCGGCAAACGTGCCAGGCTTTCAGGGCACGGATATTCCTTCGCGCGATTATGTCGACGATCCGGTCGGGCTGACGGCGGCGGGAGAAGCGCAGCGGTATCGCGATGAGTACCGCGTAATCGTCGATCCCTACAGGACCCGGTTCGATCCGGGGACTGTCGACCTGTCTGCCGGTCGTCTGATCGAAGCTGACCCTGACGCTTACCTAGGCGCTGGTGGTGGGCCCGGAGGAGCCGCGGGAGCCTGCAACCCCTTGCCTCCTGGAGGGACGGGCACCACGACTTATCTCGAAAGCTGCAATGCCGGCTCGCAGCCCTTTGCGGAGGCGCGCAGCTGTAATGCGTCGTTGCAGATCCAGACCGAGGGACGACGCACCTGGGAGTATTCTTGCGAAACCGAAGAGTTTGCTGATCGCAATGAGATGTGCCCGATGCTTGCCCAAGCGCAGGGCTCCAGCTCATGCACGCTCGAGCGCAGCGTTCGGGTAGGGCAAAGATGCCTGCAGTGGGTGGAAGAGGAATTTGGTCGCAGGTGGTGTGCTGAGCCGGGTGAGCCCTTCTTCCGCCAGTTCTGGCAATGCCCCTCTCGGCTAAGCGGCGTACCCGGCGGGATTGAACGCAATACCTCGCGGATCGTCGGCGAGACCGTTGACGAGGCCGCCTGTCAGAGCGCCACGAATGGTGCCACCTGCACGCTTGCAAGCGAGGTCTGCACTGCGCCTGGAGAGACGCGGGTCATCACTGGTCTTTCGGTGACGCGCAGCTGCTGGGAGTGGCAGCGTACCTATCAGTGTGAAGGGGTGGCTCCTGCCAATGACTGTGGTGCCCTTGAGGCGCGTGCCGATTGCAGGTTCAGCCATGACGAGTGCCTGAGCTTTGACGCAGATGGTGTGACCTGCAACGTCCATGATCGCTGGTATCAGTGCGCCATTCCCGGCGCGGGATCGCCGCCTCCGCCCGCCTATGTCTGTGCGGGTGATCTCTATTGCATCAATGGGGAATGCACTCAGGTCGAGCGCGAGGCATCGACCGAGTTCAAGGACGCCATGGTCGCCATGAACGTCATGGGCGAGCTACGGGACGGGTTTGATCCCGACCGGCTGAAGATATTCAGCGGCGAGCATTTGCGCTGCACCCGCAAGGTCTTTGGCCTTTCGAACTGCTGCAGCGGCAAGGGCGTGCCGCTTCTCACGCCGTTCCTGTGCGACCGCGAGGACCGTGAGGTCGACAAGCGGGATGATGAGGGTCTGTGCCGCTTTATCGGGACCTATTGCTCAGCCCGCGTGCTCGGCGTCTGCGTGACCCGCAAGCAGTCATACTGCTGCTACGGCAGTAAGCTCGTCCGGATTCTGAATGAGCAAGGCAAGGCGCAGCTTGGGATGCGGTGGGGGACGCCGCAGCGCCCTGACTGCGAGGGCTTCCTGATCGCCCAGTTCCAGCAGCTTGACTTGAGCCGCATGGATTTTCGGGAAGTTTATGCCGAGTTCGTTGATGCGGCAAAGCTGCCTGACGAGATCGATATGTCGATCCAGATCCAGCAGAAAATCCAAAGCTACTACAACACGAACGGTGGGACCTGACCCATGAGCAGTGCTGATATTCTTGCCTTCCCGCATAGCGAGCCGTTTCCGCCCGCGCAGGTGCTCGATCTCGCGGTCAGCGTCGCCATCGGTCGCGATCTGGCGCGCAGCGAGACTGAGATGTTCGCGCTCATCAAAGACTGGTTCTTGCGGCCTGCGACCTTCGGTGAATTGGCCGCATCCATCCGGCGCCTTCTTGATTGTGGTTCGATCAGGCGGCTGAGCGATGGCGAGTTCGACTTTTGCCTCACGCCAGCAGGTGTGGAGGCGACCACCACCCTGTCAGGGGGAATGATCCGGATGATCGACCGAGGCCGCGGTCATTTCAAGACTGCTTTCCTCTTGCAGATGCTCGACCTTGAAAAAGGAAAATGCCCATGACGAGACTAGCGCTCCTGAGCCTTGCAGCGGCCCTCGGCGCCGCAGCTGTTCCCTTGCTTGCCCAGCCACCGGCTGATGCCAATCGCGATGTGTTCTACTGCGACGAGCGCAAGCTTGGGAGCTGGTTTTACTGCAACTCGGAGGAAGCCAAGCGCAAGGCACGCGAGCAGGCAAGGCCCGCATCGCCAGCCATTCCTGCGACCGAGCGCATGGCTCAGATTACGGCGAAGCTCGATGAGCTCAAGGCACGGGCCATCCTCGAGCCAACATCAGAAAACATCGTCAGCTATATCCGGTTCCAGCGTGAGCAGCTCGACCGTGCTTCGACCTTCGCGGACGTGTGGGGGCGCTCGATCTGGCAGAATCCTGATCTCGACTATACGCTTGAACGGCCTGTTTCGACTCTCGCAAAGCAGACTTGGGCAGAGGATCGCAAAGCCCAGCGTGAGGGCTCGATGGCGGCGCTCACCGAGCGCTACGGGGTCTTCTATTTCTACTCCTCCTCCTGCTCGGCTTGCCGAACCTTTTCGCCGGTAATGCGGGCGCTGTCCGACACATACGGGCTCGAGGTGCTCGCGGTCTCGATGGATGGCGGGCCCAACGAAGCGTTCCCCAATTATGTCGTCGATAGCGGCCAGTACCAGCGCATGGGTCTGCAAGGCGGCGCCGTGCCGGCCCTGGTCCTTTTCGACACCCAGACACGCAAGCCGATTCCCATCGGTTACGGCGTGATGGCGGCCGACGATGTGATGCAGCGCATTTTCTACCTCACCCAGATTGAGCCCGGGAGTGACTACTGATGGCCCGCCAGACCAAGCGCGGCGTTGCCGCCCGCCTCTTCCGCTCGTCGGGGACGGCGCTTGCCGTACTTGCCGCAGCGAGTTTCGCTGCAGCCCCCGTCAGTGCCAACGTCGGCTCGGAGCTCAATAACTTCTTCGACGACATGGGTGCCGCTGCCAATGCCACCGGCCCCGTCGCCTATCAGGGCCAGTCGGCAGGCTATTACTCGGGCGGCAACATCTGGACCCGCTTTCCGCAAAAGAACGTGAACCCGGTCAATCTCCAGTTGCCCGGGGTCAAGGCCGGATGCGGGGGCATCGACGTCTTCTCCGGCAGCTTCTCCTTCATCAACACCGATGAGATCGTGGCGATGCTCAAAGCGACTGCCAACAACGCGCTGGGCTTTGCCTTCCAGCTCGCGATCAAGTCGATCAGCCCGCAGATCGCCTCGACCATCGAGGAGATGGCACAGAAGGTTCAGCAGATGAACCAGTTCAACATGAACAGCTGCGAAGTGGCGCAGAACCTCGTCGGCGGCTTGTGGGGCAAGTCCGATCGGATGTCCTCGGAGATTTGCAAGTCGGTCGGCAACAGCCAGGGGCTGTTCTCCGATTGGGCAAAGAGCCGCCATGAATGCGGGACAGGGGGGCAGCGAGCCGCGACGATCGCGGCCAACAGCGATCCCGACATTCCCGCTCAGAGTTACAACTTCACCTGGGAAATGCTCAAGCAAAGCTATCCCAGTTTCTCGACCGAGTTTCGTGAGTACCTCATGACCTTCGTCGGAACGGTGATCTTCTACCAGGATGGCGATGCCAGTGGCAAACGCGGGTTCCAGTTCGTGGGGCAGGGCGACCGCGCCCTTCTGACCGCGCTTCTGGACGGCACCAGCTCGGTCACGATGCTGAATTGCGATACCAACGACAAGTGCCTCAATCCGACCACACAGGCCATGTCGATTTCGGCGTCACAGGCGTTGAAACCGAGGGTCCGGGCGATGATCGAGAGCATGAACGCGAAGGTTCGCAGCAATGCCGCGCTCACCAGTGACGAGATTGGCTTGCTCGGGGCGACCACGATTCCGCTCTACAAGATCATGACGGTCAACGCTGCCGCAACCCTCGGCGGCATGACCAGCAACGACATGAATGACCTCGCCGAAATCGTGGCGATGGATCTCCTCGATGCGCTGGCGCAGCAATATTATGGCTATGCCTCGCGCGGGGTAGGGACCTTCCAGAACGCCAATGAGGAAGCTCTTTCGCAGTGGCGCGATCAGATCAATTCGGTCCGACAGGTCCTCGACACATACTCGCAAGGCATGAAGCTGCGCCTCGACCGGACCCAGCATGTGGTTCAGCGCGCGCTGTTCCTTGAGGGCACGCTCAGGAACAATTTGTCGCCGCAGATGTCGGCCGCGCTGTCATTCAGCACGTCGCTTTCGCGCCAGGGCATCCAGTAGGGACCGCGTGCCATGATGGAGATCTTCACGATCGGCGGGGGCGAATACATCGTCAATGTCTTCAATGCGGTATCCGCTTGGACAGGGGGTGGGGGCTTTCGTTCGCTGCTGCGCGTCGTGATGGTCATGGGGCTCATCTACACGCTGCTAGTGGTGGCGTTCAGCCTCAACTGGCGTGCCTGGTTCAACTGGTTTCTGGGGGCGACGCTCATGTACGGCGCCCTCATCGTGCCCACGATGACGGTGAGGGTTACCGACCGCCTCAATCCATCATTGGCACCCGCTACGGTCGCAAACGTCCCTCTGGGACTGGCAATGATAGCCTCTGTCAGTTCGACTGCAGGTGATTGGCTCACGCGCACGGCTGAGACGGTTTTCGTGATGCCGGGTTCGCTGCAGATGTCGAGCAACGGCATGATCTACGGCGCGCGCCTTTGGGACCGCACCCAGGACTTCCGGATCCGCGATCCCCGCATCAGCGCCAATCTTGAAGAGTACATGAAGCAGTGCCTCTTCTACGACATTCTGCTCGGCTTCAAATCCTTCGATACGATCGCTAACTCCAACGATATTCTGACGGAGATGGGGCCAGGATCGCCTGCGCGAGGGATGAAGTTCATCCCCGAAAGCGGCTCTCCTACAATCGTCACGTGTCAGGCGGGTTATACGGCGATCGCCACCGGCGTTACGACCTATTCCGACACGGCACTCGAGGAGGAAGGTCGCAAGATTTTCCCGGGTCTTACCCCTGCGCTCGCGCGCTCGAAGCTGATTGCGGACCTTCCGATTGTCGCCAACCATTTCCATGGCAGTTCACAGACCGCGCAGCAGATTTTCCAACAGCGTTCGCTCGTCAACGCCTTCCTTCAGGCGCGCGCCAACCTCGGCGCGGCCGATGGTGACACCTTCGCGGTCCTGCGTGCCGAGGAACAGGCGCGCAACACCTATACGTCGATAGCGGAGCAGGCCATGACGTGGGTCCCCCTGCTCAACATCGTGCTGACGGTCGTCTTTTATGCGATGTTCCCGGTGATCTTCCCGCTCTTCCTCATCCCGCGCAGCGGCACGCCTGCGTTGAAGGGATACTTTACCGGCTTCTTCTACCTGGCCGCCTGGGGACCGCTCTACGTGGTCCTGCACATGTTCATCATGGACCGGACGGCTGATGCGATGAACGCGACCTCGCCGGGCGGGGTGACGATGGCCGGGATGGCAGGCATCGATGCCGTCAACACGGATACGGCAACGATTGCAGGCTTCCTGATGATGTCGATCCCGTTTCTGGCGGCAGGCATGGCCAAAGGCGCGATGGCGGTTTCGTCTCAGGCAACTTCGATGTTGGCGCCTGCCCAGTCTGCGGCCGAGGCTGCCGCAGTGGAGCGCACGACCGGGAATTATGCCTACGGCAATGAGAGCTACATGAACCTCTCGAGCTCCAACCGGCAGTCTGACCAGTGGAACACGGCGCCGTCTTTCTCCGGGGGCGCGCCGATAATTTCGAGCGTAGGTGCGAATGCCGCGATAACCCGAACAACATCAGATGGGTCGACGGTTTACGATACCTCACCTGCGATGAGCCGCCTCGCGTTTGCATCCTCTGTCAGCCAATTCGCGAATGCTGAGCGCCAGCAGACGCTGTCCGAACTGGAAACTGCACGCAATACGCTGAGCGAAGAGCGTTCCCGCGCGCTATCGTTGGCTGATCGAACTTCGAGCCGGCAAACGACCGGCACCCGCAATTCCAGCGGTTCCGAGAGTTCTGCAGGGTTCCGGTCGGGCGAGAACCTGCAGCGGTTTGACAACCAGTCGCTTGATGCACGCGACACCGTCTCGGAGAGCGATCGTGTGAGTTCCTCGCAGGGTGCCCAGCAAAGCAATACGGATCGTCTCGAAACAACCAAGAGTGGCTCGCTGAGCGTTGGTGGTTCAGCGGGACGCGGCGGTAATCGGGCTGCAAATGGCGAGGGCGGAAGTGGGGCGAATGGTGCCATTGGCGGCAACGTTCAAGCGGGGATTAGTGGCGGCCGTTCGCGGCTAGATTCGGTCACCCGAGGAAATGAAGCCAACCAGAGCCAAGGCTTCGACTCATCGACATCTGACAATCGTTCGAATGGATCCAACGCAACGCAGGACAGCGGTAGCTATTCGCAGAGCGGCAGCTTCAGCCGGAGCGAGGGGTACTCTGAGGCGGCCTTTTCCCGGGAACAGGCTCTTGAGGACGTTCGACGGATTGATAAGCGCATTGCGGCGATCGACGAAGTCTCGAAATCGCTCAGCAGCAACACCTCGAGCAGGGATGGCTATGGGTCCAATCTCTCCTTTGATCTCAGCCAGATTATCGCAAGCCGTTATCAGGAAAAGGCCGCCGAGATGGGCCTGACGGCGCCGAGCCTCGCCCGTACCGATCTCAGCATGCAAGAGCAGGCGGTTGCTGAAGTGGTCGCGCGGGAGATCATCGCAGATTATTACGATCAGCGTGTAGCGCCGTTCAACGATCTGATCCCTGAGAGCGGTTCGCTTGTTGGCAATGTATCGGGCCCTGGTACCTTTACCGAGACCGACTTACGCGGACAGGGACCCCGTCGATCAGCCGGATCGCCGCGCAATCTTGTTGAAGGCTCGTCAAACAAGATCATTGGCAACCTGATTGAAGAAGGCGCTCAGTCGCTCGGGCAGCGCTATGAGATCAATGTGACGCGATCCGCTCAGCGCCGGCAGGATTTTCAGCAGGATCGGAAAGGCGAGGGTGGTGCCGACGATCGATTCGATGCGCGTTTCTACGATCGAGATCAGCGGTGACTGCTGGAAAGCCATCGCAACTCTAGAAGGCCTACCAGCTAAGTACTGCCACAACGAGAAAGGCAATCGAAAGAGCCAGGGTAATCAGCGAACTACCCTTCGAAAGCTTCCCTCCGTAGGTCAGATACTCTTCCGGGTTCCTAATGTTGCCGAAACGGCCAGGGAGATCAGTTGGGGATGCGCCTCGCGAGGTGTCGCCCGTGATTACAGCATAGGTGATAGGATCCGTGCTCGATTTGTGGCTGAAATCGTCCATCGCCGTTCTCCTAGCCTTTCCGTAGCGTTTTTCCGCCTGCAAGACAATCATAGGTGAGACACGGCGATTGCGGTTTCGATTTATATGCGCGATTGCGTTAATCGAGAATATCGCCAAAATGGGAGCAGTTGCGCTTGATAGATGCGAGCCGTTGAGAGCATGCTGTCGAAGACTGACGCTACATATCTCGATCTTCGCGAGCGGATATTGTTCGGCGCGCTAAAGGCCGGCACACCGTATTCCGCCCAGGACATGGCAGCGTACTACGGACTTCATATCAATATGGCGCGCAGGCTGCAGGTCGCCTTGAAGGTCGGCGGTTATCTTACCCGCTCGGGCACATCCTATGTTATCTCAACATTCTCGCAGAACCAAGTTGAGGAATGGCGCCTCTCGTTGGGCGCGATTGTCGAGATCGGTGCTTTGCGGTTGGCGCAGTCCGGGGAAGCAACTCTTGATCACCTCGCAGCATTGATCGATGAGCGCATTCGTAATGTCCCTGTAAAGCACGAAGACTTTTTTCTCGGTGCAATGGGGCTCACGCATATCGTCTTGGGTGGCAAGGAAAGCACTCTTGCCAACCTTGTCTCACAGTTCATCCCCCAAGCGTTTTTCCGCCTCCTCTGGATGGCAGACTCATATGCTGTCCGCACAGGATTTCTGGTGGAGGCGAGCGACCGGTTTCTTGGGTTTGCCAGGTCAGGCGACCTTGCGGGCGTTCGCGCGGCTAGCCGGTTTTTTTTCGACGGCGTCGCCCCTTCGCTCCGGACGCTCATCGAGAAGAGGGTCGAGGGCATCTATCCTGTCAACGACCGCCAGGATGGATTCCAGACGATCGAGGACAACATCGCGGGCTATCCAACCTATGCAGGCAGTTCCCGCACATTCACGCCGATTATTGAGCCTCTGGAAGAGGTCGGTCAGGTCACCCTGCCGCTTTGCTGAGGGAGGCGTCCTACGCCTTCACGGGCTCTCTCGGGTGGAGCCGCATGGCGACAGCTTCGGCTGCGCAGTCCCGCGGTTCGGTCGTCCCGATGAGGTCCACAATGACATGAGCTGAACGTTTCATGCCCTCGAGGTCTGCCGTTTCAAGTCGGGCTGCGACAACATAAGCGACCGCCACACTGGCATGTTTGACGTAATCCTCCATGAGGCGCAGCGCGCCGGTGGCGCTGACGATTGCCAGCATCATCCTGTTATGCGCAAGGCTCGTCGCAACCGCGTCTCCGCCATTCGCGTGCTTGAGGAAGTCATCAGCCAAGGCGCGGATAGCAGGTAGGGCCGGCGCGCAGTCCATGGAAGACAGCCTGATGATTGCCGCAGCTTCGATTGCCGCTAGCTCGGCTATCTTATCATCGAGTTCCTTGCCGCTGGGCTGGTACCATTTGAAACGGGCCCAGTCCGTCTTGATGAAACCGGTGCTCCGCAGTTCCACAAATGCGGCGGCACCCCAATCGTCATTCATCTCTGCGATTGTGGCGAGCGAAGCTGGGTCAACGCTCTCGTCGCCGAATTTGGAATTGATGCAACAGCGGCGAATGCGCTCCATGTAAGCGTCTGGGCTGATCGCCATGCGCTTGGCCGCTTCCTGGTAGAGCTCGATCCGTTTCGCCATGCGGTAATAGTAGCATGACAGCAATTCTCATCAATCGGCCTTTGGCCAATCGCCGCCATTTACCTCACGCTCGTAGTTCGAAATACGTTTCCATGCGATGGCGACTTCGTCAAACCCGTCGTCCGAGAACAACCGCTCGCAGAGTCGGTCGATTTCGTGCGGGTCGTCAGGCAAACTCTCGTCCTCACGGTATTTTGCGACCGCTTCCATTACTTTGATGAGGTCATCGTAATGTGCCATTCGCTGCTCGTATCGACCCGGTTACAGGTCGCACTGCGACATGTAACGTGTCAAGACTGCACCACTACTGTAACGAGGCTATGGGGCATTCGTTTCAACGTTTTGACCCTTTGCTCTCACTCCGGAATGAGCTTGTTGCTGTTTCATGGGCAACAGCCCTCCATCAATTCAGCGACGCTTATTGAGCCAGCTTTAACCGTAAGGTTGGTTGCACTGGGTTGTGCCAATGAGACAGAAGCCCAGTCAGTTCCACAACGGTCGGTGTAACCAATCGCCAGGGAAACCCATGGCCGTCAGGTCATTCGTCGGGTGCGTCTTCAGGTGCGCAGTGAGATCAGTAGCCCAGCTCGAATCCGGGGCAACCGTGCGCACCACGTGCGCAATCATGCAAAGCCCGTTGTATAGTCGGGCCGGGGCTTGAGTCGCCTTTTGATCCAACGTCTTCATCAATGAGTTGGGCTTTTGCGCCAGCTTTGGCGGCATCCTGAAGCCGCGGTTCCACAGCCTGCCATGGTGAGCGCAGATATTTCGGATGTCGACGATATGTCGGACTAACGGGACCAGGACAGTTTCGGGAAGTCCAAGTGGCTGCGCGATCCGATTGCGCAAAGCGCGCTCAGCAAGGTTCGAATACCACCGGGACAGCTGCCCAAACGACATCATTTCAGCGACCATCCAGGCTGGCGGCAGGGCAGGGTCGTGATAGTTTTCACGATAATGTTTGATGTAAGTCTCGCTGGACCAACCGACTTCACCTGCAAGTTTCGCCAGGTTTGAATGGAACTCCTTGCGGTCGGTGTAGAGGCTGGCATCGAGATAGCTGTGCCCGTTGCCGAGAAGGGCCAGCTGGTAAGCCCAATTCCCGCGTAGGGCCACTTCCACGTGCTCTGTTCCCCGCATTACCAAGCGGCGCAACAACCGATCAAAATCGTAGAGGGCGGTGACCGCTTCAAAGCTTGTACCATTGCGAAAACGCGGGCCGTTCTGCCCTTTCGGATGTTCGAAATAGAGCCAATAGGCGCTGAGCCGGTAATAGCTGACATGGGTGAGCCAGTACCGCGCCCGGGCCTCGTCCGCGATGACCATGCCCTTGCCGCGCAGATGGGCAATCTGTTGCTCGACGGTCAGGGAAGGTTTGGCAAAGCTTTGGGTCATCCAGCGTATCTTGTATGGTCAAGCGGCTGAAAACAAAAGACCCGCCCAGTGTGCATATCCTTGCGGACAGAGGCCGGGCGGGTGCGATTGATCTGCAGATAGGCCGTACTTCCCAACAAATCAATAATAGACACACTCTGCTTATCGCAGAGTGAAATGCATAGGGTGCAGCTCAACGCGCCATGAGTTCTCTCTCAGCCGAACACCTCGTTGAGCATCGCCGGTAGAAGTTGATCAAGGTGCGCTGTCGCCTCGGCCTGAGCAGCCTTGGCGGCGCGGGCTTTGGACTGGAGGCTGTCAAACCAGAGTTGGGCATCGAGCGATGGGACTGGTACCTTGATTGCTTCAAGGGCCTTGATGCCAAGCGTCCTGTTTCGGCCAGCACCGCCGGGCGACGCTTGCCCCAAGGCGAGCATACCTTCTTCGCTAAGGAACCAGAAGCGCAGGAATTCCGAGGTCGCTCTGCTCGGGTCAGGAACGCAAGACAAGAACCGGTGTGAGCCGACCCTGCCTGCGTCTTTGTCGGCTGCCACTGCAACCGCGCCTTCCCACGCGAACACGATATTAAACACGAGATCACCCGCCCCGACAGTGAAGAGCTTCTTTGTCCCAACCTCGATTCCGGGAAGCGCGGGCTTGTGGAAGGTCCCCTTGCCAAAGGAGCGAACGCCGAGTTCCGGATAGGATGCATCCGGATCGATCACGACCGGGCGGCGCACCAGCGGCGCGATTTCGCCCATAGCCACGCGCGGCGCGTCAGCAATGATCCGGGCAAAGGCGGCGCGCAAGGTGGCCTCGACTTCCGATGTCATTGTCGTCGCTGCGTTTCCTCGAGCGGCGATCGCCGCAGCAGCTTGATCCAGCCTCTTCACGATGGCTTGCTGTTCCGTGGTCGTCGGCAAAGGGATGGACTGCGCCAGAAATCGGCTTTCTTTGAGCCTGACCCTGTTCGTGCTGCCTTCACTCGCGCTCTTGCAGATTGCAATAAACCATCCAGTCCGTGCCACCCACGCGACGAATTCGGGAAGGGCCTTGTCGGGGTCGACATTGAAAGCTGGAAAGTCGTTCGAGACGACTGCGCCATCCAATTCGGCGGGAACGATGCCGAATGCACCGTGGCGGGCGTCGATCTTGGAAATCACAAACTGATTGGTCGAAACACGGTTCTGCTGCGCGGCGGCGATTTCTGAACCCTTGACGTGCCCGCGAAGCGCGAGGCCCTTACCCCATAGGCGAGCGGTTACCTGCGCATAGGTTTGATCCGGGTCCAGTTGGACCCGATCCGTATTCGGCCAGAGCAATTCACCCAAAGGGACTGAGGGCCAACGGCTCATGCAAAAGCCTGCTGCGACACAAGTTCGCAGAGCTCTTCCAGCAGAGCTAGAACTTCACTTTCCTTGGCATAGGCCGCCTCGACGATCTCAGCTGGTGTCCGGTGATCCTCGGCCACCTTGGCATTGGGATTCTTGATGTCGAGATTTACTGCCACGATCTGCCCACCGGCATCGCGTTCGATCAACGAAGGACCGTCAACCAGCCACGCGCGTGGATCGTCGTCCCGCTGGTCCCACCAGGCGCTCAAATCGGCCAGATCGGCGGACTGGAGCGGCGCGGTCTTGGAATATTTGCGCCGTCCTTCCGGTGCGGGCTGCTCCCAGTACGCGATCTGCCCGGTCGGGCCGCTGGTGTCGAAGAACAGTAGGTTCGCCGCAATATCGGTATAGGGCGCGAAGACACCCTCGGGCAGGCGCACGATGGTGTGAAGGTTGAACTTCTCCAGCAGGTCTGCCTTGATCCGGGCGGCCACGCCTGTGCCAAACAGCGTGCCGTGCGGCACGACCACGGCGGCGCGGCCCTGTCCCTTGCGCTTCAGCCGCCGCATGATCAGTTGCAGGAAAAGCTGCGTGGTTTCTGCCGTGCGGCGATCATCGGGGAAGTTGGACAGTATGCCTGCCTCTTCCTCACCGCCAAAAGGGGGATTGGTGAGGATCACGTTGACTCGTTCACGCTCGCCAATTTCGGACAGGCGAAAGCGCAGAGCGTTACCGGGATCAATTTCGGGCGCTTCCAGCCCGTGCAGCAACAGGTTCATCTGCGCCAGCAGGAACGGTAGCGACTTGGCTTCTATGCCTTTGATGCTGGCGGTTTGCAGCTGCTCGCGCCGTTCCACGGTGTCCGCCTGAAGCGCCATGTGCGTGAACGATTCGGTCAGGAAGCCGCCGGTGCCGCAGGCCGGATCAAGCACAGTCTCGCCGATGGTTGGGTTGATCCGCTCGACCATGAAGCGAACTACGGCGCGTGGCGTGTAGAATTCGCCGCTGTCACCCGCCGCATCGCGCATTTCGCGCAGCAGCGTTTCATATAGCCGCCCCAGGGTGTGCATTTCCTCGGAACTGTCGAAGTGGATGGCGTTGATCAGGTTGATCACATCACGCAGCAAATAGCCGCTTTCCATGCGGTTGGTGACGCCGCGAAACACGGTCGCAATCACGTCGCGCCGGTCGCGTCCGCCATTTGTCCCGCGCAGCGCGCGAAGGTAAGCGAACAGACCCGGACCTTCGCTGCCATCCGGCAACGTGGCCTTTTCGGCGGTGATGAAAGTCAGCAGGTCTGGCCCCGTAATGCCGTCCTTGTCCGCCGCCCAATCCCGCCAGCGATACGGCGGCTCGATGGCTGACGCGAAGGCGCTGCCCGCCAATTCGGCTTCGTCCTGATGCATCCGCTCAAGGTCATCGAGAAACTTGAGGAACATGATCCACGTCAGCACCGGCAGCCGATCAAGATCGCCATTCAGGCCCTTGTCCTTCCGCATGATCTTGCGGGCAGACTTGACGATGGAATCAAGGCGCTGGGCCGTTGTTTGGGGAGCAGTGGTCTTCGGGGCGCGGGCCATGGTATTCCTTATCGATTATCAGGCCGCATAGAGTGCTTCGGTCAATTCCGCCACCGCCTCGCGCATGGCCTGCGGGCCGCCAAACAAGCGCGCAATCTCGCTCGGGTTGCCGAAGTCGGAAATTGGCTGAACTTTGAGCGCCTGAGGCAAGGACAACTGGTCAGGGCCGGTCGCGGCGTATTTTTCCAGCAGAGCATCGATCACGCGCCGCGCCTCATCGCCGTAACGCTGGAACAGATCAGGCTCCTTGGCCTGCAGCCGCTGGGCGCGCTCTGTGCGTGTGGTGAGCGGCGCATTCCATGCAAGATGGCAAAGCAGATCGAACGGATCGTCATCGGGTCTTTCAGCATCAAGCTGGAGCGCAACAAGATCAATTCCGCGCTCGGCCAGTGCATCGATGATTGCCCCGCGCTTGTCCGGGATGGCCCATTCTGCGCGGAAGGCCGCAGGCGTGGGAAACAGGGTCCGCACCTTCTCGCCTGTCCAGTCGGTGAGCTTGCGGCAGGTCAGCCGCTTGCCGTCAGAATCCAGATCATAGACGAGATGCGCGACTACTTCGACTTCGCCGCCATCGACGTAGAGCTTGCGCGGAAGGGCTTCGGGTTCATCGGGCTGCAGCGTTGTCGTTCCATCTCCACCATCCGAGGAATTCACAATGCTTTCCGGCTCGCTCTCGTCGGTTGAGACGACTTCGCCTTCAGCGTCGATCTCGGTCGTGATTTCATCGGCGGGTTCACCATCGAAGGCAGGATCGGCGAACTTCTCGGTAGCTGTGCCGGTGTAATCAAGAATGTTGAACCACAGCTTCCCGTAGTCCTCGCGCAGCCGCGTGCCGCGCCCTATGATCTGTTTGAACTCCGCCATCGAACCAACCACTCGCGCCAGCGCGACATTCTTGCAGGTGGGGGCATCAACCCCCGTGGTCAGAAGCTGCGAGGTGGTGAGGATGACCGGCGTTTCAGACTCTACGTCCTGGAAGGTGCTGAGCTTACCCTTTCCGATGTCGCCTTCGTCTGAGGTCACGCGGGTGACGTAGTCGGGATACTTCGCTACCATATCCGAATTCAGATTGATGAGCGCCTGCCGCATCTCGCTGGCGTGATCCTGATCGACACAGAATACGATGGTCTTGGCGAACCGATCTGTGTTCTTGAGGAAGTCGGTCAGATGCCGGGCGATGGCCTCGGTCCGCGACCGCAACGCGACGATGCGTTCGAAGTCCTTGGTCTGATATTCCTCGTCCGGAATTTCCCGCCCATAGCGGTCTAGTTCCCCGGCAGAGGGACGCCAGCCAACGGCGTCGAGATCGGTGACTATGCGATGCACGCGGTAGGGAGCAAGGAAGCCATCTTCGATCCCCTGCGCGAGCGAGTACGTGTATAGGGGCTTCTGGAAATAGGCGTATGTGTCGCGGCTTTCTTCCCGCAAGGGCGTGGCTGTCATTCCCAGCTGATAGGCGGGTTCAAACCATTCGAGGATTTCGCGCCACGAACTGTCCGAACGCGCGCTGCCCCGGTGGCACTCGTCGATGATGATGAGGTCGAAGAAGTCCTGTGCGAATTCCTTGTATAGACCAGGGCGGTTCTCGTCGCGTGCGATAGCCTGATAGGTCGAAAAGTAGATGTCGCGGCCATGGCTGATCGCGTTCGCGCCCAGCTTCCAGCGCGCATCGCCAAACGGCGCGAAGGTCTTGTCCTTGGGGTCGTCGACAAGGATGTTCCGGTCAGCCAGGAACAGGACTTTGGGCTTGCGGTGATCGCCTCGCTTGTTCCAACCGGCCGACCATAGCCGCCAGCAGAGTTGGAATGCGACGGCGGTCTTCCCGGCCCCGGTACAGAGGTTGAGCAGGGCGCGGCGTTGCCCGCCCAAGATTGCTTCCATTGCCCGATTGACGGCAATCTCTTGGTAGTACCTTGGCGGCCTTTCAGGATCGGAAAATCCCGGCGACAACAGCTTGGCGGAAGCGGCACCCGAAATTTCCAACTGGGTTTCGAGACGGGACCAAAGTTCGCCCGGTGTCGGGAAATCGCCACGCGGAATCTCGGTTCCCAGCGCGAGATCGATTTCGATGATGTCCCTGCCATTGCTGGCATAGGCGAACCGAACGCCCAGCACTTCGGCGTAGTCCTTCGCTTGTTGAACACCGTCCTGGGCCGAGCGATACCCTGCCTTGGCCTCAATAACTGCGATCGGATAATCGGGCCGATAGCGCAGGATGTAGTCGGCTCGTTTTCGCGTCCCCCGGCGTGCTACTCCGCCCACGAAGAGAACGCGCCCATCCGTGAAAGTCCGCTGTTCCTGAATAGCGCACGGCGCATCATCCCAACCTGCAGACTGCAGCTTGGGGACAATGTATTTTCGGCAGGTGTCAGCTTCGGTATTCATCTCGCCTGACACATTCGCTGAACAACATGGGATTGGCAACTAGTTGCAAAAATCTGCCGCTTGTTCGTTCGACTCGTAAGTCAGGACAACCGAAGAAATCATCTCAGAGGCTTCGGAAATGGCACTGTCCAATTACGTCAAATTTTAAGGGGCGAGCCACATGTGACACTTTGCCCAAGGGCGAAGTGTCATCTGGGACAGACCGCAGTCGCACTCGAAAGGGGGATTCACAAGATTCACGTTTTGTGCTCAATACTCGCAGATGGAGCGCATCGCACACATTCAAAGCGTCGGCAGCATCTTGTCGGTTCTTGCCAAGATTTCGCGCAGGCCCCGTTACGCGTTTCTGGTTCTGCAGTTGGTCGCCGAAATTGCAGACGATCAAGGGCATTCAGGCCCATTCGTCAGACGCGGGAATACGGTAGTTTTGTTGCGAGACTGGCTGTGTAGCCAACTCTTACCGCTAAGCGAGCAGAATTTGCGCCGGGCAGCATTAAGAGCACGCGTTGCAGAGTCACTGGCCGATAGACTTACAGGAGATCCGCAACTGGACGCCATTACCGTAGATGAGGCCGTAGATGAGCATGTGCGCTCAGCTGGACGCACAAACGTCAGCAGAGCAATTTCAGATTTGGTCCGTGCTGAGTTGGTAACGCGTCATTATGCAGGCTTTGCTACCAACCACAGCAACCGCGGTGGTGGACGAAATGCTGTTTACGTTGTGCCTTATGCCATTCGTTGCTTGCTTGGCCGGGCTATTCAAACTTCGAACTTAGCGCCCGATATGGGCTCGACAGCCGTGATACCGCAAAGGCCAGACCGGAGCACTGTGTTGCAAGGCGAACTTTTTGCTGCTCGACCCTGTTCCACCAACCAGTCACGAAACTTCAATTAACATAACTATTATTATCAAACTCCAATTTTTGTGATTATGGGCAAATGGTTACAGGCGATTTGCCTGCCGATCCGGATTGCAGATGACATTTCGGGCGAAAAGCCCTAACGCGCCCACTATGGGGTATATCCGTAATC
>CAMTWP010000023.1:0-43820 GCA_947085475.1 uncultured Novosphingobium sp. | reverse complement strand
CGTAACCAGACGTCGGAATAGATCCCCGCCTGTGCCAGGATGATGCAAGTCGGCGGGGGATACATGATTCAACCCAACATTCCACCAAACCGGTGACTTTTGCGCTGTCCTACACGCCGCCATGCGCTCCACCCTTCGCACTATGAAACGCCATGCAAACCTCACCAAAGCCGAAGTCCGTTGGATCATCGCCCAAGTCCCTGCGTTTGCTGCTCTAGACAGTGTAAACAGTGTAAACCTGTTCAGTCTCGACACCGCAAACCTGAACGGCTACGCGGCGTCCACACGAAACGGGGCGAACGCGATGAAGCTGATCATCGGCAACAAGAATTACTCAAGCTGGTCCTTGCGCGGCTGGCTTGCGGCCAAACAGTCAGGCCTTGCTTTCGAAGAAGTTACCGTCCCGCTCTATGGCGAAGGCTGGGAAGAGGCGCGCCGCGCCGAAGACCTTGCTCCCTCAGCAGGTAAAGTGCCGATCCTGTGGGATGGAGAGGCGGTCGTGTGGGACAGCCTTGCGATCATCGATTATCTTGCCGACAAAGTGGGCCGTGATCGCTTCTGGCCCAAGGATGAGGGCGCGCGCGCGATGGCGCGTTCGATGGTTGCTGAAATGCATTCGAGCTACCTACCGCTGCGCCGCAACCTGCCGATGAACGTCCGCAAGCGCGCCCAAGGCTTTGAGATTACGCCAGACGTACGTGCCGATATCGTCCGCATCCTTGGCCTGTGGGCCGAGGCGCGCGCGCGCTTTGGTGACGGCGGCCCGTTCCTGTTCGGCGCGTTTAGCGCGGCGGATATCATCTACGCGCCGGTCGTTTCGCGGTTTATGACCTATGGCGTGAAAGTGCCCGGTTTCGCGCAGGCTTATATGGACGCGGTGTGGACGCATGACTGGATTCAGGCGTGGGTTAAAGCGGCCGAGGCTGAAGGCTGGGTGATCGAACAATTCGAAGAGGCTGCGGCATGATGCGCGATCCCATTGAAATTGCCGAACAATTGATCGACTGCGAAAGCGTGACGCCCGCAACCGGTGCGGTGTTCGATTGTCTTGCCGGAATGCTGGAGCCACTGGGTTTCGACATTCATCGTTTCGTGGCGGGTGAAGCGCCTGATGGTCCGGTGGAAAACCTGTTTGCGATCCGCAAAGGGCCGGAAGGTTCGCGCCACTTCGCCTTCGCCGGGCACCTTGACGTGGTGCCGCCGGGCGAGGGTTGGACGTCCGGTCCGTTCAAGGCTGAGCGCCGGGGCGAACTGCTGTTCGGGCGCGGCGCGGTCGATATGAAAGGCTCCATCGCCGCGATGGTTGCCGCGGTGGCCGATATTCCGGCAGAGGCGGGCACGCTCAGCTTCATCATCACCGGCGATGAAGAAGGCCCTGCGCGCTTCGGCACCGTGCCGCTGATCACCTTGATCCGCGAAATGAAGGCCGAGCCGGATTTGTGCTTGGTGGGTGAGCCAACATCAGTGCACCGCCTGGGCGACATGGTGAAGATCGGGCGGCGCGGGTCAGTCAATATGTGGATCACGTGCAAAGGCGCGCAAGGCCACGTTGCCTATCCGCACCTTGCCGATAATCCGATCCCGCGCCTGATTGCTGTATTGGCCGAACTGGATGCGCTGGTGCTGGATGGCGGGACCAAGTGGTTCCAGCCTTCCAATCTTGAAGTGACCGATCTTGACGTGGGCAACCGCGCCACCAACGTCATCCCGGCAGAGGCGCGCGCGCGCATTTCGATCCGCTTCAACGACCTGCATTCCGGCGCAACGCTGGTGGCAATGGTCGAAGAAATTGCGCGCCGTCATAAGGCCGAGGTCCGCGCCGTTATTTCGGGCGAAAGCTTCATTACCTTGCCCGGAGCATTTTCAACGATCATTGCCGATGCGGTGAAGGCGGAAACCGGGCTTGATCCGGAACTGTCGACCAGCGGCGGCACATCAGACGCGCGGTTCTTGCGCGCGGTGTGCCCGGTCGTCGAATTCGGCCTGTGCAATGCAACGATGCACAAGACCGACGAAGCCGTAGCGATGGATGATTTGCGCGTGTTGCAACGGATCTACACACGGATCGCGGTCAGCGCGCTTTCCTGAGCACGATGTAGACTGCGCCTGCGCCGCCGTGCCGGGGTTGGGCGGGGCGGACGGCGGCGATGTTGCTGGCGTGGGAACTGTGGGCCAGCCAATCGAGCAGCTTGGCCCGAATGGCTCCGCGCCGTGCGCCGCGCGCGTCATGTTCGTCGTGCGGGCGATGTTTGCCCGCGATCAGCAGGATCACCCGCGATCCCATCGCCAATGCCTGCGCAATCCCGCCGTTGAGCCGGCCATGTGCGGCATCAAGGCCGAGGCCGTGCAAGTCGATGGTGACATCGGGCACGATAGCCCCGCGCGCCAACTTGCGGTCCCACGTTGCGTCGAGGCCGTGGCTTTGCAGCGGACGCGCAACCGGCGATGGCGAGGGTGGCGCAGGCAAGGGCGGCGGCACGCGGCCTTTGACGGCTTTGGGTTGGACTGGCGCGGTGAGGACTACCGGTTGCGCCAGCACAGGCTTGGCTTTGCGCACCGGATTGAGCGGCGTGATGGTGGCCGCCACCCGCTGCCACAACGCTGCCTCATCGGGCGAGAGGCCGCGCGGTGCGCGCATCACCGTTGGCCCAAACGCGTCAGCGTGCCCTTGGGAAGGAGGATCAACGCACGTCCGCGCGCGTTCATCGTGCCTGCAATCTGGCGCGCTTCGGTGCCTGCACCCCAGAAGGTGTCAAAGCGATTGGCGCCACGAATGGCGCCGCCAGTGTCTTGTGCTACCCACAGGCCGCTGGCGTCCTTCCGATCAAGCTGGAGCCAGACCGGGGCGCCGAGCGGAACGAATGCTGGATCGACCGCGACGGTGGAACGTCCAGCAATTGGAACGGTCAGCGCGCCGACCGGGCCAGCACCGGTCAATTCGCGGAAGAACACATAGCTGCGGTTCAGCCGCATCAGCGCGCGACCTTCACTGGGAAAATCGCGCAAGTACTGCTGGATGCCTTGCATTGATCCCGGATATTGACCGGGCGCGGTGCCGATCAACCCACGCTCGCGCATCACTCCGCCTATGCCGACATAGGGATGGCCGTTCTGTCCGGCAAAGCCGATGCGGATCACACTGCCATCAGGTGCACGCAAGCGGCCTGAGCCTTGGATCTGCAGGAAAAACAGTTCGACAGGATCAGCTGCCCAGCCAATTTCAAGGCCTTTGCCTGCCAGTTCCCCATTGTCGATCTGCGCGCGATCATAATACGTGACGAACACCCCGGCATCGTCATAGCGGCCAAGCGGCATGCGGCCGTCGGGCAGCGGTTGCGCATCACCGCTCCGTGCGCGGACAAGATCTTGCGGCATCTTGTAGATCGGCACGTCATAGCCCGGTTGCCGTGTGCGAACGCCAGCGATTTCCGGTTCGAAGTATCCGGTGACGAAGGCGTTGCCATCGCCAACTTCAGCAGTTTCAAAATAGGTGGCAAAAAAGCGCGTGGAATCACCGCTCGGCCAACCAGCTGCGGCAGCACAAGCCGGTGCCCAATCATCGGGGCGCGTTAGGCCGGAAGTATCAGCGCGCTTGGTCAATCTGGAACACGACTGGACAAACGTGCGCAGGGCCGCGGCGGTATTATCGGGCTTGAAGCCAAGGCCGGAGGTGATCGGGCCATTGGTGACGCCAGTCAGGGCAGCGGTCGCCCCTTGGACGACGGGCCGTGGCAGCGCGGGCGCTGGACCATTGCCTTCAGGAACGAGGCGGACACAACCGCTGATAACCGCAAGGGCGAGTAGTAGGGCAAGACGGAGCATAGTACCTCTATGCCGGGAATGTCCCGAAACGTCTCCCCCTCGCATTGCCTTTGGCTCAGGCTTCGTCAGTTTCGTCCAGCAGCCAATCGGGATCGCTTGAGGTCAAGTCGCGGCTGAAAGTCCAGACGTCGCGCGCTTCCATGGCATCATCCAGCGTGCCTGCAATGACGGTGCCTTCGGCATCGCGCGTAACCGAAGCAATGTCGGCGAGAAAGCGTACAGTGATTCGCGCCATTGTTCCATCGAGCGATGCGGCGATGATGCGCGCTTCATCAATGCGGATCAGGCGGGCATCGACGGTTTCGCCAGCAGCGACGCGAGCGTCGATCGCCGAGGCAAAGCCTTCATAGACATCCGCATCGCAAAGTTGATTGAGTTCTTCTTTGTCGGCGCGCCAGAACGCTTCGAGGATCATGGTGTAGGCGCCCTTCGATCCAGCAAGGAACTGTGCAAGATCAAAGCGGCGGTCTGCGGCGATAATGGCGCGAACGCCAATTTCTGCGTGGTTATCGAACGAATTCGGTTCAGGGGCCGCAATTTCGCGTGGGCGGTTGGCGTTCGCGCCACCTTCAACCGCACGTTGCGTTACGGGCTGTTGCGCGCCGCTGCGGTTCTGCGCTGAGGGATCAGCCTGTTCGATCCGGCGGCGCACAGGCTCCTCATCCCGCTCAGGCCGACGGCCAAGCACGGAGTAGAGACGCAGGCCCAGAAAGGCCGCAATCATCGCCAGGATCACAATCTGAACAATCACGCGCAATTTTCCCAAACTGGCCAAATCCGCATCAAGTGATCTGGCAGGCTGTCAATCTGCCTTAAATAGGTACAGATTACAAATGAACAACGTGTGCATGACCTATAGGGCGAACCGAAACGGGCACGATATCCGACGGCCTGATGAATCAATGGTCCAAACAAGGCGCATTGCCGCGTGATTGCTGTGGTGCTAGGCGCGCGGCCAAGGATAAACCACCAAGAAAGCTGTCCTCATGGCCGACGAAGGCAACATTATTTCGAATCTCAACCTTGACGATCAGGGTCACGGTGGTCCGCTGCCCAACGGCGAAGACACGTCTCCTGCGATTGGCCTGATTTCGCAGTACGTAAAAGATCTTTCGGTTGAAAACCCGAATGCGCCTGAAAGCTATCAGTGGACAGAAGTTCCAGAGATGGCAGTCGACTTCAACATTTCGGCGCGCGTCATTCAGCCAGAGATCCACGAGATCGAACTGAAGATCAACGTGACATCGAAGGGTTCGCAGGGCACCGCGTTCATCGTTGAACTGGCCTATTGCGGGTTGATCGGCATGCGCAACGTGGCTGAAGAGCAGGCACATCCCTTCCTGTTTGCCGAAGGTCCGCGCATCCTGTTCCCGTTCGCCCGCCGCATCATCGCCGATGCCGTGCGCGATGCAGGCTATCCGCCGATGATGCTGGAACCGATCGATTTCAACGGTCTGTATATGCAGCAACTGGCGCAAGCACAGGAAACGGCAGAAGCTGTTCCGGCAGGTAACGCCTGATCCCAAAGTCTCTCAAAATCCCGCTCGGACAGGGCGTGAAGGTGTGCGATTTGGACATTCTTCGACAAGTTCGGGATGAGCGGGTTTTGGGCAGAGGGCCAAGGCGATGAACCTTCTCAAGGCGACCGGCACGATTGGCGGGCTGACATTGCTCAGCCGCGTGCTGGGCCTTGTGCGTGATAGCCTGTTTGCGCGCTATGTGGGTGCAGGGTTTGCGTCGGATGCATTTCTCGTTGCGTTCCGCTTGCCCAATATGTTTCGCGCGCTGTTTGCTGAAGGCGCGTTTTCGTCGGCCTTCATCCCGATGTTCAACAAGAAGGTTGCCGATCCCGAAGGCAAGGGTTTGCACGACGGGCTAGACTTTGCCGAAGCGGCGCTGGCGGTGCTTCTGCCGGTCCTGATCGTGATGACGGTGCTGCTGGAAGTGTTTGCCTGGCCGGTCACGTTCGTGCTTTCGGGCAAGTTCAATGGGGTGAGCAATGAGCAGTTTGCCTATGCGGTTCAGCTTTCCCGGCTGACGATCCCTTATCTGATGCTGATCAGCGTGGTGTCGTTGTTTGGCGGCATTCTCAATTCGATGAACAAATTCTGGGTCAATGCTGCGGCACCGATCCTGCTGAATGTCACGCTGATCGCGGCGTTGTTGGGCTTCCATTCGGATGACCCGCTGATTACCGCGCGCAATCAGGCGATTGGCGTTTCGGTATCAGGCGCGCTGCAATTGGCTTGGCTGGCATGGGCCTGCAGCAAGAACGGCGTGCGGCTGCGATTGCGCCGTCCGCGCTTGTCGCCCGAAGTGAAGCGGTTGTTGAAGCTGATCCTGCCTGCTGCGGCGGGCGCTGGCGCGGTGCAGATCAATCTGGTGGTTTCGACTGCACTGGCAGCGTCGCTGCTCGCCAATGGTTCAGTCACCTATATCTACATGGCGGACCGGTTGAACCAGTTGCCTCTGGGCCTGATCGGCATTGGCCTTGGCACGGTGCTGTTGCCGACGATTTCGCGCCAGTTGGGCGGGGGCGAGGAAGCCGCCGCGATGGACACGCAAAACCGGGGCATGGAACTGGCGCTGCTGCTGACATTGCCCGCCACGATGGCGCTGATGCTGTGCGGTGAGCCGATTGCGGCGGCGCTTTTCGGGTACGGCAAATTTGACGCACTCGACACGCATTATACAGCGCAAGCCTTGGCCGCGTTTTCGATCGGCCTGCCCAGTTATATTCTGGTCAAAGTGCTGACGCCGGGCTTCTATGCACGGCAAGATACCAAAACGCCGGTGCGCTTTGCCACGATCTCGATGGCGGTGAACCTGATTGGCAATCTGATCCTGATCCTGCCGTTGCAACATATGGGCCCGCCGCTGGCTACCGCGATTGCCTCTACGGTCAACGTGTGGATGTTGTACCGCACGCTGGTGAAGCGCGGGCATTTTGTGGCCGATGCGCGGCTGAAGCGCCGGGTTTGGCGGCTGGCGCTGGCGGCGCTGGCAATGGGCGGCGTGCTGTGGCTTGGGCAGGGTCTGGTCACGCCTTATGTGCTGGGCACGTGGATCGTGCGCCTTGCTGCCATGGCCGCACTGGTCACGTCCGGTATGGTGGTCTATGGGCTCGCCACTGTGGTTTTGGGGGCGTTTTCAAAAGACGACCTCAAGCTTCTCCTGCGGCGTCGCCGCACCTAATTGAAGGCCCCTTCGATGCGCATCGTTTCCGGTATCCAGCCTACGGGCAATCTCCACCTTGGCAATTACCTCGGTGCGATCCGGAATTGGGTGCGCATGCAGGATGAATATTCGGCGCAAGGCGGGCAGTGCCTGTATTTTCTGGCCGATCTTCACGCCATTTCCATGCCGCATGATCCGGCAGAGTTGGCATCAAACACGCGCGAAATGGTAGCGGCGCTGGTTTCGTGCGGGATCGATCCTGACAAGTCGATCTTGTTCAATCAGGCGCAAGTGCCCGCCCACGTCGAAATGCAATGGCTGCTCAATGGCACCGCGCGAATGGGCTGGCTGAACCGCATGACGCAATGGAAGGACAAGGCGGGAAAGAACCGCGAAGGCGCCAGCGTTGCGCTGTTCACTTATCCAGTGCTGCAGGCGGCTGATGTCTTGCTCTATCAAGCGACCCATGTGCCGGTGGGCGAGGATCAGAAACAGCATCTCGAACTGGCACGCGATGTTGCGCAGAAGTTCAACAACGATTTCTGCAACGAGGGCGAACCGCTGTTTACCCTGCCCGAACCGATCATTCCGCCCGAAGCTGCACGGATCATGTCTTTGCGCGATGGCAGTTCCAAGATGAGCAAGTCCGATCCTTCGGATATGAGCCGGATCAATCTGACCGATGATGCCGATGCAATCATGCAAAAGGTCAAGAAGGCAAAGACCGATCCCGAACCCCTGCCTGCCACGATGGAAGGGTTGGCGGGGCGGCCTGAGGCGAATAACCTTGTCGGGATTTATGCTGCAATGGCAGGGATTACGCCGGCGGACGTGCTGACCGAGTTCGAAGGCAAAGGCTTTGGCCAGTTCAAGCCGGCGCTGGGCGAACTGCTGGTAGAGAAGTTATCCCCAATGGCGGCGCGTTATCGCGAATTGCGCGAAGACCGCGAGGCGCTCGACGCGATCTTGTGCAAAGGGGCGCTGAAAGCCCGCGATCTTGCTGCACCAACACTAGCCCGCACTTATGCAGCATTGGGACTGGTCAGGGGTTGAAGATCAAACTCAAATGTTGCCGAACATGAATGCCCTGCAACATATGTTGCAGCAGCCATTCAACGTGCATTCAGCACCTCCCGTCCACGATGATCGCATGTTAGGTAGTCTTGCGTCGAGCTGGAACAAATGAGCTACGCTGTGGTAGACTGCACCTGAGGAGTCGCAACGATGAAAACCCTAATCCAGAGCAGGCGCCGTCTTGTCGGTATGGCCGCAGTACCGCTTTTGCTGGTTGCGCTTGGTGGCTGTGCCACGCCATTCAAAGCTGACGTTAAGCGTTTTCAGACGCAACTTCCGGCCCCTTCCGGGCAGACATTTGCGGTTGTGGCCGATGATCCCAAGGACGCAGGTGGGCTGGAATTCTCACAGTATGCCTCGCTTGTTGGCTCGCAGATGCAGAAGCTGGGATACACACCTGCCAACGCCGAAGTGGCCGATATGATCGTGCGATTTGATTACGGCGTCGATCAGGGCCGTGATCGCATTCGCCAGACAGGCTTCAATGATCCCTATTGGGGCGGTTGGGGCGGTTGGGGCGGCTGGGGGCCGGGCTGGGGCCCAGGCTTTCGTAGAGGTTTTGGCGGCGGCTGGGGCTGGGGGTGGAACGATCCGTTCTTCTTCGGTGGCGGCGGCTGGGGCGGCGGCTTTGGTGGGGGCGGGGTTGATGTGGTGACGGTTTATACCAGCGGCATCGACCTGAAGATTGACCGTCGCGCCGATGGCCAGCGTCTGTTCGAGGGCAAGGCCGAGGCGGCCTCGCAATCGAATCGCCTGGCCTATGTCGTGCCGAATCTGGTCGAAGCCATGTTCACCGATTTCCCCGGAAATAGCGGCGAAACGCTGCGGATCTCGATCGCACCTGAAAAGACAACGGTCAAAAAAGTTAAATGAGCTTTCCCGGACGGGAAAACACGAAGGCCCCGCAGTGATGCGGGGCCTTTTTGGTTTGGGCAGTTGTAGTGTCCTCCCCGCTGCGACTAGGCCTCACTACGTGAGGCAAGTCTCGCTCCCCTCCCGCAGGCGGGAGGGGCTGGGGGTGGGCCTTTATCCCTTGAGCGCAGCCAGCCCGCCGGTGGAGCCAAATCCGCCTTCGCCGCGTACGGTTTCGTCCAACTCGGCCACCTCTAGCCACGAGCCGCGCGTGACCGGGGTGATGACGAGTTGGGCAATGCGATCACCCCGGCGGATGGCGAATGCTTCCGCGCCCAAATTGATCATGATGACTTTAAGTTCGCCGCGATAATCGCTGTCGATTGTGCCGGGAGAGTTGGGCACGGTGACGCCGTGCTTGAGCGCAAGGCCTGAGCGTGGGCGAACCTGGATTTCGTAGCCGTGCGGGATTGCAACGGATAGCCCGGTGGCAACAGCGTGGCGTGCGCCGGGGGCAAGGTCGATGTCTTCGGCGGCGACCACGTCCATGCCCGCAGCGCCTTGCGTGGCGTAGGCGGGAAGCGGAAGACCTTCACCGTGAGGCAGGCGTTTTACCAGAACGGGGACTTCAGGCGAGGACATTGGCAATCCTTTGGATGAGTGCGGCAGCAGCGGCTTCCTTGGGCATTTCACCAAGGCTTTCGATGCCTGATGCGCTGACGATATGCAGGGCGTTGATTGCGCCGCCCATCTTGTGCGTGGCGACGTCATTAGCGACTATCCAGTCAACGCCCTTGCGCGCCAGCTTGGCTTGCGCATGGGCGAGGACGTCGTTGGTTTCAGCGGCAAAGCCTATAACCAGCGGCGGGCGGCGCTCTGATTTGCAAAGCGTGGCGAGAATATCCGGGTTTTCGACCAGTTGCAGCGGCGGGACTTGGCCAGATCCGCCCTTTTTGATCTTCTGGCCAGCTTCCCCGGCAGCGCGCCAATCGGCCACAGCGGCAACCATGATAGCAACTTCGGCGGGGAGGGCGGCATCGACTGCAGCGGCCATCTGGCGCGCGGTCTCCACATCAACGCGCGTGACGCCTGTCGGCGTGGGCAAGTTCACCGGGCCAGCGATAAGTGTGACTTGCGCGCCTGCTCGTGCCGCGGCAGCGGCGATGGCGAAGCCTTGTTTGCCGCTGGAGCGATTGGCGATGTAGCGGACCGGATCAATCGGTTCGTGCGTGGGGCCTGCGGTGATCAGGATGCGTTTGCCCGTGAGGGGGCCTTGGGCACGTTTTGAGTCCACGCGTTCGGCAATGGCCGCAAGCACTGCCTCCGGCTCTGGCAAGCGACCGGGGCCGAATTCTCCGCAAGCCATCATGCCTTCATCTGGATCGAGCACGGTGACCCCGGATGCGCGCAAGGTGGCGACGTTGCGAACCGTCGCCGCGTGTTGCCACATCCGCACGTTCATGGCGGGCACGGCCATTACCGGCTTGTCCGTGGCGAGCAGTAGTGTGGTGGCCAGATCATCAGCAATGCCAGCGGCCATGCGCGCCATCAGATCAGCCGTTGCAGGGCAGACGACGACGAGGTCGGCTTGGCGTGAAAGCTGGATGTGGCCCATCTCGACCTCGTTCTTGAGATCCCACAGCGTGGTGTGGACGGGGTTCTCGCTGAGCGCGGCCAAAGTCATCGCGGTGACGAAGTGCGCGCCGCCGTCGGTGAGGACGCAGGTAACGTCCGCACCCTGTTTGCGGATAAGCCGCACCAGTTCGCAAGCCTTGTAAGCCGCGATCCCGCCGCCGACGATGAGGAGAATACGTTTGCCAATCATTGCTTGGCGCTTGTGCAATGGCATGGTCTTGCGCGCAATCCTTTTGCGTGGCGGCTGGAGATCAGGCACACTTGCCGACAATCAGCAAAAGGATGCGAGAATGCGATTAATCCTGACGGCCTTGGTGTTTCTTGCCGGATTGTTTGACCTGTTTCTGGCCATCGGATTTCTGACCGGGCCGGAGCAGGCAGCGACCGGGTTCGGCATCGCAGCGACCGGGATCGGCGGTATCTCGACGATCCGCGCCGATTTTACGTCATTCTTCGGTGTGGCTGCGTTTTGCATGATGTGGGGCGCTTGGCGGCGCAATGCTGACTTGTTGCTGGTTCCGGCGCTGCTGTTTGGCGTTTCATTTGTGGGACGCGCGATCAACTTGGGCGTGACCGGGGATTATCCGGGCTGGCCGGTGCCAATGGCGATCGAAGCGGGCCATGTGCTGCTGATGCTGGCAGCATGGCGGATGCTGCCGCACCACAAATTGGCAGACATTGCGGGGTGACTTCGAAGGCTTACCAACTGGGGGACTACTTCGCGCAATTGGTAGGCGAAGGCGAATGCCTGCCTGTCAAAGTGGATTCGCTCTTTTGGGGAACCACTGTAGCGGCGCTTCCACCAGGACGGTTGGTGAGCATGATTGAAAGCGCAAGCAACTGGCGTGTGTGGGAATGCCATCCTGATGGTGAAGAGTTGATCATTCAACTCGAAGGCGAAATCGTGTTGATCCTTGGAAGAGACCAGTGCGAAGAGCGGGTGCCGCTACGCGCGGGGGAGTTTGCTGTTGTGCCCAAGGGTGTCTGGCATACTGCCGATGTGCCCGCCGCAGGACGGGCAATTTTTATCACCCCCGGGGAAGGAACGCGTCACAGGGATCGGTGAAGCTGACGTCGCGGGTTTGATAGTCAGGCTAAAGTTGCATTCTTCCGCGCCTTCCACCTTGCCCACAGCGCGAACACCGCTTTTTGGGCTGGCCGTTCAAACTTGGCGTGGCTGACGAAGCCTGCTGCGATGGCGAGAGTGACGAAGAACACGAGGAACCACGGTTGGCGGGCGATGTCGCGCGGGATGCCGATGGCGTCGATGATCAGCACCAAGGTCAACTGGATCGGGATGTGCCACAGGTAAATGCCATATGAGGCATCGCCCAACTTCTGACCCAAGCTGAGGCGGCCTTTGGCGTCTGACATATCGGCAGCAAGCGTCAGGAAGACCACGCCGAATGTGCCCGCAATGGTCGCTGCATCCGCGCTGCGGTATTGAGATTTGAGCCAGAACGCGCCGACGATCAGTGCCGCGCCAATCGGCAGTAGGCTGGCCGGGCGCAGCCAGCCTTTAAGCGTGGCGGCATAGATGGCACAGCCAAGGAAGAAGTAGCCGATGCAGGACAGCACGTCCTTGTTCGGGCCATCTAGCAGCATAATCCCCATCAGCCCCGCGCCCAATGCAAGCGCCAGCGCCAGCGGCAATCGGCGCAAGCTGGGCAGGGCGATCCAGAATACGAGGTAAGCAAGAATCTCGGTCGAGAGCGACCATGATGGGCCGTTGAACGATTGGTTGTCCTGCCAGCCCCAATATTGCATTAGCGGGATCGAGAGCAGGAAGTGCTTGATATCATTGGTGTGGTAAACAAATTCTGTGCCATAGCGCGCGACGTAGATGCCCTGAAGCAGCGCCATCAGGCCCAGCGTCAAAAGGTGCAGCGGCCACAACCGCGCAATCCGAGCGAGCCAGAACCGGCCATGCGCACGCGGGTCTGACAGATAGACGTGGGCAAAGACAAAGCCCGAAACCGCCCAGAAGTACTGCACCGCCGTGTGGCCATGGTCATAGAACCAGTGGAGCGTTTCGTACCACGGCTGGATCGTGCGATTGACGTTCACATGGTAGGGGACCGGGGGCACAAAGATGTGCTGATAATGCCAGAACAGCACCATGATCGCGGCCAAAAGGCGCGACAGGTCCAACGCATGAAAATGGCGCTTGGGCAGGCGCAAGTGCGAGAATTTTTGCGTGGGCAAGCAGGTGCTATCCCAGCCAACCCAGCGAATGGATGGCAGCAAAAGCCGCACCACCCGCCAGGAACGGCACCAACTGGCCCAGCCAGTTGCGACGGCGGCGGTTTGGGCCGACGATCAGATCGATATCCGGCAGCGGTGGCCCTTCAGGCGCGCCACCCTTGGCCGGAAACTTGTCCTCGATCCGGCGGATCAGATCGGGCAGGCCCAGCAGCGTCTTCATATCATCGCGCACGCGATCGGCGATGGCGGCTTCGGGGCCAAGTTCATCGCGAATCCAGTCGCGCACGAATGGGGCCGAAACGTCCCACATGTTGATTTGGGGATCGAGTTGGGTGGCGATGCCTTCAACCATCACCATGGTTTTTTGTAGCAACAGCAAGTGCGGCTGGGTTTGCATGTCAAAATCGCGGGTTATCGCAAACAGCCCGTCGAGCATCTGGCCGACCGACAATTCGCTGACCGGACGCCCGCGCATCGGTTCGCCCACCGCGCGCAGGGCCGTGGCGAATTCGTCGACCGAATGATAGCTTGGCACATATTGCGCTTCAAAGTGAATTTCGGCGACCCGGCGGTAATTGCCAGTGGTCAGGCCGTAGAGAATTTCAGCAAGCCATTGGCGGGCGCGCCGATCAATTCGGCCCATGATGCCAAAATCAATTGCGGTGATCGTGCCATCGCTTTCGACGAACAGGTTGCCCTGATGCATGTCGGCATGGAAATAGCCGCCGCTGATCGCTTGGGTCAGGAACGCGATGACGAGGCGCGAGGCCAAGTCTTTGCGATCAATGCCCGCCGCATCAATCGCGGCCAAATCGCTGATCTTGATTCCGTCGATCCAGTCGAGCGTCATCACCCGGCCATTGGTGCGGTCCCAATCGATGGCCGGTACGCGATAACCGGTGTGCGCGCGCATCAGGTCGGCCAGTTCCGAGGCTGAGGCGGCTTCGCGGCGCAAATCGAGTTCTCGCACCGTCCAGCGTTTGAAATTGGCGATCACCATGCGCGGTCGCAACCGGCTGGCCTCGCCGCCCAATGCTTCGAGGTGAGCGGCGGCCCATTCGTACGTGTCGATATCGCGCGCGAGCTTTTCGCGGACGCCGGGACGCAGGATCTTTACCGCAACCTTGCGACCTTCGATGGTTACCGCGCGATGGACCTGAGCGACAGACGCCGCGCCCACTGGCACCGGATCGAACTGCGAATAGAGCGCCTCGAGCGGCTTTTCGAATGTGCGTTCGATCTCGGCCTTGATCAGCGCAAAATCGACCGGCGGCAGGTTGTCCTGCAATGCCAGCAAGTTGTGCGCGGCTTCCTCGCCCACCAGATCGGGCCGGGTGGCGAGCGTTTGGCCAAGCTTTATCGCCGCCGGACCGATGGCGCGGAAGGCTCCGGCATAATCGGGCGTCTTGGGCTGGCGCGTGCCGAACCGCGCGACCTTGCACAATGTGCGCACCGGCGCTGGCGTGTTGGGATCAGCCTCGATCCCGCGCAGCGCGCCGTGGCGGGCAAGCGTGCGGCCCCAGCCGAGCAGGCGGCGCAAGTGTGTGGCGGGGTGAGTCAAACTCTCAGACCTTCCAGCCCGAATGGATTGCCACAAGGCCGCCGAGAATCGGTTCAACCTTGGTGTGGCGGAACCCGGCCGCGCGGATCATGCCTTCGAATTCCGGCATTGTCGGGAAGCGGCGGATCGATTCGATCAGGTAGCGGTAGGATTCCTCGTCGCCTGCAATCATCTGGCCCAGTTTAGGCACAAGCTTGTGCGAATAGGCGTCGTAGATTTCGGCAAAGCCCGGCCATTGCGTGGTTGAAAATTCAAGGCAGAAGAAGCGCCCGCCGAATTTCAAAACGCGGTGTGCTTCGGCCAGAGCCTTGTCGATGTGCGTCACGTTGCGGATGCCGAAAGCGATGGTGTAGGCATCGAAAAAGCGATCACCGAAGGTCAGTTCCTCTGCATTCTGGCGCGACCAGACAAGGCCGTCCAAGCCCTGCTTCATCGCCCGTTCGATGCCGACATCGAGCATGTCCTGATTGATATCCGACACGGTGATCTGCGCGCCCGAAGGTTCCATGCGGAACGCAATGTCGCCAGTGCCGCCTGCCATGTCGAGGATCATCTCGCCATCTTTGGGGCGGACGCGGCGCACGAACTTGTCCTTCCACAAGCGGTGCATGCCAACCGACATCGCATCGTTCATCACGTCATACTTGCGCGCCACATTCGAGAAGATCGCGCCGACGCGGCCTTCTTTTTCGTCTGCGGGGATATCTTCGTAGCCGAAGGAGGCTGTTTCGGGTGCGGTCATGCCTTGCGCCTTTAGTGGGGAATTGCCCGGACGGCAAAGGGTGTTAGGGGTGATTGCGTTATGCCTGAATTACCCGAAGTAGAAACGACCGTTCGCGGTCTTGCAACCGTGCTTGACGGGCAGGTTATCACGCGCGTCGCCGTGAACCGCGCCGATTTGCGCCGTCCTTTTCCCGCCGATCTGGCGCAGACGCTGATTGGCGCGCGGGTGACGGGACTTTCGCGGCGCGCAAAGTATGGCCTGATCCATACCGATCGCGACCGGACAATGGTGTTTCACCTCGGCATGTCGGGCCGCTGGCGAATCGATCCCGACGAAATCGGCAAGCATGATCATCTGGTGCTGGAAACCGGCGATGGGCGGGTACTGTCGCTTAATGATGCGCGGCGGTTCGGCTCGGTTGATCTGGTCGATACCGCTGCACTGGATGCGTGGCCGCAATTTGCCGCGTTGGGGCCGGAGCCTTTGGGCGATGGGCTATCAGTCGCGCACCTCAAAACGGCGTTCAAGGACCGGATCGCGGCGGTGAAACTGCTCCTGCTCGATCAGCGGATCGTGGCGGGACTTGGCAATATCTATGTGTGCGAGGCCCTGGGCCGTGCAGGCATCCACCCGGCGCGCGAGGGCGGCAAGGTTTCGGCCAAGGCGCTGGGCCTGCTGGTCCCCGCAATCCGCGATGTCCTGAACGAATCCATCGCGGCGGGCGGATCAACCTTGCGCGATTACGCCCGGCCCAGCGGAGAACTGGGCTATTTCGCCAAGGACTGGCGCGTATACGGGCGCGAGGGTGAGGCCTGTATGTGTGGCGGCACGGTAGAGCGGATCGTGCAGGGCGGGCGTTCGACGTTTTTCTGTAAGGCGTGTCAGAGGTAATGGCCCCCCAGATCCGTTCATATCGTGCGTAGTTGAGACACCGCGCGCCAGTGACTCGACTGCGCATGACACGAACGGGTTATGGATCAGCGTTTAGGCGCAGCCCCGCCGCCCAGCTTCTCAGCCTCAGCAATCGCTGCGCTCGCGATGGGTTCCATCAAGGCATAGCCTTTGGCGTTGGGGTGGATGCCGTCGGGTGCGATGTCTGGGTTCATGCCGCCTTGGGGGTTGGTGAGAGCGGTGTGGTAATCGGCGTAAACTGCACCGCGCGTTTTGGCGAAATCCTTGAGCCAGACATTCAGCGCCACAACTTGCGGTGCGGGCGTTAGGGTCGGCTTCCACGGAAATCTTGCGGCGGGAAGAATGCTGCCAAGGACCACCGCAATGCCATTGGCGCGGGCAAGATCGACCATTGCGGCGATATGGTTGGTAAAGGTTTCCGGGCTGGTGGGGCCGGTGGTTCCCGCCAGATCGTTTGTACCGATCATGATGTGCACGACTTTGGGGCGCAGGCGCACGACGTCTTGATAGAAACGGACGAGGACCTGTGGGCTTGTCTGTCCGCTGATCCCGCGTCCCACCGCGCCGCTGACGAACAGCGATGGCGCAAGGCCAACCCAGCCTTCGGTGATCGAATCACCGATGAATACCACGCGGGGGGATTGGGGGAGTTGCTTGTTGGCCTGCGCAAAGCGGCATTCCCACGCCCAGTCATTCTCACGGACGTAAGGGTGGAAAGCGTTATAACCCTGCGTCTGCGTAGGGCAGGGCTTGTCGGTCATGCTTTCGGTGACCGCCGCAGGCGCAACAGGTCGCACTTGGGCCAGCGCCGGTGCCGAGACAAGAGCCAGCGCGGCCCAAGCTTTGCGCATCAAATGATCCCTACAGATTTCCCGGCGCGTTCGAATATGCCGATGATGGTTTGCACCTGATCGGCAGAATGTTCAGCGCAGAGCGAGCAGCGTAGCAGGGTCATGCCTGCAGGCGTTGCTGGGGGACGCGCGAGGTTGACGTAAAGGCCTGCGTGCAGGAGCGCCTCCCACATGGCGGCACCGCGTTCTAGATCGGGCATGATTACCGCGATGATCGCGCTTTGCGCTTCAGGTGTACCGAGGGTGAAGCCAAGATCGCGCAGGCCTTTGTGCAGGACGCGCGAATTTTGCCACAAATGGTCGCGCTTGGCTTTGCCGTGCATCAGTTTGCGGATCGATGTGGCGGCGGTGTGGACCACGCTTGGCGGCAGCGAGGCGGTGAACACATAAGGACGGCAAACAAGGCGCAGGATTTCGAACTTGGGGTGGTTCGAAACGCAGAAACCGCCGACGGTGCCGACCGATTTGGAGAAGGTGCCGATGACGAAATCGACGTCTTCAAGGCAGCCCTGATCTTCGGCGACGCCGCGCCCGTTGGGGCCGATGAAGCCCATTGAGTGCGCCTCATCCACCAAGACCATCGCGCCGTTTTCCTTGGCGATGCGGATCATTTCCTTGAGCGGGGCGATATCGCCCATCATCGAATAGACGCCTTCGAGTATGACCAGTTTGCCCGCGCCTTCGGGAATGCGCTTGAGGCGCTTTTCCATGGCCACAATGTCGTTGTGCTTGAACGGCACGACTTCGGCATCGCCCATCTTGCAGCCGTCCCAAATGGAAGCGTGGCTGTCGATGTCGAGCACGATGTAATCGCCTTTGCCCGCAATCGTGCTGATGATGCCAAGGTTGGCCTGATAGCCGGTCGAGAACACCATGGCATGATCCATGCCGTAGAATTCCTTGAGCGCCTCTTCACAGGCACGGTGCCCGGCATAAGTGCCGTTGAGCACGCGGCTGCCGGTGGTGCCTGCGCCGAAATCATCAAGCGCCTGCTTGCCCGCTGCGATCACATCAGGATCGAAGGTCATGCCCATGTAATTGTACGTGCCGAGCAGGATCGTCTCGCGCCCGTTGCACACAGCGACGGTGGGCGAAATTACCCGTTCCATCACCATGTTGAAGGGATCTTCTATTCCGCCAGCCAGCAAGGCGCGGCGCTGTTCAATCAGAGGATCAAACTTGCTGAAAAGATCGGTCATATGTTTGTTCAACCCTGAAGCTTTGTCACCGCATCGATAAGCTGGCCATATGTTTCAATTTCGGCCTGCTGGTTCATGCTGATGATAATGTCGAAATCGTCTTCGATGGCGGCCACGAAGTCCATCACGGTCAGGCTGTCCCATTCGAGATCGCCTGCAAACGTGGTCGCTTCGGTGACAGCGACGCCCTTTTTGTTGAACGGTTCGATCAGTTCGGCGATCTTTTCGGCGGTTGCGGCGCGATCCATTTGTCTCTTCTCCAACGGGCAGCCCTTGGGCGATTAGCCCCTGCCAGACGATTAAGGCGGAAAAGCGGCCATTGCCCCTGCTTGTCAAGCGCGGCAACAGTGTGTCATCCCCGGTTTAAGAAAGAAACTGCGAAAAACCGAAGGGGAAGATCATGGCAGACACCGGCGAACAGGCACCAAAGCCTGTGGCGACACCGTCGATGCTGTCGCCCACCGGCTTTTCCAATCATGCCATCCACCTTGTGCGAACAACCCAGCAGATCAACTTGTCACTCAGCCAGATGGCAGACGCCAAGGCTTCGATCCTGATGGGCGCGACGTTTTTGGTGTTCACCATTGCGGTGGGGCAGGCCAGAAGCGGGACGATGCCGTGGTCCCTGGGCGTCCTTGCGATTTTCGCGTTTGTCTCGGCAATGTGCGCGGTGTTTGCGGTATTGCCGACGATCAGCGGGCCAAACACCGCGAAAATCAACGGGGGCAAACCGAACAAACTGTTTTTCGGGTACTTCACCCATATGGACGAAGACGAATGGACAGATTCGATCTTGGATGAATTGCGCGCGGATGAATCGGTGTTCCGCACGATGCTGCACGATGTTTACCAGAACGGACAGGTCCTGCAGCGCAAGAAATATCGCTTTCTAGCTTATGCGTACAAAAGCTTCATGGCCGGACTTTGCCTTACCGTGATTACGTTTGTGATTGAGCACGCGGCAAATTTGCCAATGTGATCGGTCAGATCAGCTTGTTCACTGCCACCATGAACGGACCAATCGATACAGGCTTGGCAAGGTAGCCTTCTGCGCCTGCGTCCCGGATCGATTCTTCGTCGCCTTTTCCGGCATAAGCGGTGACGGCTAGGATCGGGATGGCCTTCAATTCATCGTCGGCTTTGATCGCGGTAATCAGGTCCATGCCGGACACTTCGGGCAACTGGATGTCCATGATCACCAGATTGGGCATGAACAGGCGCGTTTTCTCAATCGCCTCGCGTCCATCGGCAACGGGTTCCACCTCGAACCCATTGGCGCGCAAAAGGTCGCAGAACAGTTTGCGGTTGAGGTCGTTGTCCTCGACAACCAGAATTCTTTTTGCCACTGACAATCGTGTTCCCGAACGGCATCGCACTGCCGCTTTCGTTGGTACCCTTATTGCCCCTGAAAGGTCATGACAATCATTCGCGAGCCTGCTTCCACGCCTGATGCATCTGCCCTTGCTCTTCAGGCTCTTGGCTGGGTGCTGTCCGACGGCCCGCGAGCCGAACGTTTCCTGGGGCTGACCGGCCTGACGCCGGAAGAATTGCGCGCCGGTTTGGGTGAGCCGGCGATCCTCGGCGCAGTGCTTGATTTTCTGGCGAATCATGAGGGCGACCTTGTCAACGCGGCGTCCGCACTCAACATTTCGCCAGCGGCCATCATCGCCGCACGAAAGGATTTAACATGAGCCGCCCATTGATCGTTAGCGATTGTGACGAGGTGCTGCTGCATATGGTTGCCCCTTTCCGCGATTGGCTGGGGGAAAAGGAAGGCGTGACTTTCTTGATGAACAACGCCGATTTCTCTGACGCAATGCGCTATGCCGCCAATGGCGAGGCGGTGCCGACAGAGGAAATCTGGAACCTGCTGAACCGCTTTTTCGATACCGAGATGTATCGTCAGCAAGCGATTGCGGGCGCGGTGGCGGGAATTAACGCGATTGCAGAAAATGCCGATGTGGTGATCCTGACCAACCTGAACGATCATCGCCGTGACATGCGCGCGCAACAGTTGGCCGATGTCGGCATCAATGCCCGCGTGTTTACCAATCAGGGGCCAAAGGGTCCGGCGCTCAAAGCCATTCTCGATGAATATAACCCCACGCGGGCGTTGTTTATTGATGATCTGCCGCAGCATCACGATTCGGTATCGCAATTGACGCCGGAAGTGATCCGGCTGCATTTGTGTGGTGAGCCGCTGATTGCACCGCACATCAATTGCGCGCATCAAGCGGGCCATGCCCATGCGCGGATTGACCATTGGGACGCGGCCTTGCCGTGGATACTTGACCAAATTCATGGAGAACGTGCGTGACTGATAGCGTCGAAGCCCGATTGGCAGAGCTTGGCCTGACTTTGCCACAAGCCGCAGCGCCGGTGGCAGCCTACGTGCCCACGGTTGAAGCGGGGGGACTGCTGCACGTATCGGGGCAATTGCCGTTTATCGATGGCAAGCTGGTGACGGGCCGTCTGGGCAAGGACGTTAGCCTTGAGCAGGGCGCTGCCGCGGCCCAAGCGTGCGGACTGATGATCCTGGCGCAAGTCAAGGCGGCGCTCGGGTCGCTTGACCGGGTAGAGCGCGTGGTCAAGCTTGGCGCATTCATCGCTTCGGCAAAAGATTTCACTGATCAGCCAAAAGTCGCCAATGGCGCTTCGGAACTGATGGTGGCTGCGTTTGGCGATGCCGGCAAGCACGCGCGCAGCGCAGTGGGTGTGCCGGTTTTGCCTTTGGGAGCGGCTGTAGAAGTCGACGCGATCCTTGCTATTCGCTCTGCTTGACCGGTTCTTCGTCGCCGCGCCCGATCAGGCGCGTGTGGGTTGGCTGCGCGGGGTCACGTATGCCCATCGCGGGCTTCATGGTGCTGGCGCCAGCGGAGGCGTGCCCGAAAATTCGCCTACCGGCTTTGCGCTGGCGATTGAGCGCGGGCTTGGCATCGAATGCGATGTGCAGCGCACCGCCGATGGGCAGGCCGTGGTGTTCCATGACTGGGATCTTGAGCGCCTGACCGGGGAAACCGGCGCGGTACTTGATCGGCGCATGGACCAGTTGACCCAGATTGCGTTGAGCGGAAGCGCCGATTGCATTCCGACGTTGCGCGATTTCCTGACGCAAGTGGCGGGGCGGGTTCCGGTGCTGATCGAGTTGAAGGCCAAGCGCGAACTGCGCACGGCACCGCTGTGTCTGGCGGTGCGGCGGGCGCTGGAGGGCTATCGCGGGCCAGTGGCGGTGATGAGCTTCGATCCGCGTGTTTCGCGCTGGTTCGCGCGCTATTCACCCCATATCGTTCATGGCTTGGTGGTGACCGAGAACGGCAGCCGGACGCTTGTTTCTCGAATCCAGCGACATTTGGCGTTTTGGCAAGCCAAGCCGCAATTTCTGGCGTGGGACGTGCGCGATTTGCCGAGCAAGTTTGCCGCTGCGCAGCGCAAACGGAGCTTTCCTGTGCTGACGTGGACGGTGCGTTCGGCAGAATTGGCGGCACGTGCGGCGGACTGTGCCGATGGACCTATTGCCGAGGGTGCAGGGCTGGGGGCATAAGCGCCTCTGTGACTTATTCCGCCCGTATCCACAAATCCGTTTCCGAAATCGCCGCCGAGGATTGGGACCGGCTGGCTGGCGGCGGTAATCCGTTTGTTTCGCACACTTTTCTCAAGCTGCTCGAAGATTCGCACTCGGTCGGCGCGCGCAGCGGGTGGTCGCCGTTGCCGATTGTGATCGAGGGCGAAGACGGTCGTCCGGCCGCTGCTTTGCCTGCTTATCTCAAGAGCCACAGCCAAGGCGAATATGTTTTCGACCATTCGTGGGCGGACGCTTGGCAGCGTGCTGGCGGCGACTATTATCCCAAGCTGCAAATCGCTGTGCCGTTTACGCCGGCAACCGGGCCCAGACTGCTGCTGGGTGATCGACCTGAGCTTGCCCAGCCTTTGCTCCGCGCCGCTGAACAATTGTGCGAAAGCAATGGGCTATCCTCAGCGCACGCGACGTTCATCATGCCCGAACAATTGCCGCTGTTTGAAGAAGCCGGGTGGATGCTGCGGAGCGACATCCAGTTCCACTGGGACAATCGCGGTTATGCCAGTTTTGACGATTTTCTGGCCGTGCTTTCATCCGACAAGCGCAAGAATTTGCGCAAGGAGCGGGCCAAGGCGCAAGACGGGATCGAGATTCGCGCGCTAACCGGGGCGGAGATCAAGCCTGAGCATTGGGATGCGTTCTGGGTGTTTTACCAAGACACCGGCGCGCGCAAGTGGGGGCGGCCCTATCTGACGCGCGAAGCGTTTGATCTGATTGGCGAACGCATGGCCGATAAAGTGCTGCTGGTGCTCGCCTTCCTTGATGGCCAGGTGGTGGCAGGCGCAATCAACTTCATTGGTGCCGATGCTTTGTACGGCCGCTATTGGGGCGCACTGATCGACAAGCCGTTCCTGCATTTTGAGCTGTGTTATTATCAGGCGATTGATGCCGCGATTGCCTTGGGGCTGAGCCGGGTTGAGGCAGGCGCGCAAGGCGGGCACAAACTGGCACGGGGCTATTCCCCTGTGCAAACATGGTCAGCCCACTACATCGTCGATCCGGGATTCCGCCGTGCCGTTGCTGATTTCCTTAATCAAGAACGCGCTGGCATTGCGCAGGATCAGTTGCTGTTGGGGGAACGGACGCCATTCAAAAAGGGGTGAGTCGCAGCATTTGGCGGCTGAATCATCGTTCAAGATTTTGTAGAGATTGGAAATTTCATTTTGGATACGACGATTGAATTGCCGGAAGTTGCCGCTGATTCCGCTTTGACGGGGCTGATAAAACGCACCGCAGGATCGCTGCGCGATATGGCGGATCAGCTTGATCATGGCACGGGTCTTGCGCTGTTCGATATGGTTATACCCATGTCCGACATTGGCAGCGAGCGGATGAATGAGCACTGCGATGCAATCGCCGAGCGTCTCGGCAAGAAGCATTTGGCGGTTTATGCGATCTGTTTCGATGATGCCGTTCCGCTAGATCGCGTTTACGACGTTGTCGATGGCAACAAGGCGCGGAATAAGACGCTGCCAGCAGCCGAACGCCGGGCTTTTGCGCGGGTCAACAAGCGCAAGCGCAATATCGGCAGTCGTTGCTTGTATATTGGCCAATCGGAAAAGGCGGCTGAACGCATCCGCCAGCATTTGACCGAAGCGCACCCGGCGACGTTTGCAATTCATCTCAATTACTGGCCGAACGACATCCCTGGAAACTTGATCGTCCAAGTGATTGGCGTTCCGAACGCGCAAAGCGTGCTGGTGCCGTTTATCGAAGATCAGTTGGCCAGCGAAATGTCGCCCATTTTGGGGCGGCGCGGGTCGGTCTAAGGCGATAATGAAATGCTGGCTTGGTTTGGAGCTAAGTCAGCGGTCCGTTTTTGCTTAAGCGGCAGCGCGTCCGGCGCGAAGCCATTCACGGGCGCGGCGTTGGGCTTCGGCGATTTCGCGCGCGGTCATTTCGTCGGCAATTTCAGCGCGGCACAAGGCGGCTTCTTCGTGGCCACCGACGGCGGCAAGATTGAACCACTTGTGTGCCTCGATCAGATCGCAGGCAACGCCGTGACTGCCGGTGGAATAGACAACGCCCAGATCGAAGAGTGCATTGCTATCGCTATTGGCAGCGGCTGCAAGGCAGGCAGCGACCAGCAGGTCAGCGGTTTTGGCTGAATCGGCGGTTGTGCTTGGGCTGCTTTCGTCGGCAACCAACTTTATCCAGGACTGTGTCATCTTCCAATACCCCCGTCATGGAGCACAATCCTAATGCTGCTCCGATGGGGCCAAAGTCTCCAATCTTGGTCAATAAATGGTTAACGCTGCGAATGTTCTATTTGCGGATGAAACAAAAACGAGATGATTGGGTGCCAAGGGCTTGCGCATCATGCACCCTAATTGCGGGGAATGTGCAAATCGCTTGTGCCCTTTTCGGGCGGTGCCTATAGGCCCGCAAGTAAGGAGTCTGCTCGCCCGCAAGGGAAACGAAGCGGGCCGGGAGGGGTGGGCAGCTTGTAATGCGGAGGGCCGAATGGCTGGGGTTTTGAGTGACGAAATCGATGTCCTGGCAAAGGCGCGCCGCGCTTTGTCGGGTGATTATGTGCCCACTGATGACGAACCCTACATGAACGAAGCGCAGCAGGATTATTTCCGCAAGCTGCTGCTCGAATGGAAGAAGTCGATTCTGTCGGCTTCGGCTGGAACGCTTTCGGCGTTGCAGGACGGTCCAATCCGTGAACCTGATCTCAATGATCGCGCATCGAGCGAGACCGATTGGGGCATAGAACTGCGCACACGTGATCGCCAGCGCAAGCTGATCGCCAAAATCGATTCGGCCATGCGCCGGATTGATGAAGGTGAATATGGTTACTGTGAAGTGACCGGGGAGCCGATTGGACTTGGTCGGCTTGTCGCTCGGCCCATCGCCACGATGACGGTCGAGGCGCAAGAGGCGCACGAACGCCGCGAGAAGATTTCGCGGGATATGTAATCGGTAGGCCGCCTGCGGGCGGCCTTTCCATTTGCGATATCTGGTTAATGTGTTTCCGCGCTAACCCAACATTAACCCCGATCCTTCAAGCTTCTGCAACGGATTTCTGTGAGTATTGCACATGCAGGCGCAAACCGCGCCGCGCAGTTGTGGCGAACTCTGGCAGTGGCAGGACCTTTGGTGACGGACATGGACCATAGGCAATTAGCGCGTGATAGCCTGTTCTTGATGGCAGAGGTGCGCTTGGTCGGGTCTGAGGCTGCGTGCCGCGTGAAAGTGCGCAATCTTTCGGCTTTTGGCATGATGGCCGAAGGGCCGCTGACAGTACAGCGCGGCAGCAATATCGAAATCAAGTTGCGCAATCTGGATTGGGTTCAAGGCGTTGTCGCGTGGATTCAGGACAACCGCTTCGGCATTGCGCTGATGAAGGAAATTGATCCAAAGCTGGCGCGTGCGCCCTTGGTTGCAGGTGAGAGCGCACCGCAGTTTGTAAAGCCCCCCAAAACAATTTTCGGCACAGGTCCAATGCGCAAAGTCTGAAGAAGTCTGAAGGCATATGCAAGCATCGCAACAGCGGAACATACAACACCTGACCTTAGCGTAGTGATCTGCTAAGCCTGTTCGCATGGCTGGTCGTTTTCCTGCAATCCTGACAATCACGCTCGCGCTTTGCGCATGTGGCAACAACCAGGATGGTGTGCTTGCCATCGCCGTCATGGGCGATTCGGCTGTGTTGAAAGAACGCGGCGTGCGTCTTTCCCCCCAAGCCCAGTTGGTGCGCGCAGCAACGACTGAGGGCCTCGTTGGCTTTGATGCGCAAGGCCGCGTTGTTGCGGCACTGGCCGATCGCTGGATCATTACCGATAACGGGCAAAGTTATATCTTCCGTTTGCGTGACGGCACGTGGCCGGATGGCAAACGAATCAGCGCCGATGTGGCGGCCACGGCCTTGCGCAAAGCGATTGCTGCGCTGAAGGGCACTGCACTGGGGCTTGATCTGGCGGCCATTGATGAAGTGCGCGTGATGGCGGATCGCGTCATCGAGATTGATCTTGTCGCTCCGGTGCCTGAACTGCTGACCTTGTTGGCCCAGCCAGAGCTTGGCCTTCACTATGGCGGGCGGGGCATGGGGCCAATGGGGTTTAAGGCCGGAGAAGAAGGCACCCAGACGTTCTCCCTGATCCCGCCAGAAAAGCGCGGGCTGCCCAAACAAGCCAATTTTTCCAAGCGCGCACGCACCTTGTCAGTAACATTTGCCAAACCGGCCAAAGCGATGGCCTTGTTCGACGATGGTTTTGTTGATGTCCTGCTGGGCGGTAAAGTCGATACTGTGCCACTTGCCGGGCGCATCGGATTGACGCGGGGCAATGTCCGGCTTGATCCAGTCACCGGCATGTTCGGCCTGATGGTGGACAGTAGCGACGGCTTCCTTGCCGATTCTGCCAACCGCGAGGCGCTGTCCATGGCGGTTGATCGCGATGCGCTGCTTGGCAATTTCAACATCAGCGGCTGGCAGCCGACCACGCGGATCGTTTCGCCCGATGTTGAAGATGATCTGGGCACAATTGGGGAACGCTGGCAGGGCATGACTCTTGAAGATCGCCACGCGCAAGGCGCTGCGCGGGTGGCGGCATGGAAAGCCGCCGGGCGCACACTGCCGACTTTTAACGTCGCCATGTCAGACGGGCCGGGGGCCAGTCTCGTGTTCCAGGCGGTGCGCGATGGCTTTGCCAAGATCGGCATCGCGGTGCGCCGGGTGCCCGAACGCGACCGTGCAGATTTGCGCCTGATTGATGTAACGGCGCGCTATGGCCGGGCTACGTGGTTCCTGAACCAGCTTTCTTGCACGGTGCAAAAGGCGGTTTGCAGCCCCATTGGTGATGAACGGGTTGCAGAAGCTCGCCGGGCTACCGATCCGCAAGCGCGGTCTGCGTTGCTGGCCGAAGCTGAGGCCGAGATTACTGCGGCCAATGGCTTCATTCCGTTTGCGCGGCCCTTGCGTTGGTCGATGGTGCGCAGTGGCACCAGTGGCTTTGCGCAAAACCCGTGGGGCTGGCATCCCTTGCCGCCGCTGGCCTGGCTCCCCAGATAGGGGCTATGGACAAGCCTTTCATCCCAGATCCGCCCAGCGCCGCCCGCCGTCCTGAACGGCTGCGGCCCGAATTGCCCAGCCTTGGCAATGATCCAGCATCGGTGCGCCAGCGCGTGGAAATGCTGGAGCGGCTGCTTGAACGCAGTTTCAAGATCCCGATAATCCGCCGCGATGTGGGACTGGATGCGATTGCCGGCCTGGTGCCGGTGCTGGGCGACGTCGTGACGGCGGCCATGGGCGCTTATGTGGTCTGGGAAGCGCGCAATCTGGGTCTGTCGAAATGGCAACTTTGGCGCATGGGCGCAAACGTGGCGTTCGATACAGCGATTGGTGCGGTGCCGCTGGTGGGTGATGCCTTCGACTTTTTCTTCCGCTCCAACTCGAAGAACCTCAAGATTTTGCGCAAGCACCTCGACAAGCATCACCCCGCGTCGCGGGTGATTGAAGGGTAGCCCTCAGAAATCTACCGCGATGCCGTTCTTTTCCCAATCGCCGAAGCGGGTGGGATCGAGGCCGTCTGGATCATCGCGCTGTTCAGGCGCTTTTGGCACAGGGGCGGGATCATTGGTCCAGTGATCGGGGCGGGTGAAATCCGCCGGGCGGGTGGTGGCGCGCGGAGTTTGATTGCTCATAGCCCTTAAGATGGGCGTTCCATGGCGTAAGCGCAATTGCCATTTGGGGCAGCAGGGGCGATAGGCCGCAACTATGGCCCGTAACAACAACCCTGATGAAGTCCCCGGCGTCCCTGCACGCCTTGCCGCATTGCGGCTGCTCGATGCTGTCTTGCGACGCGGAGAGCCGCTGGATCAAGCCGCCCCACCGATCCTGCGCGCGATTGAACGCGGCGATGACCGGGCGCTGGCCACCGCGATTGCCCAGGAGGCGTTGCGCTGGATGGCAGACCTTGATGCGCTGATTGATCAGGCAACACGCACCGTGCTGCCCGAGGACGCCAAGGCACGCAACGTGCTGCGAATCATGCTGGCACAAGCCTTGCGGCTGGGCCTGCCGGGCCATGCGGTGGTGGCCACAGGTCTGCCGCTGTTGATGGGCGGGCCACGCCGTCTGGCGCATGGTGTGTTCTCCGCTGTGACGAAAGCCAACCCGAAATTGCCTGAAGCGCCAAGCCTGCCCGATGCGGTGGCGGACCGCTGGGATCTGGCATGGCCGGGCCGGGTGGAAGTGATCGCGCGGGGCCTCGCCGAACCGCCGCCGCTTGACCTTAGCTTGCGCGATGCCAGCCATACCGCGCAGTGGGCCGAAACGCTGGGCGGGCAATCCCTGGCGCCGGGCCATGTTCGCCTTGCCCGTGGTGGATCGGTTGAAGCCCTGCCGGGCTTTGCCGAAGGCGCGTGGTGGGTGCAGGATCTGGCGGCCAGCGTGCCCGTGCGGCTGTTGGGTGAAGGCCAGGGTCGCCGCGCGCTCGATTTGTGTGCCGCGCCGGGCGGCAAGACGCTGCAATTGGCAGCCGCAGGTTGGAAGGTAACTGCGCTCGATAAGTCAGCCCGGCGGGTGGAACGGTTGCAGGATAACCTCACACGCAGCGGGCTTGAAGCCGAAGTGGTCGTGGCCGATGCACTGACGTGGACGCCAGATGCGCTGTTCGACACGATTTTGCTGGATGCGCCATGCAGCGCCACCGGCACCTGTCGCCGCCATCCCGATGTGCTGCACCGATTGGCGAACATGGGCGAACTGGGCGATTTGCAACGCGCCATGCTAGAACGCGCGGCAAGCTGGCTCGCGCCGGGCGGGCAACTGGTTTACGCGGTGTGTTCGCTGGAACCCGAAGAGGGCGAGGTGCAGGCTGATGCGTTCACCTTGCTCACCCCGCAGCCGATCACCGACGCAGAATTGCCCGCAGGCATTGCTGCCGCAAATGGCTATTTCCGCTCCGACCCCGGAATGCTTTTCGAAGCCGGCGGGATTGATGGATTTTTTGCCGCGCGGTGGGTGAAGGCTTAGGCTTTCCAGGCTGGTAGGCCCACCCCCAGCCCCTCCCGCAAGCGGAAGGGGGGGAAGAAGGTGCAGCTTAACCCTTCACCCGGTCAGCAAAGCTTTTGCGCAATTTCATCAGCTTTGGCGGGATCACCGCCAGGCAGTAGGGGTTGCGTTTGCCTTCGCCGTCCCAGTATTCCTGATGGTAGTCCTCGGCAGGATACCACGTGGCGTCTTGGCCGGTTGTGGGGCCTTCGATGGTGGTGACAACCGGCGCTGACTTGCCCGCCTGATCGCGCGCGATGGCTTCCTTGGCATCGGTCAATTGGGCATCGTCCAGCGGGAACAGCGCCGAACGGTACTGCGTGCCAACATCGTTGCCTTGCCGGTTCAATTGCGTGGCATCATGCGTGGCGAAATGGATGTCGAGGATGTCGCCATAGCTGACCACGGCGGGATCAAACGTCACGCGAATGGCTTCGGCGTGGCCAGTGCTACCTGAGCAGACTTGCTTGTACGTCGGGTTGTCGACGCTACCGCCGATATAGCCGCTTTCGACATTGCTGACGCCGATCACATCGCGGAACACCGCTTCTGTGCACCAGAAGCATCCGCCGGCGATAATGGCCGTTGATTGTGCGCTCATGCGTCTTATTCTCCTTGTATGATTACAAGATAGGCAGGCGCACCCCGCTTGTCATCGGCCCTTTGGAGAATCCCCCATGCGCAAAGCCAGCCTTGCCACATTTGCCATGATTGCCGGACTGGGTTGTTCGGTCCCAGTTTTGGCGCAACACGAAGGTCACGCCATGGCCAAGGCCGCGATTGATCCGGCGCTGGCAGCAGCAGTTGCAGACAAATCGCGCGAAACAGATCGCCTGCGTGACAAGTATCGCCGCCCGGATGAGACACTGGCGTTCTTCCAAGTGGCTCCTACGATGAAGGTGGGCGAATATGCGCCCGGCGGCGGCTGGTATTCGCGCCTGCTCGGCCTGTACCTTGGCCCCAAGGGCAAATTGGTAGGATTGTTCTTCGATCCGACATCGGGCGCATTTCCCGCCGAAGCCGCGCAAAAGCGCATTCGTGAAAGCGCGACCAAGTTCCCGGCGGAAGTCGCAGGCTGGTCGGGCCAACCGGCTGACCGCTTTGCCGGATATACGCTTGATGCCGTGCCCGAGGGGGAGGCGGGTACCTTTGATCGCATTCTGATCATGCGCATGATGCACAATCTGATGCGCTGGAACATCGCCGATCACGAGATCAAGAAGATGCGCGACATGTTGAAGGCTGATGGCATGATCGGCATTGAACAGCACCGCGCCAAGCCCGATGCGCCGTTTTCTTTCACCGATGGCAACAAAGGCTATCTGCGCGAAGCGGACTTGATCAAGTTCATGGAAGTCAACGGCTTCACCTTTGTTGGAAAAAGCGAAGCCAACGCTAATCCGGAAGATCCCGCCAATTGGTCGAACGGCGTGTGGACCCTGCCGCCTGGGCTTGCTGGGGCCAAGGATGACGCGGAGAAAGCACGTTTGACCGCTATTGGCGAGAGCGACCGCATGACGCTATTGTTCCGCAAGCGTCCATGACAACGCGCTACGAAGGTTGAATTGATGCGGGCGGCGGATTAGGTCACACGGCATGAGCCAGATCACCGTCGCCGCCCTGCAACTTGCCCTCAATGCGGGCGAGGCTGAGAATATCGCCGCCGTTTCTGCCTTGGTAGAAAACGCGGCAAAAGGTGGCGCGCAGATTGTGCTGCCGCCAGAACTGTTTGCCGGGCCATACTTCTGCAAGGTTGAGGACGAGGCACTGTTCGCGCTGGCCTATCCGCTGGATCAAGACCCATCGGTCCGCGAAATGCGCAAGCTGGCCAAGGCGCTGGGCATCGCCATCCCAACCAGCTTTTTTGAGCGTGACGGGCACCACTATTACAATACGCTCGCCATGATCGGCCCTGACGGCGAAGTGATGGGGATCTATCGCAAAAGCCACATTCCCGATGGTCCGGGCTATGAAGAAAAATACTATTTCCGCCCCGGCAATACCGGGTTCAAAGTGTGGGACCTGTTCGGCGCGCGCATCGGCGTAGGGGTGTGCTGGGACCAATGGTATCCCGAATGCGCGCGCGCGATGGCGCTCATGGGTGCGGAATTGCTGTTCTATCCCACTGCCATTGGCACCGAACCCTATGATGCCGATCTCGACACCAGCCGGATGTGGCGGCGGGCGATGCTGGGTCACGCGGTATCGAACTGCATGCCAGTGATCGCCGCCAACCGCATCGGCACCGAAGATGGTCAACGGTTCTATGGCCACAGCTTCATCAGCGATGAATGGGGCGATTTCCTGACCGAATTCGGCGCAGGCGAAACCGGCGTGCTATCGGCAACCATCGATCTGCAACGCGCCGCCACGCACCGCGCAGGGATGGGCTTTTTCCGCGACCGTCGTCCACACCTTTACGCGCGCCTTTCAGAGGACGTGTGAACCGTTACCTGATCGCGCTGGGATCAAACCAGCGGCACGCGCGCTTTGGCAACCCTAGGGCGATCCTGCACGCGGCCTTGGCGGAATTGGTGATGCAGGGTGTTGCGGTAGAAGTTGCCAGCCCGATCTTGCGCAGCTGCCCGCTGGGGCCATCGCTGCGCGAATATGCCAATGGCGCGGCGGTGGTGGAAACCGAACTCGATCCGCCAGAACTGCTTGACCTGCTGCAAGCCATCGAAGCTGCATTCGGCAGACGCCGCCAAGGGCAACGCTGGCGATCACGCACGCTCGATCTGGATATTGTATTGTGGAGCGGCGGCGGTTGGGCCGATGATCGGCTTACGGTGCCCCACGCTGAATTCCGCAAACGCGACTTTGTGTTGCGCCCAGCAGCCCGGATTGCCCCTGCCTGGCGCGACCCTTTGACCGGGTTGACGTTGAAACATCTCCTCACGCGCTTGACCCGCCGCGCATCCCCCCCTAGTTGACGCGCCACGCAGCGGTTCGCAAGTGAATCGGCGTGGTGTGGACCCGTAGCTCAGTTGGTAGAGCAACGGACTTTTAATCTGTAGGTCTCGGGTTCGAGTCCCGACGGGTCCACCACTTTCTTTCTATTTATATCAAAAGCTTGCGCGCGCGGTCACACGGATGTCGCGGCCGCCCAATGGCGCGAAGTCTTTGAGGATCGAGGCGTGGCGGCGGGCGTCGACGTCGAAGATGTTGTTGGCCGATAGTGCGAACGAGAGGGGGCGCTCATCGCCCCATGGCCGGTAATTCATCTCGGCATTGACCAGTGTGAAGCTGTCGGTTTGCGTTTCAAACGCTGTGATGCGGGTTTGATTGCTGCTCCATTCCACTTCGCCGCGCAGATCAACCTTGCTGCCGTTGAGGGCAAGGCCACCTTGTACGCGCATCGGGGGGATGCGCGGGACGGGGCCGACGTTTTCGATAGTGGCGTGGACATAATCGGCCAGACCATCAGCGACCAGATCCATCCCGTTGAAGCTTGCCAGTGTGGCAGTGCCTTGGATTTCAAAGCCATAGTAACGTGCAGTGCCTTGGCCGAACTGATAGACCGGCAGCCCATCTTCAATTCCACCGGTCAGGTCTTCAAAAATGAAGTTGCTGAACCAATTGTGGTAGGCCGAGGCTTCAAATGTGTAGCCATCGCCTTTGCCACGCAGCACGGCTTCAAGGCCCCATGCGCGTTCGGTTTTGAAATCGGGGTTGCCCATTTCAAACGCTTGTGTGCCTGCGTGCGGGCCATTGGCGAACAGTTCCTCGCCCGATGGTGCGCGCACGGTACGCGACAGGTTCACGCCAAAGCGCCAGTCTTGCGAGAAGCCATAAGACGCGCCGACCGAACCAGAGACGGTATCGAACGTGCGCTTTCCGCTGAAAAATTGCGTCTGATCGGGCAGCGGCTTGGCTTCAAGTACGGTGTGTTCATAGCGCGCGCCGCCTTCAAGCTTCAATGCGCCGAAATCGAATTGTTGGAGGGTGAACAGCCCCAACTGCTGGGTTGAGCTTTTCGGGAGGAAGGCTTCATCGCCGATCACGTTGAAATCGCGGGCGAAATACTGGATGCCGCTGGCCCCTTTCCACCGACCCTTGTCAGCTTGAACCAGTTCGATGCGGCCTTCGATGCCCTTGTTGTAAAAGGCCGTGCCCACCGCGCCATCGGGTTCAAGTTCGAAGTGGCGATAGCTGGCAAAGCCTGCGCGGGCGCGGATCGATTGGATCACATCGCCGTCGGTTTCCACTTCTGCGCGCAAATCGAGACGGTCTTGCAGCACATCGAGGCGTGGACCTTCCTGTTCGTCGCCGGGGCGAATCGCATAGCGCACAGGGATGCCGTAAAGGCTGTCATAACGGCTATAGGCTATGCCGAGATTGCCGGTTTCGGTAATCAGCGCCGCGCCCACGCCTGCGGTCCATGTTTCGGCTTGCGAGTTGGGCAACATGCCGCGCAAAGCAGCGTTGGCGGCCAGATCAATGCCTTGGGCAAGCTGGTCGTCCGTTTCATCGCCTGCATTGGCAAGCGCGGTCAGCCGGGCTTTGGGGGCGAGCACGTAATCCCCCACGCGCAAGTTCCCTGTCTTAAGGTAGCTGCCGTCTGCGTGGACCACGAACTTGTCACTGACCGGCACATCAACGGCGCCGCCGATGGAGCGTTCGTTGGCAGCCGAACCATAGCTGGCGAGCATATCGACGTGGGCTACTTCGTCTGGGATCGTGCGCGGGATGCGTTTGTCGATTACGTTGACGACACCGCCGATGGCCGATGATCCAAACAGGAGTGTGGCGGGGCCGCGCAACACTTCGATGCGTTCTGCCAGCAGCGGATTGATCACCACAGCGTGATCGGCGCTGGTATTTGAAACGTCGAACGCGCCAATGCCATCGGTGAGGATGCGCACCCGTTCGCCCTGAAGCCCGCGCAGGACCGGGCGCGATGCGTTGGGACCGAACGAGGTGGCCGAGACGCCGGGAATACGATCAAGCGTTTCGCCAAGGGTGGGGCGCAGCGATTGCGTCAGGGCTTCGCCCTGAAGGACCGAAACGCCTGAAATCACGTCCTCCCGATTGCGTTGGAATGGCGCGGTTACAATGATTTGCGAAGAGGTTTGCGCATGGCTGTCCTGATCGTTTGGCGCTTGATCAGCCCAAGCAGGAGAGGCAGCGGCAAATGTGGTGAGCGCAGAGCAGCTTGCAAGGAGGGCGGAAAATTTCATCGGTGCGACCTTTTGTAATGTCATGCGAGCCAATAGAACGCTTCTGTCAATGATACAAGATAACATCACAACAAAGGTGGAGGAGTGAGTTCAGAAAAATTTACGCTGTCATTCGGGTTGCAATCTGGTATCAAATGCAACCAAATAATGGAGCGATGCCGATGGATGTTTCCCCTGCAACGGGTTTACCCAACCCACTGGGCCTTGATGGCTTTGAATTCATCGAATTCACCGCGCCCGAAAAGGGTCTGCTTGAGCCGATGTTTGCCGCCATGGGGTTTGCCCACGTGGCCGATCACCGCACCAAGGCGGTGCATTTGTGGCGGCAGGGCGGGATCAACCTGATTGCCAATTACGAACCGCGCAGTCCGGCTGCGTACTTTGCGGCAGAACATGGCGCTTCTGCCTGCGGCATGGGCTGGCGGGTCAAAGACGCGGAAAAAGCTTATCAAGTGGCGGTTGAGCGGGGGGCAGAACCGGTTGAGGTTGAAACAGGGCCGATGCAACTGCGCTTGCCTGCGATCCGGGGCATCGGCGGTGCGATCATCTATCTGGTTGATCGTTATGACGAAGACATCTCAATCTACGACATTGATTTCCGATATTTTCCGGGCGTTGATCGCAACCCGGCAGGCGCGGGTTTCCATACGATCGATCACTTGACGCACAACGTCTATGGCGGGCGCATGGCGCATTGGGCTGCGTTTTATGAGCGGATCTTCGGGTTCAAGGAAATCCGATTTTTCGACATCAAGGGCGAATATACCGGCCTCACCAGCCGCGCGATGACCGCGCCTGATGGCCTGATCCGCATTCCCCTGAACGAAGAGGGAAAAGCGGGTGGAGGGCAGATCGACGAATTCCTGCGCGCTTATAATGGCGAGGGGATTCAGCACATCGCCATTGCTTGCGATGATCTGCTGGGCTGCTGGGATCGTCTGAAGGCGCTTGGCACGCCGTTCATGTCACCGCCGCCTGCGACCTATTACGAGATGCTGGAAGAGCGGTTGCCAGAGCATGGCGAACCAGTGGCCGAATTGCAATCGCGCGGAATTCTGCTCGACGGATCGACCGAAGACGGCGATCCTCGATTGCTGTTACAGATCTTTTCGGAAACGATGGTTGGCCCGGTGTTCTTCGAATTCATCCAGAGGAAGCGCGACGAGGGCTTTGGCAACGGCAACTTCACCGCGTTGTTCAAATCGATGGAGCGCGATCAGATGCGGCGCGGCGTGTTGCAGGTTGCAGGGGCGGACGAATGACAACGGCACCCAAACTTTCCCGCATTCACCACGTGGCCTACCGCTGCCACGATGCCGCGCAGACGGTGGAATGGTACGCGCGCGTGCTGGGCATGGAATACGTCACGGCCTTTGCCGAGGACAAAGTGCCGTCGACCGGCGAGGATGATCCCTATATGCACGTGTTCCTTGATGCAGGCGGCGGGAATGTTCTGGCGTTCTTCGAATTGCCGAACCAGCCCGCGATGGGCCGTGATCCCGCAACGCCTGCATGGGTGCAGCACCTGGCCTTTGAAGTGGCCGATGAGGCGGCGCTATTGGCGGCCAAGGCGCATATCGAAGCGCAAGGCATTGACGTGCTGGGGCCGACTTATCACGGCATTTTCCGGTCGATCTACTTCTTCGATCCCAATGGACACCGGCTGGAACTGGCCTGCAACATCGGTACGCCCGATCAGCATGCCGAATTAAAGGTGCTGGCCCCGCAAATGCTGGAGGAATGGAGCCGAACCCGCCGCGCGCCAAAACAGGCCGCTTGGCTGCATAAGGAACCGACGCCTTAGAACGGAAGTTCAGAGCCGTCCCATGCCATCAACTTGCCGGTATCGGTAGGCGTAAGGCCCTCGATTACGCTGAGCAGATGAGCGGCTGATTGTTCCGGGGTAAACAGCTTTTCCGCTGGAACACCGCGCTGGAACGGGCGCGACAAAGGCGTGTCGACGGTGCCGGGGTGCAGGGTGACGGCGGTTGCAGCGGGGTTGGTCCGCCCCAGTTCGATGGCGAAGTTGCGCACCATCATGTTGAGTGCGGCCTTGGATGCGCGGTAGGAGTGCCAGCCGCCCAAGCGGTTATCGTTGATCGATCCCACTTTGGCCGAGATTGCCGCAAACACGGGCCTGCCGCTCTTTCGCAGCAGCGGCGCGCAGTGTTTTCCGATCAAAGCCGGGCCAATGGTGTTGATCGCGAACATTTCCGCCATCGCATTGGCATTCAGCGCGCGCCACGATTTTTCCGGGCCATCACCGTTATCGCGTACCAGACGTCCGGTAGCGACGACGACCAGATCGAGCGGTCCGCCGATGGTGGCGCAAGCTGTGGCAATTGTCGCCTCGTCAGCCAAATCAAACATGTGTGGGTAAATTTTGAGACCGGATTCAACTGGCTTACGCGCCAGTGCGTGGACTTGGGCCACATCGTCACGCGCTGCTAAAAGCTTGACCAGCGCCGCGCCAATGCCTCCGCTCGCCCCGAATACTGCGCATCGCAATCCGTTTTCCATGACGCCGTTCATGGAACAAGGTAAGCTGCGCGTCGATATGGCCGTTCGCGCATTGCTGTATTGCAGCTATAATACAGCTTGCACGGCGGGCGTTGAATTCCCATGTTACCGATTGACCACTTCTGGAAAGCACGATTGCGATGGCCACACCTTCGACCGAGACAGCAACTGCCAGCCCTCTGACGCTCACCCCGCCCGATCCGGTGCCAGTGGTTGCGCCGGTTCAGGCTGCGGGGTTGGTCCCCGTATCGGACGAAAACCGTTCGAAGCTGGAATCCAAGGTTGATGCTTTCGTGGCCGATCTGGTGGCGCAAGACGCGCAAAGCCCTGAGTTCGGCAAGAAGGTTGATCAGCTGACCAACATGGGCCGCAAGGAAATCTCGCAAGCAGCGGGCATGGCCAATCGCTTTCTTGACCGGCCGATCCGCGCGATGGACAAGGACAGCGGCGTCGGGTCTGATCTGGCTGCGCTGCGCCGGACCGTGGAAGAGCTTGATCCCGGCAAGCAGGGCAAGCTTTCAAGCGGTCGCAAATTCCTTGGTATCATCCCGTTTGGCAATAGCCTGAAACGCTATTTCGATGGCTATGTTTCGGCACAAGGGCACATCAAAGCGATTTTGGACCGGCTGGCATCGGGCAAGGACGAACTGCTGATGGACAATGCCGCGATTGATGTTGAGCGGCAGAAGCTGTGGGAGGCGATGGGCAATCTTGAGCAGATGATTCATATCTCCAAGACCTTGGACGCCAAGCTGGAATCTGCTGCCGAAGACCTTGATCACACCGATCCTGCCAAAGCCAAGGCAATCCGCGAAACCGCGCTGTTCTATACCCGCCAGCGCACACAGGATTTGCTCACCCAAATGGCGGTGACGGTGCAAGGCTATCTCGCGCTTGATCTGGTCAAGAAGAACAACGTTGAACTGGTCAAAGGCGTGGACCGCGCCAGTACAACCACCGTGGCGGCATTGCGCACGGCGGTGACCGTGGCGCAGGCGATGACCAACCAGCGTCTGGTGCTGCAACAGATCACCGCGTTGAACACCACCACCGCCAACATGATCGATTCCACCGGCAAACTGCTGCGCGAACAGACCGGCAAGATTCACGAGCTGGCCGCTGCCAGCACGATCCCGCTCGAAACGCTGCAACGTGCTTTCCAGAACATCTACGATACGATGGACACGATCGACACGTTCAAGCTCAAGGCGCTCGATTCCATGAAGCAGACCGTGACCACGCTTTCGGGCGAGGTCGAAAAATCGAAGGGCTATATCGCACGGGCCGAAGGTGCGGCGCAATCGAAGCTGGCCGGGCCGGATAGCTCGCCGTTGTTAAGCCTGGAGGGTTGAGACGCTGATGGCCAATTCACCGGCGCAAGACAGCCAGCGCATCCTTGCCGAAGCGAAGTCTTCGCTTGTTCGCCAGCAGGCGGGCGGGCGGCGCAGCATTGGCCAGCGTTCGGCGGATATCAAGCGCCAGCATCGCGGCAAAAAGCTGGCGCGCATGGCCATGGCAGTGGGCGTGGTGCTGGTTGGCGCTATGGCCGCTGGGCTGGTGCTGGACGGCATCGGCATTACCGGCGTGATGCTGCTGGCGCTGGCGATCATCGGCACGCTGTGGTTCTTTGCGACGTTTCCAAAGCTGAAGGTGCCCGATCTGGGGGCGCTCAATTCCGGCGATGTACGCACTATGGTTGGACGGACCGAATTGTGGCTTGAAGCGCAAAGGCCTGCTTTGCCTGCGCCTGCGGTGCGCTTGGTCGATCAGATTGGCGTGCAGTTGGATGGCCTCGGGCTGCAGCTTGAAGGCATTGATCCCGCAGAGCCGTCGGTTGGTGAAGTGCGCCGTCTGGTGGGCGAACACTTGCCCGGCATGGTCGAAAGCTGGCGCAAGATTCCGCCACATCTTCGCAAGGAAGAACGCGGCGGACGTAATGCGGATGATCAGTTAAGTGAGGGCCTGGGCAAGATTTCCAAAGAAATCGACGAGATCACCCGTCAACTGGCGGCGGGCGATCTTGATGCTTTGGCCGTGCGTGGGCGCTATCTGGACTATCGCTATGGCGAAGGGCTAGAGGCGTCGCCCCAGCTTACCGCACCGAAGGAAACCTGATGCGCGTTGCCATTCCCCATTCGCTTGGCCGTGACGAAGCGCGCCGCCGCCTGCGCGACAAGGCCGCCAAAGCCATGGAAAAGGCCGAGAGCATGGCCACGATCACTACGACATTCGTGGATGACGATCACATGACCATGACCGTTGGCGCAATGGGCTATACCGTGGATTGCGCTGTGGAATTGACCGATAGCGAACTTGTGGTCGATGTCGATATTCCCGCCAGCCTTGGCTTTGCCAAGCGCATGATCGAAGGCATGATCCGCGAGAAGACCGGCAAGTTGCTGACGTAACCACAAAAGGTGCTGGCTTAAATATCCTTGCGCTCCAACTCCAGCAGTTCCTGCGGCAATCGCAGCGAATTGGCGGCGATGCGGGTTTCCAAGAGCAGATACACCAGAGCGACCATTAACAATGCAATCGCCACGAAGAAGGTGATCCCGGTCAAATTGCGCAATTCCTGACCGAACATTTCACCCACGAAAAGCGAACCGACTGTTACGCCGATGGCAAGGCCTGAAAGGACCAGCAAGAGCAGCGCGCGCCCGATCAAGTGAATGCGCCGGTCAACATAGCGGATTTCGACCACAACCACGTCATGCTCCGTGCCGACGGTTTCGCCATGCAGCTTTTGCAACGTGCGCGACCGATCAACAATGCGGCCTAGCCTTGTCGTCAGGATGTTCATGATGTTGCCGATGGCGACAAGCACGAAGACCGGTGCCAACGCCAGCTGGATGGTCTGGGCAATTACGCCGGTGTGGACAGCATTCATAGCAAAGGGCCTCGCGGGGTTCTGTCCATCCCTGCCACGAGCGCGGTAGCAGGAGCAAGCGGGATACGTCTGCGCTGCGCCCATCCCCGGCTTTGTCGCGAGCACACAAAAAGGGTGGCTGTCTGGGGTTTCCCCCCTCTTGAGGCGGGGTTAGGCTTGGCCCATTGAACTCCCATGGACGAACCCGCGATGAACCCGCTTGCGCCTTCGCTGTCAAACCGCTCGCTGGTCGATATTGATCGCGACCACCTGATTCACTCGGTTACATCGTTCCGGGGCCACGAACAGCATGGCGCCATCGTGCTGGAATCGGGCGACGGCATGTGGCTGACCGATGCCGATGGCCACCGCATGCTGGATGCCTTTGCCGGGTTGTGGTGCGTCAATGTTGGCTATGGGCAAGAGTCCATTGTGGAAGCGGCTGCAGAGCAGATGCGCAAATTGCCTTATGCCACCGGCTATTTCCACTTTGCCAGTGAACCCGCGATCCGGTTGGCCGGGGAATTGACCGCCGCCGCACCCGCTGGCCTTGATCACGTGTTCTTCACTCAAGGCGGATCGGATGCCATCGACAGCGCCATCCGCTATATCGTTCATTATTGGAACGCGCGCGGGCTACCCGACAAGAAGCACTTCATCGCGCTGGAATGGGGCTATCACGGTTCCAGCAGCCTTGGTGCTGGCCTGACCGCGCTGGGCAACTTCCACCGCAATTTCGATTTACCGCGCCCATGGCAGCACCACATCGCCTCGCCCTATCCCTATCGCCACCCCGAAGGGGATAACGATGCGGCCGTGATTGCCTCCACTGTTGCTGCGCTTGAAGCGAAAGTCACCGAAGTGGGTGTCGAGAATGTTGCCGCGTTCTGCTGCGAGCCGATCCAGGGTTCGGGCGGGGTGATCGTGCCGCCGCGCGGCTGGCTGAAGGCTCTGCGCGAGGCTTGCACCCGGCTTGGCATTCTTATGCTGGTGGACGAGGTGATCACCGGGTTCGGTCGCACCGGGCCACTGTTTGCCTGCCTTGATGAAGACGTCACACCCGATTTCATGACCACGGCCAAGGGCCTGACCGCAGGCTATATCCCGATGGGCGCGATGTTCATGGCCGATCATGTTTATCAGACCATCGCCGATGCTGCCTCGCCCGCGCTGCCCATTGGCCATGGCCAGACCTATTCCGGCCACCCGGTAGCCGCCGCTGTCGCGCTCGAAGTGTTGCGGCTCTATCGTGAAGGCGGGATGCTGGAGAATGGGCGCAAGACCGGCGTCCGCTTTGCCGAACGTATGGAGGCGATCAAGGCCCATCCATTGGTGGGCGATGTGCGTTATCGCGGAATGCTCGGCGCGATTGAATTGACGCCCAACAAGGCGACCAAGGCCATATTCGATCCTGCGCTGGATATTGGCGGACGCTTATCGAAGCTGACCTACGGCAACGGCGTGGTCGTGCGCTGCTTTGCCAATGCTATTCTTGGCTTTGCGCCCGCGCTGTGCTGCACGATTGCGGAAATGGACATGATTTTTGACCGCGTCGAACGCTCGCTAGATCAATTGCTTGAACAGCCCGATATTCGTACAATCGTATCATGACCGATATCGCCGCCCTTTTGCCAAACCTCGTCGCGCTGCGCCGCGATATTCACCAGCACCCTGAACTCGGCTTTTGCGAACATCGCACGGCCAGCCGGATTGCGGACGAGCTGCGCGGCATTGGCGTTGACGTGCACGAAAGCATCGGTGGCACAGGATTGGTCGGCGTACTCAAGGGCAAGCGTCAAGGCGTCGCAAGCATTGGCCTGCGCGCAGATATGGACGCCTTGCCGATCGATGAGGCGACCAACTTGCCGTGGGCGAGCCGCACGCAAGGCACCTTCCATGGCTGCGGGCATGATGGCCATGTCGCGATGCTGCTGGGCGCAGCGCATGTCTTGGCCGCCGACCCAGACTTTGCCGGAACCGTGAACTTCATCTTTCAGCCTGCCGAAGAGGGGCAGGGCGGCGCGCGCGTGATGATCGAGGAAGGGCTGTTTGACCGCTTCCCGTGCGACCGTGTTTACGCTTTGCACAATTGGCCGGGCCTGCCCGCAGGCACAATCAGCACACGCCCCGGCGCGATCATGGGCGCAGCCGACAAATTCCGCATTGTCATTGAGGGCAAGGGCGGCCACGCGGCTATCCCGCAAGATACGCCCGATGCAATCCTTGCCGTAGCATCTCTGGTGCAGCAGTTGAACACCATCGTTGCGCGCGCCATCCCCGCTTATGCATCGGCGGTTCTATCGATCACGGAGATTCACGGCGGCCAAGTGCATAATGTGATACCTGCCGAAGTAATGCTTGGCGGCACGGTGCGCACATTCGATCCGGCAGTGCAGGACCGGATTGAGCAGCGCATACGCGCAATGGCGACTGGCATCGAAGCCTCATTCGAAGTGCGCTGCACCGTGGTTTATGAACGCTATTACCCCGCCACGATCAACGATCCATTGGCCGCCGCCGATGTTTTGGAAGTGGCGGCAACCGTTGGCCATGCGCAACTGGCACCAGAACCTGCACCCACATCGGAGGACTTCTCGTTCATGCTGCAACAGCGCCCCGGCGCTTATATCTGGCTGGGCCAAGGCACGCAGGAACACGCCGCGCCGCTCCACAACCCGCAGTATGATTTCAATGATTCCGTCATGGAAACCGGCATTCGCCTGCACGTTGCCTTGGTCAAGCACTGGCTGGGGTGATTAATCGCGCGGTGGCGTCAGAACCACGCGCGAATGCCCACCACTGCACTGAATGACGATGGCGATTCCCCAACCGCGCGTGAAAGACGCGCCGTCTCGCCCAGCTTGCGTTCCCAGTGAACCCCCACATAGGGCGCAAATTCGCGGACAAATTCATAGCGCAACCGCGCGCCCAGTTCGATCTTCTCAAAGCCTGCGCCTATATCCAATTCAGGCACGTCTTGCGCGGCGGCGTCTAACTCCAGCGAAGGTTGCAGGATCAGGCGCTGTGTCAGGCGCATGTCATGCTCGGCCTCAAGCCGGAAGTGGACATCGCCTTTGTTCGATACGAACGCATGGGCGCCGACCTCGAACCAATAGGGCGCAAGACCTTCGATGCCGATGACGCCATAAGTGCGATCCGGGCCTGCGCCGAAATCCCGCCGCGCCCCCAGTTCAAAATTCCACCACGGATCAAGCGCATGCCGCCACACGGCGCGCACTTCGCCAGTTTCAAGCGCATCGTCAAACGCGCCTTCGCCCTCGGTTTCGATGGCCAAGCGGTCGATATCGCCCCCAACCCAGCCCATCACTTGCCAAGCATAACCATCGCGGCCCTTGGTGACGCGATATTCCATGCGATCCGCAATCAGCGCGTTGCCGGTGAAGCTGCCCTCCTGCGATAACGCATCGCGTGCCTTGGCCATGCGCGATGCGTTCCAAAATGCGTCGGCGGGATGATCGCTGGGAATGGAGGGAGGCGGGGCAGTGCCTGCTTCGTCGTTTGCACTGCCGCCCGCACTGGGACTGGTATGCGCGGAATGATCCATCCCCTGCATCTGGCTCATGTCATGGCCGGCATGCGGGTCTTGCGCCAAGGCTGGGGTGGCCATCCAAGCCGCGCTTGCCAGAAACACATTGCGAATAGGGCTCATGCCGCCGCTTCCTTATCGGCACGAACCGTAACAACACGCATCATCCCGGCGTGCATGTGCAGCAACATGTGGCAGTGGAAGGCCCAATCGCCCTCGGCATCGGCGGTCAGATCGAAGCTGACCTTGCCGCCGGGCAGCACGTTCACGGTGTGTTTGCGCGGACGGGTGCCGGGCGTGCCAGTGACAAGTTCGAAGAAATGGCCGTGCAGGTGGATCGGGTGCGGCATCATCGTGTGATTGATCAAGTTCACCCGCACGCGCTCCCCGGCGCGGAATGGGATCGGCTGCGCTCCGTCCGAAATCGTCTCTCCATCGATGGACCACATGTAGCGTTCCATGTTCGCGGTGAGGTTGACGTCAATCTGGCGGGTGGGCGTGCGCGGATCGGGATTGGCCGCATGTGAACGCAATTGCGCATATGTCAGAACGCGGTGATCTACGTCCTCCAGCCCCGTGCCCCGGTCGGCCAAGCGGTCAGCGGGCATCGGCGCTATCGTGGCGACGCCCGGCCCGGGCTTGACGCCCGGTGCCAGTGACAGATCGCGCATTTTCATCGAATGGTGGGTTTCGCCGCCGGTCCCCATGTCCATTCCAGACATATCCATGCCCATATCACGCATGTTCAGCACCGGACGGCTGCGCAGTGTGGGCACGGCGCCCACCATCCCGATCTGTGGGGCCAGCGTTGCGCGAACAAGGCCTGACCGGTCGATGGCTTCGGCAATGATGCCAAATGCGGCAGCTTCAGTGGGGTGCACGATGACATCATATGTCTCGGCAATCGCGATCTGGATTTCGTCCGTCTCAACCGGCTGGACGTTGCATCCATCGGCTGCAACGACCGTCATCGGCAAGCCCGGAATGCGCAAATTGAAGTTGGTCATCGCAGACGCATTGATGATCCGCAGTTTGATTCGCTCGCCCGGCGCAAACAGCGCGGTCCAATTGGCTTGGCTATCGTGACCGTTGATCAAAAAGCTGTAGGTCGCGCCGGT
>CAMTWP010000022.1:0-26419 GCA_947085475.1 uncultured Novosphingobium sp. | reverse complement strand
GCAGGGCCCCCTCGATGCGGGCGAGTGTCAATTGCCAGGGGGCAGGGGAGGCGGGCACGACTCAGATGGTATACTAAAGTGGGAAAAAGTATACTCAGCTTGTACGGTGTATTTGCTGTCCGATAAGAGCCCTTCACGGACAACACGCTATTCTATATATAGCAGGCGAAATTCGCTGCGATATCGCCCGCGTCCGAAGGCTGAGGTAAGGCACAGCAGCGGCATTGAAACTTGAGGAGTGTCGCCGTGGACGATGACAGCAGTAGGGCCTTGGGGCTTTCAGATGAGGCCGCGCTTGCGCCGCTAGGGAATGTGATCCCGCCGCAGCTCGCGGCTGAGATCGAGGCGGCCCGCTCGTACCGGGCGCGCTCCAAGGCCGCCAACACCGTGCGGGCCTACGACAGCGACTGGCGGCAGTTCGAAGAATGGTGCTGGACGCGCGATCTTGAGCCTATGCCGGCTATGCCAGAAGCAGTGGCAACGTATCTGGCCTCGCTGGCGCAGGCGGGGAGGGCGGACAGTACCATCGGGCGACACCTTGCGGCCATCGCCTGGCACCACAGGCGGGTAGGGCAGGTTGCGCCCCAGCACCGCGATCCGCGCGATGTCATTGGCGACACACTTGCGGGGATCCGGCGCGAGCAGCGCGCGCGGCCGAAGCGTAAGAAGAGCGCAATACTGGTAGCTGATCTGGCGCGGATGATTGCAGCTGCTGAAGGCCAAAGTCCGCGGGCTATCCGCGACCGGGCCGTCATGGCACTTGGGTTGGCGGCGGCGCTGCGGCGTTCCGAATTGGTCGCGCTACAACTGGCTGACCTCGAACTGGTGCGGGAAGGGCTCAAGCTGACGATCAGGCATTCCAAGACCGACCAGGAAGGGGAAGGGCAGGTCATTGCGGTGCCGTTGGGCAAGGTTCTCAAGCCCGGCGCGCGCCTCAACGAATGGCTCAGCGTAAGGGGAGGAGAGGCGGGTCCTTTGTTCTACCGCACCGACGCACAAGGGATGATGACCAAGGAGCCCATGTCAGATCGCTCGGTTGCCCGCCTTATCCAGCGCTACGCCGAAAAGGTTGGGCTCGATCCTGCCGTGGTTGGCGCGCACTCGTTGCGATCCGGATTCCTGACTGAAGCGGCCAAGGCAGGGGCTTCGTTGCCCAAAATGCAAGAGGTGTCGCGCCAGAAAAAGGTCGAGGTGTTGCTTGGCTATGTCCGTGATGCTGCTCTGTTCGAGAACCATGCGGGCGAGAGATTTCTGTAGTCCGTGTTTTTGAGCGCTCACCGTGGCCGAATTGACCGGGTCTGGGACAATGCTGCCGTTCGACGTGCGCCGCTCAAACGGCAGGCTTCGCCGCAACCCGCCTTAGCTAGCGTGAGATGGGGCGGATGGGGGTCTGGGGCAAAAGGTTTCCGGCTCAGGTGTCAACACCGGGACAAAAAACGGGCCAGGCTGTCAAAACCGGTCGACAGTCGAGCACTGGCGCACTTCGGTGATTACCTCTGCGGTCGGGGATCCCCGCGTCCGAAGGCGTAGTCGCTAATCAGCGAGCCGCAGACACCGTTATTCCCGCTACATCATCTAGTGGCAGCTGTGCACCACAATGATGGCCGGCGGCCTCACCGACACGCTGGATCTGGCTTTGCTCCATACCACCTGCCCCCACGAGTTGCACAGTGGCAAGTGGTATGGCTAGCCGCTCATCCTTTAGGTTTCAGCGTCAAGGGAAGGCCGGCGAACATTATGACTGCCTCTTCAACCAATGCCGCTATTTCCTGATTGATGCGGCCCGCAACATCGCGAAACCTTCTGGCAAGGGCGTTGTCGGGTACAATGCCCAGACCCACTTCGTTGGCGACCAGAATGACCGGCCCCCGTGCGGCTGAAAGCGAGCGCGTCAGTCCTTCCGTAGCGGCAGCCGTATCGCGTTCCGCCAGCATCAGGTTCGAAGCCCACAGCGTCAGGCAATCGACCAGCACCACCGTCTCGGGCGTGCTATATACCGTGATCGCCTCCGCCAGTTCCAGGGGGGCCTCGACGGTTGACCAGCGCGGCCCACGATCGGCACGGTGCAGGGCAATCCGCTCGCGCATCTCGTCATCGAAGGCCTGGGCTGAGGCCAGATAGATCAGTTCACCCGCCAGGGCCTCTGCCCTGCCTTGCGCATAGCGGCTCTTGCCCGAACGCGCGCCGCCCAGCACCAGCAAGTGGGACAAGGCGCTGCTCATGCGCTGTCTCCCGCCGGGACGGAAGCGGGTCTCTCCGCCATGGCCAGCGCCACCAGCGCGTCAATATCGAGATGCTCCTCAAGCGCGGCTGCGATCTCGTCCAGCGCCGCCTCGACAGAGGCGCCATAGTCCACGCCCCCGGCTTCTACATCCATGCGCGACAGCAGCGCCCGGCGCAGCTCCGCATCAGCCAGCAGGCCGTGGACATAGGAACCAAACACCGTGCCGCCCGCATTTATCGCGCCATCGCGGCGGCCATCGGCGAAAACGGCGAAGGGCTGTTCCGTATCCGGCCCGTTGGTTTGCCCCATGTGCATTTCATATCCCTGGAATGGCGCGCCCATCGCCAGCCCGCTGACCGGACGCAACGCCTTGTGCGCGTGCAAGGTCGTTTCAACATCAAGCAGGCCAAGGCCGCTGGCAGCGCTGGCCGAACCTTCAAACCCATCGGGATCGGCGATGCTTTTGCCGAGCATCTGGTAACCACCGCAAAGCCCAAGGATCAGCCCGCCGCGCCGGTGATGCGCAAAAATATCGATGTCCCAGCCCTCTGCACGCAGAGCGGCCAGATCGGCGATTGTCGACTTTGACCCGGGCAGGATGATGAGTGCGGCCTCTGCCGGGATCGGCTGGCCGGGCGGAACCATGTGCAGGTCCACACCATGTTCGAGCTTCAGCGGATCGAGGTCATCGAAATTAGATATGCGCGGCAGGATCGGACAGGCGATCAGCTTGCGGCTTTCAGCCCGCGCCTTGCCGCTCTCCAGCACCACGGCATCCTCGCTGGGGAGCCGCGCCGCCGCGCTCAACCATGGGACAACGCCGAAGCCGCGCCAGCCTGAGAGGCTTTCGATCTGGGCGTAGCCATCGGCGAACAGGGCGGGATCCCCCCGAAACTTGTTGATGATGAAACCCTGGATCATCGCCGTGTCGGCGGGGTCGATGATCGTTCTCGTGCCAACGATGGCGGCAATGACTCCGCCGCGATCAATATCGCCGACCAGCACGACGGGCACGCCTGCCGCTCGCGCAAAGCCCATATTGGCGATGTCGCCAGCGCGCAGGTTGATTTCCGCAGGAGAGCCGGCACCCTCGACAACGACGATGTCGCACGCCCGGCGGAGCCGGTTATAGCTGGCCAGAACTTCGCCGAGCAGCGCGCCCCGTGCCTGCCGAAAATTGCCCGCGCCCAATGTGCCGCGCACCCGACCATGCACGATCAGTTGCGATGTGCGGTCGGCCTGCGGTTTCAGCAGCACCGGATTCATGTCGGTATGCGGCTCCACCTTGCAGGCGATTGCCTGCAAGGCCTGCGCCCGGCCGATCTCGCCGCCATCGCTGGTGACGGCAGCATTGTTCGACATGTTCTGCGGCTTGAACGGCAAGACCCGCAAACCCCGCTGCACCAGGGCGCGGCACAGCCCCGCCACCAGCACGGATTTGCCCACATCAGAGCCGGTGCCCTGAAGCATTATAGCGCCCATGCTGCACCTCCTGCAATACCGGCCGCCATGAACCACAGGCACAGACATGCACGGGCGTAGATGCCCAATCCGCGCCAAATATCCTCTGTCCGGGCCGGGCGGTCTCCCTCCCCAATCCAGAGCTTGTCCGAAAGAATCCCGTCATAAGCGATTGGCCCAGCCAGGCGCAGCCCCAGCGCCCCAGCCATCGCGGCCTCGGGCCAGCCCGCATTGGGCGAGGCGTGCCTGGACGCATCGCGCCACAATATCCGCCAGCCACCCCCGCCGCACAGGCAGATCAGCAATCCCGACAGGCGCGCTGGAATGAGGTTCATCGCATCGTCGGTGCGGGCCGCAGCCCAACCATAGGCGCGCCATCGCTCCTCGCGGTGCCCAATCATGCTGTCGGCGGTGTTGATCGCCTTATAGGCCCAGATACCGGGCAGCCCCAGCACCAGCAGCCAGAACAACGGCGCGACCACCCCGTCGCAGAAACTTTCCGCCAGACTCTCGATCGCCGCGCGGGCAACACCCGCGTCATCAAGCGCGGCTGTATCGCGGCCAACGATCATGCCGACTGTGGCGCGCGCGGCTGGCAGATCCTGCCGCTCCAGCGCATCGGCAACGAGGCGGACGTGGTCGTACAGGCTGCGCTGCGCCAGACCCGGCCAGGCCAGCACAGCGATCAGGGGCCAGGCCCAAGGCCCGGCGATTGCCACGAGCAGACTTTGCAGCACCCAGCCCGCACCGCCCGCCATACCCAGCAGGATCAGGACGGTGACCGCCCCGGCCATGCGCCGCTGTCCATCGGAACGCGAGGGGACATTCCAGCGCCGTTCCAGCGCGGCGATAATCCGCGCAAAGATGCCCACAGGATGGCCGATCCGGCGATACAGCGGCTGAGGCCAGCCCACTGCCGCGTCGAGCACCAAGGCCAGGAAAGCAGTCAGATCAATCATCAGCCAGCGCCGCATCAAGGCGATCCAGCGCCTGTCGGTCGGCGGGCAGGCCCAGGCGCAGCCAGCGCGGATCGTAATCGAACGGCCGCGTCAGGATGGAATGGCGCGCAAGGCGTTCGAACAGCGCGGCGGCATCGTCCGTTTCGATCAGCCGGAACAGCGGGCAAGCACCTATCGCGCTGTAGCCCCGCCGCGCCAGCACCGCGTCCAGCGCATCCGCCTGTTCACGCAAGGCCATCCGCATGGCGGCTGTCCAGTCCACATCCTGATATGCCGCTGTGCCGATGGCCAGCGCCGCTGCCGATAGCGGCCAACTGCCCAGCCGCTGCCGATATTGCGCGATCAGCGCGCGCGGTCCCAGCACAAAGCCGAGCCGCACCCCGGCCAGCCCGAAGAATTTGCCGAACGAGCGGAAGATAATCAGCCGCTGTCCGTCCTGCACATGGGCGGCAAGGCTGCTGTGCGGGGCGGCATCGGCAAAGGCTTCGTCCACGACCAGCCACGCTGCGCTGTCGCGCCGCGCCGCCAGCCAGCCAAGCAGGGTGGCAGGCGACATGATCCGGCCATCGGGGTTATTGGGATTGGCAAGGATGATGGTCGCCTCCTCCGTTCCGGTCAGCTCGGTCAGGGCTACGGGGCGGCTGCGGGGAATCATTTCGCCATGGGTGCGATAGCTGGGCTGGGCGTGGATGGCAGCGCCGGGCAGGATGTCACCCAGCATCCGCAGGCCGATCTCCGTGCCTGGTACGGCACAGACATGGGCTGGGTCAGTGCCGAAACAGGCGGCGGCAGCGGCCTCCAGATCGTTCAGCGCGCCGGTGTCGGGCAGCGCCTGCCAGTCCACTGCCAGATTGTCCGCGCCGGGCCAGCCATGCGGATTGATGCCGGTGGACAGGTCGATCCACGGCGCCTTGCCCATGCCGAACTGCGCCATGGCATCGGCCAACCTGCCGCCGTGAAAACTGAAGCTGTTCATGTCGTGTGTATCCATAGGCCCGTGATTGCCACGCTCAGCAGCAAGCCGGTTTCGATCAACTCGATGCCTGCACCATGGCCATCGCCGGAAATCCCGCCCAACGCGCGGCGCACGTGCCACCCCCACCACAGAACGAGCAATGGTGTGACAAGCAGCGCCGGAGTGAACCACGCCGCCGCTGCCAGCGCGGCCGCCCAGCCCGCAAGATCGATCGGGCCGATGGCGGAACGGAATCGAGCCGCCAGCCCCTGATGCAGCGGCATCAGCCACCATGTCCACACCAGCGGGCCGATGCGCGCGGCAAACGGCACCAGTACCAGCGCGCCAAACGCCCGTGCATCCACCAGCATATCCAGCAGCACCAACTTGCTCAGCAGTTGGAGCACAATCGCGACAACGCCGAAGCTGCCGACATGGGGATCGGCCAGAACGGCCAGCAGCCGCTCGCGATCTTTATGCGCCGCGCCGCTGGCATCGGCGAGGTCGGCCAGGCCATCAAGGTGCAGCGCGCCGGTCACGCCCACCCAGACGATCAGTGCGGCTAATGCGCCCAGCCGGTGATCGACCAGCGCGCCTGCCCATGCGGCTCCCGCAACCGCTGCACCAATAACCAGGCCTACAGCGGGAAACCAGCGCATCGACCGGGCAAACGCGGCATCATCCACGACGATTGTCCGCAGTGGAGCTGGCATAGGCAGCCGCGTCAGGAATTGCAGGGCGATGATGAAGCCCCTCACGGATAAAGCCCCGCGATCTGTGCCGTGGGGGTTGCTCCGGGCCAGACGCGCAACGTCAGCAGGCAATTGTAGGGCAGGTCAACGGCCCACGTCTGGTGCATGTCAAACCCGCACAACACCGCCAGCGCCGCCCGCATCGCGCCTCCATGCGTGACGATCAGCGTCGGCCGCGCGGCCAGATCGCCAAGGGCGCTGGATACTCGTTCCACCAGCGCCGACCAGCGTTCTCCACCGGGCGGCGCATGGCCATCGGGATCGTCCCAGAACCGCGCCAGTGCCGCGCCTTCTACATCGCCGGGAGCCATCCCGTCCCATGCGCCAAAGTCCAGTTCGCGCCAGCGCGGATCGATTGACAGCGGCGCACCGGTCGCAAGGGCAATGGCCTCGCCCGCCAAACGCGCCCGCGACAGGTCGGAAGCGATCAGCACTTCAGCCGCCAGATTCCGCGCCTGATCGGCGCAGGCCGCGATACCGGCGGCAATAGGCGGCGCATCGGTAAGACCAATCAGCCGCCCCGCGCCTTCCGGTTCACCGTGGCGCAGGAGATAAAGGGGAAAGCTGCTCACAGGCCGTCTGCCACCCCGGCCTGCGCAAAAGTGGCCATGCCGTTGTGCGTGGCCAGCGCTGCCCGGATTACCGACACGGCCAGCGCCGCGCCGCTGCCTTCGCCCAATCGCATCCCCAGCGACAGCAGGGGATCAAGGCCCAGATGCTCCAGCAAGCGGATATGCCCCGGTTCAGCCGAACAATGGCCCGCCAGACAATGATCGGTGATCGCCGGAACGGCGGCGGCCAGCGGCGCCAGTGCGGCGCAACTGATGAACCCGTCCAGCACCACCGGGATGCGCAGACGGCGCGCCTCCAGCACGGCCCCGGCAACGCCTGCGATTTCGCGCCCGCCCAACCGGCGCAGGATTTCAAACGGGGTGTCCGGCGCATCGGCATGAAAGGCCAGCGCCCGCTCTACCACGGCTACCTTGCGCGCAATTCCGCCCGCATCAACGCCCGTTCCCGGCCCGGCCCATTGCGCGGGACTGCCGCCATAACTGCGCGCGCAAAGCGCGGCGGCGGCGGTTGAATTGCCAATGCCCATTTCGCCAACGACCAGCAGGTGCAGCCCCGGCTCCACCACCGCCGCTCCGGCAGCAAGTGCAGCAAGGCACTCCGTCTCGTCCATTGCCGCAGCGATGGTGAAGTCCGCCGTGGGCCGGTCCAGATCGAGTGCGATGACCCGCAGATCAAGTCCGGCGGCCCCGGCCAGTGCGTTGATGGCGGCACCTCCGGCAGCGAAATTGCCGACCATCGCGGCAGTCACGCTGGCGGGAAAGGCGCTGACCCCGTGGACAACGAAGCCATGATTCCCGGCAAAGATCGCCGCGCGGCCCTGTTCGATCACCGGCTGCGCCGTGCCCTGCCATCCGGCCATAAACACCGCGATGTCTTCCAGTCGCCCCAGCGATCCGGCGGGCTTGGTCAGGCTGGCCTGCCGCGCCCGCGCAGCGGTGATGGCGTCCGCATCGGCCACAGGCAAACGCTCAAGCGCCGCTTCAAAGGCGGCAAGGGACGCAAACCGGCTCATTCCGCAACGAAGCCCTGCGGCGGGGTGCGGGTTATGAAATGCCCCTTCACGCCTTGCGGCCATTGCTTGAACGGCACCCGGCCATGTTCGCTGGCGGCATAGTGGACCGCATAGTCCAGAATGGCGGTGGCGGCGTCCTCGTCCGGCGTGAACCGGCCCAGAACATAGCCGACCTTGCCGGGCGCGCGCAGGTGGATTGTGCAGAAATCGGTGCAGGCGAACAGGCACGGCATCTCCTGCACCGCCACCCCGGCATAGCGCGCGTCGCTCTCCTGTACCTGTCGCAGCGCCGCCACCAGTTGCGCGCCGCCGCGCGTCCCGGCGGAGTCCTCACGCGCATCGGCGCTATGGCGGCAAGTGTTGCAGGCCACGATAGCGGGGCCGTCCTCCACGGGTATCAGCATGGTTTTCTGGTCCTTTGATTGAAAATCATCGTTCGAACACCCGGTCGCTCCACGGTTCACGCGGTTGCCAACCGTGCCGTTCCAGTTCGGGTGTGTCGGATGTGTCTGCCGGATAGCCAATGCACAGCAGCGCGATCAGCGACCAATGCGCGGGTACATCCAGCATGGCCTGAACCAAAGGCGGATCAACGATCGACACCCAGCCAAGGCCAATGCCGCGCAGCCGTGCCGCGAGCCAGAGATTGTGGATCGCCAGCACACAGGAATATCGCAGCATTTCAGGCATGGTGGCAATGCCAAGGCCGTGCCCCGCCTCGGGCAGTTCATCGCAGAACACCGCCATCAGTTCGGGCGCTTCACGCAAGCCGTGCAGCTTTAGCGACAGGTAGTGATCGTGCCGCGCCTGCCCGGCATAACGCTCCGCCGCTTGTGCACTTTGCCCATCGGCATGGGCGGCCAGCGCCTCGCGGATGTCAGGCGTCCGCACCCGCACAAATCGCCACGGCTGCGCATTGCCGACCGACGGCGCAAGCGAGGCACAGGCCAGCAGCGCGCGCATGTCCGCTTCGCCCACGGCGCGGCGGTCGAAATGCCGGACATCGCGCCGCCAGCGCAGCAATTGCATGAATTGCTCCGCAAATTCCGCGCCGAACACAGGCGGGACCGCGCTCAGAACTCGATCCCCGGTCAAAATTCAATGCCGGCCTGGGCCTTCACGCCGGAGCGGAATGGATGCTTGACCATGGTCATTTCGGTAACAAGGTCGGCCGCCTCGATCAGCGCCTCGGGGGCGTTGCGGCCTGTGACGATAACGTGCTTCATCATGTCGCGCGCGGTCAGCACCGCCACCACTTCATCGACCGGCAGATAATCATACCGCAGCACGATGTTCAGTTCGTCGGCCAGCACCATGTGATAGCTGGGATCGGCGATCATGCGCTTGACCTCGTCCCAGCCGGCGCGGGCGGCCGCGATATCGCGTGTGCGGTCCTGCGTGTCCCAGGTAAAACCCTCGCCCATCGGCTTGAATTCGACATTGTCGGGAAAGGCATCGAACACGGCCTTTTCACCCGTTTTCATCGCCCCTTTGACAAACTGGACCACCCCCACTTTCATGCCGTGGCCAATGGCGCGAACCACCATGCCCAGCGCCGCGCTGGTTTTGCCCTTGCCCTTGCCGGTGTGGACGATCAGCAGGCCCTGTTCGCGGGTCTTGCTGGCCATGATCTTGGCCTGCGCGGTCTGCTTCTTGCGCATCTTTTCGGCGTGGCGGGCATCGCCGCCTGCAACTTCTACTTGGTTTTCAGGTTCCATCGGCCAATTCCCTTCGCATGAGATAGACATCCATGATCCAGCCATGGCGCGCGCGCAGTTCCGCCCGGCGCAACGCGATCCGGGGACCGGCTTGCGCCAGGGGGCCCTGTTCCAGCGCCTCGTGCGCCATGCCCAGATAAGCGCCCCACCAGATGGTGATGCCTTGCGGTTGCAGCCCCTCGAACGCGCAACCGCTGTCAAGCATCACGACAATCGTGTCGGCTCCGGCAGGCCAGCCATGGGCGCGCAGCAGCCGCCCGGTGGTGATCGTCACCGGGCCGGCCAGCGGGTTCAACGGCATGGCATGGGCAGCGGTCAGCGCCTGAATACTGGTGATGCCCGGCACCACCCGCACGGCGATTTCCACCCCCGCGCTGCGCAGCCGGTCAGCAATGCGCAAGGTGCTGTCATACAGCGAGGGATCACCCCAGACGAGCAGCGCCAGCTTGCCACCGCCGGGCAAATGTTCGGCGATCTGCACCCGCCACGCATCGGCAATGGCATCATGCCAAGCGTTGACGTCATCCAGATAAGTGGCCCCATTGCCGCGCACTGGCAAGTCAAATTCCACAATCCGCGTTGGCCCCGTCAGCACCTGCGCGCAGATCTCCCGGCGCAGGTCGATCAGATCGGACTTGGCCTGCCCCTTGCGCGGCAACAGGATCAGGTCGGCACGGTTCATCGCCGCGACAGCCTGCGCTGTCAGGTGATCGGGGTTGCCAGTGCCGATACCGATCAGGTGGAGGTCGATCATTGGGCATCTCGGCACGAAGCGGGCGCGATCATGTGGAAATAGCTGCCGGTGACATGGCCGCGATGCGATCCGCTTTCGGCCACCGCCGCGCCTTCGGCATCGGTCACAAGCGCCAGCGGCGCGTCGCTCTGTTCGGCAATGGTTGAATAGTGGAACTCGTGCCCGCGCAGCCTGGTCCCGGCGGCAAGGCGCGATACCGGCACCAGCAGTTCGGCATGGCGATAGCCAAGGTGCATCTTGCGCTGGGCATGGCTGGTGACAAGCCCCAGCAGCCCGGCCATCCGGTGCCGTTCTCCGCTCTTGTCGATCAACCCCTGCCCCAGCACCATATAGCCGCCGCATTCGCCGTGCACGGGCCGCGTTTGCGCATGGCAGCGCAGGCCGGACAGGAATGTTGCAGCCGCCGCAATGGTCCCGGCGTGCAGTTCGGGATAGCCGCCGGGCAACCACACCAGATCGGCATGGGCGGCAGGCGCTTCATCGGCCAGCGGCGAGAATGGCAGGATCTCCGCCCCGGCGCGCCGCCAGCCTTCGATCAGATGCGGGTAGACGAACGAAAAGGCCGCATCGCGCGCCATGGCGATCCGCTGGGCCGGAGGGGCAGGCAGGTTGCCGCCGTCGGCTTGTGGTGCGGCACCAGCGGCAAGGCGAATAACGTCAAGATCGACATGGGCGCGCAGGAACGCTGCAAACTCGGCAATCGCGCGATCAAGGTCGGGATGCTCCACCGCCTGAACCAGCCCCAGATGGCGTTCGGGCAGGGTCAGGTCGCCGCGCCTTGGCAGGGCGCCCAGCACCGGAATGCCCACCGCCTCCATGCCCTTGCGCACCAGCCGTTCATGACGCGGACTGGCCACGCGGTTCAGGATCACCCCGGCAAATGGCAGCCCCGGATCAAGGCTGCTGAACCCCAGCGCGGTGGCGGCGGCGGACTGCGCCTGCCCCGACACATCCAGCACCAGCACGATCGGCCAGCCCATCCGGCGGGCCATGTCGGCGCTGGCACCATTGCCCGACGCACCCTTGCTGGCCACGCCATCGAACAACCCCATCGACCCTTCGGCCAGCACCATGTCCGCGCCCCCGGCCTGCGCCGCAATGGCAGCGATCAGATCGTCCTCCATCGCCCAGCTATCGAGATTGAACGACGGCCTGCCACTCGCCGCGCGGTGAAACGCCGGGTCGATATAGTCCGGCCCGCTCTTGAACGGCTGCACCGCCAGCCCGTCTTCGGTCAGGGCGCGCAGCAGGCCCAGCATCACCGTGGTCTTGCCTGTGCCCGATGCGGGGGCGGCGATCATCAATCCCGGAGTCTGGTGGCGCGCGCTCATTCGGCCGCACCGCCAAAACGTGACGTGGCATCCTGCGGCCTGAACCGGCGATCATAACCGGGCGCATAGAGGCTGCTTTCGGCAAAATCCTGCGCCGCCAGCACCCGCCCGACCAGGATCAGGGCGGTGCGCTCCATGCTCCCGGCGATGGCCTGTTCAATAGTGTCGAGCGTGGCGCGCACGATCCGCTGATCGGGCCAACTGGCGCGCCAGACCACCGCGACGGGGCAATCCGCGCCATAGGCCGGCGTCAGGTCCGCCACCACTTGCGCCAGATTGTGAACCGAAAGGTGAATGGCCAGCGTCGCGCCGGTCACGGCAAAGTTGGCCAGGCTTTCGGCGGGCGGCATCGTGCTGGCGCGGCCCGGTGTGCGGGTCAGCACCAGCGATTGCGCCAGCGCGGGCAGGGTCAGCTCTGCCTCCAGCGCAGCGGCGGCGGCGGCGAAAGCCGGGACGCCGGGTGTGATCGTAAAGGGAATGTCCAGCGCGCGCAGGCGGCGCAACTGCTCGCCCATGGCAGACCACACCGAAAGATCGCCCGAATGCAGCCGCGCCACATCGTGCCCGGCGGCATGGGCGGCGGCGATTTCGGCCATGATCTGGTCCAGTTCCAGCGGCGCGGTGTTCACGATCCGGGCGCCCGGCGGGCAATGATCCAGCACGGCGACCGGGATCAGCGACCCGGCATAAAGGCACACCGGGCTGCCCGCGATCAGATCGCGTCCGCGCAAAGTGAGAAGATCGGGCGCGCCGGGACCGGCGCCAATGAAGTGGACGGTCATGTCGGGGTTCCCTGAAGGTTGACACTGGCAGCAATGGCGCACGTCGCCATGCGATCGGGGGAGATGTGGCGCGGCGACAGCAGGCGCGCACCCGCGCCAGCAGCGGCAAGCGCGGACGCTTCGGCCACGCTGCCGACGTGACGAGCGTTCAGGCTGGCGATGGAGCGCGTGGGGGTGGAAACGGCAGCCAGTGCATCGGACGCCACGCCCATCAGCGGCAGGCCCAGCGCTTCGGCCAGAGGGAGCAGCGCTGCGAGCTTGTCTTGCGCCGTGGCCAGATGCGTCACCGGCGGTTGCCCCTGCTCCGCCAGCGCGAACGCCGCGCGCAGCGAAGGCAGGCCGACGCCTGACCGAAAGCCGAACCCGGCGATGATCACAGCGTCACGCTCCATTGCACCACCGGATAGCGCGCGCGCCAGCCGTGCCGGTTGCCCAGCGGTGCGGCGTCGGCCAGTTCGATGCGCAGGAGGCTCCCGCCCTTCTGGCCATGCCACCGGGCTAGCAGCGCTTCTGATTCCAGCGTCACCGCATTGGTCACCAGCCGCGTTCCGGCGGGCAAACGTGCCCATAGCGTGTCCAGCAAGGCTTCCGATAAACCACCGCCGATGAACACCGCATCGGGCAATGGTCCCGGTGGCAGGGCATCCGGCGCAATCCCGACGACAACTTTCAGCCGATCAACGCCCAGCGCAGCGGCGTTGGCCCGCACACGGTCCGCGCGCACCGGATCCGCCTCTATCGCACAGGCCCGGTTGGCCAGGTGGGCCAGCAGCCATTCGATCCCGATCGATCCCGATCCCGCGCCAATATCCCACAGCAGCTCACCCGCACACGGGGCCAGCGCCGATAGCGTCAGCGCGCGTACCGGACGCTTGGTCAACTGCCCGTCGGACGCAAACCAGTGGTCCGGTCGGCCCGCCGTCAGCGGCAAGGACGGGCCATGCCCGGCACACTCGATCCCGGCCGCTACCGGATGGGCGATGTCGGTGAAAGACAGCCCCTCGGCGCGCGCGGTGCGAACCCGTTCGCGCGGCCCGCCCAGCGCTTCCATCACATGCAACGCTGACGCGCCAAAGCCTTGGCCGGTCAGATAGTCCGCCAGCGCGGCCACCGCCGCGCCATCGCGCAACAGTGCAATGACGCGCCGCCCTGGTGCCAGGTGGGGCTTGAGCCGATCTAACGGCGCGGCATGGAGGCCAAGACAGGCCACATCCTGAACCGGCCAGCCCAGCCGCGCAACCGCCAGCGTGAAAGTGGAAGGCGCGGGGATCGCCACCCATTCGCCCGGATCAAGCAGGCGCGCCACACTGCTTCCCGCCCCGAACCAGAACGGATCGCCCGATGCCAGCATCACCACCCGCTGCCCGCGATGTTGCATCAGCAGGGCAATGCCATCGGCAAAGGGTACTGGCCATTCGATCATGGTACAGGTAATCGCGGGCAGCAGCGACAGGTGCCGTGCCGGTCCCATGACCAGTCCGGCCTGCGCCAGCGCCGTGCGGGCGGCGGCGGAAAGGCCGTCCGGCCCGTCCTCGCCAATGCCGATGATCGTCAACCACGCTTCAGGAGCCATATCAGCCATGCCCAACGTCCTCCTGCTGGGCGGCACGACAGAGGCCAGCGCGCTTGCCCGCCTGCTTGGCGCGCGGGGCATTGCGACGACGCTCAGCTATGCCGGACGGACCGAAAACCCCCGCGCTCAACCGGTGCCGGTGCGTGTCGGCGGGTTCGGCGGTGTGGCGGGGCTGGCCGATTATCTGCGCCACCACCGCGTGACTCATCTGGTGGACGCGACCCACCCCTTTGCCGCAACGATGAGCAGCCATGCCGTGGAGGCGGCCCGCCTGGCCGGAGTGCCTCATGTAGCGCTGACCCGCCGGGCGTGGCAACCGGTCGCCGGAGACCGCTGGACCCGCGTTGCCAGCATCGACGGTGCGGTGGCAGCGCTGGCCGGGCACTCCCGCCGCGTAATGCTGGCGCTGGGCCGGATGCATGTGGCAGCCTTCGCTGCCCAGCCGCAGCATCATTATCTGTTGCGCTTTGTCGATGCGCCAGACCAGCCGCCGGGCTTGCCCCATCACACCCTGATCGTCGATCGCGGGCCGTTCACCGCCACAGGCGACAGCGCATTGATGGAGGCGCACGCCATCGATCTGGTGGTGTGCAAGAACGCTGGCGGGCAAGGCGCAGAGGCCAAGCTGATCGCCGCACGGGATCTGGGCCTGCCGGTCCTGATGATTGATCGCCCTGCCGTTCCGGGCCGGGCCGAATGCTATCGCCCGGAAGATGTACTGGTCTGGCTGGGTCATGACGCCGAACCCAAGGCCGAACGCGACGTGTAGAGGATCGGACCGAGCTTTCGCCCACTTGTCCGTTCGATGATCCGCGTCAGGCTTGATCCGACGATCACCATGGTCCGCATGTCGGCCATGTCTGCACGGGCCTGACCCAGCGGTACGATCCGCAATTGCTCGTCGGGCGTCGATACGGCGCGGGCGAACAAGATCGGGCGATCCGGGCCGCACACTTCGCGCAGCAATTCCAGCACACGTTCGAAACCTTCGGGCCGGGCTTTTGACCTCGGGTTGTAGAAGGCCATGGCAAAGTCCGCCTCTGCCGCCAGCCGCAACCGTTTTTCGATCAAATTCCACGGCTTGAGATTGTCCGACAGATTGATCGCGCAAAAATCATGACCCAGCGGCGCCCCCGCCCGCGCGCTGGCGGCCAGCATCGCGGTGATGCCGGGCAGCACCCGGATGTCGAGATCGCGCCAGTGGGCCGGGCCTGCCTCCAGCGCCTCGAACACGGCGGCGGCCATCGCGAAAACGCCCGGATCGCCCGATGATACCACCACCACGCGCCGCCCCTGCGCCGCGAGTTCCAGCGCATGGGCGGCCCGGTCCAGCTCCACCCGGTTATCGGACGGATGCAGTGTCAGCCCGGCGCGCGGGGCGATCCGGGCGACATAGGGAATATAGCCGATGACATCGCTTGCCCCGGCCAGAGCGGCGGTGACTTCGGGCGTAATCAGCGCCTCGTCGCCCGGCCCCAGACCGGCGATGGCCAGCCAGCCGCTCATGGCCCCGGCACTCATGGCCGGCGCCCCTGGCCGTGAATCAGCAGGATCGAGAAATAGGGCGTGACCGTTTCGGCCTCGATCAGCCGCGTGACCCGCTGACCTGGCATGGCGGCATGTTCGACCAGCCATGCCGCATCCTCGCGCCCGGCAGCGGCCACCGCGCGGCGCAGTTTGGGCAGGTTGCGCCCGATCTTCATCACCACCAGCGCATCTGTATCGCGGATGCGTCGCACCAGTTCATCCTCGGGCAGGGTCGCCATCGCGATGGTCAGCACATCGTCGCCCCAGGTGATCGGGATGCCGGTTGCGTTCCACGCCCCGGCCATGCCGGTGATACCCGGAACCACTGCCACCGGAACCGTGCCCGCCAGCCGGGTGTGCAAATGCATGAATGAACCGTAGAAAAACGGATCGCCCTCACACAGCACGACCACGTCTTCGCCTGCCTGCGCCAGCATGACCAATCGCTGCGTGCATTCGGCATAGAAAGCGGAAAGACAGTCGTTGTAGCGCGGGTCGGATAACGGAATCTCGGTCGTCACCGGATATTCCATCGGGATTTCGATCACGTCGGGGCGCAGCATTCCTTCGACAATCCGCCGCGCCTGTCCTGGTCGCCCGGCCTTGCGGAAATAGGCCACGTGGCGGGCGCCACGCACCAGCCGGTCAGTGCGAACGCTCAACAGATCGGGCGCACCCGGACCCAAACCCACGCCGTGGATCGTCCCGCAGGAAAGGGCCGCGCTCATTCGGTGCCGCTCGCCAAAGCGTTGATCGCAGCAACCGTGATCGCGCTGCCGCCCAGCCGCCCTTCAACGATGCAGCACGGCACCGGCGGCGCGGCCCATAACGCGGCCTTGGATTCGGCCGCGCCGACAAAGCCCACCGGACAGCCGATGACCGCCGCAGGGCGCGGGCAATCGGGATCTTCCAGCATATTCAGCAGATGGAACAGCGCGGTTGGCGCGTTGCCGATGGCCACCACCGCGCCTGCCAGATGCGGCCGCCACAGTTCCAGTGCGGCGGCAGAGCGGGTGTTACCCATTGCCCGCGCCATGTCGGGCACTTGCGGCGCATTCAGGGTGCAGATGATCTGATTATCAGCAGGCAGCCGCGCACGGGTGATCCCTTCGGACACCATCCGCGCATCGCACAGCACCGGCGCGCCAGCGGCCAGCGCCGCCCGCGCCGCACTGGCAAAGCCGGGTGAGAAGCGGATATGCGCGGCAAGGTCCACCATCCCGGCGGCGTGGATCATGCGCACCGCCACCGGTTCCTCATCAGCGAAAAAGGGCGCCAGATCGGCTTCGGCGCGGATCATGGCGAAAGACTGGCGATAGATGGCCGCGCCATCGGTTTCATAGATATGGGGCATCAAGCGGCTCCGAAATGGGCGAGAAGCTCGGCTGGGCTGAGCGCAGAGCGAACTGGCAACGCACCGGCGGGTGCGTTCAGGGAAAGATCGAACAGGCCATCGCGGCCGGTCAGCGTGACATCGGCGGCGCGCTGGCGGGCGCAGCCCTTGGCACAGCCCGAAACATGCAGCCGCCCGGCGACATGCGGTGCAAGGCGGCGGGCAAGATCGCGGGTTTCAACCGAGGCCTGCGGGCAGCAGGGCGCGCCGGGGCAAGCATCGACATGCAGCAGCGGGTCGGCAGGATTATCGATCAGCCCACCGGCGCAAACGGCAGGCGCGCCTTCCACCAGCAGCACACGCCACGGCGTGATCCGCACCGCTGCGGCGGGCGATGCTTCCACCATCCCGGCCAGTATCCGCGCCTCTATCCGGCCAAACGGCAAGCCATAGGCCCAACTCCCATCACGGAGGCCCAGATCATGAAGGCCCGGCACGATGCAAGCAGCCGACGGCGCGGGCAGAATGTCGCCACAGGCCCATTCGGGCAGGACCAGCCGGTGTCGCGCCATGCGCCCCGCTTTCGCGCCGCCGCTGGCCGCAAACCAGTGGGCGAGCGCGATCAGCGCGTCCACTTCCCTGCCAGCAGCAACCGCCATACCGGTGGCGCGGCCATCGGCGCGCAGGATCAGACCGCCATCGCCGCCGCGCTCAATGCGGAAATCGCCCGCCTCGCCACCCAGAATGCAGGTCTGACCGGCATCGATGGCAAAGCCCACTTTACCGAGCAGATCGGGCAACTCATCCAGCCGGGTCAGCAACGCGCCCGCAATGCGATGGCTGTCATCACCGACCCGCCAATCCGGCGCGACCAGAATGTTGCGCCGCTGTTCGATGACAGGGTCAGGGTCCACCAGATCCAGCACCAGCAACCGGTCGAGCAGCGCCTGCCAGCCAGTTTCAGGCACCCCGCGAAGCTGGAGATTGGCGCGGGCGGTCATGTCGATCAGGCCATTGCCGTGCACCACGGCGGCATCGCACAGGCCCAGCACTTGCGCCCGCGTCAGGCGGCCAAGCCGAGGCTTTACCCGCACCAGCAGCCCGTCGCCCGCCATCATCGGGTGCCAGGCATCGGGGCACCAGCCCTTCACCGCAAAACTGCTCATGCCCTGTCCTCAAGCCTTGGCAGGCTGGCGAGGATGGAATTGCGCCGGGTCTGCCACAGCCCGGCGGCATGGAGCGCGGCAAAGCGGGCTTCCATCGCCGCCAGCGCAGCCGGATTCTCGCGTTCAAGAAATGCGCGAACATCGGTCTGGCCCAGTGTCGCGTCGTGATAAAGGTCGAACAGATGCGGCGGTACGCTGCCTGAAAGGTGCGCAAAGGCACCCATATGGTCCAGCGTCGCGGCCAGTTCTGCCCCCCCGCGAAAGCCGTGCCGCATCATGCCCGCCACCCAGCCTGGGTGCGCCGCGCGGGCGCGGACCACGCGGGCGATCTCTTCGGTCAGGGTGCGCGCAACGGTGCGCCCCGGATCGCGATTGTCGAGGTGGTAGAGCGCCGCCGAACCACCGATCAGCGCCTTGGCAGCGGCAAAGCCCGCCTCGTGCGCGGCATAATCGGCGGCCAGCAGCAGATCGGTTTCGGGCAAGTCCTGAAGATGGACAAAGGCGTCCGCTCCTTCAACACGCTGGCGCAGGCCGTCAGGATCGGCAAAGGTTCCGATCGCATCGGAGGCTGCGTCAAACGCATGGTCCGATGCCGCCAGCCATGCCTCACCAGCAGCGCGCCGGGCCGCTTCAGTATAGACCTCGGCTGCATCGCCAAGACCCAGTCCATAGCTGCCGGGGGCCGGGCCATAGACGCGCGGTGCCGCAGCCTGCCCTGCAAACGGGTTCCAGTCCGCCGGTTCATCGCGCAAACACAGCGCGCGCACCGCTTGGCCAAACAGTATCGGCAGCGCAGGAAAGGCATCGCGGAACAGGCCGGAAATCCGCAACGTCACATCGATACGCGGCCGGTCCAGCAGCGCCAGCGGCAGGATTTCGATGCCTGTTACCCGTTCGGACGCGGTGTCCCACAGCGGCTTTGCGCCCAGCAGGTGCAGCGCCATGGCGAATTCCTCGCCCGCCGTGCGCATCGTGGCCGATCCCCACAGATCGACCACCAGCCCGCGCGGATAATCGCCGTGATCCTGCAGATGCCGCCGGATCAGCTCCTCTGCCAGTGTCACCCCTTGGGCATGGGCCGCGCGTGAAGGCACGGCGCGCGGGTCTATCGCATAAAGGTTTCGCCCGGTTGGCAGCACATCGCTGCGCCCGCGAAAGGGGGAGCCGGAGGGACCGGGCGGAACGCGGCGTCCGTCGAGTGCCGCCAGCAATCCGGCCCGCTCGGCTGCGCCCTGATCTCCCCGCCCGAACACATGCAGCCCGTCACCGAACTGGCTGTCCTTTACATCGCAAACGAAGCGGTCGATCCGGGTGATCGCCTCGACCAGCGTGGCCGCGTCATCAAGGCCCAGTTCCGCCTCAAGTCCCAGCACGCGCGCTTCGTCGCGGATGTTCACTTGCAGACGGTCGCGGCGGGCCGGGTCCAGCCCGCCAGCGTTGGAGAATTCATCCAGCAGCGCCTCGATCCGGGCCAGCCCCGCACCGCTTTGCGTTTGCACCAGTGGCGGGGGAACGTGCCCGATCGTAACCGCGCTGATCCGGCGCTTGGCCTGCGCCGCTTCGCCGGGATCGTTGACGATGAACGGATAGATCACCGGCATCGCGCCGGTCAGCGCCTCGGGCCAGCAAGCATCGGACAGCGCGACTGATTTGCCCGGCAGCCATTCCAGTGTGCCATGTGCGCCGATATGCACCAGCGCGTCCACGCTTCGCTGGCGCAGCCACAGGTAGAACGCCACATAGCCATGGCGCGGGCAGCGGGACAGGTCGTGATAGTCGCCGTCGCGATGGGCGCGTTCGCCGCGTTCGGGCTGCAAGGCTACCAGCGCGTTGCCGATGGGCAGCGCGGCAAAACGGAACGCGCCATCGGCGGCGGCAGCATCGGCTTCCGGCTCGCCCCATGCGGCGAAAAGTTCAGCGCGCAGGGTATCGGGCAGTGCTGCCAAAGCCTTGCGGTACTCTGCCATCGGCCAGTGCTGATGTGTGCATTGAAGGAGCGCTGCCAGTCCGGCCTGCGCGTCAGTGGCATATCCCGCCTCGGCCAGATCGGCCAGGATCGCCTCGGCAGAAGCCAGCGCATCCAGCCCCACGGCGTGGGCCATCTGGTATGTCTTGCCGGGATAAGTAGACAGGACCAGCGCAACCCGCCGTTCTGCAACCGGCGTTTGGGCAAGTGCGATCCAGCCCGCCACCCGCGCGGTGATCGCCCCAACCCGGCCTGCATCGGCGCGATGGATGGTGCGGGCAAAGCCAAGCGCGGGATCGCGCGTCCCCGCCTCCTTGAAGCTGGCGACGCCTGCAAACACCCGCCCGTCAATTTCGGGCAAGACCACGTGCATGGCAAGGTCTGCCGGGGAAAGCCCGCGCGAAGCCGCTGCCCATCCCGCGCGCCCGGACGTGGCCAGCGCCAGCTGAAACACGGGAACGCCCGCGCCATCAAGCGGGGTGGCGCCGTCATCGCCCCGCGCGGAAAAAGCGGTAGCGTTGATGATCGCTGCCGGGCCAAGCCCGCGCACCCAGCGGTCCACCTGTTCGCGCACCTGCGGGGCTTTCAGCGAGGGGACGAAGATCGACAATGCATCGAAACCGCGCTGCTCGAACGCGGTATGCAGGGCGGCAAACGGGTCCAGATCGTGGGCGGTCAGGTAAGAACGATAGAACACGATCAGGACCAGCGGCCTTGCGGGATCGCGCGCAAAGGCTTCAAGATCGATCACGCCCCGGCCGGGATGCCAGCCTCCCGCCATCAGCAGCGGATCGAATGTCCGGGCGGGGGCATCAATCAGCCCCGCCAGCTGCGACAGCGCGGCAAGCGCCGCCTGCGCCGCCCTTGCACCGCCAGCATCGCACCACTGCGCAAGTTCGCGCAACGCGGTCACCGGCACGGTCGAGGCCGCATCCAGCCGCGCATCCTCAAAGCCGTCGCCGGGCAGCACGGCCAGCACGATCCCGCGCGACCGGGCCAGCGCCTCGACCTGTTGCAGCCCGTAGCTCCAATAGGGCGTGCCGCCGATCAGCCGGATCAGGATCGCCTTTGCGCCCGACAGCGTCCGCTCGGCATACGTGTCGACCGACAGCGGATGCATCAGCGCCGCCAGATTGGCGAGCCGCAGCGAAGGAAATGTCGCATCGTCTGCACGGGCCTGATGCCATGCCGCCGCGAACGCCCCCAGATCGCTGTCCGAAAAGGACAGGACCACAAGATCCGCGGGCTCTTGCCCCAGATCCTGCGGGACGGCGGTTTCCTCCATCCCGTGCGTTTCGCGGAAAATGACGTGCATGGCCCGCGCCTTACGCCAGCAGCACCGCGCGAATGGCATCGGCGTCGACGTGATCGTGCTCGGCAATGGCGACCAGCGTGGTGCGGCGCGGCTCGTCAGGGCGCCACGGGCGATCGTACTGGTGCCGCACCCGCGCGCCCACCGCCTGCACCAGCAGCCGCATCGGCTTTCCCGCAACGGCGGCATAGCCCTTTACGCGCAGGATATGGTGATCGCGGGCCAGCGTCTCGATCCGCGCGACCAGCGCCGCCGGATCGGCGATCTCGCCCCATTCGATAACGGTGCTGTCAAAGTCGTCGTGTTCGTGATCATCCTCACCATCATGGTGCGATGGGCGCGCGGCGATGTCGTCCTCGGCTGCGGCATCAAGCCCCAGGATCACACGCGGATCGACCACGCCTTCGGTCAGTTCTATCACCGGAACCGGGCGACTAAGCTCTGCCGCAATGATCGCGCGCGCGGCGGCTACGCCTTGGGGTCCGGCCAGATCGACCTTGGTCAGCAGGATCATGTCGGCGCAGGCCAGCTGATCCTCGAACACTTCCGACAGCGGCGTCTCGTGATCGATGCTCGGATCGGCGGCGCGCTGGGCGTCAAGCGCTGCCACATCGGGCGCGAACCGGCCTGCCGCGACCGCTTCGGCATCGGCCAGCGCCAGCACGCCGTCCACGGTGATCCGGCTGCGGATCGCAGGCCAGTCGAACGCCTTGAGCAGCGGCTTTGGCAACGCCAGACCCGATGTCTCGATCAGGATGTGATCGGGGCGCGGATCAAGCGCCAGCAGCTTTTCCACCGTCGGGATGAAATCGTCCGCCACGGTGCAGCAGATGCAGCCATTGGCCAGCTCTACGATGTTTTCCGCCGGGCAATCAGGAATGGCGCAGGACTGCAGAATCTCGCCATCCACACCCAGCGAACCGAATTCGTTGACCACCACGGCCAGCCTGCGGCCACCGGCATTGTGGATCAGGTGGCTGATGAGCGTGGTTTTCCCCGCGCCCAGAAAGCCCGTGATGATGGTGACCGGCACCTTGGACAGGGACGCCTTGGACAGGTCTGGCATAGTAACTTCCCCGCGCGCCAGAGCGAGACACGGCGGGGCTTGCCGGACAAGTCCGGTCGGCGCGCGACGACGGGCGGGCGCGACAAAGCACCCGTAACCACGCAACCCGTGCAGCCCCAGCCACACAGCTTCGTCGCTCAGACGGAGAGTTACCGTGCCGTGACCATCCCCTGGATCAGGCAAGAGCGACCGGTGCGCCGGCAGGTCTCCTGGCTCGCGGGTCACAGCTTGATGCACGCCTTCCCAGACTTGGCGCTTGCGCGCTGCCCAGTGGCTGCTCCTGAATTCAGGAGCATGTGCATCGCGCTATCCGCTTACAGTTGCAGGGACAGCCACGGATTTGGGAGCACGCTCCCGCACCGCATTCCCGATTAAGCCCCTTGCGGGGCACCGGCGCGATCATTGAAGGGCGGGTTACCCCGATCCTTCACCGCGCGCTCTAGACGAAAATGCCAGCCAAGCCAATTGATGATGTTGCTTCACGCAACGTGGACGGTCAGGCACCGACCGAAACCTCGATTTCATCGAACCGCTTCCATCGATAGATCGCGTAACTCGCCAGCCAGCAGAACACGAAAAGACCGATGATGGCGAAGCCCAGACCATTGAAATTTTCACCCAGTTCAATGGCGATCCGCCATGGCGCACCCGTAAGGGCCAGCTTGTCGCCAATCAGGGCCAGCGTTTCGATTCCACCAATGACAATCGCCACGATGGCCGAGATCAGGGTGATGGTGATGTTGTAGTAGAGCTTGCGGATCGGCTTCACGAAGGCCCATTCATAAGCGCCCAGCATCACCACGCCGTCCGCCGTATCGATGAGGGCCATACCGACCGCGAACAGGGCGGGCAGGACCAGGATTGTCCCGATCGACAGGCCATCGGCGGCCTGGCTGGCCGACATGCCCAGAATGGCAACTTCGGTTGCTGTATCGAACCCAAGCCCGAACAGAAACCCCAGCGGGGCCATATGCCAGCTTTTGTTCACGAGGCGGAACATCGGCCTGAACAGTCTGGAAAGCAGACCGCGCCCACCCAATAGCAGATCAAGATCGTCCTCGGCATAGCTGCCGCCTGCACGAACATGGGCAAAAGTCCGCCAGACAGAGCGCAGGATGACCAGGTTCATGCCGGCGATCGTGAACAGGAAAAGCGCGGAAATCACGGTTGCAATCACGCCACCGATTTCCTTGAAGGCGCCGAACTGCGACAGCGCGCTGGCCGTCACCGCAATGATGATCGATGCTATGGCAATGATTCCGGAATGCCCGATCGCGAACCAGAATCCGACCGAAACCGGGCGCTGCCCGTCCTGCATCAGCTTGCGGGTCACATTGTCAATCGCCGCAATATGATCGGCATCAACCGCGTGACGCAGGCCCAGCCCCCAGGCAAGCACAGCGGTGCCGAGCATTAACGGCTGTGCATGAAACAGGCTGAATGCCCAGACCCAGACCCCAATGTTGGCGGCGATCAATCCGGCAAACAAGGCACCAATTCGTCGGCGCAGAGACAGGGATGGCAGTGACTTCGTGAGGTGCATGATTGGCTCGGCGATTGAGGAATATACAAACGAAGGATGGCGCCGCAGACGTGCTGCAGCGCCGCCCATCAAGGGATTTCGCTAGAAATTGACCTTTGCGCCAATCCTCACAGTTCGAGGCTCGACCACGCGGCTCAACCGGCCTTCCACCGGAGCACCTGCATCGAAGGCGGGGATGTAGGACTCGTAATAATAGGCGATGTCCTTGTCCCGGCTGTCGAAGATGTTCAGCACTTCTCCAAATATCTCGACCTTCTTGCCCTTCCACGCGGCCCGGGCATTCATGACGGTGCTGCCTCGATCCCGGACACTGTTGTCCTCGACAAGCGGAGAAGGTCCAAGGTGGCGCACCCGAATGCTGGCTTCCCAGGGATCAAGAATGATGGCGGCACCGGCTGAAGCCGCGTTCTCAAATGCATTGGGGATGTGATCGCCATTGTCGAAGCGCGCATGGCTGGCGGTATAGTTTCCATCAAGCGCAAGCCAAGGGAACGGCCGCCAGAAGGCGACGATTTCATAGCCATGACGCCCACTGGCACCCGACGGTTCAACAGCATTGGAATCGCCAATGAAACGAAGTTCGCTGCCGACATGCAGCCACCAGTAAGTCGCGGTTAACGTGACCCCGGAGAATTGAATGCGTCCTCCCAGTTCCTTGCCGATGCCGCGAACCAGAACGGGAACAGGCGTGTCCCTGTTGACCGCACCCCGAACATCGTTGGAATGGAATCCACGGCCCCAGTTGGCGTAGAGTTCAAGATGCGGCGTAACCTGATAGGCGATTGACGCCTTGGGAGAGAGAATCGACGCTGAGCCACTGCCTTCGCCCAGCGACGCCGCAACAGAATCTCGTGCACGCACGGAATAGTGATAATAGTCCCCGCGAAGACCACCTGTCACACGCAGTCCCGCCAAGGGTTTCCAAGCGACTTCGCCGTAGAGCGCGGAAGACAATTCCCCGACCCGAAAGTGCCCGAGAGATTCAAGAAATGCGCGGGCAGCCGTTCGATCGACACCAACATTCCCGACGGCGTCGTATCTGTTTTCGGTGCCAAGGCTCACAGCCAGACTGTCAGCGATTTCCCAATGTTTTTGTGCGGACAGCCCGAGGACCCAACGCCGGTCGAACTGCTTGATCTGCGCGCTTGTGCCATCCGGATCGGTGTAAGTGGGGTTCGAGAACATCGACCAGTCGTAAAACTGGGCATAGACATTGGCGCGCCATGTCGGTTGCTTGACCGCGATGTTAGCCACCAGGCGCGTCGTCTCACCCCGCGCGGAAGGATCTGGAGAGCAGAACACATCCGCACACAACGCCGTGCCGATAATGCGCTCGGGGATTTGCTCGGTTGGGTGCCATGTCGCCCGGTAGGCATGGAGAGATGCCTCCAATGTGCCCGCACCGGTCGGCATGCTATATTTCGCGAACCCCGAGTAATGGCGCAGACGTTCAGGTTCCTGCCACGGTCCGTCATAGGCCTTGGCCTGGGCGACAAGCGTGAGGTCTCCGCCGCCCAGGTCGTGCAATGTTCCACCCGCAGCGACGCGGCGCCAACCATATGAACCAGTCTCGGCCGATGCCCATGGCCGGTCATAACCCTTGATGGTCGTCATATAGGCTGCTCCCGCCAGAGCGAAATCACCGCCATCGGCGCGGTAGGGCCCTTTACGAAAATCCTCCCGGCCCACGATCTCCGGAATGAGGCCGTTGAGGTCGAGATAGCCATGACCATGTCCGTGGGTACGAAAGTTCATCTGCACATCATCGATATAGGTACTGAAGTCAGACCCATGGTCGAGGTTGAAACCGCGCAGGAAATACTGGTTGGCTTTGCCGCTCCCAGAATGCTGGGCTGCAACCAGCCCGGGCACCGCTTCCAGCAGTTCGGCCACGCGGAGAAGAGGCCGCACGAGGAGATCGGCCCCTCCGACGCTTCCTTCGCTCGCTGATTTGGCAGTGCCGATCATGGCCTCACCGCGACCGAAAACCACAATGTCGTTACCCGCCACGACTGCATCCGCGCTTGTTTGCGATGCCTTTTCAGAGGTTTCGGCAAATGCCGGTTTTCCGATACAGATCAGCGCAAGGGCGCTGCTGGTAGTAATGGTCTTGATCACTAAATAGTCCCCCGGCGTCTTGCGACGTGGCCGGGGCAAACCCGCGCGAACGGGCGACACGCGCGGCGGCCGGACGCCATGGGCGGCCGACGCACGTCTCCGATGCGGCCCCAGCCGCTCGTTCGTCGCTCAGACGGAGTTCACCGTGCCGCAGCCATCCTCTGGACCAAGGCAAGAGCGACCAGACGCCGGCAGGTCTCCTGGCTCACGGGTCACAGCTTGATGCACGCCTTCCCAGACCTCGCATGATTTAGCGTCCGGCCCAGTGGCTGCCCCTTCCAAGAGGAGCGATGT
>CAMTWP010000021.1:0-181401 GCA_947085475.1 uncultured Novosphingobium sp. | reverse complement strand
TACGCTCTATGGCGATGGCAGCGCGAACGTGCTCGACGGCGGTGACGGCAACGACACGCTGATCGGCGGGCTGGGTGCAGATACCCTGACCGGCGGCAATGGCACCGACACGGCAGACTATTCAGCATCGGGCAGCGCGGTTACGTCCTACCTGAACGGCACCGCAGGCGTCGGCGGCGATGCGGCTGGCGATGTGCTGTTTGGCATCGAAAACCTGATCGGTTCTGCGCATGCTGACATGTTGCATGGCGATACCAACGACAACTTGATCAATGGCGGCGACGGCAACGATACGCTGTTTGGCAGCTTGGGTGCAGATGCCCTGAACGGCGGCAGCGGCACCGACACAGCCGACTACTCGGCATCGAGCAGCGCGATCACGGCATACCTTGATGGCACGGCTGGTATTGGCGGCGATGCGGCAGGCGATGTGCTGTCAGGCGTCGAAAACCTGATTGGTTCAACGCAGGCCGATGCGCTTTATGGCGATACCAGCGACAACGTGCTGACTGGCGGTGCTGGCAACGATACGCTGATCGGTGGGCTGGGGGCGGATGCGCTGAATGGCGGCCTTGGTACTGACACCGCAGACTACTCTGATTCGGGTAGCGCAATTACGCTCAGCCTTGGGGCAACGGCGAGTGGTTCGGCTGGCGATGCTGCGGGTGATACGCTGACCGGCATCGAAAGTGTGTTGGGTTCTGCCATGGGTGACAGCTTCACACTGGCACTTGGTGAGGGGTGGAAAATTGATGGCGGGGCTGGTTCAGATACTGTCGCGCTGGCCGAAAGTAGTGGCGTAGTGACAGAAGGCGATCTGTTGAACGAATTGGATCAGATCGAAACGCTCGATTTCAGGTCAAGCGGAACGACGGCAAACCTGACAATTGATGCAAACTTTATCCAGCAATTGGTTGGGCAGGGGAATAGCTCGCATCTCAATCTGTCATTCGACGCAGGAGACACCTGGACGCCAGATGCGGGATCATTCACCGACCATATTGGTGGAAATGAATACGTGTTCTATGATGACATAAACAAGACGACTGAACTCGCGAGGCTGACAGTGAACAGCATCTAACGTCAGATCATTCTGAAGTTAGCTTTCTAAAACACTGTTCACGAAGGCCAATTGCTTCGTAAGGCAGTCTGCAAGGTTATAGTGGCTGACCGCTGTTTGCCTTGCTGACTGCCGCAGCCTTTGGCTGAGCACCTTATCGTCCAGCAGTCTGGAGATGCTGGCCACCAAGGTTTCGCTATCGAAAAACGGTACCAGCAGGCCGTTTTGTTCATGGGTGATCACCTCGCTGACCGGCGCAGTATCGGATGCCACGATTGCGCAGCCAACCGACATGGCCTCAAGGCAGCTCCACGACAGGACGAAGGGGTAGGTCAGGTACAGATGTGCGCCCGATATCTGCAGCAACGACAGATAATCGGCATAGGCCAGTTTGCCCACAAAGTGCACGCGATCACCCGCTGGCCCCAAATCCATTTCGCTCATCAGCGCGCTGCGCCAGCTCTCGTGGCCACCGCGCGGGGGCGGGCTATAGCTGCGCTCATCGCCACCCACGACCACGATCTGCGCGTTGGGCCGCGCGGCCAGAAGCTTGGGCAAGGCTTCCACGAAAACATGGAAGCCGCGGTGCGGTTCAAGGTTGCGGGCCACATAGGTGATGACCTCGTCCTTGGCGGTCAGCACCGTGCCATTGCCCAGCGCGAAGCTGGCATCGACATGCGGGGCGGCGCGCGCGGTGTCGATGCCGTCAAAAATGACGGTCGTCTTGTCTTGCAGGAATTGCGGATGGCGGCTCTTTTGCCAATGGGTGGGGCTGATGATGGCATCCGCCGCCTCATGGCTTAGCAGCAGGTTTGCGTTCATGATCCGTGCGTTGCACACGCCCTGCAAAGTGCGCGGAAACAGCGGATCAAACCCGATATCGCCGCCAAATGGCTGGTAATAGTATTCGGCGTAAGTCACAATTTTGGCGTTTGGCCATGCATCGCGCAAGAACAAAGCTTCGCCCCAGCCGGGATGCGCGATGATTAAGTCAGGGACGATGTTCTTTTTCGTCATGTCCATCGCCGCCTTGGCAACAGCCGACCCGAAATTTACCGATTGGGCAATCGACCGGACCAAAGGTTCGGCCGGGGAAGGTGGCGCTTCCTTCAAGGGATAGCGCGCGGTCACAATGCCGGGCATCGTCACGCCCTCTCTTCGCGTCAGGAAGACCACGCGATAGGCGGGATTTTTTGCAAGTTCCGCCGCCAGATGCCGAAATTGTCCGGGCATGTTCTGATGCACAAAAAGGATGGTGGTAGGCTGCATGGTCACTTCAAACTTGTCTGCGAGGGGCGGTTTGCGATCACTACCGTATAGGATGGACACAGAATGGGAACCCGTGTTTCTATGTCGAGGAAGCACGTTTTCGGTTTTGCGGTTGGTGTAAGTCGCACTACAACTCGCTAACGAAATATGAGCGGCCCATCGGCACGCTGCAGATATGAGGCCGCAAAATGCGTTTCTGGTTGGCTCCGCTTGCCTTTGTCACTCTGTCTGTGTCGACGGCCCATGCGCGAAATATCGTGCTGACCAATGACGATGGACTGACGTCCAATGTTGTTGCGCTTTACACTGCACTGAAGGCCGATGGGCATGATGTGATCGTGTCCGTCCCGTGCCAAGGGCAAAGCGGGATGGGCGCTGCGGTAAAGTTCCTGCGTCCACTCGGCCCCTTGGCTGCTGATTGCTTGCATGGCGCAGCCCGCAAAGGTGATCCCGGTGCCGGGCCAATGACGCGGGCCGGGCTGCCAGGCGATCTCCATTATGTTGATGGAACGCCGGTCATGGCGACGCTGTACGGATTGGACGTGCTGGCGCAGGCACGTTGGGGAAAAGCGCCCGATCTGCTGCTGTCAGGCCCCAATGAAGGCCAGAATCTGGGCAGTATGGTGATTACGTCGGGCACGGTGAACAATGCGCAATATGGCATGATCCGCGGGATTCCTGCGATTGCAGTTAGTGCTGGGTTGAAGACGACAGGCGATGAGCGGCTGGCAAACCCGGCATCGGCTGACGTCGCGCGTCTGACCGTTGAACTGGTGCGCAACCTTGAAAAGCGTTCAGGCGGCAAGCGGCTTTTGCCCCCGGCGATGGCTTTGAATGTCAATTTCCCGGATAAGCTGGAAGGCGCCCAGTGGCAGCTGAGCCGGATCGGCACTTATGAGCAATACAAAGTGTCGTTTTCATCCGACATCGGCAAAGCACCAATTGCCGCGCAGATGGGTATGTCGGGCGTTCATCTTCCCGGTGTTGTCCTTGATATGAATGCGGAAATACCAACATCGGCGCAAATGGCGGATGAGAGCATCGTCTATCGCACCGGCATTTCAGTCAGCCCGATGCAGTTGGGTTATGAACCTGCAATCTCTTCAAACAAATGGCTGAAGCAGGCGTTGCGCGCGTTACTGGCGAATGACCGCAAGCGACCATAGCGTTTGTGCGCAATTGAAACGCGGGGCTTGCATGGATCGCTTGCCCACGCCAATCAGCGCGCATGCGAATAGCCCTGTTTGAACCTGAAATTCCCGGAAATGTTGGTGCCGTTTTGCGCCTTGGCGCATGTTTGGGGGCTGCTGTAGATCTTATCGAACCGATGGGGTTTGCATGGGATGATCGTAGGGTCCGCCGCGCGGCCATGGATTATATCGATCATGTCAGTTTCACTCGGCATGCCAATTTCGATGCATTCAAAGCAGCCATCGGTTCACGCAGGCTGGTGCTGTTCACCACCAAAAGCACGCAATCGGCCTATGATTTCGAATACAGCAACGACGATGTCCTGCTGTTTGGCAAAGAAAGCGCAGGCGTTCCGGCTTTGGTTGCGCAGGCTTGCGATGCGCGCGTGTGCATTCCGATCCGGCCAGAAGTTCGATCCATGAATTTGGCAACTGCTACGGCGCTCGCGCTGGGTGAGGCATTGCGGCAGACGGCCAGTTTGCCGGGATAGGCTGCGCAACTTGACGCATGGCAGGGCAGCCTTGCGCGCTCTACCTCGGCTTTGGAACGAGGGGTGTTCAGACGTTATGCGCGCGGTAAAAAGGATTTGGTTGGCAGCCGCGTTGGTGCTGCAGGCGTTGCTCATGCCCGTGGCGGCAAATGCTTCGCCCGATGGTTACGTCCGCTATTTCATTGGCGATCGCCAAGCCGCCACTCCTGCCAAGCGCGAACCGGGCTTGCTGCTGGCGGGCGGCGGCGAATGGGATGTCACAGCGTTTCGCTGGTTTGTCGCCAAGGCAGGCCATGGCCACATTGTCGTTCTGCGCGCTTCGCAAGGGCCGGAACTGGGCGAGGAAATCATGAACGGCATCGGCGGAGTTGCCTCGGTTGAAACCTTTGTGTTCGATGATCGTAAAGCCGCTTATGATCCGCGCATACTCAATGCCCTGCAAAATGCCGATGGCGTGTTTTTTGCAGGTGGGGATCAGTCGCGCTACGTGCGCTTTTGGCAGGCCACGCCGCTGTCGGCGCTGATCGATAAGCTGGCGAAGGATCGGCCCATCGGCGGAACCAGCGCAGGGCTGGCGATTATGGGCTGGCGTGGTTATGCCGCGTTTGGCGATGGCATCACATCGGCTGAGGCGCTGGAAAACCCCGTGGCGCTGGGTGTCACGAATTACAGTGATTTCCTGCACTTGCCGCGCATGGAACGGATTTTCACCGATTCCCACTTCATGATCCGTGGCCGGATGGGACGGCTGATCGCGTTTCTGGCCAAAGAGCGCACAGGCGGTGCGGACAATGTCGTCGGCCTTGGTGTGGATGAGCAGGCTTCAATCGTGGTTGAGGGAAATGGCGAGGCGCGGTTGTTGGCTCCGGCGGGAACATACGCATGGCTGGTAGAGCCTGCGGGCCTGCCGCAGCGCGCAAAGCTGGGGCAGCCCTTGCAATACGCATCCGTGAAGATCACCGGGATCGGCCCTGATAGCCGCTTTGATCTCAATACACGCAAAGTCACCAACCCCGCGTTTTCGGGGACTGCAAAGGTGGAAAACGGCAAGTTGAGCGGCGTTCCGGTTCCGCCAGTTGAACGGCCAGACCTTAGGAAACCTTAGCGCACCTTCAGCACACGGGGCAGGGCGGTGCCCAGAACGGCCAGCATTTCAGGGGCATAGGCAGAACTGTTGGCCTCAAACTCTGCCTGTGTGATGCGCTGCTTGCCCTGCGCGCCAAACAGGACAACTTCGTCGTCCAAACGAACGCGGTCTTGTGCGCCGGTGACATCGACCATCAGCGTGTTCATCGTGACGCGACCGACAATAGGAAAGCGTTGCCCACCGATCAGCACTTCGCTGCGGTTGCGGCTGTCGGCAGGGAACTCCGGACGGTTGGAGTGGCTGAAGCCGCGCCGGAAGCCGTCAGAATAGCCCAGAGGGATGTTTGCCAGCCAACTTTCCCGCTCCAACCGATAGGTCCGGTCATAGTTGACCGTTTGGCCCGCCGGATAGCGGTTCACCGCCGCCACTCGCGATTTTACGGTCATCGTCTGGATGAAGCGATCGGTCTTGTATGATCCGGGGTCGCCATAGATCGCACCGCCGATCCGCACCATGTCCAGCCGGGTTTTGGGATGCTGTAGCGCGGCAAATGTGTTGGAGGTATGCCGCACCAGATCGCCCTGTTGCAGGCCTTGGCCTTTTAGCCACGCCAGATCCTCATGGTAGCGCCGCAACTGCTCAAGAATGTCGTCGGCCTCTTCGCTGGGGTAATGGGTCATCACCCCGCGAATGCTAAGGCCCTCAAGCCCTAACAGCACCTTTGTATCGACTTTGCCGTAATCGGTTGAAAGCTCGATCCCGTTGCGAGACATGCCGCCTGCGTTCACGGCAAGCTGAACCGGCAGGGCACGCTTTCTCGAACGCTTGCGCCACATCTGCTGCAATCGCATCGCCGCTTCAGGATTGGCCACCAATTCCTCAACGCCAAGCGCAAAGGCGTCTTCCATTTCCTCAGGCGTTGCGGTGCGAATGCGCATTAGCCGTCCGCGATAACCCAGCGCGCGCGCCACCCGCGCTTCATCGTTGGACGTAATCCCCACGTCAGTCACGCGCTTGGCGATGATCGACGGGATCAGCAGCGCGATACCATTGCCATATGCATCGGCCTTCATCACGGCACACAACCGCGCAGTGCCGACCCAAGCCCTTACGGCATCGATGTTGGCTGCAAAGGCTGCCGCGTCAATCTCGATCCAACCATTGCGCCGCCCGGCTTTCGCAAGCGTCAGGCCGGAGTTGTTCGCGGTGAGCACGGGCGCTGCCACGGCCTGCCCAGCCACGAGACCGGCCAAAGCGGCACCGCCTGTAAGAAAGCCCCGCCGCTGCATCACTGCCCGCTTCTGCATCACTGAACGCCCCGCCGAATGATTCGTCCCGGATTTGCGCCCGTCGCCTTGCCCTTTTCAGCCACAACCACGCCATTGACCATGACCATCGAAACGCCCTCTGCCAACGCGCCGGGGGCTTCGACCGTGGCGTTATCCGTGATGCGATTGGGATCGAATAAAACCAGATCGGCTTTGTAGCCCTTGCGGATGGTGCCGCGCCCGGCGATGCCCAATTGCTCGGCAGTCTGAGCGGTCATCTTGCGAACCGCCTGCGCCATCGTCAGCCGCTTTTGGTCGCGCACATAAAGACGCAGCACTTTGGCAAAGGCGCCGCTCCCGCGTGGATGGCGTGATCCGATCATGCCATCGGAACAAATCACGCTGTGATCCCATGCGATAAAATCGGCCACATCGTGCGGGTCCATCGCCGTGCCGATCACCGCCTCGGCGCGGCCTTTGTCAGGATTGGCCAGTTTCCATGCTTCCGCTGCTTGAATGAGCGCAAGATAAGTCGCCGCCGGTTCCTGTCCCCGCGCCGCTGCGATTTGCGCGATGGTCTTGCCCACCAGCGATGGATCGGGCGCATAGAAGCCCAGCAGCATCCCTTCTGGCGTGGTCAGGTGTTGCAGGGCAAAGCGGGCGGCCTCAATGTCGGTGAAGTCGCGCTTGGGGAACAGCACGGTCAGCGTCGATTGCCAATATTCGTATGGGTAGACGTCTGCGGTCACCTTGATGCCGCGCGCACGCGCCGCATCAAGTTTGGCCAACACGCCTTTGGCTGTTCCCCAACGGTCCACCACCCCCAGTTTAAGATGCGAGACTTGCACCGGAATACCGGTCTTCTCACCAAGGTCGAGCAATTCGTCGAGTGCCGCATCGAACGTCACGTCTTCGTTGCGCATATGGCTGATGTAACGCCCGCCGCCGCTTGCCGCCGTACGAGTGAGCGCGAGGAGTTCGGCGTGATCGGAGTAGATGCCGGGATCATATTCCAACCCGGTTGATAGACCGAGCGATCCGGCTTTGATGTCTGCTGCGAGCAGTCCCTGCATGGCCGAAACTTCGGCAGGCGAGGCGTTCCGTTTGAAATCAGCGCCCATCACCTTGTCGCGCAAGTAACCGTGGCCGGTGTAAGTACCGACGTTGATTGCAGGAGGGCGGGCGTTGAACTTTGCCGCGATATCGGCAAACGCGGCGGCGCTTTCGCCATCCTGCCCGATCACGATAGAGGTGACGCCCTGCGCCAGCAGCGTCGGCATGGCGCGATCAGCGTAATCGCCGCGATCGTGGTGACTATGCGCGTCGATGAAGCCAGGCGACAGCGCCATGCCTTTGCCATCGATCACTGTCTCGCCCTTGCGCGGTCGCAGAGCGCCAACAGCCACGATCACGTCCTTATCAACACGGACCGCAACCTTTTGCGCAGGAGTGCCAGTCCCATCATAGACTGATGCCCCGGTGATCAGCGTTGATGCCGCTGCCTGATGTGCCAGCATGAGAGTCACCGCACAGACGGTGAGCAAGGTACTGGCTCGTTTTGAGTTGAGTGCGCGCAAGACTGATCCCCTTCGCGCGCAAGTTTGAGGCCGGGCTTTTGCCATTGGCAAGTCAGGCGAGGTGCGTTTGCCTACCTAGATATATGATATTAATGACAAAATTTTTGTTGTGTGTAGTCATTCACCGGCGGCGCTATTCGTCCTTTACGGCGATTGCAACGATCTCGATCGCCTCAATCTTGCCTGCGAAGTCGACCAACTCGCCCACTTCTGCGCCCAAAACTGCACGGCTCAGTGGGGCGGAATAGGAAATCAGCCCGGTCGCAGGATCAGCCTCATCGTCGCCCACGATAGTAACTTCGCGCAACTTGCCGCCAAGCCTGATCGTCACCGTCGCGCCGAACGCGGCCGCAGTCCCGTCAGGCCGATCCATCAATTGCGCGGTCGATTGCCGGGTGCCCCAATAGCGCAGTTCGCGCCGCAGCTTTTTCACGGCCTCCTCGTCGGCAATTTCTGGCAACCGTGCTTCTATTTCGGCACGTTTTGCGCGGATTTGCGCCAGCCCGCGTGCGGTGACAAGGTTCGGCCCCGGTGGGATTGGAAGCTCGAACTTCGGCTCCATATGCTCGTCATCACCTTCACGGCGAAACGCGACACTCATTGCTGCAATCTCCAATTCACGATACCCCAGATCGACGGTTCACGCGTGTGATGCAAGGCCGATTTACCGGCGATGCCGATGTGCTAGTTCGGTGCTCCCGCCGGGCAGAGTAACGCATAAATGGCCGAACTGGTCCTGCGCCATTGCCATTACCGCTGGCGCGTGCTTGTGAAATGTGCGCAACCAGCGATTGTTGCAAGGTCGCTTTGATCATGCGCTCAATCCTTCATGAAAGCCCTTTGCTGACTCGTTATGACAGTGCCTGAAACTCATCTTGCGGATCTTGGCTGGACCCCGTTTTTCAGCGCGCAAGTATCGCCTGACGAAGCGCAATGCTGCCTGCCGGTTCGCGTCATGGCGGTCCATCGCGGCGAAATTGCGGTGGCAGGTGAAGGGATCGAAGCGCAGATCTCATCGCGCTTGCCCGTGTCACATGGCGAGGAAGACCGCCCTACCGTGGGCGATTGGCTGTTGATCGACCGCGAGACGCATGAGCCGCAACGGGTGCTGACGCGCGTAAACCTGTTTAAGCGGCCTGCACCGGGCGATGACCGGCGTTTGCAATTGATCGCCGCCAATGTCGACACGCTGTTTATCGTGGCATCGTGCAATCAGGATTTCAGCGTCCCGCGGCTTGAACGTTACTTGGTGTTGTGTCGCGAAGTGAACGTGCGCCCGGTGTTGGTGCTGACCAAGATTGACCTTACCGACAACCTTCAGCGGTTTGTCGACGCTGCGCATGGGCTTCAACCGGGTCTTGAGGTTGAGGCCGTGAACGCGCGCGATCCCGCCAGCGTAGCGCACCTGACGGCACGCTGCGGGCGCGGGGAAACGGTTGCGCTGTTGGGCTCATCCGGCGTTGGAAAATCGACGCTGGTCAATACTATGCGCGGGTCTGACAGCATCCTTACGCAGGCTGTGCGCGAACAAGACGGGAAGGGCCGCCACACCACCACAGTGCGGCAGATGCATCGCCTTGATCAGGGTGGCTGGCTGATGGACACGCCCGGCATGCGGGAATTTCAGCTTTCGGATGCCGCTACCGGACTTGCCGAGGTGTTTGACGACATTGTCGCGTTGACACTCGAATGCCGCTTCACCAATTGCACTCACGAAGCAGAACCCGGCTGCGCGGTTCGGGCCGCGATTACGCAAGGATCACTTGATCCAGCGCGATTGGGCCGTTGGCGCAAGCTATCAAACGAAGATCAAGACAACACCGGCACCATGGCTGAGCGGCGCGTTCGTTCGATCAAGTCCGGCAAAAGGAAGTAACGATGGCCGATCTCTATCTCAAGGCGCTGGAAGCCGAGCGCAAAAGCCTGTGGGCCGCTTGCCGTTTGAAGGGCTTGCCCAAGGGCACGCCTGAGCGGCTGCGCATCGAAGAGCTTGATACTCTGCTGGCCGAACACAAAGCGAAGAAGGCAGGTCCCGCGAAGTAACGCGCGCCGGCTACTTCACGTAACGCGCGAACAATTGCAGCACTGCGGCGTAATAATCCCCTGCCAGCACTTCAGGTTGGGGCCGACCAAGCGCGAGCGCCATGATCGCGTTTCCGCCTGCTGAAAGGCCGTATGGCGCTACTTGTCCGGATTGCAAATCAATCCATGCCGGGATCTGTTGGCCAGCATCAGCAAGCGATTGCCACCACGCAATGACGGGAGCCGACAAAGCCTTGCGGTGCCCGGCGACCGCATAAAGTGGAATACGGATAGCATCGAAGCCGAATCGGGCAGGTTTGTCCGTTGCGGGCAGCCACGCGCCGGTACGATCCGTCTGGAGCCAGTCCGCCGGAAGGCCGTGTTCACCAAACCGCGCCCCGGACAAGATGCGCACGCCGTCATTGATCACGGCCGACCAGGCGGCTGCGCCATCAACCGCGCGGAAATGGTCAAGTGCTGGCCAGATATAGTACGACGGGTTAACCACCACGCGCTCTGCCTCAACAAATCCGACAAGGCCCGGCAACAGCAATTGCAGGCCATTGCGCTGGACGATCAACCGTGTGCGGATTGCCTGACGGATCGCCTTTGACCGCGCGGCATAGCCGCTATCACGCCATTTCTTTGCGCCCAGCGACAAGGCCCAAGCGATGAGTATATCGCCATCGGTGGCATTGTTGCGGTCAGGAATCGGATTGGATTCGCGTGAATCGTATCTCCACGCATGCAAAGCCATGTCGTCCCGGCCCAACGTGTCCTCGGTCCAGCCAGCAAGGGCTGCAAAGGTTGCCTCATCGCCATTCAACACCGCCAGAAGCAGGCCATAACCTTGCCCCTCGCTGTGGCTGATATTGCCGTTACCATTGTCGATCACCCGGCCCGAAGGCAGGATGAAGCGTTCGCGAAATTGCGCCCAAAAACTATCGCCGGTCTTGGCATTGCTTTCAGGCACTTTGGCGCAGGCAACGGTAAGGATCGATACAAGGCCAAGGCCAAAGCTTCTTCGATTAACTGCCATGTCGTATTTCGATCATTTGCTTGACCCACTTCGCGGTCGTCTGCGTCTTGTCGCTGCTGCCCAGCCGCCGGAAACAAGCGTCGAATGTACCCCGCACCAGTTCGGCAAGGTAGGGTCGTGCTTCTGCTTCGATGACATCGGATGGCAAATGGCCGGGGTCATGGTGAACAACAATGGCCGTGGCATCAGCGGCCATGCGCGAATGCCCGATGCCAAGTTCGCGCCACAGCAGATTGATCTGGTTTTCAAGTTCAGTGAGGCTGGCTGCGTCATTCAGATAAACGCGCGACGCCAACCGCTGGCCCAGTGCAAAGACAAAGCTTTCGATTTGCGGCTTCGAGGCCACGTCTGAAAGCTCTGCCACCACTTGCGCCAGCAGAATGGGCACTCCGGGTACGCTGAGGGAAGAGGACGTTGCGGTTAGCGGCATCTGCGTTATTTCGTTCCACCAATGGTTTGACGAATGCCGATGGTTGACCGGAATTCGTCAAAATTCCCGAATGTATTGAACGAGGTATTGCCACCAATTTCGGTTGATGGCGATATGCGATAATAGGCCGACCCACCGGCTGAAATGGCAAATCCTGTCTTGCTCAAGCTGTCATAGCGTGCCCGCACATCGGTGTTCAGCACCTTAAGCGCATCAAGTCCCGCCTGTAGAGCCGGTTCTGTAGGATAGAGCGCGGTTTCATCTTGCGAGAAGCTTTGGAAACCGGGTGTGATATTGGCTTTCACATCGAGTTTATCTGTTTCCAGCGTGTAATTCAGTGGGAAGCCAATGCTCACAAAGTTTTGCGGGCTAAAGTAACCGCCATGACCATAGGTGAAGTAATTCTGGCTGTTATCATAGCTTTGATAATTGGCATTGATGCCGCCGGTCAATTGCGATCGCTCGCCTTTGATCAGGCGCAGATAGCCACCGAAGTTTGCCTCGATTGAAGAGTTTTTCGGCACGTTAAGTCCGGCAAAGCGGCTGTAGACGACTTCACCATATACGCCATTGCCTTGCTGATCATACGATCCGCCAATGCCGCCGCTGCTGCGCATCACCTGACCCCAGCGTTCGCCCGAAACGGGATCGCGCGTGCCGGCATAGGACAGGACGGAATCGGTAACGGGCTTGCGCTCGACCCATGCTTTGGCCGTCATATTCGGCGAAAAGCGAGGGGTTAGCGCGGCGCGGAAGGCGACCTTGGTCGTACCCATGTTCAGGGGTGTGGTGCCCACTTCAACTTGCACCATGTCGCTTTCGTAGCCTGCAGAAAGCGCCACACCCGAAGCCCGTTGCGTAGCCGCCTGAACAAGCGGTGAAGGCACTTTGTTGACGATGGACTGAGCTTCGATTGTTCCGTTGCGCCCAAAGCGGGCAAGGCCTGAACCTTCGGGGCGTCCGGCGTCAATCATCACGGCCTCGGCGCGAACCTTCACGCGCCCACCCAAAAGCCCGGTCGATATATCGGCCGTGCCCTTGATTTCGCCAAATTCGCTCAAACCTGTCTCGCCTTTGCGCTGGCGATAGGACGTTTGCAAATCCACCCTTGGGCCAGAGCTTTTGGTGAGGGCACGGATGTCGGATTCAATGCCAGCCATCACCGGATCAACTGGCCCGCCCATTGGCATTGCGCCATAGCTCTGACTTCCACCATTGTTGAACGGCGATTGCATGGCGGGGTAAGATGCCGCACCGTAGTCATTCTGTGACCGGTTGGATGGAGCCGCAGGAGCATCCCATCCGTTTTGTGACCGACTGGGTGGTGCAACAGGATCGTCCCACCCGCTTTGCGAACGCGCAGGGGGGGCAACAGGGGTGTCCCATCCGCCTTGCGAACGCGCAGGCGTTACAAGGGGGTTATCCCATCCGCCGGCATTCATGTTCTGGGGGGCGGTCATTGCAGGCTGCTCGAAACTTGCCATTCCCATCGATGGAAGCTGCGTTCCATTCCCCAGCGCGAAGGGATTGATCCGTGCAGGGGCTGGCATGGATTGGGTGCGGAAAGGGTTGCCGTTGTTGGTGACGTTGCTGGTCGCAAACGGGTTGCCACCGGGCAGCGCGTCAGTGGCACCACCGTTCTGCTGGATATAAAGCGCGCGTGCTTGCTTCAGCAGGCGCACCGATGCACTCTTGTCGCCGCGCTGTTCAGCTACGCGGGCCAAGGTCAGGCGCACTTGATAGTCCTGCGGCCAAGCTTCCAGCAGCTTTTCGCTGGCGCGCGCCGATAGACCGCGATCGCCTGCGGCTTGGGCTGATTCAGCAAGGCCGAGCAAAGCACCACGGTTGCGGGCATCACGCGCCAGCACAAGTTGGAACGATTGCGCAGCGCGCGCAGGCATGTTGCCGCTTTGGTAAAGCCGCGCCACGGCTGAAAGCACTTCGACATCATCAGGCGCAGAACCCCACGCAGATTGCAGGATATCAAATGCGGGCGCGAACTGGCCGGCAAGGCGCAACCGTTCAGCCTGCGAGACCGCAAGTCCAGCCGACATCTTGGCCAAGGCGCGCTGGCCTTCGGCTGAATTGTTGCCCAGCGCCGCCGCCTTTTGCAGCGCTGACCGTGCCAGATCGTCACGCCCGGTTTTGGCCAGAACGCGCACAACCGCGTCATAGCCAGCCAGATCGTCAATCTCGCCGTTGAGGGCGTTGGCTGCCATGCTGGAGGCTGCGGCCGTATCATTCAAATCGAATAGTGCATCTGCCACTTGAGCGCGGCGCGCAGCGGGCAGAGCTGACATGGCACCGATTTGGCGCAAGGCCGAGATCGCCCCTGCTTTCTGCCCTACATCGGCCATAGCCTTGGCCCGTTGAATGGCGCTCTCGGTCTTGATGCCGATTGCGAAGCTGCGCATCGCAGGCGTGCGCTTCGCCTCGGGGATGCGATCGATCAATGCAGAGGCGGCAAGCGCATTGCCGAGGTCTTGATGGACCAAGGCTGCGGCATAAATGGAATCCGTTGCTGTCGCCTGAGAAAGCGAACCGATCAGCGATTCCGCTTCGACACGGCGTCCCTTGCGGATCATGAAGCGCGCAAATTCATAACGGATCCAGGGATCGGTGCTGTCGATCATCAACCCGTTATGGAATTCCTGTTCTGCCATGAAATCGTCGCCTTGCGCCGCAGCGGCAAGCGCACGGCCACGCGCAGCACGGCTGCGCAAGCGCGTTTCGTTGCCCGCGCCGCCATCGCCCGCCTGGCTATACAAATCTGCCGCATCGGCAAATCGGCCTTTCAGTTCATAGATTTCGGCCAGAACTTCAAGGGCCGGCTGCGGCTCTTCATAGTTCATCCGCACAACGTCTTCGGCAATCGCTTGTGCTTTGTCGGTCATCCCGCTTGCCAACGCCCGCCGAGCGTCTTCGATGCCGCCAAAAAAGCGAGACGTCGAAAGAGCGTCTGCCCAACGCGCTGCGCCGGGCTGGCGCGATGCGCGTTCAAGCAAGTCACGCGCTTCGGAAAAGCGGCTTTGGCGCAAACGCACAATGCCCAAACCGCCCAAAGCATCGCCATCATTGCGGTTTGAGGCCAATGCACGCTCGAACCGGTTTGCGGCGGTATCGTTGTCTCCGGCGTCCAGGGCCGAAAATCCAGCGACGCGGGCAGTTCCGGCCGTAGCCGCAGGCGTTGGCTTTACCCGCCGCACTTCGGCCTGACGTTTCGGCGCAGGAGCGGGCGCGCGCACAACCGGTGCTTTGGCCACTGGCGCTGCCTGTTGCCCGAACGCGGGTTTGGGCAAGGGCTTTGGAGCAGGCTTTGCCACAGGCTTTGGCGCGGCCTGCCTGACCTCTGCACTTTGCGGATCAAGTGCGCGTGCGCGGCGCAGGGCTTGATCGGCCAGATCATTGCGACCCTTCGATCGCCAATACTTCGCCTGCTCAACCAAGGCTTTTACGCCGGGAACTTCTGCGGCAGCGATGCCGGGAAGTGCCACGGTGCCAAGGAGGCATACGATGAGGCTGCGCTGCAAAAGTTCAGATTTGCGCGTCATTTTGGTTCACCTTTATCGTCGATGGCAGCCAGTCGGGCGCGAGCCTGACGACGGAAGAAGAGGAAGGCAGGTCCGGTTAGCCCCAAAGCAAGGAGCAAGGTGGACAGGGCCATCAGGAAGGGGCGCTGGCTGAACCAATAGGCAACCTTCATCCAGATGGGCAGCGACCCCACCCAATAGGTTGGTCCAATGGCATAGCTAACCATGCCTTCGCCCGATACGACGGCAAGATCGCCCTGAATTTGCGCGTTGATCTTGCTGTCGGCCATTCCGTCAACCAGCTTTGGCAGTTCAATCGTATCCTCAGCAAGCAGCGCCACAACCGTGCGATTTTGGCCATAAGGCGAGCGGAAGCTGACCATGCCATTAAAGCCGCGCGCGCTGCGCACGACGCTTTCGATCTCGGACCTTTCAACTTGTGGGCGATTGCTCAACAGTGCGCCAACATATTGCAGGGGGCTCTTTTGAGATACTTGCAGGGCATCGCCTTCATAGCGAAGCGGCGCTTGTGCAAACAGTTCTTCAGAGCCAGCAAGTGCGGTGCTGCCGATGACCAGAATGTCCTGATCTTCAAGCCGCGAACCTTCGGCGCGATCTGTTATGGTGATGGCGGTGGTGGCAACGCCTGTGGAATCGCCAAACCGGCCCATAAGCGTCAGGAACGCTTCAATCGCAGCCGCCGACGGATCGCTTGCCATCAGCACGGTTGTTTCAGCAAGGTCGGGCCGGATTGTAAACGGGTAACCCGCGTTGGCGAACGGCGCCAGATCAGGCATTTCGATGCCGTGATAGGCCGCTGTCAGGTCAATCCGGGATTCAGGCAAAACGGCAACCCGCACATTGTCAGGAAGCATGCCAGTGCACTTGGATTTGTCGGCAACGATCAGGTTGTAATCGAAGACCAACTCGTTCTGCCCGAACAAGCTGTAACGCGGCATGACCACGCTTGCATTGTTATCGGAACTGTTCACCCCGGCCTTGCCGATCAGGCTGCTCCACCAGCTACCAGTGACTGGCAGAGATTTGAGGTATTGCCCGTTCATTGAGACATCGAGGCGTGAAGCGTCGCGATCAAGCCAGCTAGCGACCGGATAGCGATAGTTCAGATCAAGTTCGCCGCCTTGGCGGGGCCAGAAGAACAAGTCCGGTGCAACGCGGAAGCGCACGGTCAGCGGTCCGGGGGGGAGCCCCATGCCTTGCAGCGCATAAGGTTCGACCAGTTCGCCGACTTTCATTGCTCGGTCGGTCGAAAGCCAGCGCGGCGCACCATAGCGCGGCCAAGTTGGAATTCGCGCGCCTTCAAAGCTCATCCGGGGGCCGCCGAACACGCCTTTGCCCGTGGCGATTGCCGCTGCGGCAAGGCGTAGTTCGGTATCGTCGCGGCCCATGATCACAAGCAATTTGCCAAACCGGTCAGCCGGGTTGACGATGACCGCCGCCGAAGGCCCGGTTACGGCAAGGCCCAGTTCTGGCATCGCGTCGCCGCGGTTCAGGAAAACTACTGCGTTTCCAGTAGGCACAGCGCCGAACGAAGGCTTGAATTCATAGCCGCGATAGCTGGCCAGACTGCCCAGCCATGATGCAATCGAGGCCGCAGCTTCAAGCTCGCCATGGTGGGGCTGTCCGGGGAATACAAACGGCACCTTGAGGGCGGTGTTGATGCCTTTTTCAAAGAAAGGGGCTGGCAGACGGGCAAGGTCAGGGGTGTTGGGCAGCGGTTGCAGCGTCAGGTCGAGCCACGAACGCGTGTTGCTGATATTGGCCCAAAGCAAGCTGTGGAACGGATCCTCGCAATCGCGGGCATAATGACCAATCAGCCGTAAATTCAACTGGTTGTCACCCGGCAGAAACAGCGCAGGGTTGACCGGCACCGTAATGATCTGACCGCCGGAATTCTGGGGTAGAAGCTGGACGACCTGAACCACTTCGCCGTTTACGATGATCACCAACTGGCTGCGATCGCCCAGCAGGGCGGGGGACCAGGCGGTTTGTATTCTAATCGATGCGGCACTGACGATTTGATCCTGCCGAACACCGAAGGGAATGCTGATTTCGCCGCGCGTACCTTGCAGACGGATAGCGTTGCGAATGCGCAAGTCTTTGAAGGTCAAGCGTTCCGAGCGTTGATCTGAGGCAGTTGCAGCAACACTGGTCGGGGCTGCTGCCGGGGCTGTTACGGGCGCGGCAAACACGAATTGCGGCGCCAAAGCATAGCCCAACGCAAGCAATCCGAAGGCAAGCCCAGCAGCTTTCAGCAACTTTGATGCAGCAGGAGCCGCAGCCACAGCAGCCTTTTTGGATTGAGCGGTTTGTGCACTTTCCGCTGCTTTCTCAGCTTTGCGTTCGGCATAGTTCAGGCCGAGCGCGCGCTTTATGGTCAAGATATCGATCAAAATGATGTCCCAGAACGAACGAAGACCCGATACGCGCTCTGGCGCATAACTGCGCTGCCATGCGTCGGCCCGGCCCATAATCACGCGGACGATTTGGCGCGCGGCAACATGTTCAAGTTTGTGGAATTGAACGGCAATCATATCGTCTTTCCGCCGAACTTGATCGACGGGAATTGCCAGGCTTTCTGTCCCAGTCGACAGTACGACGTGGCGCGTGACGCTATCGGCCGGCGCGGCGCCTGCCGGGATGCGGATGGCGGCACCACCCATCGAAATATTCGTGGTAACGCCATAGGCAACATGGCCCGATGTGAAGTGGACTGTGACCGGCAACTGGGCATCCACCCGGATTTCCTTGCGTGCCTGCCGTGATTCACGCGCCACCGATACGGCTGTGGTCAGCAAGATCAGACTAAAGGTTGCCCACGCCAGATTAAGCGCGAGCGTATCCAGTTGGACGTTGAAGTAGCTTTGAAAGAACAGGTACTTGGATACGGCCAGAAGGATGCCGCCCATGATCAGACTGATGGTTATCAAGTGTGGCTTGACGATGGCCCAGTCAAAGAACGTCTTATCCAGCAGTTCGCCCTTGTCCGTTACATTGAACTTGCCCTTGCGAGGCTGGAACCAGGTCTTCACCGTGGGCGAAACCAGATGGAACGCCAGAACCGTTTCGTAAATTTCGCCCCAATAGGGCCGCCGCCATCCTGATTGCTGACGCTCAGCGGCAACTTGTGAACAGAACAAGTGCGGCATTGCGTAAGCAAAAATCAAGGTGGCCGAGGCTTGAATGATGTTCTGATCGAAGATCAGGTAAGCCAGTGGGCTGGTCAAGAAAACGATGCGCGGCAGCGGGAACTGAAAGTGCAGCATCGCGTTGAGATAGCACAGCCGCTGTTGCCACTTGAGGCCTTTGCCAAAAAGCGGGTTATCGATGCGCATGATTTGCGTCATCCCGCGAGCCCAGCGGATGCGCTGTCCAATGTGAACGACGAGGCGTTCGGTTGCCAGTCCCGCCGACAGGCGGGTAGAAATATAGGCAGTGTTCCAACCCATGCGTTGAAGTTTGAGCGCGGTATGGGCATCTTCAGTAACGGTTTCCCCAGCAAAGCCATTGGTTTGGGCAAGGGCTTCGGCACGGATAACCGCGCAACTTCCGCAAAAGAAAGTGGCGTTCCATAAGTCATTGCCATCTTGCACCGGGTTGTAGAACAAGTCGCCTTCGCCGGGCATGTTCCGCGCCGAAGCGATATTGCGCTGCACAGGATCGGGCGAATAGAAAAAGTGCGGCGTTTGCATCAACGCCAGCGCGGGGTCCTTTTGGAACCAGCCAACGCTCAGTTGCAAAAATGACCGTACCGGGACGTGATCACAGTCAAAAATTGCGATCAATTCGCCGTCAGTCTGCTTCATCGCGGCATTGAGGTTGCCCGCTTTTGCGTGAAGGTTGTTATCGCGCGTGATGTAACCACAGCCCGCTTCACGCGCAAACGCGCGGAAATCCGCGCGGCGTCCGTCATCCAAGATGAATACCCGAAACCGGTCGGCCGGGTAATCCATATCCATTGCCGCATAGACGGTGTTTCGGACGATCTCCAAACTCTCGTTGTAGGTTGGAACATAGACATCAACGGTTGGCCAAGTGTCCGGTTCGCCCTCGATCTCGATGACGGGCCGTTCCAGCGGCCAACTTGTTTGCAAAAAGCCCAGCAGCAGCAGCACCCATGCATACATCTCGGCCAGATAAAGCCCTGAGCCGAAAAAGAATTCGGGCAGCGTGTTGAACGACAGCGTTTGCGTGGTGCGCCAAAACATATAGCGCGTTGACGTCAGGATCGAGAGGATTCCGAGCGTCAGGATCATCTTGCGATTTTTGGTTCGGCTTAAAAGCACCGTGCCAAAGATTGTGCCGCCAGCCATCAACCATTGTTGCGTAAGATCCAGAGGTACGCCGATCACCACGATGGCGGCGAATACCAGCGCAACGATCGACAGCACAGTTTGTGCGCGTTTCATCAAACTGCTCATGCGGCGTGGCTTGCCTGACGCTGAGGTTCGTACACGGCAGGGTTTTCAGCGTGTGCCAACGGCACGATGTTGGCGATCTTGCCGCTGAGTGCGCTGACATCATGGAGCGCGGCGCTGACAGGGGCATGGCGAACCAAGGGATGGATCATTGCCGCAGATTCAGCAACCGCTTCGTCGCTGCGGACGGTCGCAAGCAGATTGTCGCCCAGCAATTCATGAACGAATACAGCGGCATGCCGCGCCAATTTGCGCGTGTCATCGGCCTTGTTCAGCACGAAATGCGTATTAGGCCCGGCATTTTCGAGCGCCTCAGGCAGTGCGGCCAAACATTCACCAGAAGGAGCCAGAACCAACAAGTCAAGAGCAGCATAAGGACGAAGCTGTTCGAACAGGCCCATGTCTGCGGATCCAACGTCGGCAATGTAAAGCACATCGTCATCAAAGCTTATTTCGCCCGAAGCCAGGCCGTAAGTCATATCTCCACGGTCGGCGATCGTGTAGGCATCACGCAATGTTACACCATGGACCACCAGATCGTTCGATCCCGTGCCCTCAAGTGGTGGCAAACGGTCAGTAGGGTTCAGCCCAAAGTGCAGGGCCATCGTACTGCGTGCCGCCATGTCTAGCACAGTGACAGGCAGCCCCGATTGCGCGAGGCTGATGGCGATGTTTGCAACGAGGCTTGTCGTTCCCACGCCGCCTCGGAGGCCTTGAGCAAGCACTAGAGGCATCAGATGGTTCCCTTGCTGACGGCAGTGGAAATGCGGGCAAGCAAGCTGCGCACATCTTGCGGGTCTTGCAGTTCGGCGTGCACATGGTTGTTGTGCGGCTGACCACCGTATTTGCGCGAAAGTGCAGCACCCAACGGCAAAGGATGATTAACGCGCGCTACTGGTTCGGGGTCAGGCTCACGCGATGTCACAACCACGTTGCCAACGACGGTCTGCTGAACGCGCGGATCGCGCAGAATGGCTTCGAACACAGGCCAAGTTTCAACTTCGGAAAAACGATCACCGAAATCGCGATACTGGAAATCGCTTTTGCCAAGACGGTCGAAGAGGGTCTTTACGTCAGCACGCATCGAGTATCTGCCCTTAGTAGAATACCGTAATAGCTCACATAAATTGGTTAACAAATCCAAAATGTATCAGCGAAGCCGCTAAGCAGGGGGAAGACTTGATAATGGCGAAAAATTGGCCGATTCTGCGCAGTCGAAAAGGTTTGCCTACGCGCCAACAGTTCCAAGGCGGGCAAGATTTAGGTTAATGATAACAGGAGTTTAGTTGAATGGCGTCGCAGTTACGGAACGTTATTGTAATGCGGCAATAAATCTTGCGCGCCACTGCAGCGAGCAAAAATCTGTCCGCAATTTTTTGATTGAGGCAGAACGCCATCCAAAAAATTGTTAAAATATTCGTGGCTGCCATGCGTGATAGGCGTGTTTGAAAGCGTAAGAGCCATCTTTCGATGACATCACATGCCAAACTCCGCCATCGATTTTGGGAACGCCAATGGTGCCGGCTAGAGGATTCGTACCCCTGGCCCCCTGATTACAAACTGCGTCTAGCAACGTTTCTTATGCTACGCCAGAGCGCTCCACACTACGCCCAAGGTCTTGAAACGGTTGGAATAAATCCGCCGTGGATTACCTTAACCTACGCCACGGTTTTCCGACAAATGATTACGTGGCGATTACGTGGGCGTATGAAACATGGCCGGTCAGTCGATCACAATCCGTACAATTGAGGCATCAAAACCATGTCACGGTCGAGATGTCTATACTTGGGATAGCGGGCTTCGGGGGTTTGGCCTCCGGGTCACACCCAAGGGCGTCAAATCCTACGTGCTCCAGTACCGGGTCAATGGCGGGGCTGCGCGCCGCACGACGATCGGCATTCATGGCAGTCCTTGGACGACGCAGACAGCACGCAAGGAAGCCGAGCGCCTGCTCATGCTGGTGCGGCAGGGCATCGATCCGGTCGAGGAGGCGAGAGAGAAGAAGCGCCGCGACAAGGTGCTCAACTTCTCGGCCTACTGCGACCAGTTCGTCGAACTCTATCTGCAAGCCAATTGGGTCGATTCCTGGCCCGAGGCCATGCGGGTCGTTGAAAGTGTGTTCAAACCACGCTGGGGAAAGAAGTCGCTCGCCACCCTCAAACGCGCGGACATGGTCAAGCTGATGGATGACTATGCGGACCGGCCGGGTATGCGGAAGCACATTCACTCGATCCTGCGCAAACTGCTCAATTGGGCGGTCGACCGCGAGGATATCCCGGTATCGCCTCTTGCTGGCATGAAAGCACCTAAAGCCTGTGCGTCGCGCCGCCGGGTGCTGGGGCAGGAAGAACTGGTCTGCCTGTGGCAGGCAACCAGTCAGGCTGGCTGGCCGTGGGGGCCGTTTGTCCGCCTGCTCGTGCTCACCATGCAGCGGCGTCAGGAAGTGGCAGAGATGGACTGGTCGGAGATCGACCTGGAAGCGAGGACTTGGACGCTCCCCGCCGAGCGCGCGAAGAATGACGAAGCACATATCATTCCGCTGACCGACATGGCGATTGCTGAACTCAAGACGCTCCATCCCAAGGACAAGGGCTTCGTGTTCAGCACGACCGGGACCACCCCCGTTTCGGGATATTCTAAAGCCAAGCGCCTGCTCGACGAGCGCATGCTCAAGATCATGAACGAGCGCCTCAAGCGTATCGGAAAGGCCGGCGACAGCGTCCAGATTGCCGAATGGCGATTGCACGATCTGCGCCGGACTGGGGCGACCAACCTTCAGGCGCTCGGCATCCCGATCGAAGTCACCGAAGCCGTGCTCAACCACATCAGCGGGACACGTGCGGGCGTCGCGGGCATCTACAATCGTTACAAATACGAACCGGAAAAGAGGATGGCGCTCGCGGCGTGGGACACCCGCTTGCGGGAGATGCTGAATTGCGGGGGGAGGTCGGCGGAGATCCAGCAGGCGGTCGATGGCGATCAACCACCATGTCGTGATCGATCTCTGGAAGTCAGCACAATGGGTTGGCGAGCTATGTTCGCCGATCCTCAGGTCGAGGCCGAAACCGATCAATCAAGTCTGTTGACAAATGTCAACAAATAGGCGATAGGGAGTTCTGACGAATGGCAAGAACACGCCATCCGAACAAGGAGATCGAGGCTGCCGTTGCCCATGCGGAATCGCTGGGCTGGCGGGTGGTGCCGATCAGTGGTCATGCCTGGGGGCGGCTTTACTGCCCTTGGGCTGATCGTGAAGGCTGCATGGTTTCGGTGTGGAGCACTCCGCGAAACGCTGAGAACCACGCCAAGGCGATCAGGCGCGATGTGGCGCGGTGCCCGCATGCGGGCGCGGAGTGATTGAGATGAAGACGCACGAATTCACCATTGTCGCCTCCGGTCTCGATCCCGAGATGGAAGGCTATGAGGACCGCTTCTTCGAGGCGGGCTGTGACGATGCTACGCTGTCGTTCCAGAAGGGTGTGATCATCGCCGAGTTCAGCCGCGAGGGGGTGTCCTTCTCCAAGGCCGTCGCCTCGGCCTATGAGGATATTCTCAAAACGGGTGCGAAGGTCGAGCGGGTTGAGCCCGATCATCTGGTGAGCCTCAGTGACATTGCCGAACGCGCGGGCCTTACCCGGCAGGCAATCTCGCTCTATACCAAGGCCGAACGCGGCTCGGGTTTTCCCAACCCCGTCGCCCGCGTCACCTCCAACAGCCCGCTATGGGACTGGCTCGAAGTGGCCGAGTGGCTCCACGCCCAATCCCGGATCGACCGCAAAGCTGTGGTCAATGCGCGGATCGTAAAAGAAGCCAACCGCTTTCTCGAACAGCATGATGGGCAGGCCGACAATTTTACGCGGCGGTTGGAGTTGCTCGAAGCGGTGTGAATTCCGCAGTCTCATCTCGTGATCATGTTTTTTTAACCGCTGTCTCAGCGACAATTTGAGCGCGCCTAAACGCATAGGCAGATGCCTTGGCGTGTAAGCTGCATTTTTTGGCTTTGGGGTAGGCTCTGCAGGCTGCTGCTGGGCATGGGCTGACTGAAGCGTGACAAGTTCGACCAATTTGCGTAGTCAGGGATCATGGAGCCCATTCTGATTGTGGGTGGGGGTGCCGTGGGCAGCTTCCTTGCCGCTCACCTTGCACAATCCCGTGAAGCAGTTGTCCTGTTGTGTCGGGGGGATCGTCTCGAAACAATCCGACGCGAGGGGCTGTTGCTTCAAGGGAGCGGCAAGCCGCTGCAAATTGCAGTGGAGGCGAGGCGCAGCTGCGATGGCCTCGGCAAAGCACGGCTCGTGATAATTTGTACCAAAGCCGGTGACGTTCGTGGCGCGCTTGCCGTTGTTGAGGGATCAGTCGGGCCACAAACTGCCTTTCTCACACTACAAAACGGCGTCGAAGCACCGTTGACTGTTGCCAGGCGCTTTCCAAACGCGGCGATTATTGCGTCGCGAGTTCATGGCTTTTTCGAAATGGCTGGCAACAAGGTCAAGCATGTCGGAGTCGAACCGTCAGTTGTCTTTGGCCATGCGTACGGTCCGGATCTCGGAGCAGTTGAATTTATCTCTGAATTGCTCCGAAACGCTGGAATTGCCGGCCATCCATCTCCCAATATTGCTATTGAGCTTTGGTCGAAGTTTGTTCTGGCGAGTGCGTTCGGCGGCGTAGGTGCAGCCACCGGCATGGCAGCCGGTTTGTTGCGAAAAGATGCCCGGGGTTGGGCATTGCTCGAAGCGGCTATAAGCGAGGTTTACGATCTCGGGTTGAAGAGTGGCATCAGTTTGCCCCCTGACTGTCCCGAACGCACGCTGGCCTTCGTCGCAAGCTTTCCTGATGAAGCGACGACATCCATGAAGCGTGATCTCGAAGCCAGGCGCCCCTCGGAATATGCCAGTCTTACCGGTGCGGTTATCCGCATGGCTGCTGAGATTGGCTTGAAAGTTCCCACGTTCAACAGGCTTGAGGCAATGATCCGAGAGCGCGGTCTTCTGCTTTGACAAAAAGCTCGGCGTGGTCTGTGTGTAGGTTGTTGGCGTCGAACCTGCAGCGACGCAGTTGCGTGAGATGAAGATTGGCGGTCGATCCGACATGAGATGGCAGTTCGCCTTGATTGGCTGAACACATTCAAATATTGGGAAGATCAAGAGCTTCAAGCATGACGCGCCAAGGGACTGTCAGGATTTCCGTGTGTGGGCGGGTATAATGGGGAAGAAGGAGACCCACTATGTCCCGACGCAAGGAGCCGTTGATTCCGGCTGATTTACTCGACCAACTGCTCGCTGGCGGCGATGCCGCTGCGGCTTTGCAGCAGGGTGGCCTGCTGGACTCGCTGAAGAAGGCGCTGGCTGAACGTGCGCTCAATGCCGAGATGGATCATCATCTCGGGCACGAAGACCAGGCTGGCAACAACCGCAATGGCTATGGCCGCAAGACCGTCGTTACCGACACCGGCAAGATCGAGATCGAGGTACCCCGCGATCGGCAAGGCAGCTTTGATCCACAACTGATCGCCAAGTACCAGCGGCGTTTTCCGGGTTTCGACGACAAAATCGTGTCAATGTACGCGCGCGGCATGAGCACCCGGGAGATCACCGGGCATCTGCGCGAGTTGTATGGCATCGACGTCTCACCGGACCTGATATCGACCGTGACCGACGCCGTGCTCGAGGAGGTCGCAGCCTGGCAGGCCCGGCCGCTCGATCCAGCCTATCCGCTGGTGTTCTTCGACGCCATCCGGGTCAAGATCCGCGACGAGGGCATGGTCCGCAACAAGGCGATCCACATCGCGCTGGGTGTGCTGGCCGATGGCACCAAGGTCGTCCTGGGCCTGTGGATCGAGCAGAACGAAGGCGCCAAGTTCTGGCTGCGCGTCATGAACGAGCTCAAGAACCGGGGCGTGGAAGATATCATGCTGGCCGTCGTCGATGGCCTCAAGGGTTTCCCGGACGCCATTACCGCCGTGTTCCCCGAGGCCGTGGTACAGACCTGCATCGTCCACCTGCTGCGCAACTCGATGGACTTCGTGTCGTGGAAGGACCGTAAGCCGCTGGCCACGGCACTGAAGGGCATTTACCGCGCCGTCGACGCCAAGGCCGCCGAGGAAGCGCTCACGGCCTTCGAGGACAGCGAATGGGGGCGGCGCTACCCCGCGATCGGCCAGAGTTGGCGCCGGGCATGGAGCGAGGTCATCCCGTTCTTCGCGTTCCCCGACGAGGTCCGCAGGATCGTCTATACAACGAATGCCATCGAGGCTCTGAATGCCCAGCTCCGCCGGGCGGTCAGGGCCAGGGGACACTTCCCCAACGACGATGCCGCGACCAAGCTGCTCTATCTGATCTTGAACCGGTCCGAGAAAGAGTGGAAAATGCCACCGCGTGAGTGGTCCATGGCCAAGGCTCAGTTCGCCGTGATCTTCGGCGAGCGCTTCATCAGAGCCATGGCGGCGTAATGTTCAACCGCCCGCCCACACACGGAAATCCTGACAGTCCCCGCGCCAACCTTTCATGCGCGTCGGCAACAATCCGAGAAATCAGTTCCGCACTTGTCGGTATGTCGTTGATCGTGCCGACGGCTTCACCAATCGGTACGTGAGCGAGATCATAGTCCGCATCCTTGACAGCCTGCTCATATCTACGTCTCGCTTCGTGGGGGTCTGCCAAAAGAACGGCTTCGCGGCCTTCCCATTCGCGATGCAGTGAATTTCGCAGGGCGCGAAAGTCGTATGGCTCCGGCCACTCCTTTCCACGCAAAACGTCGAAAATTCCGCTCCGCATAGTGTCGTCGCCGCTAGCTGAGACGGCAACCTGTTTCGCCCCGATGAGCGCCAAACTCTCTGTCGTTGCCCAGGCTCGACTTCCGATTATCGCGCCATCCGCTCCCAGCATCAGGCTGGCCGCGAGCCCTCTTCCGTCGGCTATGCCTCCAGCAGCAAGGAGCATTGTATTCGGAGAAATTCTGGCAAGGATGTCTGCAAGCTCCGGCACAAGCGTAAAGGTGCTGCGCCCAAGCGAGCACTTCATTCCATGCCCTCCAGCTTCCATGCCCTGAGCGACGATGATGGACGCGCCCGCGTCAATCAATGGCATGAGCTGGTCGGCTCGCTGGATCTGGCAAATTGCCGGGATGCCGCGATCGGAGAGGCGTTTAATCCAAGGGGTTGCGTCTCCGAATGACAGCATGACCGCTGCTGGTTTTGCGGATTGATCCAGCAGCCAATCGAAGGCGCTGCAATTCTGGTCAAGCTTCCAGGTGATGAAACCACAGCCAAGGCGCGACAGGCCGCGCGGTGTTGACTGCAGTTCATTAACTGCACCGCAATACTCTCTCTGGGTCCATTCCAGGTCGCCATAGCCGCCTCCGACCAGTGCTAACGCCCCCGATCGTGCCCACGCTGCAGCCAAGCCGCCGCCCGACGCCAACGCCATCGGAGCAAGGCACAATGGCGCAGAAAGTCCGAATTGGCGACTGAGGCGGGTATGAAGGCGCGTTGATTCCATCGCTCGGCGCTACTCGTCACACTCGATTGACGCAACGCGACCCTCGCCCTCCCGTGGCAGGATCGACTGCAATCAAGGGTGCGATTTCAGCCAATTTCCGCGATTTTCTGCACCCCATGCGAAAGTTCGAGAAGGATCAGGCTGTGGAAAAATTCCTTATAAGAAAAATGTTGATATTTTCTCCAATGGGAATATTTAGCCTCTCGACTCGTTTGAAATCCGGCCATGTCGCAACGACAATTCGAGCGAATTTGCATCAGGAGAGGAGAGTTTGATGAACCCCACGACGTCATTCGTTGCACGAGTGCAATCAGCCCGGAGGCTCGCCAAGATTGGATTGCTGGCTTCCGTTGTATTGCCGGCGACAGCATTCGCGCAAACGGCTGAGCCCAAGGCCGACCCGGCTCAATCCGCCACTGATGCTTCGGCTGACGCGACGCCGTTCGGTGATATCGTCGTCACAGCACAAAAGCGTGACCAAGCGACGCAAAAGGTGGGCATCGCCATTTCGGCATGGGGCGGCGAGCAGTTGAAGGCACTGGGCGTGGCTGACGTCAAGGACGTCGCGAGCCTGGTTCCTGGCTTTACGGTCGCGACGTCGTTCCGCGGCCCGCCGATTTACACGCTTCGCGGCGTTGGCTTCAATACGCCTAACATGTCGACCTCTTCGCCTGTGGGCATCTATCTTGACGAAGTCGCGTATCCCTATCCGATCATGACGGCAGGCCTTTCGTTCGATCTCAAGCGCGTTGAAGTGCTGAAGGGGCCGCAGGGTACGCTCTATGGTCGCAACACCACTGGCGGCCTCGTCAATAGTATCGCCAACAAGCCAACGTCCGAGAATAGCGGCGAGGTCAAACTGTCGTATGGCAGTTATCAATCCTACGGCATCGACGGATTTATCAATGGCGGGATTGCCAATAACCTGAGTGGTCGCCTGGCGTTCGACATTCAGAAGGCAGACAAGGGTTGGCAGGTCAATGTCGCCAACGGGCAGCGTCTCGGCAAGGTCGACAAGGCTGCGGCGCGTTTGTCGCTGGCATGGGAGCCAAGCAGCACAACGAAGTTTCTTCTCACTGCGAACTGGTGGAAGGACCAATCCGAGACCCAGGCGGCACAATCAATTGCGGTCATTCCCAAAGGGATAATTGCGTTCCTTGGCCTGACCACGCCGGCTCAATGGGCTGCCGCTGCGCCCAGCCTTGGTCTTCCGCCAGCAATCTTCAGTGAAGCATACACGCCGACCAGTGGCACTCAGGCCAAATGGGTTACCAGTGAGATCCCTTGGGGTGGAACCCAAGGCGGCGGACAAAACTGGACGCCCGCCCCGCTCAATTTCAAGAAGAACAACGAGATGCTTTCCTTCGCTTTGCGCGGGGAAGTGGGGATCACAGACAGCGTCAAACTAACATCGCTGACGAGCTATGCGCATTTCACCCGCTATGAGCCGATCGATCCGGCCGGCTGGGACATCGAGAATGCGCTCGGTGTGGGCCTGGGGTCGATCAAGTCGTTCTCCCAGGAAGTTCGCCTAAACGGGGATTCCGATCGTTTCCACTGGATCGCAGGGGCCTTCTTTGCCCGCGACAAGCTGAACGAAAACGACAAGACCTGGGGTGCGACAATCAGCACGGTGGCGCTGGTACGCACGTTCGGACAGTTGACGGCCCCTGCGGGGACGACTGCGGCGCAGCTCGAAGACATCAGGTGGGGTTTTCGCGATTGGGAAAACAGCATTCAGGAAACTGTCACGACCAAAGCGCTGTTCGGGCAAGGTGAATACAAGATCACTGATCAGCTCAACCTGACAGCCGGCTTGCGTTACACCAAAGACAAGAGCGAATTTGCCGGTTGCTCAAAAGACCAGGGCGATAACAGCTTCGCTGCTTCCTGGAACGCGTTCTTCAACTTTGCGACGCCATTTGGAGCCAATGTCGCTCCCGGCGGGTGTGCGACTTACCTTGCAGCGCTGGTACCGGGCGGTCCGAATCCCCAGGGTGTGGTGCACAAGGTGCTCGATCAGGACAATTTGTCCGGGCGTCTGGCGCTGGACTATCAGGTTACCAACAACGTCTTGCTCTATGCGTCTGCTGCGAGAGGTTTTAAATCTGGCGCATTCCCGAATATCGACGCCAACGTCGCGCCCCAATACGATCCTGCGACTCAGGAGGAGGTGAGGGCGTATGAAATCGGCATCAAGTCCTCGCCCGCTCGTGGGGTCATTGTGAATGCGTCAGCTTTCTATTACGATTACCGCAACAAGCAGTTGTTCGTTAACACCCCCGACCCGGTGTATGTCACGCTCAACAGCATCAAGAATATCCCGAAGTCTCATATTTTCGGCGTGGAAGGGGAAGTATCGGTCCCCCTCGCGAAGGGCCTGGATGCTCACCTGACCGCGACCTATCTCAAGGCGACTATCGATACCTACCAAGGCTTCAATGATTTCGGACAAGCAAGGAATTTTGCTGGAGCAAGCTTCCCGTTCACTCCGAAATTTCAGGCAAACGGGATCGTCACTTACGCGTTCGACATCAACAGTAACCTGAGTTCCAGGTTCACACTCAGTGGGCGCTATTCAAGCTCTGCGCGTGGAGATCTTGAAGGCAATCCTCTATTCAAGATTGATAGTTACGCATTGTTCGACGCGAATCTCGCGTTGATGACTGTCGACAACAAATATCAGCTTGATGTGTTCGTTCATAACATCGGTGACAAGTATTACTGGAACAGCACACAGCTGAACCAAGATAGCCTTGTCCGTTATGCAGGCATGCCGAGAACATGGGGCGTCTCATTGACCGCCAAGTTCTGACAGCGAGGCTGCCCCGCATTTCGCAAATGCGAATGCGGGGCGGCCGGTCTCCGGTCTGGCATAGACCTGGCGCGTTTGATCGAGGAACGGCCGGGATATGCGTGAGTGCACCTACCATTCTGGGATTCAATTATGCGTGCTGCGCAATACGATAAGATCGGTGAAGCCTCGCAGGTCCTGGACCTGGTGGATCAGCCACTGCCCGTAGCAGGTGCTGGTGAGGTTTGCGTAAGATTGAAGACTTCCGGAGTTAATCCTTCGGACGTCAAGGTCAGAGGCGGGCATATACCTTCGTCTTGGCCGTTCCCCCGTACGCCTCACAGCGACGGTGCAGGCGTGATCGACTCAGTAGGTGAAGGGGTCGATCCCGCCCGAATTGGCGAGCGGGTGTGGGTATTTAACGCCGCATGGGGTCGCACGACTGGCACTGCGGGCGAAGTCATTGTCGTGCCTGAAGAATTCACAGCGACGCTTCCGGATAACATTTCCTTCGAAGCAGGTGCCTGTCTGGGCATTCCGGCATCTACAGCCATGCACGCGCTCACCTTGAACGGCAATATCCTTGGGAAGAACGTGCTGATTGCCGGAGGCGCCGGTGCTGTCGGACATTACGCCATTCAGTTTGCGCGGCGTCTTGGGGCGGGGCGCATACTGACCACTGTCAGCAGTCCGGAAAAGGCCGAACTGGCGCTGTCGGCGGGCGCGGATGTGGCCATCAATTATCGGCAAGATGACACATTGCGCGCGATCCAGGATGCAACGGGAGGTCATGGCGTCGACCTGATCGTTGAAGTGGATCTCTCGTCCAACATCGATCTGGATATCGCCGCATTGGCGAAAGAAGGCCGTCTGGTAGCTTACGGCAGCTCCGAGCGCGAGTTCAATGTGCCATTCTCCAAGTCCATCCTGAAGAATATCGGGATCGACTTCTTTATTCTCTACCACTTGCCTCCGGCGAGACGAGCCGAGATTTCGAGCAGGGTAAACGAACTGATCTCGGCAACCGAAATCAGTCACAACATCGCGACGGTCCTTCCCCTGGAAGCCATTGCTAAAGCGCATGAGCTAGTCGAGTCCGGCCATACTGTCGGCAACATCGTGCTCACGGTTTGACACAGGTGCAATCCTCCATGTCGACCTACTCTGCGACATACGATGCCTGGAAAGGCGACGCTGATGGCTTCTGGGCCAAGGCGGCGGAGTCGATAGATTGGATTTCAGCACCTTCGAGAAACGACATCGATGACGAGGGTCTGGCCCGCTGGTTCGCGGACGGCACATGCAATACCTGCTGGAATGCCATCGACAGGCATGTTGAGGCCGGCCGCGGCGACGATCCGGCACTCATCTATGACAGCGCCATTCTTGGCATCAGTCGGACATACACTTTTTCCGAACTGCTCGATGCAGTTCAGGTTTTTTCATCGATCTTGCGCAGCCACGGTGTGGCAAAGGGAGATCGTGTCGTCATTTACATGCCGATGGTTCCGGAAGCAGTCATAGCGATGCTTGCTTGCGCGCGGCTGGGAGCCGTCCACTCCGTGGTATTTGGCGGCTTCGCAGCCCATGAACTAGCCATTCGGATTGAAGACGCCGAACCCAAAGTCATTGTCTCCGCTTCCTGCGGCCTCGAGCCAGGCCGAATAATTGCTTACAAGCCGCTGCTTGAAGAGGCCATTGCCAACAGTCGCCACAAGCCTCGAGCGACTGTCATTCTGCAGCGTCCGGAACTTGCCTGTGCGCTTGACCCGGAGCTGGATCGTGACTGGGATGCGGAGTGGGCGCAGGCGTTGTCACGCGGCGACAGACCAGCCTGTGTAGAGGTCGCCAGTATCGACCCGCTGTATATTCTCTACACGTCAGGGACTACCGGGAAGCCGAAGGGGGTTGTCCGGCAGCAAGGCGGGCACATGGTCGCTCTGGCATGGTCGATGACCCACATCTTCGACATGAGTCCAGGCGATGTCTATTGGGCCGCATCGGATCTTGGATGGGTGGTCGGGCACTCTTATATCGCTTACGGCCCGTTATTGGCGGGCTGCGCGACGGTTGTTTTTGAAGGTAAGCCGGTAGGGACTCCCGACGCTGGAACGTTTTGGCGGGTGGTTTCTCAGCACAAGGTCAATTTGCTGTTTACAGCCCCGACTGCGCTGCGAGCCATCCGCAAGGAGGATCCTGAGGGAAACTTGCCGGCGGCATACGATCTTTCGTCATTGCGTGCCGTTTACATCGGCGGCGAGCGGGGTGACCCCAGTGTGATCCGGTGGGCTGAGCAGGCGCTTGGAATTCCGATAATGGACAACTGGTGGCAGACCGAGTCCGGTTGGCCGATGACTGCAAATCCAAAGGGTTTGGGGGCACTACCAGTCAAATACGGCTCGGCCGCAGTGCCAATGCCGGGTTATGATGTCCGCATTCTTGATTCTGCAGGGGAGCCGGTTGCTCACGGCCAGACCGGCTCGATTGCGGTCAAATTGCCCCTGCCGCCCGGGGCACTGCAGACCCTCTGGAACGACCATTCCGTATTTCGGGAAACCTACCTTTCCGAGTTCCCGGGGCACTACAAGACTGGTGACGCCGGCTACATCGACGAGGACGGATATGTCTTCATCATGAGCCGGACCGACGATATCATCAACGTGGCCGGGCATCGACTTTCGACAGGTACGATCGAGGAAGCCGTTTCGACCGTCCACGAAGTCGCGGAATGCGCCGTGATCGGTGTTACCGACGCTATCAAGGGCGAAGTCCCACTGGGATTCTGCGTCGTCTCGGATGGCTCATTAGCCAGTGGGAGCGAGATCTGCGCCGCCGCCGTCTCCGCAGTTCGAAACAGGATCGGCCCGATTGCGACGCCGAAATTGATTCTTGCGGTGAAGCGGCTGCCAAAGACCAGATCCGGAAAAATCCTGCGCGGTACGATCAGGAAGATCGCGAACGGAGAACCGTGGGCGGTTCCACCCACAATTGAGGACGCGTCTGTCCTGGACGAGATTGTCGCGGTGTTGGCCGGTGCAGGATTGCCGGAATTACGGCCATGAGGATGTCTAAAATTTTTGACAATTCTGAAAATATCAACAAAACTCGAAAAGGGAATAAACCGACCGACTCGATGATAGCAGGAGACGACCTTGGGCTTGGCAAATAAGGCAGTAGCGCTGCAGCGGACGTTGGAGCTTGCGGGTGACAAACCCAAGAGCCTGATTGAACGTGCCTACCGTGAACTCGGCAATGATATTGTGCACGGGACGTTTTCGCCTGGATCGAAAATCAAGCTGGAACCACTCAGCGCGCGCTACGGGGTCAGCACAGGTACAATCCGCGAGGCGTTGTCCCTTCTCGTATCAGACGGCTTGGTAGTCGCCAACGCACAAAGGGGCTTTTGCGTAGCGCCGATGTCGCTCGAGGACTTTCAAGACCTGGTGAACACACGGTTGCTGCTCGAAGTGTCAGCCTTTCAGACAAGTATTGTTAGCGGGGGAGACGATTGGGAAGGCCGCGTGGTCCATGCATTTCACAAGCTCAGCCTCGCCGAGCAAAGGCTTGACGAAGCAGCCGAGGATACTTTTGACCTCTGGGAACACCGAAATCGTGAATTCCACGAAGCCCTTGTGTCCGCCTGCGACTCCATGTGGACGCTGCGATTTCGAGAAGTCTTGTACCGCCAGTCCGAACGATATCGCCGCCTGACTTATACCTCTCGTCAGAACCCCGGACAGTTGGCGCATAACGAGCACAAAAAGCTATTTGATCTCGCGCTGGCAAGAAAAGCTGAAGAAGCTGTTGCGTCATTGATTGACCATATAAGTTCTGCTGTTTCGTTCGCGAAGATCAGTCAGATATTGCCACCTACTAACAGCGAGACGGTCTTCGAAAAATTCGATCAAGGTCGGTTAGCCGGTGTTCGAAAATTTATTAAATAGAATTTGCTTGGGAGAGCTGAAATGTCATCCGAAAGAAAAGTAGATTTCATCCACTCAACTTGGACCACCGAAGGTCTTATGTCGCTGGTAGACAACGACAGTGGCCTGATCGACCCTCGAATTTACACCGATGAGGGTATTTACGAACTCGAGCAGGAGCGGGTTTTTGCTCGCTCGTGGATACTTTTGGGCCACGACAGTCACCTGCCCAAACCTGGCGACTATGTGACCGCTTACATCGGCGAGGACCCGGTGGTGGTGGTCCGTCAGAAAGACCTTTCGATCAAGGTCTTCCTCAATCAGTGCCGGCATCGCGGCATGCGCATCTGCCGGGTAGACGGCGGCAATGCAAAAGCGTTCACCTGCACCTATCACGGCTGGGCCTACGATCTTGGCGGCAAGCTGGTCAATGTTCCCTATGAACAGGAAGCGTTCATCAATGGGCTCGACAAGGAAGAGTGGAGCCCCCTTCAGGCTCGTGTCGAGACCTACAAGGGTCTGATCTTCGCCAACTGGGATCAGGAAGCACCGACACTCAAGGAATATCTGAGCGACGCCTGTTTCTATATGGATCATATGCTGGATCGCACAGAAGCCGGCACGGTTGCGATCGGGGGCATCCAGAAGTGGATCATTCCATGCAACTGGAAGTTCGCCGCTGAGCAGTTCTGCAGCGACATGTATCACGCAGGTACGGTTTCGCACCTGTCCGGCATCCTCGCTGGATTGCCGGCCGAGATGGAATTGTCGGATGCGAAAATCCCGACGGTCGGCCTTCAATTCCGCGCGGAATGGGGCGGGCATGGGACGGGCTTCTACATCGGTGAGCCCGGCATGCTGATGGCCATTATGGGACCCAAGGTCACCGAATACTGGACCAACAGCCCGTATGCCGAAAAGGCAGCTGAGCGCCTGGGAAGTGTGGAGCGCGTACGGGACCTCATGGCTCAGCACATGACTGTTTTTCCGACCTGCTCATTCCTGCCGGGGATCAATACAGTTCGCACCTGGCAGCCACGTGGCCCGAACGAGACCGAAGTCTGGGCATGGACGATCGTCGATGCCGACGCGCCGGACGACATCAAGGAGGAATATCGCCGGCAGACACAGCGGACATTCTCCGCAGGGGGCGTGTTCGAACAGGACGATGGCGAAAACTGGTGCGAGATCCAGTCTGTCCTGCGCGGCCATAAAGCAAAGAGTCGGCCACTCAATGCTCAGATGGGAATGGGCGGCAAATTTGGCGGAAACGACAAGTATCCGGGGCGCGTGGGCTACGTCTACAACGAAGAAGCCGCGCGCGGCCTCTATGCGCAATGGCGCCGCATGATGACTGAACCGGACTGGCGAACCTTGGCTCCGAAGGAGGTCCTCAAGCGGATGGCGGCAGATCAATCGTAAGATTCTGAGTCTGTCCTCAACACTTTGTTCAATTCGGAATCCAGGATTTAACCATGGCAAACAAAAGAGATTTTGAGGTCAAAGACCTTATAATTCAGCATGAAGTGGAGCAGTTCTACTATAGCGAAGCAACTATGCTGGATGATCGCGATTTCACGTCGTGGTTCAAATTACTGCACGAGGATATTCGGTATTTTATGCCGATTAGATCGAACAGAATTCAGCGCGAAGGTAGACTTGAATACACTAGAGACGATGAATATGCGCACTTTGACGACACCTACGATATGATGCGAGGACGAATTCGTAAATTGCAAGCCGATGTAGGCTGGTCAGAAAATCCGGCATCTAGGACGCGGCACATTATCGGCAATGTGGTCATAGATTCAGAGTCGGAATCCGGCATACTGGAGGTGTCGTCTTCGTTTATTCTCTATCGCAATCGCCTTGAACGACAGGTGGATATCTTTGCTGGTGACCGCAATGATCAACTCGTTCGATCTGATGGAGAATCTGCGTTCATAATTCGAAACAGAACAATTCATATAGATCAAAGCACAATACTTTCGAATAACTTGAGCATATTCTTTTAGGATCGATCAGATGGCTTTTGTTAAGGTGGCGGCCGTAGCGGAAATAGAGCAGGGTGAAGCCATGAAAATCGGCGACGGTGAAACTGCCGTCGCGGTATTCAATGTTGATGGCGAGTTCTTTGCCACTCAAGACCAGTGCACCCATGGTGAATGGTCGCTTTCGGACGGATATCTCGATGGAGATGTGGTCGAGTGCACCCTGCACTGGGGCAAATTCTGTGTTCGCACGGGGAAGGTCAGGGCCTTGCCAGCCTGCGATCCAATCAAAGTCTTTCCGCTCGAAATACGCGACGGCGAAGTGTTTGTTGATCTCGACGCCGGGCACTTGGTTGCATGAGCTTTCCGGTCTGCATCGTCGGAGGCGCGCTCGCCGGTGGCACGGCGGCGGTAGCGCTGCGCCAATCGGGCTACGATGGCGAGCTGATCATGATCAGCGGTGAAGCTGATGCCAGCTATGACAGGCCGAGTCTTTCGAAAGCCGTGCTTTGTGGGCAAAGCGATGTGCCGCCGTCCTTGTTCGAGGCGGGCTGGATCGAAAGCAATCGGATCAAGCTCGCTACCTCGCAGTGGGCGTCGGAACTCGATCTCCATGCAGGAAAATTGAGCCTCTCGGATGGTTCTGAAATCCGGATGAGCAAAGTGCTTTTATGCACCGGGGCACGTCCCAGGTTGCCGGCAATTGCGGGTATTGACTTGGCGGGTGTGCTCACATTGCGCAGCGATCAAGACAGCTTTGCCATACGGTCATCGGTCACCCCTGGCAGCGAGGTCGTGATCATCGGTGGCGGGCTGATCGGGTGTGAGGTTGCGACTTCGCTGGTCAAGCTGGGCTGCAATGTCACCGTGATCGAAGCCGCACCAGCGCTCCTCCTCAGGGTCTTGGGCAACGATGTTGGTGGCTGGATGCAATCGCGCCTTGAATCGCTTGGGGTCAAAATAATGTTGCGGGGGGAAATCGCAGCAATCGAAGGTACATCGAGCGTCGAGGGAGTCAGACTGCGGTCCGGCCAAAAGCTGCCTGCGGACATTGTGCTTGTCGCGATTGGAGCTGAACCTAACACAGAGCTAGCAGCGCAGGCGGGACTGGCCTGCTCGGGCGGAATACATGTCGATGCGAGCGGCGCTACCGAGAGCGAAATGGTTTTCGCGGCTGGTGATGCTGCGAGTTGGCCGATCCGAAGCGGCGGTCGGCGCAGTCTGGAAACCTATTTGAATAGCCAGGCCCAAGCGCAAGTTGCGGCTGCAGCGATCCTCGGTCAGCCCGGATCGGCAGTGCAGGTACCCTATTCCTGGACCGAGATTGCCGGGCACCGGCTGCAAATGGCGGGTGACATCGTCGGACCCGGTGAAATTCAGTTTCGTGGCACCCTCGGTGACGGGGCGGGCCTCGTCTTCCGCACTCAACACGGAAAGATCGAGGCTGCGATTGCCATCGATTCACCTGCAGATTTCGGCGTCGCCAAACGAATGGTCGATGAACAATCGGCTCTGTCGATGGCTGAATTGGTCGATCCGAGCATTCGCCTTCGGGATATTCATAAGAAAAGCAGAGAGGTAGCCCAATGAAACTCCAAGATGAAGTCGTAATCCTGACAGGAGGAGCTGCAGGACTCGGTCGAGCGATCGTTGATCGATTTGTCCAGGAAGGGGCCAAGATCGCTGTTCTGGACAAATCTGCTGACCGACTGGCGGAACTCGCGGCTCAATATGGCGACGCCTTTTTGGGAATGGCTGGGGATGTGCGGTCGTATGCCGATAACAAGGCCATTGCCAAGGCCTGTGTCGAGCGCTTTGGCAAGATCGATTGCCTGATCCCTAACGCAGGAATCTGGGATTATGGCACCTCGCTGGTGGATCTTCCCGAAGACAAAATTGACGAAGCTTTTGACGAAATGTTCCATGTCAACGTCAAGGGCTACATGCTCGCCGCAAAGGCATGCTTGCCTGAACTCGTGAAGAGCCGGGGGGCAATTGTATTCACGGCCTCTAACGCAGCTTTTTATCCTGACGGCGGCGGCCCACTTTATACGGCAACAAAGCATGCTGTGCTCGGACTGGTGCGTCAGCTTGCCTTTGAGCTGGCGCCTTACGTCCGGGTAAATGCGGTTGCGCCTGGGGGCATTGGCAGCAGCGATCTGCGTGGCCCGAAGGCGCTGAATCTGGATACCACCAGCATAACCAGCGTGCCACTTGCCGACATTCTGAAGGACGTCTTGCCCACGGGGAAGATGGCCGATGCTGCTGAATACGCAGGTGCGTATGTCTTCTTTGCCAGCCGTTCGGACTGTGCGCCGGCTACTGGAGCAGCACTCAATTTCGACGGCGGGCTCGGCGTTCGTGGCATTTTCAAATCGTCGGGTGGCCAAGACTTGCCAGAGAAACTTGGAATTCAGGGAGTAAGCGCATGACAGTAGATCGGCTCGGCTATCTTGGCTTTAACGCCTCTGACCCTAGTGCATGGAACAGCTTTGCGAATAATACGCTAGGCATGATGTCTGCGGTTAAGGGCAAGGACTCTGACCGCTATCGAATAGATTCGCGCGCGTGGCGACTAGCCGTCCATCAAGGCGAGCAAAACGATATAGGCTACGCCGGCTTCGAAGTTGCCGATGCCGCGGCCTTCAAGGCTACGGCGGACCGTTTGCGGCAAATGGGCTGCGAAGTGATGGAGGAATCCGACGATCTCAAGACCGATCGCGGCGTGCTCGGGTTGATCTCGACCAAGGATCCGTCGGGTGTCCGGATCGAAGTCTATTATGGTGGGACCGAACTGTTTGAAGTGCCCTTTGTATCACCGGTCGGCGTTTCCTCGTTTGTGACCGGCGAGCAGGGATTGGGTCACTTTGTGCTGACGACGCCCGACATCGAGCAATCGATGAAGTTTTACGTCGAAGGTCTGGGTATGGAACTGTCCGATATCATCGATTGGGATCTGGGGCCGGGCGGCAAGCACCGGTTGCATTTCTTCAATTGCAACCGGCGCCATCATACCTTGGCCCTGCTTCCGGTGCCAGCACCTGCGCCAAAATGTCTGCATCATTTCATGGTCGAGGCGGGTACACTTGATGACGTAGGACGCGCAGTTGATCGGATGGAACGGGATTCCAAAATCCTGATTACCTTTGGTCGACATACCAACGATCACATGTATTCATTTTACGGGATCACCCCGTCGGGTTTTGCCGTGGAGTTTGGTTGCGCTCCGCGCGATGTCGATCGCTCCTGGTCGGTCGTACGCTATGACAGCATCAGCATGTGGGGGCATAAATTCATTCCTCCGGAATGATCGCACTCGCTCAAGTCGCACAATTTCAAAGGAGTAACGTCCATGGCTAGCGTCATGAGCGAAGTTAATCGCAATCCGGAAATATCGAAGTCAATCATGGCGGCTGGAATCCAGACCAATTATCATGATGACGGCGAAGGGTTCCCCGTTGTTTTCATTCACGGCTCGGGACCAGGTGTTTCTGCCTGGGCTAACTGGCGCTTGATACTACCGACGATTGCGCAACAGACCCGAACAATCGCGCTGGATATGGTGGGCTTCGGATTCACCGATCGTCCAGAGGGTTTTCAGTACAGCGTCGATGCGTGGGTAGAACACCTGTTGGGCTTTCTCGACGCACTTGGTCTGGACAAAGTCGACCTGGTCGGAAACTCCTTCGGAGGCGCGATTTCTCTTGCGATGGCAATTCGGCAGCCGGACCGGGTTCGCCGCGTTGTGCTGATGGGGAGCGGGGGCATCAAAGGACCGATAATGCCGGGCCTCGATGAAGTCTGGGGCTATACACCATCGCTGGAAAACATGCGGCGCATGCTCGACATTTTTGCATTCAACCGGGACTTGGTGACCGATGAACTCGCTCAAATCCGCTATGAAGCGAGCATCCGGCCCGGTTTTCAGGAATCGTATAGCCAGATGTTTCCTGCTCCCCGCCAGCGCTGGTTTGACTCTCTTGCATGTAGAGAAGAGGACCTTCGCAAACTGCCTCATCAGACACTGATCGTCCACGGGCGTGAGGACCGCGTCGTGCGCGTCGATGACGCCTATCAGCTGGAAAGTCTGATCCGGCGCGCGCAGCTGCATGTATTTGGTGAATGCGGGCATTGGACCCAGATTGAACATGCTGATCGCTTTGCGCAGTTGGTTGGCAATTTCCTTGCCGAAGCTGCTCCCAGCGAGCCGATGCCGCTGCGCTGAAGCGTCGATCTCCTAGACATCGATTGGAAATCACATGCCGAATCTGGAAGACTTTTCATCGTATCATAAATTTGCAGATGTGCGGGGTGTACGCCTGCATTACGTGGAAATGGGCGAAGGTCCATTGGTGATCCTGGTCCACGGATTTCCGGAGCTATGGTATTCCTGGCGGAATCAAATTCCGGCGATTGCCAAGCAGGGCTACCGAGTGGTTGCTTTCGACCAGCGCGGATATGGTTCGTCGTCGAAATTCGGAGATGCCAATCAGTACCGGTTACGCTGCTTGGTCGATGACCTTGCGGGCCTGATTTCTGTATTGGGGGAGAAATCGGCGATCCTTATCGGTCACGATTGGGGGGCGCCGGTAGTCTGGACCGCCGCGTGGCTCCATCCAGAGCTCGTGGACGGCGTCATGGGAATTGCTATCCCATTTTCTGGCCGAGCGCAGATTGCCTTGCCCAAGAATCCCTTCGGCGAACTTCCGCCGAGTCAAATCGACCGGATCATTTCCGGGCCTGACAAGGAATTTTATCAAGTCCGGTTTGGCGATATGACGTCGATATTCGACGAAATTGAATGCGACTTGCGCGGTTGGGTGAGAGGCATCACCTGGTCGGTATCCGGACAAGCATTGGCCGCGGCCGGCTATGCGCCGGACGGTGTGAATCCGGTCGAGTTTATCCGTGCGAGTCCGATGTGCGTGCCGCCGGGAACGGCCATGCGGAGCCAATTCGCTACCCCTGAGACGATGCCTGATTGGTTTACGGAAGCCGATCTCGACGTCTTTGTGGATGCATTGCAGATGAGCGGCTTTGCAGGCCCGCTAAGTTATTACCGTAACATGGAGCAAAACTGGCAAGATCTGGAAGCCGTTGTCGGTAAGCCCGTGCAAAGTCCGGCGATGTTCATTGGCGGTGAGTACGACGTTTGCACCCACTGGGGAGCGGATGCGATCGAACAGGCTCCGCAGCATATTCCGAACTGGTTGGGCAGCAGGATCATTGCTGGGGCGGGACACTGGATTCAGCAGGAGAAGCCCGACGAGACGAATGTGATCATCGCCGAATTTCTGAATAAGATCCGCAAGACGGCATGACAGTGTCATTTGTGGACGATTTTCTCTTAGCTGCAGCAGGCGCGATGGGGATCATGCGGAAGTGATAGGAAACAGGGGCGCCCACAAGGGTGCAAACGGTATTCGCGAAAGCGCGTGAATTTGAATGCTATTTCACTGGCAAGATTTGAAAAATTTCGCGATTTCCGTAGCAGCTCGGTCGGGATCTTCGCGGTGGGGGAAATGGCCCACGCCAGGAAACATTGCGAGATCGAGATTCGGAAAAGTCTCCCTGAGCCGATCCGTCCATGCATAAGGAAAGAGGGGATCGAATTCGGACCAGCGGACACAGGTCTTGATCTGGATAGGGGGAAGGTCGGGTGCCTCCCCTTTCATCATAGCGACCCGGCCGGCATGGGACGCGTTGTAGTGGGCAAAACCCCCTGCCAAATTCCCCGGCTTCAGAAAATTATCTACAAATGTGTCGAGCACATCATCAAAGGCGTCCTTCCTGTGTGACCAATGGCGAAGGAAATGACCGATGTAGGTTCGGCAGGTCTCGCGGCTTGCACCAACCAAGACTGGTGCCAGTAATTCCTGATTGAACGACTGATACCAGATTTCCGCCAACCTGTCTGGTTCTCCCATGCGAGTGCCGATGCCGGGGTAAACAAAGTCGAAGAAGAACAAACCGTAGATCTGGCTCGGAATTAGTCGGGCAAGCGGCTGCATTACGGCACCGCCGACATCGTGGCCGACTACTCCCGCTCGCGAAAGTCCCAGAGCGTCCATCAGCGCGATGATATCCCGCGCATGATCTTCAGGCCCAAACGCGCCGGTCGGCTTGTCGCTTGCTCCAAATCCCCGAAGATCCGGCGCGAAAAGCGTAAAGTCGCGTGCCAAGCGGCGCATCACCGGTTCCCAGGTGAGCCAGAATTCAGGCCAGCCGTGGAGCAAAATCAAAGCGGGCCCATCGCCGGTTTTGGCAACGTGAAGCTTCGTCCCGTTCACTTCGACAAACAAGTGGTCAATCATTGGGATAAATCACTCCATGTGGTGACCAAGGTATCGCGGTTCTCAAGAACATCAATCCGGGAAGGGTGCCTCCGGCTTAATCGGATCACGCCTCGCAGTTGCCAGGAAATGCAATTGACTGCCAGAATTGTAAGTTCGCGATCACGCCTGACAAATGTGTCATGCCGATAGGCCGGCAAATGGCTGGAACTGCGCGAACGACACCAAAAACCTACGTTGGCACAAGTTTTGCTTTTCCGTGAATGGCTGGGTGAGCGATTATGCTGACTACAGCCCAATATTTCATTTGGAGAGGCTGAGATGACTGCTTGCGGATCATTGAGAAAACGACCGACTTCGTGGAAGACTGACGATATCCTTGGCCTCGTCAACGAAGCTGAGGGCTATCTGGACCCGAGGATCTACACAGACGAGGAGCTTTATCAGCTTGAGCTTGAGCAGATCTTTGCTCGCTCTTGGTTGCTTCTATGCCACGAGACCCACATCCCGAAGCCGGGCGACTACATCGCTGCCTATATGGCGGAGGATCCCGTTGTGGTCGTCCGCCAGAAGGATATGTCGATCAAGGTATTCCTCAACCAGTGTCGGCACCGCGGTATGCGCATTTGCCGAGATGACGGCGGAAATGCCAAATCGTTCACTTGCAGCTACCATGGCTGGGCTTTCGATATCGGCGGCGGCCTCGTCAATGTGCCATATGAAAAAGAGGCCTATTATAATGAGTTGGACAAGGAGCGGTGGAGTCCGATCCAGGCACGGGTTGATACCTACAAGGGGCTGGTCTTCGCAAATTGGGACCGTGAAGCCCCGTCGCTGATCGACTATCTCAGCGACGCGACGCCCTACATGGATCATATGCTCGATCGAACCGAAGCTGGTACAGAAGCGGTCATCGGGATGCAGAAGTGGGTCCTCCCCTGCAATTGGAAATTTGCAGCCGAGCAATTCGGCAGCGACATGTACCATGCGGGAACTGTCTCACACCTTTCCGGCGTCTTGGCTGGCTTGCCGCAGGATATGGATCTTGGCGATGCCAAAATTCCGACAAATGGCGTGCAATTTCGCTCCAAATGGGGCGGCCATGGGACGGGCTTTTTCATCGATCAGCCGGGCATACTCGAGGCCATCATGGGTCCGGAAATTACGAAATACTGGACCGAAGGACCCGCAGCTGAGAAGGCTGCAGCCCGTTTAGGGGGAGAGCTTCGTGGAAGCCGCTTGATGGCGCAGCACATGACCATCTTCCCGACCTGCTCATTCCTGCCGGGCATCAACACGATCAGGACCTGGCAACCTCGTGGTCCCAATGAGACTGAAGCCTGGATCTTTGTTGTGGTTCCAGCCGATGCTCCGGAAGAAATCAAGGACGAGTTCCGCAAACAGACCGTTCGCACGTTCTCGGCTGGTGGCGTTTTCGAACAGGACGATGGTGATAATTGGGTCGAGATCCAGCGCGTTCTGCGCGGGGCGGTAGCTAGGTCACAGGTACTCAATGCCCAGATGGGTTTGGGCCATGCCCGCACGGATCATCCGGATTATCCAGGCATAATCTCGAACGTCTACGCCGAGGAATCCGCTCGCGGTTTCTATGCACAATGGCGCCGGATGATGACAGAACCATCGTGGACCACGCTTGCGCCGACGGAATAAATTTCTCCTTTCAACGACGCTGCGCCGGCAGGCAAGAGGCCTCGCCTGATGTAGCAAATCCGAGAGAATGCTCATGACAACCTTGCTTGCTGAAACGTCAAGGCGGCTCGTCAACACGGTCGATTCCGAAACTCAACATCAGGTGGAACAGTTCTATTATTTGGAGTCTGCCCTGCTTGACAGCAGACTGTATGACGAATGGCTCGATCTGTTTCCTGAGGATATGCACTATTACATGCCGATCCGGCGCAATCAGACGCGTCGAAACAAGGACGCCGAGTTTTATGCAGACGGAGCGTTTGCGCACTTCGATGATGATATAACGACAATGCGCGGGCGGATCCGCAAGGCGACATCCGATCTCAGTTGGTGCGAAAATCCCGGTTCTCGGACTCGCCATGTGATTTCGAACGTAATTGTGCGCAAGGGGGTTGCGGCCAATACGCTAGAGGTCAGTGCCGCGTTCATTGTCTACCGAAATCGCCAGGAACGGCAAACCGACTTCTTCGTCGGCGAGCGGCGGGACGTTTTGCGTTTTGCGGATACCGAGCTTGGTTTCACCATCGCAAAGCGGACCATCCTGTTGGATCAGGCGACGGTGCTTGCCAATAACATCAGCGTGTTCTTCTAGATCGCGCTTGGGCCGGGCGACGTGTCATCGTCAGTTTCTCTTCCGAAACTCGCCCGGCCCAGTCCAGAGGGGCCTTTCAACATCTACATCCGCAATTTCGATACGGCAGTCCAATCTCGCGGAAGTGAGACGGTCTATTCCGCAATCCGGCCAGTTGTGGAGCAGCGACGCGTACGGGGCTGTTTGCTTGGGGGATGCGGACACTGCCAAATGCGCTTGCTCGCAGGAAAGGTCGTTCGACTGGGGCCGATGAGCGCGAACAAGGTCGAGCGGGACGTGCCTGATCCGGCGCGTTTGCTTGCCTGCAGAGTTGCCGCCGCAACAGATCTGGTGATCGAGTTCGCCTCTAACCGCAGTCGCTTGGCGCTCGATACCGGTAATTCCGCAAATATGTAGGAGGATATGATGGCAGTCTTGCGTCTCGGTCACGTCCAGATCAGAGTCATGAATATCGATGAAGCTGTAGACCATTACACCAGGGTCGTCGGCATGACCGTGACGACAAGAGAGCCGGGCGGGAATGTCTACCTGAAGTGCTGGGATGAGTGGGACAAATACTCGCTCATTCTTGAACCCTCTGACAGTGCGGGCTTGAATCATCTTGCATTCAAGGTAGCGACGGATTCCGATCTGGATGAACTTTCAAGCAAAATTACCGATCGGGGTATCGAGGTTGAACCACTTTCCACCGGAAGCCTTTTGGCTTGCGGTCGTGCAATCGCATTTCATATGCCAAGCGGACACCGAGTGGTTCTTTTCGCAGACAAGGATTGTGCGGGAACCGAGGTGGGCGACCTCAATCCCGATCCGTGGCCGGACAGCATCCACGGCATTGGGGTTCATTGGCTCGACCATCTTGCCCTAGTTTGCGAATTCGATCCGGCCCGCGGTGTCAACACCGTCGCTGCCAATGCCGCATTCCTGAGGGAAGTGTTGGACTTCAAACTTACCGAACAATGCACTGGCGGGCCGGACGGTTCAATGATGCTCGCTGCTTTTCTGACGCGGAGCAACACGCCGCATGACATCGCCTTTGTTCCTGGACCCACGTCAGGATTGCATCACATCGCGTTTTACCTTGAGGACTGGAATTCAGTCTTGAAGGCAGCAGATATCGTTGCAAAAACCGGAAAGCAGCCAAGCCTTACGCCTAATCGGCACGGCATGACGCGCGGGACAACGTTTTACATGTTCGACCCATCGGGTAACCGGAACGAGACCTTCGCGGGATTGGGTTACCTCGCCACGCAGGATCGGCCGGTTGTGACCTGGACCGAAGACCAACTCGACCGTGGATTGTTCTTCCTTGGCGGTGAAGACCGTTCGTTTATAGAGGTTTATAGCTGACAGAATGCCATCCGGCCACTGAGTGATTGCCCGATTTTCCTGTCAATAGCTGACGAAATTCCCGGTCTCTTCGTCGCAACTGGAAATCATTTTCCATTTGTAAGCAAACTGGCGGCGACTAAGTCCGAGGTGCTTGGCGGCATGTGTTAGGTTACCCTTGAACCTGCGCATGGCCAATCCGAAGAGTGCCCGCTCATGGGACTCAAGGGGAAGGTCAGTATCAAAAATATGTGCGTAGGCTTGCTGCAGCGCGGGGCTTGGATCAGCGCGAAATACTCCAAGCCTGTCGACAATGATGCCCTTCAGGTCGGGCCCTGAGCCGCCGGAAAAAAGGTGTTCAAGCTCGATCCATGTATCGGGCGGGGCCAAGAGCACACCGCGTTCGATCAGATTTTCGAGTTCGCGCACATTGCCGGGGAAAGAGTGCGATATTAACGCATCCATGGCTCGGTCAGACATGCCCCTGAGGCGCTTCTGGTATCTAGCTTCGAACCGCTCGATCATTGCGGCTACAAACATCGGGATATCGCTCTTGCGTTCGCGAAGCGGCGGTATTGTCACAGAGAAGGTCGACATTCTGTAGTATAAATCGAGTCTAAAGCGTCCTTCATCAACCGCCCTTTTGAGATCGATGTTGGTAGCCCCAACGACACGGACGTCAATTTTGGTGGTCTTGCTATCTCCCAATCTGTCAACTTCGCCGTTTTGCAAAACCCGAAGCAGTTTCACCTGCGCCGACAGTGGCAAATCCCCGATTTCGTCCAAAAGGATTGTCCCGCCATTGGCGCGCTCAAAGCGCCCGGCCCGATCCAAACTGGCCCCAGTATAAGCACCCTTCTGCACGCCAAATAGCTCGGATTCGATCAGATCTATCGGGATGGCGGCGCAGTTTACGGCGACAAATGGCTTTCCCGCACGATCACCGTTGTCATGCAGCCATCGCGCAAAGACCTCCTTGCCAACGCCGGACTCCCCGAGGAGAAGCACATTGATCGGGCTTGTTGCGGCGATCTTCAGTTGTTCGAACGCGGACTTGAATGCTTGTGATGAGCCGATAAGGTCGCTTTTCTTGTCGAGTTTAGGTGATGCCTCGGCGCGGCGCAGACTATTGAGATCGTCTTCCAATGCATTGAGCGAGCCATCATTTGGTCGGAAATAGTCAACGGCATCGCAGTCGTCCCAATCCTCGGCCGGTTTGCCAACGAGCCTGCAGCAACTGTCACCCTTGCCGATGCATTCGACCTCGCGAAAGACGATGTAGCGGCGCAGGAAGCGGCTTGTGTAGCCCGATGCATGCCCGACGAGGGACCAGCAGACGGGCTCATCACTCAGGCCGAATTGCTGAATGTACGATTCTGCCTCCCACGAGGCAGCCCTAACCACCTCTCCACGGAAGATGCCCTCGCTCCAGTCGATTTCGCTGCTGACAATCTCGGCCTTGCCGTTACCTTCGAACGAATAAAGCTCGGGGCCGATCTTGAAGACGTCCATTGGGTCGCCGCTGCCGAGTAACTTATGAGCCAGTTCGGCGTCTCGCTGGCCAGCTGCATAACCCGTTCTAACGAGAATGCTCCGCGTTCGTTTCTCGCCCAGATTCTCGTAGAGTTCTTTGCGCAACGTTCCCAGCGCGCTGGTGTGCAGCAGGAGCATTCGACTTTCTTCAAGCCAGATATCGCCACGATTGAAATCAATTCTGAGCTTATTGAGAAGATCGAATCTCTCGATCAAATTCCCCGCATCCATCACCCATTCCCTTCTCACGAGGGTCGACGAATGAGTGGCTAAGTGGGCTTAGTGCCATGAGATATGATCTTGGTCAAATTTGAACAGTTTGGACAAATTTGTCGCATCGCCCTGAAGTTGGTCCGGAAAAGTCAGTCAGATTTGGCTCGACGGGCAACCAGTCAGCACAATTGGGTTCGACCGATCGCCGACGCAGTTGGCGGCTTGCCTTTGGCAGGGGTGGGTGCTGCTGCGGGGCGCGAGATCGCTCGTCATATCAGGGAGATTGGCTTGGCCTAATTCCCGAACGCCTCGCTTTCGACGCGGCGCGCGCATGCGCGTAACATCGCCAGCAATTCGACGTCACCAATTCGCGTTTTTGAGCTCTCCGCCTGTGAGACTGAGATCGCTGCCAATACGGTGCCGTCGCCATTGTGGATCGGCACGGCCATGCAGCACAGGCCAACCGCGATCTCGCCATCGTCGATGGCATATCCCTGCTCACGGACACGGTCCAGTTCCTCACCAAGTCTCGCTGGATCCGTGATTGTCCGATCGGTTAGCGGTACAAATGGGCCGCCCGCAAGATAAGCGCTGCGCTCGGAATCAGGCAAATACGCAAGCAGCACCTTGCCAATGCCCGAACAATAGGCCTCCAACTGCATGCCAACACGCGTGAACAAGTCTCCCGCCCCACGGCCTGACTTGATGCGATAGGTCACCATATCGTTTTCAAGCGTGCCCAATTGCACAATGCTGCGCACTTGGATTGCCAATTCATGCAGCGCTGATGCTGCGACATTGGCGACAATCTGCTTTTCATTCAAGCGGTGCAGCAGGCCCAACAATCGCGAACCAGCCACGTGCCGGCCGTTGCCGGCGGGCGTGAGATAGCCCTCGGCCACTAGGGTGACGACTTGTCGATGGGCAGTTGCGGGCGGCATCCCGGCCTGCTGCGCAAGGACCGTGACATTGCTGCGCCCGCCATCGACGATAACCGCTTCGAGCATTGCTAGGGCCCGCCTGAGCGATCCGATCTGTGGCGTTCCATTTCTCATAATGTAAGAGATTAGTGATTTGGGCGTCTGGTGCCAAGCCCCGAACGGCACTATCGAGAGGCAGTAAAACGAGGACCCCCTAATGGCGACTTCCACGCATGATGACTTGGCCCAGCGGCTGCGCGATGCCTATACCGGCGGCGCGATCGCGCCGTTGCGCGATGGGCTTGATCCGGTTGATGCCAATGGTGCCTACGCGGTGCAGACGATCAACACGCGTTTCTGGGCGGCTCAAGGTCGGCTAATCGTCGGGCGCAAGGCCGGATTGACAGCCAAGGCTGTGCAGGCGCAGCTGGGGGTCAATCAGCCGGACTTCGGCGTGTTGTTCGATGACATGCGCGTGGCAGATGGCGGCAGGCTCGATCCGTCACGCTGCATCCAGGCCAAAGCCGAGGCAGAGATCGCCTTCGTTCTGGGGGCAGATTTGCCCTCGATAAGTTCCACCCCTGCCGAGGTAGCTGCGGCGGTGGCCAGTGTTCATGCAGCGATTGAGATCGTCGATTCCCGCATTGCGGAATGGAAGATCACTTTCGCGGACACGGTCGCCGACAACGGCTCCTCGGCCTTTTTCGTCTTGGCGGAAACTGGTCTCCCGCCAGCAGGGCTGGATCTGGAAGGCGCAGCGATGATCTTGACCGTTAACGGCGAAGTTGCCTCGACCGGGGTCGGTGCGGCAGCGCTTGGAAACCCTTTGAACGCAGCCGCCTGGCTGGCGCGAACGCTGGCCGAACGCGGCGAGCCGCTCAAGGCCGGGGACATCCTCCTCGCCGGAGCCCTGGGGCCGATGGTTACACTCAAGCCGGGCGACGAAGTCCGTGCCGAAGTAGCCGGGATCGGTACCTGTTCCTTTACTTTCGCGGGAGCCTGAGAATGGCCAAGACCAAAGTTGCAATCATCGGTTCCGGCAACATCGGCACCGACTTGATGATCAAGATCATGCGCCTTTCAAAGGTGCTGGAAATGGGTGCCTTCGTCGGCATCGATCCGGACAGCGACGGGCTGAAGCGCGCTGCGCGGATGGGTGTGCCGATCACCGCCGAGGGGATCGATGGGTTGATCAAGATGCCCGAGTTTGAGGAAATCGAGATCGTCTTCGACGCAACAAGCGCAGGCGCGCACCAGCGCAACAGCGCGCTTGTGTTGGCAGCAGGCAAGCGGATGGTGGACCTCACCCCGGCCGCAATCGGACCCTATACCATTCCTTCGGTCAACGGGGATGCCAACCTCGATGCGCCCAATGTCAACATGGTGACTTGCGGCGGTCAGGCGACGATCCCGATCGTGGCAGCGGTCAACCGCGTGGCAAAGGTGCACTATGGCGAGATCGTCGCCTCGATCGCCAGCAAGAGCGCTGGCCCCGGCACCCGCGCCAATATCGATGAGTTTACCGAGACCACATCCCAGGCGATCATGGTTGTCGGCGGCGCCACCCGCGGCAAGGCGATCATCGTGCTGAACCCCGCCGAACCACCACTGATCATGCGCGATACAGTTTATTGCCTGTGCGACGATGCAGATCAGGATGCGATACGTCAAAGCATCGAAGCGATGGTGGCCGAGGTTCAGAGCTACGTTCCGGGCTATCGGCTCAAGCAGGCGGTGCAGTTCGAGCACATCGGCTCGAACCGGCCGCTGCGCATCCCCGAGATGGCGAGCACCGGACAGACCGAATTCACCGGGCTGAAAGTTTCGGTATTCCTCGAGGTCGAGGGCGCAGCGCATTACTTGCCTGCCTATGCCGGCAATCTCGACATCATGACTTCGGCGGCGCTCAAGACTGCCGAAAAGATCGCCCAGCGCATGCATGAAGGGGTCGCAGCATGACCTTCGATCCAACGACTCAGAAGCTCTACATCCAGGACGTTACCTTGCGTGACGGGATGCACGCGATCCGTCACCAATACGGGCTGGACCATATCCAGGCGATCGCCAGGGCACTGGACCGCGCTAAGGTCGATGCGATTGAAGTCGCCCACGGTGACGGCCTACAAGGCTCGAGCTTCAACTACGGGTTCGGCGCGCACACCGATTGGGACTGGATTGGCGCAGTTGCCGAAGTGCTCGAACATGCGGTGCTCACCACCCTGCTATTGCCCGGCATTGGGACGGTACATGATCTGAAGCATGCCTATGAAATGGGTGTCCGGTCGGTTCGGATTGCAACGCATTGCACCGAGGCTGACGTCTCGAAGCAGCACATTGAGGCCGCCCGCAACCTCGGCATGGACGTCTCGGGCTTTCTGATGATGAGCCACATGACCAGCCCCGAGGCGCTGGCGCAGCAGGCCCTTCTGATGGAAGGCTATGGTGCCCACTGCGTTTACGTCACCGACAGCGGCGGGGCGATGAACATGGACGAATATGCCGCGCGGTGTCAGGCCTATGATCGTGTGCTGAAGCCAGAAACACAGCGCGGCGTGCACGCCCATCACAACCTCAGTCTTGGGGTCGCTAACAGCATTGTCGCGGTTCAGAATGGCGTGGTTCGGGTTGATGCCAGCCTAGCGGGCATGGGCGCAGGCGCAGGGAACGCTCCGCTCGAAGTGTTCATTGCCGCTGCCGACCGCATGGGATGGAACCACGGCTGCGACCTGTTTGCGCTGATGGACGCCGCCGAGGATCTGGTCCGCCCATTGCAGGATCGCCCGGTGCGGGTTGATCGGGAAACACTCACGCTTGGCTATGCGGGAGTATATTCCTCGTTCCTGCGTCACGCTGAGAAAGCATCTACCGACTATGGCATCGATACCCGCGCAATCCTTGCTGAGGTAGGCCGCCGCAAGATGGTCGGCGGGCAAGAGGACATGATTGTCGATGTCGCGCTTGATCTGGCTTCAGGTGATTCCAGCCAAAAGTAATGCTGTGAGGAGAGGGCGGAATGTCGATAGGGCGGGGATACTAACACCGTGTCTATCGAAGTCCGCCAACTCCGCTACGCAGTCGTCACAGCCGACACGCGGAGCTTTTCGCGTGCCGCAGCAGCGCTAAACGTCAAGCAGTCAACACTCAGTCGCCGGGTATTGCAACTGGAACACCGGCTTGGCGTCAAGTTGTTCGAACGCTCAACGCGCGGCGCGGAACCCACGGAGAACGGCAAAGTCTTCCTAGAAGCCGCCCGCCGGATTGTCACCGACGTCGATAATCTTCGGACCACCGCGCGCGCTGTCAGCTACGGTGAGCAAGGACGACTGGCCATCGGCTACAGCTCTTCGCTCACGGCCGGCAATCTCAGACATGCCTTTTCGGACTATCTGATTCGGTTCCCAGACGTACAGTTCGACGGTGTCGAGGCGGGTCCCGACAAACTGCTCAACTGCCTGCATTCGCGGACGATCGATGTCGCAGTGGCGCCGTCGGAAATAGGCGAAGATGGAATTTCCTCCCGCTCGCTCTGGTCAGAGCGACTGATGATTGCACTGCCTGATGGCCACAAGCTACTAGATGGCGAGCGGATATACTGGACTGACCTTCGCCGTGAGGTGTTTGTCCTGCCCGGTGGTGGGAGCGGCCCAATCATTTCCAACCTGCTGGCCGCCCGGCTGACCGAACAGGGGTGCCGCCCCAATATCATCGTCCAGGATACCAGCCTCGAAAGCGTGCTGAGCATTGTTCCGGTCGGGCGGTTTATCACGATTCTGACCGAGTCCTCGCTCGGCGTGACTTGGCCGGAGTTGCAGTTTCGCGAGATCTACGACCAGAACGGTCCAGCACGGCTCGAATATTCGCTCTATTGGCGCGAGGATAACGAAAACCCCGCGCTGCAGCGCTTCTTCAAGCTGATCGAGGAACGCTACCCCGCTTGAGGCGATCTCCGGATCTTGGCAAAACCGCGATCGGTGGCGATGAATCGGTCGAGCATCGGCGGGACAAGACGTTCGATTGTCGGCGCACCCTTCGCATCGCCACCATTCACCGCCAACGCGTAGGCGACTAAATCGCGGTGCAGCCGCGCCGGAAGCTCGATCGTCAGTCGCACCGGCTTTTCGTCAGATAGATCGGCAAGTTTCAAGCGTGTCATCACTCGCCCCCCAATACCAGGTCGCGGGTCACCAGTACGCGTACCGGGAACCCCGGGCTGATTGTCAGTGTCGGCCGGACATTCAATTCGCGGCTGACGACTTGCTCGCCAGCGCGAGCCACGCTGTCCTGCCCGCCGCGCCGCAGCGCCTGCACCAGGTTGCTGTCGTTGCCCGAACCAGCTTCGGCACCGATGCCAAGCACCGTAGATATCAACGCCGCCTTGAGAACACCGCCCCAATGGTAATTGGTTCGATCCTGCAATCCGGCAAAGCCACTCGGGTCAGACGCTGGTTGGCGTTCGAGGACGATCGAGCGGCCATCGGGCAGGATGAGTCGATTCCAGGCGAGCAGCACTCTGTTCTGCCCAAACGCAATATCGGCATCATAGTCGCCAATCAGGCGCGAACCTTGCGGGATCAGCAGGATACGTCCGGTCGGGCTGTCATAGACATTCTGGGTGACCTGCGCGGTGACCAGCCCCGGCAAGTCGGAGCGGATGCCGGTGATGAGCGCAGCCGGAATGACCGAGCCGGCCTGCAAGATGGCGGGCGACACTAATCTCGAAAGCCGCTCGGCTGATACGGTGCGCCGGTCGCTGGCGCGCTCCAGGAAAGTCTGACGCCGAGCGGCGTCTGATTGAAGCGCGGTTGCAGAAGTAGCTGCCGTTGTTTCTGCAGGTGTGGGGAAACCGGCAGGACTAGCTCCCGAACTGCCTTGCGCCCCGCCTCCGAAGAACAGCCGACTGCCGCGCGCGGCCTCTCGCTCCTGCGCTACGCGTTGACGGGCAGCTTCGGCGGCAGAGGCAGCAGGGTCGGTTGTGGAAGCAGCAGTCGACGGGATTGCAGCGATATCGCCGCGTCGCTGGGCATCCAGGATCGGCCTGCCGAGATCACCTGGAAGTGCTGCCCCGAGCTTGGGGACCTGTCCATAATCCTTGGGTGCGCTGGAGAGGCCATCAGCTACCGCCACGCCTTCGGTGTGGTAGAGTTCCTCTGTGCCCTTCCGCCTTTCGGGCTGCAACGCATAGATCAGCGCGCCGCCGACAATCGCAAAGCCGCAGGCCGACGCAATGCCGATAGCCTTGCGCGACAGGCGCATGACGCGCGGCGGATCGCCGCGCAAGCGGACGGCGCTGCCGGGGTCGGCCAGCGATGTCGTTTCGTGCTCTTCGGGCTGTGGAGTGTTCATGACCGCCCCCGGCGATTGGTGACGATCCGCACCTTGTCCTGACCCTTGCGCCCGCCAAGGCGCAGCTCAGCCGTGGCAAACAGCCGGTCGACGATCATGTAGCGGCCCGACACGCGGTAGTTGACCAGTTCAGCCTCGCCCTTGGGACCAGTGACAAACAGCGGCGGCAGTTCGCCCTGCGCGACGCTTTCGGGAAACTCCACGAACACACGGGTTCCGTCATCGAACGCGCGGAGCGGCCGCCAATCGGGCCGGTCGCCCTCGATCGCGTAGCGGAAATTGAGGCTGGAAAGATCCATGCCCGCCGCAACCGGGGCGATGCGATCTGCAGCCGCACGGGTCTGGCGCAGCGCGATCAGCTCGTCCTGCGGGTAGTTCCATGAGACCGAGGCCATATAGACGCTGGGATTGGCGCGCAGTTCGAGATGGTAGGTCCGCCGGTCGGTGTTGATGACGAGATTGGTCGCAATGTCGGGCCGGACGGGTTTGACGAGGATGTGAACCCGCGCCGATGGACCGATGCCGCTCACAGTATCGCCGATCATCCAGCGCACGGTATCGCCGGATGCTACCGGTCCCGAGCCAACCAGTTGCTCACCTTCCTGCAGCGCGATGTCGGTCACCTGACCGGGCTTGGCATAGACTTGGTAGAGAGCGCCTTCGGCATAAGGGTATTGCTGGATTGCATTTACGAACCCAGTGCGCTCGGGCTGAATTCGCGCGGCCTCCATCGCCGCTCCCACCCTGTCCTGGGGCAAGGACGGGCGGGAGCGGCCCGCGGCGCGGGGAGGGACGCGCTGCGGAAACAATTTAAGCTGGCCGGGAAGCGGCAGTGGCACCGGGATGGCGATTACGTTCTCGGCGGGATAGGTCGTCTGCGGCACCTCGCTGGGTGCCGCAGACGAAGCAGGCTGGTCCTTGGCCTGCGCAAGCGGGGTAAAGATGAGGCTCGCTGATACCGAAGCGAGGATGAAGCGGCTGTGCCGCAATGCAATTGATCCGATCATGATCCGAGTTCCTTCGACCAGTTGATGGCGTTGACGAAAATCCCGAGCGGGTTCTTGCGCAGGGCGTCGGGGGTGCGCGGGGTCTGGACGACGATGGTCAGGATCGCGGTCCAGCGGCTCGTTTCGGCGAGACTTCCGTCCTTGTATCGGCGCTCGACCCAGGCAACGCGGAAGCTGCCCGCAGAAGCGCGGATCACGCTCGTCACATCGACACCGACCTGCTCCTTGCCGATCAGTGCGAACGGATCGTTGGTCCGGGCATAGTCGTTGAGCGCGAGCGCACCCTTGTCGGTCGCGAACTCATAGGCGCGCAGCCAGTTCTGCCGCACGATGATCGGATCGTCTGGCACGGCGCGGACCTGCTCGATGAACCGGGCCAAATGGAATGCGATCTGAGGATCATTGGGTGAATAGCCCGCATCGGCGGGTGACACTGCTTGTGCCTCGCCGAGCTTGTCGACCTGGACCACCCAGGGAACGATCGAGCCGCGCGCGCCCTGCCAGATGATCCCCGCTGTCAGGCAAGTCGAAAGGCCAAGCGCCCCGAAGAAGGCAAGCCGCCAACTGCGCGCCTGGACCCGCGCCGAGCCGATGCGGTCATCCCAGACCTGCTCGGCGCGCTGGTAGGGTGTCTCGGGCTCTGGTGTCTTTCCATAGCGAATGGTGGGGCGTCGAAACATGGGTCAGTCCTTTTCGGAAGTGTCGATGGAAGCGCCGCCGCCATGGCTGTCGCCGGCCTTGAGCGTGTGGGCAGCGATGGTCGCGCCATGCGAGATGGTCTGCCGATCCTTCATCGCCTTCGCCCATGCTGGCTGCCCGGAGTCTGCCTCTGACGGTGGTGGTGTTGGCGTATTGGGTCCGGGCGTTATCGAACCGCCGGTATTTGTGATCGCAGCGCGGCTACCTTCGCGGAACGACTGCTTCATCCCATCGGCGGACTTGCGCAGCGGCGACATGGCAGCGCCTGCGACAGCGTCGCCGACCGCTGCCATGCCCGATCCGACCGCTGCGGCGCCCGACTTGCCCGCCGACCCCATGGCATAGGCCATGGTCGCGCCGCCTGCGGCGCGCGAAGTGCCGTGGGCCACATTGGAAGCCGCGCTGGCGACCGCGCCACCGGCGAGCCTTGCACCGGCAACCGCACCAGCGGCGGCACCGCCGGCGAGCAGCGCAGTTCCGGCTGCTGCGCCCGCACCAAGCTGCGGTCCACCCGAGACGATGCCATTGGCAATTCCGGGGCCGAAAATGCCGAGGCCAAGCAGAGTAAGGCTCGCCAGCATGATCGACAGCGCGTCCTCGATCGTCGGTTCGGCGGTGATTGCGCTGGTGAACTCGGTGAATATGGTCGAGCCGATGCCGACGATCACCGCGAGTACCAGCACCTTGATGCCCGATGAGACGACATTGCCCAATACCCGCTCGGCCATGAAGGCCGTCTTGCCGAACAGTCCGAACGGGATCAGCACGAACCCGCACAGCGTGGTCAGCTTGAACTCGATCAGCGTGATGAACAGCTGGATCGACAGGATGAAGAAGGCGATGATGACGATCGCCCAGGCGACCAGCAGGATGACGATCTGCAGGAAATTCTCGAAGAAACTGACAAATCCCATCAGGTCGGAGATCGAGGTCAGCAGTGGACGCGCGCTATCGAGGCCGACTTGCGCAACGCGCCCGGGCTGAAGCAGCTCAGCGGTTGAAAATCCGGTTCCGCTCGCTTTCAGGCCAAGCCCGGCAAAGCTCTCGAAGACGATCCGTGCGAGGCTGTTCCAGTTGCCGATGATATAGGCGAACACGCCGACGAACATCGTTTTCTTGACGAGCCGGGCGCTGATGTCTTCGTTCTCGCCCCAGGTCCAGAACAGCGCCGCCAGCGTCACGTCGATGACGATCAGCGTGGTCGCGATGAATGCCACCTCGCCGCGCAGCAGCCCGAAACCGCTGTCGATGTAGCGCGAGAAGATGTCGAGAAAGCGATCGACGACGCCGGTGCCGCCCATGTTACTGACCTTCCTGCAGTGTTGGTGATGGCGCCGCCGGTGCTATGCTCGCGGTCGGTGACGGATCGATCTTGCGCGGATCGCCGAGGAATCGCCGACGCTTCTCGGCCCAGGCATCAATGCAGATGCGTGAGGACGTCGCTGCTTCGCCCATCGCCGCACATTGGCGAAGCACGCCTGGCAGCGGATCGGTGTCGGGATCGAACACGGTTATGACTTCGGGCTCGGCAGGCCTAGGCTCTTCGCGCAATTCCAGTGCGGTCATGGTGATCGCGACCGCGACGAAGGCGACCGCCCCGATCCGCGCGAAGAGCTTGGTGTCCATTTGCCTGGCCCTCAGTTACCGAACATCCGGGCATTGCCCGCGACATAGCCGCGGCCCGGCGCGAGGAAGCGTCGGAGCTGCTCGCGTGCCTGCGCCTTGGCGGCAGCCGAATTGGCGGCATCGAGCGACTGCGCGCGGCCCATCGACGCCAATGTCGCCGTAAGATCGGCGAGCTGCTGCGACTGCACGGCGAGCAGCTGGTTACCGGCCTGGGCCGCTTGCAGCGCACCCGTGGCCGACTGGCTCGCGGTCAGCAGGCTGTTCACCGCCTCGCGCGTTCCATCGATATTGCCGACCACGCCGGCCTGGACCTTGAGCGCATCTTCGAAAGCGGCGACGCTGTTGGACCAGCGCGCCTCGGCGCCTTGCACCAGCGTCGCTTGCGACGCGGAGAGGTCGATGCTCTTGTACTGCGCGCCGAACTTGGTCTGGATGTCCTGAACATCGTAGGCCATGCGCTGGGCCTGGGCGATCAGCGCCTGCGTCTGTCTGATCTGCTGCATGAGCGGCGCGGTGATGGTCTGCGGCAGCTTCTCGAGGTTGCGCGCCTCATTCAGCAGCGAGGTCGCCTGGTTCTGCAACGAACGGATCTGGTTGTTGATCTGTTCGAGCGTGCGCGCGGCCGTCAGGATGTTCTGCGAGTAATTGCTCGGATCGAAGACGATGCCGCCGAACTGGGCATAGGCTGGTGCGGGGACGAGCGCGGTCGCGGTCATCGACAGCACTGCGGCACCGGCGGCGAGCATGTGGCTAAAGCGGGAGGACTTCATGGCGGTTACTCCTTGGGTTGGCCCTTCTGGGCGGGGGGATGGGATTGCCCGAGCATTCTGGCACCGGCAGCATGTCGGCGGCCCATTGGAGGCCGCGATGACGCAGCCAGGCGGCGGCAAAGCCCTCAGTCCCATGCGCTTCGGTCAATTCGTCGATGCTGAGCTGGTCGGTCTTTGACGAAGTGGCCGTGTAGGCGAGCGCTACCTCGCCCAGGCCCAGCTCGAACAGCCGATTGCCGCGCGCCGACTGGCAGTAATAGTCGCGTTTGGGGGTCGCCCGAGCGACGATTTCGATCTGCCGGTCGTTCAAACCGAAGCGGCGATAGATGCTCAATATCTGCGGTTCGACCGCGCGCTCATTGGGCAGGAAGATGCGGGTCGGGCAGCTTTCGATGATGGCGGGCGCGATCGCCGAGCTTTCGATGTCGGCGAGGCTCTGGGTCGCAAACACCACGCTCGCGTTCTTCTTGCGCAGCGTTTTGAGCCATTCGCGCAGCTGCGCGGCGAACGCGGGACTGTCGAGCACCAGCCAGCCCTCGTCGATGATGATCATCGTCGGGGAACCATCGAGCCGACCCTCGATCCGGTGGAACAGGTAGGACAGCACGGCATGGGCTGCCGCCGAGCCGGTCAGCCCCTCGGTCTCGAAGGCCTGGAAGCTGGCTTCACCCAGATGTTCGCTTTCGGCATCGAGCAGCCGTCCGAACGGCCCGCCGATGCAATAGGGTGCCAGCGCCTGCTTCAAAGCTTGCGACTGGAGCAGCACAGCAAGCCCTGTGAGTGTCCGTTCGGCGACCGGCGCAGTGGCAAGCGACGTCAGCGCCGACCAGAGATGTTCCTTGGTCGCGGGATCGACGGTAACGCCTTCAGCGGCAAGTATCGCCTGGAGCCATTCGGTTGCCCAATTGCGCTCTGCTGGCTCGTTGATCCGCGCCAGCGGCTGCAAAAGCACCGCGCCGGCACCATCGTCGGCCAGGCTGGTCCCAAGATCCTGCCAATCGCCGCCGCAGGCGAGCGCGGCAGCGCGGATCGAGCCTCCGAAATCGAAGGCGAACACCTGAGCGCGATCATAACGCCGGAACTGCAGCGCCATCAGCGCCAGCAGCACCGACTTGCCCGCCCCTGTCGGCCCGACGATCAACGTATGGCCGACATCGCCGACATGAAGTGAAAACCGGAACGGGGTCGAGCCTTCGGTCCGCGCATAAAATAATGGGGCGGCATTGAAGTGATCGTCCCGTTCCGGCCCGGCCCACACCGCTGAGATCGGGATCATGTGGGCGAGGTTGAGCGTCGAGATCGGTGGTTGACGGACGTTGGCGTAGACATGACCCGGCAGCGAGCCGAGCCAGGCCTCGACTGCGTTCATGCCCTCGGTGATTATGGTAAAGTCGCGGCCCTGGATGACTTTCTCGACCAGACGCAGCTTCTCGGCAGCAAGGCTTGCATCCTCGTCCCAGACGGTCACGGTCGCAGTGACATAGGCTTGCCCCACATGATCGGCACCGAGCTCCTGCAGTGCCAAATCGGCGTCGGCCGCCTTGTTCGACGCATCCGAATCCAGCAGGGTCGATGCCTCGTTGGTCATCACTTCTTTGAGAATCGCCGCGACCGATTTGCGCTTGGCGAACCATTGCCGCCGGATCTTGCCGAGCAACCTGGTTGCGTCGGTCTTGTCGAGCATCACCGCGCGGGTCGACCAGCGATAGGCGAAGGCCAGCCGGTTAAGTTCGTCGAGCAGCCCTGGGAAGGTCATGCTCGGAAAGCCGATCACGGTGAGCGTCCGCAGATGCGCGCTACCAAGCCGCGGTTCGAGCCCGCCAATCAGCGGTTCGTCAGCTAGCAGCGCGTCGAGGTGCATCGGCGTTTCAGGAACGCGAACACGCTGTGCCTGTGTCGAAATGCAGCTGTGCAGGTAAGTCAGCGTCCCGCCATCATCGAGCCAGGCGACCTCGGGCACGAAGCCTTCGATCAGCCGCAGCAGCCGTTCGGTGCGGTCCATAAATCCAGCGAGCAGTTCGCGCGGGTTAACGCCCTTCTCGGCCTTGCCCTCGTAAAGCCAGCTTTCCGCGCGCGCGGCGTCCTCAGCGGGCGGCATCCACAGCAGCGTCAGAAAATATCCATTCTCGAAATGCGCCCCTTCCTCGGCGAACTGCGCCGCGCGTTCGCGCTCGACCAGCGCCGAGGCCGGATCGGGAAAGTTGCTTTCCGGATAGTCCTGCGCCGGGCGACGCACCGCCTCGACGAAAATCGCCCAGCCCGAGCCAAGCCGCCGCAGAGAGCTATTCAAACGCGCAGTCGTCGCGATCAGCTCGGCAGGCGTCGCACTGTCGAGGTCGGGACCCCTGAAGCGCGCGGAGCGTTGGAAGCTGCCATCCTTGTTGAGCACCACGCCGGGCGCGACCAGCGCAGCCCAGGGCAGGAAGTCCGCGAGCCGGTCGGCCTTGTTGCGGTATTCGCGAAGCGACAGCATGGCTTCACACCCTCAGATATGCGGGAAAGCGCAGATGCCGCCGCGCGACATCGACGAACTGCGGGTCGCGCCGTGCCGCCCAAACCGCGACCATGTGGCCGACCGCGAAGAACACGATCCCGGCGAACCACAGGCGCAGGCCGAGGCCGATCGCGCCGGCGAGGGTCGCATTAGCGATCGCCAGCCCTCGCGGCGCGCCGCCAAGCAGGATGTGCTCGGTCAGCGCCCGGTGGACCGGGACGACGAAGCCCGGCACAGCTTCGGGTGGCACAGCGTCCATCAGACCAGTGCCCCGCCGCCGAACGAGAAGAACGACAGGAAGAAGGACGAGGCGGCGAAGGCGATCGACAGACCGAAGACGATCTGGATCAGGCGGCGGAAACCGCCGGAAGTATCGCCGAACGCCAGCGTCAGCCCGGTTGCGATGATGATGATCACTGCCATGATCTTGGCGACCGGTCCCTGGATGGATTCGAGGATCGACTGGAGCGGCGCTTCCCACGGCATCGACGAACCGGCCGCATGGGCGGGACTGGTGATAGAAAGCGCTACAAAGCCGCCGAGCAGGGTGGCGGAAAGGCAGGCGCGGACGCGCGAAAGGGTCTTGGTCACGAAGGGTCTCCTTGGGGTTCAGGGGTGATGGGGAGGATCTGGTAATCGCCACGGTTATCGAGTCCGCGCACCTCGGCGAGTTCGGACAAGCGCCGCCCGGTGCCGTCTCGGACCAACACGGCGATGACATTGATGGTCTCGGCGATGAGTGCGCGAGGCACCGTGACCACGCTTTCCTGGATCAGCTGCTCCATCCGCCGCAGCGTTCCGAGCGCGGAACCTGCATGGATGGTGCCAACGCCGCCGGGGTGGCCAGTTCCCCACGCCTTCAGCAGGTCAAGGGCCTCCGCGCCGCGAACCTCGCCTATGGGGATGCGATCGGGCCGCAGGCGCAACGCCGAGCGGACCAGATCGGAGAGGGTCGCAACACCGTCCTTGGTCCGCAGCGACACAAGGTTGGGCGCGGCGCATTGCAACTCGCGCGTATCTTCGATCAGGACGACGCGATCATCGGTCTTGGCGACTTCTGCGAGCAGGGCGTTGGTGAGCGTGGTCTTGCCGGTTGAAGTGCCGCCTGCGACCAGGATGTTTTTGCGGGCAGCAACGGCGGCGACTAGCGCCTCGGCCTGCCACGCAGTCATGATACCGGCCGCGACGTAGTCGCCCAGCGTGAATACCGCGACGGCCGGCTTGCGGATCGCAAAGCTTGGCGCGGCCACGACCGGAGGCAGCAGCCCCTCGAACCGCTCGCCCGTATCGGGAAGCTCCGCCGAAACGCGCGGAGATTTACCATGGACTTCGGCCCCAACATGATGCGCCACCAGCCGGATGATCCGTTCGCCATCGGCGGCGGACATCTCCCGCCCCGTATCGGCGATCCCGGCACCTAGCTGGTCGACCCACAGCCGACCGTCTGGATTGAGCATGACCTCGATGACCGAGGCGTCTTCAAGCCATGCGGCAATCTCCGGCCCCAGGGCAGTGCGCAGCATGCGCGCCCCGCGCGTTGATGGTTCTGTTCGGATGTTGGTGACGCCCATGGATGCCTCGAGAAGTGCGTGGCCGAGAAGCGGCAACGCCTGCGAGGCGGATCAAGAGGACACCTATTGAGCCCTTGGCAACAAGCGAATTGGGCTGTCGCAAGCCAGCGAAGCTTAAGAAGCGAACGGCATGTTCATTGCCAGCTTCCGACCTTCAAAAGCGCGCAGGCACTAGATCAACTTCGATGGGCTCGTGGCGCAGCGTAGCTGGCCAATCACGGATGGCGACGTGGCTGTCTCTGGGCTTGCGGCCTACGGCCAGCGACCAAGTAATATGGAACACCGCCCCATCCGGGCGAACCGTAGCCGCGTCTATGCGCACCAGGAGCACCTCTACACCGCCGGGATCATCGACTCTCGCGAAGACGATTGCTTTGCGCGGCGCGGGCAATTTGATGCTGCGGTCGACTCCCAGTGCCAAGGTACAATGCGGCCTCGCCACCGGGACGTACATGGGCGGATATGCGCATTTGAGAAGCCGAAGTGCCTCTTCAGCAACCAACCAACCCAGTGCAGACATCCCAGCCCCTTGCGTTTTCCCATCAGGCCTATCCAAGCCGATATCTGCCAACTTTTTGCACAGAACACACTGCTGGCAAAGGTTTGGCCTTCCTCGTGGTGTCTGCAGTTGCTAGTCAAGCGATGACGTTTGGGGGGAAAACCACGATGGCCGATGACATATTGGGCCCCATTGTAACCGGGGATGAAGTGGACTCTGAATTGCGTCAGCGCAAAAGCAGGGATATTTTCCACACTGTTACCGGTTCAACACGCAAGCTGATAGCAGAAAAAGTTGTGCTTGAAGAGCAGGATGGTTGGCGCGTCGTCAAGAAGAACAAGAAATCGACCAGGCTTGCAAAATCCAAACCGGCACATGAACAACTCGAAGATGAAATGTGGTCTCTCCTTGCCCAGATGGGATTCAAGGAGCTTAACAAAGGCAGACTGTTCACGATTGCGGTCGAAGATGGTCTAAATCCGCGCCAGATCGATGTATTCGCAAAAGACGACGAGACGGTAGTCATCGTTGAATGCCGCCAGAAGGCCACTGTCGGCCGCAAAAATATGGCCGATTTGATCGAAAAAATCCGAGCACTGCGGGAAACAGCGCAAAAAAGCATTAAGCTCCACTACGGGAGCCAGAGGAAACTGAAGATAAAATTTGCCATCGCCACCAGAAATATCGTCTGGGGTGAAGCCGACATGGAGAAGTGTAAAGAGTACCAGATCGCGGTCCTTTCGGACCAGTTGATTGATTATTACAAGCAACTGACCCAGCACCTTAAGGCGGCAGACCGTTCTTCACCTTCCTGATCAGGCCAGAGGAATTGATGAAGATCGCATATGTCGGCCACAAGGGCAGCCGCGACGTAGAGAACCTCGATACGTACCAGCGAATGCTCCAATCAGATCGCCTGAAGGGCATTGCCAAGTATATTAACGAGGGAGGCAAATTCCCGACAAACATTGTCGTGAATCTCAAGATTCCAGGGAAGAAGGAGCCGCAATTCGATAAAAAGGAAACCATCGGCGAAGAAATTCTTGGGGTTTTGCACCTGCCGACGATCTATGCCTCTGCGTGGGTCATTGATGGTCAGCACCGGCTTTACGGTTATGCCTATGCGCGCGAGACTGGCGGGTTCAAATCCGACGAGACCGTCCTGCCGGTGCTTGCCTACGTTAACCTCCCGGCCGATGAAGAGATGGACCTGTTCATCGACATCAACAGCAAGCAGGTGAAGGTCAAGACGGGTCTTCTGGTCGAACTCTACTCGGACCTGCACTGGAAATCCGACGACGTCGAGGAAGCCTTCCAAGCGCTGCTGTCGCGGATCGCCTACAGGCTCAACAAGGATAAGGCTTCACCGTTGTTCGACCGCATGGTTGTCTCCGGCACTAGGAAGACAAGCGTTCGGTGCCTGACCCAAACGTCGATCCGGGACGGGCTTAAGATAGCGCGACTGATCGGCAGTCCGCTCAAGGGCGTGATTGTTCCAGGACCGCTATCGACAGGCAACCCTCTGAACTACGACGCAAATCTCAAGAAGAGTTTGTCAGTCCTCACCGACTGTCTCGCACTTTTCTCGGAACAATTGCCTGGCCAATGGGCTTCAGGTGACAGCCCGACGGGCTACGTCTGCACCAACAATGGCCTCAGGGCTATTTTCCTCGTGGTTCAGGATGTTGCAGAGCACGTGCGGCAAACTGCAGGGATCGACTTGTGTCTTCTCAATGCAGAGGAAACATTCAACGAGCTGAAGCCTTATATTTCTGCTTTGGTCGAACAGTTTGTCACCTCAGCGCAGAGCGACATCCAAGCATTCCGAAAGATCGGCTCTTCACTCACCGCCGTCAGACAACAGTCTTACGGCATGGAAGCTTATATTCAGGCCAAGTTGTCTGACTTCCGTCCGCTTGGTCTGCAGGAGTATCTCGCCTCGCGCGATGAAGCCGGCGCGGACGCGGCGGCGACCAAGGTCACCCAGATCCACAAGAAGCTGTTCAACTACGTTATCGAGACGTTGAAGGATCACTTCGGTCGCGACCACAAGGCGTGGTGGACTCAAGGTGTTCCGCTGACCATCCGTTTGTCATGTACGCAGGAATGGGAGAAGAAGAACCGCGAAGGCGACGAAGAGTCTCATCTCTATCTCATTAATTACCAGGATATCGCAGTCGCCAACTGGGACCTGTTCCGTACAACACTTTCGCTAGGGTACAAGGATCCTGACAATAAAAAAGAGAGTACGAAGTGGATCAAAGCACTCAACGACATTCGTCAGTATACGGCTCACCCAGAGAAGGGGCTGCTCAGCAAAGAGCAGGTTAAGTTTGTGAATGACACTTACGACAAGGTAGAGTCCCATATCCCTGGGAAGTAGGACTTCAGCCAACGGGCGCACGGGTAACTTCCGACGGCGTGCACAGCGCCAGAGCTCGCTGAAACGTTTCCGGAAGAAGCTCGTCGAGATTGCGGCCCAAAGAAATCGGCGGCTGCGCCCGGTTCGAGATGAATGATATTGGGCGAAAATTCTAAGAAACTGAATGAGTTAATTGACAAAAGGAAGCTAGGGATCGAATGAACGCGCTTGCGCCAAAGCGTGCCTCATTTGGGATCGACAGCCACCCTCGACATTGCTATTTGCATTGCTGCGCTGCAGATTTGGCAGCGTGGAGATGCAAATGGATCTGGGAACGACACTGACGTGCATGCGAGGGCAATCACTTGACCGACCGGTCTTACTCGGTTTCGCCTCAGCGCGCACCTTGCACTCTCGCAGCTTTGCTGATGTCTTAGATGAGGCGTCTGGCCGTGGCTACCAGCGGCGCCTTAACTCACGCCACAGCCTCGATTTTCGACGCTACGTTCAGCAGCCGGGCAGTGCCACAATTCCCCTCACTTTCAACCTTCGCGGGCGGGATGGTGAGGGCTGGCATGTTGAAGAGATGGGCGACTTGGTTTCGCTAAGATTGAGTGATGAAGCGCGCCCCTTGGCACAAGTGGATTGTCAGCACCGGCTCGGCCATTTGTCGGATCTCGACGTGGAGCTGCCGTTCATGACTTTCGTTGGCCTCTCCGAGCGCGAGGAGATGGAGATATTCGGGATCATCAACGGCAAGGCAAAGGGTCTGTCTAACAGCTTGCTTGACTTCCATGATGCCCAGCTGTGTTCGGACCTTGCGAGCGAGCGACCAGAGCTATTGGTGGCACTTCATCTCAAGAACGAGGCCACTTCGCCCTGGTTCAATCGCCTCGATTTGGGCGGCAATCAGGTCTCTGGCCTTGACCGGCGTGCTTCGCTTCGCACAATGCAGAAGGCGTGCCGCATCCTCACCAAACGATTGAAGCCGCGTTCGGCCGAGGAAATGGCACGTATCTCTCACGATTTCTGGCGTGCTGTGGCACTTGTCATGCCCGATGCGTTTTCGAAGCCGCGTAAGAGTCTCGTGACTAAAGGCATCGGCGTTTACGCGCTTACCGAGCTTGCTGCGGACTTCGTGCTTGAGGCTCCGGGCGGGGCGCGGTGCGATGTGCCATACTTCGCGGCGATCATAGGTGACCTAGCGCCGCTACTTGATTGGGGCAGAGACGGTCCGCTCGCCGGCCTCGGCGGCGAAGGTGGTGCCAAGCGTGCCGCCGAAATCCTGCGTCAACTTCGGCGCCGTTCTCTTCTGAAGGTGGCCAATGGCTGATCGCAATATCCTGCTCATCGAGCCCGACTACAAGAACAAATATCCTCCGCTCGGTCTTATGAAGATCGCTCAGTATCACGGCCCGCGCGGCAAGAACGATCGTGTCCGGTTCGTCAAGGGTCGCGACCGCACAGTGCTGAATCAGGCATGGGACCGCATCTATGTCACGACGCTATTTTCTTTCGAGTATCCGAAAATAGCTGAGACGATCGACTTCGCACTCCAGGTTGCAAATGGCCAAGCGGATAAAGTCTTCGTGGGCGGCATCGCCGCCTCTCTGATGCATGAACGTTTCCTGGACGAGCGACGTTGGCATGGAGTGCGCTTCATCAAAGGCCTGCTTACTGAGCCGCCAGCAGTGTCTCTCCAGCTCGACGATTTCGCCGAAGAACTCTACTCAGACGACCTCTCTGGCAAGCCGATTGAGGACCTGATCCCCGACTACTCAATCCTCGAGCAGATCGAATACCAATACCCTGTCCGAGACGCATATTTTGCCTACACGTCTCGGGGCTGCATCCGGAAATGTCACTTCTGTGGTGTTCCCAAGCTCGAGGGCATGCAGAGGGATACAGACTCGCTCACGGCAACGGTGCGAGCAATCGATGAGCTCTATGGACCTCGCAAAGACCTGATCCTCATGGACAATAACGTGGTTGCCTCCCCGCGATTCAAGGAAATTATCGCGGAGATCCGCGATCTTGGCTTTACGCCTGGCGCGAAACTGTTGCGACCGGGACAGAGGATTCCCGTGCAGCGCCGTGTCGACTTCAACCAAGGAGTCGACGCGCGCATCCTGTGCAAGGATCCGATGTATCTTCGCGAGCTCTCATCGATAGCGTTACGCCCGTTGCGTATTGCTTTTGACCACCTTGGAGTTCGCAAACCCTACGAGCAGGCAGTCAGGTACGCGCACGAGTTCGGACTAAATGAGCTGTCGAACTACATGCTCTACAATTTCCACGACGGTCCGGATGATCTGTTCGAACGGATGCGCCTCAACGTTACGCTCAACGAAGAACTGGGAGTGCGCATATGGTCCTTTCCAATGCGCTTCCAGCCTACAGATCGTCCGGACAGGGGACATATCGGTGAGAAATGGACCAGATTTCAGCTCCGTTCCATGCAACTCATCTTGCAAGCGACACACGGCGTTGTCAGCGGCGCTCCCGACTTCTTTAAGCGCGCATTTGGCGACACGTTCGCTGACTATGAGCGTATCCTTTCGATGCCACACGATTTCATCTTCAATCGCGACTGGTACGAGAATGGTCCAGGTCGCGCCGAGTTCGAGGATTTTCAACACGCATTTAATCGCCTGACCGAAACCGACCGGTCGGAACTGCTTGGACTACTCTCTTCTTGCGACCCACGGCACTTCCATAAGCTTCGTGACGATGCTGATTCTGACGCGCTGCGAGCAGTCCTCCCGTTCTACATTCCGAGACCGAAAGAGCAGTGGCTTGGGGTGTGGCAGTCCAAGCGCGCAGCTGTGGCCGAAGAGGTCAATCGTGGTCTGGCAGAAGACGAGCGCGTCGAGGATGCGGGCCTAGACTACGAAGACACGTCCGAGGCACCGGATTCGGTGATGCCCTCAGTTGCCGCATGAGAATGAATGAAATGGCCCGCGAAGACAATAGCCCCACCGCCCTCGACGTTCGCGTCGGCAAAGATGTTATCGAGCTCATATCGTCGGCAATGTATGTCGAGCCACTTACCGCTTATCGAGAATACCTCCAAAACGCCGCAGATTCGATCGATGAGGCCCGCCGGAGCGGGCTGTTGACCGGTGGAGAGGCTGGTCAAGTGGAGATTTCTCTCGACCAGAGCAAGCGCTCAGTTCGCATACGGGATAACGGCGTTGGTATCCCTCGTGCGGAGGTTCTCGACAGATTGCTTGCTCTTGGCGGCAGCGGGAAACGTGGCACAAGTGCGCGCGGCTTTCGAGGTGTAGGTCGACTCTCTGCGCTCGGGTATGCCCAATATTTGATTTTTCGCACCCGGGCGAAGGGCGAGGATATCGTTACAGAGGTTACCTGGGATGGCCGTCGACTACGCGAGGCCCTTGCTGATTCCGGCTCAGGAGATCTTGCCGCCGTTGTGGCTGCTGTAGTCGATGTTCAAACGCAACCTGCCGAAGACTACCCCGACCACTTCTTCGAAGTCGAGATCGGACGGATTGTGCGCCAGCGGGGCGACCGACTTCTGGATCTTGAGGCAGTGCAGGCCTATCTTGCCCAGATAGCTCCGGTGCCCTTCTCTGACGAATTCCTGCATGGTGGCGCGATTTTGGACGCCTTACGGGCCGTAGCGCCTCCCGGAGAAATTCAGGTCACCATAAACGGGGGGCAGCCGATCACACGGCCGCATCGCAACGCCATTTCGTTAGGTGCCAGTACGACGGATATTCAAGAACTCGTTATCGTCGAGGTGCCTGGAATGGATGGTGGCCTCGCTGCGGTGGCTTGGTTCGCACATCACGATTACAAGGGCGCAATACCGTCGGCTGCTTTGGTGAAAGGATTGCGCGTTCGGGCTGGCAATATCCAAATCGGAGATCACACGATCATGGAGCAGATATTTCCTGAGAGCCGCTTCAACTCGTGGACTGTGGGTGAAGTCCATGTATTTGACAGGCGCATCGTCCCCAATGGCCGACGTGACGATTTTGAGGCTAATGCTCACTACGCAAACCTTGTAAATCAACTGTCCCCGATCGGTCGGGAAGTTGCAAGGCGCTGCCGCACGAGCTCAACACTCCGATCGAAATTGCGTGAGTTCGAACTGACCGAACGAGAGGCAAACGAACGGCTGTCAGTAATCGCGCAGGGGGCGATGTCTTTGGGTGCGCAAGCGGCCGAAATGGGGCGTGTGAGTCAGGCTTTAGGACGAATGCGTAAAGTGATGGGTGCCGAGTCAATAGAGAGTCACGTTCAGGAGGATATGGCAGCAAGGATTGCCGTTATCGAGGCCGACCTCGCCTGTATCGGTGATGGTGACGATGTCGACCCGCTCGCAATGATTTCGAGAGACCAGCGGGAGACATATCGCCAAGTCTTCAACTTGATCTACGAATGCTCGGGTAACCGTATCGTGGCGAAATCGCTCGTGGATAAAATTATTCAGCGTTTATCCGCCTGAGGGAATTGCGCGGTTTGCGGCCTGTGCGCGCGATCTGGAATCGTGCAAGTTGACGACACTGGAGTGTTTACCGGCATTCTCCCCTCGACTCTCGAAACTGGATCAGCAATTGTGCAAATTGGACTTATAGACCTTCTAGATGGTTCTATTTAGAGCATGATATTTCCCGAAATCGCGCCATCCCGCTCCGATTGTATGCGCCAAATTCAGGAGGCCTTCCGCTCGGATGGCGCGCGCGTATATGTTGACGCGAGCGTGCTCATTCATTGTTATGAAATGAGCCGAAGTGCGCGCGAGGAATTGCTGCACGCACTTGATGCGTTCGGGGACAAGGTGCGCATCCCAGTTTGGTCCGCGAAGGAGACATGGGAACATACTCGGGCGCAGAGGACCAAATGGCCGCTAGCAAAGACGGCGAGCACACTCAGCAGGCACATCACGCGATTTCGTGCTGAGAGTCTGCGGTACGTTGACGAACGCACATTTGATGACATGAGCATGGAAGAGTTCACGAATGAGCTCGATGCATTCCTTGCGTCCAGCGAGGTTCTGGTCAAGCGCACTGAACGAATCGACCCCGGACATGACGATGCTAACGCACGATTGCTGCCATTCATTGCGGGCCATGCGCTAGCCTCGGACATGACCGTAATCTATGTTGAAGTGAATCGGACTGGAGAAGCGCGCTACACTCATGATGTGCCGCCTGGCTTTGGCGACGGTGGAGTGAAAACCGCGAATTCGGAAGCCGAGGAAGGCGATGCCGGAGCGCAGCTAAAGGGAAAGAGACGCAATCGCTTTGGCGATCTAATCATGTGGTTAGAAGCCTTGCAAGATTGTGGCTCGCCTGCTGCCAAACACCTCGTGATAGTCACTCGGGATAACACCAAGAAGGATTGGGTTTATAATCCCGAACGCGTGACCAATGACGATGGTGGTCTCCAGCAGAATGGAGGTCTCATTACACTGCCATTACCGCTTTTGACGCAAGAAGCGAAATCGCGCTGCCCCCATCTCGAGGGCGTTCACGTCATCTCGCTTGAAATGCTGACACAGATCTTACGCACAGGCCACGGCGCGCGTGTAGCAAATCTTGTTCGAGCGTTGCAACCGGACGTAGGCACGCCGAAGGGAACCAGTAAGGACGCACGTGCAGAACGTAGGGGTGAAGCTGTCGAGGGCGAGCCCATCGCATTGACTTTCGGGTCATCGGACATGATGTTCGAGACGTCGGATGAAGACGCCAAGGATCCTGTGTGGCAGGCCGTAGCAGGGCTCCGCGCCGAAGGATGGACGGTAACCAACGCAGCTGCCGGCGCGTTGACCGAACTGATGCATGGTGTTGACGCCTCCCAAGCCAAGCAAATTGGGCGCGGTATTGTCGCAGCTTCAAATGATGACGCTTTGAAGCCGATAGAACTTGCTCAGTTTGTTTTGAACGGTGCTGATTGTAGTGCTGAAATCCGCGCAAATCTCTTGGCAGGCATGCTTGGCGAAACGTATTTCGATGAGAATGGTGAGCCCAAAAAACCTGCGGCACACAGTGATATAACCGGAATACTCTTCGATCATGCCGGTGATGTGGGTACACGCGTTGCCTACACGGCAACGATTTCGACGACACTTGATCCATTTCGAAAACTCTATCTTGCTTTGCCAGGTGAGCCAGAACGAACCGTCCCTATCGAACTTCAACTAAATGGAAGCCGGCTCCTTGGCTGCCAAGCCGACGGCAAGGATTTGCTTGAAATGAACGCGCCTGAATCGCGGCAGCTGATAAGTGGCGGGCGAAGTGAAGAAATGCCGGTCACCGACCTGCTCGCTGCAATTGCGCGCGAATTCGTAGTGCCTGATTCGATTTTGACACTCGAAGGACCGACCAACTTTCAGATCGAGTTGCCCGAACGGATTGGGTTTGTCGCCTGGGGTCCAAACAGCGGGGAATTGCTGCGATGACCAAATCCCAAGTGCCTGCGGACTCGGTAATCGTAGGTTCCTACTCTCTCGAGTCCCTCACGACCGGGATGTACGAGGACCCGCGCCACTGCATTCGGGAATACGTCCAGAATGGGTATGATGCGATTCGCTCCGCCCGATCCGACGAACTTATTGGTGTAAGCGACGGGACGGTGATCATTTCGATCAGTGGCTCGCAGAGCCGCCCCTCGATAACGATCAAAGATGACGGCACAGGCATAGCTGCGGCTCATGCAGTGGGAATTCTCGTCTCTGTCGGTGCCAGCACCAAGCGATCAACCCTAAATGCCGGGTTCCGCGGAATCGGACGACTTGCCGGTATAGCTTATTGCACGACACTTCGTTTTACTACGTCGGCGCCTGGCGAAGAATGCTCGACTATCGTCGAATTTGATTGCGGTCGGCTGCGCGGGTTTATGCGGCCAAGCGCTGATTTTCAGGATATCCGCGAGGTGATCCGCCTTTGTTCTACAAGTGACACTCGCCCTGCTCCCGCTGATGCGCACGGGACAGAGGTCGAAATGATCGGCCTTACAGGGGTTGGTCTTGAATTCGCCGAGATCGAGAAACTCGTTCCGTATTTGCGCCAAGTCTGTCCCACCGATTACTCGGATAGATTTACATTCGCCCCGCGCATTCGGAGTTTTGCGGCAACTGTTGGACATCCCATCGGCTCGATTGAAGTGGAGACTCGCTACAAGCGCGAACGCACGCAGATTTTGAAGGCCTATGACGACGCCACTCCCACGAGCGATCTGCGGAAGCCGTCAACGGTGAGCGACATCGAGCTAATTAACAATGCCGAGCTAGGTTGGCACGGCTGGGTGGCCCGCTCAAATTTCAAGGGCGAACTCTCCGACGACATGGTAGCGGGCGTTAGGTTCCGGGTGAAAAATATCCAGATCGATGGCTCGGATCTCATTGAAACGATCGGCTCCGAATTGACGTTGGGCGGAACCGAAGGCCGTCTCCAGCGGTACGCGGTTGGCGAGATTTTCATCACCAACCCGGCAGTCATACCAAATGCGCGCCGTGACGGCTTCGAAGACAGTGCAGCGTGGCGCCAGATCCGTAACGATGTGAAGGCAAAAGTTGCAAAGCGCGTCGTGACGCTCGTTCGTGAAGCATCAAAGAGTCGAACGGCATTGCGATCAATCGATGCTGAAATTGGCAGTTTATCGCGCTCGATGGAAGTCGAGTGGATTGAGTCTGCCGCAGCCGATCGCGTTGCGGCTATTATCACTCGTTTGCTCGCACGCCTTAAGCCCGACAAGTTGACCGGAGGTGATCCCGACGAAGTTGGAAGTCACATCTCCCGCCTCAAGACGCTTCAGGAGAAGCTGGCGGGACTTCGCGCTCGCACGCGTCCAGAACCCGACGTGCCTAGTCAAAACGTGGATGAGCCGAGGCCCGAAGATGCCGACGACGATGGCGCCGATCACGACCCTTCAGCGGAAGAAGCGGAAGCAGGAGGCGGCGGGGCTGGACCGGCCGAGGGAAGCAGTGGTGCTGAGCCGATGGATTGGCCACCTGACCAGATGCTTAAGGCGGTTAGCTTCGTAATTGAAGGCGAAATGGGGGCCGATGAAGCGCAACGAATTTTTGATGCGGCGGCAGCTTACCTTGCTTCAAGGTGAGCATCAGCTTTCACAAGCTCATGTCGAATACAGTCTGTTCATGGGACCTGACTTTGCAATCAATCGGCTGCGCCCGGTGAACGATTCCGTATCAAAGATTCTGAGAGCTTCGGTCCGGTCTCCATCTTTCGAGCCAACCCCTCAACAAATCCCGCGTAACGCTCTTTGCCTTGCGCCTGCGCCGTGGCCGATGTGCCATTGGGTATTGGTGGATTCGCCGTGAGCCAGAAGCGGACGAAAAGCGCCAATGCCTCATTCGTCAGCTCGATCTGAAATTCCAGCCGTTCATTCTGCTTGGTTAGCCGATCAAGGCGACGGGTGACGGCTGCTTCCATCCGTTCGGAACCATCGGGTGACAGAAACGACGCAATGGCAGCTTCGACAATCGACGCCTGCGTTGCGCGTTTGCGGATGGCAATTTCGGCGAGTTGCCGAGAGATGTCGGGCGGCAGGCGGAATGTGTGCTTTATGCGATTGCCGGACTTCACAGTTCGATCCCATCGGCGGGATCGAGAGAGGCCTGCCTGGCGTTGCCGCGCATCCGTTCCTGCAAGCGCCGATTGCGTGTGGCATCATCGTCGGTCTGCTCGTCTCGATCGAAGTCGAACTCCTTGGCGACTGGCTTGGGCGGCGGTGCGATGTCCTCGTGGATCGGCAATTCGGGTTCGGTGCGGATACCCGAGTTGACCTGGTCGCTATCGGAGTGGTCCTTGGCCGTTCTCCTGTGTTTGGCTGCCGCCGGCACATTGGCGACCAGACCCTGCCAATCGTGGCGCGCGCCTGCATTCTTGCCGGCAGCGCGGACTTCGGGTGGAGAAATCACGCGGGCGGCGAGCCGCCTGTCCCTATAATATTGCGCCTTCTTTGCGCGAACTGGGTGCGTGCCCGCCATCATGACTATTTCATCGGTTTTGGGGAAATCCTGGATCTCGCCCGGAGTGAGCAGCGCGCGGGCGGTTTCGGACCTTGAGATCATCAGATGCCCCAACCAAGGGGATAGCCGGTGTCCGGCATAGTTCTTCATGGCGCGAAGCTCGGTTGCGGTCCCCAGCGACTCCGAGACCCGCTTGGCGGTGCGCTCGTCATTGGTCGCAAAGCACACCCGTACATGGCAGTTGTCGAGAATGGCATTGTTCTGGCCGTAAGCGTGCTCGATCTGGTTGAGCGATTGTGCGATCAGGAACGCCTTCAGGCCATAGCCCGCCATGAATGCCAGCGCGCTTTCGAAGAAATCCAGCCGCCCCAGCGCCGGAAACTCGTCCAGCATGATCAGCACGCGCTGGCGGTTGGTGTCGGGTGCCAGTTCCTCGGTCAGTCTGCGGCCAATCTGGTTGAGCAGCAGGCGGATCAGCGGTTTGGTGCGGCTGATGTCCGATGGTGGGATGACGAGGTAGAGAGTCACTGGACGTTTGGCATCGACCAGGTCGGCGATCCGCCAATCGCATTGCCGCGTTACCTGCGCAACGACCGGATCGCGGTAGAGGCCCAGAAACGAGATGGCGGTCGAGAGTACGCCTGATCGTTCATTTTCCGACTTGTTGAGCAGTTCGCGCGCCGCGCTGGCAATGACGGGATGAACGCCATCGTCGCCTAGGTGCGGCGTCATCATCATGGCAGCGAGAGTGGATTCGAACGAACGCTTGGGATCGGACAGAAAGGCGGCAACGCCAGCCAGGGTCTTGTCGGCCTCGGCGTAGAGAATGTGGAGGATCGCACCGACCAGCAGCGAATGGCTGGTTTTCTCCCAATGGTTGCGCTTTTCGAGGCTGCCTTCGGGATCGACCAACACATCGGCGACATTCTGGACATCGCGGACCTCGCAAGTTCCCCGCCGAACTTCGAGCAGGGGATTGTAGGCGGCGGAATCGGCATTGGTCGGATCGAACAGCAGGACACGGCTGAAACCGGAGCGATAGCCGGCGGTGAGCGTCCAGTTCTCGCCCTTAATGTCGTGAACGATGGCAGAGCCGGGCCAGGTGAGCAGGGTCGGGATGACAAGTCCGACACCTTTGCCGCTGCGCGTCGGCGCGAAGCAGAGGACGTGCTCGGGACCATCATGGCGCAGATACTGGTTGTTGAATTGGCCAAGCACGACACCCTTGTCATCGAGCAGCCCCGCCTCTTTGATTTCCTGCCGATCGGCCCAACGCGCCGTGCCATAAGTTGCGGCTGTCTTGAGTTCGCGGGCGCGCCAGACCGACATGCCGATGGCGACGATGATGGAGGAAAAGCCGCCTGTGACCGCGATCATCCCGCCTGTGTCGAATACCTGCGGGGCGTAAGCATCGTAGCTGAACCACCACCAGAAAAAGTCATAGGGACGATAGACCGGCCAGCCCAGGAGCTGGAACCAGGGCAACCCCAACTCGGGTTGGTAGCCGAGCGCTGACGCGGTCCACTGCGTTGCGCTCCAGATGCCTGTCAACACGAGCAGGAAAACGGCGAGGATCTGACCCCACAGGATTTTGGTTGCAGCCATCGGCTTCTCCTTTCGGGCCAGTCCAATCATTGGTTGGCGATCGGGCGCAAGGCCAGGAGGCTCGTCGGCGTAACGTGGCGAAAAACGACTAGGTTTGGCGAAGAGGCCGAGGTGCGGTGTGGCGACATCACATGGCCTAAAGCCCCAGCGTCCGGCTGCGCGTGAAGCTCCAGTCGACTCCGCCGCGCGCGTTGATCGTGCCCGCCACGGCTTGCCCCAAATGGCGTTCGAGGCTTGGCCGCCACGGCACGAGCTGGAAACCCATCCCATCGTCGATCATCGCAAACCGGCCCGAGGAGAGCGTGACTCGTTCCCGGTATATACCTGCAAGGTGATCGCCAGGCCGGGTTGGCATATGCTCAAGCCCTGACCGGGCCGCGATGGACTTGGCGGCATCGATCAACTCGCGGCTTCGCAGCTCATCGAGCAGGTCTTTGGCAAAGACGAAGCGCTGCCCTTGCCGACGCGCCAATCCTTCGGCCGCCAGCTGCTCCGAACGTGCGGCAAGGGCATCGCGCACTTCGGCCCCGAACCCGCCTGCGGTTTGGGCTGGCTCGCGGGAAACCAGTTGGCGATCGAGCCATGTCGCACCGGGGGCCTTGATCTGCTCGGTAAGCGCCAGGTCCGAACGGACCGACAGCGATTGCCGGTCGTTGCCTCGGGCATCGCGCCATTGACCCAGTTCGACGATCGCACCGGGCCTTGCATCGCCTGTCTGCTCCATATCACCGAACCGCAGGTAATGGGTGCGTCCGTCTGTGGCATCGACAACGGCATAGGCACTGCCGGTCAGTTCATCGTGGAGACCGCGTTCGACCAGTCGGCCGATCATCGTCTCTGCGGCCAGTTCATCATGCAGGGCAAAGCGTCCTGTGTCGGCGCGATGCCCTCTGGCGGACATCGCGCGGTGCATGGTCTTGATGATGTCGCCCCGAATGGAAAGATCGCGCAGCGTTTCCTCAAGTCCGGGCTTCAATGTCCAGCAGCCGGGGCCGATACTATCGGCAAGGCCCAATCGTTCGAGCTTGGCCGAGCGACCAAGCAGGTGGCTATGGTTGGGGCGATCATAGCCTGAAAGATTAGGACGCAGATCGACGACACCGCCATTGTCATCAGCTATCCGTTGGAGCGAACGATCAAGACTGGTCCAGCGTTCGGCTTCGACTTCGCGCGCCATTGAACGGTCAATCTCGCGCTCGCTGCGCGGACCCAGCTCAACGGTGACGCGCTCTTCGGCGCGTGAGCGGAGGCCGGCCCGGATATAATCGCGGTCGATGACGATGTCTTTGCCGTCTTCGGTCCGGCCCCTGACAAGGATGTGGACATGGGGATTATCGGTATTCCAGTGATCGACCGCCACCCAGTCGAGCGGGGTGTCCAGATCATGGGCCATTTCGCCCATGAGTTCGCGGGTGAAAATCCGCATGTCTTCCAGCTCGGCGGCATCTTCGGGGGAAACGATGAAGCGGAAGTGGTGGCGGTCGTCTTCGCAGCGTCCAGCAAATGCATCGCCGTCAGCCGCATCGGACCCTGCATCGAACAGGCCAGCTTCCTTACCATCGCGGGTGACACCGTCGCGCTTGAGGTAGGCAACATGGCGGGAAAGCGGTGCAGCGCGGAAGCGTGCTCCCTTGTGACGGACGACACGGGCCTTGACGACGACGCGCCGGTTCGTCGGGCGTGAGCGCGCGGCAAGTCCAGCGCGCCGTCCGCGTGCCGTGCGCCCCGTGCCCGAATGCCGTGACCGCGACAGGCGATGCCCACCCTTCATCGAATAACTGATGACTTGGCCGACGAATGATTGGGCACGCCGACCGCTGCCGCTGCCTCGGCTACGCCCCTTGCCGGGCCGGATATTGAAATCGTCGTCACTCATCGTGAATGTGCCGCAGACTTAGGGGTCTCAGATGCAGACGGCGCATTCAGCGTTGAAAAGGCGGCAAAAAGTGGATGGAGAGCCAGCAGGAGCATTCGTGCGATGGCTGAAATTATCGTCTTGTTCCAATCACCTACACCCACACCGACGGCGGCGCTTTTATCTGGCCATCGAAATTCCCCCTTCCTCCCTTCCGACCTCATCCATCTCCATCGCCCGCCATTCCACGCCATGACACGCCACAGGATGAAAAGTGCGATCATTGCGACCCGCTCCCCAAAACGGGCGCGAAGAGGCCATTGAACGGGGCGTTCTGAGCCCGAATTGGTTGCAGCGGCGCGGCGGCGGTGTAGCTGCCGGATGCGTCGTCACTGCTCTCGGAGCGCGCGGCAAACAGCTGGCTTTGCGTCCAAGACAATCGCACCGGCTGTACCGGCAATGCGCCAGCAACGACGGTCAACGTGCTCGCCGTTTGCAGCTCGGGCGCAATCTTGGCGACATAGGCGCGCGTTTCGGCGGGTAGCGGGCGACCGCGATCCCGCCAGTCTTCGTAGCGGCCCGGTCCCGCATTATAGGCAGCGAGCATGCCCGAGGTGCCGTAGCTGTCGTACAACTCACGAAGGTAGGAGGCACCCGCCATGATGTTGTCGCGCGGGTCGAAAGGATCGCTGCCAAGGTCGAACCGGGCGCGCTGGCGCGCCCAGGTTCCAGGCATGAGTTGCATCAGCCCCATCGCGCCTGCGGGCGAAATCACCCCGACCCGGCCCGCACTTTCGGTGCGCATCACGGCATAGATCCAGCTTTCGGGCAGGCCGAAGCGCTGCGAGGCTTCCGCCACATGCGCAGCAATTTCGACGGTGCGCGGTTGCACCTGTTCGGCAGCGACCTGTCCATAGGCAGGCGCGTTACCGAACAGGCAGCATGCCGAAACGAGGAAGGCGAGCGGGGCAAAGGCACGCATCACTCAGGCCGCCGCATCGCGCTTGGACGGGCGCGACCAGACCAGGACGTGGCTGTTGCCATCGCCTTGGAACAGGTTGCCGCGGAGCGGCTGAATGAACAGCGGATCGTCGATCTGGATTGCAACATAGTCGCCAGCCTTGTCGCCGACATGCTTCCAGCCCGCGCCGACTTCGCGTGTCTGGTCATCCGATCCGGCGATTACCCGGAAGTCCGGTGCGTTCTCGCTGTCCGAGCTTTCAGCCGGGACGAGGACCAGATCGATGTCGAGTGTCAGCGTTTTGAGGTGTCCGGCAAAGCCGCCATCGGCGGCAACAAATGTTCCGATACGCATGGGTCAGTCTCCTTTGGTTGGTGAACTTGGGGGCAGATCGGAGCGGGGGTCGGCAAACCACAGATGGTCGCCGTCGCCCGCTTCGTCGGTCCAGATGGGCGTCGCGCGGCCGATCACATCGGCTATGCGCAGCACGCCGAAATAGCGTCCGTCGAAGCTGTCAGGCGCCGCCGGGTTCATCACGAAAAGCTCGCCGGTCCACAGCGTGCGGCAGCCAAACCAGGCAGGAAGCGGACGTCCGAGACGGTCGTGGGCACGCGCGGTGCCAGCAATAGCGCCGTCGATGGTCACACCGTGACCGAAGCGGCAGACGCGCTGACCGCTGACGGCGGCGATGCGCTTGAGGAGCGGAACGCCAGCTGGGAGATAACCACGTGCCGCGAGCAGGCGGCGTAGCGCAGGCGGCGGCTCAACCGCGACGCGCTCACCGACATGGAGACTGGCCTTGCCCCGGATCGCGTAGAGGCCAGTCGGCACGCTCGCGCTGGCGTTCCAGACGGCATAGCGCGAGACTGGCACGGCGAGCGTCGCCAGTGTTGCAGCCGCCACGAGGCCAGCGAGCAGCAAGGTGCGGCGCTTCATGGCAACAGCGCCTTGCGCTGGAGCCAGGCGCGATGCCGCGCCGGCGTGTAGGCGCGCGGCACTTCGCGCGCGGCCATCCGGTTGTGGATGTGCCGCCAATGGTCAGGCGCGACCTCGCACGGGTCAATGCCCGACGCTTCGATGGCATCGATCAGGCGGAAGACCTGCGCGACCTTGGGCCAGCCATGAACCGCGAGCAGGACCTCGCCGCCGGGATCGACCTGCGCGATGGGCGTGGCGGCTTCGCGTGGCTCCACTGCCCGCACGATGTCGAGCGAGGAGTGGATCGTGCCATAGTCGTTGCTGGCCCAGCGCACCAAGCCAAACACCTGGCCGGGCGCATAGCTCTCGATGCGCTGGCTTCGGCTGACGATCCGGTCGGCAACGGGCTTGCCGAACTTGAGCCAGTCCTCGTGCTTGCCTTCGCGCCAGAACAGCGTGACGTGGGTCAGCTGTGGGTCATCGTTCATCCTCGTCTCGGCAGGCCTTCGTGGCGGCGCGTCACCATCCGTCCACAGGCGCGCTTGCGTTAGCAAGAATCCGAAGGATTCTTTGTTAGCTAAGTTAAGGGGCTCGGGACGCCAGCATTTCTGCGGGTTTGAGGGCGATTTCGGTTCCCGATAGTCCGAACTTTCGGTTCCTGATCGTCCGACTCTGGCGGTTCCTGATAGTCCGTGCTGCATCATGACTTATCCACAGGGCGCAGGCCGACGCGACGCATGGCGGTGTCGAACGAGTGAATGGGGATCGCGACGAAGTTCAGCCGCTCGCGGCCGAGCGCGTGTTCGATCGTGAGTTTGTAACCTGGCAGCGCCTGGCGCTTGACGATGTCGCGCAGTTCGAACGCGAAGCGCTTGATCGGCGAGAGCGCGCCGGACTTCATGTGAAGGTGCTGGAGATCGAAGCTCCATCCGCCCTTCTGCTTGCCGCCGTGTTTGCGGACGAGGCGGTAGAGCCAGCGCTCCAATCCGCCAGTCAGCGCAAAGTAGGCAGGGTCGATCGTCAGCACGAGTGCCTGGTCGATCACGCCTTCGTAGAACCAGTCAGGCACGATCATCTCGATGCCAGTGGCACGGCCTGAAGCGTCGGCCCGTTCCTTCCATTCGTTGATCCACGAAAAGCGATGCCGCCGCCGCGCGTCACGCTGGCGGATCGAGGTCGCGACCGTGGTCGATTGCAGGCGGTCGAGCCCGGCTTTCAAACGCTCGTAACTCGCCTTGCCGGTGCCGCGCCGCGTAAAGGCAAGGATCTCGTGCGGGGTGGCGGCGATCAGCCGCGAGGTCGGGCGTCCCGCATCGCGGGCCTCGACGATCTGGCTCGCGACCCAGATGAGTACGTCGGCATCCCAGATCGTCGCCATGCCGTGTTCGGCGGTGGCTTCGACCAGAATCGAGACCTCACCCATCCGGAAGTCGATCGGGCGCACCCGCTTCGACTTGGCCAGACTGAAGAACGGCCAGGCCATCAGGTCCTGCGCATCACGGGCAGCGATATCGCCGCCAACGCTGACCAACAGGTCGAGCTGTTGGCTTGAAGCTGGAAAGGCAGAAGCACGGTGCATGGTCGGTTCAGCGGCGCACCGGGGCGGTATATCCATCCATCCGCCGTGCGGGATGGACCACGCCCTTGCCGGGATCGCTGGTCGAACGGCGCAGGCCGAGTTCTGCCCAGGCGTCGAGATCGGTGATCGAGTAGACGATGCGCCCGCCAAGTTTGCGGTAGACCGGCCCGGTCCCATAGCAGCGATGCTTCTCCAGTGTGCGGGCGGACAGCCCCAGATGCACGGCGGCATCGGGCGTCCGCAGAAAGCGGGCTACGATTGGAGTGGGTCTGGCATCCATGGGCTGACTCCGCTGAAGTTCGAACACAGCGGCGGGCTGCCGATGGTTGCGGAGATCATTGGCGAAGCTGAGGCTCTTGGGTGGAGTGACAGATTTGAGGGCGTTAAAGTTGTCACCCCCAGAGATGGGCTAGGCGTGGCGGAGCAGCTTGCGATAACCGCCACTCACCAGTCGGCGGGCTTCGGCGATCAGCCGAAGCGTGTGCCGACGTTCATCCGAACCTTTCCAAGTTGCACCAGCAAGCGGGCGATGGTGCGCGAATACGAGGCCGAAGGCGAGGTCACGCGGCGATGCACCCGCATCAAGCCCGTCGTGGATTTCGAGCAACTGGATAAGCCGAATGCGCCGATAGGCGGCCGGCGCGGATAAGTGACCGGGCCCGATGCGGCGGCCGCGCCTTGCCCGCTCGAAGCGGGCAGCGGCGGCGAGACGCGTGAGCGCATGACCGTCACGCTCGATGACCAGATAGCCCAGACAATCCGTTGGCGAGGAACGCAAACAAAGGCGGAGCCGAGCTGCGTCCTGCCCGAGGACAAGGTGATGCTCGTTGCTTGTAATCGCTCCCGTGAGTGGCACACAGTTTGCCGGAATGTCGGTTGGCACACGAATGTTGTCAGTTGCCAGAATGACGACATCTGGTGCCTCGGTTGGCGACCACAATGCGGGGGTTAGCCGTGGGTCGGCGTCCGGCGCGGTGGGGAAAACTCAGCCCCCACCGCCCGGCCAGACCCTCCTTTACGTCGTTCGCATATTGAGGTTCTGCGGCGGTGCGCGCTTCTGTTTCAGCATAATCGTTGCGGTAGCCGCGATTGCGTTGCAGGAATTCCTGCGCGAAATCCGCGTAGTCATGTTGTCGATACTGATCTGCGGTCGATGGTGACCGCCATGACGAACCACCGGACATAAGACCTCTGCATTGCTTAGGCGAGCAGGCCAAGTCTCAAGTCTTTGTTCGGCAAGGATAAGCCGCAAGTAACCAAGATTGGGGGATATTATGCGGTTGCCTGTAGCAAAAACGCGCCTTGGACTAAGAGATTGTCCGGATTACTTGTGTCTGAATCACTGTTCTCGCGCTTTTTCAAGAAGATGACGATATCCATGTGTCGTCATCCAGCGCGCGCGTGCGAGGTGGCTGGCATGAACCGCGCGGGCACGCTCGGGCTCGCTGCCGACGTCCAGGCCGAACACTATATTCGCAACCTCGCGCCAGTCAGCGCCTTCGGCGTCGGCATCAAGTATCCGTAAATACGTCACAAAATGGCGTTCATCATAGGCCGTGATGCAATCATCGGCTGGTGGGCGGTCGTCAAATGGCGATGTCGTCATGGGCCGAGCCTTCTCTTCGACTCGCTTTGCATGGCAATCCCCATAGCAGATTTTCTCTCCATTATGGTGCGGAGTCCGATTGTCCCATTTTTGGCAGGATGGGGTACCTCTTTGGGGATAAGCGTCAAGGCGCTGTTTACGTTCAGTTTTACACCTAAGATGGTCAATATCTAGCGGTTGTAGAGTATACTCCGTGGCGAAATACTCTGCAATCACTGCCTTTCGCCTCCATGAGATTACGAGAGGTCCTGGCAAAAAATCTGAAGCGTCTCCGACTGGCGGCTGATCTGTCACAAGAAGATCTCGCCCATCGGGCCGAGATCGACCGCACTTATGTGAGCAGTCTCGAGCGCGGTCGCTACAGCGCCACCGTCGATATGCTTGAGCGGCTGGCCGTCGAACTCGGCGTCACGCCCGCCGATCTTTTGACTGATCCGCCCGCCAGTAGCGAAGATTGAACACGGCGAAGCCCCGCCCGGCAGCGCCGGGCGGGGCAGACCGGTCGGTCAGTCGCCGTTGGGGCGGCGAGCGCGCGACCAGATCAAGTTGTAGCTCTTGCCGTCTTCGTCGTCGAAGAGGTTGGCAAAGATCGGGGCGGTGAAGCTGGGATCGTCGAGCTTGACCGAGAGATAGTCGCGGCCTTCGTTCGAGCGCTTGGTCCAGGCAGCGCCGATTTCCGCGCGGCCGACGAAGACCCGATGGGACGGCGCGTTGTCGTTGTCGCTGTCTTCGGGGACGATGCGGACGTTCTTCTGCTGCACCGACATGGTGACGATCTCGCCCTTGTATTCGTTGCCGGTCTTGGTGAAAGTTCCGATGTTTGCCATGATGGCCTCCTGTCTGTTGGTCGAACCCGCGCCCTTCGCGGCCTCGATGGCTGGTTGAAGGCAGGGGCTTGCGCCCGCTGCACCCACAGGGCTGGAACGGAGTGGAGGACGGCGGAGGGACGGGTTTCTTGCCTCGCGAGGAATGCGCGGCACGCGCAGGGGAAGAAACCGGGCCATCCGCCGTTGCAGCAAGGGATCAAGCGGCGAAGCCATCCCCTGCCAACCAAAGCCATTGCAGAGGCAGCCGGGGCTCGGGTCACACCTGAACATGCGATGTCATGGCACTTCCCGGACTTACCAGACCGTCGCAGCGATTATCGGGTGATTGAACACATTACTTGGTGCCGCCAACTTCCGTCACCGCCGTATCACGGCAATGAGAATGCTGATTTCCGCCGGCTTGAACCCGGCTCAGCCAAATCGGGATGTCGGGCATAAGCTCCGACAGGTGATATTCTTCGGCAATACGCGATCCGCAGCCACCGCCGCGCTCATTGCCTCGGTGACCAAGGACGGCAGACAGGAGCCCTGATTGCAGCTCTGCCCCCATTACGGCGCGATCTGACCGGGCCTGCCCCGCCCGGCGCTGCCGGGCGGGGCTTCCTGGAATGACCATTATTGGCGAGCGGCTGCCCATTGCGTCCACGATGCCGCCGCGATCACGGCTGCGCCGATCAGCGAAACCGCGACCTGCCATGAACTGGCTGGCATGGTGGCGACGGCGATCCCGTGAACCGCGTGGTATCCGGCAAATGCAGCAGGGAGAGCGAAGACGAGCCCGATCGCAGCTCGGGCAACGTCGGATTTGGCGAGACCAAGCGCGATCTGCGCGATGGCGATGATGGCAATCGCCGCCATCACTGCGGCAACGAGCGCGGCGATGATTCCGTAGCCACTTTGGTATGTCGAGGAACCAGTGGCGAATGCGATGAATAACGGCAGCGCGTAGATCGAAAGACGGAAAAGCAGCGCGCAGCAAAGCGCGATTGCGACGAGTATCAGGGTAATGCCGATCAGCATGGCGTCCTCCTTGACGACAAGGGTAAGGGACGCGCTCTCCTCCACCACCTCAGCGCAATGTGCTCAGATGTCATAACAGACATGCAAACTGGCCGGAATACCCAATGGGCATCCAGCCTGTTCGGCGAGCGCGTTGTGGCGGGGTCAGGGATTGAACGGGTCATATTCGCGAACGATGCTGTCGGCATCGCCATCGAATTCTGCCGTGGGAACGGCGGCGTAGCCATTACCGGAGTGGAACAGTGTGACGCAGACCATCAGGGTGCGGGCGAGGCTCCAGGCGTGACGCTGTGCGATGGTGAGTGACATGTTCGAGCTCCTGTCTCGGAGCAGGGACCATCCCCGCTCGACAGGCCCCGGACAGACGGCGCAAAGCCGCAATCACCACGAAGGCGCAGCCGCAGTGGCCGCACGTGCAGCGTAGCGGACCCTTTACGGGTTGATTGAAGGAGGGTTTGGGTCGGCCAACGGATGGGCCTTTGAGAGTGGGGAGGCTTCCGAGACCAGGATTGGATCGTTAGCAGTCGGCTCCCATTCCCTGTTGAGATCGGCTAGGTGGACTTCGATCGGCAAACATAGCTTAGGTGAACATATGAAGCGCAACATGGCGGCCTTGGTGTTCGGGAACGCCAATTATATCAATGGAGGGGTTCTCAAGAACCCTGCTAACGACGCCGCCGATATAGCCGCAAAGCTAATATCCTTCGGCTTTCACACCATCGTTGTGAAAGATGCGACGCACAAGGAAATGGACAAGCGCCTGAAGGAGTTCAAAAAATTGCTTGAAGCGAACGAGGTTGGATTGTTCTTCTTCGCTGGCCATGGCATGCAAATTGACGGTCGAAACTACCTATTAGCGACCGACACAGACAACGCTGATGAGACCGAAGCAAAGCATAGCTCGCTTTCCCTCGATAAGGTGATCGAGGTTATGGAAAAGTCAACTACGTCTACCCGGATCATCATCCTCGATGCGTGCAGGGATAATCCTTGGGAACGGGCGTGGAACCGAACTGTTGCGTCACGGGGACTCGCGTCCGTCTACGCCCCCAAAGGCACAATTATCGGCTTCGCAACTTCTCCCGGAGAGTCGGCATCCGACGGCAAGGGTCGCAATGGCACCTACACATCAGCCCTCCTTCAGCACATCGACGAGCCCGACTGCACGATCGAGACGATGTTCAAACAAGTCCGCAACACCGTTGCCGCTGAGACGCGAGGCAAGCAGACCTCCTGGGAGCACACATCCCTTTCAGGTAACTTCTTTTTCAATCTCAGCCTCGGTAAGGTTGTCACGGCTTATGGTGGCACATCACTCGCCGATGATTTGTTTGTCATCGATGAGACAAAACCGTCTCACAAAATTATCAAAGGCCTTAAAAGTCATAATTGGTACACGCAAAATGATGCGATCGATGCGCTAAACGATAAGAGCGTGAAAAAGATGGCCGTCGACAACCTGTTTGTCCTTGGGCGGAACATTTACCAAGCCGCTTGCGGTGGCTCAAACTCGGCAATTGTGTATGTCCGTTCTTTTTTTGAGATGACAGCGGGATATCCGAAGGAAAAGCGGAAGGCATTACTCGACGGAATGTTGTTCGAAGTGTTTTTCGACCCGCAGGCGAAGCTCCGTCTGAAAATCAAGGCCAATCTCTTCAACGAGATGTTCGACCTGCGAAAACACGCTGCATTGCGTGACAGCTTCGAGTTCATCGCTGAAACACTCATTGCATCGCGTGGTGAATTCTACACGCTTCCTGGAAGGGGGCACGAACTAGCGGTTACCATCGCAACAAAGAAGACCAAGGATGCGTATCGAGTCGATGCGGTCTACGTCGATGGAGGCAATGTGCTTCGTCCTGAAGGTGAGGAATGGGTGACCGAGGACGAAGCGGGAATGCTCTACTCGCGCCGAACCGCCGCCGACTTTGAAGAGCAACTTTCGCAAGAGCTTGTAATCCCAAGCCGATTACTAAAGGTTACCTACACACCACCAGAAGCCGCAGATGGGGAACTCAGGGTCCCGCTCGGTCACACGGTTAGCAAGGCCTGATCATCCAGAGAAAACTAGGCCGTGAGGTGATCACTCGATCAACCACACTGAAATCCCCATCTTGCGCGCCTTGTCGACCAGGTTGGCATTGATGCCATTGCCCGGGCAGGCAACCACGGCCTTGGGCAGCACTTCAAGCATCTGATCATTGCGACGGAACGGAGCTGCTTTCTTGAACCGGTCCCAATCGGGCCGGAACGGGACGTGGGTGATTTTGCGCGCCCGTGCCCACAGGGATGCAATATGCTCGCCACCGGTCGGATTGCCGCCGTGGAACAGCACCATGTCGGGATATTTTGCGAGAACCTTGTCGAGAGCGGCCCAGATGCGGTTGTGATCCTGATAGGCGGGACCGGACGTGAACGCGATGCGTGTGCCGGCAGGCAGCATAGGTTCGGTTTCTGACCGACGCTTGGCGGCAAGGAAGTCGCGGCTGTCGATCATCGCGGCAGTCAGGGTACGATGGTTGACCAGCGATCCGGTGCGCGGGGTCCAGGCCTTGCGGAAATGCGCTTCAAACTGGTCGGCGGCGGCCTCGCGCATGAACTCTACGGCGTTGCGACGTTCAATCAGGCCGATGCCTTCGCGGATTTGCCGTTCGAGTTCGACCGATTTGACTTCAGAACCATCCTGTTCGCGCTGGCTGCGTTTCTGGGCGTCCTCGTTGTCATCGAGCTCGCGGCTAATGCGAAATTCGGCCCTGTGGAACAGGTTGGCGAGCGACCAGCACAAGTCTTCAAGATCGGGTTCGAGCCTGGTGTCGATCATGGTTGCGATGAGGGCGTCAAACATGTCAGCGACGGCGCCTGCGGCGATGCGCTCGTCGGGAAGCGGTCGCGGGTCGGCTTCATCCGAAAAGGGGCGATAGCCGTAAAGGGCGATTTCATCGAGGAGATAGGCGGTAGGTGACACTTCGTGCTCGGGTTCGGAATCGGGCAATGTGGTCATGGCGTAAGTCCTTGGGGCCTTGGGACCGGGCACCTTGCCCGGCCTTCATGGGCGTCCCTCTGACCGGCTGCCGGGAGGCTGCATCTGCAAGACCGGAGCGGCAGCGGAGGATGGCGGACGGGCGACTATTTTGGTTCGCGATGGAAAGGCGCGGATGCGCCGCCGGAAAATAGCCGCTCGCCCGCCATTGCGGCCTCACGGCAGCCGGTCTCTCGGACGCCTCCCGAGAAGGCCGGGCTTGGCTGGGAACGAGGATCTGGATGGTGCGCGCCGACCCAGCCCGATCCTCCGACCCCGTATCGGCTCATCCAGCGTCGTCGGCGAAACGTGTCCGATCGTGCTCGTGCAGCAGGAGGTGAACCCGCTGCCCCAGCACCGATGCGCCATGGTCACGCAGGTCATCATTGAAGTCGCCGAGCTCGGGCATAAGCGACACAAGCTCGATCCCTGCTGCCTGCGCCCGGTCGATCAGGATGCCAAACGCCGCATCGCCTGCCGCGTCCCGGTCGCGCGCGACATAAAGGCGTCGGAGTGTTGGCGGGAACAGGATGGCGGCAAGGTGGGCGGACGAGGTGGCGGCTGCCATCGGCATTGTCGGCAGGACTTCGCGCAACGACAGCATGGTTTCGATGCCTTCGCCCGCGATCATGACAGTGTCGGCATGTCCGAACCGGACAGCGTTCCCGAGAATGTTGCCCATGGCCCGTCGCGGCGATGCGACCCTGGCTTTCGTCAGCCCGGAAGGGTCGATCCATGTCCGATGCGTGCCGGTCTGCACGCCGTCGTTATCAGTGACCGCTGCAATCAGCGCCGGGAACGCGCCGGGCGTTTCAGGGGCGTCATCCTCATTGGGCTTGTAGTAACATCGCGGATGAAAGTGCAGGGCTGGCAAATCGGAAATCCGCTTCATGCCGCGCGCGCGCAGATAGGTGGCAGCCAGCGATCCGGTGAGCGGCTTCGAGGCGGCGAACAGGCGTTTGGCGGCAGTTGGCGGCCCTGCTCGCGCTGGTTTGGCTAACGCTGCGGCAGTGCTGGCATCGTCCGAAATTGATGAAGGCAGGCTGAGGAAGCGCTCGGCCTCGTCGATGGTGTCCGCCAACCGGCCATGACGCTGGTTGAGCCGGATGAGATCGACGAGATCACCATGTTCGCCGGTTGCGGCATCGACCCAGTTGCCGATGGCGCCGCGCTCGGCCTCGAACAGGCGGACGTAGAGGCTGCGCCCTGGCGTTCCGGCAACATCGCCGACCATCCAGTAGCGGCCTTCTCGTCTGCCTGCAGGGAGATAATGACGGCAAACGGCCTGCGCGCTTTGCGCAAGCCGTTCTGACAGTTCCGCCGCGCGCGTGGACATCCTGCTCCCTTCGACTTTGCTCAGGACAGGCATGTCAGGCAGCCTTTCGGTCGGCGATGCGCGCCAATGGATGCCGTTCGAACAGCCGCTCGATCACCGCCGAACCTGCGACCACATCGTCGGGGACAAACAGACGCAACTTCCAGCTGATGATCTCCGAGAACAATCCGATGGCCTTCAGCCGGTCGACGGCGGTCGACCCGAACCCGGTGAGTTCGATCCGGTTTACTTGGCAATGCCGCGAACGGCGCAATTGCAGCCCGTCGGCAAGGTCGAGCACTGTATGGCCTTCGCGCAGCAGCGCGAGTGCCTGTAGTGGCGACAGCACCGGGGCCTCTGTTCTTGTTGTCGCGCTCGCTGCCCATGCCGGGGAAACCCTGCGTCCGACGATACGGGTGCCATCGTCGGTCTGGAGCCGATACACGCGAGTGGATTCCTCGGGGAGCTGCTTCCAGATCGGCAGCAGCAGGCCGGTGACGATGTGCAGTTCGCTCTGCCTGAACTCATCCACCTGCTTCACTTCGGCTTGCCACGTTACCGCGAAAGTTTGCTCGTCCACTTCCTCCCAAGCGGTCTCGGCCAGATGATTGAGGGCAAAGTTCAGCCGCTCCATTGGCCGGATCAAGCGAATGCGCCGCTCGACCTCGCCATCGTCGAGCATGACGCTGCGAGCGGGCAATTGCACCGCAGCGCGCTTCGAGCGGGCGTTGATCAGCAGCCGCGCGCCGGGTTCGCGTAACAGTTCGAGCGCCTTCTCCAGCAAGACTGGTTGGTTGCGCTCGCGCATGGCAATCGCCAGCAGCCGGGTCTCCGCGCCGGTGGCTGGGTGGACGTAGATCGGCTCACTGCCGGTGACGGTGAAACTGTCCGCGACTAGCGTCTCGAGCCCCAGATCGTAGCCGCCAGATGCAATCGCACTCTCGACCTTGGCACCGAGCAACTGCTCGAACACCGTGAACAGCACGTTCTGCATCGCGATGGTTAGCGCCAGCAGCCGGTTGAGGAAGGTGGTGATCGGCGGTAGCTCGTCCTTCAGACATCCGCTGCCGTCGGTGAGCGACAGGCCGGTCATGCTCTCGAAAAGCCCGAGCGAACAATGCTCGACCTTGCCCGCATAAATCAACACGTAGAGCTGGCGTAGCGCGTCGCGGGCATAAGGGCTTTCGAGATTGTCCTCGGGGCGGAACATGCCCTGACCTCCGGTCTGCCGCTGCCCGCGCGTGATCGCACCCAGCGTGTCGAGCCGCCGGGCGATGGTCGATAGAAAGCGCTTCTCGGCCTGGACGTTGGTGGCAACGGGCCGGAACAACGGCGGTTGCGCCTGGTTGGTTCGGTTGGTGCGCCCAAGCCCCTGGATTGCGGCGTCAGCCTTCCAGCCTGCTTCGAGCAGGTAATGATGCCGTAGCCGCTGGTTCCGGCTGCCAAGATCCGCGTGGTAACTGCGCCCGGTGCCACCGGCATCGGAGAACACGAGGATTTGCTTATTGTCCCCCATGAACGATTGCGCTTCGGCGAGGTTGGCATGGGCAGGCCGGTTCTCGACGGCAAGCCGATCGCCACTCGCATCGACTCGCCGCACGATCCGCCGCGAACGACCGGTCACTTCGGCCACCATGGCGGTGCCAAAGCGCTGGACAATCTGGTCAAGCGCACCATGCACCGGCTCCATCGCTGCCAACTGCTCAATCAGGCGGTCGCGACGTTCGATGGCCTCGCGGCACTGAACGACATTTCCGACATCATCATAGGCAGGCCGCGAGGCGAGATTGCCATCGCCATCGGTGAAGCTTTCATGGAGCTGGGTGGGGAAGCTATGGAGCAGGTAATCCAACACGTATTCTTTGCAGTCGCAGTTTATGTCGAGCGTGGCGGCGGGAGGCGCAGGTTTCCTTCGGTTTTCCATGATTTCACTCCAGATAATTGCCTGAAAAGGTTGAATGCTGGGGCCTTTAGGATTGTCGGCACCGCTGGAATGGTGCAGGTTGTAGAGAATCCCGGAGGCAGTCGTTCGTCGCTTTCAATCGAGGTCCCGATGCAAGGCTGTCCGCCATGGAGATCTGCCATGCCGAGCAAACTGCCCAAGCGCTCCATTACCGTTTTTCTCGCAGGGATTTTTCTGGGCTTGCCCGGCGTCGCGGGCGCAGTGACATTGACGTCATTGAAGGGCATGGATCTCGAAGGAAGCTATGGCTCGTATGCGCCGCGTGGCGATTGCTCTCGAGGGGCGAGCCTTGAGATCAACGAAACCGGTTTTACTTTCAAAGCGTCTGGTCAGACTGTAAAAAGCACCCGGTTTGAGTACGCGGCTTCGTTTCTTGGCCCGACCTATGAAGGCATTAGCGCGGTCTTTTTTCCTTTTCCTGTCAATGCCAACGATTTCGGACGCGTGATCTTGACGGTCAATGACGACGAAAAGCGAGGCGTAGTCCGCCTTGAAGCAGACGTCGCGCCTGGACAGCGCCTGGATCCGTTCAAGTCAGCGCTCGTGTCGCAATCCCCACTGCTCTTATGCAAGGGGTCTGGGCCAGCATCTGCTGCTTCAAAAGCACCGCTGCAAGCAAGGCCAGTTTTGGGAAAACCGACGCCGCTAGCCTGGACCAATCTTGCCAGTTCCATAGGGAAATTCCAAAGTGATTCCGATCCCAACGGAATAGATTTTTTGACAAGTGGTCCGATAGCTGACGCGATACGTTCGCGTTTGGGCCGCAAAATGGACCTGCTGGCCAGCAATCTTTCGGCGATATCCGGTCTCCAACGACAAGGGTCTCTCTATTGGGTTACGGGAAATGCGCCGCATCAAGGCGGTGTAGAGCAAGCCTATGTTCTGCTTGATGCAAATCGCCGTGCCGTTCAAATTGGCCTTTGGGAGAAGGGAAAGTTGACGGTCTATGCGCCTCAAGGAGGCCGCTTGCCCGTGCCCCAGGACATTGCTCGCCTGCTTATGGACAGCCCACCTGAGGACGCAGTGCCGCTGCCTGGGACTGCTTGGGAGGTCGTGCCGGTCCAAGGTCGCGCCCCAATGGCCTATGTCGATGTAGCTGCTTCGCCAAACATCAAGTCGTTTAGCCTGTTTTGTGAAGGCAACCGCCCCATGATGGCCATGCTCCTTAACAAGCCCGCGACGGTGCAGCGCGTTACGGTTACATGGAATTTTGCTGGTCGATTAATTGACATTCCGACCGGCCGCGCGAACGCTCAGAGCACGTTTTGGCAGGCCAACCTCACTGGTTCCCAACTCATTCCGATGCTTCTCCGTCAAAACGGTTCGGTTATGCTACGCATCAACGGCCGCCTCGAAGGCGAAGCTTTGTTGGCGGGAGCGCCACTGGCGCTTCGGACTGCGATGCGGACCTGTGTCAAATTTTGACATGACCTCCTGCACGTATTTCCTGAAGCATTGATAGTAGATCGTCGCTTTGCGGCTTGAAGCGCCCGGGCCTGATGGCAGGGGCGCCGTGCGCCGCGAGAATTTGCAGCTTTTCCTCGGGATCGGCGCGCAAATAGGTCTCGGTGCTCTGGATGCTGGCGTGCCCGAGCCATAATGCGACCTTGCGAATGTCCCCGGTCGCCGCGAGCGTGTGCATTGCGCAGGAATGGCGCAGCACGTGCGGTGTTACGCGCTTTCCAAGGATCGACGGCTGCTTCTCTGCCGCGGCCTTGACGTGCTCCGCCAAACGGAACGCAAATCCGTCGCGGGTCATGGGTTGCCCGCTGGCATTGAGGAATATCTCGGCAGCTTGCGCATCGGGGCGGATCGCAAGCCACGCGCGCAATGCGAACTGAGTCTCCTTCCAGAGCGGGAGGACCCGTTCACGCCGACCCTTGCCCATGATGTGCACGGTGGACAGGGAGCGGTCCGGGAAATCGCGCAGTTGTAGCGTTACGAGTTCCGACACCCTCAGCCCGCCAGCATAGGCCAGATGCAGCATTGCACGATCGCGGGTGCCAAGGCGTGTCCGGGGATCTGGGGCGTCGAGCAAAGCCTTGATCTCTGCCCGGTCGAGGTAGTCGATCAGCGCCTTGTCGGTCTTCTTGGTAGGGATCGATCTGACGCGAAGGGCCTGATCTAGGCAGGCCGGAATACGATACTCGATGTAGCGGAAGAAGGACCGGATCGCGGCGAGCCTGCCATTGCGAGTCCGAACACAGCTGCCGCGACCGTTCTCGACATGGTCAAGGAAGGCCATTATCATGTCGGTGCCGAGATCCTCGATCTCGAGATCGGTCGGCCGACGCTTCAGCCGATCGGCAGCGAACTGGACCAGGAGGACGAAGCAGTTGGCGTAGGTCTTCACCGTGTGCGGACTAACAGCACGTTCGCGTGGCAGATGTTCACGCAGGTAGGTCGAGAGATGCGGAGCGAGAGCCGTCATGCCGCTTCTCCTCGGTAAAGTTGCTCGCTGGCGGCAGCGATATCGCGCAGCAGCACCGGAGTGGCCTCGAGATACCAATAAGTGTTGGCGACCGACGCGTGCCCCAGATAGACGCCGAGTCCGGCCATGTGGTGTGCGATGGCTTCCCTTTCCGGCGGGCATGACTCCAGCGAGCGGACAGCGAAGGTGTGCCGCAGATCGTGGAGCCGCATGCCCGCTGTTCCAGTAGGTCCGCGATATCCGAGCAGTCGGGCCAGCCTGACGAACACGATGTGCGCGCGCACCTTGTGTGGTGCTCTCCCCCGAATGGTCACGAACAGGTCATTGCCCGTGGCGCCAAGCCTTGCTCGGGTGGCGAGATATGCTTCGAGCGCCTGACGGGTCGATGGCTGCAAGGTAATCAGCCGCTGCTTGCCGAACTTGCCGTTGCGGACGATCAGGCCATCCTCGACCAGATCGTTGCATTGAAGAGCGAGGGCCTCGGAAATCCGGAGACCTGTCGCCGCCAGCAGGCCGAACAGATAATGATACGTGTACGGGCTGATCGTGCCTTGGGGCGCAACGTCCAATACCGCGGTCATGATCGCCCGGACCTGTTCCGGTTCGATGATGGTCGGGGTCGGGCGTGGCCGCTTGCCCCGACCGAAGACGCCCGCAGGCGGAACCTCGTGAGCTGGATCTTCAGCATGAGCGAAAAGGCTGAAGTTACGTACGGCGTCGAACCTATGGCGGGCCACGTTCTGCGAGCTTGCCGTGTGGCACCAGTCGTAAATGCGCTGCACTTGGGTGTGCCGGTCACCGGCGCGGCCGGCGAAATCGGCGTATTGGCGCAGCAAGCGTTCCTGTTCGGAGAACTTCCGTCCCAAGCTGCGATGGAGCGAGACGTATCTGGAAATGTGCATGTTCAGCATGACGGTTCTCCCGGCCATGGCTGCGCGATCTTCATGAGCATCGGCAGATCGACCTTGGCGTAGATGGCAGTGGTCTCAGGCGAGCTGTGACGCAGGATGGTCCCAACGGACTCCAGGCCTGCGCCCGCGCGCAGCAGGTTGGTGGCAAGCGAATGCCGGAATATGTGCGACCCGGTCGGCACTCCTTCGATCCCACCGCGGTCGCGCGTTCGAGCGACGATGCCCGCGATCTCGGCGGACGAGCGGAATGGCCGAAACGGTGCTTGTGCACGCAGGAACAGATGCTCTTCGGCGGCCTCCGGGCGGGCTGCCGCAAGATATGCCAAGATCGCGTCGCCGACATCCTGCGGCAATGGCAGACGGTCCGGTCGACGCGTCTTGCCCTTGACCGTCAGGTGGCCGGACCGCCAGTCGATGTCGTCGAGACGCATGTCCTGAACATCGGCAGCCCTCAGGCCGAGCCTGGCGAGCAGGAGAATGATGGCCTTGTCCCGGACTTCTACCGGACGATCTGTCGGGCAGGCCGCAATGATCCTCTCGATCGTTGCCGGGTCGACGTGGCGCGGCAGCGTCGAAAGGCGGTAGCGCTGCACTGATGGAACTGCATGCAACAATGCAGGCCGGCACTCGCCACGCACGACCAGAAACCGGATGTAGCTCCTCATTATCGTGACGAGCAGCGATGCCGAGCCCGGCGTCTCCTTGCTTCGTCGTTGAAATGCGCTCCTGAGTCCGGCGGCATCCCATTGCGAAGGCTCGCCCAGCATCGGCATGAGCCGTCTGATATCGGTCCGGTAGCGCCGGATCGTCTCGTCCGTGGCGCCGCGGTGTTGCTTGAGCCATGCCAAGTAAGCCGACATGTGCGGGTCATCGTCCGCCACCGGTTCAACCGATGGGATGGCGCCCCGGCCTCGCAGGAACTCGACGAAGTGCCGTGCGCATCGCCGCCGCCGCTTGGTGCCCGTTGCGACCAGCTTGCCCCGCTTGCGCCATACCGGGCATCGGCAATCATGCGCTGCATAGTGGTCGATGATCGTGTCATCGATATCGATCCATTGGCGCCGCGCCATGCGAAGCCAGGCCACGAAATGCTCGGCCTCGGACCGATAGGCCTGTGCCGGTCCCTCGGCAAGTTGCAGGCGATCGATCGCATCGGAATAGTCGGCGAGGTGCCGTGGCAGATCGTCGATCCCGTCGTCGACTTCGACGTAGCCTTGATCTTCCAGGAAGCGGACGAAGCGTCTGACTCGCGCTGCAATGTCCGCCTTATATACTGGCTGCTGCGCCGAATACCGGTGACACCGGCACCGATGCTTCTCGAACCGCCGGACAGCCCGATCGTCAATCGTGCGGATGGCGATCCTATGCAGGCCCAGCCAATGCAGGAAATGGCGGACCGCCGCGCCATACAGAACCGCACAGCCTGACTTCTCGTCGAGCGACAGAGAGGAGAGGAATGTGGTGAGAAGGGTGCCGTGACTGGGCGGGTCTTCGACCCGGAGCGGGGCCGCTCGAAACGGCAATGATGATCTTGATCGCATGTTGGTTCCTTCGACTTGTTGAGGTCGAAGGAACTGTAATTATCTGGAGTGAATTCATGGAAAACCGAAGGAAACCTGCACCTCCCGCCGCCACGCTCGACATAAACTGCGACTGCAAAGAATACGTGTAATGTTGAGCTCAACATTACAGGAATTCACGTGGCGTGATGTCCACCTGAACATCGTTCCACTCGCCGGGATCGATGTCGGCGAGGCGGCGCGACAGCAGGGCTTCACCGGTCGAGACGATCTGCACCACCGCAGCATGGCCATCGGCAAGCCCCTGATCGATCGCGGCGATCAGCGTCGGCGTCTTCATTGCGGTGATAAGATGGTTGAAGAAGCGCTGCTTGGCAGATTCGAAGGTCGAGCGTGCCGCCGATTTGGCCTGCGCGTTGAGCGTTCCCTCGCTGCTGCTGGTGACGCCCGAGGCCTCGAGCGCGGCATCGAGATTGTTGTGTATCACCAGGAATGCCCCGGCATAGGCATCGTAAATGCGGACCTGGTCGGGGGTCAGCTGGTGCTCGATCAGCTCATATTCGACACCCTCATAGGAGAGCGAACGGGCAGCATAAAGGCCAAGCGCCTTCAAATCGCGCGCCAGCACTTCCATCGCCGCGACTCCGCCTGCTTCGATCGCCGCAACGAAATCGGTGCGCTTGTCGAACGGGAAATCCGCACCGCCCCAGAGGCCAAGCCGCTGGGCATAGGCGAGGTTTTCGACCGTTGTTGCGCCCGTCGCCGAGACGTAGAGAATCCTGGCATCGGGCAGTGCATGTTGCAGGCGCAATCCGGCACGGCCCTGCTGCGAGGGAGCGGCATCGCCGCGTTCGCTCTTGCCGCCACCGGCATTTTGCATGGCATGGCTTTCGTCGAAGACAATGACCCCGTCGAAGTCGGTGCCGAGCCAATCGACGATCTGCTGGACCCGCGAAACCCGGTTTTCGCGGGCATCGGAGCGTAGCGTGGCATAGGTTGTAAAAAGGATGCCTTGCTCAAGCCGGATCGGCGTGCCCTGCCGGAAACGAGCGAGCGGGGTGACGAGCAAGGGTTCCTGACCCAATGCCCTCCAGTCACGCTGGGCATCGTCGAGCAGCTTGTCCGACTTCGAAATCCACACCGCGCGGCGGCGGCCCTGCAGCCAGTTGTCGAGGATGATCCCGGCAACCTGGCGACCCTTGCCCGCGCCGGTGCCGTCGCCAAGGAACCAGCCTTTGCGGAAGCGGACCCCAGTCTCGCAATCGTCGGGCGCGGCTTCGACTTTGTCCCAAGTCGGATCGACGGACCAGGTGCCCGCGAGATGGTCGGTATGGGCTTCGCCCGCGTAGATCACCGATTCCAGCTGGGCATCGGATAGCTGCCCCTGTTCGACCAGACCCGCAGGCAGATGCGGGCGATAGCTGGGCCTCGGCGGCGCGACCGATGACATCGCGGCCGACTGCACCAGGCGGGTCGGATGCGGCTTGGCACCCGCGATGCGGATCGATTGGAGCGTATAGGGCTCATAGAGCGTGTCAGAGAGCTTGCCATCGTTTGGCGAATGCCAGTCTACGGGCTCATATTCGAGCGGCACGCCGGACGGCTCCGGTGCCGGAGCTGGAACCAATCGCGGTTTCGACCCTGCTGTATTGCTGGATGGGGACTTGCGGGGGGCGACCAGAATTGGGAGCGTCGATGCTGTGATGGCCTGACGTGGCGGTAGGCTTTCGATCAGCCAACGCAGCAAAAAGGCAAGGTCGGGCGCCATGCCCGGCGATGCGGGAAAATGCGCGGGATCGTCCGCCGGAACTTTGTCGATCACGGTCAGCCGGGTCTCGACCGAGGTGCCATGCGGCGCGAACACGCTAGCGGTAATTGTCGCGGTGAAGACCACACGGGTTCTGTCCTGCAACCGGACAAAGCCGTCGCGCCACGCCTTATGATCGGGCGCGCAGTTCGCCCCGGTGATCGCAACCAGTCGCCCACCGTCGGCAAGCCGGGCAACCGCCGATGACAGATGCCGGAAGGCGGCGTCGGCCATGCGGGTTTCGACGTGGAGCGCTGTCGAAAACGGCGGGTTCATCACGATGCAGCTCGGCACAATTGCTGCATCGAGCCGATCATGGATTTGCGCGGCATCGTGGTTTGACATGGACGAGTCTTCAAACAGGCTGCTGAGCAGCGCCGCGCGCCCGTTGGCAACCTCATTCAAAGCAAGTCTGCATCCGGCCAGTTCGGCCAGGATCGCGAGCAGCCCCGTGCCCGCCGAAGGTTCGAGTACCAGTTCGCCGGGCTTGAAGGCCGCAGCGAACCCGGCCACCCACGCCAAGCCCAGAGGCGTTGAGAATTGCTGAAATTCCTGCATCTCCTCGCTGCGTCGGGTCTGGGTTGGGGCAAGCCGGGCAATGCGTTCGACGAGCTTCAACCGCTCGAATGGATCGACGGTTCTGGCATGGATCGCCGTGCCATAGCGCCGCATGAAGAGCAGCTGCGCGACCTCGACGGCTTCATAGGCCGTCTTCCAGTCCCAGACACCGCTGGTATCGCTCGCCCCAAAGGCGGATTGCATGGCGGTGCGGACAGCGGGGGCGTCGATCCGTCGACCGGCGGCAAGGTGGCCGAGCAGATCATGGGCTGCCGCAATAATCGAGGTTGCGGTCTGCTGCGGGCGATCGGAGGTAAGCGGGCGCACGGAAGCACCCGCCAAAGGCGAGTTGGTCATGAAATTGTTCCTTTGGATTGGGGAAGTCGTGCGATCCGGCGCAGCGATCAGGCTGGCGGAATGTAAGCTTCGTAGGGATTGCCGGGGGCGAGATGGCCGAACGGCGTCATCACATAGTCGCCGTCATTGCGGCCGACTACGCAGAGGACATAACGGGTCTCGCCGCTGAAAACCTCGGTGCATTCCATCAACGCGAGGTCGCCCGCCTGTGCCGCCTTCATCAGCGTTTCGAAGTTGGCGCGGGCATGGTCAGGAATTGCCATGGCTGATCTCCCCGCCTGCCGCAGCCTCGGTGTAGAAGCGATCGAGCAGCGTGTTGGTCGATTCCGAGCGGATCGTGCTGGCGGTGATCAGCATGGCGAGCCCGCCAAAACCATCGGGACGCATTTTGGAGCAGGTGAATGCCATGGTGACGGTCAGATTATCGAGGTCGGGCGAACGGCGCACGATGTCCTGCAGAACCTCGGCCCAGAGGTCACCGCACATGTCGAGCTCGATCTCCTCGTCGCCGAGGATGGCTTCACCGTATTCATCGAGCAGCTTGCGCGCCAGGCTGCTGGTTTCGGGTGAGGCAGCGTCGAGCGCGGTTCGGACTGCTTCCGCGTCAAGATAGATTAGGTCGGACGCGCCGTCTTCGCTGTAATAATAGGCATTCTCGCCCTCGACTTCCTCACTGAAGACCCGGGCCAGGAACAGCCGTTCGATCGGCAGTATTGCGGCGAGCGGGATCATCGGATCGATCACCGTTGGGGTGTAATAGTCGGCCATCGCATGGCTCCTTGATGTGAAAATGCCCTCGGGCGTCGGTGCCGAGGGCAATGGATTGGAAGAAGTGGTGGAAGTCGCCGATTGTCAGGCGGCGATGACCTCGAACGGATCGACGATTTTGTGGATCGGCTGCGCCCGGCCCATCCACGGCTCGGCACGAATGCACCGCACCCAATCGCCAAATCCCGGGATGAACCCGAGATCCTCGATCACATGGCGCTCGCCGATCAGCCGGACCGGCACGACGCGCCCGGTCGAAACCGTGATCGTTGCCCCGAAAAACCGTTCGAGCATGAATATGCCCTCGGCGTGATGGCGGAGCGCGCGATGCCGGAAATCGGCCGTGATCGACTTGCTCTCGTCGAACCATTGGTGCAGCGCGAGATAGTCCTCGGGCTCGCCGCCCCATTGGCGCACGCTGGAGAGCGCGTGGTGATAACAATGTGCCATTTCGCCCTCCTCACCAGCTTGTTTCGGAATAGTCGGCCGACGAAATCCGGATGTTGCAGCCGAGCGTGATCGTACGGTCAGCAACATCGAACCGAAACTCGCCATAGGCACCGTCATTGTTCTCCCACCCGCCATGCTCGCTTTCGAGCAGGTCGTATGCGAGGGTCTCGATGATGTCCTTGACGGGTTGGTCATCACCATCGGCATTTGCCAGCTTGTCCTCGGGCATGGCGACTTCGCCATGTTCATCGAACGCGGAAATGTCTTCGATCTGGCCGCTGTCGCCGCATCCATCGAACGTGACGGTCACGAGGACGATGCCCCGTGATTCGAGCAGATCGAACAGCTGGGTTTTCAGACCGACGAGTTGTTCGGCGAATGCTGCGCGGCGCTTGGCATCTTCTGCAATCCAGGCGGCATAGTCGAAAGTGAAGGTCGCGGGTTTCGGCTCCGGGGTTACCGGTTGGATTGTGGTCATGTCGATTTCCTATGATTGGTGCGCCATTCGGGGATGGGCAGCAGTTCAGGGGGAAACGCGCGGAGGCGACATGGTGCTGCCCCCGCGCGCAGGGTCATTCAGCGGCGATCGCGTATGCGTCGTCCGCGTCGGCATCCTCCGGTGCGTGGTCGGACTCGCCATCTCCTGCGAGGAAGTCGGGCAGGTCCGCGACCTCATCGCCCGGTCCTGGTTCGACCTGCGGCAGGCGCAGCGGTTCGGGGAGCCAGCCCGTGCCTGCAAGCAACCGCTCAGCTTCGCGCGCCATATCGCCTTTCTTCAGGTGTTCGATCAGCACGGCGGTGGCATCACCCCTGGCTTCGCGCACCGCCTCGATGATCCGGGGCTTGGTGACGCGACCAAGATAATTGTCGACCGTGGGCGTCCATCCTGCCGCGGCCATGTCGAGCCCGACCACCGCGGCCAGTGCATCCGCAGCAGCGATTCGCTGCGCGATACCATGCGCGGAAATGCGGCCATCGTAGCCTTTGGCGGGTTCGAACAGCGCATTGACGCCAAGCGAGACGCAGTGGGCCAGCAGTGCCAGTTGCTCGTCGTGCGCCAGTGCATCCAATGCAAGCCAAAGCGCAGCCGGATCGTCGGGCAGCCGCTCGGCCCACTGATCGTGCCGTTCCTGGATCGACACGCTCCAGACGGTCTCGCGCAGGTTCGGGGCGACATTGGCGAGCCAGGCCTGGGTGACCCCGATCTGAACGCAGCCGTGATCCCCATGGGTGCGGAACACCGACAGGCACAGCGCGTGCAGCAGCACAATGAAGGCCGATTGCGGATCGCCCGCGAGCGCGTCGCGCAGCGCCACGGTGCGCGACGCGGTCAGTTCGGACACGAGCCGGTCGGGGAGCGGACGGATGACATCGTCCTCGTCTTCCGCCGATTGCTCATGCTGAACCTGTCCGCCAACGGTAACGGACGGACCAGATGCGGTGCCGACCCCGCTGCCATCGACAGGCACATCGTCACCCTCAGCAGCAGGCTCATCTTCCGGGCGAACATAACCGCGATCGATCCGCAGCCGTCCATCGTGGGTGAGCGAGATGAACACACCTGCGCGTGCCTGCTCTTGCGGATCATAGTTCGTGGGGCGGCAGTCCAGCGCGGTCAGTTCGGCATCAATCTCGGTCAGCCGGGCATCGACCTCGTCCGGGAGATCCGTGCCATCCCGATATTCCTCGCCGATGCGATCGTATTCGTCGACCAGCGTATCGCGCCGTGCTTGTTCCTCTTCGGTCAGTGGAACGGTCGTGCCGGTGATCCGGCGTTTGCCGCGTTCGCAGCCGTAGGGCAGGTCGATGGCTGCCTCGACCCATTTCCAGCCTTCGGCGCCGATTTCCTGCGCGAGTTGGGACAGCTTTTCGTTCGCGAGCAGTTCGACCAGCGCCGGATCCTGCAGCCAGCCCTCTTCTTGCGCCGAAAACAGGTCGCGCATCACGTAGCCGCCGGCCTCGGTATAGGCGTCGAGGCCGATGAACCGGACACGCCGGTCGGTTGCCGCGATTGCGTCCTCGGTCAGCAGGCGGCGGATGTGATAGGCGGGAACGTGACCCGCTTGGCCCGCCTGTTCCCAGACCTGTTCCTGCCGCGCATGGTTGTCGGTGACCGAAAAAGCCATGAGCTGTTCGAGCGACATGCCGTCGTCGCCGTAAACATCGAGCAGGGTGGGCGAGACCGAAGCAAGCCGCAGGCGCTGCCGCACTGTCGACACGGAAACGAAGAATCGCGCCGCGATGTCCTCCTCGCTGAGGCCCGCCTCGATCAGCGCGCTGAAAGCGCGGAACTGGTCGAGCGGGTGAAGCCCCTCGCGCATGACGTTTTCCGCCAAAGAATCCTCCTCGGCGATGCCGCCCTCGCGCACCACGCACGGGACCGGCTGATCCTTCGCCATACGTTTGGACTTCACCAGCAATTCGAGCGCACGGAACCGGCGCCCGCCAGCTGGCACCTCGAACTGGCCGGTTTCCTTGCCGTCGGCATCAACCATGGCGCGGACGTTGAGGCTCTGGAGCAGAGTGCGGTGATAAATGTCGCCCGCCAGGTCCTCGATCGAAAGGCCCGCCTTCACGCGCCGGACGTTCTTCTGGCTGAGCACCAGTTGGTTGAAAGGGATGTCACGCGAGGAACTGAGCACGAGCTTGGGTAATGGCTTGGTCATGGGGGTTCTCCATGACGGGCCGCCGGGAGCCTCTCTCTCGGCCTCGACCCGTCACGAAGCGAAGCGCCGCCCTCTCACTCTGAGGGGGCAACGCAATCGCCTGGGACGGACCCAAGGCCCGCCCCAACAGACTGAAGCTCAGTGGACGCGGTCGAGCAGTTTCTTCGCCTTGCCCTCCATCTCGAGGCGGGCATCCTGATGGGGCTTGGCGCGGGCGAGTGCGGTGATGCCCTGCACGAAATCGAAAATCGATTCGGGCGGACGGCCTTCCTCGGCCAGCACCGTTTCGATGATCTTGCCAGTCTCGGCCTTGGAGAAGCCGCGATGCCGCAGGAAGTCGCCACGCTCCTCGTCGGTGCGCGCCACGATGCGCTCGCGCGCCATCTTGATGCCGTTGATGAACGGCTGCGGCGAGGAGTTGGCGAAGCCCTCCAGGGCCGGGGCTGCTTCGTGGGCAAAACGGTTCGCCGCGTATTTGCTGTGGCGGATCGAGATTTCCTCGAAGTCTTCGACGCCCCACAAGTTCCGGTTCTGGCAGACCGCGCGCAGGTAGAAGCTCGCCATGCCGAGCGTCTTCGCGCCGACCTCGGAGTTCCAGCAGTAGAAGCCCCGGAAGTAGAGATCGGGCGATCCATCCGGCAGGCGACCGGCTTCGATCGGGTTGAGATCGTCGACCAGGAACAGGAACACATCGCGATCGGAGGCATAGAGCGTGGTCGTGTCCTTCGAAATGTCTACACAAGGGTTGTAGACCCCGGTCGACCAATTGAGCACACCGGGCACTTTCCATCTGGTATCGCCCGTGCCGTTGCCGGCGATTTTCTGCACAGCTTCGACAAGCTCGTGATCGTAGATTCGGCCATAGTCGGGGCCGGTCACGGCGCGCAGTTCGACGCGGCCGTTGTCGGTCTCGAGCGTTTTGATCTGCTCGGCCCGGTTTGAAGTCAGGCCGTACTGCAGATTGATGGCGGCGAGCGGTGCGGGAAGCTGGCGCAGATAGGCAGCTGGGGCGCCGACTTGGCTCGCCAATTGGCCGAAGCTCCAGTGCGTCGGCGTGACCGGCGCATCGGCGCCGGGCAGGATTAGCGCGAGGCGCTCTGGATCGTTGCGGTTTGCCTCGACATGGATGAGGGCGCTTTCGACGACACGCGTCCGACTGCGCTCCGACCGGCCGCGCACCGATCGGGCCAGGTCGCGAAGTGAGAGGAAGCGCTCATCATCGGGCCGAGAGAACCATTCCGACGAAACCCGCCCTACCCGTGTCCCGCGCGACACATCGACTTTGTAGCCGCCACTCGCATCGCGGCGCGCATCGAGAACCTGCATATTCATGGGAAATCTCCAAGGCGGGCGGCCGGGAGCCTCTCTCTCGACCCTCATCCCGTCACGGCGAAGCCCGCCAGGCTCTGACTCTCACCTGCCCATGGTTCTCATCGCGCGAGCGGCCAGCGAGATTGCCTAGAACAGGAAACCGCACCCTGAAAGTAGGCGCTTTCGCTCTCCTGCTCGTGCAGGCGGAAAGGCGGGGCATGTCGGCTTTCATCGCCTGCGCATGATACCATGACTGCCGGTTTCAGAGTGCGCGCGGGGCCAGACTCATAAGACGCTGTGCCCATAGGAGCGCACCGTCAGGCGGGCGGGACTGAGCATGTCATCAGCCCCGCTCTGGTACTCGGGGAGTTGCGGGGTGTCCCCGCTGAAGGGGTAGTCGGAGACAGCAGAGCGGCTCCGGCTCAGGGGAAAGCTTTCCCCAAACTACGCCGGAAAGCGCGACTCTACGAACAATCTTGATTACGTGGTGATTACGTGGCTCTCGACAGGCACCCCAGATGGGGTTATGATCGTCGCTAAGTCCTTGAGAAGTATGGTGCCGGCTAGAGGATTCGAACCCCTGGCCCCCTGATTACAAATCAGGTGCTCTACCAACTGAGCTAAGCCGGCCCTTGTCGTGGATTCGCCTCTAGCGTCAGATTGCCCCGAAGGTCCAGCCCTCAGTGCGTGCAATTTCGGTAGAAAGTTCACGCGGTGCCCATAATTCTGAATTGTGGGCCGCTTTGCGCAGCCACGCAGCGGTGATAATCGCGTCACACCGGTGATCATCGAGCGGGCCGACAATGCCAGAGGCCCTACTGCCGAGCACTGCCAGAGCAGTGTCCAGTTCGCTTGCGTCGCGCATTTTCGAGCGGCCTGCTGTGCGCCCCGCAGCCATTGCGGCTATCGTTGTATAAATCTCGCAAACGACAGGCCCATGCTGGGGCAAGGGATCGACCGGCCAGACTGACACGCTTGTACCCAACCGGTGCAGCAGGCGCATGCCAGTAAGGCTGGATTTACCGACTTGGGCTGCGCCGACAAGGTTGAAATTTGAGTAGGGCCTGCAACCCATGCGCCGTTGCGCTGCTTCAGATACGCGGAAACGCCCTTGACCCCCGCCAAACAGCGCGCCCTCGCGATTGCCATGGCGGCGGTAATGGGCCGACGGTTCGGGATGGTCGACGAAGGTGCTCACCCCCAAGTGCGGCTCATCTGCGCAAATCTGGTCAACCAATGCCCATAGTTTCCGCGCATCGGTTGGACTTTCGTCCCAAGTGGGGAAGAATGCGCCCTTATCGGCAAAAGGCAAGGAAATGCCCAAATCCATGCCGACCAACGCATCGGTTGGCAATTCGTCGCGCAGCCATTCGAGTATTTCCATTCGCGACCAACGATGTCCGGGGCGGATCAATTTTGGTGCGTCACAGCCAAGTCCGGCCATGGCCACCGCTATGCCCATGTGCCGATCTCCCGCAGCGCCAGACCAATCTATTGCAACGAAATGCCGGAACTGGTTGGGGCTCATTGTCCCGCTCGCTCGCGCCGCTTGCGGTCCCACCATTCAAGTCTCCGGGCGACTTCGCGTTCAAATCCGCGTTCAACCGGGCGGTAATAGGTTTGCGGGGGCAGACCTTCGGGCCAGTAATCCGCGCCCGAAAACCCGTCCGGCGCATCGTGATCATAGGCATAGTCGGCGCCGTAACCGATGTCTTTCATCAGCTTGGTTGGCGCGTTAAGGATGTTTGAGGGCGGGGCCAGTGATCCAGTTTCGCGCGCCGATTTCCACGCCGCTTTGTGCGCGGTATAGGCGGCGTTCGATTTCGGCGCGGTGGCGACGTAAAGCAGTGCCTGCACGATCGCCAATTCGCCTTCCGGGCTACCCAGAAACTCGTAAGCATCCTTGGCCGCCAAGCATTGAACCAAGGCCTGCGGATCAGCCAGCCCGATGTCTTCCACGGCCATCCGCACCAACCGTCGCAACAGGAAAAGCGGCTCTTCTCCCGCCACCAGCATCCGCGCAAGGTAATATAGCGCCGCCTGCGGATCGGAGCCGCGCACGCTTTTGTGCAGGGCTGAAATCAGATTGTAGTGCCCATCGCGGTCCTTATCGTAAACTGCCACGCGCCGCATCAGGAACTTGCCCAGCCCCTCTGGATCGAGCGGCGCGGGCAGCGACACATCGAACAGCGTTTCTGCCTGATTGAGCAGGAACCGGCCATCGCCATCCGCCGACGCAATCAGGGCTTCGCGCGCTGGCTGGGTGAGGGGAAGGCGCAGGCCCGTAACGTCTTCGGCACGGCTCAGCAGGGTCCCCAGTGCTGCGGCATCAAGACGGTGCAGGATCAACACTTGTGCGCGCGATAGAACCGCTGCGTTCAAGGCAAAGCTCGGGTTCTCGGTTGTGGCGCCCACCAGCGTGATCGTTCCGTTTTCCACCACGGGCAGAAAGCCGTCTTGTTGCGCGCGGTTGAAGCGGTGGATTTCGTCCACAAACAGCAGCGTGCGGCGTCCAGCCAGCGTCATCGCTTCGGCTTCGGCGAAAACCTTTTTGAGGTCTGCCACTCCGGAAAACACCGCACTAATAGCAACATAGCGCATGCCCACGGCTTCGGCCAAGAGGCGCGCGATGCTGGTTTTGCCAGTTCCGGGCGGCCCCCACAGGATCATCGAGTTGAGTTTGCCTGCTGACACCATCCGGCCAATGGCCCCATCCGGCCCGGTCAAATGATCCTGTCCGATGATTTCTGACAAGTCATGCGGGCGCAGCCGATCCGCCAACGGCGCTTCGGCGCTGGCCGAGGGCGGGGGGCGGTCCTGTGGTTGCGGGGCGAAAAGGTCTGCCATCAAAAGTGCAGATAGGAGCCTGAACAAAAAATTGCACCCGCCTCTTGCACAGATCACTATAAGATATATCTTAGATCCATCGACATGAATAAGGATTGAAAATGCGATTTGAACATGGCCGCCATTCGCGCGGCTGCAACGGCGGTGGCCTTGAACGGCGCGCGGCCAAGGTGCTGGAGATGATGGGCAGCCGTTTCGGCGGGGAAGGTCCGTTTGGCGAAGGTGGCCCCTTCGGCGGTCGCTTCAGCGGTGGCGGTGGCGGTGGCGGTGGTGGCAGGGGCCGTCGCGGCGCTCGCATGTTTGCAGGCGGTGAATTGCGCTTGCTGCTGCTCCACCTCGTCAGCGAACAGCCGCGCCATGGCTATGACCTGATCCGCGCGGTCGGCGATCTGGCGGGCGGCGACTATGCGCCCAGTCCCGGCGTCGTCTATCCTACGCTTGCGCTGCTGGTCGATGAAGGGCTGATCATCGAAGAAGTGGACGCTGGGCCGCGCAAAGCCTTCGCCGCAACCGAGGCGGGGCGTAACGAACTGGCCGGTAAAGCCGATGAACTTGCCGCCATCGTCGCGCGGCTTAAGGCTGTGGGTGATCAGCGTGAACGCTCTGATAGTCCACCGGTCCGCCGGGCTATGGGCAATCTTCACGCGGTCTTGCGCAATCGCGCGATGGCCGAAGGCTTTGCTACCGAAACTGCACACGCCATCGCCGATATTCTGGACGAGGCTGCGCGCAAGATCGAACGACTTTAAGGACGGGGTTGTCCATGGTATTCTCTTGCTGGAACCAAATGGGGAGAGTGGCCATGGAGACACTGCAATCATCGCCTGCACCAACGCCAGCGCATCTTTGGATCGTCGGCGTAATCAGCCTACTGTGGAACAGCTTTGGCTGCGTTGATTACACGATGAGCAAACTCGATCCGGTTGGCTACATGCAGTCGGTGGGCATGGGCGAAGCTGAAATCGCCTATATGAGCACATTCCCCGCATGGCTTACCGCGTTCTGGGCCATTGGCGTCTGGGGCTCGTTGCTGGGTTCGATCCTGCTATTGATGCGTTCCGCGCGGGCAGTCACCGCCTTTGCCCTATCGCTGCTCGGTCTTGCGGTCAGCCAGGTTTACCAGTTCACCGACGGTTCCATGCCCGCCTCGATGCACAGCGGCGCGATGTTGGCCATGACGGCGGTGATCTGGGCGTCGTTGCTGTTTTTCCTGTGGTATGCGCGGCGTATGGCGGCATCAGGCGTCTTGCGGTAGCGTTTATCCCCTGCGGCGCTGTGCGTTTTGGCGCACAAGCCGCAGGTAAGTATCGGCAACCGCCTGATTGATCCGGTCCCACGAAAACTCAAGGCTGCGCTCTTCGCCTGCCGCGCCGTGGCGAGCGCGAAGGGCGGTGTCCTCAACGTATCCGCGCAGCGCCTCGGCGAACTGGCGCACCGCGCCCGGCGCGATCAACCGGCCTGACACGCCATCATCTACCAAGCTCTGGCTACCTGTCGCCGCCGCTGCCACCACGGGCACGCCGCATGCCATGGCTTCGAGCGTGACATTGCCGAATGTCTCGGTGACCGATGGATTGAACAGCACGTCCATGCTTGCCACAGCGCGGCCAAGGTCTGCGCCGCCCTGAAAGCCGACGAATACCGCATCGGGCAAGCGCGCCGTGAACCAATCGCGCGCCGGACCTTCACCGATCACGATGACCTTGAACTTCACGCCTTTGCGCTGAAGCTGGTCAATCGAATCCGAGAACACGTCTAAGCCTTTTTCCATGACCAGACGGCCAAGGAATCCGATCGCCACATCATCATCGGCAATGCCGTGTTCGCGCCGCCATTCTAGACTGCGCACGGCAGGGTTGAATACATCGCGATCAACCCCGCGGGACCAGATGTCGATATCGTAATTCATCCGCTGATCACGCAGCACTTGCGCCATGGATTCCGATGGAGCGACCAGTGCATCGCAACGCCGGTAGAACCTGCGCATCCCGGCTTCAACCACGGGTTCCAACCACGCCATGTTGTAATAGCGGAAGTAGGTTTCGAAACGGGTGTGCACCGAGGCGAGGATTGGCAGCCTGCGTCCCCGCGCCCACGAAACCGCACGGTGCGCCACGACATCGGGCGACGAGACGTGGACCACGTGCGGATCGAATGCTGCCAGATCGCGCCGGATGCGGGGCGACAACGATATGGGGAAGCGATATTCCGGACGTCCCGGAATAGCGAACGAGGGTACGCCCACCAGCGTTCCGGTGGCCGGAAACGCCGGATTTTCAACCTTCGGCGCATAAATCCGCACATCCGCGCCCTGCCGCAGCAAAAAGCCGACCAAGCGGTTCAACGCCTGATTGGCGCCATCGCGGACGTAGTTATAATTCCCGCTGAACAGGGCCACGCGCAAACCGGAAAGATCGGTTGGGTAGGCTGGATCGATCTGATCATTCATCGGCAGGCCCATAGCCCCGTTCTGTGCGGTTGGCGAGACACCGCGTTTCTGAATTTCCACACGCGCGTCCTGGTTGCCCGCTTCAACGGACCATAGCGCCGCCAAAAAAAATTGCGATGGCCTGCAACCAAACTGTTGATCGCCAGTTGTGACAGGAACCGCCGAACGGCATCTAACATGAGGAATTCAAATGATTAAGCGCACCCATTTCGCGTGGCCCATCGCCATGTCCGCTGCACTTCTGGCATCGCCAGCTTTTGCCCAAGACGGTGTGCAAAGCGAGGGATGGAACCGCGATCAGCATTTTGACGGCCTCTACATCCAAGGCTTCGGCGGCGCAGGTCTGAACGGTAACAACACCAGCGGCACGATCGAATTCGATACTGACCGCAATGGCACTTACGGCGATAGCGTGAACACCGTACTTGGTGCCAACGCCTTTGCGCCCGGCTTCTGCAACGGCGCTGCAAATTCGTCTGGCCCCGGTACGGGCTGCGTCAAGGATACTGTCGGTCCTGAATATGGCGCGCGCATTGGCGTTGATCGCCGTATGGGCAATCTTGTGGCCGGTTTCCTCGTTGAAGGTTCGCGCAACGAAACCGAAGAACGGGCTACCGCTTTCAGCTCGACCCCGGCATCGTACACCTTCACCCGCTCGGTCGATTACGCTATCTCGGCCCGCGCCCGGCTTGGCTTCACGCCCGGCGGCGGCGCGTTGTTCTATGGCACCGGCGGCGTGAGTTATGCCAAGTTGGACCACGGCTTCACCACCACCAACACCGCCAACAGCTTTACCCAGAATGACGATGGCAAGATGGTTTGGGGCTGGCAGGCCGGTGGCGGCACCGAAATCATGCTGACCAACAACCTCTCGCTGGGTGCAGAATACCTCTACAGCCGCTACAACGACAACAAGTACAACGTCGGCGTTGGCGCAGGCACCGCGCCGCCAACCAACCCGTTCCTGCTGAACGGCGGCGGCACCAACATGCGGATGCAGGACAACCGCTTTGACACGCACGCCGTGCGCGCAGTCATCGGCCTGCGCTTCTAAGCGAGCGCCGATGCCCACCCCTAACCCCTCCCGCAAGCGTGTGGGGGACAAAGGACAGGCAATCGCTGACCATCTCCCCTCCCGCCTGCGGGAGGGGGCGTGGGAGGGCCTGTTCGCAGACCTAACCCCAACTTCCCGATCAAGGGCGGCCCCAAAAAGGTCGCCCTTTTTCGCGCGCCGCCAATCCCAACCCCAACGCCCGCCCGAGCCTTGCGGCCCAACAGGTTTACACAGTTTACACTGTTCAGGAGAACAACCCACCCCGATCAGTCCCGCCAAATTAATCGACCTACTCGATTGACACTGTAGCGTTTCCGGGCGTTCCATGATTTGGACGTTAGGCTGGGTGGGCGCGTGTAGGACAGGGGGATTTAGTGGGGTAGTAGCTAGTCTTTGAGAATGCCGCATTCGCATTTTAGCAGCCAAGTATGTGATGTCTGGATTACGCAGCATGGACTCTATAAATAATTCTAGAGTTATGATATTAAATGATTTTTAGGATAAAGAAAATTTATTATATGGCATTGGATTACTCGTGATAATAACTCAATATTATTCATAAATTTATTTACAGAATTTCGAAACTTGACTTTTATAGGTTAAGATAATTAATCTTCTATTTTCTACTGCAGAAAAAGGGAGGTCTCGTATGGCAATATCAGCACAAAACAGCTTCACGGAAAACGACGGTGGCGTATCCCGTGGCAAGGTGCGCGAAATTGATATCCGCTTCACAGTAGAGCAGTCGACGCCCAATCCTGAATATCGCCCTGCCCAATCGGTAAGGCTGGAGATTGGTGAATACCGTGTGACTTTGCTTCCGTGGGGTTTGAATGGAAGACCGTCTGCTTTTCAAATCCCATCCAATAACTTATGGTCGACACACTTGTATCTGCAACTTCATTGGTCAGACGGGAAAGGGCATAATTTTTTCAGACATGCGGAGTTGGGGGCAGTTGCTCAATTTCCGACTGATGTTGAAGCAATGGCAAGTTTCAATGAAGGCGATGAAATGCTCCGGCGATTTAAAATTACCAATGAGCAAACGCTGGTGATCATTTATCCCTTTGTCGACCACAAAAATAACGATGGAGGCGCGCGCCTGTTTATCGAAAAGCTTTGAAAATAAACTGAATTAGGCGCGAAATTCTTTCGCTAGAAAATCAGCAGGACCCGCATCTAACGGACTTGCATGCTGTGATTTCCAGATCAAATGTTCGTTCGAAGAAATTCTTACCGACGCGCCCCTTCGGTAAACGAAGGGGTATTCAAAAAGGGCGGCCCGTTGGACCGCCCTTTTGTTTTTCGCTTAAGCCGCTTCTTTCTTGCGGCCTGCCTTCTTGCGCTCGTTCGGGTCGAGGATGGCTTTGCGTAGGCGGATGGACTTTGGCGTCACTTCCACCATTTCATCGTCGTCGATGTAGGCGATGGCTTGTTCCAGCGTCATCACCTTTGGCGGGGTGAGGCGGATGGCGTCGTCCTTGCCGGTCGAACGGAAGTTCGTCAGCTGCTTGGATTTCATCGGGTTGACTTCAAGATCGTCCGGCTTGGCGTTTTCGCCGATGATCATGCCTTCATACAAAGGTGTGCCGACGCCGACGAACAGAATGCCGCGCTCTTCCAATGGGCCGAGGGCGTAAGCGTTGGCTTCACCAGCGCCGTTCGAGATCAACACGCCGTTCTTGCGGCCTTCGATCTTGCCCTTGTGGGCCCCGTACTTTTCAAACAGGCGGTTCATGATGCCGGTGCCGCGCGTGTCCGACAGAAATTCACCGTGGTAGCCGATGAGGCCGCGTGATGGTGCCGAGAAGGTGATGCGGGTCTTGCCGCCGCCCGATGGGCGCATGTCGGTCATTTCACCCTTACGGGTCGCCATCTTTTCAACGACGGTGCCGGCATATTCATCGTCCACGTCGATCACGACGGTTTCGTATGGTTCGGTGCGCTTGCCGTGGTCGTCTTCACCATAGAGCACGCGAGGGCGGCTGATGCCCAGTTCGAAGCCTTCGCGGCGCATCGTTTCGATGAGCACGCCCAACTGCAATTCGCCGCGACCGGCAACTTCGAAGCTGTCCTTGTCGCTGCTTTCGGTGACCTTGATCGCCACGTTGGATTCCGCTTCGCGCGCAAGGCGGTCACGGATCATGCGGCTGGTCACCTTGGTGCCTTCACGGCCCGCCATCGGCGAATCGTTGACAGCAAAACGCATCGACAGGGTTGGCGGATCGATGGGCTGCGCGTGCAGCGGCTCGGTCACGTTGGTGTCGCAGATGGTGTTTGCCACGGTCGCGACGGTGAGACCGGCGATCGAGATGATGTCGCCTGCAACGGCTTCGTCGGTAGGAACGCGCTCAAGCCCGCGGAAGGTCATGATCTTGGAAGCGCGGCCGGTTTCGATGATGTTGCCATCGTTATCGAGCGCGTGGATCGCCTGGTTGGTCTTGACCGAACCTGAAAAGACCAGACCGGTGAGGATGCGGCCAAGGAAGTTGTCACGATCCAGCAGGGTGACGAGGAACTTGAACGGACCATCAGGATCTGCCGAAGGGGCAGGCACGTGATCGACGATCTTCTGGAACAGCGGGTTCAGCGTGCCTTCGCGGGCAAGCGGATCATCGCTGGCATAGCCATTGCGGCCCGAAGCGAACAGGACAGGGAATTCAAGCTGTTCGTCATTGGCATCAAGGCTGACGAAAAGGTCGAACACTTCATCGAGCACTTCCTGCGTGCGTTCGTCCTGACGGTCGATCTTGTTGACGACGACGATGGGCTTGAGGCCCAGTGCCAGCGCCTTGCCGGTGACGAACTTGGTCTGCGGCATGGCGCCTTCCGAGCTGTCGACCAGCAGGATCACGCCGTCGACCATCGAGAGGATGCGTTCAACTTCGCCACCAAAGTCGGCGTGGCCGGGGGTGTCGACGATGTTGATGCGGGTGCCTTCCCATTCGACCGAAGTGCACTTGGCCAGAATGGTGATCCCACGTTCCTTTTCGAGGTCGTTGGAATCCATCGCGCGCTCTTCAATGCGCTGGTTGTCACGGAAGGTGCCGGATTGGCGGAAGAGCTGGTCGACAAGCGTGGTCTTGCCGTGGTCGACGTGGGCGATGATCGCGATATTACGCTGGTGGGCGGACATGGATTGGCTTTCAGTTTGGATTCGCACAGAGTTCGGGACAAGCGTGACCCGCTCCGATCTTCGGCGCGCGCTTATACTTTATTGTGCGTTGCGGCAAGCGTAGTGAGACGAAAAGGCGGCAGTTGTTGGATTGCAGGCCCTTAGACCGCGACTGTGACAGCTTTGCCACACTATGCGAGAATGCACGGAAAATCCCTATTTTCCGAACGCTGCGGATTGTTCACCGCTCACAGGGGCTTTAATGGATCGGTTAGGGAAATTGGATGTCCTTCCGTCTGATGTGTTCAAGCCGCAAAGGCAAACGCTTTAAATCAGCCGGATTTTGAAAAGGAAAACAAGGCAATGAAGTCGAACTTCGCCGGTCGCACCTCACGCGCAGCTCTCATGTTCAGTGCCTGTGCCCTCGCCCTGTCGGCCGCAGCAACGGCCCAGGCACAAGACACCGCTCCTGCTGTTGAACAAGCGCAACCGGCAACGGACCGGGTTGAGCCTGACGCTGCGAACAATGAAATCATCGTAACGGCCAACAAGCGGGAACAGACCCTGCAGGAAGTGCCGATTGCGGTATCGGTGACCAGTGCTGAATCGATTGAGCGTGCGCAGATCCGCGATATCAAGGACTTGTCATCTCTGGTGCCGTCGCTGCGCGTCAACACGCTGCAAAGCTCGGCCAACACAAACTTTTACATTCGCGGCTTCGGCAATGGCGCGAACAACGCCGGGATTGAGCCTTCGGTCGGCCTGTTTGTCGATGGCGTCTACCGTTCACGCTCAGCCGCGATGATCGCCGATCTGCCCGATGTGCAGCGCGTTGAAGTGCTGAAGGGGCCACAATCGACGCTGTTTGGCAAAAATGCCAGCGCGGGCGTCATCTCACTCGTTACGCAGAAGCCCAAGTTCGAATTCGGCGGCAATGTTGAAGCAAGCTATGGCAATTTCAATGCGATTGTTCTGAAAGGCGTGGTCACCGGCCCAATTTCCGAAACCATCGCAGCCAGCATTGCAGGCGGTTACAACAAGCGCGATGGCTACATTGAAGATATCGGCAGTGGTACGCAGGAAAACGAGCGTAACCGCTGGTTCGCGCGTGGGCAGATTCTGCTTGAGCCAAGCAGCGCGCTCTCGGTCCGCCTGATTGGTGATTACGCGAAGATTGATGAAAACTGCTGCGCTGTGGTGAATATTCGCCAGTCGGCAGCCACCGGCGCGATCAAGGCGCTGGGCGGGGGCCGCACGGTTGTCAACGAACCGGCTGCTATGTTCGACGACGTGATCTACAACAACTTCGCATCGACCAATAATATCAAGAACTGGGGCCTTTCGGGGCAGATCGATTATGAAGTGGGGCCGATCACCCTGACTTCGATCACCGCCTATCGCCGGACCGACGCGATCACCAATCAGGATTCGGACTTTACGGGACTGGACCTGCTGGGCCGCAAATTTGACGATGTGAGGTTGAAGACGTTCACGCAGGAATTCCGCGCCGCCACCAATTGGGACGGTCCGGTCAATGCCCTGCTGGGTGCGTTCTACTTCAACGAGAATGTCGATCAGAACAACGAAGTTTCATGGGGCGCCAACGCGCGGCCCTATGCCAACTTGCTGATTCAAGGTGCCACGGGTTGCGCCGTTGCCAGCCCACGCTGCACAAACGTTGTCGCGCTGGAGACGCAGCTTTCGCCGCTTGTCGGGCGCAATCTTGCGGGCACATTCTTTGGCGCAGGGCAGGGACTTGATGAAAGCTATCGTTTGAAGAACGAGGCTTATTCGATCTTCGGCCAACTCGATTTCGAGATCACCGACGGGCTGACGCTGACGGGCGGGTTGAATTACACGCACGATACCAAGCGGTTCTCGACCAACACGACATCGAACGATGTATTTGCAGGCCTTGATTTCATTGCGCTCGCGCGGGCTGGCGGAATTGCAACGGGCTTGGGTCAACAAGGTGTTGATTTCAGGAATCCGGCTGCGGTGCAGGCTTATGCAACGGCGCCAGCCACCGCACCGATCTTCCAAGCGATTGTTGCGGGCGCTACGGCAGCTTCGACCAACCCTGCGCTTAATCCTCTGCTGGGCCTTACGCCGCTGCAGTTCTTCCCGCCGTTCCAGAACGTGCCGAATGCTGTGGAATCGGGCCGGATCAGCGATGGCGACATCAGCTATACCGCGCGTCTTGCATGGGAAGTGACCGATACGGTCAACGTCTATGCCACTTACGCAACGGGTTACAAGGCGGCCTCCGTCAACCTTTCGCGTGACAGCCGCCCAACCGCAACCGACCGCGCATCGTTGATTGCGCAGAACCTTGGGGTGCCCAATATCAGTGCGGGAACTCGCTTTGCCGCCCCCGAAGACGCGACGGTTTACGAATTTGGTCTGAAGGGCAACTGGGGCGTGGCTTCGGCCAATTTCGCGGTGTTCAAGCAGTCGATCAAGGGCTTCCAGTCGAACATCTTCACCGGCACCGGCTTCTTCCTGACCACTGCCGGCAAGCAATCGGTCTTCGGTCTTGAGTTCGATGGATCAGTACGCCCGACCGACGAACTCACCCTGTCGGTGGCGATGACCTATCTTGATCCGACGTTCGATGAGTTCACTGTTTCAGCTTTTGGCGATCTTAGCGGGACTCGCCCTGCCGGGGTCGCGCCGCTGGCAACCACTTTGGCGCTGGATTACAATCAGCCATTGAGCAATGGCGATCGTGTGGTGCTGCACTTCGATTACCACTACGAAGCGCCGTTCCAGCTTGTCGAAGGCCTGCCCAACTTACTGTTCCGCAATCCAAACGGCACGGTGAATACGAGCCTTGCCCTGGCTGCAGCGCGCGAATTCAAGCAGGATATCAACGACATGAACGCCTCGCTGACGTATGCGATGGAAAACGGCCTGTCGTTGTCGGTGTGGGGCCGCAACTTGTTGAACGACCGCACGTTGCTTTCGGTCTTCGACAGTCCAGCGCAACAAGGATCACTTTCGGGTTATCCCAGCCAACCGCGCACTTATGGCGTTTCGGGTCGGTTCGTGTTCTAATTGAAAACTAACGCCAGATTGAACGGAAAAGGGGCTTAGTGGCCCCTTTTTTGTTGATGCTTGCAGGAAAAGCCAATTCGTGGTCAGTTTTCCCACCTGCGCGAAGGCGTGGGACGCAATAAGGGGGAAAGAGAATGGAATGGATGCTGATGCCGTACCGGCGTTATGCCGAGTTTTCGGGCAGATCACGTCGCAAAGAATACTGGATGTTCACGCTGTTTTCGGTGATCGCTTATAGCATCATTGCCGCGCTGCTGTTCGCTGGCGGACTCACGAATGCCTTTTCTGGTGCCGAAGACCCCCAGTTCGGTCCGTTGTTTTGGCTGGGCGTTGTCTTGGCGTCGGTGTTTTTTCTTGGAAGCCTCATTCCTGGCATCGCTGTGATTATCCGCCGCTTGCATGATCGCGACATGTCGGGTTGGTGGTATTTGGGCTTTGTTGTTGCTGGCAACATCCCGTTTGTTGGTTTCATTGCCAGCATCGCATTCATTGTCATTCTATGTTTGGCTGGAACCAATGGCCCCAACCGTTTTGGCAACGATCCAAAAAATCCTACAAATTATGATGTATTTGCCTAAACTATAAGGAAGCGCGGCATTGTGTCGCGCTTCTTTCCTAGCGAGCATCTCATGAATTGGATGATCCTGCCGTATCGCCGTTATGCTGAATTCAGCGGCCGTTCGCGTCGCCGCGAATATTGGGGTTTTGCGCTCTTCTACTTCATCGTGATGATCGTGCTGAATGCCCTGTTTGGCACTAACGATTTTGACCGCAGCAGCGGCGCTTTTGTTTACGGGAGTCGCTTGGTCGGTGCGGGCGGATGGATTGGCGGCTTGTTCTGGTTGCTTAGCATAGTGCCGGGGCTTGCCGTTTCGGTGCGCCGATTGCACGATCAGGACCGCACGGGGTGGTTGCTTTTGCTGTGGTTGATACCGCTGTTTGGTTGGTTCGCACTGTTTGTGCTGATGTGTCTTGACGGTACGCGCGGACCTAACCGGTTTGGGAGCGATCCCAAGCACCCTTCGCCGGTGGATGTGTTTAGCTGAGGGGTGTTGGCCCCCAACTTCCCGTTCGTGTCGAGCGAAGTCGAGACATTTCCGCGTAGTGTCTCTACTTCTCATTACACACGAACGGGGTTCGAATTGTTCGGGCTGATCCTATAACTCGCGCAACACTTGCGCAGGCCGGGTTCGCAATAGACCGATTGAGCCGGTAACCGCCAGCACAATGATCAGCGCCACGCCGCCGCCAAGCACGCCCAAGATGCGCGGCCAGTCGGGCAACCAATCAAATTCAAACAACAGCACGATGACACCCCATGCAACGCCGCTGCCCAAGGCCAGGGCGACAACGGCCAGTAGGGCCGATAGCAAGCCATATTCCGCCAGCAGCAGCACCAGCAATTGGCGGCGACTGGCGCCCAGCACGCGCAGGATCGTGTTGTCATAAGTCTTGCGTTCACGCGCAGCGGCGATTGTGCCTGCCAGCACCGCCATACCGGCAAGAATGGCCACACTGGCAGCCGCAAGGATGGCGGTGCCCATTTGCGAGAGGATTTCGCGTGCTTGGCTGAGAACCGGGCCGATTTCGATTACCGAGCTAGACGGCAGGGCTTTGACCAAGCCGGAAAGGATGGCGCGGCGCACTTGTGGCGTCTTGACGTCACTGGGCAAGCTGACCGTTGCAGCAAGGTTGTGCGGGGCATCAGCGATGGCGTTGGGGCTGAACACCAGCACATAGTTGAAGCCCATGTTTTCCCAATCGATCCGGCGGAACGAGGCGATTGTGGCAGTGCGTTCAACGCCCAGGATCGACACGGCGATTTGATCGCCCAGTTTCAGGTCCAGTGCTTCACGCAGATCGTCGTCGACTGAGACCAAGGGTTCGCCGGTATGGTCTGGCGCCCACCACGCACCTGCCGTCAGCACATTGCCCTCAGGCACGGCATCGGCATAGGTCAGCCCACGATCACCGCGCAAAGGCCAAGCGTTTGGTGGAACTTCCTTCAGATCGGCGACGCGGATCATGGCCGATTTCGGGCCATAAGCGACAATTGAACCGCGCAGGGCAGGCACGGCGCGTACATCGGCGGATGGGGCAGCGCCCGTAACCACGGCGTTGAACGCATCCATCCGGTCACGCGGGACATCGAGCACGAAGTAATCCGGTGCGCGGTTAGGCACGCGGCGCACGATGTTGCCATCAAGGCTTGTCTGCACACCCGCCAGCAGCACGAATGAGGCAAGGCCGAACCCCAAGGCCACGACCAACGCCGAGGTTTGCGCGCCGGGGCGGTGGAGATTGGCCAGCGCCATGCGCGCGATGGCACCCTTTGGCCGGGGCAGGCGGGCGGCGAGTGCGGTGAGGCCACGGCCCAGCAGCGTAAGCAATATGAACAACGCCGCAGCTCCGGCCAGGAATCCCGCAGCGAGCAGAGGTTGAGCCGCGGTGAAGATGGCAAGCGCCGCAATTCCGCCAAGGCCAAGTCCCACTGGCAGCAGCACGGCGCGCCATTGTGAGGCCAGCGGATTAACCCGCGCCCGCATCAGCGCCATCGCCGGAAAATCGCGCGCACGCACCAGCGGCGGCGCTGCAAAGGTAAGCGAAATCAGCGCGCCGTATGCGGCGGCTATGGCCAGCGCGCGCGCGTCGATGACAAAGCCGGGTTCAATCGGCAACAGACCTTGCAGCGCCTTGCCGAGAAAGGGAGTGACGCTGACGCCTACTGAGAGCCCTGCAAGGATCGCCAGAGACGACGCAGCGGCAAGCTGCATCAGATAAATGCGCGCGATATCGCCGCTGGATGCGCCAAGTATCTTGAGCGTGGCGATGCTGTTGCGGCGCGCTTCGAGGTAGGAATTGACGCCGTTACCAATGCCAATCCCGGCGATTGCCAAGGCGGCGAGCGCGACGAGCACAAGAAATTGCCCCATGCGCGATACGAAGCGATCAAGGCCGGGGGAGGCCTTTTCGCGCGTGCGGACTTCGAAGCCCGCCAGTGGGAACTTGGCCTTGATGCTTTCGCCCAGCGCCACGGGATCGGCAGCGGCGGGGAGCTTTACGCGCAGCTTGGTGCGCACCATCGAGCCAGGTTGGACGAGGGCCGATGCATCAAGTGCGGCCTTGCTGATGATGATCGTGGGGCCGAGCGAGAAGCCTTCAGCCAAACGGTCAGGCTCTCCCCCGATCACGCCGCCGACGGTGAGCACGGCTTTGCCGACCTTAATCTGGTCCCCGACTTTGACATCAAGGCGATCCGCCACGCCCGGCGCAATCCATGCCGACAAGCCTTGAGGTGGTCCTGCGGCTTTGCCATCGGCGAGGGTGAATGTGCCGTAGAGCGGCCACTTTCCGTCCACGGACTTCAGTTCGACGGGTGTGGCACGGTCTTCTGCGCCGGGGGCTGTGGCCATGGCCTGAAGGCGCGCGCCCTCGGAAAGATCGCCCGTCGCAGCGATGCTGGCGCGTTCGGCGGCAGAGGGTTGGCGCGCGGCGAGAGTGAATTCGAGGTCTGCGCCAAGCATTTCTCGCCCGCGCGTTTGCAATTCGTGCTCAATCGCGCCGGTTAACGTGCCGATGGCCGATAATGCGGCAGTGCCCAGTACGAGGCACACCAGCAGCAGCCGCAAGCCTTTGAAGCGCCAGTCCAGCCCCCGCCGCGCCAAGCCCCAAGCGGCCCGCCATGACAAGTTCACGTCAGACTATCCGAAACAATACGCCCATCGGCCAGCCGCACAATCCGTCCGCAGCGCGCGGCCAAGGCCTCATCGTGGGTGACCATGATGAAGGTCGCGCCAGCTTCGGCTGCGCGGGCAAACAGCAGTTCAGCCACGGCCTCACCATTGGTGTTATCAAGGTTGCCGGTGGGTTCATCGGCGAACAGGATGGCGGGCTTTGGCGCAAGCGCGCGGGCGATGGCGACGCGCTGTTGCTCTCCGCCCGAAAGCTGTGCGGGATAGTGGTGGAGGCGGTGGCCAAGGCCGACTGCGACCAGTTCTGCCTCGGCCCGCGCCATCGCATTGGGCATGCTGGCGAGTTCAAGCGGGGTGGCGACGTTTTCCAGCGCGGTCATCGTTGGCAGCAAGTGGAAGGCCTGCAACACGATGCCGATGCGCCCGCGCCGTGCTGCGGCAAGGCCATCTTCATCAAGCGCGGTGAAATCGGCCCCTGCCACCAAAAGTGCGCCGCCGCTCGCGCGTTCAAGGCCAGAAAGGATCGCCAGCAGAGAAGATTTGCCTGAACCGGAGGGGCCGAGCAGTGCCAGCGTCTCGCCTGCGTTCACGGACAGGTCGATGCCGCGCAGGATTTTGACCTGTGCTTCACCGCTGCCAAGCGACAGGGTGAGCGCGGAGGCGGCGATTACTTGGGGGTGGGTGCTTGTCACGGGCCTCAGGTGGCATAGATTGGTTGCAGAGCGCAACCGGCACTTGGGGACGCGCCACAGGAGTTACAATGCGCTACACCTCCCTTGTCGCCGCCTTTTTGATCGTCGGCTGTTCAGCCGAGAAGGCACCTGAACCGGCGCCCAAGGTGGCGCAAGCTGCAGTGCCCGTGCCTGCTGATGCGCCAGTGATCCTCGCGTTTGGGGACAGCCTTTATGCCGGTTATCAACTCAATCCCGGAGAGGGTTATCCGCCGCGGCTCGAGGCGGCACTGATTGCAGCGGGAACCCCCGCGCGTTTGGTCAATGCTGGCGTTTCGGGCGATACGACGGCGGCGGCGTTGCAGCGGCTGACGTTTACGCTTGATAATCAGCCGGTGAAGCCAACGATGGCATTGGTAGGGCTGGGCGGGAACGACATGCTACGCGGGTTGCCACCAGCGGAGACACGCGCGAACCTTGATGCGATCCTGACCGAGTTCGACAAGCGGGAGATTCCTGTGGTGCTGACGGGCATGCTGGCAGCGCCGAATATGGGCGAGGATTATGTTTCTAAATTCAATGTGATATGGCCAGAACTTGCCAAGAAGCATAAAGCAGGGCTGGTGCCGTTTTTTCTGGAACCGGTGATCGGTAACAAGGCGCTGATGCTGGAGGACAATGTCCATCCCAATGCTCAGGGCGTGGACCGGATTGTGGCTGCAACGCAAGGGCAAGTGGCTGATGCGTTGAAGGCGGCTGTGGCGAAGTAACTGATGGTAAAAGGCCCGCCCACTCCCGACCCTTCCACTTGCGGGTGGGCTTGAAACCTTAGCTCATACCCGCTTTGCCTCCCCATCGCGCACAGTCCAAACCGCGCTGGCCTCAGCCACATCGGCGAAGGGCGCGATTTCGGTGCCGGTCATCCACACTTGTGCGCCTGATTGTGCCAGCCTTTCGAACAGCGCGGCGCGGCGGACGGGGTCGAGGTGGGCGGCGATTTCATCGAGCAGAAGCAGACGCGGGCGTTCGCCTGCGGTCAGGCCTGCATGGGCAAGGACGATGGCGATCAACATCGCTTTTTGTTCGCCGGTTGAGCAATCGGCGGCGGGCGCGTTCTTGGCGGCGAGCGTAACCGCCAGATCATCGCGGTGCGGGCCGATCAGTGAGCGGCCTGCTGTGCGATCCCGCCTGCGGCCTTCGCGCAGTATGCTGTGTAAAGCATTGGCCTCAAGCGGCACTTCGCTGGCGTAGTGGAGCAGAGGCCGCGCAAAGGGGTGTTCGGGCACGGTTTCCAGCACATGGCCAAGGTCTGCCACCAATGCCGCGCGGGAGGCGGCCATCGCAGCGCCCGTCTCGGCCATCTGCAGTTCGATCCCGTCGAGCCATACCGGATCAGGCTCCATCGCTTCGCTGAGCAAGCGGTTGCGTTCGCGCAGCGCGGTTTCATAGCGGGTGGCGGTGCGGGCGTGGCCGGGTTCGCGCGCAAGCACGAGGCGATCAAGGAACCGCCGCCGCGAACCCGCGCTCTCGGCAAAAAGGCGGTCCATCGCAGGGGTCAGCCACGTGATCGAGAGCCATTCGGCGAGACGGGCCGCTGGGCCTTCTGCGCCGTTGATGCGGACGGAACGACGGTTGGGCGTTTGCGGATCGGTGGCGGTGCCGATCTGCACCACGCCGTCTTCCATATCTGCCGCCACGGCAAACCCGCCCGTGCCGTCTCGTCCTGCCATTTCGGCAGGCTGGGCGCGCCTGAGGCCTCGGCCGGGGGCGAGCAGGCTGATCGCTTCGAGCACATTGGTTTTGCCCGCGCCGTTCTCGCCCACCAGCACGTTGAACGCGCGCATCTCCTCAAGCCGCGTGGCTGCATGATTGCGAAAATCGCGCAAGGTTAAGCGGGTGAGGGACATTGTGCGCGGCGTTAGTGGGTTTTGTTGCGGGACGCAAAGTGAAGGAAAATTGTGTTTCGCGCTGAGACGCAGAGGAAGCAGAGAGCGCTGAGAAATTTCGAATGGGCGCAGCCCGTTCTACTTTAGATTATCCATTCGATCAGATAGCGAAACGGCTTTGCAACAAGACGTTACGTCCTTGCGATCTCTGCTTTCTCTGCGTCCCTGCGCGAAAAAATCCTGCACTTAATTCAACCCCGCTCCATCAACCCGTGCTTTTTCATGCAGTGGCGCAATTGGTCGTAGCTTAGGCCCAGAGCCTTCGCCGTTTGGCGCTGGTTGAAGCGGTTGCGGCCCAAGTGGTGTTCGATGATCGTGCGCTCATGGCCTTCTACGGCGCTGCGCAGATCGGTTACGCTGTCGAGATCGGGTGCCACGGGCGCGCGGGTTGGAGCCACGGCTTCCGCCTCTGCCGCGCGCGGGGGGGAGATGGGTTTCCACGCGCTTTCGAACGGGTCGAACTGGACGCTGGCGATAGGGTTGGTCCAATCGTCCCAGCGATAGACCGCGCGTTCCACCACGTTGCGCAATTCGCGCACGTTGCCGGGCCACAGGTATTCTTCCAGCGCGCGCTGGGTTTGGGGAGAGAAGCCGGGCCAAGTGTCCCACTGCAATTCAGCGGCCATGCGCCGTCCGAAGTAATCGGCAAGCACGGCCACATCGCCTTCGCGCACGCGCAGCGGGGGCAGGGTGATGACCTCGAAGCTGAGCCGGTCGAGCAAATCGGGACGGAAACGGCCTTGTTCGGCCATCTTGGGCAAGTCTTCGTTGGTGGCCGCCACAATGCGCACGTCGACGCGAACTGGCTTGTTTGAACCGATGCGGGTGACCTCGCCATATTCGACCGCGCGCAGCAGGCGTTCCTGTGCGCCCATTGATAACGTGCCGAGTTCGTCGAGGAACAACGTGCCCTTATCCGCTTCTTCGAAGCGCCCGGTTCTGGCGCGGGTGGCACCGGTGAATGCGCCTGCCTCATGGCCGAACAATTCGGCTTCGATCAGCGTTTCGGGTAAGGCCGCGCAATTCATGGTGACGAGCGGTTCGGACCAGCGCGTGGACAAGCGGTGGAGGCGTTCTGCGATGAGTTCCTTACCGGTCCCGCGCTCACCAATCACCAGCACGGGGCGGCGCATGGGTGCTGCGCGACTGGCGCGTTCGACCGCGTCAAGGAACGCGCCCGATTGCCCCATGAATTGAACTTCACGATCCATCGCCAAGGAGTAGCGTATTTTCCCAAGGGTTGGCAATATTTCCCATAAAAAAGATGAAGCCTGTCATTAAAGGTGCCCAAAAATCGGTACTTTCGCAGTTTGGCACACCCCTTGCTGTATCATTAACAACACCGGTTGAACGACTGGCACACCCCGCCGAAAGGTCCGCAAGATGTACACCGCCCACTTCTTTTCCACCCAGCTCGGACGCGCCAGCCTCGCCAGCATTGGTGCAATTGTGGTCCTGTGCTGCTTTGCGTTGACCAGCCAAGTTGATGCCGTGCCCAGCGTGATGGCATCATCGGCGGCGATTACAGGTGAACTTGCATGAGCGATGATCTGGATCCCATCCGGCCCCACCGCGCAGAGGGTGCGCGCACCACGCGCCTTGATGCCGAGATGGAGCGCCTTCGTACAAATCCCGGCGCAAATGATCGTTCGCGCCCCGCCTTTTCGTCTTCGTCTTTCAACACCGGAGTAAACCTGATGGGCATCTTTTCGCGGACCCGCGACATCATTGCCGCCAATTTCAATGATTTGTTGGAAAAGGCTGACGATCCTTCAAAGATGATCCGTATGATCATCATGGAGATGGAAGAAACGCTGGTCGAAGTCCGCGCCTCTGCCGCACGCACCATTGCCGATCAAAAGGAAATGGGCCGCCATGTGGCAAAGCTGGATCGTCTTCAGGCCGATTGGTCGGAAAAGGCGCAACTGGCGCTGTCGAAGGACCGCGAAGATCTGGCGCGTGCTGCTCTGGTCGAAAAGAAGAAGGCAGCCGACATGGGTGTGCAGCTTCAGGCAGAGATCGGCGTGCTGGATGATGCAATGCGCGCTTATGAGATCGACATCGAAAAGCTGCAAACCCGCCTGCGCGAAGCCCGTAGCCGACAGACCGCAATTGCCGCGCGCCTCGAAAGCGCCGAAAATCGCGTCCGTTTGCGCACGCTGCTGGCCAGCGAGCGTGTGGACGAGGCGATGGCGCGCTTTGACCAACTCGAACGCCGTGTCGACTATGCCGAAGGTCGCGCCGATGCGCTGAGCCTTGCCGATGGAAGCGGCAAGCCCGGTCTTGCGGATGAGATTGCCGCGCTGGCTGGTCAGGACAAGATCGACGAGGAACTCGAAGCGATGAAGCGCGCACTTGGGAAGGAGGGCTGAGCCATGGAAGACTTAATTCCGCTTACGGCGGTTGTCGCAATCTTCGTCGGGCTGCCGTGGATGATCCTGCATTATATCACCAAGTGGAAAACCGGCGCCACGCTGACCAATGGTGATGAGGCGTTGCTGGACGAGCTTTACCAGCTTGCCCGCCGCCTTGATGAACGCATGGATACGGTTGAACGCCTTGTTGCTTCTGACAATCCAGACTTCAAGCCCGCCCGCGTCCTTCCTGACCGTGAAGAAGATAACCAGAAACTGCGCGAACTGGACCGCTTGTTCGCTGAACAAGGAAGGGTTGTGAAATGAACAGCCTGCGCACACGTTTTTATCGCGACAAAGCCAATGGTAAGGTCATGGGCGTTTGCGCCGGAATTGCCGACTATACCGGGGTTGATGCGTTGTGGATCCGGCTTGGCTTCCTGATCTTGGCGTTCTCGATGGGGTGGCCGTTCTTTGCCTATTTCGTGCTGGGTATGCTGACAGACAAGAAGCCTGCGGGTCTTTATGGTGATCGGCAAGAGCAGCAGTTCTGGCAAGGTGTCCGTCAATCGCCTGCACGCACCGCCCGTGAAGTGCGCGCCAGCTTCCGCGATATCGACCGCCGTCTGGCCGAGGTTGAGAGCTACTACGTCAACAGCAACCCGCGCCTTTCGGCCGAGATCGAAAAGCTGCGCTGAGCAGCACTCCATGAGGGACTGATACGATGGGACCCGATACACTTGGCCCTCTAATACCGATCATAGCACTGTGCATTCCGATCGTAGCGATCTGGACCAAGCACCGTACCAAGATTGCCGAAATGCAAATCAACGCCACGGCGGAATTGAGCGCGGAAAAGGCGGCACAATATGCCTCTCACACCCGCGAACTGGAAGAACGTGTGCGGGTGCTGGAGCGGATCGTGACCGACAAGGGCTTCGACACTGCCGCACAGATCGAGGCATTGCGCCGCGATACGTCGGCGATCACAGACCGGAGGGTGTGATGGACTGGGGCGGCCCCGACTTTATACTGGCAATCATTGCCATTTCCACCGTCGGCTGGGTGATCAACAACTGGATCCGCGCGCGCCACGGCTATGCCCTGGAAGACGAATGGGGCGGCAAGACGGTGCGCGGCGATGAGCAGGCTGTCACCAAGCTGCGCGAGGAAAATGCGATGCTGCGCCAGCAATTGGACGCCACGCATCAACGCCTTGCCAATGTTGAAGCGATTGTGACAGATCGCGGCTTTGACGTCGCCACCCAGATCGAAGCGTTGCGCCATAAGCGTCCGGGCATCGGACAGGGAGGCCAGTTGTGAACGCAGATGTCGCCCTGGCACTGGCTTTCATGTTGGTGGTTGTGCCCGTCGTCCTTGGTATCGGCTCGGACATCTACAAGCGTCGCTTGGCATTTCGGGAACGCGAATTGGAATTGTTCTCGAAGAATACTGCTGAAAAGGCCGCGCAATATGCAGCGCAGGCTGAGCGGTTGGAGCAGCGCGTGCGGGTGCTGGAGCGCATTGCCATTGATAACAAATCAGACCTTGCATTGCAGATTGAAAATCTGCGCGACGTCAAGGTCAACTGAGGAAGCCTGCCGATGTCGTTCTGGAGCGCCGTTGTTGCCATTGTTGCGATCCTTGCGTTTGCACGGGTCCGGATGAACCGCGAAAGCCGTGGGGCACATTATCAGGACCAACCATTCGTCGATTCAGCTTATACCGCCGCGCTTGAACACGAAGTTGCAGAAATGCGCAAGCGGCTCGAAGTGCTTGAACGTATCGCAACCGACGATGGCGAAACCCGCCGCCTTTCGCGCGAGATTGAATCGCTGCGCGAGAAGTAAGTGCCACGCTTCTTGATTAGCCCTTTTAGGGAGTTGCCGACATGACTTCCAATATTGTCTTATATCTATCCGCGCTGACCGGCCTTGCCATGATCGCTCTGGCGGCGCTGCGGGGTTGGGATGGTTGGCTGGCCCTCAAGCGCCTTGAAATTGAGCGTAATGATATGGGTGATGCTGCAAGCATGATCGACCTTGCCGACATGCGTGAACGCTTGCGCAAGCTGGAAGCCATCGCCGCAGGAGTGGATTTATGAGTAAGCATACCGATGGGGCCGCCAAAGTCGGAATTGGCCTTGGCAGCGCGATTGCAGTTGCGATCTCGTGGAGCTTGCACAAGTCGATCGTTTGGGCCGCAATCCATGGCATTCTGTCGTGGCTTTACGTGATCTACTTCGCACTGATGCGCCCCGGCGGTCTTTCGGGCTGATGCACTTATCGGCGATGGACGCGAGGCAGCCTCCTCGCTAGATGCGAGCAATGCGCAGCCTTGATGATATCCTTGAAGAGTACGAGTTCCTCGACGGCGACGAACGCTATCGTCTGTTGATCGAACTGGGGCGTGAACTGGAAGACATGCCCGATGCCTTGAAAACCGATGCCACGCTGGTGCGCGGGTGTTCGGCCAGCGTGTGGGTTTACCCTACACCGGGCGAGGGCGGGCAGTTGCATTTTCTGGCCGATAGCAATGCGGCGATTACCAAAGGCATCGTCGCGCTTGTGCTGGCCGCGGTGCAGGACCGCCCCGCCGCCGAAGTTGCCGCGACCGACATCGCCGAGGCGCTGGGGCCGTTTGACCTTAAAAAGCAGCTGTCGTCGAACCGGACGCAAGGCGTGCCCAACATGATCGCGCTGGTTCGCGAACATGCAGCGCGGCTGGCCGCGACGGCTTAGGGGCTTTGCGCCGCCAACTCTATCTTGCTGGCGGCGTGATTTCGGTGGCTCTGGGAACAATCGGCGTGTTTCTGCCGATCCTGCCGACAGTGCCCTTCCTGTTGCTCGCCACCTTCTGTTTCGCGCGCTCCAACCCCGTGTGGGAGCAGCGCCTGCTTGACCATCCCCGCTATGGCCCGCCTCTGCGCCAATGGCGTGAACGCCGCGCGATTTCCCGCAAAGCGAAGCGAGGCGCATTGATCGCCATGGCGGCGGGTGTGGTGCTAACCGCAGTAACAGCAGGATGGCCATGGGTGCTGATCCCGGCTGCGGTGATGGGCATTACCGGAACATGGATTTGGACACGGGCCGAGTAACTACTCCACCGCCTCGCGCAGCACCGCAATGCCGCTCTCGCGCTGAACTCGCAGTTCTTTTTTCAGCACTACAGGATCGCGCGCGAACACGAAGCCGAAGCTGACACCGCCCTCTTTGCCGATGGTGGCGTGGTGCAGCTTGTGGGCTTGGACAAGGCGTTTGGCGTAGCCGCGCTTGGGCACCCAGTGGAACCAGCGGTGGTGAATCAGGCCATCATGGATAAGCGTATAGATGACTCCGTAAATCAGCACCCCAAGGCCGATGAATGTGCCCGGCCACCACGCAGCTTCGTCGAGCACCAGCGGGCTGCCCAGCGCAAAGAACGTTATGGAGATGGCCGCGCCGAATACGGCGTAAAGGTCATTTTTCTCGAAGAAGTGGTCGTGCGGTTCGTGGTGATCGCGGTGCCAGCCCCAGCCGAAACCGTGCATGATATACTTGTGGCTGCTCCATGCGACGAACTCCATGACGAGCACCGTGGCGATGATAATCAGGATGGCGACGAGTGTTTGCATGGTGCCTCCCATACACTTGAGCCGCGCGCCCTGCGACACATTCTTACACTTTGCCCGAAAGTCGCGACGTGTTGTTTTTCTGACGTTCAGCCGCCGGGGTGCAGTTTGTCCTCAACGCAAACACGGAGTGAACATCATGCGCAAGACCATTATCGCACTCGCCCTTTCGACCATGATTGCAGGCGTTGCTACCCCGGCGCTGGCGCGGGACAACGACCGCTATCCCGGCGGCAATCGCGCCGAAGCATCGTACCTGACGCCTGCCCGCAATGCTGAAATCCGCCGTGACATCTATGCGCTCGACAGCCGCATTCAGCGAGCCCAAGCCAATCGCACGCTTTCACCACGTGAAGCACAAGGCCTGCGCCGCGATGCGCGCGATATCAAACAGGCCTACAGCCGCTATGCCAATCGCGGGTTGAGTGTGTCGGAGTTCCGCAATCTCGAACGCCGTATCGCAACAGTGAATGCGCGCCTGCGCATCGACAAGCGTGACCGCGATGGTCGTCGTGGCTAATAGGCCAAGGGCGTAACAAAATTACACTCGTACACCGGATAGCCCGCCCTTTCCTGCTTGAATTGCGGGAAGGGCGGGCCTAACCGCTGGCACTATGTCGAAAACAGCCCGCACCCTTTACCAGAAGATCTGGGACGCCCACGTTGTTGAACAGCGCGATGATGGCACCGCGCTTGTCTATATCGACCGGCACCTCGTTCATGAAGTGACTAGCCCCCAAGCGTTTGAATCGCTTCGGACGGCAGGCCGCAAAGTGCGTCGCCCCGATCTGACGCTGGCTGTGCCCGATCATAACCTGCCCACAACCGCGCGCCGTACTGCCGATGGCGCGCGTGTGCCCATCGCAGACGCCGAATCCGCGCAGCAGTTGGACGCTCTGGCGCGCAATGCGCCGGCATTCGGCATACGCTATATTGGCGATGCTGATGCTGAACAGGGCATTGTCCACGTGGTCGGGCCAGAGCAGGGCTTTTCGCTGCCGGGCGCGACGATTGTTTGCGGCGATAGCCATACCGCTTGCCATGGCGGGCTGGGTGCGCTGGCCTTCGGGATCGGCACCAGCGAGGTCGAGCATGTCCTTGCCACGCAAACGCTGCTGCTCAAGCAGTCCAAGACAATGGAAGTGCGCGTTGACGGCCAGTTGCAACCCGGCGTTACGGCCAAGGATGTGGTCCTGCACATCACTGGCGTTCTGGGTGCTGCAGGCGGCACCGGATCGGTCATCGAATATACCGGCTCAGTCATCCGTGACTTGTCGGTTGAGGGCCGGTTGACCATCTCCAACATGGCGATTGAACATGGTGCGCGCGCGGGCCTGTGCGCGCCAGATGCCACGACGTTTGCGTACCTGAAAGGGCGTCCCTATGCGCCCAAGGGTGCGGATTGGGACAAGGCCGTGGCGTGGTGGACCAGCCTTGCCACCGATGCAGGCGCGAAATACGACAAGGTCGTTTTTATTGATGCGGCAGACATTGCGCCGTCGGTCACGTGGGGCACCAGCCCTGAAGACGTACTGCCGATTACCGGCATTGTCCCCGCCCCTGAAAGCTTTGCCGATCCTTCCAAACAAGACGCGGCACGCGCCAGCTTGGAATATATGGGCCTGACGCCGGGGCAGTTGCTCGAAGACGTTGAAGTGCAAAACATCTTTATCGGTTCGTGCACCAACAGCCGCATCGAAGACATGCGCGCCGCCGCCGCGATCCTGAAAGGCCGTCACACGGCTGCGAACATCAAGTGGGCTATCGTCGTACCCGGATCTGGCCTTGTCAAAAAGCAGGCCGAGGATGAGGGGCTGGACCGTATCTTTATCGATGCAGGCTTTGAATGGCGCGAACCGGGCTGTTCGGCATGCCTTGGCATGAACCCGGACAAGGTGCCAGCAGGCGAACGCTGCGCGTCTACTTCTAACCGCAACTTCGTCGGCCGCCAAGGCCCCGGCGCCCGTACCCACTTGGTCAGCCCCGCTATGGCTGCCGCTGCAGCGGTTACGGGCAAGTTGACTGATGTGCGCAAGCTGATGGCCTGACGCGAGGATGGCAGGCCTCCCGACAGCCGCGCTTCAGCTCGCAGGGTTTCTGATGGCCCATGCGTTCTGGACCGTGTCGGACCTGCCACCGGGCGGACAGTACCAGCCGCAATCGCTGTGCATGCGCAGCGATGGCAACCGTTCTCTCAACACGTTTGAGGGTGCAACGCCGCTTGAACAGGATGGCCAGGCCAAAGCGTTCATCACGGGTGGTGCCGGACAATGGCCTGATTGCGCGATTGCACGGCAAGTGCGCGTTGGTACCCCAACTGGCGAAGTCGATGCCCTGGTGATCGACGTTGTCCAATATGGTGGAAGCGTAATGACCGTGGTGCAAGCTTTTCGCCCCGGCCCACAGGACTTCCGCTTGTTGGGCGATGAATTGATGATGGGCGACAATGGCCCGCTGCCGCCATTGCCCGCCGCACAAGCCGCCGCTTTGATGCGCGAAGGCGCGGTCGATCATCCCGGCCTTGGCGATAAATGGAGCAAGTGGCAGGCCAGCCGCGATCCAGTTAGCCCGCTGGTGGGACGCTGATTTACAAGGCTCACTGCAAGGCTTAACCTTCGCTCAAATAGCGGAGGGGTTAAGCGATGAACATGACCAAGGGCGTGCGCGCACCTGAACGCATCTACCGCGGGGTTCTGTGGGCGGTCTCGATCATATTCGCCGCCTTCATCATTGGCTTGGGCAATCTGGTGATTGGCGATCTGCCGATAGTCGACGCCCAAGTCGTCTCTGCCCCTGCTGAAACACCTGCGCTGAGACAAGTCCGTCGCGAGATCACTGCGGTTGAGCGCGAAAAAGCGGTGATTGACGACAAGCTGGAAATCGAGCGGTTGCAGCTCGATCAGGCGCAGCGCGCGTCTGCGACTGCCAATGATACATTTCGCGCGTGGATTGCCGCGCGCACGGCCACAACCAATCCGCAACAAGACCCCGAAGTCCTCTCTCGCACGCGTGATCTGGAACAATTGAAGGGCAACGAGCGTGCGGTTCAACAGGCCATAGCCGATCTTGAGAACCAGCGCGTATCGCTAGATCAGCGCGAAAGCGGGCTGCGCTCCCGTGAGAGCATGATCTATGCCGATGCCATGCCTGCGCAGGAACGCGCGAGCTTCTGGCAGGAAATGCGCGTGTTTGGCCTGCGCTTGCTGATCACGCTGCCGATGTTGGCTGTTGCCACGTGGATGGTGGTGAAGAAGCGCAAGAGCGATCACTGGCCGTTGATGCGCGGGTTTGTGTTGGCTGCGGTCTTCGTGTTCTTTTTCGAACTGGTGCCATACTTGCCAAGCTACGGCGGGTATGTCCGCTATATCGTTGGTATTGCGCTGACTTTTGTTGCCGGGCACTACCTCGTCAAGAACATGCGCGCTTATCTTGCCCACCGCACCGAAGTGGAAGCAGAGGCAGAACAAGAACGGCGCAAGCGCGTTTCGCATGATGAAGCATTCAAGAAGATGGCTGCAAAAGTCTGCCCCGGTTGTGACCGTCCTATCGCCACTACAGGAGACGCTGAGTCCAACTTCTGTGTTCACTGCGGCATGACGCTGTTCGATCATTGCCACGCTTGCAACACCCGCAAAATGGCGTTCTTCCGCTTTTGCATGACATGCGGTGAACCTGCCAAAGTGGATGAAGCCCCTCCTTCGAACCCCACACTCGCGAAGCCTGCGCCTGCATGACCGATCGCAAGGCGTCGTTCTTACCGGTTGTTGATGCGGGCACCCGCCTATTGATCCTCGGCAGTTTGCCCGGCGAGGCGAGCCTTGCGGCGCAGCGTTATTATGCCAATCCGCGCAATCAGTTCTGGCGGCTGGTGAGTGGAGTGATCGAACGGGATTTGGTCAGTCTCGATTACGACGCGCGCCTTGCCGCATTGCTCGAACACGGTGTTGGCCTCTGGGATTCCATTGGTTCGGCCACGCGCGAAGGCAGCCTTGATGGTGCGATCCGTAATGTCGAGGTGAATGCTCTGGCAGGGCTAGTTGCCACGCTTCCGGAATTGCGCGCGGTTGCCTTCAATGGCGCAAAATCGGCGGCCACAGGTGCACCGCAACTGGACGGGATGGGCGCGTTCGAAGTGTTGCGCCTGCCTTCCAGCAGCCCCGCCCATGCGGCGATGTCGTTCGAAGCCAAGCTGGAGCACTGGATAAGTTTGCGGAAATTCCTGCGCTGATCCTTGCAATTATGAGACAGGGGTCCAAGTAAGAGGGAACGAATTCAAGGAGTTTAGCGCGTGACCAAGAAGACCGACTGGACTGGCAAAGCTGCCCTTGCGGGCGCAGCCGTTGGCTCGGCAGCTCTTGCTGCAGCTTTGCTTTACGCTTCGCGCCGCAAGGAACGGGTGGAAAAGTCTGAAGCCAAAGCGCCACCCGCAGACGTTCTCGAAACCGACTGATGGCCTTGCATCCAGCGCCTGCAAAGCTATAGCGGCAGGCATGGAACCGGTGAACCAGATTGATGGACGGGCTATCCCGTTCGGGCGCAAAAACGTCGATACAGACGTGATTATTCCCTCAAAGTGGCTCAAGACGATCACTCGGCAGGGCCTTGGCCGTGGCGCGTTCGAAGTCCTGCGCGCCGATCCCGATAATATCTTCGACAGTGCGAAGTTTGCAGGTTCCCCGATCCTGATCGCGGGTGATAACTTTGGCTGCGGTTCCAGCCGTGAACATGCGGCTTGGGCATTGCTCGACCTTGGGATCAAGGCTGTGATTGCGCCTTCATTTTCCGACATTTTCTCGGGCAATGCGTTCAAGAACGGCATCCTAACGGTGGTCCTGCCGCAAGAGGCAATCGACCGTTTAATGGAAGTTGCGCAGACCGATCCGGTGATGATCAATCTGGAAGCGCAAACGGTATCCACCCCGTTCCAAGACCGGTTCTCGTTTGAGATTGATGCGTTCCGCAAGAATTGCTTGCTCAACGGCCTTGATGAAGTGGGGCTGACGATGGCGCGCGATGCGGCTATTTCCACGCATGAAGCCAAGATGCGCGATCAGCTTCCCTTCCTTGCACGCGGCACCGATGCCGTAGCGGCGGCTTAAGCACTTCATCAAAAGGCTTTCCAAGCCGCGCAAAACTTGCTTGCTTGATGTGCAAGCGGATTGCCATTGCATAAGGCTTTGGGAGACATTGGAATGAAGGCACTGCGCACACACGCTGCCGGCGGCCCCGAAACGCTTGTCCTTGATGATCTGCCCGATCCCGCGCCCGGCGCAGGGCAAGTGCTTGTGCGGGTGCACGCCTGCTCGATCAACTTCCCCGATACGCTGATGATCCGCGATTTGTACCAGTTCAAGCCTGAACGGCCCTATGCTCCGGGCAGCGAATTGGCGGGTACGATTGAGGCATTGGGTGAAGGTGTGTCCGGCTGGTCGGTGGGCGACCGGGTAATGGCGATGACCCTCAACGGAGGCCTTGCAGAGAAGGTCGTCGTGCCTGCCAGCAGTTTGTTTGCGCTGCCCGACGACGTGGATTTCCCCACCGGCGCATCGCTGCTCATGACATATGGCACTAACATTCACGGGCTGAAGGATCGCGGCCATATCAAGGCTGGCGATGTGGTGCTGGTGCTTGGCGCGGCAGGCGGCGTCGGGCTTTCAGCCATTGAACTCGCCAAGGCCTATGGCGCGCGGGTGATCGCGGGAGTTTCAACCGAGGAAAAGGCCGCCGTTGCGCGCGAAGCCGGGGCGGACGATGTGGTTGTCTATGGCCGCGCCCCGTTCGACAAAGCGCAATCAAAGGCATTGGCAGAGGCGTTCAAGGCCGCATGCGGACCGGCAGGCGCCAACATCGTTTATGATGTTGTGGGCGGGGATTATTCCGAACCTGCCGTGCGCGCCATCGCATGGGAAGGGCGCTTCCTTGTGGTCGGCTTCCCGGCGGGTATTGCGCGGCTGCCCTTAAACCTGATGCTGCTGAAATCGTGCGACGTTTGCGGCGTTTTCTGGGGCGGTTTCATTGCAAGGGAGCCTGAGAAGTTCAGGGCACAAGTCTCTGAATTGTTTGATTTGCTTAAGGCAGGGAAGATCAACCCGCGCATATCCTCGCGCTTCTCACTCGACGAAGGCAGCGCGGCCATCGCCATGCTGGAGAATCGGCAGGCGATGGGCAAAGTGGTGGTCGAGATGATTGGTTGAAACTTAGCCAGGCGGTGAGAACCCCGCATCCGACCGATAAGTCGGCAATCCCAAGCGCCACCAGATCGCCGCGCCGCGAAGCCCGAACCCTGCCAGTGCGGCAACTGGCCAGACGATTTCACTGGCGATGCCTAGCGCCGAGCCGCCTGCGCAAAGCACCGACGAAAGCGCCGCTGCTGTCACATAAAGCTCCGGCCTCATCAGGATCGACGGGCGTCCAGCCAGAACATCGCGGATGATCCCGCCGACGCAGCCGGTGATCACACCCATCAGGACCGCAGCGACGGGCGCAACACCAAACGCCAGCGCCTTTGCCGTACCCAGCACCGCATAAGCGCCAAGGCCCGCAGCATCTGCCCATTCCAGCACCGGCTTGTCCCACCAGCGGCTCGGCGTGAACCACCCTAGCAATGCGATGCTTAAACAGACCGGCGCAACCCACGGATCACGCACCCAAAACACCGGCGCTCCGATCAGCAGATCGCGCACCGATCCGCCGCCTACGCCGGTAACCAGCGCAAAGAACGCCATCGTAACCAAAGTCTGGCGCAGTTTCGCCGCCAGTAGCGCGCCTGTCAGCGCGAAGACCGCGATGCCAGCAAGGTCGAGCAATTGGGGAATGGCTGGTGTCACCGAATACCCATTGCCGCTTGGCGAAGAGCTGGCAAGAGCGCGCGCGGTCGCGAAAACAGTGCCATGTCATTGCCGCAGTGGCCCACAACCAGCCCGGACTGTGGTTCGATCAAAACCTCAGCGTACCAAAGCGTGTTGGATCCGTTATGCCACAAGCTGCCATCGCTGCCCGCGATCCAGCCCAGCGCAGATGTGCTTCCGAAGCGCGGTGTGTGCAATTGCGCCCAGCTTTCCCGCCGCAGCAGCGGCACCCGATCACGGTGAGAGCGCAAATAGGTCGTGAGATCGCCCAGCGCCATGTGCAGCCCGCCTGCCGGAGCCATCACGGCGGGGTTATCGTGCCAGACGGGCTTGCCGTCTTCATGTCCGCGCGGCTGATCAATGGCGTCGGGCGCTCCTGGTGGACCGAACCCTGCGCTCGAAAGGCCAAGTGGCCCCAAAACTTCGCGTTGCACAAGTGCCTCGTAGGGCAGGCCGCTTGCCTCCTCCAGCATCCGCGCGGCCAAAACATAGCCCGCGTTGGAATAGGCATAGCCGCTGCGTGCAACGCCAATGCGCGGCATCGCAAAGGCCAATTCGGCATAACGACGGCGATTGTCGCGCGCGTCGGCCTCGGTCAGCGGCATGGCAAACAGTTTGTCCAAGGGGATATCCTTGGCAAGGCCCGCATGGTGGCTCAGCAGTTCGATGGCGGTAAGGTTGCGGTGACGGCGCGGAACATCGGGTAAAGCATTGCCAATCGGCGTATCCCAACCAATCACGCCCGCCTCGACAGCGCGGGCAAATAGTGTGGCGGTGAGTGACTTGGTGATGGAACCCAAATGCCACTTGTCCTGCGTGGTTACCGCTTCGAGGTGTCCAGTGGCGCGCAAGCCATCAGCCAGCACCACCGGCGGCGCATAACCCGCCTGCCACAGCACTGCCATTGCTGGTGTGCTTAAGGTGCTGCGAAGGCTAGTCAGTGTTGCGGGTGTTACCGGCCGCGATAGAAGGCCGCCCAGTGCATCTGTTGTTTCTTGCGCGGCCAGCCTTGCGGGCAAAAGACCGCAGGCGGCCAGCGCAGAAACAACAAGGCGGCGGGTGATCCGCACGAGGAGGGGCTTATTCGCCCAGCAGGGCTTCCAGCCGCGCCTTGAGCGCGCCGATGCGTTCGGCTGCATCGGTGAAAGTCTTCATCTCTTCGCGGCGTGTGTTGCCGCGGGCTTCCTTGGCCGCTTCGAGATAGCCTTCCATGTCAGCGTCCAGTGCGTCAATCAGGATCTCGGTTTCGTCTTCGGTCAGGGTAAGCTTGATCGACATGTCTGGTGTTCCTTCAAATTACGTTGTGCTGCACTTAGGCCGCTGCAGTCCAGCGTTCAAATGAAAATGGGCAAATGAAAAGGGCCGCCCCGAAGGACGGCCCTTGTTTTTACGACGGCGCTGCGATCACATGTGGATCGGTTTACCGGTTACCGCCATAGCGGCTTCCTTCAACGCTTCCGAGTGCGTCGGATGCGCGTGGCAGGTGTAGGCAATGTCTTCAGACGTTGCGCCAAATTCCATCGCTTGCGTGGCTTGGGCGATCATCGTTCCTGCAACTGATGCAATGCACCACACGCCCAGAACGCGGTCGGTCTTGGCGTCTGAGATGACCTTAACAAAGCCATCCGGCTCATGGTTGGTCTTGGCGCGGCTGTTGGCCATCATCGGGAACTTGCCGACTTTGATTTCGCCTTTTTCCTTCGCCGCTTCTTCTGTCAGGCCAACGCCTGCAAATTCGGGGAAAGTATAGACGACGCCGGGGATGAGGTCATGGTTCACAATGCCGGTCAGGCCAGCGATGTTTTCGGCCACGGCAATGCCTTCGTCTTCGGCCTTGTGCGCCAGCATTGGGCCGGGGATTACGTCGCCCACGGCCCAAACACCATCGATCTTTGTGGCAAAGTCGTGGTCGGTTTCAATCTGGCCGCGCGCGTTGACTTCAAGCCCGATCTTGTCGAGGCCGAGACCATCGACATTGGGTCGGCGGCCAATTGCCACCAGCACGCAATCGGCCTCAATGGTCGAAGCTTCACCGCCCTTGGATGGTTCAACCGTCAGAGTCGCGGCCTTACCCTTTACCGAAACGCCGGTCACCTTGGTGGAAAGCTTCAGGTCCATGCCCTGCTTCTTGAAGATCTTGGCCGCTTCCTTGCGGACGTCGCCGTCCATACCGGGCAGCAACTGGTCGAGGAATTCCACGACCGTGACCTTGGCACCCAGACGGCGCCAGACCGAGCCGAGTTCCAACCCGATCACGCCGCCACCGATCACCACAAGATGCTTTGGCACGCGATCCAGCGCCAGCGCGCCGGTGCTGTCGACAATCACGCCAGCGTCATTATCGACGGTCACACCGGGTAAAGGCGTAACGCTGGAACCGGTAGCGATCACGATGTTCTTTGCGGTAACCTTCTGGCCAGCAACGGTAACGCTGTGCGCGTCTTCGAACGCGGCATAGCCCTTGAGCCACGTCACCTTGTTCTTCTTGAACAAGAATTCGATGCCGCCAGTCAATTGCTTGACCGAATCCAGCTTCTGCGCCTGCATCGCTGTCAGGTCGAGTTCGACGGGGCCGGTTTTGATGCCATAGGTCGTGAACGTACCGTTGGTGGCTTCGTCGAACATTTCCGACCCATGCAACAGCGCCTTGGATGGAATGCACCCGACGTTGAGACAAGTTCCGCCCAGCGTTTCCCGCCCATCAGCGCAGGCGGTCTTCAGGCCCAACTGCGCTGCGCGAATAGCCGCAACATAACCGCCGGGACCGGCACCGATAACCAGCACGTCGTAATCGTATTCAGCCATTTCTCGGCCTCCGTTGCGCGATCATGCTTCAAAAAGGTCAGCATGAGCGGCTTTGGATTAAACTTAACTCACCAGCATCCGCTCATCCTGAGTTTGTCCAAGGATGCAACAAAACATCAGATCACAGATCAATCAGCAAGCGGGTAGGATCTTCAATCGCTTCTTTGATCGTCTTCAGCGCCGTTACAGCCTCGCGTCCGTCAATAATGCGATGGTCATAAGACAGCGCGATGTACATCATCGGGCGGATCACGATTTCGCCATTACGGACGACGGGACGGTCTTCGATGCGGTGCAAGCCGAGGACTGCGGACTGCGGCGGGTTGATGATCGGGGTGGACATAAGTCCGCCGAACACGCCGCCATTTGAAATGGTAAATGTGCCGCCGGCCATATCGGCCATGGTCAGCGCGCCATCGCGGGCTTTCTTGCCATAATCGGCAATCGCCTTTTCGATGTCGGCAAAGCTCATCTTGTCGACATTGCGCACCACGGGCACGACCAGACCGTTCGGGGCCGAGACCGCGACCGAGATATCGACGTAATCGAAGTAGACGATTTCATCGCCCTGGATCTGGCCGTTGACCGAAGGAAAGTCCTTCAGGGCCAGAACCGATGCCTTGGCAAAGAAGCTCATCAGGCCAAGTTTCACGCCGTGCTTCTTTTCGAACACGTCCTTGTACTTGGCACGCGCTTCCATCACTGCGCCCATGTCCACGTCATTGAACGTGGTCAGCAAGGCGGCAGTTTCCTGCGCGCTTTTCAGACGCTTGGCGATGGTCTGACGCAAGCGGGTCATCTTCACACGCTCTTCGTTGCGACCGGCAACGGGTGCAGCCATTGCGGCAGCAGGAGCTGACGCTGCAGGAACGGGCGCGGCCTGCTTGGCTTGGGCTGCTGCGGTAACGTCTTCCTTGGTCAGGCGGCCATCTTTGCCGGTGCCCTTAACGCTCGACGGATCGATGCCATATTCCAGCACCGCACGACGCACGGCAGGGGAAAGTACCGAGACGTCAGCATTGGCCGCAGCATCCTTGGCGATAACGTCCTTGGGCAGGGTGTCAGATGCAGGCGCAACCGCAGGCTCAGTGCGCAGGGCAGGGGGCTGGGCGCCTGCCGATGCAACGCTGTCCTCGATCAGCGCAAGAAGCGCGCCGACCGAAACCGTATCGCCTTCATTGGCCACTAACGCGCCGAGCACACCGGCAGCAGGCGCAGGCACTTCAACCGCGACCTTGTCGGTCTCAAGGCTGACAATCGGCTCGTCGAGCGCCACCACATCGCCGGGCTTCTTCAGCCATTGGCCAACGGTTGCTTCGCTAACGCTTTCACCCAGCGTTGGAACCTTAACTTCAATCGACATAATTCACGTTCCTTGGGAGAAGGAAAATTCAGGAAAATCAGGATTTCTTCTGGCGACGAATTTCACCGCGCACCGAAAGACCCAGCGCATCTGCAACCAGCGCGCCTTGCTCGCTGGCATGGCGGCTGGCGATACCCGTTGCGGGTGACGCAGAGGCGTGACGCCCGGCATAGCGCGCGCGGGTAACCTTGCATTTCGCAGCCTTCAGCGATTCCTCGATCAGCGGCTCAACAAAGAACCATGAACCATTGTTCTTCGGTTCTTCCTGACACCAGACCACATGCTCAAGGTTCGGCATCCGCGCCAGACGTGCGGCCAGCGGTTCACCGGGGAAGGGGTAAAGCTGCTCAAGACGGATCACTTGTGTATCCGTCATCTCGGCCGAATTGCGTGCTTCCATCAAGTCGTACGAAACTTTGCCCGAGCAAAGCACCACACGGCGGGTATCGGCATCTGCGGCACCATTGGTGTCGGACAGGATGCGCATGAAGTGCCCATCACCGATGAAATCTGACGCGACCGACTTTGCCAAGGCATGGCGCAGCAGGCTTTTCGGCGTCATGATGATCAGCGGCTTGCGGAATGGGCGGTGCATCTGTCGGCGCAGCACGTGGAAGTAATTGGCCGGCGTCGTGATGTTGCAAACCTGAATGTTATCTTCGGCACAAAGCTGGAGAAAACGCTCAGGCCGGGCAGACGAATGTTCCGGCCCTTGGCCTTCATATCCGTGCGGCAACAGCATGACGAGGCCGTTGGCGCGCAGCCATTTGGCTTCGGATGCGGCGATATACTGATCGATCACGATCTGCGCGCCATTGGCAAAATCGCCAAACTGCGCTTCCCACAGCACAAGGCTTTTGGGATCCGCGCTGGCATAGCCATATTCAAAGCCGAGCACGCCATATTCTGAAAGCGTGCTGTCCAGCACCTCGAAATGGCCGTGGGGCAGGGTGGTCAGCGGCACATATTTGCGCTCGTTGGTCTGATCGACCCACACGGCATGGCGTTGGCTGAAGGTACCGCGACCGCAGTCCTGGCCCGACAAACGCACGCCGTAGCCTTCCATGACAAGGCTGCCGAAGGCCAGTGCCTCGCCAGTTGCCCAGTCAAAGCCTTGTCCGCTGGTGAACATCTCACGCTTGGCATCGATTACGCGGCCTAGCGTCTTGTGGACGGTCAGGTCATCGGGAACCGTGGAAAGCGTGCGGCCAAGGCTATCGAACATTTTCTGATCGATGCCGGTGGGCACGTTGCGGCGTGCTGTAACGGGATCGGCAGGCTTGTTCAGCCCAGACCAGCGCCCGCCGAACCAATCGGCCTCATTGGCCTTATAGCCCTTTGACGCTTCGAATTCGGTTTCCAGCGTGGCGGTAAACTGGCTTTCGACTTCGCCCTTGTGGTTGGCGTCGATCACGCCCTGCCAGACGAGACGCTTGGCATAGACTTCGCTCACTGGCGGGTGCTGGCGAATCTTGGCGTACATCAGTGGCTGCGTAAATGAAGGCTCATCGCCCTCGTTGTGGCCAAAGCGGCGATAGCACCACATATCGATCACGATATCGCGACCGAACTTCTGGCGATAGTCGATGGCCATCTTGCATGCGAACGTCACGGCTTCTGGATCATCACCGTTCACGTGCAGGATCGGCGCTTGCACACCCTTGGCCACATCCGAAGGATAAGGCGATCCGCGCGAGAATTGCGGGCTGGTGGTGAAGCCGATCTGATTGTTGATGATGAAGTGAATGCAACCGCCGGTGTTATATCCCTTCACGCCTGACAGGCCGAAGCATTCCCACACAATGCCTTGTCCGGCAAAGGCGGCATCGCCGTGGATCAGGATTGGCAGAACCTGCTTGTGGCGGGCATCCGGTCCGACATCAGTGCCGATATCGTCACGGAATACCTGCTGTGCGCGGACTTTGCCAAGCACAACGGGATCAACCGTTTCGAGGTGCGACGGGTTGGGTACAAGGCTCATGTGCACCTTGATGCCATCAAATTCGCGGTCGGTGCTTGTGCCGAGGTGATACTTCACATCGCCTGATCCGCCAACGTCCTGTGGGTTGGCGGTGCCGCCCGAAAATTCGTGGAAGATCACGCGGTAAGGCTTGGCCATCACGTTGGCGAGTACGTTCAGGCGACCGCGGTGGGCCATGCCATAGACGATTTCACGCACGCCCAATTGGCCGCCGTACTTGATCAGGGCTTCCAGCGCCGGAATCATCGATTCCCCGCCATCTAGGCCGAACCGCTTGGTCCCGACGTACTTTTTGCCGAGGAATTTTTCGTACTGTTCACCGCGCACAACAGCAGCAAGGATTGCCTTCTTGCCGTTGGGGGTGAAGTCGATCGATTTGTCGCCACCTTCGATGCGGTCTTGGATGAATCGGCGTTCTTCCACATCGGCAATGTGCATATATTCAAAGCCGACGTGCCCGCAGTAATTTGCGCGCAGAATCACGACCAGTTCGGTCAGTGTCGCCCACTCAAGGCCCAATACACCGCCGATGTAAACCTTGCGGCCCATGTCAGCTTCAGTGAAGCCGTGGTATTCTGGCGAGATATCGGCGGGCAGCTTCTGGCGAGCAAGGCCCAGTGGATCAAGATCTGCGGCCAGGTGCCCGCGCACACGATATGTGCGGATCAGCGTCATCGCGCGAATGGAATCGAGCGCAGCTTGTTGCAATGCGGCTTCGTCCAGCGGCGTTCCAGCCTTCTTGGCGGCCTTTTCGATGGCGGATTTCATCGCCATCGGGTCCATCGCCTGAGTCAGGTCATCGCCAGCAAAAGCGTCATTAATCGGCCAGCGTTTGCTGGCCCAGGATGGACCGGGCTGCGGACCTTCCTGAGAAGGATCCACGTCGAATTCGTGCAATTCAGAACCCATTGTCAACTCCTGATCCCCCGGGGAGGTTGGGGGCTTCGGACAATCGCGCTTTCGCCCGGAAGCGAAAGAAACCTTACCCACGAGACCGTAGATCGATCCCGTTAAAATCCAGTGGCCGCTGGTATCATCCGTTAAGGTTAACCATAACAGCCGAAATCCAAGCATCCGCCCGGCGGTCACCTACGTATGGTGGCCTATCCGGGCGGTAGCTTTTACTTGGAATTAAACGCGCTCTTTGAGCACTTCAGCCAGAGTTTCGCCAAGCAGCGAAGGCGAGGCCGAGACCTTGATTCCAGCAGCTTCCATCGCGGCGATCTTGCTGTCTGCATCGCCCTTGCCGCCCGAAACAATCGCGCCGGCATGGCCCATGCGGCGGCCCGGAGGCGCCGTGCGGCCAGCGATGAAGCCAGCCATTGGCTTCTTGCGGCCACGCTTGGCTTCGTCGATCAGGAACTGTGCAGCCATTTCTTCTGCATCGCCGCCGATTTCACCGATCATGATGATCGACTTGGTGGCTTCGTCAGCAAGGAACAGTTCTAGGATGTCGATGAAGTTGGTGCCGTTGACCGGGTCACCACCGATGCCGACAGCCGTCGTCTGGCCAAGGCCAATCGCGGTGGTCTGGAACACGGCTTCATAAGTCAGCGTGCCTGAACGCGAAACAACGCCTACGGTGCCTTCCTTGAAGATCGAACCCGGCATAATGCCGATCTTGCACTGGTTCGGCGTCAATACGCCGGGGCAGTTTGGACCGATCAGGCGGCTTTTCGAACCGACAAGCGCGCGTTTGACCTTGACCATGTCGAGCACAGGAATGCCTTCCGTGATCGCCACGATCAGTTCCATTTCAGCGTCGATCGCTTCGAGGATCGAATCAGCAGCGAACGGAGGCGGCACGTAGATGCACGATGCGGTGGCGCCAGTGGCAGCCTTGGCTTCGTGTACGGTGTTGAAGTTGGGCAGGCCGATGTGCGTCGTGCCGCCCTTGCCGGGGGTAACGCCACCAACCATTTGCGTGCCATAGGCCAGCGCCTGTTCAGTGTGGAACGTGCCAGTGGCACCGGTCATCCCTTGCGTAATGACCTTGGTATTCTTGTCGATGAGAATGGACATGTCGTTCCTTTCCGGGGAGGCCCCCAAAAACGCAGGGGCGCGGAAACTTAAGGCGCCCTGCCGCAATGGCAGGGCGCAATGGAGTATCAGACGAGGCTAGGGTCGATGGCCTTGCAAGCGTCCAGCAGTTCCTTGACGGCATCGACCGAAACCTGAAGGCCAGCCTTCGAAGTATCATCGAGTTCGATTTCGATGACCTTTTCAACGCCACCAGCGCCGATCAGCACGGGTACGCCGACGTACAAGCCGTCAACGCCGTACTGGCCTTCAACATAGGCTGCGCAAGGCAGGATGCGCTTCTGGTCATTAAGGTAGGCTTCGGCCATCGCGATGCCCGATGCGGCAGGAGCGTAAAACGCCGAACCGGTCTTGAGCAGGGCAACAATTTCGCCGCCGCCTGAACGGGTGCGCTGGACGATCGCGTCGATGTTTTCCTGCGTGGACAGGCCCATCTTGACGAGGTCTGGCACAGGGATGCCGTTGACGGTCGAATATTGGGTGACAGGCACCATCGTATCGCCGTGGCCGCCGAGGACAAACGTGTTCACGTCGCGGATCGAAACGCCGAATTCCCAAGCGAGGAAGGTCGAGAAGCGCGCCGAATCGAGCACGCCTGCCATGCCGACAACCATGTGGTGCGGAAGGCCGGAGAATTCGCGCAGTGCCCACACCATCGCATCAAGCGGGTTGGTGATGCAGATAACGAAAGCGTTAGGTGCGTTGGCAGCAATGCCTTCACCCACGGCCTTCATGACCTTCAAGTTGATGCCAAGCAGGTCGTCGCGGCTCATGCCTGGCTTGCGGGCAACGCCAGCAGTGACGATGATGACGTCTGCTCCAGCGATGTCGGCATAGTCATTCGAACCGGTGATCTTGGCGTCGAAACCTTCGACGGGGCCGCACTGCGACAGATCAAGCGCCTTGCCCTGAGGTACGCCTTCGGCCACGTCGAACAGGACGATGTCGCCCAGTTCCTTTTGGGCGGCGAGGTGGGCAAGAGTTCCACCGATATTGCCTGCGCCGATGAGCGCGATCTTCTTGCGTGCCATGCTTTACGGTCCTTTCCCGTTCGCGGGGACAAGCATACAAGACAATCGATCTTGCGGGCGGTCACAAGTGACACGCCTTGACAAAACCGTCCCAGTCCTCCCCCATGCCCCGCGAGACGGAAGAGTGCTGACGTATGCGTGCCGCACTAAGCGCGCGCGCAGATGATTGCAACCGCGAAAAATAGCTAGTTTCCGCCTTTTTTTGATAACACTTCGCAGTAGCGATAATCGAGGCCAATGGCAGGGTGTTGGCCGGATGGTGAGCTGCTGCGCCGGCCCTCAGTGCCGCTCCGTCTCTGTTATTTCTCATAACAAAAAGGCCGCGGCAAACTTGCCGAGGCCTTTTTGGGGACTACCGCAGGACGCAATACCTCAATTGCTCATGCGTCGTGCAAAATCATTTGCCAGCCGCCGATCAAGCGTGCGGCAAACTTCAAGCCAAAACTGCGAACGCTCGTCGTCACCGCTTTTGTTCGCAATAGCGGCGGCATCACATGCGCGCGATGCGGCTGAAAAGCCATGGGCAGAAAACATGCGTAAAGCGGTGTCGAGCGTCTCACTTTCTTGCAGCCAAGGACCGCTCCAATCGTCGGTGTTGTCATTCACTGCACGCACATGACGCCCACGAATCGGGCGCGCTAAACAGGGGGAAACAATGCCGTAACGGGGGGCAAATCGCACCATGAGTTGTCTTGTCTCCTGAACGGTACCCGAAATGACGTTCGGCCCGTCTTGCTCATTCAAGGCTTTAGCCCTCAGCAAGCTAAGTTTCCGTTGGATGACAGGGTAAAGGAAGCGATAACCAATCGATGCGAAACATTTTACAGCGAACCAGCAAAACCCTTTAATTTGCTGGGTTTCAGCCGCCGGGCTGGGCAATCCAGCGACCAGCGTTTTCGAATTCGGGGCGAATTGCGCCGCTCCCGCTCATAGGGCTGGTGGCCGCTCCCGCTTTGAACAATGCCTCGCCGCCACGCTGCTGGATTGTTGCGCTATATACTGGCGCGGACACTGGCGTGCCAGGTTGCGCGGTTGCGACAGCCGCCAACTTGCCCTCTTCAAACGCCCGTTCCAGCGACAGCGGATCGGCTACGTCTGCTGGCAAGGGCGTCCAAGCGCGCGGGTGTGGAGCAGCCAGAGGCTCTGCGCCAGCATAGCGCGCAGTAAAGGCAGCGGGTTTTCCGGCATTGCCGGCCCAGCGATAGAACCGGTGTGCGCCAATCGTGCCAAGGAACGTCAAACTGGGTGCCCAATATGGGCTGACGGCGGTAGTATGATAATGCGTGGCAAGCCCGACCGGAGCATAAACATATCCCGCCAGAGCATCAGATGCCACGCGGCGCGCCCGGTCCCAGAACGCCGCCATGGGCTTGCGCGCCATCGATCCGTCGCAAGCGAAGCTGAACTGGCACGATGGCCGCTCTGATCCCTGATAGACTACACCGCACACCGTATTGGGCCAAGCGGGATGTGCCACGCGATTGAGCACGACTTGCGCCACCGCGCGTTGCCCGGCGTCAGGCTCGCTTGCCGCCTCGTAGTAAATCGCTGCAGTCAGGCATTGCAGCGCCCGCCAACGGTCTTCGCCAGTACCGGTTGCCAGCACAGGCCGGGCCATTGCGCCAACCGGCGCTTCCTCGTCGTCGCGTCGGGCATCCCAGGCCGATTGCGCTTCGGTGGGGGCGACCAAGCCGGTTTCGTCGGTCGACAGCCAATAGAATGCAGATCCGGGAAAACTTTCACCCGCTTTTTCGAATGGCTGCAAACCGTTCATCGGTGCGCCCGCCGAAGCTGCTGCGATTCCGCCCGGCTCGCCCCAGCCAATCGGGCCGAGCAGCATTGCCAGCATTCCGAACATGACCACGCCCACCGCACGTTGCCGCACCAATGATGGCGCCCGCAATGCCCGCCGGATCGAGCGCATATCGCGCCGCCGGATCCGCGCTGCAAAATCACGCGGGCGCGCCTCGACCGGCCACACGGGCTCAACCTGCGCGGACGCGCAAGGTAGCTCGATTGGTCGGTAGGCGACATCCAAAGGCATGATTGTGGCGCGAATCCTGATAATCCTCGTCTTCCGCTATCCCCTTGCGCGGGCAATCGCACCTGCGCTTTTCCGCTTGTCCCGATGCGGCACATCCCCCTTCCATCCGGTTAACCCGTCCAAAGTGAGATGTCGGGTCTTGCACTGCACAATAGTTGCGGTTAGTGCCGCCGCCGACGCCAACGGTGCCCCGTCGAACGGGCTAAGAGGGAAGCCGGTTCAATACCGGCGCTGCCCCCGCAACTGTAACCGGATAGCGCGTCGCCCAGTGAAGCCACTGGTGCCGGATCGATCCCGGCGCTGGGAAGGCGGGCGACGCACGATGACCCGGGAGCCAGGAAACCTGCCGATGGTCGTCGTTCCGCGGCCGGGCGGGGTGTACCGGGCGCACGCGAAGAGGCGCGCCAATTTGGCCCAGCGCACCTCCCGCCATGAACGGCATTTCCGTTCGTGGCCGGGAGTCTAAATTGTGAAAAAGTACCTCGTTTCCGTCTCTGCACTTGTATTTGCTTGCCCCGCGTTGGCGCAGGGCACCAACGAAGTGCTCATTGCAGACAATTATCGCGCCGATGCGATCACCGTCATCGCCACCGGCAGCGAAACCGCGCTGAGCAAGACCGGCCAGCCGATCACCGTCATCACTTCTGACGAAATCCAGTCCATCCAAGGCCAGGACATCACTCGCGTTCTTGAGCGCGTGCCCGGCCTTACGTTCACCCGCAATGGCGGCCCCGGCAGCTTTACCGGCGTTCGCCTGCGCGGCGCTGATGCCGAGCAAGTTCTCGTCCTCGTCGATGGCGTGCGCGTCGAAGATGTCTCGGCCCCATCGGGCGGTTTCGATTTCGGCACGCTAACCCCCGGCGGGGTTGAGCGGGTCGACGTGTTGCGCGGTTCCAACTCGGTCGTTTGGGGCAGCGCGGCGATTGGCGGCGTTATCGCGGTTCAGTCGCGCGAACTGAATGGGGTTGAGGCCAGCGCAGAATATGGCGCGAATGAAAGCTATACTGCCAATGCCGCAGCAGGCGTTTCGTCAGACTTTGGCGCGCTGACGCTCAACGGGGGCTATGCCCGCAACGAAGGCATCTCCGCAGCGGCAAGCGGCACCGAACCCGATGGCTTCCGCCAGTGGCGCATCGGCGGGCGCGGACGGCTAAACCTCACGCAGGACTTGGCCATCGTTGCCACGGCCCGTTATGCCGATTCCCGCACGGATATCGATGGCTTTGGTCCGCCCACATACACCGTTTTTGGCGATACTCCTGAATTTCAGGAAACCCGGCAGGCATCAGGCCGCGTCGGTTTGCGCTATACGTCAGGCGGGCTCACGCTCAACACCGGGTTTGCTTTGTCCGACACGAAGCGGGATTACTTCGATCCCACTTTTGGCACTGATCCTTCATTCGGTTACGTGGGTCGGTCAGAACGCGCGGACCTTACCGGTCGCCTGAACCTTCCCGCCAGCTTCACGCTTGATTTCGGCGCGGACAGCGAATGGACCCGCTTTTCCAGCACGTTCGACGCTGAGGCCAAGGCCAACCTCACCAGCGGTCATGCCATGCTCGGCTGGACATCGGAACGCGCCAGCCTTGCTGCCGGCGTTCGCGTCGACGATCACAACCGCTTCGGCACGGCGTGGACGTTGGGTGCCAACGGTTCGTTCGCACTGGCCGACGACTTGCGCTTGCGCGCTTCTTATGGCGAAGGCTTCAAGGCCCCAACGCTGTATCAATTGCTTTCGGATTACGGCAATGCGTCGCTCGTCCCCGAACGCAGCAAGAGCTACGACGCAGGGCTTGAATGGGGCAGCCGCAACGGACCGCTCCATGCATCGGCAACGGTGTTCCGCCGCGACAGCCGAAATCTGATAGCGTTCGTATCCTGCGCCAGCCTGAATGCCTGCGCCTCGCGGCCGTCCGGCCTCTATGACAACATCGGCAAGGCGCGCGCTGAAGGTGTGGAAGTCGAACTCGGCGCGCGCCCCAGCGACACGCTGCAATTGCGCGCTGCCTACACATATCTCGAAGCGCGCAATCTGACACCGGGCAATGCCAACAATGGCCGCGATCTTGCCCGCCGCCCACGTCACGCGCTGACCCTGTCGAGCGACTGGACAAGCCCGCTTGCAGGTCTCACCTTTGGCGCTGACTTGCGCATGGTCGGGGATAGCTATGATAACGCCGCCAACACGAACCGCCTCGATGGCTATGTATTGACCACCGTGCGCGCCAGTTTGCCCGTGACCGAAGCTGTCGAACTTTTTGGCCGCGTCGAGAACGTGTTCAACGAAGGCTATCAGACCGTGGCCGACTACGGCACTTGGGGCCGTTCGGTGTTCGTCGGCATCCGGGCCCGCTATTGATCCTGCACCCCGCCATTAAGGCGAAACGCCCTCTTTTCCCCCTCCTCTTCAAAGGAGGGGGCCAGGGGGTGGTGCTGGTCGCAGCAACCCTCCTTGCCAGCTGCATCCCCCAATCCCGCGCCACCCCCAATCAACCGGCCCAATCCCACCCCACCATCGTCAGTCTGAACCCGTGCACCGACGCCATCCTTGCCGAAGTGGCTGACCCGGCACAAATTCTCGCGATTTCGCACTACAGCAAAGACCCGCGCTCCTCTTCGATGGATGAAGCGACCGCCCGCCGCCTGCCATCCACGCGTGGGACGGTAGAGGAAGTGCTATCGCTGCGTCCCGATCTTGTCCTTGGCAGCACGTTCATCGATCCAGCGTCGGCCAGCGCCTATCACCGCCTTGGCTTGCATTTCGAACCCATCGGCATGGCCGCAACTATTGCCGACAGCCACGCCCATATCCGCCAGATCGCCACGCTCAGCGGCCACGCAGATCGCGGCGAGGCGCTCGTCGCGCGCATCGACGCTGCCCTTCGGGCTGCGATGCCCCCTGCAAACGCAAAGCCCATCGCCACCGTGGTTTGGCAATCGGGCGGTATGGTTCCGGGCGACGGCACCTTGATTGCCGATCTGATGCGTCAAACCGGCTTCACCAATTTCGCCGCCGCACGCGGGTTGGGGCAGGCAGACTTCCTGCCGCTGGAAAAGATGCTTGCCGATCCCCCCGGTCTGATCCTCGTCGCAGGGCAAAGCGCCGAGACAGGCAAGGGCGACGATCGCGTTTTATCGCACCCCGCGCTAAAGGCGCTGACCACCACCAAACGGGCGAATCTCGACCCAAAACTGCTCTATTGCGGCGGTCCGACCATTATCGCCGCCGTCCAGCAATTGGCTCAGGTACGCCGCGCACTTTCGCCCCCTGAGCTTGGGGGTGGGGCAGCTAAAGCCCAAGGCTCCGCGCAATGACCCGCCCCAACGCCATTCTCCTCGCGGCCCTTGCGATAACCCTTCCGCTCTCGCTCCTCGCAGGCCAGGTGTGGATCGATCCGTTCGGACCGCCCGTGCCAAACGCCACGGCCATCCTGATGGAACTGCGCCTGCCGCGCGCAATCCTTGCGGTGATCCTTGGCGCAGGCCTCGGCGCAGCGGGGGCAGCGATGCAAGGCTATTTGCGCAACCCGCTGGCTGACCCCGGCCTGTTCGGCATCGCGCCTGCCGCCGCCTTAGGTGCAGTCCTATCGTTCTATGCGGGGTATGAAGCGCAAGCTTTGCTCCTGCCGCTGCTCGCTTTGATCGGGGCAGGCGGTGCGATGGGCTTGCTTGCGCTCATTGCCGGGCGCAGTGGCGGCATCGCGCTATTCACGCTGGCGGGCATGATGATCGCCAGCCTCGCAGGCGCGCTCACCAGCCTAGCCATCAGCCTTTCCCCCAATCCCTTCGCCTTGTCCGAGATCGTGACGTGGCTGATGGGCGCGCTGGCCGATCGCGGCTGGCATGAAGTGCGGCTCGCTGCCCCGTTGACCGGACTTGGCCTGATCGCGGTGTGGCGCGCGGCTCCAAGCCTTGATGCGCTCACTTTGGGCGAAGACGCCGCGCGCTCGCTCGGTGTCGATCCATCGCATCTGCTATGGCTCATGATCGCAGGCGTCGGCCTGATCGTCGGCTCTGGCGTGGCAGTTGCAGGAATGATTGGCTTTGTCGGGCTGATGGTACCGCATTTCGTCCGTCCGTTCACCGATCAGAGGCCATCTGCTACGCTTGTGCCCTCGGCGCTGGCAGGAGCGGTGCTGCTACTAGTCGCCGATTGCCTTTGCCGGATACTGCCGCTGGCGGGTGGCGAATTGCGGCTCGGCATTGCGCTCAGCCTTGCCGGAGCGCCGTTTTTTCTGCGGCTCCTGCTCAAGATGCGGCGGGAACTGATCTAATGCTCGAAGCCCTCGGCGTTACCATATCCGGACGTCTGCACGGCGTCACCGCGCAGCTTCATCCCGGCCGCGTCACTGCAATTTGCGGCCCCAATGGTGCCGGAAAGTCAACGCTGCTGAGCGCGTTGGCTGGCCTGATCGTTTCAGATAAAGGAACGGTTACGCTGCTCAGCCAGCCACTCAGCCAAATCAGCCCGCAAGAACGTGCCTGCCGGATTGGCTACTTGCCGCAATCGGCGCAAGTGGCTTGGAATATCTCGGTTCGTACGCTCGCCGCGTTGGGCCGGATGCCGCACCGCAGCAGTGCCGCCGAAAATGCCTGTGCCGTGGATGAGGCGCTTTGCCTCATGCAACTGGAAGAACTGGCGGATCGCCCGCTATCGGCGCTATCGGGCGGCGAACGCGCCCGCGCGCTGATCGCCCGCGTGCTTGCAACGCAGCCGCACTGGATAATGGCAGACGAACCATTGGCCGCGCTTGATCTTGCGCATCAGCAAGCGTTGATCGCCCGCCTGAGCAACCTGGCGGGGGAGGGACGCGGCGTTGCTGTTGTTGTTCACGATCTGGCGCTGGCGATGAATCACGCAGATCACGTTATCGTGTTGCATGAAGGCAAAGTCGCTGCAGCAGGTGCACCGAGCAAAGCCTTGTCTGAAGGCGTTATTGCTGATGTCTGGGGCTTGCAGGCCCGGTGGCTGGGCGAACCCGGCCATCGCGCGCTGGCAGTTTAAGGACCGCTCCACCCCCGACATAAGGCCAAGGGTGGAGTGCTCTACATCAAATTACGAACGCTTGGGCGGCGGGCCTTTGCGGTGCGGCTTGCCTTCGGGACGAGGGCCACGTGGGAATTGGCGCGGGCCACCGGGATTTGAACGCGGGCCGCGTGGGCCATCGCCTGCATCGCCGCGCCGGTTGTCGCGCGCGACTTCACGCGGGCCATCTGGCGATACTTCGATGTGAATGCCGTTCTCGTCTTCACCCTTGGGATCGGCAGTGCGGCGCACAGCATCGGCAAATTTATCCGCAATGGCGCGGGGCACCTGGAACCACGTTTCATTCGGCGTGATACGGATTGCGCCAATTTCCTGACGCGAAACGTGGCCGCGGCGGCACAGCGTTGGCAGGATCCAGCGCGGATCGGCGTTTTGACGGCGACCCACATCCATGCGGAACCACACCGTATCCTCAAAGCCTTCACGATGAGCGGTAGGCTGACGGCGACCTTCGTCATTGCCGCCGGCCGACAGCATCTCTTCGGGCTGCGGCATTGCGGCACGGTGTGCGCGCACAAGCGCTGCTGCCAATTCTTCAGGCGAGCGTTGCTCAAGCAGAACGCGACCGATTTCGAGATCGGCTTCATCCACTTCAACAGGGGCCAAAATGGTTTCCATCAATCGGACGCGATCCTGGGCACGGATCATTTCGAGCGATGGCACATCTGCCCACTCAGCATTGATTCGCGCACCGCGCAGCATCATTTCAACCCGGCGACGGCGCGGGAATGGAACGATGATGACGGCAGTGCCCTTTTTGCCCGCACGTCCGGTACGGCCCGAACGGTGCTGGAGCGTTTCGGCATCGCGCGGAATTTCCACGTGAACAACGAGGCTTAGCGAAGGCAGATCGATGCCGCGCGCGGCAACGTCAGTGGCAACGCATACACGGGCACGACGGTCACGCAGGGCTTGTAGCGCGTTGTTGCGCTCGGACTGGCTGTGCTCGCCCGAAAGCGCAACGGCAGTAAAGCCGCGTTCAACCAGCGTGGCGTGAAGGCGGCGCACATTGTCGCGCGTGGCGCAAAACAGCATTGCGGTTTCGGCTTCGTGGAAGCGCAGCAGATTGACCACAGCGGCTTCGATTTCAGCAGGCGCGACGGCAACAGCGCGATACGCAATGTCACCATGACCGCGATCTTCGCCGACGGTGGAAATACGCAGAGAATTGCGTTGATACCGCTTGGCCAGCGCCTCGATCGGCTTGGGCATCGTTGCCGAGAACAGCAACGTACGGCGGGTTTCTGGCGTGGCGTCGAGAAGTTCTTCAAGATCTTCACGGAAGCCCATGTCGAGCATTTCGTCAGCTTCATCGAGCACGACCGAACGCAGCGCCGAAAGGTCCAGCGCGCCGCGCTCAAGGTGATCGCGCAGGCGGCCGGGGGTGCCGACAACGATGTGCGCGCCGTGGCTGAGCGCGCGGCGTTCGCGCGATGCGTCCATGCCACCAACGCACGTGGCGATGCGTGCTTGGGTGGGGGCATAGAGCCATGTCAATTCGCGGCTGACTTGCAGCGCCAATTCACGGGTCGGTGCAATCACCAGCGCCAATGGCGAGGTGGTATAAGGCATGGTCACTTGGTCGCCGAGCAACTCGTTGGCCATGGCCAGGCCGAACGCCACCGTCTTTCCCGACCCCGTCTGGGCCGAGACGATCATATCGCGGCCAACAGCTTCAGGCTGGCTAACCGAAGTCTGGACCGGCGTCAGCGCGGTATAGCCATGGTCCTCTAGGGCCTTGGCGAGGGGGGCGGGCAAATTTTCAAATATCATTGTCACATCGCTAATCTGGCCGCTTAAGCGGCGCTTTCTGGTAGGGTCAGTCTGCCGGCTGTTTGCGCACGGATTCCCCGCGCGCATCGCTCTGGCCTCGAATTATCCCACAAGACTCTGGCGATGCAGTTCGCGCGGCCCTTACAGCGTCATTGCGGGTTTGGCTTGTCTTTTTTTCAACATCATGCGGTCGGGCCAGTTTGCTTTGAAACTTGGCTTGCGAGGAAATGGACAATTGTATAAATTGTTAGGGTAGCAAACAAAATTGCACAGGAGAGATGTTCGTGGCCGATCAAGCTGTTTCTGGTGACATCGAAGAATCCGTCCGCAAGGTTCCTGCGCGCATCCGTTACTTGGGTGATGAAGCCTACGTCACGCGCCGCTACGTCAGCCAAGGCGAAGAAATCAACACCGGCGACTATTTCGATTATGATTGCGAAGTGCGCGATGGCATGCCGATCCGCGATCATTTTGCGCTCGATACACATGGCTTCAAAATCGATAAGCACCGGTCCGCTATTACCGATTTTCATGACAAGCCGAGCGTAGACACAGCATATTTGCGCGAAGTCGAAGATTTGGTCACCGCCTTGTCGGGTGCAACGCGCACGGCCGCGCAAGGGTGGATGATCCGCACATCCGCCGATCTTTCGGCGCGCGCCAAAGAGAAAGTCGTGGGTTATCAGCACACCAGCGGCATCCAGCCGCCAGCAGGTGAGGCGCATGTCGATTACAACGTAGCAACCGGACGCCGCGCGGCGGCGCGGATCTATGCGGATCAGTTTCCCGATGGGCCGGGATATCAGCGGTACATTTGCTTTTCGTTGTGGCGCACGTTTTCGCCGGGGCCGCAGGACTGGCCGCTGGCGGTATGCGATGGGCGCACGGTAACCGACGAGGAGACGGCATCGAACACCCTGTTCGTCGTAGATGAATTTCCAACAGGCGATGCATTGACGGCACCTGTTGAAGGCGAAGATCAGATGATTGCCGCCACCATTTTCCGGCATCGCGACCGCCACCGCTGGTGGTATTTCTCGAATATGGCGGCTGATGATGTGCTGCTGTTCAAATTTCAGGACAGCGATCATTCGGTGACATGGCGTTGTCCGCACACCGCTTTTCACGATACCAGCTTCCCCGATGCCCAAACGCGGACAAGCATTGAGGTGCGTTGCATCGCCTTCTTCGAATAGAGCCAAAAGGGAAGGTGGTTGACGTTTTCGGCATTTGGCGACAATTGACGCCAATGATCGATGCTCGTCATTTTCGTAACGTACTCGGCGCTTGGCCGACTGGCGTTTGTGTAGTCACTTCTGTCGATGCCGATGGGCAACGGCACGGGTTGGTGGTCGGATCGTTTTCGTCGATATCGCTCGACCCCCCGCTCGTCGGCTTTTTTCCCGACAAGCGGTCGAGCACGTGGCCCAAGATCGCAGCAACGGGACGTTTCTGCGTCAACGTTCTGGGCGCAGGTCAACTCGATTTGTGTGAACGCTTTGCTGCCAAGGCCGACGACAAGTTTGCTGAGTTGGCGCACGGTACGACCCCATCGGGTCTGCCCCTGCTGGATGATGCGATTGCATGGATCGATTGCACGATTGATCGTGTTGAGGACATTGGCGACCATTTGCTGGTCATCGGCGCTGTTGAAGCTCTTGATCGGCGCGAGGATGGTACACCGCTGTTGTTCTTCCGTGGAAAATACCACGATGTCGCAGATTTGCCCGGCATCTGATTTGCCGCCTGCAATCCTGAGTGTTCGAGAAGAAAATTCGAATTATCTTCGGAATTTGACATTGGTCAACGCGGCTGCAGCATGGGCCGCCTAATTCTTATTTCGACGAAGCGGGGCGCTTTTCTCCCCACAGACGACCACTCCGCTTCGTCGATTTCTCCCCAACTCGAGCGGCGCGGTATTCTGCCCGCTCGATTTTTTGTGTGCGATCAGTGTCCAAAAGGACGCAGGCCCTGCAAATTAGGGAGCTACGGTAATTGCCGTAACCGTTTTGCGATGGTAACAGGCAGCCATGAGTTCATGCGATACCTGCGTTGTTCGTAACCGGGCGATTTGTTCCGGCCTTGATGATCGAGAGATCGGGACGCTCAACAGCATCGGTCGCAGACGCAATGTCACTGCGGGCGAACCCTTGATCTGGGAAGACGATGACTCACTGCTCGTCGCCAATGTGATTGAGGGTGTTCTAAAACTGACCACCAGCACTGAAGATGGCCGCGAACAGATTGTTGGCGTTGCCTATCCTTCCGATTTTATCGGTCGACCGTTCGGTCAAACCAGCAGCGCCAGCGTCGTCGCCCTCACCGACGCGCGGGTTTGCGTGTTTTCGCGTAATGATTTCGACAGATACGCACGTGAACATCCTGAACTTGAGCACAAATTGCTTGAGCGCACGCTGGCAGAACTGGACCGCACCCGGTCATGGATGATGCTATTGGGGCGCAAAAACGCATCTGAAAAGATCGCGACGTTCCTGCTCGAAATGTCGGATCGCTTGGCAGATAGCGGCTGCACCGCAGCAACGGGGCCTGCCAAACGCTTTTCGCTGCCGTTTTCGCGCCAGCAGGTGGCCGACTTGTTGGGCCTGACGATCGAAACCGTCAGCCGCCAATTCACCAAACTGAAAAATGATGGAATTGTAGAGCTGCCTTCGCGCCGTGAGGTCGAAATTGTTGATCGCAAAGCACTGCTGAATTTGGCGGGCTAGTCTTGGTCAAACGTTGAAGCTGTCTCGCTCAAATAGGTAGCGGGCAGGTTGGTGACGAGGTGATCCCAGAACCCCGACACTTTCCTGCCCGCTGTCCCCAGACCTTGCGCGCGTGGGGGACGCAAGGCCTAAGGATTTCAATCAAAAGCGGTAAGCAAGACCTGCGCTGACGACCCAAGGGTCGAGCGAGTGCTTGGTGGTGAGGACTTCGGCATTACCGGCAAAGAAGTGCGCGGTAGTGTCCATGAAGTACTTCTTGGCGTCGATGCTCAGGCCAAGACCCTTGTCATTCAACGGAACGTCCACACCTGCCTGCAGGGCAAAGCCTACATCATTGGCGAACTTCACCTTGGTGACGCCCAATGGAACGATGCTGGAGCCAGGCTTTTCACCGAAATAGAGGAACATCGATGGGCCTGCGCCAATATAGGGCTTGATGCCGCCGGGCAGAGGCAAGTGATACTTGAGCGTCAACGTGGCGGGCAGGACCAACACGTGATCGACGATTTCGGTGGCAGCAGCCAGTGTGCCGGTGCCGCTGACATGGTGCTGGGTGAAGCAGCAGATCGTCTCAGCCGAAATGTTCGGCGTGACGAAGTATTCGACTGCCAGCGTCGGAACATAGTTGTCGTTCGCCTTGGTATTGGCGCCAACAGTGAGGCCGAGCGGGTCGTTCTTGACAGCGACAATCTTGCCATCGGGCAGCACACCGGTGCCAAGCACCTTCACTTGCAGTTTGCCGTCTGCAGAACCGGCCATTGCCGGAGCCGGAGCCAAAACGGCAGCAGCGATCAAGGCGGGCAGGGCGGCAGTCATCAGCTTTTTCATTGCACTTGTCCTGTGCCACGGCTGGTCTACCCCTCGTAGACCAAGACATTGTCCGTGGCTCGGTCATGCTGATGCACTGCGGCGAATCGTCCGACATTGACGGAGCGCAAAAATTTCATTTTCCTGACTACGACTAAAGTAGGAGCCTGATTCCGGCTGATTTGATGTCGATCAATGTCGCTTGCCCCCGTTGGGTGCAGCGCGGCATCAACATCACTCATGGAAGGAAGGCTCCATGGAATCTGCTCTCTCACGCTCAGGCCTATGGCTTATTGGGCTCCTCATCGCCGTTCTCGCTTGCGCTGCCGCAGTCGATACCGGCTTCGCAATCCACATGGGAATCGTCGGCCTTGCCTGTATCATCGGGCTGATCGTCACTGTGCGTGGCGTGGACATCTCCCGCGCCATCCTTGCGCCCGATCAAGGGCGTTATGACGATGACGTCATCCGTTGGGGTGTGATCGCCACAGTATTCTGGGGAATGGCCGGGTTTCTTGTCGGGCTGATTATCGCTCTGCAACTGGCATTGCCGATGCTGAATCTGGGTCTGGAATGGACCGCATTCGGGCGTCTGCGCCCCTTGCATACATCCGCAGTCATCTTCGCATTTGGAGGCAACGCGCTGATTGCTACGTCGTTTTACGTCGTGCAGCGTACTTGCCGGGCGAGGCTGGCCTTCCCCGGCCTCGCCCGTTTCGTGTTCTGGGGCTACCAGCTGTTCATCGTGCTTGCCGCCACCGGCTATCTGCTCGGCATCACGCAGGGCAAGGAATATGCTGAACCGGAATGGTATGTCGATATCTGGCTGACGCTCGTCTGGGTCGCTTATCTGGCGGTCTTTGTCGGCACACTCGTCAAGCGGACAGAACCCCACATCTATGTGGCCAACTGGTTCTACCTGTCGTTCATCATCACTGTGGCGATGCTGCACATCGTCAACAACCTTAACTGGCCTGTCAGCTTTGTCGGCAGCCGCAGCTTCCCCGTATTTGCGGGCGTCCAAGGCGCGCTGGTGCAGTGGTGGTACGGCCATAACGCTGTCGGGTTCTTCCTGACCGCAGGCTTCCTGGCGATGATGTACTACTTCGTGCCCAAGCAGGCCGAGCGTCCGATCTTCTCCTACCGCTTGTCGATCATCCACTTTTGGGCGCTGATCTTCCTGTATATCTGGGCAGGTCCGCATCACCTTCACTACACCGCGCTGCCCGATTGGGCGCAGACGCTGGGCATGGTGTTCTCGGTCATGCTGTGGATGCCAAGCTGGGGCGGCATGATCAACGGTCTGATGACGCTGAACGGCGCATGGGACAAAGTCCGTACCGATCCGATCATCCGCATGATGGTCATGGCGCTGGCATTCTATGGCATGAGCACGTTCGAAGGCCCGATGATGTCGATTAAGTCGGTCAACAGCCTGTCGCACTATACCGATTGGACCATTGGCCACGTGCATTCGGGCGCTTTGGGCTGGAACGGCATGATCACTTTCGCAGCGGTTTACTACCTTGTACCGCGCTTGTGGGCCAAACCGCGCCTTTACAGCTTGCGCATGGTCAATTGGCACTTCTGGCTCGCCACGCTGGGCATCGTTTTCTACGCTTCGTCGATGTGGGTTGCCGGCATCACCCAAGGTCTGATGTGGCGCGAATATGGCGCTGACGGATACCTGGTGAACAGCTTTGCCGAAACCGTCGCTGCGCTGAAGCCCATGTTCTTCCTGCGCGCCTTTGGTGGCTTGCTCTACCTTAGCGGAGCCGTGGTGATGACCGTCAACGTATGGCGCACCATCCTTGGTCACCAGCGTGACGAAGCCCCGATGCGCGATGCCGCCTTCGATCCCGAAAAGGATCGCCCGATCTTGAACGCAGCTCCGGCTGCGGCCTGATCCCGAAGCTTAGGCAAGGATAGAAACCATGACCACAATCGTGGAACGCCACAAGAAACTGGAACGCAACGTCACTCTGCTGGGCCTTGCCGCCTTTGCAGCGGTGACGGTGGGCGGCATCGTCGAGATTGCGCCGCTGTTCTGGATCGATAACACGATCGAGAAGGTGGACGGCATGCGGCCCTACACCCCGCTTGAACAAGCTGGACGCGATATTTATGTCCGCGAAGGCTGCTACAATTGCCACAGCCAGATGATCCGCCCTTTCCGGGACGAGGTTGAACGCTATGGCCACTACAGTCTGGCGGCGGAATCGATGTACGACCATCCGTTCCAGTGGGGATCGAAGCGGACCGGGCCAGACCTGGCGCGTGTCGGAAATCGCTATTCGGACGAATGGCACGTCCAGCACATGAAAGATCCGCGCGCTCTGGTTCCGGAATCCATCATGCCGACATATGCGCATCTGGCCGAAAATGAGCTGAACGCAGGCGATATGACTGCGGAACTGCGCACACTCTATCAAGTGGGTGTTCCCTATTCGGCAGACGACATCGCCAAGGCCAATGATGACCTGAAAAATCAGGCCGATCCGAACGCTGATGCGACCGACCTTAAGAAACGTTACCCAAAGGCGCAGGCACGTGATTTCGATGGCGATCCCAATCGCCTGACCGAAATGGATGCGCTGGTCGCCTATCTCCAGATGCTGGGCACGCTGGTCGATGTGAACGCGCCTGCTGCGCAAGAGACTCTCGCCAAGGAGAAGGGCCGGTGAGCACGCACTCCACTTATGACTTGCTGCGGCATCTGGCCGATAGCTGGGGCCTTGTGCTGATGACGGGGATTTTTCTGGGCCTTGCAGCCTGGCCGTTCCGTCCGGGCGCACGCTCGCTGAACCAAGATGCCGCGAACTCGATCTTCAAGGATGAAAGCGATGTCTAAACAGCGCATCGACGACGCAACCGGCGTCGAAACCGTAGGCCATGAATGGGATGGCATCGAGGAATTGAACAATCCGTTGCCTCGCTGGTGGCTGTGGTCGTTCTATGCCTGCATTGTGTTCGCGATTGGCTATAGCGTGGTGTATCCGGCCATCCCATTGCTTAACACCGCCACTGCCGGGACTTTCGGCTGGTCCAGCCGGGGCGATCTGGACAAGGAGATGAAGGCGGAGTCCTTGCGGACCGCTGGCATCCGGTCAGAACTGGCTAACGCCTCGATTGATCAGATTGCCACCGATCCCCGCCTGCGCCGCGCCGCGATTGATGGTGGACGCGCTGCGTTCAAGGTCAATTGCATCCAGTGCCACGGTAACGGAGCGGCTGGTAGCGTTGGCTATCCTAACCTGAATGACGATGACTGGCTGTGGGGCGGCGATGCGGCCACCATTCATCAGACACTGGTCAACGGCATTCGCCAGCCGGGTGATGACGCCACGCGGATGAGCATGATGCCAGCTTTCGGGCGCGACGGCATCCTGACGGCACCCCAAGTGCAAGATGCGGTCAGCTATGTCCGGTTGCTTGCAGGCGAGGAAAAGCCAAGCGCATCGGCGCAGCGCGGAGCGGTACTTTACACGGCCAATTGCGCGGTATGCCATGGCGCAAATGGCGAAGGCAGCCGCGCGGTTGGTGCGCCAAAGCTGAACGATGCGATCTGGCTCTATGGTCGTGACCGCAAGGCGCTGACTCAGACGATCACCAATGCGCGCTATGGCGTGATGCCATCATGGGGCACCCGGCTTGATCCGGTAACCGTCAAGATGCTGGCGACTTACGTCCACTCGCTGGGTGGTGGTGAAGAAGCCCCCGCTCCAGCAGCACCAAGTCCTGCAGCATCAGTCGCTGCAGCTCAATAAACTCAAAACAGGACACACGGCCATGAGCGCGCACGATCCCAAAATGAGCGCGGACCACTCCAACGAAATCGGCCTCTACGCAAAGCGCAAGTCGGTTTTTCCAAAGGCCATTGACGGCACGTTCCGCCGGTTCAAATGGCTGGTCATGGCCGTGTGCCTGGTAATCTACTGGGGCACCCCGTGGATCCGCTGGGACCGCGGACCCTATGCACCTGATCAGGCCGTGCTGATCGATATGGCGAACCGCCGGTTCTTCATGTTCAATATCGAAATCTGGCCGCACGAGTTTTACTTCGTGGCGGGCCTGTTGATCATGGCGGGGATCGGCCTGTTCCTTGTAACCAGCGCGGTGGGGCGTGCATGGTGCGGGTATTCCTGCCCGCAAACGGTCTGGACTGACCTGTTCCAGCACGTTGATCGCCTGATCGATGGTGACCGCAACGCGCAATTGCGCTTGCAAAAGGCACCTTGGGGACCGGCCAAGATTGCGCGGCGCGGGCTGAAATGGGGCGTCTACCTCGGCATCAGCTTTGCCACTGGCGGCGCGTGGATCTTCTACTTTGCCGATGCACCCACCCTGCAATACGAATTCTGGACCGGCACCGCAGCAACCGTGGCATATGCCACCACTTTCGTGCTGACGATGACCACGTTCATCTTCGGCGGTTTCATGCGCGAACAAGTGTGCATCTACATGTGCCCATGGCCGCGCATCCAGACCGCGATGCTTGATGAAAAGTCGCTGATCGTCACGTACAAGGACTGGCGCGGAGAGCCGCGTGGTTCGGTCAAGGCGGCGGTGAATGCTGCTACGCCATTGGGTGATTGCATCGATTGTCAGCAATGCGTGGCAGTTTGCCCCACTGGCATCGATATCCGCGAAGGGCCGCAAATCGGCTGCATCACCTGCGCCCTGTGTATTGATGCCTGCGACAAGGCGATGGCTGACGTTGGACGTCCGCGCGGATTGATCGATTATTGCACGCTCGACGATGCCGAACGCGAAAAGCGCGGCGAAGATTCGGTGCCTATTTTCAAGACGATCTTCCGTCCGCGCACTTTGGTGTATCTCGGCGTGTGGTCGTCTATCGGATTGGCTTTGCTCTTCGCCTTGGGCCAGCGTGAACGGCTGGACATCTCGGCGGCCAAAGATCGCAACCCGGAATATGTCACGCTTTCCGACGGTTCGGTACGCAATGCTTACACATTGAAGTTGCGCAACATGGAAGCCCGCCCGCGCTCCTTCCGTATAGCTCTGCAGGGATTGGCTGGCGGCACGATCTATACCGACGAAATGGATGCCGCCGCCGCGCGCCGTGATCTGACGGTCGAAGTGCCATCGGACACGACCAAGGCCTTGCGCGTCTATGCGCTTAGCCCTCGTGGCAGCGCGCCATCCGAATTCGCCTTCCAACTTGTCGCGATTGACAAAGAAGGTGGCCAAGACACCAGCGAAACCACCTTCACTACAGCACAAGGAAACGGCCAGTGACCCAGCAACGCCGCATCCGCGCCTTTACCGGCCAAAAAATGGCGATGATCCTCGTCAGTTTCTTTGCAGTGATCATCACCGTGAATTTCATTATGGCCCGCTTTGCCACAACGACATTCGGCGGTGTGGTGGTCGAAAACTCCTACGTTGCCAGCCAGCAATTCAACGGATGGTTGAAAGAGGCCAGTGCCGATCAGGCGCTCGGCTGGAAAGGCGACATTGCCCGCGATGGCGATGGCGATGGCCGGGCATCGATCAGCCTTGCGGACAAGGCAGGCAAACCGATCACTGCCGCCAAAGTCACCGCCGTGGCCGAACACCCGCTGGGCCAGCGCCCCGCCACCGCGCTGGTGCTACATGAAACCGTGCCCGGTACGTATGCCGCACCGCTTGACGCGGGTCGTTGGCGCTTGCGCGTTACGGTGGAAGCCGAAGGCAAGGCATGGCGCACAGTTGGTGAAGTGCTGTGAACGTCGTTGCGTTCAAGCCGCCTCAACAGGCAGCGCCGATCCACACTGTGCTGGCCGTGCCCAGCATGCATTGCGCGGGATGCATGGGTAAAGTCGAACGCGCATTTCGCACAATTGATGGCGTTCATTCAGCCCGCACGAACCTGACCGCGCGCACCGTCGAAGTGATCCACGAACCGCATGTCGAAATGCCAGCACTGGTTGCCGCACTCGCTGCCGCTGGCTTTGAAGGACAGGTGCGCGAACCTGAGGCAGAGCCTGTTTCGGCGGTAAAGCCTTTGCTTGCACCGCTGGGCGTTGCGGCCTTTGCCTGCATGAACGTGATGCTGATGTCGGTCAGTGTCTGGTCGGGCGCGGATGGCACGATGCGTTCGTTGTTTCACTGGGTTTCGGCGCTGATCGGCGTTCCCGCCATTGTCTATGCGGGTCGTCCGTTCTTTGCCTCTGCGCTCAAAGTGCTGCGCCACGGCAAGACCAACATGGACGTGCCGATCTCCATCGGTGTGAGCATCGCCACCGGCCTGTCGTTCTACGAAACGCTGACCGGCGGAGAGGAGGCGTGGTTCGATGGCGTGCTGATGCTGCTGATGTTCCTGCTGGCTGGCCGTGTGCTTGATGCGATGATGCGCGACCGTGCACGTTCGGGCGTGGATGCATTGCTGCGCCAAGCAGCAACCGGCGCGATGGTGATCGAGGCCGATGGCGCAACCCGTTGGCTTGACGCAAAATCGTTGCGCCCCGGCATGTTGATGCGGATCGCAGCGGGCGAACGGCTGGCCGCTGACGGCGAAGTCTTGCGCGGCGTCACCCGGTTCGATCAATCGCTGCTGACCGGTGAAAGCGAGCCTGTAAAAGCAGGACCCGGAACGCTCGTCCACGCAGGCACTCTAAATGCCGATGTGCCGGTCGATGTGCGCGTGACCGCCACGGGCCAGGACACCGCATTGTCAGAAATCGCACGCCTGATGGAAGTTGCCGGGCAATCGCGTTCGAAATACGTGCGCATCGCCGACCGCGCATCGCGGCTTTATGCGCCTGCGGTGCATACGCTGGCGGCGATGACATTTGCCGGATGGATGCTGGCAGGCGCTGGGGTGTACCATTCTCTGGTCATTGCGATTGCAGTGCTGATCATCACATGCCCCTGCGCGCTGGGCCTTGCTGTTCCCGTGGCGCAAGTCGTGGCGGCGGGTGCCTTGATGAAGCGTGGGGTGCTGGTGAAAGACGGCTCCGCGCTGGAACGCATGGCCGAAGTGGACCGCTTGCTGTTGGACAAAACGGGGACGCTGACGCTGGGCCGCCCGGCACCCGATGAAGTGACGCTTGGCGCATTGTCAGGCGATGAGGCCTCGGTCGCTCTCGCCCTTGCCAGCCACAGCCGCCATCCACTGTCGCAAGGACTGGTGCAGGCGCTGGGAGCCATGGGCACGCGCGCAGCCCAGCTTGACGATGTGCGCGAAGAGGCCGGCGAAGGCGTTAGCGCACGTTGGAACGGCATTGCGGTGGCGCTGGGCCGTCCCGCATCCGCGCAAGGCATGGCTACGGCGCTGAGAATGGAGGGTAGCCCGGTCCGCGTCATCGCCTTTGCCGACAGGCTGCGTCCCGATGCGGAAGCTGCATTGGCGCAACTGGCAGCGATGAACGTCGAAGCCTCAATCCTTTCTGGCGATTCTGTGTCCGCTGTTGGCACAATCGCGCGCATCACCGGCCTCACCGCGCAAGCCGCAGCTTCCCCCGCCGAAAAGCAGGAAGCGATCGAGCGCCAGCAACGTGCTGGACGCAACGTCATGATGGCAGGCGATGGCTTGAACGATGGCCCTGCACTGGCTGCTGCAAACGCATCCATTGCACCGGGCACGGCCAGCGACGTCGGGCGTCAAGCCGCAGACATGGTGTTCACCGGGGAATCGCTGCTGGCGATCCCGCGCGCGATCCGCGTCTCGCGGGCTACGATGCGCGTGGTGCGGCAGAACTTCGTGCTCGCCATCGGTTACAACATGCTGGCGGTGCCTTTGGCCATTGCCGGGTTCGTCACGCCGCTGATCGCCGCCATTGCCATGTCGACCAGTTCGTTGATCGTCGTCGCCAATTCGCTGCGCCTTGCGCGAGAAGCCAAATGAACGGCATCGCGATCATGCTGCCCATCGCATTGGGCATGGGTCTGTTCGGGCTGGGCGCGTTCTTCTGGGCGCTCAAGCGCGGGCAATTCGGCGATCTTGATGGCGCCGCTGCGCGCATTTTGATCGAAGAGGATGAAGACTTGTGAGCCGCTTGCTCAAACTGCTCGCTCCACTGGCGATTCTGCAGATGGCCAGTCCTGCGCCAGCGCAAGCTACGTTCGTGATGGTGCCATCGTGCGGCGGGTCTGGTGGCATGGTGCCGATCCGCATCCCCGGAAAAAACGACGGCAAAAATAATCAGCCCTGTTGCAAAGTTTGCCATATCTCAATGCGCAAGCGTTTGGTCGCCGATACCTGTTGCGATGAAAGCGATAGGGATAGTGACGATGAGAGCGATGCAGAATGGGGTACGGAGGACGAAGCCGATGTCGGCTGACGTTTTGACCAAGTCCGAAACATTTGCGGACTGGGCTTATTACCCCGAACTGCTCGAACGCCCGGTTCCACGCTACACCAGCTATCCCACCGCGGCCGAATTCGTTGAGGAAAGCTTCGAAGAGCGCCAGCGTGCGGCGCTGCAAGCCCTGCGCGGATCGGTTTCGCTTTATCTGCACATCCCTTATTGTCAGGAAATCTGCTGGTACTGTGGCTGCAATACGGGCGCAGCTAACAAAACGCAGCGGCTGGCGGCGTACCTCGAAGCCTTGAGCCATGAGATCGAACTGGTCGCGCGCAATCTCCATCCTTCGGTGTGCATCTCGCGCATCGCCTTTGGCGGAGGCAGCCCGAACGCGATCAAGCCGACCGATTTTGTGCGGTTGATTGACCGGCTAACCTTGAATCTGCGTCTTTCGGCCCCGGTGATTTCCATCGAGCTTGATCCGCGCGGCCTTGCTGCTGACTGGTTCATGGCCATACGCGGCATTGGCGTAATCAAGGCAAGTTTGGGTGTGCAGACGCTCGATCCCAAAGTGCAAGCCGCGATTGGCCGGGTGCAACCGCGCGAACATATCGAACGCGCGGTCGATGGCTTGCGCAAAGCCGGCGTCGATTCGATCAACTTCGATTTGATGTATGGCCTGCCGTTTCAGAACGACGAGGTTCTGGCCGATACGCTTGATCAATCGATCGCGATGGGCGCGGACCGCATCGCGCTGTTCGGCTATGCCCATGTGCCGCACATGATCCCGCGCCAGCAACGCATCGACGCCAGCGAATTGCCCGATCAGCGCGCTCGCTTCCGCATGGCAGCAGAGGGCCACGCGCGGCTGACCGCAGCGGGCTATGACGCCGTCGGCTTCGATCACTTTGCCTTGCCGGGCGATGGCCTTGCGCTTGCCACCCGTGACGGCACGCTGCGCCGCAATTTTCAGGGCTTTACCGACGATCAGGCACCGGTTCTCATTGGCCTCGGCGCGTCATCTATCAGCGAATTTCCCGAAGTGTTCATCCAGAACGAAAAGAACGCCGGGCGCTACCGCATGCTTCTGGGGGCAGACCAACTTACCGGGCGCAAAGGCGTGGCGCGCACCGCAGACGACCGGCGGCGCGGGGCGATCATCACCGATTTGCTGTGCCGTGGCAGCGCCACCATCGATGCAGACCTTTTGGCGTTTAACCGTGACATGCTGGAACCGTTCATCCAGCGCGGCCTTGCGCGAATTGATGGCAATAGGCTGGAGTTGTTGGCGGGCCACGAGCCTTATGCGCGGTCCATCGCTGCTGTGTTTGACACCTATCGCGGCGGCGCAAAGCAATTCAGCTCGGCGGTGTAATGCAAGAATAGCTATGCGCTCTGCCTTAGCAGGTGCACAATACGTCTGACTCGCGTTAAGCCAGCATTCCAGTTTGGAATGCGCGCTTATTGAGACGCGCGAGGGAGACGTCATGAAGCCGATCGAAACCATCATGCGAACCGCGCCAGTCATTCCGGTGCTGGTGGTCGAAGATGTGGCGCATGCGCTGCCCATCGCCCGCGCTTTGGTCAAAGGCGGCTTGCGCGTTCTCGAAGTCACATTGCGCACAGCCGCCGCATTGGACGTGATCCACGCGATGAAGGCTGTGGAAGGCGCGATTGTTGGCGCAGGCACCGTCACCAACCCCGACGAACTCAAGGCCGCGATTGATGCAGGCGCGGAATTCATCGTTTCGCCGGGCTTGACTGAAAATCTGGGCAAGGCCGCCGTGGCATCGGGTATCCCGTTTTTGCCGGGCATCGCTTCTGCGGGTGATATCATGCGCGGGCTGGACTTGGGCCTTACGCACTTCAAATTCTTTCCGGCAGCAACATCGGGCGGACTGCCCGCGCTTAAGGCATTGGCCGGGCCGTTCTACCAGTGCCGGTTCTGCCCCACCGGGGGAATTACAGCCGCCACCGCGCCGGAATGGCTGGGCTTTGACCCGGTCCTGTGCGTCGGCGGCAGTTGGGTTGTTGGCAAAGGCGGGCCTGATGAGGCCGCCATCGAAGCCGCCGCGCGCGAAGCGGTCGCACTGGGGCGATAACACTTTCAAAGGAAATCAGCGCGTATGAAGACGGTCGCACAGCTCAGGGACAGGTTGCAGAAACTCCATGAGCGGACGGCCGAAACGCCGCTGTTCAACCCCGTGTTCCAGCTCAGCCACGATTTGTCGCGGCAGTTGGAAGATGGCGGGCTGAACCTTGATGACCTCGACAGTCTGGTCGCGGAAATGGAATGCGAGGCGCTGCAAAGCCGTGCCGTGCGCCTGCGCCGCTTGATCGCGCCCACTGCGCCAGCGGAAAACCTGTCACGCATTGCCGCAATCAATCCCGAAGAAGCTGGATTTTCCGAATTCCGCACCCGCTGGGAAAAGCCGCTGCTCCACGCAGTGTTTACCGCGCATCCCACATTCCTGCTCAGCCCCGCGCAGTCCGATGCCGTCGCCACCGCCGCGCTGTATGATGATCCGCAAGCCTCGACCGTGTGCACCGTGCCCTCGGTCGGCCCCAAGATCACGCTGGAATTTGAGCACGTCGAAGTTTGCGCCGCGATTGAACGAGCGGCTGCTGCCCGCGACAAGATCAACGCCGCGCTGCTTGCCCATGCGCGCCAGCGTTGGCCGGGCCGGTGGCTTGATTTTCGGCCCCTTCCGTTCCGCTTCGCCACGTGGGTTGGCTACGACATGGATGGCCGCACCGACATCAGTTGGACAACCTCCATCGCCTTTCGCTTGCGCGAAAAGGCGCGACGGCTGGCGTCATACGCAACATCTCTGCGCGCCATAAATGATGCTCACGGCTTGCTGACAACGCTCGATGCAGCGCAAGTATATTCCGCTGAAATGGCGGAACTGTTCTCGACCAATCTTGAAGCGACAGACGATCTGGCCGCCGCTGCCAATCGCCTGAGCGCCGATGATCCCGCCAAACTCCTCAGCCTCACGTCACTGATCGATGCGTTGGAAGCTGAAGCCAGGACAGCGCCCGCGGACAAGGCGATCCCCCTTGCAACGTTGGCGGCCGCCATGCGCGCAGATGGCCTTGGGATTGGCTGGATCCACTTCCGCGTCAACGCCTCGCAGCTTCACAATGCCTTGCGCCGCCGGATCGATCCCGAAGGCACGCTCGACCTTGGCAGCAAGAGCGCGCTTTCGCGCCTTCGCGAATTGCTCGATGAGGTGAAACCACTACGCGTCAACTTCGCTGCGCTGGCGATTGAGACAAGCACTGCGATGCGGCAGTTTCTGGTCATGGCCAAGATGCTCCAGCACATCGATGCCGATGCGCCGATCCGCATGCTGATCGCCGAATGTGAACAGCCGCAAACCGTGCTCGCGGCGCTCTATTTCGCGCGGCTGTTCGGGATCGAAGGCAAAGTCGATGTCTCACCGCTGTTCGAAACCGAAACTGCGCTGGAACACGGGGGCCGCTTCCTTGAAGCCTTGTTGGCGGAAGGATCCTATCGCTCTTATGCCCGCCTGCGGGGCCGTGTTTCGATTCAGACCGGCTTTTCGGACGCGGGCCGGTTCATGGGCCAATTGCCCGCCGCGCTTGCCATCGAACGGCTGCAGGGCCGCCTTGCCGAAGCGATGAAGAACAACGGCCTGACCGATGTTGCCGCGCTGATTTTCGATACGCACGGCGAATCCATGGGACGCGGCGCGCATCCAACCAGCTTTGCTGATCGTTTGAAATGGCCCCTGTCCAACTGGGCGCGTCGCCGCTTTGCGCGGGCAGGTATCACGATTGAACCCGAAGCCAGTTTCCAGGGCGGCGATGGGTACTTGTTCTTCCGCAACGATGATCTGGCGCTGGCAACGCTCACGCGCATTGCCGAGGCAGAAGCGGTTGATCTCGACTTGTCCGCCAAGGACCCGTTCTACGATCGCACCGACCTGAGCCTCGATTTCTACCGGTCAATCCGCCGGGTTCAGCGTGAACACCTTGAAAGTGCAACCTATTCGCGTGCTTTGACGGCGTTCGGGCTGGGACTGCTGAAGTCCACGGGCAGCCGTGTTTCGCGCCGCCAGTCCGATGTCGGCGGTGATCGCACGATGAGCCTTCGCCAAATCCGCGCGATCCCGCACAACGCCATCCTCCAGCAGATCGGCTACCCGGTCAACGTGATCGCGGGCGCGGGGACGGCAGCGGGCGAGGAAATGGAATCGGTTGCCGAATTGCTCGGCCGGTCGGACCGGGGTAACCAATTGGTGCGTTTGCTGCGCGCCGCCAATGGTCTCGCGTCGATCAAGACCGTGGCCGCCCATGGCGAACTGTTCAATTCAGCCTATTGGGCCAGCCGCCCCTATCGCGGCACGGAAACCGCGCTGGAAACAGCGTGCCTTGCCTTGGCGGAATACCTGACTAAGGATGACCGCGCGGGCGTTTTCCGCCGCCTGACATCACGTTTGCGGGTGGATTGGATGAAACTCCATCGCCTGCTCTCGCTGGTGCCCGGCCAAAAGCAGGGCCGCGATCCGGTGCAGGATGCGGATCGCCGCAGCATCGGCTTGTTGCAATCGCTTCGCCTTGCCCTGTTGATGCACATGTTCATCCGCGCGGTGCAAGTCCCTCCATTCGCGCGCTCAAACGATGTGAGCCGCGATGACGTGCTGGAAATGGTGCTGTCGTTGCGCGTGGACGATGCCCTTGCGCAATTGCGCCGCGCCTATCCAGTGATCGAGCCTGAAATCACCGATTTCGCCGTAGATGAAGCCACCGATTACCCAGACCATCGCGGCGAGGATTACGGCGCCATCCGCGCCCGCTTCATTGACCCCATCGAACGCGCCCAGTCCCTGAATATCCGCATTGCAGTGGCGATCAGCAATTACTTCGGCGCACATGGGTGAGGGGGTATCACCGCCTTCTCCCCCCTCCCGTTTACGGGAGGGGTTGGGGGTGGGCCTGACACGCCAGCGATTTCAAGAAACAAACGTCCGCCCGTGCTTCACTGGAGCCTTTGCCGCGCTAAACACGGCACCTGCCGACAGTCGGCTTCCGCGCACTACCAACATGATCTGGTCACCGGCCTCAATCGTCACGTCTTCACCGGGGTGCTCAATCGATTGGCCGTTCATCCGGTCCACTTGCACCACAAAGAACGCGCCGTTGCCGCGCCGTTCAGCTTCTCCTACCGTCTCTCCGGTCAGCGCGCCGCCGGGAACAGCCTCGACTACTTCGAGGTCCAGCCCCAAATCGTGAAGGTTGCGGCGCACCGTAGTCTTGTCACCATCCTCACCAAATGCAGTGCCGGTGGCAGGATAAAGGATCATCTCGACGATCCGCTCTGCCCCGATGTGCGTGGGCATGACGACTTTGTCGGCCCCTGCGTGGAACAGCTTGTTTTCCGTCGTCGGCGCTTCACCGCGTGCAATGATCTCGATACCGCGATTAAGATTGCGCGCCGATAGCGTGATGAACACATTGGCTGCATCATCGGGCAAGACCGAGGCGAGCACTTTGGCGCGTTCAATCCCGGCGCTTTTCAGTGTCTGCTCGTCTGTCGCCTCGCCCACCATGCACAAGAAGCCTTGCGCCTTGGCGTCCTCTGCCTTGGCGTGATCGCGTTCAAGGATCAGGAACGGGCGCTTGGCCTCGGTCATGGCTTTGGCCAGTTGCACGCCGATGCGGCCATAGCCGCAAATGATCACGTGGCCGTCCAGTTTTTCGATTTCGGTCATCATACGGTCAAGCCCCAATAGGCGACGGAATTGAAATAGGGTGAAGACTTGCACCAAGGCACCGGTCATCACGATCATGCCGGTGCAACCCAGCACAATCGTGCCACTGGTCCAAAGCCGAAGAAACAAGGTGTCGACCGGGCGGATTTCACCATAGCCGACGGAAAAAATCGTCAGCAGCACCATGTAACTGGCATCGCCCAAAGGCCAACCTGCCACCAGGAAGCCAATAGTTGCAGTGATGAATACGACCAGTTCGAAAAATAGTGTTCCAGTGAGCAGGCGCAACGGCGAGCCGAGCACGGAATTCGCGCCCTGCGTTAGCGCAGAAAATTCGCTGTCTGTCCGCATTCTTGCCCCTTTGTAGCCAAGCTTAGAAGCGGCAGGGCAGGGTTGTCTAGAGTCAGGGCTCGAATAAGGTTCACGTGATCGTTGCGATGGCCCACACCACACCGACGAGCAAGAATATGCCCACAATATCCAACGTAAAGCCTGCCTTGATCATCGAACGCATCGAGCAATGGCCTGTCGCCCAAGCCAGCGCATTCGGTCCAGTTCCGGCAGGCAACATAAAGCCCCAACTCGCGGCAAAAGCAGCAGGCAAGGCGAGCATGATCGGGTCTGCACCCAGCACCGCAACCAGCGTTGCGACTACGGGCATAATCGCGCTGGCGGCGGCAATATTGCTGGCAAATTCAGTCACAAGGATCACGAACGCAACCAACACCAGCGCAACAATTGGCAGCGGCACATGCTGCAGCGGCACCAACATTTCACCCATCCATAACGTCAGCCCGGATTCGGTCATGCCCATCGCCATGGCAAGTCCGCCGCCGAACATCAGGATCACATCCCATGGCGCGCGGTTTGCCTCAGGCCAAGTCAACATCGCACGCCCCGTACCATCAGGCAGGATGAACAGCACCAGACCCGCGATCGCCGCAATCGAGCCATCGGTCAGCCCGTCTTTGGGGAAAAAGCCTTCGAGCCACGGTTGCAAGACCCATGCGGTGAAAGCAAGGATCATCACGGGAACCAATCGGCGTTCCGGCAAGGTCCAGCGCACTGATTGTCCAATCGCATTGCGCGCCGAAACCGGATCAAAGCTATCTTTGTCGAGCTTTTGCACGCGCGCGATGATCCAGGCCGCCAGCGGGATCGAAATCAGTGCAATCGGCACGCCAAACATCGCCCACCCAATGAAGGTAATCTGCGTTTGTAGCGTCTGTTCGATAAGCCCGGCGGCGATGGCGTTGGTGGGGGTGCCAATCAACGTGGCCATGCCGCCAATTGTCGCGGAAAAGGCAATCCCCATCGGCAGCGCGCCCGCCATTCCGGAAGTATCGCCTTCACGAATGCCGCCAGCCGTCAGCATGGCCAGCGCCATGGGCATCATGATCAGTGCAGTCGATGTGTTCGAGATGAAACTGGACAGGACAGCCGTCGCAGCCATGACGCCCAACAGCAAATTCTTCGGCGTTGCGCCTGCAAAACTCATGATAAACAACGCCAAGCGGCGGTGAAGGCCGGTACGCTCGATCGCCAAGGCCAAAAACGCGCCACCGATGAACAAGAATACGATGGAAGAATAATAGGCCGATGCCGTCTTGTTGGCGTCAGCAACGCCGGTCAGCGGCAGGACAAGGAAGGGCAGGAACGCGGTGGCCGATAGCGGCAGGGCCTCAGTCATCCACCATGTGGCCATCCACCACACCAGACCCGCCGCGCTCCACGCCGTATCGGGCATGCCGGCAGGCGGCGCTGCCAGCAGCGTCACCAACATGCCCAGCGGCCCGGCAATCAATCCAATCTTGCGCGCATCGACCACCGGTTGAAAGCTCCCCCATTCGTCCCGGAGCTTGGCCTAGCAGAGGCTAAGCACAAAACGAAAGGGCAAGCTGGTCAGCGGGTTGAAACAGGCACCGCATGCAACGGCGGGAAAACCTCTTCGACCGGCTTGGTATCAGGCACGACATAGACATAGCCGCCCTTTTTGCCGAATTGCTGGCGGATTTTCGCATAGGCAACTTTGGGCACATTGATGCAGCCAAAGGTCACGCGGTTGTCGTCGATTGTCTTGGAAAGAATGCGCTCACGGCGCTTTTCCTGCGAATTTCCCGGCGGTAGCGTGTGAATGGCCACGGACGTTGCGTAATCTACCCACAACACCTTCTGGCGACCTGCCGCCACACCGAACTTGGCCAGAAACCTTCCAGCCGGCGTGGTCTTTTCAGCAGGGCCGATCTCGGACAGGTTTTTTGCGCCGATACCCGGCGTTGCCTCGTCGCCTAAAGCGATGCCCAGCAGCACAGGCGCCTGAGCCAGTAGCTTGTTTTTCGCATCGTAGAGGAACATCGCCGCCGATGGCTTGTCGATCACGATGTAAGGCAGCGCGGCATTATCACTGGATGACGCGACCCAGTTCGCCACGCGCGTGCCAGCCTCCGATCTGCCCGCTTCCAAGCTTTGTGAATGCGGCGCTTCTGATGGTGCAGGGTCACTCTTCGTCTGCGCGGCTGTACCGGGGGCAGAATGAATGAGCGCAAGACCTGCTAGCGCCAGAATACCGTGGTTCATCGATTGTCGCACTCAAAGCCTGAGAAGATGGCAGATCGAAAGCTGTGTCGTATTAGTTGCGGGGGCGTTTGCGCTGCGCTTCGACCATGCGTTGTTCCACACCATCGACGCGGCCGGTCAGCATATCGAGACGCTGTGTGTTGGTCTGCGCTTGACCGGCGGCGGCCTGCGCTTCGCCGCGCGCGGTCTGTGCAAGGGTGTTGGTTTCAGCAACGCGGCCTTCAAGCGCGCTTACGCGCTGATCGACAATGGCAACTTGCTCACGCACGTAACCTTTGGTGGCGCAACCGCCCAAGCCGAGCGAACACGCCATGATACCAAGCGCGGGGATAACTTTGAGAGATGAAATCATGCGGATATTCCTTTTCTGGCGAACCGCATATCAAACGGACCACAAAGAAAATCGGGCATGATTGTTTCGCCGTGCTGTGCATGGCGCGGGCTGGATTGCTCCGCCTATCGGGAACGCGGGCCAAGCCGCCTTTTGCCGTCGATCAACGGAAAAGGGCGCACCTTGCGGCACGCCCCTAATCCGATCGCTAACGCGGCTCGCGCTTATTTCGGCGCGAGGACCATCAGCATCTGTCGGCCTTCCATGCGGGGGAAGGCTTCGATCTTCGCAATTTCGGCCACATCATCCTGCACCTTGCGGAGCAGGTTCATGCCGATCTGTTGATGCGAAAGTTCGCGCCCGCGAAACCGCAGCGTGATCTTCACTTTGTCGCCGTCCTCGATAAACCGAACCACGTTACGCATTTTCGTATCGTAGTCATGGTCATCGATGTTCGGACGCATCTTGATCTCTTTGATCTCCTGCGTCTTCTGGCTCTTGCGTGCAGCGTTGGCCTTCTTCTGCGCCTCGTAGCGGAACTTGCCGACATCGAGGAACTTGCAGACCGGCGGATCAGCCGTAGGCGATACTTCGACAAGGTCGAGGCCAACAGAGGCAGCCTGATCGATTGCTTCGCGGGTGTACATGACACCCAGGTTCTCGCCATTCTCGTCAATCACGCGCACTTTGGGCACGTTGATCATCTGGTTAAAGCGAGGCCCGCTCTTGACGGGGGGCGCCATACTGCGCCGGGGTGGGGGGGCTATTGTGCTTTCTCCTGCAGTTTTAACAAATAGTCGGTTGGCGCGCTCATATCACAAAGTACGCGCAGATAAAGGCCGCATTACATCCGTTGCAAAGACAAAGCCCTCACGCCGCAGCGCGCCACAGCGCAAACCGCGCCAGACGGTCACCTGCCGGAACGATGGCATCAATGGCTTGCGCTGGTTGGAGTGCTGCCAATATGGCCGGATCGCCCGCGTCCATACCGCCTGTCAAAGCGCCAAAAGCGGGCAATATCAGGCGGTTTTCGCTGGCCACGGCGCAGGCGCGCGCAATCGAGCGGCCCCGCACTTTAACCCGCAATTTGGGATGAAAATGCCCGGTGACTTCGCATCCCTGCTCACCTGTTCGGGCGATGTGGCGCAACGAAAGTCCGCGCAAACAAAGTTCATTCATCACGGTTCCGCCGGGTGCACGGGCGTCTTCATCGTGATTTCCGGTGATCCAGACCCAGTCTGTGGCGCGGGTGAGCGCATCAAGCATGCCTGCTGCATGGGGTTCCAGCCGATCTACCCCGTCCGAGTCGTGAAACGAATCGCCCAAACAGTAAACACGCCGCGCGCCAGTTTCCTTCACCGCTTCGGCCAGCCGCTCCAACGTGGCACGGCTGTCATAGGGCGGGAGCATCTGGCCGTGACGGGCAAAGAAGCTCGCCTTTTCCAGATGGAGATCCGCCACCAGCAGCGCGTTTTCCTCCGGCCAGAACAACGCTCTGGATGCGCCCAGCCGGAATTCCTGATGTGCGAACGAAAAGGGAACCATGACTTCCCCTTGCCGGATGGCGTTTCCCTTGGCAAGTGCCACATCCATGACTGACTGGACCCCACAAACCGCCCAAGCCCGCACATGGTTCGAATCCCTGCGTGACCGGATCTGCGCAGAATTCGAAGCGATCGAGCGTGAGGCAGGCTCTGACGCCTCTTTCACGTTCACACCGTGGAACCGCGAAGCCGATGGCGAAACAGTCGCCAACGGCGGCGGCGGCGTGCAAGGCCTGATGAAGGGCAAAGTCTTCGAAAAAGTCGGCGTTAACGTCTCGACCGTGCAGGGCGAATTCTCAAAGGAGTTTGCAGGCACGATCAATGGGGCAAGCGCAGAAACGCCGGGCTTCACCGCAACCGGCATCAGTCTTGTCGCGCACATGGCCAATCCGCACGTGCCCGCGGTTCACATGAACACGCGCTTCCTGACCACCAGCAAGGCATGGTTCGGCGGCGGCGGCGATCTCAACCCGCCGCTTCCATATGAGGAAGACACCGCAGACTTTCACGCCGCCTACAAGGCCGCCTGCGACGCGCACGACCTGGAATATTACCCCCGCTTCAAAAAGTGGGCGGACGATTACTTCTACATCCCGCACCGCAAAGTGCACCGCGGCGTCGGCGGGATCTTCTACGATCACCTGGAATGTGCCGATGAGGCCGCGTTTGATGCCAACTTCGCGTTCACCCGCGACGTTGGCGATGCCTTCCTCGCCGTGTTTCCCGGCCTCGTGCGTCGCCGGATGGACATGGCCTTCAATGACGCCGAAAAACTCCAGCAATTGCAGTACCGGGGGCGCTACGCCGAATTCAATTTGGTGTGGGATCGCGGCACATTGTTTGGCCTCAAGACCGGCGGCAATATTGACGCCATCTTGATGAGCCTGCCACCCGAAGCGGTGTGGAGTTAACACGATGCACGTTGCAGGCGAGCCGTTAGGTGAGGGCTATTTCAACGTCCGCGCTGGCGATCTTGCCTGCATTGTCACCGCGCTGGAAATGCGCGCGCCGCCTGCGGATTTGCGCCGCCTTACCCCAGAAGACGACGTGCCGATCCAACTCGTGCGTTGGAAGGATTGTTCGCCAGAGAAATACCGCGCGCTTTACAAGCGTGTGGGCGGGCCGTGGCTGTGGTGGGCACGGCTTGTCAAGAACGATGCTGAACTCACTGAAATTCTGTCGGATTCGCGCGTTCAGCTTTACGCCGTGGTGGACCGCGCTCGCGTTGAAATCGGCATCATTGAACTTGATTTCCGGGTGGAAGGCGAATGCGAGATCGTGTTCTTCGGGCTGATCCCCGGTGCCACCGGCAAGGGGCTTGGCAAGTGGCTGATGCGCAAGGCGCTGCAAATGGCGTGGGGGCAGGAAATATCGCGCGTCTGGCTGCATTCGTGCACCACGGATGATCCGCGCGCCGTGCCGTTCTATATGGCCCGGGGCTTCAAGCCGTTCGCGCGATTCGTCGAAGTCTATCGCGATCCACGCTTGTGCGGACTTTATCCTGCCGATGCTGCGCCAAAAATCGCGATGATCACTGACTGACAGCCTTGGGCGTGCCTCTGCGCCAGATTGCCCAGACGAGGGTAGCAGAAGCAATCGGCATCAGGTTCAGGTGGAGCGGAAGCGCCGCTGCCCTCGTCGCCAGCGGAGCCAGCCACAGCCCCACCACCATCAGCTTTTCCCACGGTCGCCAACCGGTGCGGCGTGCGTCGATGACCAGCCAGAACACCGGCAAGGCAAGGAACGGCAAGTCGTAGGAAAACAGGTAAGGCGAAGCGAGCGCCGTGCCCGCCAGCAGCATCGCTCCTGCAGCCATTTCGTCGCGAGCGCGCGCCCAGTATCGGCACACGATGATCAGCGTGGCCAACGTGAGAATAGCTTGGCCGACGAACGCCACGGTTGGATCAAAGTGATAACGGAGTGCGGAAAACAGCGTGCACATGCGCAGATAAAGGTCGCTTGGATCTTGTGCCATCAATGACGCGGTGCCGCGAAATGTTTCGGGATAGGCCAACCAGGTTTCAGGCCCGAAGACGAGGAGCGACAAGACGCACAACGCCACCGAACTTGCCGCCGCGGCCGCAAACGCTGTCCATTTGCGCCCTGCCGCCAGCCAGAATGGCATCAGCAATGCCAAATGCGGCTTGATAATCAATGCCCCGATCAACGCACCCGACAAAGCCTGTGACCGCCCAAGTGCTAGCACGGCTCCGATCATCAGTGCGCCCGTGACAAAGCCGTTTTGCGCATGGCTTCCGGCAAGATAGGCGGCAGGAAAGGCCAGTATCGCAAGGCTGACATCAGGCAGAACTTTGCGCGCCACCGCAAACCAGACCGCCCAACTGACCAATGCCCAGGCAAGCCATGCCCAAGCGTATGGCAGCAAGCCAAGTGGCGCGACGAGGAACAAGTATGGTGGCGGGTTGGGGAAGGGAATGAACTGCCCGGTGCCGCTGGCAACTTGCGCAGCATTTTGGGTTGCCAAATCATAAACCAGCGAGGGTGTTCCAGCCAGCAGAACCCGGCCCGCTCCCCAAAACGCAAGGAAATCGCTGCCTGTCGTGCCGGTTGCCTCAAAATAGACTTTTGCCAGCATCGGCACATAGGCCACCAGCACAATCAGGGAGTATGCTGCCACGCGCTGGCGATCAAGGACCGCCAAAGAGCGCGAAGCAGTAATAAGGTCGTGCAAGTTGAACGCATCCGATGGCGCGAGGTTTGGCGCGGGGGGTGGGGTCATCGGCTGGGGCAACCTTCGTCTTTCACCCTGAGGCATTTGCGTCACATTACCCCGAACATGGCAAACAAAGCGTGAAGATTGCGGCAAAGAACGTGTTTGCTCTTGCGGATTGCTTGCAGTTTCGCCCATCCTAATAGGCAGATGCTCCGCCAGTACGAACTTGTCGAACGTGTGCTTGCCTATGATCCCGATGCGGACGAGGCGATGCTGAACCGTGCCTATGTGTTTACCGTCCAGAAACACGGCACGCAAAAACGCGCCAGCGGAGACCCGTACTTCTCGCACCCGGTTGAAGTTGCGGGCTTGATGACCGAGCTAAAGCTCGATCAGGACACGATTATCACCGCGCTTCTGCACGACACCGTGGAAGACACGCTGACCACGATTGAGGACATCGAGCGATTGTTCGGTCCAGATGTCGCGCGTCTGGTCGATGGCGTGACCAAGCTTTCGAAAATCGAAACGATGAGCGAGAGCGAGCGCGCGGCGGAAAACTTGCGCAAGTTCCTGCTGGCGATGAGCGAGGACTTGCGCGTCCTCCTCGTCAAACTGGCTGATCGCCTGCACAACATGCGCACGCTGCACTATATCCGCAGCGAGGAAAAGCGCCGCCGCATTTCACGCGAAACCATGGAAATTTATGCGCCGCTGGCTGAGCGCGTGGGCATGTACGAATACATGCGCGAGATGCAATTGCTCGCGTTCGAACAGATCGAACCCGAAGCTTACGCTACGATTACCGGACGTTTGGCATCGATCCGCAGCGAAGAAGGCGCGCAAGTTGATGCCATTGCGCTCGAAATTAAAAAGGTTCTGGCAGGCGCAGGCTTGCGCGTGGAAATCTCGGGCCGGGAAAAGCACCCCTATTCGATCTGGCGCAAAATGGCCGAACGTCACGTTTCGTTTGAACAAATCAGCGATATCATGGCCTTCCGTGTCATCACCGATAACGAAGACGATTGTTACAGGGCGCTGGGTTTGCTGCACCGTGCCTGGCAAATGATTCCGGGTCGCTTCAAGGATTACATCTCCACGCCAAAGATGAACGGTTATCGTTCGCTGCACACATCGTTGATATATTCCAATGCAATGCGCGTCGAAGTTCAGATAAAGACGCAAGAGATGCACCAGCTCAACGAATATGGCCTTGCTGCGCACTGGTCTTACAAACAGGGCGGCACCCAGCCCGATGCGCAAATTGGCTGGCTGCGCGATCTGGTGGAAATTCTCGATGCCAGCCACGATGCTGAAGAGCTGCTCGAAAATACCAAGATGGCGATCTATCAGGACCGCATCTTTGCTTTCACCCCAAAGGGTTCGCTGTTTCAGCTGCCCAAGGGGGCAACGCCCATCGACTTTGCATTTGCCGTCCACACCAATCTTGGCGCGGCGGCTGTCGGGGCGAAAATCAATGGCCGTCACGTGCCTCTGCGCACTGCGCTCGGCAATGGCGATGTGGTTGAAATCATCAAGAGCCGTAATTCGGAACCGCAATTGTCTTGGCTTGGCTTCGTTGTCACCGGCAAGGCGCGCGCCGCGATCCGGCGCTTTGTCCGCCAGAAGGAACGCGGCGAAGTCGCTTTGATCGGCCGTAAGCTTTACGAAGAAATCGTCGAGCGCCTGCCCTCCAAAATCGGCAAGAAGGCACTCGTCGATGCCGTCAAACGTCTGAAAATGGCCACCGAAGAAGACTTCATGTTCGCCATCGGTTCGGCCAAGATTGATGACCGCCAGGTGATGGAGGCGCTCGTCCCCGGCAGCGCCGCCAATGTGCCACAAGAAAACTGGCCAAGCCAGCAACGCGCCATCGCGGTGCGTGGCCTCACGCCGGGCATGGCGTTCAAGCTTGCCGATTGCTGCCATCCCGTGCCCGGAGACCGCATTGTCGGCCTGCGTCGCCCAGAAAAGGGTGTCGAGGTCCACGCCATTGATTGCCTCAAGCTTGCAGATGGCGTCGATGCTGATTGGATCGATTTGTCATGGGATGCGCGAACAGATGGCGCAATTGGCCGCCTTCGCGCCGAACTGTATAACCGTCCCGGCACACTTGCCGAAATGGCCGGCATTTTTGCCCAAAATCACGCGAACGTCGTCAATCTTGAGATGACTCAGCGCGAAAACCCGTTCCACACGTATGAAGTCGATCTCGAAGTCCGCGATCTTGCTCATCTCACCCGCATCGTCAGCGCCCTGCGCGCCAGCGATGCCGTGGCGCAAGCTGATCGCATCTAAAGCAGTTCAACGCTCACCGATTGGGCGTTTAGCATCGCGCTGCCGAAGATCGTGAGGAAAGAAATATCCGCAGCATCACGGCCCACGCCGATGATCGCGGTTTGCGCGGGGTCGGCCATTCCGGTGGGGTCAACCAGATGCCAACCACCTTGTAACCAGACTTGCACCACTGCGTGAAAATCGGGCGGATTCACGCCAGGGGCGTAGGCGCTGGCCATGCGAGCCGGTATGCCAATTGCGCGGACCAGTGTGATCAGCAAATGCGCATAATCGCGGCACACACCCTCGCGACTGTGGAAAGTGTCTATCGCGGTTGTCCAGCCATGACTTGCGCCCGAGACATAGGACAGATGGCTACCAATCCATTGGCACGCTGCTTCCACGGCTGCACCGCCTGCAAGGTTGCCGAACATCTCCATCGATGCTGCATGCAATGTATCGACCGGGCAATAGCGCGATGGCAGCAGATATTCGATGACATCGGCGGGCAGCACCGTCAGCGCATCGGCAAACAGATTAGCCAGCGGCACCAATTGGCGCGTGACCTCAACTTGCGCGTCATAGCGAACCTGAAGCGCAGATTGGGGAATGAGCCATGATCGTTCGCCAAGGTTGCCATGCGCGGCAATGGTAATGGCCGTGGACAGTCCGCCCATATCCCAAGCTTCGGCGACCACCCGCTGATCGGGCAGGCGCGCGACCGCAACTTGCATCAAAACCGACGACGGCTCTGCCAGCGTGTAATCAAGGGTGGCGATGATTTTTAGGCGTTGGGGGATAACGGACATCAGACCTTAACCGGCGGCGCCCAGATTTGCTCCGCAGCGTCAGGAGGAATTGCAACAAAGGCGTAAAGTTGACGGCGCCACAGTCTTCCGACCCGCATGCTCGCCAGGATTAAACAATTGAACGTATGCGGGGCTTAACAGTGACCATCTAATTTGCCTATCCTGTGCACTGGTGAATCCGCACAATCGGGCAGCTTTCATGGTGCCGCTTTGACGTTCCGCCGAAAGTTGACTAAGGTAATCTCATCAAGACCAAGGCGGCGTCCGAACCGGGCGCTTTTGCCAATCTTTGTCTTTGCGCTGCTGTTGACGTTGCCTTGCAAACCTCCTAAGCGCGCCTTTCACTCTAAACCGGTAGGGTTCATTGCAGACAAGGTGAATGCCTTGCTTTTGCGCGGATTTTGCCGATTTGCAGAGTGTTTTTCGCGATGAGATAGGGCCTGCGGCGCGAGTCGTTCCGCCCTGTGGAGCAAAACGGAGAAGCAAGTGGCTCGTATTGCCGGGGTAAACATCCCCACCAATAAGCGCGTTATTATCGCGCTCACCTACATCCATGGTATCGGGGCTCACAAGGCCAAGCAGATCGCTGACAAGCTGGGCATTGACCACAGCCGTCGTGTGCAAGACCTGTCGGATGCCGAAGTTCTTCAGATCCGCGAAACGATCGATGCCGATCATAACGTGGAAGGCGATCTTCGTCGCGAAGTTGCGATGAACATCAAGCGCCTGATGGACCTCGCATGCTATCGTGGTCTGCGTCACCGTAAGGGCCTGCCGGTCCGCGGTCAGCGCACGCACACCAACGCCCGTACCCGCAAGGGCAAGGCCAAGCCGATCGCCGGCAAGAAGAAGTAAGACCCGCAAGGGCTTTCTTCCGTCCCAGATTATCGAGGATAGAAACCAATGGCACGCGAACCTCAGCGCATTAAGCGCCGCGAGCGTAAGAACATCACAAGCGGCGTTGCG
>CAMTWP010000020.1:0-10252 GCA_947085475.1 uncultured Novosphingobium sp. | reverse complement strand
CCGAAGCCGAATAGTCCGCCACGTCGGTGCCCGAACCGCCCGTCAGCGTATCTGCGCCAGCGCCGCCTACCAGCGTATCATTGCCCGTGCCGCCATCAATCGCGTTCGCATTGCCATCACCGTAAAGCGTGTCGTTGCCAGCCGAACCCGTCAGGTTTTCGATCGCGTTGTAAACATCGCCTGCCGCATCGCCGGTGTTCAGACCGGTATCGGCAAGGCTTGCTGTAAGCCCTGCGCCCGCCGTTGCATAGGACACCGTATCGCTGCCCGCTCCGCCCGTCAGCGTATCCGCGCCAGCACCGCCCAGCAGGGTGTCATTGCCACCGCTACCATCCAGCAGGTTGGCATTGCCATCACCATAGAGCGTATCGTTAAAGCCCGAACCCGTGATGTTTTCGATGCCGCTGAACGTGTCACCGGTTGCATCGCCGCTGTTCATCGCGGTGTTCGCAAGGTTTGCAGCCATGCCGCCCGTCGCGCTGGCATAGCTGGCAGTATCGGTGCCAATGCCGCCGATCAGCGCATCAGCGCCAGATCCGCCGTCAAGCGTATCGTCGCCGTTGCCGCCATCCAGCGTATCAACGCCGGTTCCGCCGCTTAGATAATCGTTGCCATCATTGCCGGTGAGTTGTGCCGCACCGCCGCTAAGATCGTAGATCGCATCGTCGAAGTTCGAACCGATCACGGCTTCGAACCCGACGACGGTATCGCTTGCGGCGTCGCCGCCACTGCTAAGAACCGCGCCGATCAAAGCTGCGTTGTTCTGCACTGTGACACCGCTGCCTGAAGCCAGGTAGGAAAGCGTATCGCTATCCGCGCCGCCAATCAGGGTATCAGCGCCTGCGCTGCCCATGATGGAATCGTTTCCTGCGCCGCCGTCAAAGAATTCGGCGCCTGTGCCACCGGTCAATACATCGTTGAAGCCAGTTCCAATGACGCCTTCAATAGCGTTAAACGCATCACCGTTGGCATCGCTGCCCGTGATCACCAAGGAACCACTTGCAAAGCTCGCATTAATCGCACCACCGGCAGTGCTGTACGAAACGATATCTGTACCCGCGCCGCCATCAAGCGAGTCAGCGCCAGCACCGCCAAGCAGCGTGTCATTGCCATTGCCGCCGGTCAGCGTTTCGTCTGCGACCGTACCAGTCAGCAGGTCATCGAAGTTCGAACCGATAACCACTTCAATTCCGCTCAGCACATCGCCTTGTGCTTCGCTGCCAACGCCGGTTCTGCCATCAAGATAAACAGTCACGGCTGCGGTCGCGAGAGAATAGCTTGCAGTATCTATGCCAGCACCACCATCTATTGAATCTGCACCGCCTCTGCCGCGCAGGAAATCGTCACCAAGCCCGCCAAACAGTGTTTCGTTGCTTCCCGAACCGTTAAGCGTGTCGTCGAAGTTCGAACCAATCAAACCTTCGATGGAGTTCAAGGTATCGCCTTCAGCCGTACCGCCTTGGCCAGTTCCACTAAGCGTTACGTCAACACCAACGGTTGAATCTGAATAATCAGCATAGTCAATGCCAGCGCCGCCCGTCAGGACATCGCTTCCAAGGCCGCCTTGCAAAGTATCGTTGCCACTGCCGCCAGACAGCGAATTCCCGCTGGCGTTGCCGATCAGGATGTCCGCAGCCGTGGATCCGACCACATGCTGGATATTCACATAAACGTCGTCTTGCGCCAGCCCGCCAGACCCCAGCCCAGTAGCAAGATTGACAGTTACGGCCACTCCGGAGCTGGCAAAAGTCAGGGTGTTCGAACCAATGCCGCCGTCAATCGTATCCGCGCCCGCATCGCCGCGGAACGTATCGTTGCCTGCATCGCCAAAGATGTAATCGTTGCCCGATCCGCCCCATAGGGTATCGTCAAAGCTGGATCCGTACAGTTGCTCAATGTTGAATAACCGGTCGCCTGTCGCGTTGCCGGTTGTACCCGCCACGCCGTCAAGCCCAATTGACACGCCGGTTGCCACGCCATCAAAGTACCGCATTGCATCAATGCCTGCGCCACCGTCGATGGTATCAGCCCCGGCGCTGCCGAAGAAGGTTTCATTGGCACCAATGCCGGTAACACTGTCAGCAAAACCGGTCATCCAAACGGTAGTGAAGTTGGCAAATGTATCGCCCTGTGCATCTCCGCCGATACCGGCGGTAACCCCATCGAGCACGATGGTAACGCCAGCAGTCGAGGAACTGTTAAAGGGATTGCCGAAATCGTTGCCGAACATCAGCGAGTTAGCGCCGGTGCCGCCATCAAGCACGTCTGCGCCAGCGCCGCCGCTGATCAGATCATTGCCATCACCACCAAGGATCGTGTCATTCCCTGCATTGCCAAGCAGGATGTCATCACCCGCGCCACCGGTCAGGTTGTTGGCATTTCCGTCACCGACAAGGCGATCGCCCCCTGCGGTGCCAACGATCCCTTCAATGTTCACATAAGTATCGCCCTGAGCATCTGAACCGACGCCGGTTGAAGTGGACAGATCTACAGTGACACTGCCCGCGCTGGCCGAATAATCGACATAATCGAACCCTGCGCCGCCATCCATCGCGTCAGATCCGGCACCGCCCAGGATCGTGTCATCGCCATTGCCACCACTGATGCCGTCATTGCCGCCAGCACCATCCAGCACGTCATTGCCGTCAAGGCCGCTCAGCGAGTTCTGCCCGGCACCGCCAACCAGCGTGTCACCAAAGTTCGAACCAACCAGATTGCCGATGCTTACCAGAACATCGCCAGTTGCATCACCGACCGTGCCGGAGTTTGTGGTCAGACTGACCGCAATACCTGCCGTGGAGGTTATGTAGCTCACGGTATTGTTGTCAGCGCCGCCATCGAGCGTATCTGCACCCGCGCCGCCGATGAGTACATCATTGCCGCTTTCACCGAACAACTGGTCATTGCCTGCGCCGCCCGAAAGCAAGTCAGAGCCGTTCCAGCCGTAGATGATGTTGTCAAAAGTATCGCCGGTCAGCGTGTCGTCAAAGTTCGAACCGGCCATGTTCTCGATGAACGTGAAGACGTCGCCTGCGGCATCGCCCACAGTGCCCGTCCCTGTGGCAAGGCTTGCCGCCACGGCCGCTGCTGCGTTGAAGTAAGAGACCGTATCGCTGCCAGCGTCGCCGATCAGCGTATCTGCGCCAACACCACCCGCGAGAGTATCGTTGCCTGCACCACCAGAGATCACATTGGCCGCACTTGAACCTACCAGGAAATCGGCAAAGCCCGAACCCGTCAGGTTTTCGATCGTGTTGCCGATGAACAAATCGCCGGCAGCGTCGCCGCCTGCACTTGCCACGGTGTTGTTCAAGGCCAGCGTTACCCCGGCAGAACTGTTGGTGTAATCGGCCGTATCAACACCATCGCCGCCCACCAGTGTATCGGCACCAGCGCCGCCCACTAGCGTGTCATCACCAACCCCGCCGTCCAGTGAATCACTGCCCGCACCGCCATCCAGCGAATCATTGCCAGCATTGCCGCGCACGTGATCGACGCCATCTGTTCCGATAAAGCGATCATCGAACAAGGTCAGGTCATACCGTTCGAATGCAGTCAGCACGTCACCCGCCGCATCGCCGGTTGAAAGCCCTGGAGTCAAAACGTTAAGCGTGAGGCCCGCTGTCGCTGAGGAATAATCGACGATGTCAAATCCGGCACCGCCATCAACAGTGTCTGCGCCTGCGCCGGGTGCGACCAGATCATCGCCGCCGCCTGCCAGAATGACATCTGCGTTCATCGAGCCGTAAATGATATCAGCCAGTGCCGAGCCGATAAGCTGTTCCACGTTGGCAAGTATATCGCCCGCAGCTTCGCCCGCCGTACCGGCTGTGCCGTCCATGTAAACGACCACGCCGCCCGAACCCGAATAGTCGGCAGTGTCAAAGCCACTACCACCATCAAGCAAATCGCCACCGCCGCCGCCAATCAGCGTATCGTCGCCCGCACCGCCCATCAGCGTTTCGTTCAGGCCACTGCCCCGCAGAACGTCGCCGCTGCCGGAACCGATCACATATTCGACATTGCTGATCACGTCGCCTGCAGCATCGCCGCCCGAACTTGCAGCGCCATCAAGGCGCACCGTGACGCCAGCCGCCGAAGCACTGTAATCCACGGTATCAAGCCCGCTGCCGCCGTCGATAATGTCCGCTGCAACAAACGATACGAACGTGTCGTTGCCGCCCCAGCCATTCAGCGTGGTCGCAAGCAAGGCGTTCTGTCCGCCGCGCAAAGTATCGTTGTAGAGCGCCGAGCCTTCGATCTGTTCGATCCCGGAGAGCGTGTCTCCTTGTGCCCAGCCGCCGGAACCTGAAGTGCCGTCGTTGGACAAGGCAATGGCCACGTTCGAATTGCGGTAATCGACAACGTCAAAGCCGATCCCACCTTCGATGCCGTCCGCGCCAAGACTGGTAGTAAAGACATCATCACCAATACCGCCATCCAGCGTATCGTTGCCAGAACCACCGAACAGCGTGTCATTGCCATCGCCAGCAGTGATGTTTGCGCCGCTGTCATGCGCCGTGATCCGGTCTGCCTGCGCCGAACCGATCAAGCGTTCAATGTTGAACAGCCGATCACCCGCCGCGTCGCCGCCGGTCCCAAAGCTGCCATCCATGTAGATGTTCATGCCCGAACTGGTGCTCAGCGAATAATCAACGATGTCAGAGCCTTGGCCACCATCGAAAATATCGGCACCGGCATTGGAAATGAAGGTATCGTTGCCCTGCCCACCTTCAAAGGTTTCATCGGCAGCACTGCCTTCAAATACGTCGCTATGTGCCGAGCCAACAATACGTTCAACGCCCGACATCGTGTCGCCAGCGGCATCGCCGCCTGCCGAAATGCCCGCAGTGCGGATTGTGACTGCCGAGGCGCTCGCCGCATAATCGGCTGTATCAAAGCCGATCCCGCCAACCAAAGTATCGGCGCCCGCACCACCAACCAGCAGGTCGTCGCCACTACCACCGACGAGCGTATCAGCGCCGACGCTACCGATCAGCGTGTCATTGCCGTCAAACCCGTCAAAGTTTGCTGCTGCAGCCCCAGCGATCAGCGCATCAGTGCCAATCGAGCCAACAAATTGTTCGATACCGATAAACGTATCGCCCTGCGCATCACCGCCCGATGAAACTCCCGTTCCAAGGTTGATGGCAATGCCGATAGCAGAGTCTGAATAAGTAACGGTATCAATGCCATCGCCGCCGTCAAGCACGTCTGCGCCAGCACCGCCGCGCAAGGTATCATCGCCCAGTTGGCCAGAAAGCGTGTCATTGCCCGCAGCTCCAGATAAGCTGTCAGCGCCTGCTCCGCCCACCAGCGCATCATCGGTAAACGAACCGACAAGCGTATCGGAAAAGTCAGATCCGACCAGCGTGGTGATCCCAGACAGCCGGTCGCCAGAGGCAATGTTGCCAGTGCCTGCCGAGCCATCGAGGCTGATGTTCACAGCCCCTGCTGATGCCGCATACGTTACCGTATCAAGGCCGCCGCCGCCCACTATGCTGTCGGCACCAACGCCAGCAATGAACACGTCATCGCCTTGGCCGCCCATCAGCGTGCTGGCACTAGCGCCGCCTGCCAGCGTGTCGTTATAGTCCGAACCAATCAATTGCTCGATATCGGTCAGCACATCGCCGGTAGCATCGCCAAACGTGCCAAGGCCCGTGGCCAAACTGACCGACACTGCGCTGGTGGCATTGGCATAAGACGCCGCATCGGTGCCAACGCCGCCGTCGAGTGAATCTGCACCAATGCCGCCAATCAGCGTATCGTTGCCGATGCCGCCCAGAAGTGTTTCATTCGCACCAGCACCCACGATAAGGTCAGAGAAGTTCGAACCGATCACCCGCTCAACATTGGCAATAACGTCGCCCGAAGCCTCGCCGCCTGCGCCGTCGGTAACGCCGTCCAGGAACACCGAAACCGCAGCACTGCTGCCGGAATAGTCAACCGTATCAATATCAGCGCCGCCGTCGATCTGATCTGCGCCTGCGCCGCCAATGATCGTATCTGCGCCCGTGCCGCCATTCAGCGTATCAACGCCTGAAGCGCCAACCAGCAAATCGGCGCCTGCGCCGCCATCGAACCGGTCTGCCAAAGCCGAGCCGGTCAGCGTATCATCAAAGTCGCCGCCGATGACCCGTTCAATGCTGTCCAGCACATCGCCTTGCGCATCACCGCCAAGGCCAGTGCCAAGAGCCAGATTGACATTGATTGCAGCATTGGTCAGCGAATATTCCGCCGTATCAAAGCCGTTACCACCCGTCAGTGTATCCGCGCCTGCACCGCCTACAAGGTAGTCGGCACCATCTTCGCCGATCAGCAAGTCTGCGCCGGTCGAACCAAAGAGCGTATCGGCAAAGCCCGAGCCGCGTACCCCTTCAACTTCCGAAATCACATCGCCTTGCGCATCGCCGCCCGCACCAGCGCGTCCATCAAGATAGACGATAACGCCGGATGGGCTGGTGTTGTATTCGACAATATCGATTCCGGCCCCGCCGATCAGCGTATCCGGCCCAGCCCAGCCGACCAGCGTATCATTGCCATCACCACCATTGATCACGTCGCTACCATCAAGGCCCGCCAACTGATCATCGCCGGTACCGCCATCGATAGTATCGGAGCCGCTGCTTCCTACGATAGTATCGCCAAAGCCGGAACCTGTGACCCGTTCGATGCTGACCAGAAGATCGCCAGCGGCATCGCCTACAGTGCCAGCAAGGCCGTCCATACGCACCGAAACACCGGCAACAGCAGCAGAATAATCCGCCGTATCAACGCCGTCGCCGCCGTCCAGCAAATCAGCACCAGCACCGCCCACAAGCGTGTCATTGCCTATGCCGCCAGCCAAAGCATCTGCTCCGCCTGCGCCCGACAGCACGTCATCACCGACGCCGCCGCTCAGCGTATCGGCACCCGCGCTGCCGTTCAGGGTATCAGAAAAAGCGGAGCCGGTAACAACTTCGATACCTGACAGAACATCACCTGCCGCATGGCCACCAACACCAACAGTTCCGTCTAGGTAAACCGTGACGCCCGCTGCGCTTGCCGCGTAGTCGACCATGTCGATCCCGGCGCCACCTGCCAGCGTGTCTGCGCCAAGGCTAGAACGAATGGTATCATCACCGCCGCCCGCTTCAACATGGTCTGCACCCGTCGAACCATTGAACACGTCAGACTGGCTGGAACCGATCACATATTCGATGCCGACCAGCAGATCGCCTTGCGCATCGCCGCCAACGCTTTGGGTTACGCCGTCGGTGAACACCTCAACGCCCGAAAGTGACGTCGAATAGTCTGCAATGTCCACCCCTGCGCCACCAAGCAGCGTGTCTGCACCACTGCCGCCAATCAGCGTGTCGCTACCATCGCCGCCATCCAGCAAATCATCGCCGCCAGATCCGGTGATGGAATCATCGCCAGCGCCGCCAACGATTTCTTCAGAAGCATTTGCGCCGGAAAGCCGATCATCAAAGTCCGAACCGATCAGGCGTTCTACGCTGTTCAGCACATCGCCCGCAGCATCCCCACGGCTGCCGCTGGTCCCGTCAAGGAATACCGTCACGGCACTGGCCGCTGCAGAATAGTCAGCCGTATCAAAGCCAGATCCGCCTGACAGAATATCCGCGCCCGCGCCGCCAACCAGCGTATCATCACCTGCGCCGCCGGTCAGCGTGTCATTGCCTGCACCGCCCTCAGCGCGGTCATTGCCGCCGCCGCCCAGAATTTCGTCATCGCTGGCACTGCCGCGCAAAGTGTCGGCAAAGCCCGATCCAAGCAGACGCTCGACCGAAACCAGCGTATCGCCCGCAGCTTCCGCACCGATACCGGCGGTGCCATCAAGCGCAATCTCGATACTACCCGTGGCTTCGGAATAGTCGACCGTATCGGTCCCGGTTCCGCCATCAATAGCGTTGACGCCAATGCCTGCAATGATGGTGTCATCGCCAGCCGCGCCCAGCAGCGTATCGTTGGATGTGCCAGACCGCAGAACGTCGGCAAAGGCCGAACCGATCACGCGCTCAACGCTTGTCAGCAGATCGCCATCAGCGTCTCCGCCCGAGCTGGCCAGCCCGTTGAGGTTGACCTGAACCGAAACCACCGAAGCCGAATAATCGGCCGTATCTGTGCCAGCGCCGCCATCCAGCACGTCAGAACCCGAACCGCCAACCAGCGTATCGTCGTCAGCTCCGCCCAGCAGCGTGTCGTTGGCAAGGCCACCGCGCAGGCTATCGGTGCCTGCTGCGCCTTCCAGCGTATCATCGCCGGTGCCGCCCAGCAGCGTATCGCCGAATGCGGAACCCACAAGGCGTTCAACACCGCTGATCTGATCGCCATCCGCATCGCCGCCAACACCGGTTGAATTGTCTAGCCCAGCGCGAACGCCGGCTGCGCTGCCTGAATAGTCAACCGTGTCTGCGCCAGCTCCACCGATCAGCGTATCTGCGCCAGCACTGCCGCGCATAATGTCATTGCCATCGCCACCGCTCAGAACATCGGCGACCGTGCCACCGCGCAGCGTATCGTCAAATGCTGAACCGTTGATCTGTTCGATGTTCGAAAGCAGATCGCCGTCAGCATCGCCGCCCGTGTTAGCGCCACCATCAAAGCCGACATTCACGCCTGCGGTGCTTGCCGCGTAATTCGCAATATCCGTGCCCGCGCCGCCATCCAGCACATCCGCGCCCAGCCCGCCGACCAGCAAATCATTACCGGTCCCACCAAGCAGCGTGTCTGCGCCTTCTCCGCCGCCCAGCGTATCGTTGCCCAAACCGCCTTCAAGCTGTTCGGCAAACGCAGAACCGTTGAGCAGATCGCCGAAATCGGAACCTACAACCCGTTCGATGCTGTCAAGAATATCGCCCGCGGCACTGCCGCCGAGCGAAATCGAACCGTCGGTGTAAACCGTGACAGCTCCGGTCGAACCCGAATAATCGGCCATGTCAAAACCGGTGCCGCCGTCCAGCATGTCAGCGCCAGCTGACCCTACCAGAGTATCGTCGCCAAGCCCGCCTTCCAGCGTTTCGCTGCCATTTGCGCCAAACAGAACGTCGGCAGAGACGCTGCCGATCAGATGCTCGACGCCTGCCAGAACATCGCCCTGCGCGTCACCACCTATGCCTGCACGGCCATCGAGATAGACCGTAACGCCGCTGGCGGATGCCGCGTAAGACGCTGTATCCACACCGCTGCCGCCATCAATCGTGTCGGCACCAGCACCACCCACGACGGAATCGTCGCCACCACCGCCAAGCAGCACATCGTTACCCGCAGCGCCCAGCAGGGTATCATCGCCCGCTCCGCCTTCAAGCCGATCATCGCCGGTCGATCCAAGCAGTGTATCGTTATTTGCCGATCCGACAACGCGCTGAATGTTCAGCAGTGTATCGCCCTCGGCATCACCGCCAAGACCCGTGCCCAGTTGAACATTGATATCTACAGCCGTGCCCGAAGCTGAATAATCAGCCGTATTGAACCCAGCTTCGCCGTCGAGCATATCAGCGCCCGCGCCGCCGATCAGGGTATCATCGCCAAGGCCGCCCATTAGCGTATCGGCACCGCCGCTACCCAGCAGTTGGTCATTGCCGACGCCGCCTTCAAACAATTCTGCGCCCGAATTGCCCGTGATTATGTCATCAAAGGCCGAGCCGACAACATGTTCAATTGTCGTCAGCACATCGCCCTGGGCATCGCCGCCCGATGCAGCCGATCCATCAAGGATGATCTGCACAGCAGCGCCGCTTGCCGAATAATCAGCGGTATCGATGCCCGCGCCGCCTTCCAGCACATCCGCACCGGCTCCGCCGATAAGCGTATCGCTGCCAAGGCCGCCCTGAAGCGTATCGTCGCCCGCTGCGCCCAAAAGACGGTCATCACCCGCCCCGCCTTCGAGGCGTTCAGCGGTTGCTGCGCCTTGTAGGGTATCGGCAAAGTCGCTGCCGGTGACGTATTCGATGCTGGTGAGGCGGTCACCTTGGGCGTCGCCGCCGGTGCCGGTGCCTGCGCCAAGGTCGATGGCCACTGCTGCGCCCGAGGCGCTGTAGTCGGCGTGGTCGAAGCCTGTGCCGCCGTCGAGGCTGTCTGCGCCTGCGCCGCCGGTCAGCAGATCGTCTCCGGTGCCGCCTTGCAGCGTATCATCGCCCGCAGCGCCTGCCAGCGTATCGTTGCCCGCGTTGCCGACAAGAACGTCGTTGCCGGTGCTGCCGCCAATGCTGTCGGCATTGGCCGAACCTTGCACGATTTCGATGCCGAT